>CAVZIO010000004.1:0-420611 GCA_963775415.1 uncultured Gammaproteobacteria bacterium
GGTGATGGCGACGGACTCGATGCCGCGGGCCGCGAACTCGCGCGCCGCGCGCTTCACCTCGGCCGGATCGAGCGGCGTGATCGGGCGGCCGTCGTAGTTGAAGCCGCCGCCGATGATCTCGGTGTGGCCGTGAACGGTCTCGCGCAGCGTCGCCGGCCAGTCGGCCATCGGCCGGATGGCGAGCGTCGCCGGCGCGCCGAGGCGCAGCACGCCGACGCGGCAGAGGTGCTGGGCTTCGACCAATGCATTGGTGAAATGCGTCGTGCCGATCATCACGGCGCTGATGGCGGAGGCCGGGAACTCGGCGGATTTCAGGACTTGGGTGATGGCGCCGACGACGCCGCTGCCGACGTCCGGGGTGGTCGGCGACTTGTGGCTCGCGAGCACGGTGCGGCCGCGCAGGAGCACGGCATCGGTATTCGTGCCGCCCACGTCGACGCCAATCCGCAGCACTTCGGACATCAATCCCCCAAAACCGAAACGCGTTGCGGACAGCCTCTGGACTCGGCGGTCGCCGGTCAATGCGGGTGGCGAGTAGGTCGGGGGAACGGCGGCCTACCCGTTCGGGTAGGTCAGCGCAGCAGGCCGCGGGCGCGCGCCGCCTGGAGGGCCTCGGCGCGATGGCGCACCTGCAGCTTCTGGAACACGTTCTTGAGGTGGAACTTCACCGTGTTCTCGGTCATCTGCAGGTTGCGCGCGATCACCTTGTTCGGCGCGCCGGAGGCGAGCTCGACGAGGACTTCCAGCTCGCGCGCGCTCAAGGTGCCCGGCGAATCGAGCGCTTCCGAGGCGCGGACGAGCGTCGTCACGGCGGTCGCGAGCACCTGGCGCCCGTGGGCGCCGGGCCAGTGCTCGCGGCTCCAGGACCAGGCGCGTTGCAGGAGCGGCAGCACGGCAGGTCCAAGGTCCACGAGAAATCGCGTGTCGTCCTCGCGCGCGGCCGCTTCGAGCACGGGCACGAGCCCCGCGAGTGCCGCCGCCTCGTCGCCCTGTTGATGCAGCGCCGCGGCACGCAGCACGGAGACTTCGCGAAGCTGCCGGTGGCGGTCGGCCGAACGCGCGGCGGCTTCGAGGTCGTCGAGGATCGCAAGCGCGTCGGCCGTGCGTCGTTCGGCGAGCGCGCGCTGCGTGAGGACGATGCCGGCGGCGTGATGCTCGCGCCAGACGGAGGGCGTCGCCTTCCACGCGCCCGCCCGCCAGTCGGGATTTGCGCTTCCACCCGTGCCGCCGAGCCGCGCCTTGAAAGCCTGCGCCAGCGCGTCGAGCCGCGGCAGGCCGCGTGCCGCGGCGGTGCGCTTCATGCGCGCGATGAGATCCGTCGTGCGGGACGCCTCGCCCCGCGCCAGCACATTGGCGATCGCCGCTTCGTAGCCTTCCGCGTAGAGGTCGAGCCAGCCGTCGGTGGTCTCGACGTGGCCCGAGCGCGCCGTCGAGGAGCTGCGCGGCGGCGCCCACCTCCCCGCGCGCATGCAGGGCGACGGCGAGGTGCACGTCCGCGATGGACTTGAGCCCGCTGTCCGCGCCGAAGTTCTCCTCCGCCATCGCGGCGGCCTCGCGCCAGGTCGCCTCCGCCTCGCGGCGCTCGCCGAGATGCAGCTGCGCGAGGCCGAGGTGGATCAGGCAGTAGTTGAGCCCGAGCACCGAGCCGATCCGGCGCATCTCCTTGATGGCGCGCTGCGCCGCCTCGAGCGCGGCCCGCATGTCGCCCGTGCCGAAAGCCAGCAGGCAGGCCGTATT
This sequence comes from uncultured Gammaproteobacteria bacterium, assembly GCA_963775415.1. GTDB lineage: Bacteria > Pseudomonadota > Gammaproteobacteria > Steroidobacterales > Steroidobacteraceae > SCUD01. The sequence goes on from CAVZIO010000004.1 coordinate 1,738, forward strand.
GAGGAGCGTCGCGCGCGCGATGTCGTCGGTCGCGGGCACCGCGTCGACCTCGCGATACAGCGCTTCGAGCTCGCCGGCCGCGACCGGGTGGTCGGCATAGCGGCCGATCAGGTGACCGACGATGAGCTGGTCGCGCGCGAGCGCGGGATCGTTCGCGGCGGCGCCCGAGGCGACGACGGCCTCGAAGAGCCTGAGGCCGCGCGCGAGTTCGCCGTCCTTCACGGCGAGGAAGGCCTGGAACACCTGCACGCGCGGAAACTCGCCGATGCGCGACAGCGGCAGGAGGTTGAGGAGCGCGCGCATCCGCACCGTCCCGCCGAAGAGCACGAGCGCCCATCCGCCGGTGCGCTCGATGAGCCGCGCGGCGCGCGTCACGTCGTCGGCGAGCACCGCGTGGCGCACCGCCTCGAGCGGGTCGCCGTCACGCTCGAAGGCGACGGACGCGCGCGCATGCAGCGCGCGCAGGTCTTCGCCGTTCGTGCGATGGCGGGCGCGCAGGTAGTCGAGCAGCAGGTGATGCAGGCGGAACCAGTAGCGTTCGGCGTCCAGCGGCACGAGGAAGTGCTCGAGTCGCCCTTCGTCGAGCAGGCGCCGCCAGGCGTCCGGACTTCCCGTGACTTCGGCCACGAGCGCGGGATTCAGCGCGTCGAGGATCGCGACTTCGGAGAGAACTCTTCTGCAGATCCGGCGCGAGGTCCGCGAGCACCTGCTCGGTCAGGTACTCGGCGACCTCCGTCGTGCGTCCCGAGAAGGCGTCGAGCAGCGACGAGCGCTCCGGCTTCGCCTGCAGCCAGAGACGCGCGAGCTGCAGCGCGACCGGCCAGCCCTCCGTACGCTCGAGAATCCGGTCGAGCTGCTCCTTTGAAAGCAGCGGCAGCAGGCTGCGGGATTCGTCGCGGCCGAAGCGCAGCTGCTCCGCGCCGATCTCGAGCAGTTCGCCGCGCGTTCGCAGGTCCGCACGCGGCAGCATCGAGAGATCCCGGCCGCTGAATACGAAGCGCACCGTGGGCGGCGCCTCGTGCACGAGGCGCGTGAGCACGTCCTGGACGGCATCGCGGCCGAGGCGATGCAGGTCGTCGAGAAAGATGACGACGGGTTGTGGCGTCGCTTCCAGCGTCGCGGTGAGTGCGGTGAGGACGGCGCGCAGCGGCACGTCCGCGAATCCCTGCGCCGCCAGGCCGTCGAGGCGGCCGACGTCGATTCCGGAACGCTGGAAACCCGCGACCATCAGCGCGAGGAGTTCGGCCGGTTCCATCGGGTCCGCGCCGAGCCAGACCACGCGGCTGCCGGCCTTGCGCAGTTCCGCGTACCAGCGCGTGAGCAGCCAGGTCTTGCCGTAACCGGCGGGCGCGTCGAGCAGCACGAGACGCCGGCCGCCCTCGGCCCGCAGCAGGTCCAGCAGCACCGGGCGTTCCGCGAGTTCCACCCGGAACGTCGGCGGCGTCGTGTAGTGCTGGAAGCCGATGGATTGCTGGGTCACGGTGTGGGCGAAGGCATGGGTTACAGGGAGCTTTCCGGTCAGATCTCTGCTAACCGCTCCACGGTGTCAGGAAACCGCTGCACCAGGCGAATAAGCAGCGCAGCCTGGGCGTTTGGCTTCGCGCGTCCCTGCTCCCAATTCTCCAGGGTGCGAACATTAGTGCGGAGATATCTCGCAAAGAGGCCGCGCGAGAATTTTCATCTGCCTGCGAATCCGAGCGAGCTCACGAGTGGAAATTTTCGGCGCCGGCATCAGCTTGATGACGTGTGTACGCAAGGTGCGCTTGCCTTGACGCTGATCCGCCAGGGCATCCAGTCCTTCTGTGAGCTCCGCAAACAGATCCCGCGCTTCCGGGTCATAAGTCTTTCCGCAAGTTTAGTCCAGCTTTTGCGAGTTGCCTGAATACGGCTCGCTGCTTTGGAGTCAGGTCGTCCATCTCTCCCTTGTCGTACACGGTGAACAACCAGAACTCTGGTCCACGCGCCCAATCATCGTGGTTTCACTCGCAAACCGCCGCGCTTGCCCTTGCCTCGACGGGAGTCGCGAAACCGCAATTTGCTCAAAAGCTGGCGATTCGAGAAAGATGGCCTGCACGAACTCTACTATACGTACATTACGTATAGCTAGAATTCGTGAAAGCGACGTAAGTGGGCAGTTACCCGCAGAGGGCAGCGCGGTGCACGCGGCGGCGTCAACCTCGACCCCACCCGCCGTTCTCTCCCCATACTCGCCATGAAACCGGGAGCGAACCATGTTGTCCCTTGCCCTTGACAAGCTTATGTGAAACCAGCGTCTGGACGCGCCTCCGCGCTCATTTAATAGCGCCCATCCTGATCGCCCTGCTCGCCCTCGCCGGTTGCGGCGGCGGCGGCGGTGCTCCGGCGCCTGTCCCCGATGAGAGCTGCTCCGCCACCAGCTGTGGCGAAGTTCTCATCGCCCTGACCGACGCGGACGGGGATTTCCTCTCCTATTCCGTGGACGTCGTCTCGCTGACGCTCGAAAAGGCGAATGGCTCGACCGTCGAAACGCTGCCGGTGCGCCAGCGCGTGGATTTTGCCGAACTCGTGGACCTGACGGAACTGGTCACGGCGGCGACGATCCCGAACGGCACCTACGTGCGGCGCGTCGATCCAGCTCGACTACGCGAATGCGGAAGTCAGCGTCGAGGTCAATGGCGAACCAGTCGAAGCGACGGTCGTCGATGAAGCCGGCCAGCGCGCTCGGCGTCGTGGATCTCGCGATCCGGCTCGACAACCGCAACCACGTCGTGATCGCGCCGGGACGCCCGGCGCTGCTCCAGCTCGACTTCGACCTGGCCGCCTCGCATGAGGTGGACATCACGACCACGCCGGCGACCGCCGTCTCGGCGCCGTTCATCGTCGCGACGATCGAGCCGGTCGAGGACAAGGAGTTGCGCGTGCGCGGCCCGCTCGTGTCCGTGGACACGAATGCGTCGAGCTACGTCATCGATCTGCGTCCCTTCAACCACCCCTCCGCGCGGCTGGGCTTGCTGACGGTAAACACGACTGCCGACACGGCTTTCGAGATCGAAGGTGTCGAGTTCACTGGCAGCGCCGGTCTTGCCGAGCTTGCGGGCCAGCCCGCGGGCACCCGCACGGCCGCTTTCGGCGTGCTGGATGTTTCGGACCGCGAGTTTACGGCTTCTGACGTGCTCGCCGGCGACAGCGTCCCGGGCCCCAACTTCGACTTCGTGCACGGCAACGTGACGGCGCGCGTGGGCGACACACTCACCGTGCGCGGCGGCACGATCATCCGGCGTGACGACAGCGTGCGCTTCATCCGCGGCGACATCACCGTGCTGATCGGGCCGGAGACGATCGTCACGAAGCAAGGCGGCGGCGCAAACCTGCTGCGGCCCGATGCGATCTCGGTCGGCCAGCGCATCTTTGCCTTCGGCGACGCGAGCCCGACTGACGACGACATCGTGCTCGATGCAACCGCGGGCCGCGTGCGCATGAAGTTGACGCACCTGTCCGGCACCGTGGTCTCGGCCCTGCCCGGCCAGGTGACGCTCGATCTCTTCGCGATCGACGGCCGCCGGCCGGCCATCTTCGACTTCGCCGGCACGGGTACCTCAGCCGCGATGGACGCGGACCCGATGAACTACGAGATCGAGACGGGTGCCCTGAATGTGCTCGGGCCTGATGCCCGATTCACCGGCCCGCGTGTTCGGCTTCGTGACGCCGTTCGGCCTCGCACCGCCGGATTTCTCCGGCCGCACGGTGGTGGATGTCGGATCGCTCCGCGCCCTCATGGGCGTCGGCTGGGGCGAGACCGGCACGACCGCGCCCTTCCTCTCGATGGGTGTGGACGGCCTCGTGATCGACAACGCGAACCCGGATCTCGGTCTCCGTCATCACATCAAGATCGGGCCGCTCGTGTTTGACATCACGGCGCTGGCCTCAGCCCCGACCATCGCGCCGGCGAGTGGGCGGACGCTCTTCGCCATCGGTCAACGCGGCGATGTCGAGGTGTTCCGCGAATGGGCGCCGTTCGTCGAGGAGTTGACTGCCAGGCTCGGCGGCGGCGCCGTGGCCCGCGCGTTCTTCGCGAAAGGCCAGTACGACAACGCGAGCACCACGCTCACCGCGAACTACGTGGCGATTGCGCTCGAGTCGCCCTGACGAACTCACCCTGGGTCGCATTGACCGGGCCCGCGTCGCAAGACGCGGGCCTTTTTCTAGGTACTAAGGTTGCAAATCTGTACGCACACCTCAGCTAACCAACTTTGCCACGCACTAGCATCGGGTCTACCTTAGCCTCCATACTTCATGACTTGACTACGGATACTTCATGCTGATCTCTCGGGATCGCGAAAAGCTCGTAAACGCGATCATCTTTTTCTCCCGCAATACCAAGTACTGCGGTAAGACAAAGCTGTTCAAGCTACTGTATTTACTTGATTTTCATCATTTCCGGGAAACTGGTCGCGGCGTAACCGGGCTCGAGTATCACGCGTGGAAGAATGGCCCAGTGCCATTTGCCCTTGTGCAGGAATGGGACGATCTGGAAGCCGACCTGGCGGCAGCGGTAGACATAATTCCTGAGCGGGTCATTGATTACGATCGGCAGCGTGTCGTACCCAAGATTGCGTTTGACGAAAGCCATTTCACGAAGCGCGAACTGCGCTTGATGCAGGAACTCGCGCACCGCCACCTCGACGAGATGACCAAGCCATTGATCGGCTTGACACATGCTGAGCGTGGGCCATGGGACAAAATCTGGGACGGCGGCAGAGGGAACAACGAACGCATTCCGTACGCCTTGGCGGTCCCGGACGATGATCCGAATCGTGAAGCTGTACTTGAGGCGGCGCGCGAATTCGATGCTATCGCGGCGGCTGACGCGATAAAACACTGAGCCGGCGTCTCACCTTGCGAGTCTGGCCGTGGAATCCGGCGACATCTACCGCCACGAGCGGTTTTACCGCGACGCCGTATCGGGAGAACTGAAACCCAAGTTTCTGGTGTTCCTGGCGCCGACCCCTGGCGAAGATTGGGTCGTACGATTGCTCACGAGCCGGACCAACTGCGCACCGAGGATCCGCCGTGTTCGCTTCGATATCCCTATCCAGGCTTCTTCCTAGGCGTCATCGGCGGTCCCCTTCCCTTAAAAACCTGGACGGACCTTCGCTGGCTCGCCGACGTGGATTCACTGGACGTACTTCGTATGACTAAACTGGGAATCATGGCGAAAGCGACAGCTCTATCCGTTTGCGCCTTGAAGGCGCTCCTCGAATGTGTCGCAAGTGCCGACGATACAACGCGTCAGCAGGAACAGGCGCTACTCGATCAACTCGCCAGGATGCGCTAGGCGCCAAGCAGAGCCGGTTCGAAGCAAGCCACGAGCACCGCCGCAAGTTCGTCGCGCAAGCTACGAAACAACGACCCGGCACCGCCAGAGCGAACCATCTGCCCCTCTCCCGGTCTATGCTGCGCAAAGTATCGATTAGGAGCCGCATGCGCGCTCTATATAAAGCGCCCCTGGCCGCCATCTTGCTCGCCCTCTCCGCCTGCGGCGACGGCGGCGGCGCGCATCCTGACCCCGCCCGACGACCCGCCCGCGGCCTGCACCGCGACCACCTGCGGCGAGGTCCGGATCGGCCTGGCCGCCGCCGACGGACGATTACCTGAACTATGCGGTGGATGTCGTCTCGATCCGCCTCGAGCGCAGCAATGGCGACACTGTCCAGGCGCTCCCGACCAGCCAGCGCGTGGATTTCGCCGATCTCTCGGAGGTCACCGAATTCACGACCGCCGCGACGATCCCGAATGGCAACTACGTGGCGGCCACGGTCCGCCTCGACTACACCGACGCGGAAGTGAGCGTCGAGGTCGCGGGCATGCCCGCCGAGGCCCGGGTCGTGGATGAGAACGGCGCCGCGCTCGGCGTCGTGGACATCGAGCTCGAGCTCGACGCCGCGAACCAGGTCGCGATCGCCTCCGGCACGCCCGCCTTGCTCCTGCTCGCCTTCGATATCGTCGCGACGCACGAGCTCAACATCCTGACGATTCCCGCGACGGCGACCACGGATCCCGCGCCTCGTCGCCTCCGTCGAGCCGCTGGACGCGCGGGAGTTCCGCGTGCGCGGCCCGCTCGTCTCCGTGGACGAGGCGGCCGGCAGCTACGTCGTGGATCTGCGCCCCTTCAATCACCCGAGCGCGCGAGCACGGCCGACTTCACGGTCGAGACGACCGTGGACGACCACGTTTGAAGTGGATGGCGTCGAGTTGACGGGCGCGGCGGGGCTCGCCGCACTCGCGGATCTCGCCGTCGGCACGGCGACCGTCGCGCAGGGCGTCTATAACGTCGACGACCCGCGAGTTCACCGCGGATCGCGTGCTCGCGGGCAGCAGCGTGCCGGGCGCGAACTTCGATGCCGTGATCGGGAATGTCTTTGCGCGCGCGGGCAACGAGCTGATCGTGCGCGGCGGCACCGTGATCCGCCGGACGACAGCGTGGTCTTCGCCCGCGGCGACATCACGGTCCTGATCGGCGCCGAACACGGGCGTGACCAAGGAAGGCGGCGGCGCGCAGCCCGCTCGACACCGATGCGATCTCGGTCGGCCAGCGCATCCATGCGTTTGGCGAGGCGACCTCCTCGGACGTGAATCCCACGCTCGACGCGACGGCGGGCCGGGTGCGGCTGCACTTCATGCACGTGCTCGGGACCGTGGTCGACACGAACCCGGGCCAGGTCGACTTCGATCTCTTCTCGATCGACGGCCGCAATCCCGTTTCTTCGACTTCACCGGCACGGGTGGCTCGGTCGTCGACCGACGCGGACCCGGCGAACTACGAGATCGACACGGGCGACCTGGACGTCGCCGACTTCGAGGTGGGCGATCCCGCCCGCGCGTTCGGCTTCGTGACGCCCTTCGGCGCGGCGCCGCCGGATTTCACGGGCCGGACGCTGGTGAACGTCGACGGGCTCCGCGCGCTCCTCGGCGATTGGCTGGGGCTTCAACGGCACGGACGCGCCCTTCCTCTCGATGGGCTCAGGACGGGTTCGTGATCGATGCCGGGAACCCGGACCTCGGCGCCCGGCACTTCCTCAAGGTCGGCTCGCGGATCGTCGACATCACGACGCCTCGCCTCGCCGATGACGATCGAGCCGGAGACGTCGGCCAGACGGTGTTCGTCGTCGCGCGGGCGCGGAGAGTCGAGATGTACCGCGACTTCGCGGACTTTGCCGAGCGGGTGAACCGCCTGCTGAACGGCGGCGCGAACATGCGCGCGCTCACCGCGCGGGGCTCGTTCGACGAGCCCAGCACGACGCTGACCGCCAATTACGTCGCGGTGGCGTTCACGGCGCAGTAATTCAAAGGGGACGCTCACCTTTAAAGGTGAGCGTCCCCTTTATCCATGCCCTCAGGCAGCGATACGCCGCACCTTCGGCCGGCCCAGCTGCCGCGCCTGCCAGAGGTCATGATTAGCCTGCATCTGAACCCACATTTCTGCGCTGGTGCCCAGGGCGGCTTCCAGGCGCAGCGCCATTTCGGCGCTGACACCGGCGCGGCCATTCAGGAGCGCGGACAGCGCCTGGCGTGAAACCCCAAACGGTTCGCGACTTCACCAACGGGTAAGTCCCTAGGCAAGAACTCGCGCAGTACTTCGCCGGGATGGGCGGGGTTGTGCATTGCGACAGTGTAAAGCGTCGCTTTACACTCGCCAACCGTTTTTTGTAACGAATTCAGGCGTTTTTGGTGTGGGCGCAAGCCCCTGCCCGCCGTAGCGTTCTCAAGGGTCTGGCAAAACATCCCAAAACAGGGATAATGAGCATGCGGCATGAAAGCTGCATGGCGCGACGCGGACTCGAAGACATTGTCCGCGAATGGGCACTCGGGTTGCCCAGTTTGGCGGCAGCACCCTGCTGCGAAGCATTGGAAAGGCCAAGGGCCGCGTCTGGAGATCGTCGAAAACTTTGACGGCAGCGCGTACCGAGCGATCTATACCGTGCGATTCGCGTCGGCAGTCTATGTACTGCACTGTTTCCAGAAAAAGTCGCCGCGCAGGACCGAAACGGCGAAACGGGATGTCGATCTGGTGCATCAGCGGCTGCTGGCAGCTCACGCTGACCATGAGGTGAGGTATGGGAAAATTCCGAGGTAGGTCAAATCAGGTGGAACCCGGCTCCGGCAACGTGTTCGTAGACTTGGGCCTTGCGGATGCCGGAGAAAGGTCTACCAAAGTAGCCATGGCGGTTGAGATCAATCGCATTCTGAAAGCTGGCGGCCGGACTCAGGCCGCCACGGCGAAACGCCTGGGTGTAAATCAACCCAAGATATCGGCGCTCGTGAACTATCGGCTTGAGGGATTCTCGGTCGAGCGCTTGATGGGCTTTCTGACAGCGCTCGGACACGACGTCGAAATTACCATTCGTGCCCGGCGTCGAGCTCGCACGCCGGGACGAATCATGGTTTCCGGGAGAGGCGCTGGGGCGACTTTCGACTAGGTCTCAGGCGGATAGTAACGTTTGTCGTTATTAACGCGATGCGTTACTATCAGTCATGATTCGATCGTTTCGGTGCGCTGACACAGAGTCCCTCGCCCGCGGAAATCGAGTCAGGAGATTCGAAAGCATTGCCTCTGTCGCACGCCGCAAGCTGCGACAGCTGGAAATCGCCGGTCGCCTCGAGGATCTGCGCATCCCGCCAGGTAATCGACTGGAGGCACTCAAGGGCGACCGACACGGGCAATACAGCATTCGCATCAACGATCAGTGGCGCGTTTGCTTTCGTTGGACGGCCTCGGGCGCCGAGGACGTCGAGATCGTTGACTACCATTGAGAGGCACGAACGATGAGCAAGCTTGATCCTGTCACGCCCGGCCAGCTCCTCTCGGAGGAGTTCCTGAAGCCGATGGGCATCAGCCAGTATCGGCTCGCCAAGGAGATCGGCGTGCCGGCCCAGCGGATTGGCGATATCGTGGCGGGCAAGCGGACAGTCACCGCTGATACGGACCTGCGGCTTTGCCGGTTTTTTGGCTTGTCGAATGGCTACTGGCTGCGCGCGCAGGCGGCTCACGATACGGAGGTGGCCGAGCGTGAGATTGGACCGCAGCTCGGCAACATCAGGCCGTGGACGCTGGCGGTCCGGGAGCCCTCACGCAGATATCGGGTGCGGGCGGCCGCCAAGAAGTAGGTGCTGGCCATGGATGACGACCTCGATGGCATGTCACGCGACCAACTGATCGCCGAAGTACGCCGGCTCCGCGCCGGCATTCGCGCGCATCGGGATTCGACCGGCCACGATCTGTGCTGGCACCACCCCGAGCTTTGGGCCCTCCTCCCGGAGAAGACGGACCCCGCGCCATCCGTGCCGGCCTGGCCGCAAGTTCCTGGCGGGCTGTATCCGCTACCGCCAGTCGCTGGACCAGCAACTGCCCGACGCACCGCGAACCGACGAGCCTTTCAACGACCCACGCAATCGGTGACTCATGAGCCGTAACCTCATCTTCGTCCCCGTTCTCGTCCAGGTGCTGCTGACGCTCGGCGATCTACGTGCGCCTCATCAAGGTCAAGATCGCCGCGATGAAGGCGGGCCAGGTGGACATGGACGCGGCGGCGCTGCACGAAGACGCCTGGCCGGACAGCGTGCTCCAGATCAACAACAACATCCGCAACCAGTTCGAGTTGCCGGTGCTGTTCTACGTGATGTCGTTTGCGCTCTGGGCGCTGGACGCGGTGCACGTGGTCGCGCTCGCGGCGGCGTCGCTGTTCGTGCTGAGCCGCATCGCGCATGCGTATTTCCACCTCGGCTCGAACTACATGCCGAACCGGCGGCGCGCGTTCACGTCGGCTGGTGGGTGCTGCTCGCGATGGCGCTGCTGGTGGCCTGGGAGCTGGGCAAGCGCGCGCTTGGCGGCTGAAGGGGACGCGCCCCTTCACGAATATGAAGGGGCGCGTCCCCTTCGAGGTCCCCTATTGCGCCAGCGCCCGCCGCAGCGCGCCGAAACGCCGGCGATACTGCGCCGGTGTCAGGCCGACGTTGCGCAGGAACAGGCGGCTGAAGAAGCCGGCGTCTTCATAGCCGACCTCGTCGGCAATCTGCTCCACCGGTGCGTCGCCGGATTCGAGCATCTGCTTCGCCTCCTCGATTCGCAGCGTGTGCACGTACTGCAACGGCGACAGCCCGGTCGCCTGCTGGAAGCGACGATTGAATGATCGCTCGGCAAGGCCCGAGAGCTGGACCATCGCATTGACCGGCGCATGATCGCGATAGTGCGTCGCGATCCATTCCTGACAGCGGCCGATGACGCTGTCGGCCGCCTGGCGTGAGCGCGCGAGCCGCGCATAGGGCTGCGTGCCGATATCGTGCCAGTTGATCAGGTGCACGCGTGCGACCTGCGACGCGGCTTCCACGCTGATCATCCGCGCGATCAGGTAGATCGCGAGATCGAGCCATGTGGTGCCGCCGCCTGCCATCACGAGGCGCTGCCCCGCGCCGCTCACGACCAGCGCCCGCCGCGGGCAGACCTTGACCGCCGGATAGCTGCGCTGCATGTCTTCGCTGAAGGCCCAGTGCGTGGTGGCGTCGTGGCCATCGAGCAGCCCGGCTTGCGCGAGCAGCAACGCGCCTGAACAGGCGGTACCGATGATGGCTCCGGCGGCATGGCACTCGCGCAGCCAGGCGATCTCCGGTTCGAAGCGCCCGTCGAGCGATTCGCCCGGCATGACGTTGAGGTCCGGCACGCAGACCAGGTCCGGCACCGGGCTCGCGCTCAATGCGGCTTCGGGCACGAGGCGGATGTCGTTGGCGACCGCGAGCGGGCGCGCCTCGGCCGCGACGATGCGCGGCTGCATCAGCTGAGGGCCGGGCGGGTTGCCGGCATAAGCGTCCCAGTCGCGCCCGGCGGACATGAACAGGTCGTACATGCCGTAGACGACCGAGGCCGAGCACTCGGGATAGGCGAGCAATGCCACGGATTTGGGTGACGGATTCATGATTTTGGCCGATCCGTCGTTTTCCTTGCCGAATATCGCTTTAGCGGTGGACCCGCGTCCGGGGCTATTGTGCCCCGCCACACGATTGAGGATCAAGGTTGAACGCTCATGCCCACGCCACTCCAGCTCTTGCTCGATCCCATCTCTCTGACGGTTTTTGCCCTGTTTGGCGCGCTGATCGCCCTCGAGGCGCTGTTCCCGGCGCGACCGCTGCCGCCGGTGCGGGGCTGGCGGCTGCGCGGCCTGCTGGCGTTCGCGGTCTATTTCTTCCTCTCGTCCTACCTGCCGCTCTTTGGACCGAGTGGCTGATCCAGTATCCAGCTGTTCGACCTCACCGCGCTCGGCACCTGGGGCGGCGCGCTCGCGGGCGTGCTGGTCTACGAACTTGGCATCTATGGCTGGCACCGGGCGATGCACACCAGCGACCGGCTGTGGCGCGCGTTCCACCAGATGCACCACAGCGCCGAACGGCTCGATACCTTTGGCGCGTTCTGGTTCAGCCCGCTGGACATGGTCGGTTTCACCGTGGTCTACAGCCTGGCGCTGACGCTCGTGGTCGGCGTGACCGCCGAGGCGGCGACGATTGCGCTCTACGTCACGACCTTGTTAAGCGTGTTCCAGCACATGAATGTCCGCACGCCGCAGTGGCTCGGCTACATCATGCAGCGTCCGGAGAGTCATTCCGTGCACCATCAGCGCGGCGTGCATGCCTGGAATTTCTCGGACCTGCCGTTGTTCGACATCCTGTTTGGAACGTTCAGGAATCCGCGCGAGTTTGCGCCGCAGCAGGGTTTCTATGACGGCGCGTCGGCGCGGCTCGGCGACCTGCTGCTGTGGCGGGATGTGGCGAGTGCGCCGCTTGGGCGCACGGAGTCGGTGGCTACGCCGCGAGTGGTTGCCGGCTGAGGGGACGCTGAAGGGGACGCGCCCCTTCACGAATATGAAGGGGTGCGTCCCCTTCAATCAGAACCGGTAGCCGAACCCCAGGCTGCCGCCGTAGGCGAAGTACTCGTCGATCTCGCGGGTGCCGCCCGAGACTTCATCAGTCGAGGTCCAGTCGGCAAAGTGCTGGTCGCCGCGCAGCGTGAACTCGAGGAACCAGCGTTCGCCGAGCCTGCGCCGCACGCCGCCCAGCACCGAGACGATGATCTCGGTATCGGCCTCCGTGCGGATGAAGAAGGTGCCGCCGGCAAGCGTCGGACCCGTCACATCCGGGACATCGATCGAGGCGGCGGCCAGGCCCGCGCCCACGAACCACTCGGTCCGCGATTCCGGCGTCGCCCGGAATGACCGCTCGACCCAGGCGCCGAGTATCGTCCCTTCGGCCTTGGCGTCGATCGGCTCTGCGTCGGGATCGAGCGGAATGCCGATCAGGCGGGCGGGCTCCTCGTAGTCGAACTCCGTTCGGTCGAGGCGGACACCGAGCGTCCAGTCGTCGTTCAGGCGATACAGGCCGAAGATTCCGAAGCCCGGCATGTCGTTTGCTGGGATCCCGGAGGCCATGGTCGTTTGCAGCTTGGCACCCACCTCGATCCTGCGCTCTTCGTCGGCATCCGCCGGAATGGGAACCAGAAACGGCGCGCACCCGAGCGCCGCTTTGCACAGTGAATTGCGGCTTGGCATTGCGCGTCTCTCCTGGAAAAGCGGGCTGTCACCAGTAGGACGTGCGGGGACCGAAAATCAATCGTCGCGACTGAATTTCCCGGGCGGCTCGTCAAACCTGGAAGAACCCACAACAAACCGGGGAATACGCCATGTCATACCTGAAACTTCATGCCGGCCTCGCGCTGGCCGCGGCATCGGTCGTAGGTGTCGCCGCCGAGTCCCATGCTGACAAGCCAACACCATTCGAGGAGGCCACGTTGATCGTCGAGCAGAATGCAACGGACGGTGACACCGAGGTGGTGATTTCCGGGACCGCGGGCGACGAGGGTCTGCGCCGCCTTTACATCAAGGGGCCTGACCGGCAGCGGATGACGACCCTGCTGGCCGCCGATGGAACGCCCGGCATGCGCGAGTTTCACTTCGAGACACCGGAGCCGCCCGGCGAGGCAGTCCTGGCGTTTTACCCGGAGGGCAAGTACGTGCTGCTCGGCGAGTCGACGACCGGCGAGGCGTTTCGCAGCGTGCTCACGCTGTCGCACGAGTTGCCGCCCGCAGTGACGATTCTCCATCCGGCACAGGACGCGGAAGTGCCGGCCGGGCAAGCCCTGGTGATTCGCTGGTCGGCGGCGCCTGGCATCGAGCAGTTCATTCTCGAATTCGAGAACGAGTCGACCGACCCGGAACAGGTGCTCACGCTCAACCTGGCGCCGGACGTAACCAGTTTCAGGATTCCGGCGGTGCTGATGGTGCCAGGTGCCGAATATCAGGTCGGCGTTCAGACCGTCGGTGAGAACGGCAACATCGTCGCCGTGGAAACGACATTTACGACGGCTGAGTAATCAGATTGCTAAAGGGGACGCTCACCTTTAAAGGTGAGCGTCCCCTTTGAAGCGGAGCGTCCCCTTTAGCGGAGGCACCAGTACTGCACGCCCTCGCCTTCGAGGAAGGCCTCGGCCTCGCGCGCCCTGCAGCATCGCGAGCGTCGAATAGCTGCCGGCCTGTGAGCAGGTCGCGGCGGCGACGGTAATGGAGCGCGGCGTGCCGGGCGCAGGCCAGCCGGTGCGGGCGTCGAAGATGTGCCCGTAACGCTTGCCGTCGATCTCGATGAGACGCCGCGCGTCCCCGCTCGTCGCGAGCGCGCCGGACTTGAGCTCGATGCGCCGCGCCGCCTCGCCGAAATTCTCGATCGACTCGATGCCCACCTGCCAGGCGCCGGCTTTCGGCGCCGCCCCCGTGCAGCGCAGGTCACCGCCAAAGTTCACGAGCACCGGGAACGCGACATGCTGCCGCCGCCCAGTCGGCGACGAGATCGACCGCGTATTCCTTGCCGATCCCGCCGAGATCGATCTCCATGCCTTCGGGCAGGGTCAGGTGCGGCGGCTCCCACAGCACGCGCTGCCAGCCGATCCGCGCGAGCAATTCGGGAATCCGCGCCGTGTTCGCGGCGACCGGTCCTTCGTCGAAGTTCCAGGCATGGCGCAGCACGCCCGGAGGTCAGGTCGAACCGCCCCTCGCTCAGCTTCCAGAGCGACGCGCCGTAATCCAGGAGGCGCGCGGTTTCGTCATCCACGCGAAACGGCTGTGCCGCGGCTCTCGTGCAGCGCATGGACGACCGAATCGGTCCGGTACCGGCTGAATTTCCGGTCGATGCGCTCCGCTTCGCGGCAGGCATGCCGGGCGAGCGCGAAACGCGAGGCCTTCGTCCTCGGTCTCGCAGAGCAGCTCGCAGGGGCTGCCCATGGCAGAAAAATCGGCGCGCCAGAGGTCGCGCTCGCGTTGGAGCCTAAAACCGGAATTTGTATCCAAATTGTGCGATCACGGCCGTCAGTGGCGGAACGAGATCGTAGTTCAACAGATCGCCGACCGCAGAGCCAGGCGATGGATCTGCGCTCTGCTCGTAGTACTCGAGCCGGACCGAGAACTCGCCGTGGTCCATCCGGCGGCCGTACTTGAAGCCGATCGTGTAGGCGTCGAACTTCGCAAGACGATGGTCGGCCGAGGCGAATTCCGGCAGCGGGTCGCCGGCGAAGAGCACCGTGCGGTAGAAATCCGCGGCGTCCTGCGTGTAGTAGCGCAGCTGCGGCTCCAGGTAGGAGTCGATCGTTGATATTCCAGCGGTAGCGCGCCTCGAGCGTCTCCGAGTTCACGCCCCAGTCGTCATCCATGATAGCGGAAACCGACGGCGAGCGAATCGCGGTCGAAGGCGTAGCGCCATTCCGCGAACAGGCTCTGCTTGGCGCGCGAATCGGGCCGGGTCTCGAAGAGATACAGGTAAAGCCCGCTGCCGGCCGGCCCTGCGACCGGCGAGCCGGTCACCGGGTCGACGACGCTGAGGAACTTGTACGGGTCGGTCAGGTAGCCGTCGCTGCTGCCGTAGGAATAGCGAGAGTTCCAGCAGCGAGCGCCGGCTCAGCACCTGCGTGACGCCGACGAGGACGTCGTAGACGTCCTTGGACTCGTCCGCGAGCTTGCTGTCGTGAGTTGTCGATCTCCCGCATGGGCGCGAGCGGAATGGGCGCGCCGCCGACCGGTTCGATGTCGTCCTGCGCGATCGCGGCGCCGATATATGCAGTCGTGTTCCGCATGTTGAAGTCGCGTTCGAGCCGCCCGTTGATGCCGAGATGCAGGTAGTCGTATTCCTGGGAGGCGCTGAATCCCGCGCTCCAGCGCATCGACTCGCCAAGCGCCTGCTGCCAGTTGGCCGAAAGCGCGACGCGGGTATCGAGGAAAGTGTCGTCGAGCGGCGTGACGCCGGGCGCGACGGTGTAGCTGTCGCGGCCGGACGGCGGCGTGAAAGTCTGCACGGAATTCGCGGGCACGGCGCCCGAGGGCGTGGCGCCGGTCAGGACGTCGATCGTGAGATTCATGTCGAGGCTGCGGTCTTCGTCGAATGCTGCGGCGCGCGGAGGACATGAGGCTGCACGTCCATCACGCGGTCATCGTCCTCGCCGTAATAAAGGAGCGAGGTGTCGATTTCCCAGTCATAGGCCTCCTGCGCGGCGACCGGCGAGGCCGGCAAGGCGCCGAGCAGGCCGCAGGTCGCGCTCGCGAGCGCGGCGCCGATCGGCTTCTTCAATTGCATCCGCAGCCACCGCCGGCGAATCCGCGTCCGCCGCTGGAGGCCTCCTTGCTGAAATAGATGTGGTCGTCGATCGCTGCGTCGTGCGCATTGGGCTGCATGTCCGCGCGCGCGTGCAGGTCGCGCTCCCAGGGCTCGACGCCGAGCGAGGCGCAGCCGGCGGTGGCGCCGATCGCAAGCAGGCGACATGAGCGGCAGAAGGGGACGCAGTCGATTCATGGCGGGGGTTCCTTCAGCAATTGCTCGATCTGCTGTCTCGCGTTCTGCGCGCTGCTTCTCGCGGAAGCCGGCGTGGCGGACGCGAACCTTGCCCTGACGGTCGATCAGGAAACTGGTCGGCATGGCCTGCACGCCGAATTGCCGCGCGAGATTGCCGGCCTGGTCGTACTCGATCCGGAATTTCGCCGGGACCTTCTTCAGGAAGGCCTCGGCCAGCGCCGGCTCCTGGTCGACATTGACGGCGACGATGACGAAGCCCTCGTCCGCGTGCTCCTGCTTGAAGCGCGTTCATCCAGGGAAAGGACTGGAGGCAGGGACCGCACCAGGAGGCCCAGAAATCGACCAGAACGACCTTGCCATTCAAGGAGTTGAGAGTTGGCCAGGCGGGCGTGGTTGTCTGGGGGGCGGACGGGGCCGCGCCTGCTTGGCCGGCCGACATTGCAAACACCAACGAAATGGCAACAAAGCAAGAAGCGCGCAACGGGTTCCTCCGTCCAAGACGACGGCAATCCCCTTGGACGGAGGCTGCGCGGCGATTCAATCGCAGCTGGCACAAAGGGGACGCTCACCTTTAAAGGTGAGCGTCCCCTTTTAGTTGCCGATGCGGCGGATGTCCGTGAGCAGCGCCTCCGGCGACAGCGGGCGACCGAGCAGCTCTGTCCATCAGTGCTTTTGCGCTGACTTCTCGGATCCGTAGCGCAGCATCTGCTCGCTCGTCCACGCGTGCCATTTCGGATTCCCCGCATCGAACGGCCCGATCGCCGCGGCCGTCGCGTTCCGCATCTCGGCCGTGAGTACGGCGCCGAGGCCGTAATTCACCATGTAGCCCGGTATGTTCACGAGCTGCACGCGTACTGCCCACCACGCGACCTCGGGATGCGGGACGATGTGCAGGTACTCGCTCGTGATCTGGGTCCACAGCACATTCGGGTCCTGCGACGGATCGCGCAGCATGCGGATCTCGAACAGCGACCAGGCGATGTCCATCATCACGCTGCCGTACAGGCCGCGGAGCGATATGCCGACGGGCAGCGCCGTGCCGAGATACCTCTTCTGCCACGCCGGTTCGTACACGCTCCACGACGGCACGTCGGCGAACGCCTCCGTGAAGAGCGTGTCGGTCCAGTCGGTGAACGCGGGGCGATTGCGGATCGCGCTGATGTGCACCGCGTGGCCGTTCTCGTGCACGAGCTCGTTGAGCGAGCCGAGACCGCCCTCCTCGTAACGCCCGACGACGCGCGCGATGGTCTTCTGCCACTCGCCGTTCACGGTTCGCCCGCGCCTCAGGAAGTCGCAGTACGCGAGCGGCGATTGACCCGGCCGGTCCTTGATGTCGTAGACGACGCCGAGCGCGTCGAGATCCACGCCGAGGTCGCGGTAGAAGCGATGGTTGACACCGACGACGTCGCCTCGGGGAAACTCGGCGCGAGGCGACGGCCGGCCTCGCCCACCGAGTAGCGGTAATCCCAGGGCTCGACTTTCTCCGGTCCCGTGGCATCGCGCCAGGCCTCGAGGATCCGCACGAGCCAGCGCTCGACGTCCCCGATCGTGATGCCGATCGCGCGCGCGGCGGCCGTCGCGCCTGAACCGTTCGTGGGATCGTCGGCCGCAGCCATGCGGATCAGGCGGCGGTAGGGACTGTCGGTTTCATTTTTTCCATTCAGTGCGTCCCAGAGCGGCTGGTAGGCATCGAAAAGCGCCTTGCGGCGCGCCGGCTCTTCGAGGTCGTAGAGCATGCCGAGGCCCGTGCCGCGATCGACCGTGCCGCCCTCGAACTGGAGCACGTTGCCAATTTCGAGATAGCAGCTCGAAAGCGCGGCGCTCAAGGCCTCGTAATCGAGCGCCGGGTTGTGGCGGTCCTTGCACTCCGGGTCGTTCGGGGCGTTCGCAACCGCGGGGCTCGGGTCGCCGAAGTCCGCGAGCGTGACGCGGATCGCGGCGACGGCCGCCTTGTCCTGCGCCGTGAGTTTCGCCGGATCGAGCGCCGCGAGACTTGCGAGGAGCGCCTTGTGGGACTCGAGCAGGCGGGCGTTCCAGGGTCCGATCTTCTCGCCCTCGAACTCCGTGACATGGCCTGAATCGATGTAGGCGACCGCATCGCGGGCATCGAGAAATTGCAGGAAAAGCGTCTCGGTCGCGGCGAGCGGCGGCGAATCGGCCGCCTGGGCGGCGCCCAGTCCGGTCGCAGCGAGGACGATCAGCAGGAGCAGTCTCATGGCGAGAACCCGTTAACTCGAGGGGTTCATCGTACTGCAACGGGCGGTAAGGATTGCCACACCGGGGCGCGCTGCCCACAATGGAATGACTCGACAATCAAGCAGAACGACCCCGAGGACCAACCATGCTGGAAGACAGTTTCAAGGGGGTGGGCGGCCTCAACATCGTTTTCCGGTCGTGGCATCCGGAAGGGAATCCGCGCGCCGTGCTCGTCATCGTGCACGGCTTCAACTCGCACAGCGGCCAGTATCGCTGGGCCGCGGATCGCTTCGCGGCGAGCGGCTACGCGGTCTTTGCGCACGACCAGCGCGGCCGCGGCAAGTCGGAGGGTGAGCGCTTCTATGTCGAGAAGGTGGAGGACTACGTCGACGACGTGGCGACTCTCATCGCGCTCGCCAAGTCACGCGAGCCGGGCATCCCCGTGTTCGTGCTCGGCCACAGCGCGGGCGGCGTCATCTCCTGCGTCTACACGCTCGATCACCAGAAGGAGATCGACGGCCTGATCTGCGAGAGTTTCGCGCTGAAGGTCCCGGCGCCGGAACTGTTGTTGAAGACCGTCAAGTGGCTGGCCCGTTACCTGCCTCGCCTGCCCGTGCTCAAGCTTCCGAAGAAGGGTTTCTCGCGCGATGCGAAAGTCGTCGAGGCGATGGAGAATGATCCGCTGATTGCGAAGGAGATTCAGCCCGCGATCACGGTGGCGGCCATGTTGCGCGCCAATGAACGCCTCGAGCGCGAGTTCCCGCGGATCAAGCTGCCGGTGCTGATACTTCACGGAGCAGCCGATACGGTCACGTTGCCGATCGGCAGCAAGATGTTTCAGGAGTACGCCGGGTCCGACGACAGGACACTCAAGATCTATCCAGACCACGCACACGATCTGCTGAACGACATCGGCAAGGAAAAGGTGATCGCCGACATCATGGGGTGGATGAGCCCGCGAATCCGCACCCGCTGAGCGCCGATGCTGCTCACCGAAATTCCAGTCGTGGATGGCGTGTTGAACGCGCATGCCGCGGAACTGGGCGAGGACTTCGACGGCTACCGGAATCACGCCTATCGCGTGCTGAACCTCTGCGTGGCGCTGACGTCAGTGAGCGGGGATCAACTGCGGCGGCTTTTCGTCGCGACCGCCTTTCATGATCTCGGCATCTGGACGAATCGCACATTCGATTACCTGGAGCCCTCAGCGGGTCTCGCTTGCGCGCACCTCGCCGCAACCGGAAAGGCGGAGTGGCAACCGGAAGTGTCCGGGATGATCGCAGAGCATCACCGGATCCGGCGGGCGCGCGGCCCGCGGGATTCACTCACGGAGGCTTTCCGCCGGGCGGACTGGATCGACATCTCGCGCGGGGCCCTCTCGTTCGGATTGCCGCGCAAGGTGTTGCGCCAGATTTTCGCCGCGTGGCCGGATGCCGGGTTTCACCGGCGGCTCGTGCAGCTCACGCTCATGCGCCTGCGCACGAATCCGGGGAGTCCGCTGCCGATGCTGAAGTGGTGATCCTAAAGGGGACGCTCACCTTTAAAGGGGACGCTCACCTTTAAAGGTGAACGTCCCCTTTAGGTGCCGGCGTGCTGGCCTGCGAGCTGCGGCTTGTCGTCGGGGCCGGGCAGTTCCCGGAAGGTCATGCCGCGGTAGAACTCCGCGAGCTGCGGAAGGAAATCGTTCCAGCCGGGCGATGAGGGATCGAAAGCGGTGTCGACGCCTTCGAATGCGTGGGCGACTTCGGTCATCAGGAGATAGGTCTGTCCGCCACGGATCAGGGCCACGACGCCGCGCCACGAGTCCTCCCGGATCGGGCCGACCTCGGGATCGTTCCGGAACGTCGCGGACCCTTTCGGCATGTGAATGACGGCGACCCAGGCGGCCCCGCCTTCAAACAGCACCGGCTCCTCGCGCAGGATCGACGTGCCCGGCAGCATGCGCTCGAAGAAGTTCGGCACCATGACGTCGCGCAGCCAGTTGCGGAGGATCGCGGCATCCGTCTCGAAATGGTTATCGGCGCCCGCGAGCACGTCGAGGTTCGGCGTGCAGACGACACCGTAGAACTCCCCCTCTTCGCTCAGGAAAGTCACCGCGCCGGTGGTCGCCTCGAAACCGTCGATCAGGATCGGGCTCATGCCGAGCGGCGACTTCACCGTGAAAAACTCCCCGGGAGCCGTGTAGAGTCCGGCCAGTAGTTGGCCCTGCTCGTAAGGGCTGGCCGGCGCCGGTGCCAGCGCGAGGCAGCACGCCGCCGCCGGGGCAGCGAGACAAGCCATCAACCGGGTGAGGGAGAACGGCATATGTTCCTAAAGGTTTTAACTGTCCTGGCCTGCCTCCTCCCGGTAAGCGGTCACACAAATCCGCCAATTGGCAAAAACGTGATCGTCATCAATGGCGCGACGATCGTGCACCCGTCACAGAATGGGGCGGCAGCCCTCGAACCCTGGGCCACCATCGTGATCCAGGGCGACCGGATCCAGCACGCCCGCGCCGGCATTACGCTCGAACTGCCGCAGGGCGCGACGATCATCGACGGCCGCGGCAAGTGGGTGATTCCGGGCCTCATCGACAGCCACGTGCATTTCTTCCAGTCCGGCAACCTCTACACGCGCCCGGACGCGGCGGATTTCAATGCTGTCGTGCCCTACGCCGATGAAGTCGCGCGCAACAAGGCGCGGCTCGATGCGACCTTCAAGGTCTGGCTCGCGAGCGGCGTCACCGGCGTCGTCGATATCGGCGGGCCGATGTGGAACTTCGACGTGCGCGACCGCGCGGCCACATCGGATGCCGCGCCGCGCATGGCCGTCGCGGGACCCCTGATTTCGATGATTGCCGACCCGCCGCTCGACCTCGGCGATCCGCCGATCATCCGCATCGACTCGGTCGAGGCGGCACGCGCACTCGTTGCGCGCCAGCTCGCCCGCAACCCTGATTACATCAAGGTCTGGTTCATCCACCAGAAGGGCGACGACCTCGCCGCGCAGGAGGCGATCGTCAAGGCGGCGGGCGATGCGGCGCACGCGGCGGGGAAGAAGTTCGCAGTGCACGCGACGGAATTGCTGGTCGCGAAAGCCGCATTGCGTGCTGGCGCAGATCTGCTCGTGCACTCGGTCTTCGACGCGCCGGTGGATGATGAATTCATCGCGCTCGCGAAGAAAAACCGCGTGCTCTACAACCCCACGCTCTTCGTCATGCAGGGCTATCCGCTCGCGCTCTCGAATCAATGGCGGGCGACGCCCGAGGAGCTGAAGCGCGCGGATCCGCAGATTCTCGCGGCGATGGACGACCTGAACGAGATCCCGGCGAACAAGCGCCCGGAGCGCGTTGCGAAGATGATGGCCGCGGCCAAGGCGCCCGACGCGCCGCGCATCGGGATGGAGAATCTGAAAAGGCTGTCTGATGCCGGTGTCACCATCGTGATGGGCACCGATGCCGGCAACATCGGTACGCTGCACGGGCCGTCGATTCATCGCGAGATGCGCCTCATGCTGGAATCGGGGCTCACGCCGCTCGAGATCCTGCGGAGCGCCACGACGAATGGGGCCAGGGCGCTCGGCCTTGAGGGCAAGGCCGGCGCGGTCGCCCCCGGCATGCTCGCGGACCTCGTGATACTCGATGCGGATCCGCTCGCGGATATCGGCAATCTCGCGCGCGTCCACCGCACGATCAAGGGCGGCGTGGTGTATGACCCGGAGGCGTTGATGGAGGCGATCCGTTAGGCAGCGGACCTCAGCCGCCCGGCCGCTTGGAATCTTGTCGTAACAACCATATTTGTGTATGGTTGCATAGCCATATTCCGGTCACCATGACCGGATGGCGGAGCTCTTTGACTGGAACCCGGCGAAAGACCTTGAGAATCGGCGCAAGCATGGCGTGTCTTTTGCGGAGGCACAGCTGGCGTTCCTGGATCCCCGGCGTGTCATTGCAGACGACGGCGGTCATAGTTCGAGCGAAAGGCGGCACTTCTGTTTTGGCCGGGTGGGAAATCGCGTCATGACTGTGCGATTCACCTTGCGTAACGGTTTCGTGCGGATCATCGGTGCTGGATATTGGCGAAGAGGCAGGAAGGAATATGAGAAAGTTCAGTGGATACACGGATGAGCCGCTCGGACGGATCAGGATTATCAAGGACTTCCTACCGCCACCCGATCAGCTGATCCTGAAAGACGACGGCGTCAAGGTTACGATCTCCCTGAGCCGCCGGAGCGTCGATTTCTTCAAGGCTCACGCGAAGAAGTCGAAGGTTCCGTATCAGCGCATGATCCGCCGCGTGCTCGACGAATACGCGGGGCGATATTCGTCCAAGGGCCGTCGCGCGTAGCAGAACGAGTGCCGACTCGATCAGACCTGCGCGCGATTCTCCCCGGCCTCGCCTTTGCGGTCGCCATCGCGCTCGCCGCGAAAGGCATTTCCTTCGCGCTCGGCGGCGCCGTCAGCGCCATCCTCTGCGCCGTCCTGCTCGGGATGCTCTGGCGGAATCTCGCGGCCATCGGCGCCTGGGCAGACCCGGGCCTCGAGTTCGCCGGGCAGACGCTCCTTCGCATCGGCATCGCGCTGATCGGGCTCCGCCTGACCTGGACCACGCTTGCGAAACCGGCATGACAGCGCTGCCGCTGGTGATCGCCTGCATCGCGGTCGCGCTGATCGTCACGGTCGGAGTCGGTCGCATGCTTGGCGTCTCCGCGGCGTGCGACGACTGCTCGCGGCGGGCACTGCGATCTGCGGCTGCACCGCAATCATCGCGATCGCGCCGGTGATCCGCGCGCAGAAGGCCGACGTCGGCATCGCGATTGCCTGCGTCGTGCTGTTCGGCTCGATCGCGATGGTGGCGTATCCCTGGCTTGCCGGCGCCGTCTTCGAATCCGATGCGGCGCAGTCGGGCATGTTCTTTGGCGGAGCGATCCACGACACGTCACAGGTCGTCGGTGCGTCCCTCATCTACGCCACGCAGTTCAACTCCCCGGATGCGGTCGCCGTCGCGGGATTCACGAAGTTTCTCCGCACCTCGGGATTGCTCGTGCTCATCCCCTTCGCCGCGCTGTGGGTGGCACGCGGTGATGGCGAGCCGGCGACGAGTCAGACGAAAGGGCTGCGCCGCCGCGCCCTGCCCGGGTTCGTGATCGCTTTCGTCCTGCTGGCGGGCCTGCGCGCGTTCGGTGACTACCTGGCGGCAGGCGCGGATTGGGCGGGATCGTGGCAGCAGGCACTCGCACTCGCGCAGCGCGTTTCCGAGTTGTTGCTGCTCTGCGGCCTCGCCGCGGTCGGGCTCGGCATCACGTTCGCGCATCTGCGCGAGGCCGGCTGGAAGCCGGTGCTGCTGTCATTCGTCGCCGCGCTCGCAACGGGCGCCACCGCCCTCGCGATTCTCCTGATCTAAAGGGGACGCTCACCTTTAAAGGTGAGCGTCCCCTTTGGGTCCTCAGCCGGCCTCGTCGTAGGCCTGGCGGATTGCCGCGATGAGCGCCTTGTCCGCCTCACCGGCCGAAGCGATGCGCGCCTTGAACTGGCACATGCCGCCGGGCGGCAGCATCTGGATCTTGCCGCCCGCCTTCAGCGCCTTTGAATTCAGGCCGATCTCGACTTCGGTCTTCGTTGCCGGACCGATGGTCGCGAACTGCTTCTTGCGCCGGAGGCTCACGTAAGCTTTCTTGGGAGCGACCTCGAAGTCGCCGAACTTCGCGATCTCTTTCATCAGCGCGTCGTAGATGGGCCGGAGCGCCGCTTTCGGTCCGGCATAGATCGCATCCAGCGCGGCGTCAGGCGACGCGGAAATAGCGGCCGGCGCGCCGGCATTCTTCGCGTGATGCACGAGCGTGTTGGCGTCGCCATGACCCATGCCGAGGTCGCGCTTCAGCATGGCGACGATCTCGCCGTGCTTTTCGAGCCCGCACTTCTTCACGAGTGCCGAAAGTTCAGCGAGGCTCTTTCCCGTGCGCTTTTCGATGTTGGCCAGCTGGGTGGCCATTGCCTTGGCGACGTCCACGTTTCGATGCTCCCGGGGCCGGAACAGTTGACACGTAGTTTGCCAAAGTTCCGTCGCCGCACACCACCGCTCGCCCGTCCGTTCGAACGGATCGCCGCGAAGCGATGGGTGTGCGGCACGCCGGGCGGGGATCAGGCCCCGGTTGGCCGCACGGAGACCGAGCCGCCGTAGGCCAGGTGCGGACAATCGGCCGCGATTCTTTCGGCCTCTTCGAGCGAGGATGCGCGAATGACGAAATAGCCGGCGAGCAGACCCTCGGCACCTGTCGGCACGGTCTCGGCCCGCGGCCGGTCGCGGTGCAGCAGGATGCCGCGGTCGAGCAGCTCGGCGCCGTCGACCAGATTGCCTTCGGAAGCGAGCTTGTGTGCCCAGGCGCTGTACTCGGCGACCCGCGCTGCGTGCTCGCCCTCGGCGGGCGCCTGGTAGTTCGCATCTTCATAAAGCATCAGCGCATACGCAGGCCGCGTATCCTGCACCGCAGGCTCGTTTGCTTGCGGCATCGGCTCAACGGATGCCGGCATCCGGGTGCCGACCCAGACGCCTGCGGCGACCAGCACGGTTGCGGCCAGCCCCCAGCGCAGGTGAATCGCTTTCATGGAAGTCTCCTTCACGGTGTTTGAACGGACGAGCAATCCCGCTTCATGCAGTCGCGCGACCACTCGATCCTCGAGATCGTCGGGCGGCTGCAGTCGCGCTGGATCGAATGAAGTCATGACAGCCTCCGGCTCAGGTCGGCGCGCGGCTTCGTCAGCAGCACGCGAGCCGCCGCGCGCGCCCGCGAGAGCTGGCTCTTTGTCGTTCCTGCAGAGATGCCGAGCGCCAGCGCGATCTCGGCGTGCGTGAAGCCCTCGAGGTCGTGCAGCACCAAGCACCGTGCGATAACCCTCGGGCAACTCGCTGAGGATCGGCGACAGGTCGCGTTCTGCGATCACAGCCGGATCCGAATCCGCCCGATCGGGGAACTCCGACAATGACTCGAACGGAATCACCTCGGCGCGCGGCCGCTGCAATTCGCGCGACACATTCACGGCGATGGCGACAAGCCAGGTGCGCAAGCTCGCCTCGTACCGAAATCCTGCCAGCCGGGTCACGCCCCGCAGCCAGGTTTCCTGCACGATGTCGTCAGGCGGCACCGGAGAACCCCAGGCCAGTCTCGCGGCAACGCGGTAGAGCGCCGGCGTTGCCCGGCGATACAGCTCCCGAAAGGACGCCTCGTCACGCGTCGCGAGGAATCGGCGGATCAGGGCGAATTCGTCTTGTTCGGTCACACCCTATAGTGCGCCGGGGACCGCAAAGGGTTGCATGCCCTCCAAAAGGGGACGCTCACCTTTAAAGGTGAGCGTCCCCTTTAGACTCTACTGTTGCCAGTCGGCCTTGCGCTTCATGTCGCCCCAGTGGATGCGGCGCCGGGATCCAGCCCCAGAGCGCCTGCAGCCGCCAGACGGACATCACCTGGCGATAGCCGAAGTTCTCGAGGATCGAGACCAGGAAAAGCACGAGCAGGTGCCGCGCCTTCGGATAGGTGTGGAACGACAGCTCCTCGAGCAGGAGCGCCGTCGTCGAGAGCATCAGCCCGAGCGCAAAGGCCGCGGCCAGTGAACGCCAGGAAATTCGCGCCCGTCATCATCCCGAGGGCGAAGGCGATCGCCATGACGACGAGGCCCGCCGACTTCGACCAGCGGGCTCAGCAGTTCGAACAGCACGAAGAACGGGAACGCGAGCCAGCCGGCCGCGCCGCTGCCGCGCGCGAAGCAGAGCTTGCGGTTTTCCCACAGGCTCTCGGCGAGACCGCGCTGCCAGCGCTTGCGCTGCTTCGTGAGCGTCGCGACGTCCTCCGGCGCATCGGTCCAGCACACCGGATCCGGGATGAAGGCGACGCGATAGCGCTGCCCCCGCGCCGCCAGCGTACGGTGCAGCCGCACCGTCAATTCCATGTCCTCGCCGATCACGTCGGCGCGGAATCCGCCGGCCTCCACGACGGTGTCGCGGTGGAACACGCCGAAGGCGCCCGACACGATCAGCATGCCGTTGATCGCGCTCCAGCCGAGCCGCCCGCCGAGGAACGCGCGCAGGTACTCGACCACCTGCACCAGCGCCAGCGGATTCTTCGGCAGGCCGACTTTCTCCAGCACGCCGCCGCGCACCATGCAGCCGTTGATGATGCGCACCGTGCCGCCGCAGGCGACCGTGCGCGGGTCCTCGAGGAAGGGCCGCACCACGTGCTCGAGGCTGTGCGGATCGAGCATCGAGTCCGCGTCGCCGCAGTAGAAGATCGGATAGCGCGCCGCGTTGATGCCGGCATTGGTCGCATCCGCCTTGCCGCCGCCGTTCTCCTTGTCGATCACGCGCAGGTTCGGGTACTTGAGCGAACGGTAGATGCCGCGCACCGGCTTGGTCTTGATCTGCACGCGATACGCCTCGGGAAACGGCGTCAGCTCGAAGTCGCGGATCATCGTCGCGAGCGTGTCGTCCTTCGAGCCGTCGTTGACGATGATCACCTCGAAGTGCTGGTAGCGCAGCTGCAGCAGCGCGCGGATCGAGGTCGTGATCGTCGCCGCCTCGTTGTAGGCCGGCACGACGAGCGAGATCGGCATCTGCAGGTGCGAGTACACGCGCTCGGCCGCGCTGCTGCCGCCCATGTAGCGGCGCAGCCCGACAGAGCGCGATGAACGCGAGCCCGAGGTAGATCGCGTTCAGCAGCGATGAAATACCCGAGGAAGCCCCACTGCACGGCGGTGATGAGGTGGCGGAAGATCGTCATGCGATCGTCGCCTCCGCGCGCACGTGCTCGAGCATGTCGCGCGCGTACTGATCGGTCAGCATGCGCGCGCACCGCATCGAGCCGGTCCGTCGGTCATGCCCTTCAGCTGCATCAGCGCCTGGCCCGCGCGATAGCGCACCCACCAGACCGTGTCGCACATGAGCCGCGTCAGCACGTCTCGGTCTCGCCGAGGCCGCCGAGATGGCCGTAGGCGACGCGCGAGGTTCTTGCGCACTTCCGCGTTCGGCGAATCCGCGAAGCGCGCGAGCTCCGGCAGTACGCGCGGGGTCGAGCACGACGACGAGCGCGGCCGCGACGATGTCGGGCTCGTCCGGATGACGACGCAGCAACTCGATCGCGACTTCGCTGCCGAGCACGGCATCCACGTGCGCGAGCCAGGGCAGGAGCGGCGGCACCTTCGACGGCGCGAGCGAGAGCATCAGCGCGCGGATCGGCTCGCGCGCGACGTCGGCGCCGGCGTCGACGAGCAGCCGGGCCATCGCCTCGCCGGGCCAGCTCTCCCGCTCGGAAAGCTGCGAGCATGATGCCGGGCATCGCGCGCTGCGCGTCGATCTGCACGAGCGCGGCCGCGGCGTAGAACGACACCAGCGCATTCGTCGAGGCGAGCTGCTCCTGCAGCGGCTTCCACGATCGAGGGGTCACGCAGATGCCCGAGCGTGCGGATCGCGAGGATGCGCCGGCCGATCCGCCGCGAATGGATCAGGCGGCGCGCCGCGACGTCGAGGCCGAGCTTCAGCGCGATCTCGTTGAGCCGTTGCGACGACTCGCCGCGCACGGCGTCGTGCAGCGCGTTCCACTCCTCCATCAGGTAAGGGCATGTGCCTGCGTCGGCAAGCGGCGGCAGAGTCGGCAGTTCGCCCGCCTCGATTGCGACACGCGTCAGCAGCGGACGCCAGAGTGCGATGACGCGCGCGTGCAGTCGCGCCTCGAACTGCAGGTAGCGGCGCACGATGAGCGCGATGAGCAGCATGCTCGCGGCGGCGATGCCCGCGATCTCGGCGCTGCGCCAGGCGAGCGTGACGATCAGTTCAGAATCGGTGTTCAAGTCCAAGCCGCACTCGAACGCGGTCGTAGAGATCGCCCTGCTCGTACCAGCCCGCTTCCCAGGAAAAGCCCCAGGCGGCGCTGCGCCAGTGCACGCCATTGAATGAGACGACCTTGGTGTCGGTGACCTGCACGACGCCAGGCGCGACGGTCTCGGCTTCCTCGCCGAATCCGAGCGCGAGGCCACGTGCTGTCGCGGCCGTAATCGTGGGCGGCGCGAATGAGGTGGGCAAAGCTCGGATCGCTGATGCCGCTCGTCTTGGCGACGTTCAGCGTATAGCTGACGCGAAACCAGTCCGCGTACTGTTCGATCGTCGCGGCAAGCGTATCGACATCCGCGTTCGTGTAGCTCGCATGGCGGGCGCGAAAGCCGATGCTTCGCGCGCCGGGCAGTCGCGCGACCGGTCTCGAATGCGAGGCTCCATTCCGGCAGCACGTCGGCATCCGGCGCCGCGTCGGCGTTCACGGCGTAGGACCAGTCCCCGTTCAGGCGCCCCGCGGTAGCCGAGCGCAGAGCTGTTCGTCCCGCGTGTCGAACCGCTCCTCGAGGTGCAGGCCTGCAAACAGCCGCTGATCTGCATAAAGGCGACGGTCGATGCCGACGGTCGCGCCGCGCCACGCGGGCCGCCCGCCCGAGACGTCCTCGTAACTCGCGTCGATCGAGAGCCGCGTGCCGCGTTCCAGCAGGCGGCGTTCGGCGAGCGCGCGGCGGCGTTCGTCCGGCCAGGTCGATTGCGGAAACGCGCGCGCGGCGTCAGCGAGGAGGCTGTCGGCCCGCGCGAACTCGCCCGCCGATTCGAGCGCGTTGGCATTCAGTCGCCAGACGTCCTCGTAGGCGGGCGCGAGCTTGCGCCCGCGCTCAAGAAGGGGCAGCTGCCTCGTCAGGCCGTTGCAGGGCGACGAGCGCCTGCGACTTGCCGAGGAGCCAGTCGACGTTGTTCGCATCGTGCGCGAGCAGGACGTCGTAATGCGCGAGTGCCGCCTCGGGCATGTCGTCACGTGCGCAGGAACGCGCGAGCGCATCGCGGCTGTCGGTGTCGTCGGGCTTGCGGCGACGACTGCTTCGAGTGCGGTGTCGCAGGCGAATGCCGCAGGCGCCGCCAACAGAAACGCAGTTGCCAACGTCAAAAGGGGACGCTCACCTTTAAAGGTGAGCGTCCCCTTTAAAGGTGAGCGTCCCCTTTGGGGGCCGCGGCTCACGTGCGGCTCCCGATGCGCCGCCGGATGCGCGCGACGAGCTCCGCCGGGCTGAAGGGCTTCGTCAGGTAGTCGTCGGCGCCAAGACCGAGCGCGCGAACGGCGTCGTGTTCGCGGGTGCGCGAGGTCAGGATGATGACCGGCACGTTCTTCCAGTCCGCGCTGGCGCGCAGGCGTTCGAGCAGTTCGAAACCGTCCGTGTAGGGCAGCATCACGTCGAGCAGGACCAGGTCGACCGCATCGCCCGCGTCGATGCGCTCGCGCGCCTTGCGGCCGTCGGCGATGGTTTCGACGCCAAAGCGCTCCTTCTCGGCGAGGTAGCCGAGCAGGTACGCCATGTGCACGTCGTCCTCGACGATCAGGAGCCGCTGCTGTGGACTTGAACCCAAGGTCTTGACCTGCAACCGATTTTGACAATAGTAGGTCGGCCGGACCTCCGGCTTATGTGAACTATGTCCCGGATGGGGGGGCCCTTGGGCGATTCCCGCGACCCGCGTATCGCAGAACTTGAGCGGCAGCTCGCGGAACTGCGCTCTTCGCTCGCCGATGCGCGGGAAAAGGCCGACGCCGCCAGCCGGGTCCGGAGCGAATTCCTGTCCAATGTGAGCCACGAAGTCCGCACGCCGATGAACGGCGTCATCGGCATGACGACGCTCCTGCTCGACACCGACCTCGACCGCCGCCAGCGCGAATACGCCGGCGTCATCAAGTCGAGCGCCGATGCCCTCCTCTTCGTGATCAACGACCTGCTGGACTATTCGAAGATCGAAGCCGGCAAGCTCGAACTCGAACGCATCGAGATGGACTTGCGCGCCCATGTCGAGGAAGTCGCGACGACGCTCGCGGTCGCGGCGGCCGCGAAGGACATCGAGCTCGTCGTCGACGTCGCGGCTGACCTTCCCGAGCGCGTGCTGGGCGATCCGGGCCGTATCCGCCAGGCGCTTTCGAATCTCGTCTCAAACGCGATCAAGTTCACGGCAAAGGGCGAAGTCGCCATCAAGGTCACGCGCGAGCGCGGGCCTGTCGAGGATCTCCTGCGGTTTGCGGTGCGCGACACCGGCATCGGTCTTGAGCCGGAAATCCTGCCCCGCCTGTTCCAGCCGTTCGTGCAGGCCGATGCGTCGACGGCCCGCCAGTACGGCGGCACGGGACTCGGACTTTCGATCGTCAAGCGCCTCGCCGAACTCATGAGCGGCGACGTCGGCGTGCAGAGCAAGCCGGACGTGGGATCGACCTTCTGGTTCACCGCACGCCTGCCGCCCTGCGCGCAGCGAGCCCATCGAGGAAGCGGCGCCGGCGACGACGGCCGAGAGCCGGCACGTGCTCGTCGTGGACGACAACGACACGAACCGCCGCGTGATCGGCGAACTGCTGGCGGGCGCCGACTACGTAGTGGAGACCGCCGGTTCCGCGATCGAAGGCCTGAACGCGCTGCAACGAGCCGTCGAGAGCCCCTCGCCTTTTCAGGCCGTGCTGACCGATCACCAGATGCCAGGCATCGACGGGCTCGAGTTCGCGCGCCGAATCCGGGCGATTCCTGCGATTGCGGAGATCCGGCTCGTGCTCTACAGCTCGATCGACGACCGCTCGAGCCGCCAGGAGCTGCGCGAACTCGGGTTTGCCGGCCACTTGTCGAAGCCGATGCGGCGCGCGGAACTGCTCGCGACGATGGAACGCGTGCTCTCGCACGCGGGGCTCGAGTACACCCAGCGCCTGCGCGCCATCGTGACCCGCGACGTGATCGTCGAGGAACATCACCGGCGCGGGCGGGCCGTGCTCCTCGTCGAAGACAACCCGGTCAACCAGCGCGTCGCGCAGCTGTTCCTCGAGCGCGCGGGATGCGATGTCGTGATCGCCTCCGATGGCAGTGAAGCCCTGGATGTGCTCCGCGAACGCCGGATGGATCTCGTGCTGATGGACGTGCAGATGCCGGTGATGGACGGCCTCGAGGCGACGCGCCGCATCCGCGCGGAAGTGACGGGCGGTGCCCGCATTCCGATCGTCGGCCTCACAGCGAGCGCGATGAAGGAGCAGGTCGAGGCCTGCCGCGCTGCGGGCATGGACGACGTCCTGGCGAAGCCCATCGACCGCGACCGGCTCGAATCAGTGCTCGAGCGCTATGCCCCTGCAATCGGCACTCGCACCGGACGGCATGTCGTGAAGGCGCCCCTGGTGCGCGCGGCGCCCGGCGGCGAGATCTCGGTTGCGCGGTTTCGCGAGGTGACCTGCGGGGACACGGCGCTTGCGCGCGGATTGATCGAGAGTTTCGAGCAGAGCGCGGAACACGCCTGCGGCGAGATCGAGACTGCATTCGCTCACGACGACTTCGGGCTCGCGCGGCGCGCGGCTCACACGCTCGTCGGGTCGAGCGCGAACATGGGTGCGACGAAACTGGAAGCCGTGGCAGCGGCGATGGAAGAAGCCGCAATCCGCGGGGATGGCGTGGCGCTCAGGCCGCTGATTGCAGCGGCACGACGAAGGTTCGAAGCGGCCCTGGCGGAGTTGAAGACGCTCTAGTCTCAAAGGGGACGCTCACCTTTAAAGGTGAACGTCCCCTTTAAAGGTGAGCGTCCCCTTTGGAAACTGCGCCCCTCACCGGCCATCAGACGAAGGCACGGATTGCGAAGTACTGGACGAACGCTAGCGCCGCCAGCAGAACCGACGTCGGAAGCCCGCGATACAGAAAGTTAACGAACATGACAGTCTCCTTTTTCCTTTGTTATCAAATTCAAAACTCTACGAATCCACGACCCGGCACCGCTCAGGCGGCGCTGCGGCGTAATTGCGCCCGGCGCCGCAGCAGCGCGTGCTCGCGCACCGGCATTGCCGCAGACGCGTTGCCGGCGACGTCCAGCGCCCGCGCCGTCAGTTCCCAGTTGAAGGGGCTTGTCGGCTTCTGCTCGGTGCGTTCGCTTGCGAGCGCCCGCGCGAGTCGGCCGTTACCGCATCGTAGCGCCGCTTCGATGCAGGTGAGTTGAACCAGGTCACGTTGTGCGTGACTTCCGCCGATCCGGTTCATGCGGCTGCGGATCGGCAGGAGCAGTTCGACCGCTTCTGCATCACGCCCGGCTGAAATCGCGACGATCGCCCGCGCGAGCGGCAAGGCGAGCTCGCGTGTGACCGTTGCGTTCGTGTGGACACCGCTTGCGCTTTTTTCGAGTTTCACGAGCATCCGGTGCTGATGCTCGTGGCGTCCGGCGCCATTGTACGCGATCAGCGCGTGCACGTCGTTGAATGCGTAGAACCCTCCTTCATCCAGCCGGGCCCAGCAATCCGCAAGTTCGTTCCAGCGCGCACCGACGTCTTCGCCGCGGAGTGCAATCCGCCACAGCAGCTGCGACGCGTCAACGAGTTCGAGTGCGACGACACTTGACTTTGGGTGCACCAGCCGGTCGTAAACGTCGAGCGCGAGCATCAGCTCGCCGAGCTCGAGGTGATGCAGCGCAAGATGCCACCAGTTGTGGAACGAAAGCGCGCTGTCCGACCAGGTCGGCGCTGTCGCCTGCAACCACTGCATTCCGTCGTGCACGCGGCCCTGCATCTCGAACACATGCTGCACCGCGTGCACGGCCCAGGGATCGCGCGGATTCAGGCTGAGCGCGTGGCGGCCGACATCCTCGGCGCGCCCATAGTTCGCGGTCTCTTCGAGGCCGAATGCGTACATGCCGAGCAAGTAACCATGGTCCGGCACGTCGCCCGACCAGGCGGGCATCGCCGCCGCAAGCCGGTCGCGCAGCATCAGCGAGTCGCCGAGATAGAAATCGATGAGATGCGCCGTCTGCAGGGCGACGAGGTCGCGCGGATGCTCGATTGCGATTGCGCCGTACAGCTGCGCGGCCCGATCGAAGCGGCCTTCCATCCAGGCCACCGCTGCCGCGACATGTGCCTGCTCGCGCGCCGTCGCGCGGCCGCCCAGGCGGCCGAGTGCGTCGACGCTCGACTGGATCAGCGGCAGCGCGCTCTGCTCGCTCGACATGACGGCGAGATCGGCACGCAGCGCATGCGCCATCCCGAAGTCGGGATCCTCGGCCAACGCCTCGTCGAGCGTCGCGAGCGGATTGCCGAAGTAGCCGTGGGTCTGCTGCGCGGCTGACTCGTAACGTTCGAGTGCGGCTGCGCTCTGGGTCGAAACCGGCAGGCCGCGTGTATCAGTCAGATGCATTTCATGTCCCCGGTTAATGCCACTCGCCACGGCCGTCTTTATAGACGGCCAGTGTGACGGGCATGTTTTGGGGGCTGTGAAAAAGACGTGAAAACGCTAACTACGTAAGTTATTGATATTTATTAAATTTACTGAGAACTGGTGGTCGATTGTCGGAATTCTGGATAGGCTCGGCGCCGATGTTGCGCCTCGAGCTGCTCGGAAGCTTCGAATTGAGAGGCCCGGGAGACCGGCTGCTCAAGATCCCGGCTCGCAAGACCCGCGCGCTGCTCGCGTTTCTTTCGCTGCAGAACGGCGCCCGGCAGAGCCGCGAGCGGCTCGCCGCCCTCCTCTGGGAAGACGCGGACGCGGATCTCGCGCGCTCGAGCCTGCGCCAGGCGCTGACCGCACTCCGCCGCGCCCTGCCCGAGAAGGCGCGCGCGGTGCTCGAGTCCGATGCGCAGCAGGTCGCGCTCAAGAGCGGACTGATCCAGGTGGACGTGCTGCGCCTGCGCGCGCTGCTCGCGGAGTCTTCGGTCGCCTCACTGAAGGCGGCGCGTGCAATCGCAGCGGAACCGCTGCTCGATGGCTTCGACGCGCGATCCGGCGCTTTCGACGAATGGCTCGCCGCGGAGCGCCGGGGCCTGCGACGCGAACTCGTCGGTGCGGCCACCCGGCTTGCCGGGCAATGCCGCGATGCGGCTGACGCCGATGGCGAGATCGACGCGCTCAGCTGGCTGCTCGCGCTCGAGCCACTGCAGGAGAGCGCGCATCGCGAGCTGATGGCCTGCTTCGCGCGCGCCGGACGCTACACGGAGGCACTGCGCCAGTATCAGATCTGCCGCACGGTGCTTCGCCGCGAACTCGACCTCGCGCCGGATCCCGCAACGGAATCGCTCTATCGCGAATTGATGAAGAAGCGCCGCGCCGGCGCGAGCGGGCCGCTCTACATGCTGCCGGGGGCGGAACCCGAGGATGAGGTGACGGCCGCGCTCACGGCCGACGTGCGCGGCACCGGGGCCGCGTCGGCGCCGGTCGACGACCGCGTGCTGCAAACGGGTGTCGTGCTCGCGCTCCGCCTGCCCGGATTCGCCGAGCGGCGTCGAGCGCTCGACCCGGAGGAACTGCGCGAGCTGAACGCACCGTCTCCAGCAACTCTTCGACGAGACGGTCGCGCACTACGGCGGCGTCGCAGACCGCCTTTCCGGCGACCGGCTGAACGCCGTGTTCGGGCTCGAGAACCTGAGCGGCAACGAGCCGGAGCGTGCGCTGCGCGCAGCGCAGGCCCTGCAACAGGCTTACGGTGCGCAGAATCCTGCCGTCGATTCACCGGCGATCGGAATCGCGCAGGGCGCACTGCTGCCGACACGCATGAACGGGCCATTCCCGCTCTCGGGCATGCCGATGACCGATGCAGAAGGGCTTGCCGACGAGCGCAAAGCCGCATGAAATCCTGCTGTCCGATGAGCTGCGGCGCGCGATCGGCGCACGCAACGTTCCTTTTGCAGGCCGTCATGCGGAACTCTCGCTCATGACGTCGCTGCTCGAGCGGGCGATCGCAACCCGCCGCGGCCGCACGATCGTGACCCGCGGCGAGGCCGGCATCGGAAAGACACGATTGCTCGAGGCGCTCGCGGACTCGGCGCGAGCGAATGGCGCGGCCTGCCATCGCGTCCAGGTGCTGGATTTCGGGCAGGTCAAGGCGCGGCGCCCGCTCGCGGCGCTGTTCGCGAGCCTGCTCGGCGTCAGCGCCGAAGCGGATCCGATCGAGCGCGGGCGCGCGGTCTCGGATGCGATCGCAACGGGCCGGCTGCCCGCGGCCAGCGTCCTGCATGCGATCGGCCTGATCGGTGCGCCGCTCTCCGCGGACCAGGCGTCGATCGAAAGCAATGTGGACGCCCAGGCGCTCGAGCACGGCCGCATCGAGGTCGTGCGCAGGCTGATCGAGCTCGCCTGCGCGAATGCGCCGCTGCTGCTCGTGATCGAGGACCTTCACTACGCAGGCAGCGAAGAGGCCGCCCGGCTCGGCGAACTGGCGGCCTCGGTCGCCTCGCAGCCCGCGCTGCTCGTCCTCTCCACGCGCCCCGATGAAGACCCGATCGATGCCGCCTGGCGCGCGCGCGCGCGCGGCTGCCCGCTCACGACCCTCGACCTCGCGCCGCTGACCGATGACGAGTCGCGCGAACTCGCGGCAAACTATCCGCAATTGCCTGGGGAGACCGTAAACGGCTGCATCCTGCGCGCACAGGGCCACCCGTTCTTTCTCGACCAGTTGCTTCGCGCGGCGGACGCCGGCGAGACCGCGATGCCGGTCTCCGTGCAGGCGCTGGTCCTGTCACGAGTCGAAAAGCTCGACCGCGCCGATCGCCAGGCGCTGCTCGCTGCTTCCGTACTCGGACTACGGTTCCCGCGCGCGGCGGTCGCCACGATGGCGGAGGACAGCGATGCCGCGCTCGATCGCCTGGTCGATGCGGGTCTCCTCGTGGTCGAGGGCGGCGAAATCGCCTTTGCGCATGCGCTGATGCGCGAGGCGGTATACGGATCGCTGCTGAAATCCCGCCGCCGCGAACTGCACGCGCTTGCGGCCGGCTGGTACGCCGGGCGCGATGCGGGACTTCGCGCCGGCCATCTCGCGGAGGCAGGCGACAGCAGCTCCGCGCGGGCCTGCATCGAGGCGGCGACGTCCGAGGCGGAATCGCTCCGGCTCGATCGTGCGCTCGAATTTGCCCGGAGAGCCTGCGTTCTTGCGAGTGAGCCCGCCGATCTCTGCGTCGCGCGTTGCCTGCTCGGCGAGCTGCAGACACGCACGGGACATACGCACGATGCCATCGCGACCTTGCGCGAGGTGAGCGACCTCCGGCCCGATGCACTGGTCGAGGTGCGGGCGCGTCTCGCACTCGCGAATGCGCTCCGGATCCTCGACCGCTATGACGAGGCGCTGCTCGCCCTCGAGCGTGCCGAGACGCTGCTTTCCGGTCACGAGCACCCCGAACTGCTCGCGCGGCTCTGGACGCTGCGCGGCAACATCTATTTTCCGCGGGGCGCGCTCGAAGCCTGCCTCATGGCGCACGAATCCGCCCTCTTCTGGGCGCGCGAGGCGAACTCCCCCGTCGACGAGGCGCGGGCGCTCGGCGGCATCGGCGATGCGCTGTACCAGCGCGGCCGCATGCGGAGCGCGCGTGATCATTTCGCGAAGTGCGTGGCCGAGGCGCGCGAGCATGGCGCGGTCGGCCTCGCGCTCTCGAATGCACCGATGGTCGCGCTCACGAACGCCATCTGCGGCAGATTGCACACAGGCACTCGAAGACTGCACCGGGATCGCCGCCGACGCGGAACGCTACGGTGACCCGCGCTCGGAGCTTCTCACGCGCGACATCGAATCGATGATCTCGATGTTCCGCGGCGACTATGAGCGTGCGCGCCGCGCCAGCGATCGCGGCCTCGTGCTCGCGCGCCAGCTCGGTGCGCGGCGCTTCGAGGCGGAACTGATGGCATTGATGGGCCACGCGCTCGCCGAACTCGGCATCGGAGCCGACGCGCAGGTGCTGCTGCGCCAGGCGACGACGCTCGCCCTCGAGGTCGCGAGGACGTATTGCGGGCCGTGGTGCCTCGGCATCCAGGCGCTGCACACGCCGAACGTCGAGCGCGCGCGCGAGCTGATCGCGCAGGGCGAGGCGTTGCTCGCAGGCGGCTGCGTCAGCCACAACCATCTGGAATTTCGCCGCCACGCGATCGAGTTCAACCTGCGGCACGACGATTATCGCGAGGCCCGCCGCCATGCGGCGGCGCTGCGCGACTACACGCAGGAGGAGTCCGCTGCCCTGGAGCGACCTCATCGTGCGCCGCGCGGAATGGCTTGCCGACCGCGCCGAGGATCCGGCCCGCGACGACCTCGCGTCACGACGCGATGCGCTCATCGGCGAAATCACGGCCGCCGACTTCGCCTGTCTCCTCCGCGGCCTCTAAAGGGGACGCTCACCTTTAAAGGGGACGCTCACCTTTGGCACTTTTTGGCTAATCGCGCCGCCAGTCCGTCGATCAAACTGCCTGCTCTGGGAATATCGTCCGTGTGTGCCGAGACATGCGCGCATTGTCGTTCCCGGTGTCCCACATCACGTCACACAACGAGGTAACAACCGTGAGCGTGTGTTTTTTAATCTGGGTGACCATGCAACGTATCTGAGATTGCTGGGTGAGCATGCCAGGCAGTTTGTCATCGACGTCGTCGCGTATTGCCTGATGCCGAACCACGTACATCTCGTTTTGATCCCGTCGAGCGCGAATGGATTACATCGCGCGCTCAAGGCAGTTCACGGCCAGTATGCGCAACGTATAAACCGCATGAAGGTCAGGAAAGGCCATTTGTGGCAGGGTCGCTATTTCTCATCCCCGCTTGATTCCAATTACTTTCTAAACGCTGTCCGCTACGTTGAACTCAATCCAGTCAGGGCCCAAATGGTCGACACCGCCGAGGAGTACGCGTGGTCGAGCGCGGCCGGGCATTGCGGCTTGCGCAGAGATTCCTTGATTGATTCAAAGCCGAGGCCAAGACCTTTGGCCGGTATCACGGACTGGGCGAAGTGGCTTGCGGAAGAAGTCGCTGACGAGTCCTTCGCAACACTGCGCAATCACTGCGTCCAGAACCTGCCCTGTGGTTCTGTCGAGTTCGTCGCCGATCTCGAAGTAACTGTAGGCCGAAGACTTCAATTCAGACCGCAAGGCAGGCAGTCGGAACGAAAAGGGGACGCTCACCTTTAAAGGTGAGCGTCCCCTTTAAAGGTGAGCGTCCCCTTTAGGTTTTACTGCGTGACGGTGACCGGCTGGTCGAGGGTGAAGCCGAGGACCGTGCCGGCCGGCAGGACGACTTCCTGGCCGGTTTTCTTCGCGGCCGCGGTGCCGGCCAGTGCCCCGAGGACAGCGCCCACGGCCTTGCCCGAATCGCTGTCGATCTGGTGACCGATCACGCCGCCGGCGACCGCGCCGCCCGCGATTTTCGCGGTGTCGCGGCCCTTGTCGCTCTTGGCCGTCATCTGCGTCAGGCGACCGCTGATCGGCTTGTCGCCACCTACGAAGGTCATGTTGTCGAACGTAAGCCCGAGCGTCGGCTTGCCGCCGATCGTCTTGCTGCCCGAAATGACTTCGGTGATCGAGCCCTGTACCGGTGCACCGGCACGCGCCATCACCTTGCCGTCCACGATGAGGTCCGAGGTCAGGTTCACCGTGAAGCGCTGGCCGACCTTGGCGGTCTTGGTCGAGATCTCAGCCGGAAGCTGCACGGACACCGAGGTCCCCGCAGGGACCGTGTAGTTCTTCGGGTCCCGCCGCAACGGGCGCGGGCGCAGGCTTCGGGGCCGGTGATGACGGCGACGACGCCGGCGACCTCGAGGGAGCCCTCGGCGCGCTCGACTTCGCGAGTGCCGCTTCGCGGTCCGCAAGCTCCTTTTCTTTCTCCTGCAGAGCAAGTTCGGCTTCCCGTCGCTTGAGCTCCTCTTCGCGGGCCTTGAGCTCGTCGGATGCATCAATTTCCGCCTGCACCGCAGGATCGGTCGTCACCGCGGTCTCTTCCGCCGGCTTCTTGCCACAGGCGGCAAAGGCGAGCACCGCGAGTGCCATCGGCAACAGTAATCGTGTTTCTCTCGAGGTCATTTCATCTCTCCGTTGATCGTTCCCTGAATCAGGCTTCGGGAACTCGATGCGATCGTACAGCGCCTCCCGCTCCGGCAGGAAGTATTCGTCAGACAGGCCTCCGGCATCCGGCTGGCCCTGTCGCCGGGACCGACGAGGCTCAGCGAGCCCGCGCCTGCTTCCCAGGCCTCGATCTCCGGCAGGCGCTCGAGCAGGTAGCCGAGCTCGTCGATCCCGTGCACCAGGCAGTGCTGCGCAAACGGATCCAGCGGAAAGCTCGAGCGCCGTCCGTCCGGGAGGACGACTTCGCTCTTCGCCACGTCGATCTCGACGACGGCACCGGGATTGGCGACCAGCCACCCATGCGTCGCCGCATCGATCCGCACCGGCACCAGGCCGTTCTTGAGCGCATTGCTGAAGAAAATGTCGGCGATGGAATCGCTGACCACGGCGCGGATGCCGAAATCGCGGAGCGCCCAGGCCGCGTGCTCGCGCGACGAGCCGCAGCCGAAATTGCGCCCGGCGACCAGGATCGACGCGCCCCGCGCATCCGGATCGATTCAGCGGAAAATCGGGCCGCGGCTGTCCCGCGCCGTCAAAGCGCCAGTCGGCAAACAGTGCCTCGCCATGGCCTTCCCGGCCCGTCGCCGTGAGAAAACGGGCCGGGAAGATCTGGTCCGTGTCGATGTTTGCGGCCGGCAGCACGACGGTGCGGGAAACAATGCTCGCCATGGCGCTCACCGGGCGAACTCCCGCGGATCGGTGACGCGCCCCGTGATGGCGGCGGCCACTGCCGTTGCGGGACTCGCAAGCAGCGTGCGCGCGCCGCGACCCTGACGGCCCTCGAAATTCCGGTTGCTGGTGCTGACGACGTACTCGCCGGCTTCGGCCGTATCGCCATTGATGCCGATGCACATCGAGCAGCCGGATTCGCGCCATTCCGCGCCGGCCTCCAGGAACACCTCGTGCAGTCCTTCCGACTCCGCCGCCGCCTTGACCTGCTGCGAACCCGGCACGACCAGCATTCGCACGCCGCGCGCGACGCGGTGGCCGCGCAGCATCCCGGCGGCGGCGCGCAGGTCCGACAGGCGCGCGTTGGTGCAGCTGCCGATGAAGACGACATTCACCGGCTTTCCCGCGATCGCCTCGCCCGGCTCGAATCCCATGTAGCGCAAGGCGCCCGAAAACGTCTCGTCGTCGCGCTCGGGGATCCGGCCGCCGATCGGCATCACCATGCCGGGATTCGTGCCATAGCTGATCATCGGCTCGACGGCGGCGGCATCGAACGTGAACTCGCGGTCGAATGCGGCGCCGGCGTCGCCCGGCAGCTCCCGCCAGGCCTCGAGCGCGCGATCCCAGTCCGGGCCCGCCGGCGCCTGCGGACGCCCGCGCAGGTACTCGAAGGTCACGCCATCCGGCGCGATCATGCCGGCGCGCGCGCCAGCCTCGATCGTCATGTTGCAGACGGTCATGCGCTCGTCCATCGAGAGCGCCCTGATCGCCTCGCCGCGAAATTCGATCGCCTGTCCCGCGCCGCCCGCGACTCCGAGCCGGCCGATGAGCGCGAGCACCAGGTCCTTGGCCGTGATCCCGGCGCGAAGCCGGCCGCCGATCTG
This sequence comes from uncultured Gammaproteobacteria bacterium, assembly GCA_963775415.1. Classification (GTDB taxonomy): domain Bacteria; phylum Pseudomonadota; class Gammaproteobacteria; order Steroidobacterales; family Steroidobacteraceae; genus SCUD01. The sequence continues at coordinate 42,175 of CAVZIO010000004.1, forward strand.
GACTGCGAGGGTGCGTGGCTTGCGCTGGAGCAGGCACTGGGTCGCGAGCACGTGACCGACCTCGGTCGTGCCGATGCCGAAGGCGAGCGTGCCGAAGGCGCCGTGCGTGCTGGTGTGGCTGTCGCCGCAGACGATCGTCATCCCGGGCTGTGTCAGGCCGAGTTCAGGGCCAATCACGTGCACGATGCCGCGGCGGTCGCTCCGAAGCCCCATCAGCGGGACGCCGAAGTCGGCGGCGTTCCGCTCGAGTGCGGCAATCTGCCGCGCCGCCGATTCGATCCGGATCGGCACGCCGCCGAAGACCTGCCGCGAATCGGTCGGCGTCGCATGATCGAGCGTCGCGAGCGTGCGTTCCGGGCGGCGCACGCGGATGCCGCGTTCGCGCAGCGCCGCAAATGCCTGCGGCGAAGTGACTTCGTGGGTCAGGTGCAGGTCGACATAGAGCACCGCAGGCGTATCCGCGGTTTCCGGCACGACCTCATGGGCGCGCCAGATCTTCTCGAACATCGTTCTCTGAGTCATTTACCGGCGCAGTGTATCGGCTCGGACCCGTGCTCCTGGCGCATCGCGTGTATACCGTAATTGACTGAGTAGGCGATATTGCGGCCCCAACGAGGCACAGAGTATGATCCGGGCGCCCGACTTGTATACAACGCCAGGGGCTTCGTCTCAACCGACTGCGGGGGACCCATGCAGCATTCAACGCTCCAAATCTCGATTCTCGCGGCCGCCGTCGCTGGCGTTCTGGCCTCGGCCAATGCGGGAGCGCAATCAGCCTCCCAGCTCCCCGAAGTCATCGTCACGGCGCGCCAGCGCGCCGAACTGATCCAGGACGTGCCGGCCACGGTGCGGGCCTTCACCGAAGCGGAAATCCGGTCGGCGGGCATCGAGCGGCCCGAGGACTTCATCGCCCTGACATCCAATGTTTCACAGGTCCAGGCAGCGGAAGCCGGGGACATGCAGGTCGTGATCCGCGGCATCAACACCGGCCGCGATGCGGAAACGAATTTTGCGCTCGTTGTTGATGGCGTCTTGCAGACGAACCCGAATGCGCTCAACCAGGAACTGACAAACGTCACCCAGATCGAGGTTCTGAAGGGTCCGCAGGGCGCGCTGTACGGGCGCAATGCGCTGGCCGGCGCAGTCATCATGACGACGCGCAAGCCCGCCGACGAAGCGGAGTTCGAGGTCGGCGCCGGCTACGGCAGCGACAACTCGTACAAAGGCAACCTCTATATGAGCGGACCGCTCGGCGGCGGCGTGAATGGCAGCTTGACTGCCTATACGCGCAAGACCGATGGGCAATGGGACAACGATTTCATCGGCTGCGACGACTGCGTCGATTACTTCGAAGAAACAGGCGCCATCGGGCGGCTCGTATTCGACGCAGGCGACACCGGCGAGATCGACTTCAAGGCCAAGGTCTCGACGATCGACTCCGGTGCAATCACCTTCAATGCTTCGCTCGCGCTCGCCGAGGCAGCCGCATTCCTTGGGGCGCCGCCCTTCCATGAAGATGCAAACGCACATTCGTTCGTCTATCTCAACAACGTCCGGCCAGTCAACGAACAGGACAACCTGAACCTGTCCCTGAAAGGCGAATGGAACGTCGGGTTCGGCACGATGTCCGCGATCGTGGCCTACAACGACCAGGAAAATTACTTCCTGACGGACGGCACGAGCGCCGCATTCTTTCTCTACAGCCTGACGGCCTCCTGCCAGACGACCAACGATGCGCGTGCACTCGATACTCCGATCCCGGCGCCGTTCTTCTACGTGACGCCGAACGGCGGCTTCGTCTCGAGCTTCCTGCCGCCCTACAGCCCGACGACCTGCGACGGCTATCAGTACCAGCAGCGCGACCAGAAAGACGCAAGCATCGAGTACCGACTCACATCGCCGGACGATCAGCGCCTGCGCTGGCTTGCCGGCGTCTACTACGCGGACATCGAGCGCGATGTCGTCGTGTCGCAGGGCTCGGACTCGGGCGGGGAATTCCTGGCGCAGGCCTTCGTGCCGACCGGCGGGCCGAACCCGACCGATCTTCTCTATGACGACACCTTCACGAGCACGGTGCTGGCGGGATTTGGCCAGCTGGCATTCGACGTCACCGAGGACTTCGAGATCGCGCTCGCCGCGCGCTACGACCGCGAAGAACGCGAGGTGGACAATAACGTGCCGCGCGTGGCGCCGCAGACACCCGGCTTCTTCGGGACCAACACATTCATAAATCCCGCCTACGTCGTCGATCCGGCGCTGACCGAGATCCCGAGCCGCTCGCGGGACTTCAGCGAGTTTCAGCCGAAGGTCTCGCTCAACTGGTCTGTCAGCGACAACTGGTCGCTTTACACGTCCTATGGCTACGGTTTCCGTTCCGGCGGATTCAATTCGCAGGGTAGCGCGGCGACGGTCGAGATTTTCTACAGCGGCCTCTGCCTCGGCCCGACGCAGGCCGCGGCGCCGTTCTTCCCGATCTGCACCGGCGACAACCGGAGCCTCACCGGCGTCAGCGACGATTACGACAAGGAAGTTTCGAAGGCGTTCGAGGCGGGTTTCAAGGCGACACTCCTCGACAACCGCCTGTCGTTCAACGGCGCGATCTTCCAGACCGACGTCGAAGACATGCAGTACTTCAACTTCTTTGCGGGGCCATTCGGGTTGCTCCGCGTCGTGACGAACCTCGACGAGGTCGACATCCAGGGCTTCGAACTGGACTTCAGGTGGCTCGCGACGGATCACCTGTCATTCTTCGGCGGCTACGGCTACACGGACGCAGAGATCGATCGTTACGACGACCGGCCGTACACGGCGGGCAACAAGGTGCCGTACGTGCCCGAGTACACCGGCAACCTCGGTGTCGAGTTCCGGGTTCCGGTCGGCGACCTCGAACTCTTCACGCGGGTCGACGGCGTCTTCGTCGGCGAAACCTGGTTCCACCCCGTGCAGGACGAGCTGGTGCCAAATCTCTTCACGGGCTTCGGCTTCGGGCAGGGCGAGTTCTCGAGACAGGTACGCGACGCCTACGCGACGATGGATGCGCGCATCGGCCTCGGCGGCGAGCGCTGGACCGTCACGGCCTGGGGCCGGAACATCCTGGACGAAGACTACCTGCAGGAAATCATCCCGGCACCGGAATTCGGCGGTTCATTCATTCATGATTCCGCCGGCAGCAGCTATGGCCTGGACGTGACCTGGTCGTTCAAATGACGCTGGCCGACTTCAGGCCCTCATAGCGGTCGCGGGGCATGCCGAGCAGGTCGAGGTAGACCTCGTCGTTGTGCTCGCCGAGCGCGGGCGACGGCTGCCGTATGCCGCCCGGCGTCGCCGAGAGTTTCGGCACGACGTTCTGCATGCGTAGCTGCCCGAACTGCGGGTGCGCGACGGCGACGATCGCTTCGCGCGCCGCGAAATGCGGATCCTCGAGCATCTCCGGCGCGCGGTAGATCTGCCCCGCCGGCACGCCGTGACTGCTCCATCAATCCGAGCACCTCCTGCGTCGTCTGCGTTGCGGTCCACGCGCCGATCAGCAAGTCAAGTTCCCGCTGGTGCGCGCCGCGCGACTGGTGGCTGTCGTAGCGCGCGTCGTCGGCGAGCGCCGGCCGCTCCATCGCCTCGCAGAGGCGGCGGAACACCGTGTCCTGGTTGGCGGCGATCAGGACCAGGCCATCGCGTGTTGGATAGACGTTGGACGGCGCGACGTTCGGCAGGATCGCACCGGTCCGCTCGCGGATGTACCCGGTCTGGTCGTACTCGGTGATCAGCGACTCCATCATGCCGAGCACGGCCTCGTAGATGGCCGAATCGACGACCTGGCCCTGGCCCGTGCGTTCCCGGTAGTTCAGCGCCGCGAGCGCGCCCACGCAGGCGAAGGTCGCGGCGAGCGAATCGCCGATCGAGATGCCAACGCGCGACGGCGGCGCTTCCGGGTTGCCCACGACGTAGCGCAATCCGCCCATGGCCTCCCCGATCGCGCCGAATCCGGCGCGGCTCGCATAGGGTCCGGTCTGCCCGTAGCCGGACACGCGGATCATGATGAGGCGCGGGTTCACGGCGTGGAGTTGCTCCCAGCCGAGATTCCATTTCTCGAGCGTCCCCGGCCGGAAGTTCTCGATCAGGAAATCCGCTTTCGCCGCCAGCTCGAGCAGGAGCCGCTGGCCGTCCGCCTGGCGAAGGTCGAGCGTGATCGCTTTCTTGTTGCGGCCGATGACGGGCCACCACAGCGAGGGCTCGCCCGGCTTCTGACGTCCCCAGGTCCGCATCGGGTCGCCCTGCCCCGGCGGCTCGATCTTGATGACCTCGGCACCCAGGTCGCCCAGGAGCTGCCCGCAGAACGGCCCGGCCAGCAGCGTACCGAGCTCCAGCACGCGCAGGTCGCCCAGGGGGCCCTTCCCGAATCCTGTCGAAGTCATTGCTTGTGTATACAATCTGACCCCGCCGACCGTCAACCTGATGGTTCAAGCTGCAGGCTACCGCTTCTCGTGTATACAATTTGCGCGTGAAAACCCCCGGGCGAAAGGTCGAGATCGTCGAGGTCGGGCCGCGCGACGGCCTTCAGAACGAGCCGGGCGTGCTGCCGCTCGCCGTGAAGCGCGAGCTCATCGAGCGTCTCGTCGGCAGCGGATTGCGGCGCATCGAAGTCGCAAGTTTCGTGAATCCGCGGCGCGTGCCGCAGATGGCGGATGCGGACGAACTGGTGAGATCGCTCGCCGCGCCGCGACGGCGTGCGCTATGTCGGACTCGTCCTGAACCGGCGCGGCTTCGATCGCGCACTGGCCGCGGGCTGCGACGAGGTCGGCATGGTGGTCGTCGCGTCGGATACCTTCAATCAGCGAAACCAGAACGCGACCACGGCCGAATCGGTCGCGGCCTGGCTCGAGATGGCGCGCGCCGCGAAAGCCGCGGGGCTCCGCGCGCAGGTCACGATCTCCGCGGCCTTCGGCTGCCCCTTCGAGGGCGAGGTTCCGCCCGCGAAAGTCGTCGCGCTTGCGAAGGAACTCGCCGCCGGCGAGCCCGTCGAGATTGCGATCGCCGACTCGATCGGCGCGGGCGCACCGACGCAGGTGACGGACCTGGTCGGATCGGCTCAGAAAGGCGCTGCCTGACATGCCGCTTCGCTGCCATTTCCACAACACGCGCAATACCGGTATCGCGAATGCGTATGCGGCGGTCGAAGCCGGCGTCGACGCCCTCGATGCGAGCATCGGCGGCATCGGCGGTTGCCCGTTCGCGCCGGCGGCCACGGGTAACATACCGACCGAGGACCTGCTCTACATGCTCGCGCGCATGGGCATCGAAACCGGTGTCGATCTCGCCCGCGCGATCGCGACCGCGCGCTGGCTCGAGGAGCAATTCGGGCGGCAAGTGCCGGGACTCTTGACCAAGGCCGGGGTTTTCCCGGCCTCGAAGGAGACGACGTGAGCTACAGACTCGGCATCGACGTCGGCGGCACGTTCACCGACCTGCTGCTGGTCGACGAGAAGAGCGGCCGCACCTGGAGCGCGAAGGTGCCGAGCACGCCCAAGGACCAGTCGGTCGGCGTGCTGGCGGGCCTCGAGCGGATCTGCAGGAGCGCGGGCATCCCGGCAACCGCCATCGAGCACGTGATGCACGGCACGACGGTCGCGACCAATACCGTGCTGACGAGCTCCGGCGCGAAAGTCGGCCTGGTCACGACGAAAGGCTATCGCCAGGTGCTGCAGATCGCGCGCTCGTTCGTGCCGGGCGGGCTCGGCGGCTGGGTGATCTACAACAAGTCGCTGCCGATGGCGCCGCTCGCGCTCACGATCGAGGCGGATGAGCGCGTCGATGCGCGGGGCGCGGTCGTGCGGCCGCTCAACGAAGCCGCATTGCGCACGTCCCTCGAGGGTCTGCGGGCGGCCCGGATCGAGGCGCTGACGGTTTCGCTGATCAATGCGTTCGCAAACGACGCCCACGAGCGCCGTATCCGCGAGATCGCGGCCTCGGTTCTCCCGGGTGTGCCGGTGTCGCTCTCTTCCGAGGTCGTGCCGGAGATGCAGGAGTATGAGCGCACCGTCACCACGGTCGCGAACTCCTACGTGCGTCCGGTCGTGCAGCGCTACGTGCACAACCTGCAGAAAAAACTGGCGTCGCGCGCGGGCGAAGTAAAGCTCCACATCCTGCGCTCGGACGGCGGCCTCGCTTCCGCGGCTTCGGCCGAGGAGTATCCGGTCAATCTCCTGATGTCGGGTCCCGCGGCGGTGTCACCGGCGCGCTGTGGGTCGCATTGCAGGCGGGATTCCCGGATCTCCTCACCGTCGACGTCGGCGGCACGTCGACGGACGTCGCCCTCATCATGAACGGCGTGCCGCGCTTGCGGCGCGAGACGACGGTCGGCGACGTCACGGTGCGTGCTTCGTCGGTCGACATCCGGTCCGTCGGCGCCGGCGGCGGCTCCATCGCGCACGTTCCGGAGCTGACCAAGGCGCTTCGCGTCGGTCCGCAATCCGCGGGTGCCGATCCGGGCCCGGCGGCCTATGGCCGCGGCGGCGCGGAACCGACGGTGACCGACGCCAACGTCGTGCTCGGCTACCTGCCGGCGATGCAGCGCCTCGGCGGCGACCTCGAACTCAAGCGCGATCTTGCGGCGAAAGCGGTCGGCAAGGTCGCCGCGGCGCTCGGCAAGTCGCTCGAAGATGCCGCACAGGGCATCTACGACATCGTCAACGAGAACATGGTCGGCGCACTGCGGCTCGTCTCCGTCGAGCAGGGACATGATCCCCGCGATTACGCGCTGATCGCCTTCGGCGGTGCGGGGCCGCTGCACGCAAATGCGCTCTCGCGCCTGCTCGGTTCCTGGCCTTCGATCATCCCGCCGGGCCCTGGCGTGCTGTGCGCGCTCGGCGATGCGACGACCGCGTTGCGCGACGAGTCCGCCCGGACCTTCATCCGCAAATTCCCGGAAACGACGCCCGCGGAGATCGGGCGGATTCTCGGGCAGCTCTCGGCGATCCGCCTCGGCGGCGCTGGAGCGCGAGAAGGTCCCCGCGAAGGAAATGCGGCGCAGTTACCAGGTCGACGTGCGTTACCACGGCCAGGGCCTGCGCCTGACGATCGACATCGACCTCAAGGACCTGAAGAAGCGCGGGCTCAAGGCGATCTCGGAGCCTTTCGACGCGGAGCACAAGCGCCTCTTCACCTTCGCGCTGCCGCTCGAGCACGAGTTCGTGGCGCTCCGCGCCTCGGTGCAGGGCCGGGGCATTACCGTCAAGCGGCCCGCGATCGCGCGCGGAAGCCGCGATCCGAAGGCTGCCGCGACCGGCAGGCAGGGCGTCACCATCGATCACAGGAAACTGCAGGCGACGGTCTACGACCGCGCGAAGCTCAAGGCCGGCAACCGGATCAAGGGACCCGCGATCGTCATCGAGATGGACTCGACCACCGTGATCCTGCCGAAGCACACGGGCCACGTGGACAAGCTCGGCAACATCCTGATCTACCCACGACTCGCTGCGGAGATAAGACATGCCCGCAAAAATCATCCAGCGCAGCAAGAAGCGTTTCCGCAAGATCAAGGTTGACAGCGTCACGATCGACATCATCGAGAGTGCGCTTCGCAATGCGCGCTTCGAGATGGACACCGTGCTGTTCCGCACGGCGATGTCACCGGGCATCCGCGAGCAGCACGACGAATTTCCGCTGATCGCCAACCTCGAGGGCAAGATGGTCGTCGGCCAGTTCGGCTCCTTCATCCACGGCTTCATGCAGGGCTATGACGGCACGGTCGAGGAAGGCGACGTGTTCCTGACCAACGATCCCTATTCCTGCAACGGCGCCATCAGCCACATCAACGACTGGCTGCTGCTGATGCCCGTTTACAAGGACGGCCGCGTGATCGCCTGGGCCGCGATGTTCGGCCACATGACGGACGTCGGCGGCAAGGTGCCGGGCTCGCTGCCGACCGATGCACGCACTTTCTTCGAGGAAGGTGTCGCCGTGCCGCCGGTCAAGATCATCCGCGGCGGAAAGCTCCAGGAAGACGTGCTGAAGATCATCCTGCACAACTGCCGGCTTCCGACCTGGAATTTTTCCGACTTCCACGCGATCGTCGCCGCGCTTCGCACGGCGGCGCTGCGCTGCGTCGAGATCAGCCGGCGCTTCGGCGACGACGTCTTCTATTCCGCGATGGATGCGATGCTCGAGCGCAACAAGCGCGCGATGCGCGAGCTGATCCGCCGCACGGTGCCCGAGACGAAGCAGCACTTCGAGGACTACGTCTGCGACGACGGCGTGAACATGGGCCCGTACAAGATCGCCTGCACGATGTGGCGCGAGGGCGACAAGTGCATCTTCGATTTCGCCGGCACCGATCCCGCAGTCGGTCTCCTCGATCAACTTCCTGCTGAACGAAGAGATGTTCAAGATGTTCGCGGGCGTCTACATGATCATGGTGTTCGACCCGCAGATCCTGTTCAACGACGGCTTCTACGACCTGATGGAAGTGCGGATCCCGGCGGGCACCTTGCTGAAGCCCCTGAAGCCCGCGGCGCTTTCCTGCCGCACCCATGCGCTGGGGCGCATTTTCGACGTGCTGGGCGGCCTGCTCGGCCAGGGCAATCCGGCCTTCATGTGCGCGGCCGGCTTCTCCGACAGTCCGCACTTCATGTACTCGGGCTACAACAAGGACGGCGAGTGGTACCAGCTCTACCAGATCGGCTTCGGCGGCATTCCGGGCAAGCCGTTCGGCGACGGTCCCGACGGGCATTCGCTGTGGCCGTCTTTCACGAACGTGCCGAACGAATTCCTCGAGAGCTACTTTCCGCTGCGGATCGACATTTACGAAACGATCACGGATTCGGGAGGCGCCGGAAAATTCCGCGGGGGCAATGGCATCCGCATCGGCTACAGCTTCCTCGAGCCGGGCGAAATCTCGATCCATGACGATCGCTGGCTCACGTATCCCTGGGGCGTGAATGGCGGATTGCCGGGGTCGCGCAGCCGCAAGCTGTTGCAGCGTGCCGATGGCAGCGAACAGCTCCTGCCCTCGAAGACCGACCGCGTCAAGGTGGAGGTCGGCGATCTGCTGCTGTACGAAACCTGGGGCGGGGGCGGATGCGGCGATCCCTTCGAGCGCGATCCGAAGCTCGTCGCAGTTCGATGTCGAAGCGGGGCTCGCGAGCGTCGAAGGCGCGCTGCGTTACGGCGTCGTGCTGAAGAACGCCCGCGTCGACAACAAGGCCACGGCGGACCTCCGCGCAAGGCTCGTCCAGGAACGCGGCGCTGCGCCGCTGTTCGATCGCGGCTTCAAGGACATTGCGGAGCTGAAATCGCGCTGCAAGGCGGAAACCGGCCTCGACCCGCCGGCGGCGCCGCGCTTCCAGGCGCGCATCATGCGTAAAATAGCCTGAGCGCGGGGAGAGAGCACGGTGCGCGCAGTCGACAAGGCCTACGAAACGGTGCGCTCCGGCATCATCGCCGGGCGGTATCTCGCGGGCGCGCGCCTGACGGAGCAGGAAATCGCGACGACGGTCGGTGTCAGCCGCACGCCCGTGCGCGAGGCACTCCGCCGCCTGGATGCGGAAGGCCTCGTGGAGTTCACCCCGAACCTCGGCGCCGTGGTGACGACCTGGTCCGAGGCCGACTCCGACGAAGTCTTCGACCTGCGTTCGATGCTCGAATCCTATGGCGCGCGCCGCGCCACCATTCGCGCGACACCCGAACAGATCAGCGAGTTGCGCCAACTCGCTGAAACGCAGTATCGCGAGTCGGTCGAGCGCAGGACGGGGTACCTCGAACGTATCGCAGACCTGAACAGCCAGTTCCATCGCCGCTTGCAGGAGGCGGCCGCGAGCGCAAGGCTCTCGCGCGCGCTCGCGGCATTGATCGAGGCGCCGCTCATGATGCGTACCTTCCAGATGTATACGCCGGAGGACTTGCAGCGGAGCGCCCAGCACCACCTGGAGGTCGTTCGCGCGCTCGAGGCACGCGATCCCGAATGGGCGGCGGCGGTAATGCTTTCGCACATCCACGCGGCGCGCGGCGCCCTCAATCGCTGAACGGCGGCCCGCGACATGAGCGGCGGCAACACCCGCGCCCCGGCGAGCCGGACACTGGCGCCCGGCAAGCGTCCGGCGCTCGTGGTCGTCGATTTCGTTCGCGCCTACCTGGTACCCGACTCACCGCTTTACGCCGGCGTGGAATCCGCGCGGGCCGCGACCGAACAGTTGCTCGGAATCGCGCGCGGCGCCGGCATTCCGGTGATGCACACGAATGTCATCTACGAGCCGGGCGGACGCGACGGCGGCGTGTTCTTCCGCAAGCTGCCTGCGCTCGAGAGTTTCGAGCGCGGCCGCAGTCCCGAGCTTGCCGCATTCGCCGAAGGTCTCGAACCGCTGCCCGGTGAGCCCGTTTTCAGCAAGCAGTATGCGAGCGCGTTCTTCGGTACCGGGCTCGCAGCTGCGCTGAACGCACTTCACATCGACACGCTCCTGATCGCCGGTGTGTCGACCTCGGGTTGTGTGCGGGCAACCGCGGTCGATGCCTGCCAATGCGGATTCATTCCATTGGTCGTGCGGGACGCGGTCGGCGACCGTCACCCGGCGCCGCACGAGGCGAGTCTCTTCGATCTCCAGGCCAAGTACGCCGAGGTCATCAGCCTTTCGGATGCCGAGGCCTACCTCGCGGAAATCGGGGACACCGTTCGACCGTAAAGCGAATCGCGATCCGGACGTCTGTCGTTCGCAAAGAAATCCGACCAACCGTAGCTGATCCCCGCCCGGCGCACGAACGAAAGTTCGTCGTCCTGCAACCAATACATGAGAACCATCCCGCCGTCGCGAGGACCCGTGCATGGCCGCGGTCAGCGTGCCCATCGAATCGCCGCTGCCGGCGTTGCCGGCGGTTCGGGCAGCGCATCGCGGAAATCCGATCTTCGTCGGCGGAGTGCCACGTTCGGGCACCACGCTGCTGCGGGTGATGCTCGACTCGCATCCGGATATCCATTGCGGCACCGAACTTCGCGCGATCAATGCGCTCGCGTCACTGTGGAGTGCCTGCCGGGAATCGGTCCGGCCGCCGATCGGCGAAGCCTACGCATTGCCGGACCCCACTCTGCGGCCGGCATTCGCGCAGTTGATCATGGCTTTTCTGGAGCCGTCCTGGAAGGCGAGCGGCAAGCTGCGGATCGCTGAAAAGACGCCGTGGAACCTGGCGGTCTTCCCGCAGTTGCGCGAGCTGTTCCCGCAAAGCGCGCTGATCCACGTGCTGCGCGACGTGCGCGACGTCGTAGCATCGCGGCTGGAGGTGGATCGCAGCAATGCGAGCGGCGATCTCCCAGAGGCGCGTGAACACGCGCGCTTGCGGGCACTGGAGTGGGTGCAAGCCATGCGTCTGCGCCGCCGCATGCTCGCGGAGCCGTCGCTCGCGGCGGCGTATTTCGAGTTGCGCTACGAATCGCTGGTGCGGGACCCGGCCGCCACACTCCGGTCGCTGTTCGACTTCGTGGGCGTGTCATTCGAGGAATCGGTGCTCCGCTTTCACGAGATCGCGCGCAATGTCAGCGGCACGGAAGAATGGAGCTCGGGCAGCGTGCGACAGCCGCTGTTTTCGGACTCGATCGGCCGATGGCGCAGCCGCCTGCGCGCCGATGAACTGGCCGCCGTGCTCGAAGTGGCGGGCCCCCTGCTCGAAGAGCTCGGGTATGAGTGACAGCGCCCCGGCCGATCCGGTCATCGTCATCGGCGCGCCGCGCTCAGGCGTCGGCCTGCTGGCGGCGCTGCTCGATGCGCACCCGCGCCTCGCCAGCGGACCGGACCTGCCCTGTCTGATCACGATCCTGAGGCAATGGCGCGAGCTCGAACGGTCACTCGGCGCCAGTCACTCGCGCCATTTCGGCTTGCAGCCATCCCGCCGCCGCAGCGCATTTCGCGCGGCAATCGAAAGCCTGCTGCGGCCGCGCCTGCAGCTCACCGGCAAGCGGCGTTTCGTGATCCAGACATTCGCGGGCGTGGTCTGCCCCGAGTTGTTCCAGGAGTTGTTCCCGCAGGCGCGGTTCGTACTGGTGCTGCGCGACCCGCGCGATGTCACCGCATCGCTGATGCGCTGCGACTGGCGGGTGTCGGGACAGTCCGCCCGATTGCCGTGCACCACCAGCGCGCAACGGGCAGCGGCGCAATGGCTGGAGAGCATCCGGATCGCGCTGCAACGCAGCCGCTCGCTGCTGGCCACGGGCCGCATGTTCGTGCTTCGTTACGAGGACCTCTGCCGCGCACCGACCACGGCTCTCGGGCAACTCGGCCGTTTCCTCGGCGAATCGGCGCCCTCGCCCTGCGTGACCGTGGAATCCGCCGCGCTCGTGACAGCGTCACTGCACAACCCGAATCCGCCATTGCGGACTGGCCGCATCACGGGCGAGAGTGTGGGACGCTGGACGCGCGAACTCGACGAAGTGGACCTGGCGGTCATCGAAAGGATCGGCGGGCATGTGATGGCTGGGCTCGGCTACACCGCTGCGGCCAGGAGCGGCCGCTCCCTTCACCAGCGATCGATACGTTTCGTCTCATAATATGGGGGAATGGGACCGCTCGCTGGCATCAAGATCGTCGACCTCAGCCGCATTCTCGCCGGCCCCTGGGCCACGCAATGTCTCGCGGATTTCGGCGCGACGGTCTGGAAGATCGAAAAACCCGGCAGCGGAGACGACACGCGGCACTGGGGTCCGCCCTGGATCAAGGACGGCAAGGGCAGGGACACTGCCGAGGCCGCCTATTTCGCGAGCACGAACCGCGGCAAGCACTCGCTCGCGATCGATTTCACGACGCCCGCCGGACAGCAGCTCATCCGTTCGCTCGCGCTGCGCGCCGACGTCCTGATCGAAAACTTCAGGGTCGGTACGCTCGAGAAGCATCACCTCGGTTACGAATCCCTTCACCGGCTCAATTCGCGGCTCATTTATTGCTCGATCTCCGCCTACGGACAGGACGGGCCGGCCGCCGCCGAACCGGGCTACGACGCGATGATCCAGGCGATCTCGGGCCTCATGAGCGTGACTGGCGTGCCGGACGGCGAACCGGGCGCGGGTCCGGTCAAGGTGGGTGTCGCGGTTTCGGACCTGATCACGGGTCTTTATGCCGCTTGCGCCATCACGGCGGCACTCCATGAACGGGAGCGGTCCGGACGCGGCGAATACATCGACCTCGCGCTACTCGACACCCAGGTCGCGGCGCTCGCCAACCAGGCCCTGAACTTCCTCGTCACCGGCAAGCCGCCTGGCCGTCGCGGCACGGCCCACCCCAACATCGTCCCCTACCAGGCGTTTGCGACCCAGGACGGCTACCTGATGCTCGCCGTCGGTAACGACCGGCAGTTCGCCGCATTCTGCGGGGCGGCAGGGCAGCTTTCGCTCGCCAGCGACGAGCGCTTTCGCACGAATGCAGCTCGCGTTCTGAATCGCCAGGAGCTGGTCGGGACGATCGACAAGTGGTGTAGGCAAAAGACTACGAAGAGTTGGTTGAAAACACTGACGCAGGCAAACGTGCCCTGCGGGCCCATCAACAATCTCGCGGAAGTCTTCGAAGAGCCCCAGGTGCAGCACCGAAAACTGCGTTTCGACCTGCCGCACTCCCTCGGCGGACAGGTGCCGCAAGTGAGAAATCCCCTTGTTTTCTCGAGGAATACGCTCGAATACAAGAATCCACCGCCACTTCTCGGCGAACACACGGCCGCAGTTCTGGTCGAGGAATTAGGACTGAGCGAGGAAGAAATTCTGTCGCTGAAAACAGACGGCACGATCAGCTAATTCGGCGTGAATGGTGTCTTATGGCACATGCCGGATGCGGCCAATGTATCAAGGAGATTTCAGAGATGAAACTTAGCTATTCACTGATTGCTGCGAGCGCCGTGCTCGCGATCTCGCCGGTTGCTTTCGCGGAAGAGAGCGTCCAGGCGACTCAGGACTGCGCAGCCCTCGTCCAGAAGTTCGACCAGGCGGCGACCGCCGCGACGGCCGAGCAGCTGAGCAAGGCCAAGGCAGCCCGCGATGAAGGCGAGAAGCTCTGTTCGGAAGGCAAGAACGCCGAAGGCGCAGCCAAGCTGAATGATGCGATTTCGCAGATTTCGGCGCCCTCACAGCAGCCCTCTTCGTAATTTCGACCGATAGTCGATGGACGGCGGCCGGGGCAACCCGGCCGCCGTTTTCTTTGGTGCCGGGGGAATCTAGCGCCAGAGCTTTCGCGGACTGCCGCGCAGGAGTTTGGCTACGAGCCGTTCCTTGCGCTGCTCCAGCTCTTTCGGCCGGGGCGGCGTCTTGTTGTCCTTGATCTTCTCCTGCAGGAGCGCCTCGGCTCGCGCATTGGCCTGACGCCGGCGCAAGTCATCGAGTGAACCGCCCTTCGGCACGATCGCGACGGCGACCTGGCAACCCATCGCCTCGGCAAGCCGGTCGAGGCTCGCGAGCGTGATTCGACGCCGCCCCTCCGCGCGTTCCATCTGCTGCACCGTCGCGCGCGAAACGCCGGCGCGCGCGGCGAGTTGCGACTGCGACAGTCCGAGCGCGGTGCGAATCTCGCGCACCCACCCGGTCCGTGGGACCTTGTCCGCTTTCATGCGCGGGAAGGCGCGCGAATTGCTGGCGATCTGCGCGCGCTGCCCGAGTGTCCCGCGATGCGGAATCGTTTCTTTCTTACCGGATTTCTGACTCACGGATGGACCCCGGTGGATGCCTATAGGCATCATACCGGTCAGCGCAGCGCGATGACGAAGACATCAAGGCCGCAGGCACACGGCCCATCGCGTCGATTCTTCGCGTGGTCGCCGATGGCTATAGGCATCGCACTCGTGGACAAACCCATGAAATCCATCGCCGCGCCGAGCGACACCGAAAAACGCTCGCCCGGCGACGCAGCCCGGGTCCGACGATGTGCGGACCCAGGCTGCGTGCCAAGGACTAGCGTTGCAGCGGCTTCTTGACCCGCCTGCGCGCGACAACCCAGACAAGCGCTACGACAACGATCGTCACCAGGAGCCAGAAGAAGGGATTTTTCGTGTAAGGCTTCGGCAAGTCGTCAAACGGCGTACTCGTTTCCGCTGCCGTGGGTTCGGGCGCCGCTTCTTGCGTTGCCGCCTGCGGCTCCGGAGCCGGCGCAGCAGCCGGCGCAGCAGCCGGCGGTACGCTCGCTGCCTCGTCGGCGGGCGCTTCCGCTGCGACGGCGGCTTCGCCTGCGGCCGCGAGTTGGGCGTCCACTTCCTGCATGGTCAGGATTTCCGGCGGGCCTTGTGAAACGATGGTCGCAGCAAGCGTGTCGCCCTTCTCCAGGTCGGTCAGGCGGACCGGTTTGTCATTGATGTACCAGCTGACACCACGGGCATCGGATTCGCTTTGCGTAAAGCGGCGGATCGTGCCGTTGTCTTCCCTGATCACGACGGAGCGCCCGTTCTGGCTGAGCACGGTGCCCATCTTCACGGTCGTGACGTAGACAGGCCGCTCGATCGTCGTCGTCGTGACCGTCGCCGTGCCCTTCATGCCGGGCTTCAGATCACCGACGGTCAGTGACTTGCCGTCGACCGTGAACCGGAAATCCGGTGGCACGGTCAGTTCGCGCGTTCCGTTCGGGCCGCGAACCACCAGGTGGTTGCCGTCGACCGCAATCAATTCGAAATCGCGAACGTCTCTTGTCACACTTGTCTGCGAAAGTGCCGCGATCGGGCTCAAGAGCGCGAGCGCGAGCAACAGCGGCAAGCCGCTACCCCGATTGACCTTGAACATTTCACTCTCCCTTTCTGAATTTTTTCGAACCGCAGCATTGTCTGCGCCTGGAACGTCACACAGACAGCGGCCGGTTCCCAGTTGCTAGCGTAGTCCGGTCGTCGGCTCGCGGGAATCGGCGCGTGGTGACTGGCAGCCGGCACGAAGCAAGCATTTCCGGCGCAGCCCGGGCTGCTGTCCGGTCGCAGCGTCGCCACGACAGTGAGTTGTCCTTCCGCAATGGCTTCCAGTCGTATATACGACCGTTTGCAGGTAATGTATATACAACTGGCGGAGTTCAGCGGTGCGATCGTCGCCGCGGCACGCCCGGCTGGTCGACCGTGGGACGCCCGGGTCACATTTCGCTGGATTTCAGATGATCATAGCCATCTGATTTTTACGCAAGTAGCTGGGCTGCCGGGAAATCGCAACCGGCGTTGGATCGCGGAACCTAGCTCGACGCGTCCCGGTAGGCGCGCAGCACGGCATTCATGCGCGTTTGATAGCCCGGTCCCTGGGCTTTGAACCAGGCGAGCACTTCGGGATCGACCCGAAGCGAAATGGCAGACTTTCGGCCGTTTCCGTGCAGATGCTGGCGCGCAATTCCGCGCACGGCATTGGCGACTTCGGTCGCTGCGGCCGCGGCAGCTTCCGCACGCGGCACGAGGCCGGGCGCCAGGCTCTCGACCTGTCCCGTCCGTCCGAATCGTGAGAAAAAGCCTTTTTGCATGGCTGTGCCCGGAGCCTGGTTCAGATGCGTTAAGTCAAGCGCAATTGTATATACAAACCCGATCGAAAGCCAGCCGGCGTTTGAGCCCTTAGTCACCCTGATCGGAGTCGTCCAATGAACCTGAACACCCTCCGGGCAGCGGCCTTTACGGCCGCCCTGCTCCCCTTCTCCGCCCTCGCCGGCCAGCCGGTGGATGTCGAGATTTACGACCGGGAAACCGGCCGGGTCCTGCCCATCTACTGGCATGAGGGTGAACGCCATGTCGCGGGTGAGCCCGGGCATGAATACGAGGTCCGGCTCCGCAACCGCGGTCATGGCCGGGTGCTGGCCGTGACCTCGGTCGACGGTGTCAACGTGATCACCGGACGCACGGCCTCGCCCGACCAGGGCGGTTACGTGATCGATCCCTACGGGCGGGTCGAAATCGACGGCTGGCGGAAGAACATGGACGAGGTCGCGGCCTTCTATTTCACGTCCCTGCCCGACTCCTACGCCGCGCGAACCGGCCGTCCGGACAATGTCGGGGTCATCGGCGTCGCACTCTTCTGCGAGCGTGTTTATGCGCCCATGCTCGAGCGGGAGTCGGCAGCTTCAGCCGATGCGGCGCCGGCCCCAATGCAGAAATCGGCCGAAGCCAATCGCGGTCTTGCCCGCGAAGAGTCCCGTCTCGGCACCGGTCACGGCCAGCGGCTCGATTCCGGCGCCGTTTACACGCAATTCGAGCGGGCGAGCGAGGCGCCGGACGAAGTCATCCGCATTTACTACGACTCGCGGCGGAATCTCGTGGCGCGGGGCGTGATACCCCGGCCGTCACACCGCTACGCGCGGCGCCTGCCCGATCCTTTCCCGCAGGGATTCGTGCCGGATCCGTGAATCGGCGCGGCATGGGGCTCTGAAGGGGACGCGCCCCTTTGCCCGTATGTGCCACGATTGTTGCAAAGGGGCGCGTCCCCTTCAGAGTCCCATGCCGACCGAACTGCTGTTCCGCGACGATGCATATCTGAAGACCGCGACCGCGCGCGTCGTTGCGGCGCGCGACGGGCAGATCGAATTCGACCGCACGATTTTCTATCCGCTCGGCGGCGGACAGCCGGGCGACACGGGATTCCTGCTCCGCGAGAACGGCGAGCGCATTGCGATCGCCGACACGCGGAAAGGCGAGACCCCGGGATCGGTCGCCCACCTCATTGCCGCCGGCATCGTGCTGCCGGAGGCCGGCGAAAGCGTTTCGCTCGAGCTCGACTGGCCGCGACGTTACTCGCTCATGCGCCTGCACACGGCGCTGCACGTGATGTCCTGCGTCGTCATCGCACCGGTCACCGGCGGCAACATCGCGCCCGACAAGGCGCGACTCGACTTCGACATCGACATGACGCTCCTCGATGCGGGAAAAATCGAGCACGGCACGAACGAACTGATCGCGCGCGCCGTCGCGACGGAAAGCGTCTGGATCACCGACGAAGAACTCGACGCGCGCCCGGAGCTCGTGAAGACGATGAGCGTGCAGCCGCCGCGCGGTGCGGGACGGATCCGGCTGCTCCGGATACCCGAAATCGACCTGCAACCCTGCGGCGGCACGCATGTCGCGAACATCGCCGAGATCGGCGGCATCCGGGTCACCCGGATCCGGAACGAAGGCAAGCGCAACAAGCGTGTCGAAATCGCGCTCACAGGCTAGACTACGCGCCCTTTTTTACGGCGGAGAGCTCGTCATGCGGGCATACGGGATACTGGCCGCGCTGCTGTGCGGATCATTGGGCGCGGGCGCTGCGTCGGCCGATGGCGACTGGTCGGGCAAGGCAACACTCGGCGGCGTGATTGCGCGCGGCAACACCGAAACCGAAACGATCAACGCCAACTTCGACGTTGAATACAAGCTCGAGCGCTGGTCACATTCGGTCGGCGGCTCGCTGCTGCGCACGGTCGCCAACGACGTGACCTCGGCCGACCGATGGGAGCTGCGCGGACAGAGCAACTACGGCCTCACTGAACGCAGTTACCTGTTCGGCAAGCTGCGCTACGAGGATGACGGCTTCACCGATTTCTCGTACCAGGCGACGGCCACCGCCGGCTACGGCTATCGCTTCATCGCGACGGAAACGACGAAGCTCGATGGCGAGATCGGCGCGGGCGTGCGGCGGACCGAGCTTCGCATCACGGGCGACACCCAGGAAGACGCCATTGCGCGCGGTGCGATCAACTACGAACACAAGCTGACGAACACGACGCTCATCTACGACAAGTTCCTCGTCGAGAGTGGTTCCGAGAACACTTTCCTGCAGAACCAGCTCGGCCTCCAGGTCAAGATCAACGAGACCTTCGCGCTCGGCGTCGATTACGCGGTCCGGCACAACACCGACGTGCTGCCCGGCACGGATGAAACCGACCAGGTCCTGACGGTAAATCTCGTCTACGGGTTCTGAATCGCGGGCGCGGCTTATTCGACGGCCACGCCGTTGTGCGCGAGCAGGCGCGCGAGCGGCGCGAGCTCTTTCCGGTAGTTGCGCCAGAGATTCTTCGATTCGCTGTTGATCGGGCGGCGAATCTGGGCCGAGCTCGCGATCGCGGCCGGCGCCGTATTCTCGTGAAAGCCAAGGCACGCGTCGCGCCATGGCAGGCCACAGTATCCGAGCAGCTTCCGGATCGTGCCTTCCTGGTCGTCGACAAGCGACTCGTAGTCGAGGTCGAGGAATCGCCCCGGCAGCAGCGCGCGCCAGTAATTCATCAGCCGCTGGTAGGCGATGGTGTAGCGGCCGATGTCATCGAGGTCGTATGAAAAAGGATAGCCCCTGCGGAACAGCGTCTTGTACATCGCGTAGCCGGATGCCATCGGGTGGCGGCGCACGTGCACGATGCGGGCGCGCGGCAGGGCCCGCGCGATGAGTCCGAGGTAGAGATAGTTGAGCGGCGTCGTATCGATGACGAAAGGCCTCGAGTGTCCATAGCCCTGGATGGCGCTCCAGTAGGACTTGCCGAGCGCGGCAGGATCGGATTGTCCGGCGCGGCGGATCAGGTCTTCGTTGCCGCCGGACGGGCCGGCGGTCCGCATGACCGCCAGCGAGAAGTCGTTGACTTCACCGACGCTCGCGACCTGCTCATGCCGGATGAGAATCCGCTCGACGAGCGTCATGCCGCTCCGCGGCAGGCCTACGACGAAGATCGGGCCCTCCACCTCGAACCCAGGCACCGCCTTTTCATACCACGCGCGGTCAAAAGTACGGACGATTGAAGCAATCGCCTGCTCATCTGCTTCGACCTGATAGGTGAGCACCTTCCGCCGCGCGGCGGCACCCTGCGCAAGCGCGGAGAAGGATTCCGCGTAGTCGCCGAGATCCTCGAGCTCTTTCGCGAGCGCGTAATAGAGCGCAACCGGCGCCGAGCCGGGCGAGCGTGCTGCGATCGCGGCCCGGAGTGCCGCGACGTGATTGCGCTCAGGAAGCTGGCGGCGAAGGACTGCCCGGTTGTACCAGGCATCGCCTTCTTCGGGCGCCCGGACTATCAGCTCGTCCAGCAGGGCTTCAGCCTCTTCCATCCGGCCGATCGCGATCAAGGCGCTCGCTTTCGTGAAAGCCGCGGGCGGGTCATAGGGCTTGAGCGTCGCGACCCGGATCGCGCAGGTCGCGGCGTGATCGTGCTGTCCGAGATTGGTGTGGAACTCCGCGAGTCGCCGCCAGGTGCCGCTGTCCGCACCGGCCTTGTCCTCGATGTCATGGAGCGAGGCGCGGGCACCGGCGACGTCGCCGGCGTGCAGCCGCGCTTCGATCTCGGCAAATCGCGCGACGGTATTCGCCGGGTCGAGCGCAAGCGCGCGCCGCGCGGCATCCATCATTCCGCCGAAATCGCCACCCTGCTGATGGATTCGCGCGAGTAGTAGCCACCCCTCCGCGCGATCCGGATTGCGCATGAGCAGCGCATCGCAGTGAGCCCTCGCTTCGGCAGTCTGCCGACGCTGGAGCAGTGCGTCGATCTGGCGGATCTCCGCAGAGTCCAGGGGTCCGGCCCCCGTGTCGTTCATTGGGTCAGTCGAATGCGCATCGTGCGCGAGAGTAGATAGAAACTCAGCGCGGCTTGCAACCACACGCTTGCGACCGACAGGTACCACACCTGGTCAATCCTGAATCCCGGCCGCGTCGAGAGCCAGAGGGCCGGCAATGCGAACGTCAGGACACGCGATGCCGTGCTGCCGAGCGCGGGCCAGGTATGACCGAGGCCCTGGAAGATGCCCGAGCAGGTGAAGATCAGCGCCGAAGCGGCGAAATTGAACGATATCAGCCGGAGAAAATGCGAAGCGACCTCGACGACCTCGGGCTCGTCCGTGAATCCGCGCACAAGCCATTCCGGCCGCCACTGGCAGAGCAGCGTGATCGCGAGCATCAGGATGACGCTGATCGTTGCGGCCGAGCGCAATGTCTCGCGTACGCGGGTGAACTGCTTCGCGCCGAAGTTCTGGCCTGCGATCGGGCCGGTCGCGAAGGCGATCGCCATCGCAGGCAGGAAAATCGACTGCATGAGACGTGTGCCGAGGCCGAATCCGGCCTGGGCAGGCGGCACCGAAGTCGCGGATGACCCAGTAGATGACCGCCATGAACACGAACATGAATGCGAATTCGCCACCCGCCGGGGCGCCGATGTTGATCATGCGGCCCCAGACGGCGAACTGCGGATGCCAGAGCGCGGGACGGAAGTGGAGGTATTTTTCGAGGCGGTTGAAGTACATCGCGAGCAGCAGCGCACCGACAGCCACCGAGATCGTGCTCGCAAGGCCGGCACCCGCGACGCCCATCGGACGGCCCGTGAGCCAGCCCGCGATCAGGATCGGTGCGAGCACCGCATTGAGGAGCACGGTGACGATCTGGACGATCATCGTCGGCTGGACGACGCCGGTGCCGCGAAGGCCCGACATCATCACGATGTTCACGTATTGCAGCGCGAGGCCCGGCAGGAACCAGTAGAGATAGGTCGTGCCGGCCTCCGCGGTTTCCGCGTCCGCACCGACCAGTTGCATGTAGCAGCCGGCGAGCAGGTAACCGCCGATGAGCGTACCGACCGTGCAGACGCCGGCGAGCGCCATCGACTGGTTGAAGACGAGATCGGCGTCGGCCGGATCCTTCCGCCCGACCGCCTGGGACACGAGCGCCATCGCGCCGACGCCGAGCGTCTGCGTCATCGCCATGACGACGAACATCGCAATGCCCGCGGCGCCGACGCCGGCAAGCGCGGCGTCGCCCAGTTGCGCGACGAAATACAGGTCGATCAGGAAATAAAGCGTCTGCGCGAGCATGCCGGCGCCGATCGGCAGAGCCATAGCGATCAGGTGGCCCGGAATGGGGCCCTGGGTCAGGTCGCGCATGCATGCCCTTCGATTGGGAGTAGGATGCTACCCGACCGCCGGGGTCGGCGGCCAAATCAGAAACAGAACTGAAGGGGGAAACCGTGAATATCCTGAAGTCTGCTGCGCTCATTGCAGCGGGTTTGATCGTGCTCGCAGGCTGCCAGAAGGCCGCCGTCGATACTTCGGCCGACGAGGCCGCGATCCGCGCGGCAACCGCGGCATGGGCCAATGACTACAATGCCGGCGACGGTGCAGCCCTCGCTGCCCACTACGCGGAAGACGCGGTACTGCTTCCGCCGAGATGCCCCGGCCGCTGCCGGCCGCGCGGCAATCGGCGAGTACCTCGCAGCGGATAGCGCCGCCACCAAGGCCGCCGGACTGAAGTTCGTCATTCCAGGCGACGGCCCGGTCCAGGTTTCGGGCGACCTGGCTTACGAATCCGGATCCGCCAGTGTCACGGATGCTTCCGGGGCAACCGTCGCGACCGCCAAGTACATCGGGGTGTTCAACAAGGTCGACGGCAAGTGGCTACTGGTCCGCGACACCTGGAACATGGATGCGCCGCCCGCACCGGCTCCGGCCGCGGAACCGGCCGCCGAAGCGCCGGCTGCCTGACCGAAAAGGGGACGCTCACCTTTAAAGGTGAGCGTCCCCTTTCAGGCTTTCAGAACTTCCAGAGCACGCCGAGCGACGGGATCAGCGGCAGTGAGCCGCGCGGCTCGACGTCGAGGAAGACGTCTTCTTCCTCTTCGTCCTCGAGCTGGTACTCGACGCAACAGTCGTTGTTGCGCTTCGTGAGTTGGTGACTTCCAGGAAGGCCGTCAGCTCGCCCGCCGATTCGAGTTCGAAACGGCGGGCGATGCGCAGGTCGATGCGCGCAGTAGTCGGAGACATTCGAGGCATTGCGCTTTTCCGCCGACACCAGCGGAAATGGATCGAGTGTTTCGAGCTCGACCTCCGTCGTCGGCCAGCCGCTATGCCAGGTGGCGCCAAACGACGCCTCCCAGCGATCGCCGCGCCAGACCACGCCGGCGCCTGCGATAATCGCGCTGGTCCCAGCTCCTGCGGATCGATTCGCCATCGACCCGGTCGCGCACGCGCGAATGCGTGTACGAAAGCCAGCCGGACAAGTCTCCCGATTCGTACTGCATCGATATTTCCGCGCCTTCCGCGACCGCGGCGTCCGGCGTCGATGAGAATGCGGTCCGGCTTCAGCTCCGGCAGGACGACCACGGTATTCAGCAGGTTCTCGTGGCGCGCGAACGGATGGTCGTATTCCTTGCGGTAGAGCTCGGCGCGCAGCATCAGTGTCGGCGTCAGGTCGTGCTCGACGCTTGCGACGCTGATGCGTCGCGCGCTGCGCGCGCTGAAACTCCGTTTCGCCGTCCGACACCTGCAGCTCGTTGATTCGCCTGCGCCTGGTAATAGCGTCCCCAGCCGAGGCGCAGGCGCGTGCTTCTCCGTGCGGCCGCCACATCAGCACGGAACGCGGGCTCCAATCGAGGAATCCTGCGCTCGCGAGAGTCGCCCGGTCCCAGCGCAGTCCGAGATCGGCTGCGATGAGGCTGTGGGCTCGAGCCGCCAGTTGACGTAGGCGCCTGTCTGATGCCCGGACGGCCGCAGGCTGATCGAGCGGCGTGCGCGACGGCTCGTCTGGCCGCGCCCGGTGTCAGGAACAGCAGCTCGAATTCGACGTCGTCCGAATAGTCGTAGCGCCCGCTCTGCTGCCTCCACTCGGCGCCGGCCTGCAACAGCGAATGCGCGCCGAGCCGCCACCAGCCGTCGGCCTGCAGCGTAGTTGATCGTGAAGTTGCGCTCGTCCATCAGCTCGCCGCTCGCGACGCCGGGAAGGTCCGCGGTGCCTGAGCGCTCGCTGTCGATCGCCGTATGCGACGACGAGCACGCGGCCGCCGAGTCCATCGGGAGCGCCAAGGTCCATCCGCAGCCAGTAATACTGGTCGCGGTACTCGGCGACCGCTTCCTCCTCCTGGTCGCTGTCGAAGGCGCGGATCCGGTCGTCGAACACGAGTGCATTGGCCGAGATCGCGAACCAGTCATTGACGCGGCGGCCGGCGTGGCCATAGAAGTCGTGGTACTTCGGCTCGCCGAGCGGCGAATCGACGAGATCGAAGTACTGGTCCATGTTGCCGCGCCGGGCGGCAACGGCCCAGTCGCCGGCGCCATCGTCGAAGCTGCCGTCGAGCGCGATACCGGCCGTCAGCATCGATGCGCACCGCCTGGCCACTGAAATCCGCGCCCGGCAGGCGCGGCGCGATATCCACGACGCCGCTGCTGCGGTCGCCGAAGGCCACCGGAAATCCGCCGGTATAGATGCGGATGTCGCTGACGATGCCCGGGATCGATGCTGCTGAAGACGCCGAAGAAATCCTTCAGGTGATACGGGTTGTAGAGCCGCAGGTCGTCAAAGCGCACGAGCGTCTCTTCGGTCGTGCCGCCGCGCAGGTGCGCGCGGCTCGAGAAATCCTGGCTCGCGACGCCCGGCAGTCGCGCCACGGCACGAATCGGGTCCTCGCCGATATCCGGCAGCGCTTCGAGCTGCGCTCGCGCTCAGGACCGATCGGGTCGAGCGGCGACTCATCGCCGAACAAGTAGTGGCTCGCGCTGACGACGACCGCATCGATCGGCGTCGGGTGCGGGACTGTGGCTCGCGCCCGGAGTCGAATGTCGCGGCGCACGGGGCGCCTCGCGCACCAGCATCCAGCGCGCCTGCGGGCCCGTGGCGATCGAGATGCCGTGCGGTGCGAGTATTTCGGCGAGCATCGCACGCGGCTCGATCGCGCGCGGTTCCCGCTCGACCCGCATCCAGGGCTTGACGAGGTCGCTGCTGTAGAAGAGCGTGATCCCGTCGCCGCGCAGTTTCTCGAGCACCTCCTCGATCGGCACGCCGCGATACTCGGCGGCCTCGGCGGTCGCCGCGAGGCAGGCCAGCAGGAGCGGCAGGCTTCTCACGGCTCAGGCGGTCGATTGTGTCCCTGGTGCGGATTTCCATTGTATCGCCCCGCAGCACGTACTCGAGATCGGTCGTCGCAAGCATTGCCTCGAGCGCCGCGAGCGGCGCGAGGTTCCGGATGTTGCCATGCAGGATCACGGTCGCGGCGCGCTGCTCGACGCCGGGCGAGACATAACGCAGCCTGCGCCCGGTTTCGCGCGCGGCCCAGTCGATCAGCTCGGCGGCCGGCTTGCCGTCCATGTCCGGGGTCGGCGCGACGGCTTCCGCCCACTGCCATGCCTCCGCATCGGCGCGCGATGACGTCCGCGCGAAACGCCGCCGAGCACGTCGATCGCAATCTGCTCGCCTGCGCCGCCGGTCAGCGACTGCCCGCCGCGGTCGATCGAGACTGCGCCTTCGCGCACGCGCAGCCGCAATGCGGCGCCCGCGACCTGCAGTTCGAACTGCGTGCCGACATCGCGCGCCGTGCCCGCCGGGGTCACGACCTCGAGCCGCGACGCGACAGGGTCGGCGCCGCTGTCCACGTAGATCGTGCCCTGGCGGACGTAGAGCCTGCCCGGCGCATCCAGCATCACTTCGGTTTCCGAGTCGAGCCGGAGCGAGCCGCCGCCGGACAATGCGAGCGCGACGCGCCCGCCGGCGAGAGTGCGCAGCTTTCATGCCCGTCGTCAGCGGGCGTGCGCGTCTCGCCGAGCGGCTGCCAGACGTCACCGGTCGCCTGCTCCGCGTTTCCGATGATGCGCGCCACGCGCGCAAGCTCCGCGCGCTGGGCCGATGGCGGCGTCCACTGGAACATCAGGGCGATTGCGAGAACCATGACGGCAGCCGCGCCGGCCCAAAGCACCCACAGGCGCTCGCGGCGGCGCGCGGTCTTGTCGCGGAACGCTGCCGTCGCCGCGGCGAGCACCTGCTGATAGGCGTCCGCCGGCGGCTCCGCGCGTCGGCCGGCCGTGCGGATCAGCGACTCGATGAGGTCCGGTTCTTTCTGCATGGTCTTCCTCAGCCGGGTTGGCGATCGAACGGCGTCTTCAGGTCGTCCGTCGCTCCGAACAATTCCGACGATCGCGTCGCGAAACGACTCGCGCGCTCGCGTCAGCAGCGATTCCGCCGCTTTCGCGCCGAGGTGCAGTCGCGTGGCGATCTCCACGACCGACAGCCCGTCGATGTACTTCCATTCCAGCACTTCGCCGTAATGGCCCGGCAGCGAGTCGAGCGTCGCCTCGACGATGCGATGCACCTGCTCCCGCCATACGCCGGTTTCGGGTTCGTCTCCGGCAGGCGCGCACAGCGACTCGAGAATCGCGCGCGCATCGGGCTGGTCCTCGAGCAGCATGACGCGCTCCGCGCCGCGGCCCTTCCTGCGGAAATGGTCAGCCACCACATTCCGGCAGATCTGGCAGAACCACGTGTAGAGCGCCGCCTCGCCGCGATAGCTGTCCAGCCGCTCGATCGCATTGCAGAACGTCTGTTGCACGATGTCGCGTGCCGTGTCCGGGTCGTTGCCGATGCGCGCGAGCGCAAAGCGGTACAGCCGCGGAAAGAAGCGGTCGAACAGGTCCTGGAATGCGGCTTCGTCGCCGCCCAGGATCCGGCGGGCCACGGCCCGATCGACGTGAACCAGGTCAGCCATTGTCTGATTGGACGCCAGCCGGCGCGGAAATCCTTCCCGGCGAAGGATTGTTTCGCGCCGGGCGTCTCATGAGAGGCCAATCGCGCAATTGCGCAAGCAAGGAGTGTCCCCATGTCAGCCTTGAATCGACCCGCCATCCTGTTGCTGGCCGCGCTGGCCCCGCTGGGTGCCGCCATGGCCGCCAATCCGGACGGCTTCACCCTGGAGTTCCCGATCGCCGCCTGCGAATTCAGTCCGAACGGCGGCAACGCTTTCCTCAATCTCACAGTCGGCCGCCAGCTCTACCTGAGCAACAAGAAGTGCAAGGAATGCGTCAAGGAAGACGGGATCGTGGAGCTCTGGATCACGATGCTGCCGCAGACCCGCGTGATCACATTCCCCTACGCCGGCAAGTTGCGCACGGTGCGCGCGCGCGTCATGGAGGAATACGAGACCGAGGACGGAGAGGTCGAGGAGATTTCGAAGAATTTCGTCGCGGACTGCAACCCGATGAACGACGTCTATTACTTGGGCGAGGACGTATTCGACGGTGACGGAAATCCGCTGGATGACGCCTGGCTGGCGGGCAAGGACGGCGCAAAACCCGGCATCCTGATGCCGGATCGCGCATACCTGCTCGGCTCGCGCTATTTCCAGGAATTCGCGCCAAATGCGAAGGATCGCGGCGAACACACGTCGATGGGCTTCGAAGTGAACGTGCCAGCCGGCAATTTCAAGAATTGCGTCGAGATCACTGAAACCTCGCCGCTCGAGCCCGGTCATGAATCCCTGAAGACGTATTGCCCCGAATGTCGGCATGGTCAGGGACGGGGACCTGGAGCTGATCAGGGTTTACTACAACGCAGAGTCGCCGTCAGACGACGACTGAGGCGCGGACAGGGACGATCCTTCAGGAAAGGGGACGCTCACCTTTAAAGGTGAGCGTCCCCTTTTAATTCAATCCTCGAGTCGTCGGTCTTTCCAGTTCCACCACTTGAGCAGATCCGGCTTCGGCTCGGGCGTGCGCGCCGCGTAGGTCGCGCAGCGGAACGTGTAGAGCAGACAGGGCTCCTGTTCGTGCCCGGTGATTTTCTGGAGTCGCTGAAAGAGCTGTTCCGGGTTGGATTCGGCGAGTTCCCGGATGGAGTGAATGCCCAGGTGCCGGAGATCCGCCGCGATGGCGGGCCCGATACCGGGCAACGTGGTCAGCTCGTCGTGCATTGGCAGGTTCCTCCTACGGCTAGTCCACGTCACCAGATTAAACGCCCGGACCGGTCCCTAGGCAAGCAAGAAAAAAAGCGGCGGGAGATTGCTCTCCCGCCGCCAGGTCAACTGCCGATTACGTTTACTGCTGGCTCGTTTCGCCCGCATTGGCCTTGTTAGGCTGGGCCTTGGCTGCGGCTGCTCGGCCGGAACTTCGCCCTGGGCCTGCGACGGCTTGCGCTCCACTTTCGCATTGCCGGAGCCTTCGCCCGAGAACATCACGCCCGGATTGGCCGGATCGGCCGACACGTTCGTCATGCCTTCGAGCGCGCCCTGGCCCTGCGCTTCGGGGCGTGGATGCTGACGCTCACGGCGCGGGGACGGCTCGTCGCCGATCGACTTCGGCGTGCCGAGATCCAGCGAGCCGGAGCCATTGCCATTGGCATTGCCGTCCGCCGCGGCAGACACATCGTCGGTCGTGACGGCGACGTTCGCGCCCGCATTGCCCGCTGCATCCGCCGTTGCGGAGACCACGTTCGTCGCGTCGGCCGCCGTATCGACGCCCGCATCGAGCGCGCCGGAAGCGGTCGCTTCCGCGCCCTCGGCAGCGGCTTCCGCCTGCCCGCGCGCGCTGGCCGCAGTCCCTTTCGCTCGCCCCGCTGCGCGCGAACCGATCTCGCGCGTGCGGCCGACCGCGTCGGTTCCGCCATGTAGCGTGCCGTTCAGGTTGCCGTTGCCGGTCGCACCGACATTGCCGAGGCCGCCCGTGATCGAGCCGCCAAGGCCACCCGTTGCGCCGCCGCCCAGCAGCTGCGCATTCGCGACCCCGCTCGCGGCCAATACGGCGGCCACGGCGGCGCTTGTCAAAAAGTTACGATATTTCATGGACTTGCTCCTGTGACGCCGCGGCCATTCCGCGGTTCTCACTAGCAAGTACGTCCGGCGGCCTAGTTTTCTTCCCGACGCCCGGGGTGCAGATCGGCCCCAACCAGGCCTTTACCATAAGTCGGATCGACGCCGTTGTTGCCGAGATCGATCGCCGTCGATTCGAGCGCCGAGAGCGCTTTTTGCGCGTTCGGGGGATCGGGCGCGACGAGCGAGGCCGCGAGCAGGGCCGCGACGATCGGCGTGGCAAACGAAGTACCGCGGATTTCTTCAAACCCGCCGCCGACAGCCGCGGCCGCGAGGCCGGCGCCGGCTGCCGCGAAATCCACCTGCTCGCCGCGGCAGGCCTCGGGCAAGACCTTGTGCCGGGCATCCACGCCGGTGACGCCGACCACATCCGGGTACGCGGCCGGGTAAAGAGGCGGAGCCGTCGGGCCGTCGTTTCCGACCGCGGCGACGAGCAGGTGCCCGCGCGCCGCCATGGCGCGCACCAGTCCCGTCAGAAGAATGCTCTTCGCGCCGACCAGGCTGACGTTCACGACCGGCACCTGCTCGCGCGCCATCCAGTCGAGCGCAATCGCGAGGAGCGACATGGACCCGCCGCCATGCCCGCAGAAGATATCCGCCGCATACAGCGTCGCGCCCGGTATCACGCCCTGAAATCCATCGGCCCTGCCGATCAGGAGCGAGGCCACCGCCGTCCCATGCGGCGCAGGCATCGCCTTGTCATCGCAGTCGTGCCGCACGATGTTCGCCCCCGCAAACACCGGATGCGCGCCGTCGACGCCGCTGTCGATCAGACCGATGCGCGCGGCCGTCGGCGGATACGCATTCGAACGCGCCTCGGGCACCGGCGGCTGCACCGGTTCCTCGGCGTCCGGTGCGAAACCGGCGTCCAGATAGACGTGGTTGTAGTCGTAGTCGCCTTCTGGATCGAGTTCGCGCAGCCGCTTCAACGCGCGGCGCGTCGACATTCCATCCGGCGCCTCGAACACGACCAGCGTGAGGCCGAGGCCTGCGAGCGATTCCGTGCGCAGTACGATGAAGCCTGCCGCTCGCGCGCGTTCGAGCGCCGCGGGCGTCGGCGACAGTGCGCCGATCTGGCGGCGGACGATCGGCTGGCCCGCGGGATCGGCTTCGACGAATTCGCGTTCGGCGCGCAACAGTTCGCGCACCCGGAGTTGACGCACATCCTTGAGTGCCGTGGACTGCGCGGTACGCAAGGTCCCGGTAACCGGGTCTGTCACGGGCGGCAATCGCGGCAGCTGCGGCTGAGGCACAGCGGCAGCCCGGGCACGCCGATCTGCGCGGTCGCGACAGTCGCAGCGCCCGCGGCGATCAGGACAATTCCGAGAACCCTGGACAGTCGCTTCACGCACCCGCTCCTGGCACGGCCTGCTGCCGGGAAATGCTAGCATCCCCGCGCGCGGCCCCTGATCCGAATACGCTTCACGTGAATCGTTTCGTCCCGATGGAATTAACCGGGCCGCGCCGGACGTTTGACATCATGAGCACGCCCTCGCCCGTCGACGAAGTCAGTGCTGCGCTCGGCGAACTGCTGCCCCGATTGCGCCGTTTCGCCCGGGTCATCACGCGAAACGTGGCGGATGCGGACGATCTCGTGCAGATCGCGGTGGAAAAGGCCCTGGCCCGCGCCGCCCAATGGCGGCCCGGGTCGCGACTGGACAGCTGGATGTTCGGAATCATGAAGAACGCCTGGATCGACGAAATTCGAGCGCGCCGCAGGCGCGAACGGGTAATGCGCCGGAAGAGGCTGGCGAGCAGGTCGGCGACGCCTCGGCGGAATCGCGGGACATCGCGCTCTCGGTGCAGTCGGCGATGGCGCATGTGCCCGAAGAGCAGCGCATGGCGATCGCGCTGGTGCTGATCGAGGGACTGTCCTACAAGGACGCAGCAGAGGCGCTCGGAATTCCGATCGGCACGCTGACGAGCCGCCTCGCGCGCGGCCGCGAAGCCCTGCAACGACTCCTGGGCGATGACGGGGGATCCCGATGAGATTCTCGGACGAGATGCTGATGGCATATGCCGACGGCGAACTCGATCTGGTCGCGCGGGCGGAGATCGAGGCGGCGATGGCGCGGGATCCCGAGGTCGCGGCGGCCGTCGGACGGCATCGAGCCCTCGCGGCACGCGTGCAGTCGGCCTACGGCGGCGTGCTCGACGAGCCGGTCCCGGAGCGGCTCGCAGAACTGGTCGCCGCTCCCGGTTCGTCAGCGGTCGACGAACTCGCGTCACGGCGTGCTGCGCGTCGTGCGCGCCGCGGTGCCCGGCGGTTCTCGATTGCCGCAGTGGGCCGCGCTCGCCGCGTCGGTCGCGATCGGATTGTTCGTCGGCGTGCTGCTCATGCGCGGGCCCGCGGCGCCTTACGAGGAAACGGCCGGCGGACTCGTCGCGCGCGGCAAACTCGACGAAGCGTTGACCTCGCAGCTTGCCTCCGCGCCTGCCGGCGCGGGAGTCCGCGTCGGGATCAGCTTCCGCGACCGCGGCGGCGATTACTGCCGGACATTTCATATGCATCGCGAAGCACCGGTTGCCGGTCTCGCCTGCCGCAGCGGCGAGGAATGGAAGCTCCAGGTGCTCGCGGCGGCGACCGCGCAACAGGGTGAACTGCGGCCCGCGGCTGCAATGCCGATGGCCGTGTTGCATGCGGTCGATGCGGCGATCGATGGCGTGCCGCTCGACGCGGCGGCCGAATCGGCTGCGCGCGACGCGGGTTGGAGAAAAGCCGCGAACGTGGCTGAATGACGCCCATGCGCTGATTGCACTGCTGGCCGCGGTCTGGATTGCGGCCTGTTCGCCGCCGGTCAAGCCCGGGGCGCCGGTTGCGTCCTCTGAAACGGCCGCACCCGCCGCCCGTACCGCCGGCGTCGCCGCCGCCAATCCGCTGGCGGTCGATGCCGGCATCGAGGTGCTCGCCGCGGGCGGCAGCGCAGCGGATGCGGCCGTCGCGATCCAGGCGGTGCTCGGCCTCGTCGAGCCGCAGAGTTCCGGCATCGGCGGCGGCGCCTTCATGCTGTATTTCGACGCGGCGACGAAGACGGATCACGGCATTCGACGGCCGCGAAGCCGCGCCCGCGGCGGCGACGGCCGCGCTGTTTCTCGATGAGAACGGCGAGCCGCTCTCGTATCGCGACGCCGTGCTCTCCGGCCGCTCGACCGGCGTGCCGGGCGCGATCGCGATGCTCGGCGCGGCCCAGGCACGGCACGGCACGCTGCCCTGGCAGAATCTGTTCGATCCGGCGATCCGCGCGGCAGAGTCGGGCTTCGTCGTACCGAAGCGCATGGCGCGCTTCGTGAACGGCGATTTTCCGCAGTCAGGCGAACCCGACGTGCGCGCGCTCTTCTCGCGCGCCGATGGCAGCCCGATCCAGGCGGGAGACCCGTTCACGAATCCGGCCTATGCGGCGACGCTCCGGCACATCGCAGACCAAGGGCCGCGCGCATTGCTCGAGCCGCCGCTCGCGGACAAGATCATCCGGCGCGTCGGCGAGCCGCCGCGCCCCGGCGCCGTTTCGCGCGCGGACATGCGCGCCTACGAGCCGCGCATCGGCGAGCCGGTCTGCGGGCCCTATCTCGTCTACGTCGTCTGCGTGCCGCCGCCGCCGTCTTCGGGCGTTTCGCTGCTCCAGATGCTCGCGATCCTCGACCACACCGACATCGCGGAGCGCGGCCCGGAGGATCCGCAGGCCTGGTTCCTGTTCGCGATGGCGAGCCGGCTGATGTACGCCGATCGCGATCAGTTCATCGCCGATCCCAAGTTCGTTCCGGTTCCCGTTGAAGAACTTCTCGACGCGGAGTACATCGCGCTTAGAGCCGCGTTGATCGGCGCGACTGCGGGTCCGGCTCCTGCCGCAGGCTCTCTCGCGCCGATCCAACGCGGCGCCGATGCCACAGTCGAGGCTGCCGGCACATCTCATTTTGTGGTCGTGGACCGCGCCGGAAACGTGGCATCGGTCACGACGACCGTCGAGTCGCTGTTCGGTTCGGGCCGAGCGGTCGACGGCTTCATGCTGAACAACCAGCTCACGGATTTCTCCTTCAATCCGATCGCGAATGGTGAACAGGTTGCGAATGCCGTCGCGCCGGGCAAGCGCCCGCGATCCTCCATGGCGCCCGTGATCGTGCTCGACCCGTCGGGCCGCGTGATCGCCGCATTGGGTTCTCCGGGTGGCTCCGCGATCCTCGCCTACAACGCCAAGACGCTGGTCGGCCTGCTCGCCTGGAAGCTGCCGCTCCAGCAGGCGATCGAGCTTCCAAACCTGATCGCGCGGGGCGAAGACTTCTTCGGCGAAGTCGCGAAACTGCCGGCCGGCGTCGCGGAAGCGCTCGCGACACGCGGCGTCGTCGTCAAGTCGGGGCGTGGCGAGGAATCCGGCCTGCATGGCGTGGTGCTCGGCGCGGATGGCAGCGCGGTCGGTGCCGCCGACCCGCGCCGCGAAGGCGTCTGGAAATCCCTGAACTAAAGGGGACGCTCACCTTTAAAGGTGAGCGTCCCCTTTGAATCAGCCGGTGGCGCTCAACAGACGACAGCAGTTCTTCCTGCGCCGAGTAGCGCTTGCCGCGCTTTGCCGTCTGCCGCCGGTATCCGCCGTCGCTGTCCATGATCCAGCTCTGGCAGTTGTCGTCGAGATAGGGCTTCAGGCCCTCGCGGATCACGCGGCGCTTGAGTCCGGGATCGAGCACCGGGAAGCCGAGCTCGATGCGGCGGAAGAAATTGCGGTCCATCCAGTCGGCGCTCGAAAGCCAGACGTCGTCGGCGCCGTCGTTCCTGAACCAGAACACGCGCGAGTGCTCGAGGAACCGCCCGACGATCGAGCGCACGCGGATGTTCTCGGACAGGCCCGGCACG
Organism: uncultured Gammaproteobacteria bacterium; assembly: GCA_963775415.1. Classification (GTDB taxonomy): domain Bacteria; phylum Pseudomonadota; class Gammaproteobacteria; order Steroidobacterales; family Steroidobacteraceae; genus SCUD01. Next base: position 75,472 of record CAVZIO010000004.1, read on the forward strand.
CCGGGCTTCAGCGCGCATATGCCGCGCACGATCAGGTCGATCTTCACGCCGGCCTGCGACGCGGCATAGAGCTCGTCGATGATGTCCGGCTCGAGCAGCGCGTTCATCTTCGCGACGATGCGCGCCGGGCGGCCTTCGGACGCGATCCGCGCTTCGTTGCGGATCGCCTCGACGACGCGCTTGTGCAGCGTGAACGGCGACTGCCAGACGTGCTTCAGCCGCCGCGCGCGCCCGAGGCCGGTCAGCTGCTTGAACACCTCGTCCACGTCGCTGCACATGTCCTCGTTCGCCGTCAGCAGGCCGAAATCCGTGTACTGCCGCGCGGTGGCGGATGGTAGTTGCCGGTGCCGAGGTGGGCGTAGCGCCGGAGCATGGCGCCCTCCGGCCCCGTCTCGCGCCGCACGATCAGCGCCATCTTGGCGTGGGTCTTGTGGCCGACCACGCCGTAGACCACGTGCGCGCCGACTTCCTCGAGCCGCGACGCCCAGTTGAGGTTCGCTTCCTCGTCGAAGCGCGCCAGCAGCTCGACGACCACCGTCACTTCCTTGCCGGCGCGCGCCGCGTCGATCAGGATCTGCATGAGCTCCGAGTCCGTGCCGGTGCGGTAGACGGTCTGCTTGATCGCGATGACGCGCGGATCGATCGCGCTCGAGCGGATGAAGTCGATCACCGGCAGGAACGACTGGAACGGGTGGTGCAGCAGCACGTCCTGGCGCGCGATGGTCTCGAACTGGTCATCGTCGCCCACCTCGAGCGCCGCCGGCACCGACGGCTTGAACGGCGGGTATTTCAGGTCGGGCCGGTCGATCTCCGTCAGCACCTCGCGCAGGCGATAGAGGTTGACCGGTCCGTCGACGCGGTAGAGGTCCTGCTCGTCGAGCCCGAACTGCTGCAGCAGGAACTCGATCATGGCCGGCGAGCAGTCCTCGGCCACCTCGAGGCGCACCGCGTCGCCGAAGTGCCGCTGCAGCAGCTCGCCCTGCAGCGCGATGCGCAGGTTCTTGATCTCTTCCTCGTCGACGAACAGGTCGGAGTTGCGCGTGACGCGGAACTGGTAGCAGCCCTTGACCTTCATGCCGGCGAACAGCTCGTCCACGTGCGCGTGCAGGATGGACGTCAGGAAGACGAACGCGTACTCGGCCTCCGCGATCGACGGCGGCAGCCGGATCGCGCCGCGGCAGGGCGCGCGGCGCCTGGACGATCGCGACCCGCGATCCGCGGCCGAAGGCGTCGCGGCCCTCGAGCTCGACGATGAGGTTGAGGCTCTTGTTGAAGAGCGCGCGGAAACGGGTGCGCCGGGTCGAGGCCGATCGGCGTCAGCACCGGCAGCACCTCGCGCGTGAAGTAGTCGTGCACCCAGGCGCGCTGCGCGTCGTTCCAGTGCCGCGCCGCAGGAACCGGATGCCGGCCGCGGCGAGCGCCGGCAGCAGCACGTCGTTCAGGAGCTCGAACTGCTCGGTGACGAGGGCGCGCGCCTCGCGCGTGACGATCGCGAGCACTTCCTTCGGCGTCATGCCGTCGGGGCCCGGCTCGGTGAGGCCGAGCTTGATCTGCTCCTTGACGCCCGCGACGCGGATCTCGAAGAACTCGTCGAGGTTGGACGAGACGATGGTGAGGAAGCGCAGGCGCTCGAGGAGCGGCACTGATTCGTCGGCGGCCTGCGCCAGCACGCGGCGGTTGAACGCGAGGATGCCGAGCTCGCGGTTGAGCAACGGGATCTGGGACGCGGATTTGCCGGTCATGCGGGCCATGAGCATCCGGTTCGAAGGTTACATTCCGATGACAAGGGCAGTTTACGCGCCGGATGGGCGGGTGCTACCGTGCCCGGCGCATGGCGCGTCACGAAACACTCGCTGCGGTCGACCTCGGATCCAACAGCTTTCATCTCCTGGTCGGGCGCATCGTCGACGGCCAGATCTATCCGCTCGACTCGCTGCGCGAGGCGGTGCAGCTCGGCGCCGGCCTGACCGCCGACAAGCGCCTCGACCGCGCCGTCCAGGCGCGCGCGCTCGAGGCGCTCGCCCGCTTCCGCGAGCGGCTGCGCGGGCTGCCGCGCGACGCGGTCCGCGCGGTCGGGACGAATGCGCTCCGGATCGCGAAGAACGCGGCCGCGTTCCTGCGCGAGGCGCGCGAGACGCTCGGCTTTCCGATCGAGGTCATCGCGGGCCGCGAGGAAGCGCGCCTCATCTACCTCGGCGTCGCGCACGCGCTGCCGCCGGCCGACAACCGGCGCCTCGTCGTCGACATCGGCGGCGGCTCGACCGAGCTGATCGTCGGCATCGGGCCTGAAGCCGAAGCTGATGGAAAGCCTCTACATGGGCTGCGTCAGCTCGAGCCTGCGTCATTTCCCGGACGGACGCATCGACAAGAAGAGCCTGAAGGCCGCCGTGCTCGAAGCGCGCCAGGAGCTCGCGGTCGTCTCGCGAAGCTACCTGCGCTCCGGATGGCAGGAGGCGGTCGGCTCCTCGGGCACCGCGCGGAGCATCGAGGGCATCCTCGTCGAGAACGGGTTCGCGGCGAACGGCATCACGCGCGAGGGCCTCGAGCAGCTGCGCGAACTCCTGATCGAAGCCGGCCGCGCGGATCCGGACCGCATCCCGGGCCTCAAGTCGGCGCGCGCCGACGTGCTGCCCGGCGGCTTCGCGATCATGTACGCGATCTTCGACGAGCTCGACATCACGCAGATGACGGTCTCGGAAGCCGCGCTGCGCCACGGCGTGCTCTACGACCTGCTCGGGCGCGTCATGCACCACGACATGCGCGAGGCGACGGTCGCGCAGTTCATGCGCCGCTACCACGTCGATGCCGCGCAGGCGGCGCGCGTGCGGGAGCTCGCGCTTCGCATCTACGACCAGCTGGTCCAGGGCCGCGGCGGCGAGGAGGACGCCGACCGCATGCTGCTCGACTGGGCGGCGCGCCTGGCCGAGGTCGGCCTCTCGATCGCGCACGCGCAGTACCACAAGCACTCGGCCTACGTGCTTTCGAATGCCGACATGCCGGGCTTCTCGCGCGTCGAGCAGCAGCGGCTCGCGCGCATCGTGCTCGCGCACCGCGGCAAGCTCGAGAAGGTCGCGGGAGCGACGGGCTCGAGAATGGCGACTGGAACCTCGTGTTCGCGCTCAGGCTCGCCTCGACCCTGCTGCGGCGGCGCACGCGTTTCCGCCTGCCGGCATTCCGCGTGACCGGCAGCGACTCGCGCTTTTCGCTCGAAGTGCCGAAGTCCTGGCTCGCGCGGAATGCCCTCTCGGCCGCCGCGCTCGAAATCGGAAAGCCGCCAATGGGAAACGGTCGGCCGTCAGTTCGCGGTGCGACGGATGTCGTAGGAGCCTCATGGAACTGATTCTCTGGCGGCATGCGGAAGCGGCGGCCGGCGATCCCGATTCGGCGCGGCCCGCTGACCGACCATGGCCGCTGCGCAGGCGCAGTTGATGGCGCGCTGGCTCGCGCCGCGGCTGCCGGCGGAACTGCGGCTCGTCGTATCGCCCGCGCGCCGCGCGCAGGAAACGGCGCTCACGCTCGCGCGGTCATTCGAGACGGTCGAGAGCCTCTCGCCGGGCACGGATGTGGCGACCCTGCTGCGCGATGGCGGGATGGCCGGATGCCGAACGGCCCGTGATGCTCGTCGGCCATCAGCCGACGCTCGGCGAAGTGGCCGCGCGGCTGATCGAGGGCGCCAGGCATCGTGGCGGATCGGCAACGGGAGCGGTCTGGTGGCTCGGGGCCGGCAGCGCAAGAGCCGCGACGATGCCGATCTGACTGCTGGCGATCGAGCCGGCGATCCTCGAGATGGAGCGCGACAGCGCAGGTCACTGAGGCTTTTTGGCGATCCGGTCGCGGATGTCGCGAAGCTTCATCTTGACGCGCGCGGCGTTGCCCGGGCCCATGCGCAGGAGCAGCTTGCGGCCCGAGGATTCCGCTTCGAGCGCCGGATCGGCGAACTCGTAGAGGACGTTCGGGCGCACGAGCGCGATCGTCGCCGGCGCCTCCGGCGCCGCGAGCAGGTGATCGATCACTTCGATCACGCGATCGTTGAAATAGCCGTCCGGATTCCCGAGCTGCCTCGTACGCCGACTGGAACTGCGGGTAGAGGCGCCTGTAGAGCGCCGCGGTCGCGTCCGCGTCGAGCGAATCGACGAGCTCGATCCAGGGCGAATAGCGCGCGAAATTGGCGGCGCCGAGGACGAGCTTGTCGTTCTCGCCTGCCGTCACGAAGTCGCCGGCCGGCGGCTTCGCCGGATTCATCCGGGCCGCGACGTCCGGGCGAGCCAGGTTGTCGACCGTCGCCACGACTTTCTTCACGAAGTCGTCGGGAATGAACAGGGCCTCGAAGCGCGGCGTGCCGATGAGTGTCGCGACCTGCTCCGAGGCGGCCAGGTTCGGGTCGATGTCATCGACCGGCTCGATCGGGTTCTGGATCGCCGGCTTCGCCGCGACCGGCGGCGGCACGGCGGGGGGCGCTCCGGGCTCGGCGGACTGGCGCTTCTGCCAGTACCAGACGCCGGCGCCGATCGCGAGCAGCATGACGCCGCCCAGGATCCAGCGGCCCAGTTTCTCGTCCGACTCCGCAGACAGCTCGCGTTTGGGTGCGTACATGGGACTTACTGTAGTTGAACCCTGCCCATCCGGCATCATCTCTAGAGACCCTGCCTGGTTCGAGACGGTTCCCTTGACCCCGAGCATCCAATCCGGATTCCACTGACCCCTGAGCTGCCCCCCAAGGAATGCGCCGACTGGGCCTTCGTGCTGGATGCGGTCGGCATTCCCTATGAGCGGCGCACCACGGCGACCGGCGCGAGCCTCTGGGTCGAGCCGGAACATCACGCCCGCGCGGCGCATGAATTGCGTGGACTACCTGCGCGAGAACCGCCGGCAGGCACTGCCGCCCGTCGTCTGGCCAAGCCATCCGCATGCGCTCTATGGCGTGATCGCTATGCGGCCGTGCTGATCGCGGTCACGATCGCGGCGATCGCGCATGCGGGAGACAAGGGCTGGGTTTCCGCAGGCGTGCTCGACGCGGGCTTCCTCGCGCGCGGCGAATGGTGGCGCGTGTTCACCGCACTCACGCTGCATGCCGACATGCTGCATCTCCTGTCGAATCTCGCCTTCGGCGCGCTCTTCGGCTACCCGGCCGCGCGCCTGTTCGGTCCGGGCATCGCCTGGCTCCTGATCCTCCTGGGCGGCGGCCTTGCCTATGGCATCGACGCCGTGCTGCACCCGCCTGAGCATCACCTGCTCGGCGCATCGACCGCCGTGTTCACGGCGCTCGGCCTGATCGCGGCCTACGGCTGGCGCCGCCACATGCGGAACTGGTCGCGCTGGATGCGAAATGCGTCGCCGCTGATCGGCGGCCTTGCGCTTCTCGCCTTCACGGGCACCGGCGGCGAGAACACCGACATCCTCGCGCATCTCGCCGGCTTCGTCGTCGGCACGGCGATCGGCGCGCTCTGCGCCCGGCTGCCGATGCCCGCGCCTGGCCGATTCCCTGCTGCAATGGGCCGCGGGCGCCGCTGCACTCGCCCTCCTCTCGCCTCGCCTGGACGCTCGCGCTGGCCTGACGGGGCCAGGCGATAATATGAACATGCTCCCGCACTCGGAAGCCTGCGAGCGCAACAAGGGCCCGATCCTGCAGGTCCTGCGTCCTGCATTCTCGGCCTGCAAGCACGTGCTCGAGATCGGCAGCGGCACCGGCCAGCATGCGGTGCACTTCGCGATGGAGATGCCCTGGCTCGTCTGGCAGCCGTCCGAGACGGCCGAGTCCATGCCCGCACTGAGAAAACGCATATTCAATGAGGGCCCGTCGAATCTCCGCGCGCCAATCGAGCTCGACGTGACGAAGCCGCCCTGGGATGTGCGGCGCGTGGACGGCGTGTTCACGGCCAATACGCTCCACATCATGCATTGGCCGCAGGTCGAGGCCCTGTTCGCCGGACTGCCCGCCGTCGTGAAGTCCGGGGCGGTGCTCGCGGTCTACGGGCCCTTCAGCTACGGCGGCAAGTACACGTCGGCGAGCAACGAATCGTTCGACACGATGCTGCGCGCGCGGGACCCGGGATCCGGCATTCGCGACTTCGAGGACGTGGACGCACTCGCCCGCGGCGCCGGTTTCGAGTTCTTGGCCGACCATCCCATGCCGGCGAACAACCAGACGCTCGTCTGGCGGCTCGCCGCGGGCTAACGGATCAGAACGGCTTCAGCACCATCAGGCCGAGAGCAATCAGCGGCGTCAGGGTCGCGACGGCGCCCCAGAAATCCCATTGCGCCGCCATCCGGCGGTAGGCCTCGTAGTCGAAGGAACCGCTGGCGGCACCCGCCTGCGCGAACGCCAGCAGCTTCCGCTGCAGGGGCGCGAGCCGCGCCATGAACACGAGGCCCGAGATGCTGAACATCACGAGCGACCAGAGGATCCAGCCCGTGCCGAGGATCGGGAAGCCGCCCTTGATCGCCGAGAAGATGCCGGTCGCCAGGATGACGACGACTCCCGGGACCGTGAACAGGCGGTCGCTCCCGATGATGCCCTCCATTGCATGCGCGATGAGTCGCGGATTGCGCGTGCGCTCCGCATGCCTGTGCCAGAAGAGGCCGGTCGTGATGTTCCCGATGAACAGGATGACGGCGAGGATGTGCAGGAGTTTCAGCCACAGGTACATCGTCTCATCCTCCGGGTGATCGGCGGCTCCGGCGGAAGCCGGCGAGCCAGCGCTGGAATGTCCGTGGCGCGAGGCGCTTGAAGCGCCAGAGCCAGCGGTAACTGGCGGGCAGCACGATGTGCGTCGCGCCGCCCGCCGCTTTCGAGATGATCTCACGAGCGACGGCATCCGCCTCGAGATTCGAGCGCTCCATCAGCTTCAGCGCAAAACCGCGCGCATCGGCCGGCGCACGCGCCGTTTCCATGAGCCGCGTCCGGAAGAATCCGGGCATCGCGACGGCGACATGCACGCGGTGTTCCGCGAGCTCCTGAAAAAGCGTTTCGGAGAGTGCGACGACCGCCGCCTTCGAGGCGCTGTAGGCGCTCGTGCGGCTCATGGAGGTGAAGCTCGCCGCACTCGCGACATTGACGATGAGCCCGCCGCCGCTCGCGATCATGTGCGGCGCCTGCGCGCGGCAGCTGTGCACGATCCCCATGACATTGATGCCGAGGATCCATTGCCAGTCCGCAAGCTGATGTTTCGAGCAAGTCGCCGGCGACCGCGACACCCGCCGAATTGAGCGCGAAATCGAGTCCGCCGAAGCGGCCGGCAAAGGAATCGATCGCCGATTGGACCGCGCCCTCGTCCGTCGTGTCGACGACGGCGACTTCGCAGTGCGGACTCCCCTGGCTCGCAAGATCCCGCCGGGCAACGGCAAGTCGTGCTTCGTCGCGATCGAGGAGCGCCAGATTCCAGCCGCGCGCTGCAAGGAGCTCAGCCGCCGCGTGCCCAAGCCCGCTCGCGGCCCCGGTGATTGCCGCCCGCTTCCGGGGGAAGCGGGCATCGAGAACCGCGAGGCTCAATGCGTCAGGCGCTGGCCGGCGCGACTTTCTGCGCGACCCAGCCGAGCACTGCGCCGGCGATCAGGTGCATCCAGATTCCTTCGATCAACCACCAGGTCCAGATCTGGGTCGGCAGGTTGAGTACGCCCCAGTAACCCATCGCGGCCACGGCGGCGAAGATCCAGCCGACGATCCCGAACTTGACGCCGCGGACGACACCGGCGCCCGCGAACGAAGTGCGAATGACCGAGTAGATGCCCGCCAGCAGGAAGGAACTCAGCAGGCCGATCGGCACCCACATTTTCATCAGCGCGACCATGTCCGGCGGGTCCGACTGCAGTTCTGGCCGCCAGAACGCGGCGGTTTCCCGGTAGAGCGCGCCAAGCACGCCATCCGGCGAATGGATGAATGAGCCCCCGATCATCGAGAGCACGAAAAACGCGGCGTAATAGGCGACGCCGCCGATGAAGACGATCTTCCAGTTCATATGGCTCCCCCCAAGTCGAGGGGCGCATGGTGCGCCGGCGGCAGCCACCGGCGCAACCCTCAGCCGATATCGAAACGGTCCAGGTTCATCACCTTGGTCCACGCCGCCACGAAGTCATTCGCGAACCTCTCTTTCGAGTCCGCGCAGGCATGGACTTCAGCGAGGGCCCGGAGCTGCGAATGCGATCCGAAAATCAGGTCGACGCGGGTTGCGGTCCATCGGGCCTTGCCCGTTTTCCGCTCACGCCCTTCGTACACGCCCTCAGAACCGCCGGACGGCTGCCATTGCGTGCCCATGTCAAGCAGGTTGACGAAGAAGTCGTTCGTCAGCGTCCCGGGCCGCGTTGTAAACATGCCGTGCTTCGATCCTCCGGCATTCGCACCGAGAACTCGCAGGCCGCCGACGAGCACGGTCATTTCCGGCGCGGTCAACCGGAGCAGTTCGGCCCGGTCCACCAACGCCTCCTCGGGCTGCATGAACTGCGGCTTGCTGCGGTTCAGGTAGTTCCGGAAACCGTCGGCTCTCGGCTCGAGTGGAGCGAAGGAATCCACGTCGGTCTGCGCCTGCGAAGCGTCCATGCGTCCCGGCGTGAAGGGGACCTTTACGTCGATTCCGGCGTCCCTGGCAGCCTTCTCGACCGCCGCGCAGCCACCGAGAACGATCAGGTCGGCCAGCGAGACTCTCTTGCCGAATTCCTTCTGGATCGCCTCGAGCTTCTGCAGGACCCCTTTCAGCCGGGGCGGCTCGTTGACCTCCCAGTCCTTCTGCGGCGCGAGGCGAATTCGCGCGCCGTTGGCGCCGCCGCGCTTGTCGGTGCCACGATAGGTCGAAGCCGATGCCCAGGCCGTCGAGACGAGCTGCGGCACGGTGAGGCCTGACGCCAGAATCTTCGTCTTCAGGGCCGCGATGTCCGCCTCTCCAATCAGCGGATGGTTCACTGCCGGAATCGGGTCCTGCCAGATCAGCGTCTCTTTCGGCACGAGTGGGCCGAGGTAGCGGGCGATCGGGCCCATGTCACGGTGGGTGAGCTTGAACCAGGCGCGCGCGAACGCGTCTGCGAACTGGTCCGGGTGCTCGTGGAAGCGCCGCGAGATCTTTTCGTAGGCCGGATCGAGGCGAAGCGACAGATCCGTAGTCAGCATGGTCGGCACGTGTTTCTTCGACGGGTCGAATGCGTCCGGGATCGTCGCGGCGCCGTTCTTTGCCTTCCACTGCTTTGCGCCGGCCGGGCTCTGCGTCAGCTCCCATTCGTTCTCGAACAGGTTCTTGAAGAAGAGGCTGCTCCACTTCGTCGGCGTCTGCGTCCAGGTGACTTCGGGGCCGCCGGTAATGGCGTGAGCGCCCACGCCGCTGTGGTGCGTGCTCTTCCAGCCGAGTCCCTGGTCCTCGAGCGCGCCGGCTTCCGGCTCCGGGCCGACCAGCGATGGATCGCCGGCGCCGTGCGTCTTGCCGAAAGAGTGACCTCCGGCGATCAGCGCGACGGTTTCTTCATCGTTCATCGCCATGCGGGCGAAGGTTTCGCGGATGTCTTTCGCAGCCGCGAGCGGGTCCGGATTGCCGTTCGGGCCCTCCGGATTCACGTAGATCAGGCCCATCTGAACGGCGCCCAGCGACTCATGAAGTTCGCGCTCGCCGCTGTAGCGTTCGTCGCCAAGCCAGGTGCCTTCGGGACCCCAATAAAGTTCTTCGGGCTCCCAGACGTCGGCACGGCCGCCGGCAAAGCCGAAGGTCTTGAAACCCATCGATTCCAGGGCGACATTGCCGGCGAGAATCATGAGATCAGCCCACGAGATCCTGCGGCCGTACTTCTGCTTGATCGGCCACAGCAGCCGGCGCGCCTTGTCGAGGTTGGCGTTGTCCGGCCAGCTGTTGAGCGGCGCGAATCGCTGCTGCCCTGCGCCGGCGCCGCCGCGGCCGTCCGTTGTGCGATAGGTGCCCGCGCTGTGCCAGGCCATGCGGATCATCAGGCCGCCGTAGTGACCAAAGTCGGCCGGCCACCAGTCCTGCGAGTCCGTCATCAGGGTATGCAGGTCTTTCACCACGGCATCGAGGTCGAGCGATTCGAATTCCGACGCGTAATCGAAATTCTTGCCCATTGGGTCGGACAAGGAGCTGTTGCCATGCAGCCCGTCGATTCTCAGGGTAGTCGGCCACCAGTCGCTGTTCGACCGGCCGGCCGACGGGGCGTGCATGACAGGGCACTTGCTGGCGCTTTTTTCCTGGCTCATGACTTTTCCTCCTGGCGTGTTGAAGGAGGGGACAGTCCGCCTTCGCCGCTATGCGGCGAAGGGGACAGTCCCCGCGCGGGCGTTCTCGTAGTCGATGACGCCTGCGACGGCATGGATCACAGACGCGATGCGCACGGCGGACTGTACAGCTTCGCGGCTGACGTCGTGCTGACGAAGCACGCGCTCGTGCGCCGTGACGCACTTGCCGCAACCATTGACGGCCGAGACCGCAAGCGAGATCAGCTCGAAATCCGCCTTCGCGATTCCGGGGCTTCCGATCACGTTCATGCGGAGCCTCGCCGGCAGCTTCGCGTACTCCTCGTCCTCGACGAGGTGCAGGAAGCGGTAGTAGACATTGTTCATGCCCATGATCGCCGCCGCCGCACGCGCGGCCTCAATCTCAGCCGGCGCGAGCACCTCCGCGGCGACCGATTCGACAGCGCACGCGAGTTCAGCATTGCGCGATGCGATCGCCGAGGCGAGCGCCGTCATCCAGAGCTGCGTCTCGGAAAGCCCGGGTGCGCCCTGCGGCGTCAACACTGATGAAAGATTGAGCCGCAGGTCACGGGCGTAGTCCGGGATCCGGTCCCTGAGAGCGTCCATGTTCAGGCCGCCTTCAGGGTGTTGTCGCCCTTCTGCCAGTTGCAGGGGCACAGCTCGTCGGTCTGCAGGCTGTCGAGAACGCGCAGCACTTCCTCGGGGCTGCGGCCGACGTTGAGGTCGGTGACGTAGACGAAGCGGATCACGCCCTCCGGGTCCACGATGAACGTCGCGCGCTGGGCAACGCCGGCCTCGGGATCGAGGATGCCGAGCTCGGTCGACAGCTCGCGCTTGATGTCCGACAACATCGGGAACGGCAGGTCGCGGAGGTCCGGGTGTGACTTGCGCCAGGCCAGGTGCACGAAGTCCGAATCCGTGCTGACGCCGAGGAGCTGCGCGTCGCGGTCCGCGAAATCGCGGTTCAACTTGCCGAAGCCCGAAATCTCGGTCGGGCAGACGAAGGTGAAGTCCTTCGGCCAGAAGAACACGACCAGCCACTTGCCGGCATAGGTCTTGTCGTCGATGTCCTTGAATGCATGGTTGACGTCATTGCTGACGACGCCCGTCAGCCTGAACGCGGGGAATTTCCTGCCGATGCCGAACATGAAACGTCTCCTCTGTGGTTGCCGGCAAGGATGCGGCTCGACAGCCGATTAGTACAATCGATTGATACGATGCCTATGATAGATTTAGCCTATGAATCTCCGGGACCTCCAGTACCTCGTGGCGCTCGCGGAAACACGCCATTTCGGCCGCGCCGCCCTGCGCTGCCATGTCAGCCAGCCGACGCTCTCCGCCCAGCTCCGCAAGCTCGAGGAGTTCCTGGGTGTCACGCTGATCGAGCGGCGGCCACGGCGCGTCGGACTGACGCCCGCGGGCGAGGCCGTGGTCGAGCGCGCCCGGCGCATGCTGCGGGACGCCGATGACATCCGCGCCCTTGCCCGCGCTCGGCAGGATCCGCTCACGGGACAACTGAAGATCGGACTCATCCCGACTCTCGGGCCCTATCTCCTGCCCCGCATCGCGCCACGCATCGCAAAGGCGCTGCCAAAACTGCAGCTATTGCTGCACGAGTACCAGACCGCGCCGCTGATCGACCGGGTCGTGGCCGGCGAGCTCGACCTTGCGATTCTCGCATTGCCCGTCGATACGAAGGGCCTCGTCACGCGCTCGCTCTTCGCCGAGGCATTCCTCGTTGCCATGCCGGAACACCATCGCCTCACCGCGAAGAAGCGCGTGAAGCCGGCTGATCTCTCCGGAGAAAAACTGCTGCTCCTCGAAGAGGGACACTGCCTGCGCGACCAGGCGCTCGAGGTCTGCGAATTGGCCGGCACGGAAGAACAGGATTTCCGCGCGACCAGCCTCGAGACGCTGCGGCAGATGGTCGCGGCCGGGCTTGGCGTCACGCTCCTGCCGCGTCTCGCAGCCGAAGGCCCGTTTGCTTCGGCGCGCGGCCTCGTCGTGCGCCCCTTCGCACCGCCTGCGCCGAACCGGGTGATCGGTGCCGCGTGGCGGCGCTCGACATCGCGTTCCGAGGCGATCGCCGCGATCTGCGACGTCATTTCAAAAGCCGGGTGATTGTCGGTAAACGCGGAGCCAAACAGTGATCCGGCGATCGCCCCCGATGCTAACTTCGAGGACCATGCGTTCTGCCATCGCCACTGGGCTTCTGATCGTGGCGGCGGCGGGCCATGCCGCCGATCGCCTGCCGCGCCTCAACATCCTGCCGGGGAGCCTCACAGTTTCCGGGGTATCCGCCGGCGGCTACATGGCGACCCAGTACCAGGTCGCCTATTCGAAAGACGTCATCGGCGCCGGGATCGTTGCTGCGGGCCCCTGGTTCTGCGCTCGCGGCCTGCTGACGCGCGCGCTCAATGAATGCACCAGGGGCAGCGCGATCGGGCCTGAAACACAGCCGCTCGTCGCCGCGCTTCGGGAGAGCGCGGATGCCGGAGCGGTCGACGACCCGTCGTGGATCGCGCCGGACCGGATCTGGATTTTCCATGGCAGGCGCGACCTGAAGATCGGCGCCGCGGTCTCGGATTCGCTGCTGCGGTTCTACAAGGCCTTCGTTCCGCCGGAGCGCATCCACTACGAAACCCAGGTCGCTGCGACGCACGGCTTCCCCAGGGCCGGAACCGGTGGCGCCTGCGATGCCGACGAATCGCCCTGGATTCTCGACTGCGGATTCGACGCCGCGGGCGAGATGCTGCGCCACCTGTACGACGACTTGAGGCAACCGCGGGGTGAAGTCGCCGGAGAACTTCGCTCCTTCGATCAGGCGCGCTACCTTGCGGGCAGGTCTGATACGTCGCTCGCAGAATCCGGATTGCTGTTCGTGCCGAAGGAATGCACTGCCGGCAAGCCCTGCCGGATTCATGTCGTCTTCCACGGCTGCCGGCAGGGCATCGGCACCATCGGAAAACTCTTTGCGCGTGAGGCAGGCTACAACCGCTGGGCCGACGTCAATCGCATCGTCGTGCTGTATCCGCAGGTGGCGGAAAGTCTCGTCTTGCCCTTCAATCCGCGCGGTTGCTGGGACTGGTGGGGCTATACGGGAGCGGGATATGCGACGCGAGACGGTGCGCAACTCGCGAGCGTGAAGCGCATGCTGGCGGCGCTCGGCGCCCGCTAAACGACTGCGGTCGCCTCGATCTCGACCTTGGCGCGGGGCTCGGCGAGGCCTGCGACCACGACCACGGACATCGCGGGGAAGTTGCGGCCGATGAGTTCGCGATAGCTCGCGCCGATCTCCGCGAGCGATGCGTTGTATTCGTCGCGGCTCGTGACGTACCAGGTCAGGCGCACGATGTGCTCGGGTCCCGCGCCCGCGCAGGCGAGCACGGCGATGATGTTGGCGAGCGCCTGCCTCGCCTGGATCGCGAAATCGTCGCTGACGAAATTCTGCTCCGCATCCCAGCCGATCTGGCCTGCAACAAAAACCTGGCGGCCCTTCGCCGCGATGCCATTCGCATATCCGCGCGGGCGTGCCCAGCCCGGGGGTTGCAGGATTTCGCGGCTCACTTCAGGAGCTCCCGGCCGATGATGAGCTTCTGCACCTCGCTTGCGCCCTCGTAGATCCGGAGCGCCCTGATCTCGCGGTAAAGCCGCTCGATGATCTCTCCGCGCACCAGGCCGCGGCCGCCGAACATCTGCAGGCCGCGATCGATGACTGTCTGCGCGTTCTCGGTCGCGGTCAGCTTGGCCATCGCCGCCGCCGCCGTGAACGGCTGTCCGCTGTCCCGCAGCCACGCCGCGCGATAGGTCAGCAGTTCCGCCGCATCGAGCGCAGTCGCCATTTCGGCAAGTGCCGTCTGTGTCAGCTGAAAGTCCGCCAGCATCCGGCCGAACATGCCGCGCGAACGCGTATGGCCGAGCGCTTCGTCGAGCGCGCGGCGCGCGAACCCGCAGGCCGCGGCGGCGACCGATGTGCGGAAGATGTCGAGCGTGCGCATGGCCGTGCGGAATCCCTCGCCCTCCTCGCCAATCAGCCGTCCGGCCGGAATGCGGCAGTCCTCGAATGAAAGCCGCGCGAGTGGATGCGGCGCCATCGCATCGATGCGCTCCGCAATCGAGAAACCACGGTCGCCCGGCTCGACGACGAAGGCGCTGATGCCGTCAGCCGACACGCTGCCGTCGTTGCGGCGCTGGCCAGGCGCCGTACGCGCGAAGACGCAGTAGAAATCCGCGATTCCGCCGTTCGAAATCCAGGTCTTCGAGCCATTCAACAGGTACGAGTCGCCGTCCCGGCGCGCGCTCGTCTGCATCGCCGCGACGTCGGAGCCTGCATCGGGCTCCGAGAGCGCGAATGCCGCAATCGCCGAACCCTCCGCGACCCGTGGCAGGTAGGACGCGCGCAATCGCTCGCTCCCGGCCAGTGATAGCGGGGCGCTTCCGAGCCCCTGCATCGCGAACGAGAAATCGGCGAGCCCATCGCGATAGGCGAGCGTTTCGCGGAGCAGGCAGATCGAGCGCGCATCGAAATCCGCCGACGCGCCGCCATCCGCCTCGCGCAGGCAGTGGCGCAGGAGCCCCGCCTTGCCGAGCCGGCTGACCAGTTCGCGGCAGCGCGCATCGACGGCCGCGCGTTCGGAAGGATGCGCATCGGGTTCCAGCGACGCCGTCGCCCAGCGTTCCGCCTCCGTCGCAAGCCGCCGATGCGACTCGTCGAAAAAGGGCCATTTCAGGAGATCCTCGTAAGTGCGCATCAGTCTCCCTCGAAAACCGGTTTTTGCCTGCTCGAGAATGCCTCGTAGGCGCGGCGGAAATCCTTGCTCTGCATGAGTCCCGCCTGGGCACGCGCCTCGGCGTCGAGCGCCTCGTTGACGCTCATGTTCCACTCGAGGTGCAGCATCTTCTTGGTGAGCGCGTGCGCGAGTGTCGGACCCGCGGCCAGCTCGGCCGCGAGCTTCGATGCCGCGGGCAGGAGATCGTCTGCTGCCACGATGGAATTGTGGAAGCCGATGCGTTCCCCTTCCGCGGCATCGAAAGCGCGCCCCGTGTAGAGGAGTTCCGAGGCGCGGCCCTGGCCAATGAGACGCGGCAGCAGCGCACAGGCCCCCATGTCGCAACCCGCGAGGCCGACGCGGACGAAAAGGAAGGCCGTGCGGGCCGCCGGCGTCGCGATCCGGAAATCCGAGGCAAGCGCAATCATTGCACCCGCGCCTGCACAGATGCCGTCGATGGCGGATATGACGGGCTGCGGACAGCCGCGCATCGCGCGGATGAGGTCGCCCGTCATGCGGGTAAATTCGAGGAGCCCCTTCTCGTCCATCTTCGTCAGCGGCCCGATGATCTCGTGAACGTCGCCGCCAGAGCAGAAGTTGCCGCCCGCACCGTCGATGACGATCACGCGCACGCCGTCGCCGTCGACGAGCACGCGGAACAGGTCGCGCAGCTCCGCATAGGAGTCGAAGGTCAGCGGGTTCTTCTTCTCGGGCCGGTTCAGCGTCAGGTAGCCGACTCGGTTCTCGACGCGCCAGAGAAAATTTTTCGCCTGATAACCGCTCAGGTCGGGTATCCCGGTTTTCATGCGTCCCGCTCCTCCAGTGAACGGACATGTGTCTTCAGACGCGCAAGCAGCGCCGCTATCTTCGACATCTCGCGGCCCGACAGCCCGGCGAAGGACTCGACTATCCAGCGCTCGTGCTCTTCCGCCATCGCCGTGAAAGCGCGCCTGCCGGCCAGCGTCAACTGCACGAGCCAGGCGCGGCGATCGGCCGGATCGGCCGTGCGCTCGACCAGGCCCTCTTTCTCCAGCAGGTCGGTGATGCCGGTCACGTTGCCCCCGGTCACCATCATGCGCTTCGAGAGCTCGCCCATCTTGAGTCCGCCCGGCGCACGCTCGAGCTGGGCCATCAGGTCGAAGCGCGGCAGGGTTGTCGCGTAACGCTCCTGGAGCAGGCGCCGCGTGCGCGTCTCGACGAGACGATTGGTGGCCAGCATGCGAAGCCACAGGCGGATTGCCCGGTGATCGTCGCTGGCTGCGCGGGTTTCCGCGTCGATCGGGCGCGCGGCCATCAGGTCACCTCGCCACCGGCGACCGCGAGGCTCTGGCCGGTGACGCTTTCACTTCCGGGCATGCAGAGCCAGAGCACCGCGTTTGCGACTTCCTCGGGCTTGACGAGCCGCTGCTGCGGATTGGAAGAGACGAGTGTTTCCCGCGCTTCGGCTTCGCTGCGGGCGGTCTTCTCGCTGATGTTGCGGATGGCCTCGCGTACGACGCCGGTATCGGTGTAGCCCGGGCAGACGGCATTCACGGTGATGCCGGTCTTTGCGACTTCGAGCGCGAGCGCCCGCGTCAGGCCGACCACCCCATGTTTGGCGGCGCAGTACGCCGTGCAATAGGCATAGCCGCGAAGGCCGGCGGTGCTCGAGACATTCACGATCCGGCCCCAGTTCGCGGCCAGCATCGCCGGGATCGCTTCCCGCGTGCAGTGGTAGACGCCATTCAGGTTGACGTCGAGTATCTCGCGCCAGAATTCCGCGTCGCTCTTCGCGAGCGCGCGGCTCGCGGGCCTGCCTGCATTGTTGACGAGGATCGAGATCTCGCCCGCGGCATTGCGCGCCTCGGCAAAAGCGCGCTCGACCTGGCGCGGATCCGTGACGTCCGCCTTCACGATGACGGCGTTGCCATCGAGGCTGATCGCCGTGTCGCCGAGCTCGACGGTCCTGCGCCCCAGGAGCGTCACGCGCGCGCCGGCCGCCGAAAGCGCCCTTGCGATTGCGGCCCCGATGCCACGCCCGCCACCGGTGACCAGCGCGTGCTTTCCGGCAAGTGACTCTGTCATCGGCGACTCCTCATACCTGCCCCGTCATCTGTGCCGCGCGTTCGAGGTTGCGCTCGAGCTGCCGCTTCGCGGATTCGTACTGCGGCGGCCACCACTGCGCCTGCCAATGCTGCTCGGCCGCGGCGCGGAGCGTCCAGGCCGGATCCGCGAGATGCGGGCGCGCCAGCGCGCAGAGATCGGCGCGGCCCGAGGCGATGATCGAGTTTGCGTGATCGGGCTCGTAGATGTTGCCGACTGCGATTGTCGGGATGCCGACGATGTTCCGGACGAGATCCGAGAACGGCGTCTGCCACATGCGTCCGTAGACCGGCTTCTGCCAGGGAACGGTCTGGCCGCTCGAAAGATCGAGCAGATCCGCGCCGCCTGATTTCATTGCCTGTGCGATCTCGCGGAGCTCGTCCTCGCAGAGGCCGCCCTGCGCCCAGTCGCTCGACGAGAGGCGCACGGAGAGCGGCCGGTCCATGCACTCAACGCGCACCGCTTCGAGGACTTCGAGCGGGAAGCGCAGGCGGTTGGCGACACTGCCGCCATAGGCATCCCGGCGCAGGTTGGTGAGCGGCGAAAGGAAACTCGCAAGCAGGTAGCCGTGCGCCATGTGCAGTTCGAGCATGTCGAAGCCCGCCTGCACTGCAAAGCGGGTGCTCCGCACGAAATCGGCGAGCACGCGATCCATGTCGGCGCGCGTCATCTCGCGCGGCGGCGCGCTGATGCCTTCGAGGTAAGGCAGCGGCGACGGGGCGATCGTCTCCCAGTTGCCGGTCTCGAGCGGACGGTCGTCGTCCTCCCAGCCGAGCTGGGTCGAGCCCTTGCGGCCGGAATGTCCGAGCTGCATGCAGATCTTCGCGCGACTGTGCGCATGCACGAATTCCACGATGCGCCGCCAGCCGTCGCGCTGGGTTTCGCTCCACAGTCCGGTGCATCCCGGCGAGATGCGCGCCTGCGGGGAAACACAGGTCATCTCCGTGAAGACGAGACCGGCCCCGCCGGTCGCGCGCGCCCCGAGATGGACAAGGTGCCAGTCGCCCGGCATGCCCTCCTTCGCCGAGTACTGAGCCATCGGTGAAATGATGATGCGGTTCTCGAGCCGCAGGCCGCGCAGTTCGAACGGCAGGAACATCGGCGGGCGCGGGGGCGACGCACCGGCGCGCTTTGCAAGCCGCGCCTCGACCTCCGCGACAAAGGCGGGGTCGCGCAATTTCAGGTTCGCGTGACCGATGCGCTGGCTGCCGGTCAGCAGGCTGTAGGTGAACTGCCAGGGTTCAAGACGCGTGTAGCGCGCGACATCCTCGAACCAGCGCATGCGATTGCGCGCCGCGCTCTGGAGTTTCAGCGCCTCCGTCTCCCGCTCCTCCTGATAGGCCGCAAGCGCAGCCGGCACGTCGGTCGCCCCGGCGGTGCGTGAGACGAGCGCGATCGCGTCCTCCATGGCGAGCTTCGTGCCCGAACCGATCGAGAAATGCGCCGTGTGCGCGGCATCGCCGATGAGGACACGATTGCCGTCGTGCCAGCGCTTGCAGAGCACGCGCTGGAAGTTGAGCCAGGCGGAACCGCGCAGGTGCGCGGCATTGCTCATGAGCCGGTGGCCGTCGAGGTACTTCGCGAACAGGTTTTCCGAGAAAGCGATCGATTGCTCGTGATTGGCGCGGTCGAGCCCGTGCGCGCGCCAGGTTTCCTCGCGAGTCTCGACGATCACGGTCGAGAGGGTCTTGCTGAACTGGTAGGCGTGGATCTGGAACCAGCCATGCTCCGTTTCCTCGAAGGCAAATGTGAAGGCCGGAAAGGGCTTTGTCGTGCCGAGCCAGATGTAGCGGCATTCGCGGGTGTCGAGATCGGGCTCGAATACGGCCTCGAGGCGCTTGCGCGTGCGGCTGTTGACACCGTCGGCGGCGACGATCAGGTCGGCATCCGCGAAGTCGGTGTCGTCTTCGATCTCGCGCTGGAAGTGGTGCGTGACCCCGAGTTCCGCCCCGCGTTCCTGGAGGATTCCGAGCAGGCGCTTGCGTTCGATGCCGCAGAAGCCGTGGCCGCCGGTCGTCGTGGTCGTGCCGCGGTAGTGGACGTCGATGTCGTCCCAGTGGTGAAAGCTGCCGGTGATCGCCGCGTGCGAGGGCGAATCCGCAGTGCGGAAGCCCTCCATCGTGCGATCCGAGAAAACGACGCCCCAGCCGAAGGTGTCGTCCGGGCGGTTGCGCTCGTAGACGTCGACCCGCGCCCGAGGCAGGGCCTTGCGGAACAGGATGGCCGAATAGAGGCCCGCCGGCCCGCCGCCGAGGCAAACGATGCGCTTCATCGAGGTATTACACGTTTAGATAGTTGACCTGTCAACTATATCGGTCGGCAATTGTGATGCGAGCCCGCTTCTCTACGTGCCCCGCAATGCCTTCCTTTGCAGCTTCCCCGTCGCGGTCTTCGGCAGGGCTTCCAGGAATTCGATCACGCGCGGGTACTTGTAGGGCGCGATGCGCTGCTTTACGAAGTCCTGCAGTTCCTTGACGAGCGCGATGTCCCCCGCCCTTCCGGACACGAGCACGACGCAGGCCTTCACGACGGTACCGCGCTCGGGATCCGACGTGCCGATCACCGCGCACTCGCGGACGGCGGGATGCGCGAGCAAGGCCCATTCCACCTCGGGGCCGGCGATGTTGTAGCCGGCGGAGACGATCATGTCGTCGGCGCGCGAAACGAACCAGAAGTAGCCGTCCTCGTCGAGCCGATACAGATCGCCGGTGACGTTCCACCCGTTCTTCACGTAGTCGCACTGGCGTTCGTCGTCCAGATAACGGCAGCCCGTCGGCCCGGTCACCGCGAGGCGCCCGGTGGCACCCGCGAGCATCGGCTCGCCGTCGTCGTCCAGGATGCAGGCCTTGTAGCCGGGCAGCGGCCTGCCGGTCGAGCCGGGGCGGATGTCCTCACCGCTCGCGGAAATGAAGATATGGATCATCTCCGTCGCGCCGATGCCATCGATGATGCGGATACCGGTTTTCTCGAACCAGGCGTCCGAAACCGACTTCGGCAGAAACTCGCCCGCCGATACGCAGCGCCTGAGCGACGCCAGGTCGCGGCCCGCGAGTTCGGCGGCGAGCGCGCGATAGGCAAAGGGCGCGGTGAAGAGGCAAGTGACGCCATGACGCTCGATCGCGCCGAGGACCGTCGCAGGCGCGGGAGCCTCGATCGGCACGGTGGCCGCACGAAATCGCAGCGGAAATACGAGGAGCGCGCCGAGGCCGAAGGTGAAACCGATCGGCGGGCTGCCCGCATAGACGTCTTCCGGGCCCGTCTTCAGGAGATGCCGGGCGACCACGTCTGCCATTGCGAGCACGTCCCGATGGAAATGCATGCAGGCCTTGGGCTGGCCGGTCGTGCCTGAGGTGAATGCCAGCAGGCAGACATCGTCGGCAGCCGTATCGGCATTCACGAAACGATCGGTGGCCTTCGCCATCCGCGCTTCGAGATCCCCATCGCCCCAGCTGATGAGCGTTCCGACGCCACCTTCCATCACAACCGGCTTGAGTTCACCGAGCAGCCGGTGATCCGAGAGCGCGAAGTCCGGCCGCGCCTTCGCAAAGATTGCCCGGAGCTCCGGGGCGCGGAGCATCGGCATCGTGGTGACCGCGATCGCACCCGTCTTCATCACGGCAAGCCAGGCGGCGTAAAGCTCGGGACCGTTGTAACCGCGCAGCAGGACCCGGTTACCGGCAGCGACGCCCGCTTCCTTCAGCGCGTTCGCGATGCGGTTGGCCCGGGCCTGCAGTTCCCGGTAAGTGATCGTTTCGGCGTCAGTCAGGATGGCCGGGCGGTCGCCATGGCCTTCGGCAATCGCATCGTCGAGCAGCGCGGTTGCGCAATTCAGCCGGTCGGGATACTGGAGTTCGGGCAGATCGAAGTGCAGCCGCGGCCACTGCTCCTTCGGCGGCAACCGGTCACGTGCAAACGTATCCACGGCGGCATTCTACTCAAAGGGGACGCTCACCTTTAAAGGGGACGCTCGCCCTTGGCGAGTTCAAGACCGCGGCTCCAGATTATTTCTGCAAAAGGTGAACGTCCCCTTTAAAGGTGAGCGTCCCCTTTGAGTAGAATCGCGCGATGCCGGCCTATCTCGAAACTGAACAAGAGCTGTCACGGCTGGCGCGGCGGGCCGCGGGCATGCGCGGGGGTCCCCGCCTGTTGATCCTGCCAGGGATCATGGGTTCGAGCATCGGCCGGCTGCGCAAGAACGGCGGCATGGACGTCACCTGGTTCGACCCGGTCGAGATCGCGCAGGGCCAGCTCGTGAAACTCGCCCTTCCGGGAGGCAGCCGTTACTGGGCCCTCAACGTCCTGCGATTTGCCTACGAGCGGCTGCGTCTCGTGTTGCGTATCGCCGGTTTCGACGCCGCCTTCCACCCCTACGACTGGCGGCGCGACGTCCTCTGGAACGGTCGCGAGCTCGCCGACCGGCTGCTGCGGGAAAAGCGCCAGGACGTCGTGCTCGTCGGCCACAGCATGGGCGGCCTCGTCGCGCGCGCCGCGCTCGCCCACAAGGGCGGGGAACGGATCAGCCGCGCGATCCAGCTCGGCGCGCCCAACAAGGGCGCCTTCGTCGCGGTCCAGGCACTCCGCGGTACTTACCCGCTGATTCGCCGGGTTGCGATGCTCGATCTCAAGCACAGCGCAGACGATCTCGCGCGCAAGATGCTGACGACCTTCCCCGGACTCTGTGGACTCCTGCCCGCGGCGAGCCTTTGCAAGGATTTCAATCCCTTCGATGCCTCGCAATGGCCCGAAGGGCCGACGCCGCACGCGAGCCTGCTCGATGAGGCGCACGACGCGATCACCGAACTGCCGCCGCCGGACGAGCGTTTCCGTCTGATTGCGGGCTTCGGCCAGGACACCGTGCTCGGGCTCCGCCGCATCAACCGCAAGCTCGAATTCGGCCGCGGTCCCGCGGGCGACGGCACCGTGCCGCTCGCGCTCGCCCACTGGCCGAACCTCAAGACCTGGTACACGGAGGAGAGCCACGGCTCAATGCCCGGCAATGCCGATGTCGGCCGCGCGGTCGCCGATCTCGCGCGCGGCGATTCGACCAATGCCCTGCCACGCGTGCTGCCGCAGCGCCGTGGCGTGCCGACCCTCTGGCAGGAGGACCTGCGCGCCGGCCCCGAGCAGAAGATCGACTGGAAGGACCTTTCGGAACGCGAGCAGCGCGAGTTCCTGCACGAATTCGTCGGCGTCACGCAGCCCTCCGCCGTGCCGGTCGCGCGGCCGAAGCGCGAGGCGTTGGCGAAGCCGGTCGAGCTGTCCTTCATGGAAGGCAGCATCACGCAAAGCGCCGCCGCCGCGATCGTGCTCGGCGCCTTTGCTAACGTGGAGCCCGCGGGCGCGGCCCAGGCGATCGATCGCATCCTGCACGGCGCGATCAGCGATCTCGCGCGCCGGCGCGCGATCGGCTCCGCGGCCGGCGAGGTGTTCGTGCTGCCCGTCGGCCGTCGCGGGCTCGTGCCGCAACTCGTGGTTTTCGCGGGGCTCGGTGACTTCAGCCGTTACGGACCCGACGTGCAACGGCTCGCCGCGGCCAACGTGACGCGCACGCTCGCGCTTTCCGGCGTCGAGAACTTTTCGATGGTGCTCTGGGGCACCGCCTCGGGCACGGAGCCCGCGGATGCCGCCCGCGCCCAGCTCGAGGGTGTCCTCACGGCCCTCTCCGACCTCGCGCCGGAACAACGGCTGCGTCGCATCACGATCGTGTCCCGAAACGCGAACCGCATCGCCGAGGCACGTCGCGTCGCCGAGGACCTGCTGCGCCTGCATCCCGCGGCGCCGCTCATGCGCCTCACGCCGCAGCGCAAACCCGCGCGGAAGCCCGCGCGCGTCCAGAAGCCGACCGCGACGCCGCTTGCCTGGCTCTTCGTCCAGGAATCCGCGGCCCACCTGCGCGTGGCGCTTCTGGGGCCGGCGCCCAAGGCGACTGCGCTCGTCGCCAGCCGTCGCCTCGACTTGCGGCTCCTCGAGCGCGAGCACTCGCGCCTCGTGCCCGGCCTTTCGGTCGGCGACCTCGCGGAATTCGGCGAACGACTGGCGGAATTGCTGCTGCCCGCGGAAATCGCCGAGGCACTGCCTTCCGTGAAAGGTTCGCCACTCGTCATCGTGCACGACACCGCGAGCGCCCACTGGCCCTGGGAGGTCCTGAGCCTCAAGGGCTGGGCGCCCGCCGCAGCGCAGGGATTGAGCCGCCGCTACGCCGCAGAGGGCATGTCGGTTGCGAAATGGCGCGAACAGCGTCGCCGCGCCCGCGAGTTCAACGTGCTGCTCGTCATCAATCCGACGGGCGACCTGCCGGGCGCGGTCGAGGAAGGCGAGCGTGTCGCCGCGATGCTTGCGCAGCTCGAAGGCGCGGGCATCACCGCGATCCGGGGGGCCGACGCGACCCGCGCGCGACTGCTCGCGGAGTTCCGCTCGGGCGATTACGACGCGATCCACTTTGCGGGTCACGCCTGGTTCGATGCCGCGGCCCCCGCGTCGAGCGGCATCCTCTGCGCGGGCGGCCGCGTGCTCTCGGGCGCCGACCTCGCGTCGATGGATTCCGTGCCTGCGCTCGTGTTCTTCAACGCCTGCGAATCGGGGCGGCTTCGCGCGACCGTCAATCCGCTCCGGCAGCTCGATCGCAGCGTCGGCCTGGCCGAAGCCTTCCTGCGCGGCGGCGTCGCGAACTTCATCGGCACCTGGTGGCCGGTCTCCGACACCGCGGCCGGCGCTTTCGCGACGGCGCTCTACCGGGATCTTGCCAAGGGCGACTCGATCGGCGCCGCGCTCAATGCCGCGCGCGGTGCGGTGAAGGCGCTCCCCTCCGCCGACTGGGCGAACTACCTGCACTACGGCAGCTACGATTTCACGCTCAAGGCACCGAAGGCCTGAAGGCCCGCCCGCGGCGCTCGCGATCGACGCTCACCAGGTATAGCGCACGCGATAGGTGACCGTCGCCTCGCCGTCCGCGGCAACCTTCACCGGAAATTCGACGGTCCGGGCATCCTTCTTCACTGACGGCGACGACTGTTCGATCAGCGTCCACTGGCTCCATCGATAAAGGTTCTCGCGCACGACCACCTCGACCGGCTGGTCCTTGTGGTTGCGGACCTTGATCTCGAACGCCTCTTCGATGACCTTGCCGCTGGTATTGATCCTGAAATCCGTCTGGCGCCGCTCGCCGACCACGTCGAAGGCCGTGCCGAGCTTCACCCGCACGTCCTCGTCTTTCGGCGTGTGGCCGATCCTGTCCTCGCCGATGAACTCGAGGCTGCCGTCCGCCTTGTCCTGCTGCGAGACGCGGATGCGCCCGGCCGGCAGCGGCATGCCCATGCCGGAGGCCTTGTCGTTCCTGAAGCTGAGCCACACGTCCACCTTCGTGTTGGATGCGGGGCCGAACTCACGGTCCATCATCGGACCGCCGAAGTCGTAGCCGCCGAAAAATCCGCTCCGTAGTAGACCAGCTGCTTCTTCGCCGGCACGCGGGTCGCCGCATCGAAGAGCTCGATCTGTTTGGTCGAGTTGTTCGGAATCGTCGCCGGGCGGCCGAGCGTGTAGAGGTGATACTCGAAAAAGGCTTTTTCCTCGAAACCGGGCGCCGAGACCGCTTCGGCGACTGCCATGTCCATACGCGACCCTGGCGAGCTTCTGCGCCGCCTCGCACGCGATTCACATCGCCCGCGATCAGCTTCAGTTTCGCGTCCTGGTAGCGTGCGCCCGACTGGTTCAGCAGGCTCACCCAGGCGCCGAGGTCGACGAAACCCGGAGTTCGCATCTGCGCCTTCGCTGAAGATCAGGTTGTAGTCCGCCCACCAGGTGATTCCGCCCGTCTGAAACGCGACCCGCACGCGCTGCGTGCCGCCTTTCGACGATTCGACGTCCCACTCGAGCGTCGGCCGCGTGATCAGGCCGCCCGGCAGCTCGCCGAAGCGGATGTTGCTCCATTCGCGCAGTGCGTGAATCTGGCCGTCCGCGTCGCGCAGCACGAGGCCGTCGTTCGACGAGACCAGGGTTCCGTCCAGCACCTTCACCCCGTCGCCCCGCGCCTGCTCCACGCTGACGTCGCGATCGATGTAGCGCGACAGCAGCTTGTCCTGGCTCACGAGGTCGAACTGGAAGTTCTGCTCGAGCACCCGGGTGCCGTCCGGATCCGTCAGCGACAGGAACTGCACAGTGGTCGGGTCGATGAGCGCCGCGACGTCCGTGAACTGGATCGTGCCGCGGCCGCGCGGAATCTGAATGTCGCGGTCGAGACGGACGAGCGCAAAGCCCGGCAACTGGTTCGCCATCGGCGTGCCCATGCCGGGCAGCGGCCGATACCACTCGGCGGGAATGCCGCCCGGCTGGGCCGAGCTGTAGACGGTGAGGGAAGTCTCCGATTCGGCGGCAACCGCATTGAGGGCGAGCAGGACACCGGCCGCAAGCAGGCCGGAACGGGCGGCGGACAAAGGCATGACAGGCCCTCCTTGGGCTGCGAATGCATAGAATAAACGGAGCTGCCCCCGGAGTCGGGTCAATGCCCACCGAAATATCGCCCTGGGTCGACAGGCTGAGGGAACACAAGGTCATCCTGGCGACGGCGACTGCGCTTCTGGTGCTCCTCGTTGCGCTCGTCTGGGTGGCCTGGCGCTGGGGTATCGCCGAAGACCGGATGGAAATGCTCGAGCAGCAGGCGGCGAAGGGCTTCCTGCACGCCCCGTCCTCGAACCGAACTGTCCGCATCGACCTGCGCTCGCCACGACTCGTCTCGGTCGGGGGCGGGAAGTTTCCGGAGCGGATCGATCTCTTCATCAACGCGCGCACGAAGCAATACGCGCGCTTTCGCGTGAGCCTCCTGCGCGAATGACGGCACGCTCCTCGTGCACGCCGACCAGATGGTGCGCGACTCGAACTACGACCTTCGCCTGTCGTTCAACACGTCGATGCTGCCGGCCGGAGAGTACGTCCTTCGCGTGTACGGCTACGCGCGCGGCGGCAAGCTGGAACGCTTCGCGGAAGCGACCGTGCGGGTCGCGCCACAATGAGACGGGCTTGGACGCTCCCTTCGCGTGCTTCGTGTTACAGGGGCGCGTCGGCCTTGCACAGGCCGACCTTGTCGCCGTGCTTGAGATGGGCGTCCATCGCCTCCGGGAAAGCGACACTCAGCGTGTGGGCGCCGCCACCCTTGCCGTGGCAGACGAAGACGCGGTCGAGTTCCAGCCGGAAACCCTGGTAGTAGTCGCCCGCGATCGGGAACGCCGTGCCGGTCAGTACCGTGCCGTTGCCCGACACCTTCGCGCCGAGGACCTTCCATCTGGACATCTCGAGCACGCCCTGGCTCTCCAGGAACTCGGACATCAGCATCCACCCGAGGCCGCGGGTGTAGATCACCCCATCGTCGACGCCCTGCATGAGCAGGCGCGATGAGCCGGTGATGACCTTGCCGTCATGGGACATGGAGTAGGCGGCGGTCTCGCGGTCTTCGCAGACCTCGCTCGGCTCGCCAGTCTCCCAGTCGTAGGAGATGTAGCAGACCTGGCCCGGGTACCGACCGATGTTGACCACGCCGTCCTGCATCGTCCATCGGTAGGCGTCCTTGTTGGCAACGCCCGCGCCCGAGCCGATGGCTATCGTGCCCGTGCGGTTGACCGCCATGACCTCGCCCACGTAGCCATAGGGATTCAACGGCTCGTCGTCAGTCAGCAGCATTTGCTCGTTCCCTTGCCAGAGCGAGCCCACGCGGAACCCGAATGCCGACGGGATTTCCTCCCAGCCGCCGACGACGCGGCCGTCGCCCGAGATCGCATTCGCCCGCGCCGATCCCTCGCTCGTCTTGCCGAGGGCCTTCATGCCGCCCTTCGCCGTCCACTTGAAGGCAACGGCGTGAGAGCAGTCTTCGAACGCCAGGCCCGCGGCGGCGGTGCCGTCGCGGTTCAGGTCGTACAAGGTCGTGTGGTAAGTGTCGCAGCCCTGGAATTTGCGCTCGTTGGCGATCGAGCGCCAGCCGCCTTCCGGTGTCCAGAGCGCCGCGCGCTCCTGGTCGAGCGTGCCGTAAGGCGTTTCGACGGGCTTCGCGATCGAGCCGCCGATCACCCGGCCGTCGCCGGAAACGGCGCCAATGAATCCGACACCGCCGATGTTCCGGATGCCGCGCTGGCTGGTCCAGGTCCAGAACGGCGACTGGAAGGGTCCGTAGACGCCGGCGATTCGCGCGCCGCCGTCGGAAAGGTCGGACGGCAGCGTGAACGGCAGGTGCGTAAAGTCGGGTGCGTCGTCGATGCCGTTGACGGCGATGCGGATGTACCGCGTCTCGCCGGCTTCGAGCGTAATCCGGGTCGCGGCGCAGGGATCGTCAGCGCTCGCATCGCCGCTCTCGCCCGCGTTCCAGTGCTCCTCGGGCCCGAGCAGGATAGCTTTCGGCGTGCTGAAGCCGCCGGCACCCAGCTCGTCGATGTGCACGACGTATTGAGCCCCCGGCGTGAGACCCTTGATCTCGAACCGCCCGTCCAGTCCGACCAGCCCCTGCGTCCGGTCGCCCGAGATCCGCGACACCGCATCGAAGGGCTTCGCGACCTTCCGGGCGACGACGTTGACGCCCATCAGCGGGCTCGTGCCGTCCTTCGCCACCACGCGCCCGGCAATTGTCCCGGTACGCTGGCGGAAGCCGACCGAAGGGTAGAGCGAGGCGAGCGCCGCCTTGTCGTCGGCGACGTTTACCGTTGCCATTCCCGGGCTGTTGTAGAGCGGGCTCCACGGATACGGGTCGATGAACGGGTACATGGTCTCGACTTGCTCCGCGGCCGGATAGTCGATCACGTTCGACACGCACTGGTCCGGCCCGGCGCGCTCAGGGCCGGCGGGCAGTCCCCAGGCCTCGACCGGCTGATTGCGGAAATAGAGGCCATTCGCCTGCGAGTGCGCCGAGTCCGATCGCGTGGCCGAACTCGTGCGTGATGACGCCGGAAAGCGGCGCGCCCTGCACGACCTCCTCCACGCCCTCGCCCTGGCCCGTGATGATGGCCCAGCCCTCGATGATACGGGTTGAGCCTTCGTGCTCGAGGAACTCGGGCGTCGCGATGCCGAGAACGCCGAAGCCGACACCGATGAAATCGGTCAGAACGGTACCGTCGGCATCGAAGATGACGTGCAGCCCGCCGCCGTTGTCGGCGCCGATGACGCTGCCGGCATTCGCGCCGACGATGTCACCCAGGCCAAGGTCGCCGAAAGTGCCTGCCACTTCCGCGCGGAAGCTCGTCATCGGAACGGAAGTCCATTCGTTCAGCGACTTCGCGACGAGCTGCGTCGCCAAGGCGTTGTCGACGACACCTAGCGTGCCGAGATCCGTGTACACCTCGACGATACCCTGCCACCGCGCGGGCCGGGGTCCCTCGGGTGTCGGAACTACGATGAGCGGGCCGCCGGCCATGGCCGGCGCGCTGACCGCGAGCGCGGCTGCCGCGAGCAGCGCGGAAGCGAAAGTTCTCTCAGTTCGCATCGGTGCGGGCTCCCGGCTTCAGGTTTTCCTTGATGGCGCGGCGCAGGAAGCTGCGCAGCGTGTCGGCATTGACCGGTCCGCCTTTCGCCTCGAACATGCTCCGCTCCTCGGGGGTCAGCCGGCTCCGGTCGATGGCCGCATTGGCGAAGAGTCCCGCGTTGTCATGGGCGTTCGCCGCGAGGCCGTTGCCGATGCCGAGCTTGCCGTAGCCGAGCCCGACGGTCGTCTGGAAGCCGGTGACCCGGGCTTTCGGGTAGAGGAACAGGAGGCTCGTCTCCCCGACGTTCCAGACCGGCCATCCTGCGGGCCGGCCGCCGAGATAAACCTTGCCGTTCGGCAGGGTGCGGGGCTTGCCAAGGCCGAACTGGCGGAACGTGTACGTCTCGCCCTCGGCGCCGCGATACCGGTCGATGACGCGGATCGTCACCTCGGTGTATGGCATCCCGGCCTGCGTGATTCCGTCCGTCACCTGCTCAACGCGGCCCGCGACGATCGTTTCGGAGTGGTCGATCAGCTCGACGATGTTCAGGGGCCGGACGGTAGTCGCCTGAAGCGGCACCGCAATGCAGAGCAACACCAAGAGCGCGGGCAAGCGCGCTCGCCTGCTGGACACGGGCATCGGAAATCCCCTTTCGGTTCGCCTTCTAGCGAGTCGCACCCGCAACTCACTGGGCATTTTCAGCGCGGTCAGCTACCGTTGACTGCACAGAACTGCGCAATTGAGATACAGACGCGGGCGCGGAGTGACAAAAAACGACGCCGTCGAGCTGCTCGCGGAACGCGGATGGCTTTCCTTCACGCCTCCCGCGTTCCGCGACAGCGTCCTGTCCCGCCTGCGGCTGCGGGAGTACCGCAGGCGCGAAACGATCTACTCTGCGGGCGACCCACCGAGCGGGCTGCTCGGAATCGTGAGCGGCGGCGTGGAGATCGAGGTTCCGCCTCCCGGCACGACGCCTCATCTCGTGCACTACGCGTCGGCAGGCTTCTGGTTCGGCGAATGGCCTTTCATCGTCGGCGTCCGCCGATACGCGTCGGTGTTCGCCGCCCGCCCGACGATGCTCGGCCTGCTGCCGGCGGCGGACTGCCGCGCGATCCTGAAGGCGGATCCGTCCGCCTGGCAGTGGATCGCGCTACTGAGCGCAATGACGACGGAACTCAGCGTCGGCGTCGTGACCGATTCACTGCTAGCGGATCCGGCACAGCGGCTGGCCGCCCTGCTTTTGCGTCTCTCCGGCCTGCGGAGCATTGCTTTCGCCGCCCGCGAGCCGTCGCAGGTTTACCTGAGCCGGGAGAAGCTCGCTCATCTCGCGGGGCTGTCGCGAAACTCCGTGATCCCCGTCCTGCGCAAGTTCGCTGACCGCGGATGGATAGAGATCGGCTACAGCTCGATCCTCGTGACGAACGTCAAAGCTCTGCAAAAGAGCATCTCTTGAGCAGCCCGCAGATGTCGTGATCGCCGCGGATGGATCTTTCAGCGATGCGCGGATTATCGATCCGGTTCCGCACAGGGAGCGACAAGAGTGGTGAGACGGTCTGTCTCAGTGTGCAAAGGAGGAATCCATGTCGTACGCGTGTATGCAGTCAAGACAGGCGGCGTTCGCATCGGGGCTGTACTGGTTGCTTGCTCTGCCACTTGAGGCGGCTGCGGCTCCTTCTAACCCGGGTGCCGACGATGTGCCGTCGCAGCGCCCGCGCATCGGGCTCGTGCTGGCCGGGGGCGGTGCGAAGGGCGGCGCTCATATCGGGGTCCTCAAGGTGCTCGAGGAACAGCGTGTGCCGATCGACTGCATCGCGGGCACCAGCATGGGCGCCTTGATCGGCGCCGGTTACGCGTCGGGTCTGCCGGCGGCCGACCTCGAGGCCTTCGTGACCGGCATCGATTGGCAATCCGTCGTCGGCGGCGTGGGCCGCCGGTCGCGGCAGCCCATCGAGGAGAAACGCCTCGAGACTGCCGCGAGCTCGCACTTCGCTTTGGGTGTCATGGAGGGCCAGATCGTCACACCCGGCGGACTGACCGACACCAGCGCCATCGACGACCTGCTGCGCGGCTACGTGGCCCGCGCGCGCATGGTGGCGGATTTCGACCAGTTGCCGATTCCGTTCAGGGCGGTTGCGACCGACATGGTATCTGGCCAGATGATCGTACTTAAAGAGCGGTGACCTGGCCACCGCCATGCGCGCCAGCATGGCGATACCCGGGGCGTTCGCACCGGTCACGGTCGACAAGTACATCCTCGCTGACGGCGGAATGGTCCGTAACATCCCCATCGACATCGCGCGTGAGACCTGCGCGGACGTCGTCATCGTCGTGAACCTCGTCGAGCCATCCACTCCGCCGGAGCGGCTGGTACAGGCTACCCAGCTTCTTGCTCGCAGCATGGACGTGATGTTCGAAGCCAACGAGGTTGCTCAGCTCAAGACATTGACGGAACGCGACATACGCATCGACGTGCCGATGGGCGACATCGGTACCGCCGACTTCACGCGCGTACCCGAAACGATCCCGCTGGGTGAATCGGCGGCCCGCCTCGTCGCGGATCGCCTTGCGACCCTCGCCGTGCCCGAGCAGGAGTACACAGCCTGGCGGGACCGCGTGACCACACAGCAGGCGGTCGATACACGAGTTGCGGATGTTAGGGTCGAGGGGCTCAATCGGGTGAACGCGGACTACCTGCGGCAGTTTACGGAGATTAAACCGGGCGACACCGTCGACATCGCAGCGATAAGCGCGGACGCAGGTCGGATGTCGGCTCTCGACGACATCGAGTCGGTTGCGTACCGATTCGAAGGCGATCTCGGCAACCCAGCTCTCGTATGGCTGCCGAAAGAGGTCACTATCGGACGCGATGTCCTTCGCCCGAGCCTCGGCTTGCTCGCGACCGGCGGGGGAAACCACAACTTCCAGCTCGGCGTCCAACATGTGCGTCGCTGGCTGAATTCCCGCGGAGGCCAGTGGCGCAACAACGTCCAGGCGGGATACGAGACGCAGCTGACGAGCAGCTTCTACCAGCCCTTCGACATCGCCCAGCGGTACTTCGTGGAGCCTGAAGTCTTCGGTATCCGGGCCTCCGAGGATCTCTTCATCGACGGCGACCGGATTGCGACATACCAGTTCATCGATTTTGGTGGTCGCATTGATTTCGGATTGAACGTGGGCCGGTCCGCCCAGATGCGGCTCGGCTACGTGACGACAGAGCGCCGCGCAGAGGTGCGAACGGGCCTGTCACAGTTGCCGGAAGTCGATACACGGGACGCGGGGCTCATGGTTTCGGCATTTTATGATTCCCGCAATGCGGTCAGGTTCGCAACGGAGGGCGTCGCGGCAGCCGTCGAATACGCTCAGGCCGACGACTCGCTGGGCGGAGACCGGGAGTGGGAACGGATCGAGGCCGGCATGCGTACTGCGATTCCGGTGGGCAAGAACTTCCTGTGGATCAGCCTCGCCGGCGGCGCTGACCTTGGCGACGAGCTGCCGGCCGATCGGGCATTTTCGCTGGGCGGCCCGACGACGCTCCCGGCTTACCAGCTCGATGAGTTGCGGGCTCGCAGCTATGCGCTCGCCGATGTCAATTTCGTCTGGCGTCTCAAGGAGCTGGTGGCGGTCAAGAACCAGGCGATCTACGGCGGCCTGGGTGTACAGGCTGCCGGTGTCTACGACCGGGTAGACCTCGTTGACGACGACGAGATTTTCGGCCTTTCGGGTTACCTCGGCGGTCCAACGCCCATCGGGACGCTGGTTTTAGGCGTCGGTGTCGCCCCGGACTCGTGGGCTGTCTGGCTATCGCTGGGTCGCCCGCTCGGCAGGGGCTCGATACTGGACAATGGCCTATTCCAATGAGCTGTCGAGCACTAGAAAGCGATCTGCACGCCGCGCGCGGATCGGTCCGCGACATATGTCGTTCATGTATTCATCTGTACGGCGAAATATCTGTAGGCGAGGGTCGCAGCGAGTGTCCCACCGATGAGCATCGCGATGAGTGCCGCGATGCGCAGCGCCAGGTAGTCAATCAGCGAGCGACCCTGATCGATGGTACTGCCAACCGTGTTTGCCAGCGCCGGCGCCTGGGTATTCAGCGTCGCGAGGAGCTGACGCAGCTCGTTGGCGGTGCGCGTGAACTCGGCGGCCGCCTGCGTGTACTCGGTGATATCGAAAGGCTTGCCCGGGGGCGACGGGGCTGCGCCGGGCGGCGGCGACGGCCAGCGCGCGAGCAACGTATCCATCGACTTGACAACCCCGTCGACCGAGACCGCCATCCCGTCACCGGCTTCCAGCGCCTGGCGCAACTCCACCAGCATCGGCCGCAGCATCGCTTCCTGGGCCACGAGCACGTTCGCAAACTGGTCGATGATCGCCT
Source organism: uncultured Gammaproteobacteria bacterium (assembly GCA_963775415.1). Taxonomy (GTDB): domain Bacteria; phylum Pseudomonadota; class Gammaproteobacteria; order Steroidobacterales; family Steroidobacteraceae; genus SCUD01. Next base: position 108,313 of record CAVZIO010000004.1, read on the forward strand.
GCCGCTCGCGGGCGAACGTGTCGGGCAGGTCCTCTGCCACGCCTGCAAAGCGCTCAACCGAGTGGCTGATCCGGTCCGTGTCCGCAAGCAGCTCGCGCACCTCGGGCCGGTACAGCATGTCGCTAGTCATCCGCTCCACCTGCAGACTCACGACATACGGAAGCCGTTGCATGTAATAGATCAGCCGTTCCGCCAGCAGGCGCGTCTGCTCGATCTGGCGCACCGCCGGATCGAGTCCCTCCATCGGGTCGATCCCCAGGAGTCCAAAAAGGTTGCCGCGCCGAGCCGTCTCGCCGGGTGCCGGTCGGCCGATCTCGCTGGCGAAGTCCAGGAAATGGACGAAGACAACGCTGGTGCTGACGCGAGGATTGCGGGCGCGCCACTTCGCGACGATGTCGTGGAAATCCTGAATCTGGCTCTCGGTCAGAAAGTCATCGACCAGTTGCCAGGCCTCTTCCTCCATCTGCCGGTGCAACGCCAGGAGCGGGGCTGACTCGCTCGGAAAACGTGGCACGAGACTGTCCTCGATGACCATTCGACTCAGCACGGCGAGCGTCACGAGGTCGAGCGCGCTCACCATTGCGTTCTCGCCCGCTGCGGTCGTGTAGGCGGAGTTCGCCTGCGACAGGACCCAGCCTGCAACGACCTTCCGCACCTCCGGGTCGACGACGGTGCGCTGGAAGCGTGACGTTTCCTCCACGACCTTTCCCACGTATTCGTCCGCAAAGCGCATGCATTTCGCCTGCAGTTGCCGCAGCTCCAGCTGGGCCTGCTTGGCCTCGCGGGCCTTCGGCGACATGCCGTATATCGTCGAGCAGCCGGATAGGGCCGCCAGCATTGCGACCGCAACGCTGAGGCTGGCAGCTAGGGCGACAGGCGAGGATCGCAATCGCTGGCACAACATGGCGGCGGTATTGTGACCGCAAACCGGGCGGTCGGCTGGCGCGGTGGCGCCATCGCACAGTCTCGGCTCGAGAAGGACGTCACTTGTGGCATGTACTCAGGGGTCGAGCTCCTGATGGGCGTGCACCACCCTGAGAAACCCAACGGATATGGCGTCATGTTCATTGCAGGAAGTAGAGTCCGCGCACTCATGCCGATGCCTAGAAACTGAACAGCACGCCGGCGATCGGGCCGTCAAACGTGACGTCGGTTTGGCGGCCCTCCTCTTCGACCTCGGCATCCATGTGGCGCCAGCCGATCATCACCGCGTTGTCGAGATCACGGCCAAATCGCCAGCCGATCGCCGCGAGCGCGTTCCAGCTCGATTCCGTGTCGCCCGCTCCGATGTCCCCGCGCAAGTTCATAATCCAGTGATCGTTGAAGGAGTGCACGTACCGACCACCGACCATGAAGTCGGTAAAGCTCTTGTCGCTGGTGCGACGGATCGGATCTGGCAACGCCGCCGCCGTAAATGTCAGCTCGAGGCTCAAATCAACAATGCGCGCACCCGCAAACGCGGTGAAGGGACCGCGAGAGCCGCCTGGCGTATAAGTGAGCGCGAGCTCATAGAGCCCGGTGTCAAGCTCGCTGTCCACGGTGATCGGACCCTGGGTCGTGTCGTCACTCAAGCTGAGATAGGTCGCATCGAAGAACATTCCCCAGGTACCCCGCTGACCCTCGACGTGCACCATGCCGCCAAGATCGAGCTTGTCCAGAATGTCGTCGAATCTTGCTGTCCCGCCGATCTCCTGTCCTCCGGGAAAGGTGACGTCAGTCTTGATATCACTGCCCCACAGGTACGGGGTGACGCGCCAGCGCCAGCCGGTCCGGCCGGCTTCTGCGATGACCTCCTGTGCGGCGGCGACGCCGCAAACCGAAGAGCCGAATAATCCAAACGCCACGAGACACGTTGAAATCGCGACGGCAGCGCGGCCGCGACGTACGTAGTTTTTCATGGTGACAGCCTCCGTTTGAATTTCGCGCTCAGCCCGTGGTGCTCTCGCGGGCCTGGCGGGCCTTTGGATCGGTACAGTCGATGCGCCCCGACTCGGGCAGCTTGGCGTTGTCCAGCTGGCAACGCAGGCGCGACGCATACTCCTGGATTTCCGCCTGGAACTCCTCCATGTCCATCCGCTGTTCCTTCTGGCCTTCCGTCTTGCGTGCGCCGCTCGGGATGACGATCGCAGCAAGGACGTCGTTGGACGTGCTGTCCACGAGCTCGGCCTCAAACGTCATCTCGATGATGTCAACCTTTGAAAGCGTTTCCCTGAGCGCGTCGGTGCCGAGCTTGGCGACTGCGCCGACCGGCGTGTAAGCGAGAACCCCGCGCTTCTTCTTCTTGAGGTACAGCTCGGTGAGGGCCATGCGCACAAACAGCACATCCGGCCCTGGTTGTTCGACGACCTTGTACCGTCCGCGTTCCTCGAGCCTTTCCTTGGCGACGGTGCGCATGATGGACGCGAGCTCGGCAATATCCTCGGGCTTCATGCCGCGGTATTCGGATTCGGCGCTGAAGAGGATCTCGGGTTGATCCACCATGACGGACGTATAGCCTACGGCGCGCTCGTACGCGCCTGGCGCGACGTATACAAGTTCGTCGCCGGTCGCACTCTTGACCGGCTTGAGCTTACTGTAATCGCTCAGGAAACCCGATTCGGCAAAGGCCATGCCTGACAGCAACGTGAGGGTGGCTCCTGCGACCAAGATAGGGTTTTTCATGTTGCTTCCTGTTTCCTTCAGCCACTAAAGATTGAACACAACGGCAAATGGCTTACGGCGTGTACCAGATCGGGGACGACCAGGCCCGCTCCTTGACCGTCTTGGGCAGCTCCTTCGGGTGTGCCACGCCTGCATTCTTGGCGTCGTACATGCTCCAGCGACAGACCGGATTCTCGAGGACGCGCGCGTAGTAGAACGCCCGCTCTCCGGGCTTGAAGTCCGGGTCGCTCCAGGTCGCAACCAATTCCGAAGCGCCCTTGTCGGTGCTGATGGAACAGTCGTCGAGGTTCACAGTGGCGCCGTTGTCCGGGCAGCGGTGGCTCTTGCCGTCGGGTTTTCCACCATCGGAGCAAGCCACGTCGTAGGTCATCTCGCGGGTCTGCTTGCCGTCGGTCCAGCCCTTGATGATCTGCAGGCGGGTCAGCGGCGCGCTATCCGGATCACGCTGTGCCCAAGCGACGAAGGTGGGTGCCTTACCGGCAGGCGCGGCCTTCAGGTCGCCGCCCTGCGGCACACCGATTTCGTACCCGACCTTCACCCAGTCCGGGCGGCCGCCGAGGTCGGTCGGAAAGTCGAAACCTCCCATCAGCCGGATCTTGGTGCGGGTGCCGCTGGTGCCGAAGGTTTCCTTGCGTTGCAGCGCATCCCAGATCGCCTCGCGCGTATTGGCCTCGGCCCAGACGCCAGCAATCGCACCTGGGTTGAAGAACTTCGTGGGGTCGTCGGCGGCGCTCACGCCCGCGGCTGCGGCGGCGGGATTGGGTTTAAATCCCAGCCGAAGCTCTGGCGTGCCGTCGTTGTTGGCCGCGTGCCCCGCGAAATCGTCCTCTGCGGTGTCGCTGGGCGTGCCGTTGTGGCTGTCGGTCGAACCGATGATGCCGTGCTTGAACGGATTGACGCCGCGCTCGGTTTCCACCTGCAGGCCCTTATTGAGTCCGGTGCGCACGAACGCATCCTCGTTGTTGCAACCGCCCTGTTGCCCCGGCTTGCATTTCTGGAACACCGTCTCGAAGTTGCATTCCTCGTCAGTGGTGCCGATACCGGTCTGGCATTCGGAGTTGCCCTTGATCTGCATTATCTCGATCAGGCGGTCCATGCGCGCGCGTCGCTCCAAGCCTTCCTGCGTCCACTCCGTACCGTCCGAGTTCTTGCCCCAGTACAGGCGCCCCCAGTAGTAGTTGGAGTTGTGTGGAATGGTCAGCACCTTGCAGTCGCCGGTGCAGTTCTTCTCGAGGTAGGTGTGCAGGTCCTCTCCAGTGCCATCGAAGGCCGAGAACGGAGACGGGACCTTGTCGCTCCGGAAGATTACGTTGCGATGCATCATGCCGAACTTGCCTTCCGGAGCATTGGCCGAGAACTCCCACGCCACGAAGGTGGTGAACTTGCCCGGTTTGTAGCTCTGTGCAGCCGCCGTCTGTGTCCGCTTCCACGGCGATTCGACGGCGTCGTTACACAGCTTGCCGTCCTCGCCGCAGAGGTCGGCCATCCGCTTGGCCGGTGTCTTCGCGAGGCCGGCGAAGATGGCGCCGAACGGCCGCAGGTCACCGCCACGGATGCCGATGCAGATCGGGGAGTTGTACTGTGCGCTAGAGGCATTGGTGCACAACTCGTACTCGCCCAGTGCCTCGGCATGGTCGGTGACCGCGGCGAAGTCAAGCGGCTTGCGGATGCGCTTCTTGACGCCGTTGGGCAACGTGACCTCCTCGCCCTGCGCGAAGCGGTACGCGACGAATGGATCGTTCAACTCGTTCCCGAAGATGTAGGCATCCAGCGAGTAGGCGGTGTGCAGATGCAACTCGCCGAAATACGCCTGCCTGAGCGGATCGGTTCGAATGTCGGCGGCGCTCGTCTGCTGGGCGCCAGCAGCCTTGGGAAGAGCGGTGTCTGTGGCGGGCTCACGCTCGCAGCCGGCCATGGCCAGTAGGGCCAGACACCCCGACAAGGCAGCCCACAATGCGTCACGCTTCATGATCGTTCTCCAGCCTTGTTGAACCTGAAGCATTCGCCAATGAGACCGCAACAATACGCCAAAAATATTGGTTTCGCGTGAGGGAGCCGCATACTTTCCGCGACTCGTAACTCTCGTTCCCACGGTCAAGCTAAGCCTCATGGGCTGGGTAGCGTCGCCTTAGGACGCGCCTGGACGTCATCTCTATCCGCTATTGGTTCGTTCAAGGTCATGTGTTGAGTGCGCAAACGCAGGGGATCTGCGGAAACCCTGAGCAAGCCTTCGAACGGTCCATCCATCTCCAAAATGAGAAACAGGGCGCTGCCAACCGATACGGCGCATAAAAAGAGGACCGTGACGACCGTTGAATTTCGTCGCGGCCACCAACCCGTAGCTTACGAACGTGATCGTCAGCCAGAACAGCAAAACCACAAGAAAAACCCTGAGACTGATGCTTCACTGTCAGCGGACGCCAGCCACCTGGCTTCAGCATCTTTTCGGCAACTTCCCGAGCGCGGGCCTGAAGCCACCGCTGAGAGTCATCGCGCGGGGTGAGAGCGCGAATTCGCTCCGCAAGTCCTTCGGCATCCGACGAGAGCTCCGACGGATCGAGTTGCACGGGCCTGGACGAGCCCTGCGGCCAGACCATGTCGATCCGGCGTGCAACGGCGTCCTTGAAGGCTGCGCGAAGCTCGCTGGTTTCGGGGCCATAGCGGGCAAGCAGGCGGTCGAGGGTGAGGATATCCCTGGCGCTGGACTCCACCGCGAAAGTCACTTCATCAAAGGAGCTCTTGGCGGAAGCAGTAATGAGGCCAAGGATCAGCGCGGTCATCGTGGCGACCACCCCAATGGAGTGCCTGATCGTCTCGGTGGATTCGTGGTCGAGATCATGTTTCCTTCTCTTCTGCAACCAGAACCCGAGAAGTGCGCCTCCAAACGTAAATGCAAATACGATCGTGCCGACAACCGTGGGATTCATCGTGCCGATCTCCATGCGTCGTCAATCAGGGCGGCGGAACCGGCATGTAGATTGGCCCGCCGCTGCCATATGCCTGCATGTAATACGTCTGTCCACACTGGTAGTACGTTACGCCGTTCTTGTTCACCACATTCGGATTGCACGGCAGCGAAGCGCCCGGTGGCGGAGGTGCTGCAGGCGGGGGCGCCGTATTGACGACAGTAGTGGTCGGTGCAGGTGCCGGAGCAGCGGATTGCTGCTTGGACGAGGCAGCCGCGCTGCCTGCCGCGGCACCTATGACCAATCCAGTGACGAGCGCGGCCGCCTCGTCATCGTCGTTGTCGGAGTAATAGTAGCCGCCGTATGGAGGAGGTGGCGGGGGCGGATAGTAGTAAGCGCCTCCGCCCGAGGCGTATGCGTTTGAATAGGTTTCCGCATTCTGAGTGGTCGTCGCCTGGCGCGACTGTTGATTGCTCGATGAGCTCTGCTGACGCGTCTGCTGATTCTCAGACGAGGTGCTCTGTGCGCTCGTCGCCGTACTCTGCCGCGACTGCTGGTTGGCGGACGTCGTGGTCGTCGCCGTACTCTGCCGCGACTGCTGATTCGCGGACGAGGTGCTCGTGCAGCGCTCTCGCCGCGACTGCTGATCGCGGACGAGGTGCTCTGGGCGCCCGAGGCCGCTGCCTGCCGCGATTGCTGGGCACTCGCCGTCGCCGCCTGTTGCGACTGCTGGGCGCCCGAGGCAGCCGCCTGCCGTGATTGCTGGGCGCTTGCCGCCGCCTGTTGCGACTGCTGGGCGCTGGCTGCGCCGCCCTGTGCGGTCGCGGCGCGACTTTGCGCGCTGGCACTGGCGCTGGCGCCGGAAAAGTTACCGCCCGAGGCCGCACCCTGACGGGAGAAGCTGCCTCCGCTGCGCGCCGACGCGTTGGCAGAGCCGCTCGTCCGCCGCTGCGCGGTAGCGTCCTGAAATTGCAGCAGCACCACCAGCGCGACTGCGACGAGCGAAATGGCCTTCATACAGGGTTTGGCAGTCATGGTTCATCCTCCTCCACCGTCGCATCGCCGGGCGGCGCGGCGCCGGCCAACGTCGGGACCTGTACCTCGAACGCAATCTGGCGCGCACCCTGCGGCGCCTCGAACGCGAAAGTCTTGTCGCTCACCCTCGGCTCCAGGTTCCAATCCGAAAACCGGGCCCAGTATTGCGGCCGGCCCACGTCGGGGTACGTCAACACGATTCGCAACGGAAACGGACGCTCGTCGTCTGCGATCCAGACCTGGAAATCCATTGCTTTGGTGCGTCCCGCGATGTGATGCGCCGGCTCACCCAGCACGTCTGTCCGCTCGACGTAGTCGACCGTTTGCAAGCGGCGCTCGAGCTCGGCCGGGAAGCGCGTGGTGAGCAGCGGCGCAAGCGGCAACCGCATCTGCAGGTCGCGCACAAAGTAGACAATGGCATCGTCGACGGACCCCGGCTGATCGACTTGAGCGTAGACCCCGACTTCCCCGTCCCAAATCGTCATCTTCGAGCCGTCGAATGTGACGGATTGGCCACGCCCGTCCGCGCTCTTTTCTTCAACGCGCAGATGGTCGGGCCGCTTCAGCGTGACCACCCGGTTTTCAAGGAACTCGATCTTCTGTCCGCTCTCCTGCACGACATCGTAGCCGCCGTGCAATCTTCGCGCTGAACGCGTCCAGTCCCGCCAGAAACGTCGCCATCTCCATCAACAATTCACGCGCCTCCGGCGGAGGCTTCGCCTGGTTGGCCGCCGTTTCACTCTCATCACGGTCGGCGGGATCCTTGGCGCATGCGGGGAGCAGCAGCGCAATGGCGAGCACGACGAACAACGATTTCCGTCCTTGGCTCATGTCTGCTCCTCCGGCCGACGCCGGATCAACCACCCTTGTGGCGGTGCCCTGTGTTCTCGATCGTTACGGCGACTCCTTTCGCAACCGCGTCGAGCGTTGTCCGGCCCGCATACAGGGTCCCGTCGGGCAGCACGCCCATCCCGATTTTCATCCGGACCTCGTCCTTCGGGGTATCCAGATAGCTGGTAACTGCCATTCCAATCAGCCGATTGGTCGGCGCCTCGATTTCGATGCTGAGAAGATCACCACTCTTGAGATAGTCGCGGAAGTCGAGTCGCACGCGTTGGCCCGGGGTGACCGACAACTTGCCGTTGTTGACCGCTTGCTGGATCCGGTTCGGATCGGGGGGCACATAGGAGTGCATGAGCGCGGCCGCCTGCTCCATGTATTCCGCCATTTCCTCCTTCTTGTTTTCGGCGGCTTTCTTCATCAGCCTGCCCGGCGGCCCGCCTGATTTCCCTTCGGAGCCGCCCGCAACCGGCACCTTCTGCAACTTCCCGTCCGCGCCGTAGTAAACCGTGTTCTGCTTGCGGGATTTCTCCTCGCCACCCTTGGTGATCACGGTGGTTTCCACCCATTCGTAGGTGCGCAGTTGCGCCTGGCTTGCCTGCAGCCACTGCTTGAGCATCGCCACGCGTTGCTGGGGCGTAGGCGGAGGGGGTTGGCCCTCCGGGGCAGGCTGAGGCGCCTGCGCGAGGCGCATTGCCTCCGATGCATCGTCATTGACCGATGTTCCCGGCGTGTCGGCGTTGACGCTTCCACAAAGCGCCATACCTACGGTCGCAGCCCAGATTGAATGTTTCATGCGACCACCCCTATTAATGTTGCTCCGGATTACGTCACGAAATTCCCTTCAAGCATGCGGCTCACAGACACCCCGATCATTTGACCGGGGGATGTACGAGATCCTCCGGGTTGTATAACGCACACACCCGAAGGGCGAAGTTCCGGCGCGCCGCACTGCGCAGCCACCCGTTACAAGGGTTTGTACTTGAACTTCTGGCCGCCGACAGTTGCTTCGTACATCAGGCCGCCCTTGGCGACAGTGAAGACCGCCATGCCCTTGCGGTACTCGCCGACGGTTGTGGCGTCATGCTTGCCGCCGCTCGCGCCAGCAGATGTACCCGTTGTGCCTGCGCCCGCCGAGACGCCAGCAGTGATGGCAACTGCGGTCGCTTGCGCGCCGAACTCGAAGTTGCCGCTGGTGAACTCGTCGAACGCGCGCTTGTCCTCGAAATAGATGATTTGACTGAATGCCTGGCCTCCCAACTGGAGGCCCGCGGTCAGTTGCGTCATCGTAGTGTCGCCGACGTGCTTGCCCTCCGCATATACACGGCCCTTGCCGCGCGCGCCGCCGACACCAATGCCGGCCTTGCGCGATGCTCGGGAAAACGGCATGTCCGTAACTCTTCTTGAAGAATTCGGCGCTTTGGCCGGCTTCTTTGAACACCTTGATCGTATCGTCGTACTCATCCGCCTGGAGCGCCGGGCTCGCAAGCATCAGGAGTACAGCGCCGCATCCAGCGCCGAAGCGATGCAGAGGGCGTAGCCATGCTGTCGATCGCAGGCCGCCGGAAGACACGCAACCACCGTCCATAAGTCACCTCTTAGCGCGAGACCACCAAGACCTGAGATCCCGAAAATCATAGCCGAAATGGAAAGGCCGGAACCCCGGCGGCGGCCGCTTGCGGCCTCCCCGACCGGTCATTCGCAACCGAAACAGGGGCTTTCGCGACAGTCCTGACGTACATTCGCTCCGTTCTGCGGAGTGCGTCTGGCTGAAATCGCGCTAGAGTAAGCATCCACAACCGCAACTCGAAATCGAAGGGGGCGGTATGCATAGCAACGAGCGCCTCGACCGTCGCTTTTTCCTCAAGCTGACCGGCGTCGCTGCGGCGACAACCGCCCTGGGGGCGGGCCTGACCCTTGTTTCGAGTCCCGCGTTCGGCGTGGTGCTCACGAAGGCACAGCGCGACGCGTTGACACCCGATGAAATCATTGCGCTCATGAAGAATGGCAACGAGCGCTTCCGCCACGGGAAGGAGTCGCCTCACGACTACCTCGCTCAACAGAAGGCCAGCGCCAAAGGTCAGTATCCCGCAGCCGTAATCCTGAGTTGTATCGATTCCCGTGCGCCTGCCGAGACGATCATGGACCTCGGCATTGGCAACTGCTTCAACGCACGGGTGGCCGGAAACATTGCCAACGACGACATCATCGGAAGCATCGAATTTGCGTGCAAGGTCGCCGGTGCCAAGGTCGTGCTGGTAATGGGACACACGGCCTGCGGCGCGATCAAGGGCGCGATCGACAACGTGCAGCTCGGGAATCTCACGGGGCTGCTTGCCAGGATACGTCCTGCCGTGAGCGCGACGGAGTACCAGGGTGAGCGCTCCGCGAAGAACTACGGCTTCGTGGATGCCGTCGCACGCAAGAACGTCGAGCTCACGATCGACGAGCTCCGTCGTCGCAGCAGCGTCCTCGCCGGTCTCGAATCGTCGGCCGCAATCAAGATCGTCGGAGCGATGTACGACCTGGAATCGGCCGTTGTCGATTTCATGAATTGAATGAAGCTTGAGCTGCACCGAAGGAGATTTGAAATGCGAACTTCAGCTTGTATCGCTGCAACATTGGCCGTGCTCAGCCTGAATTGCGGTCCAGCCCAGGCTCAGAAGGCGGGGCAGAGCGTCACGATTCAATATGGCAAGGTGACTGGACTCAGCGAAGTGGACCTGAAGTCCGGCGCGGTGCCGAGCGGCGCCGTGGTCGGAGGCGCGCTCGGCCTCGCATCAGCAGGGGGCAAGTCGTCCAGCAAGAAAGCCCGGAATACCCTCGTCGGCGCGGCGGCAGGTGGCGCCATCGCCGGTGCGTCCCAGGGAAGCCAGAAAGGCATGCTGTACCAGGTCGAAGTCGGGGCCGGCCAGGTCATTAAAGTCGTGAGCGACCAGCGCGAAATCCGCTCCGGCGACTGCGTCTCCGTTGAACAGTCCGGCGACACGGCCAATATCCGTCGGGTGTCCCCTGGCTACTGCGACAAGGCCAACCAGGCGGCCGTGGCGGCGGTAAGCAACGAGGCCCGCAAGGACGCCGAGGAATGCGCTGCCGCCAAGCAGCAACTCGTAGATTCAAAGACGGCGCAGGAGGTGGACCTGGCGAGCCGCAAGATCTCGCTTCTCTGCAACGACTGAGTGATCACCGTTCACGCAGGATATTGATCGGCGGATGATTGATGACGTTCCGCGCGGCGAACGTCCCTGCCCCACCGACGATGATCGCCCCCGCCGCGAGCCCGATCACCCAGACCCACGGATTGATCGAATAGCTGAGATCGAAGACTTCCCTCGCGAGCAGCCAGCCCGCGAGCGTCGCGCCGATCGCCGCGAGCACGCCTGACAGCATTCCGAGCGCGGTGAACTCCGACGCCACGCCCGCGAGCACCACGCGCCGCCGGGCGCCCAGCGTGCGCAGCATCGCGCTCTCGTAGCGGCGCTCGTCGCGCGTCGACTGGATCGCGGCGAGCAGCACCGTGATTCCCGCCGCCAGCGTGAACAGGAAGACGTACTGCACCGCGAGCGACGCGCGATCGATGACGTCCCTCACCTGGGAGAGGATCGCGTCGATGTCGAAGACGGATACCGACGGGAACCGGCGCACGAGATCCACCAGCATTTTCCGCTGATCGTCATCGAGCTTCATGCTCGTCAGCCAGGTGCCGGCCAGGCCGTCGAGCGTGCCCGGATTGAACACGAGGAAGAAATTCGGCCTGAAGCTGTCCCATTCCACTTCACGGAAGCTCAGGACCTCCGCTTCGATGGTCTCGCCCGCGACGTCGAAGCTGAGCCGGTCGCCAAGCTTGAGCCCGAGATCCTCCTGGTAGTCGGTCGCGACCGAAACGAAGGCCTTGCCACGATCCGCCTCGGTCCACCAGCGACCCGAGACGATCTTGTTGTCCAGCTGCGGCGTTTCGGCCCAGGAGAGGTTCTGCTCGCGCTCGGCAAACCCGCGGCCACGATCGGTTGCCGGCTTCAGGTCATCGAGCGAACCGCCGTTGATGGCCGTCATTCGTGCGCGGATCATCGGAAAGAGCTGCGGCGCCGGCAGTCCCCGTTCCTCGACGAATTGCACGAAGTCCTGCGTGTCGAGCGCCGGGATGTTGATCATGAAGAAATTCGGCGTGTCCGCCGGCAGGCTCGCGCGCCAGTCCTCGAGAAGGTCGTTTCGCACGACCGCAAGCAGGAGCAGCACCATCAGGCTGAGCCCGAAGGCGACCACCTGCACGACGCTCTCGCGCCCGCGGCGCGCGAGATTGGCGACGCCGTAACGCCAGGCGACGCCGACCGCGCCCCGCAACCGGCCGGCGATCCGTACCAGGAGAAAACCCGCGCCATAGAGCACCGCGAGCGTCGCGGCGATGCCTGCCGAGACGAAACCGACGAGCCTCACGTCGCGCACCAGCCAGAACAGCACGCCGAGGAGCGCTGCGACCGCGAGCCCGTAGGAAATCGCATAGCGCAATTTCGGCGGCTCGAGATTGCGGCGCAGGACACGCGCAGGCGGGACGCGCTTCAGCTGCAGCATCGGCGGCAACGCGAACCCGACGAGGATCGCGAGTGCCGTCGCGCCACCCAGGATCGCCGGTGCAAGCGTCGGCGGCGGCAGGTCCGCGCGCACCAGGTCGCCCAGGAAGCGCGTCAGCAGTTCCTGGGCGATGAAACCCAGGGCGCTCCCGAGGAGCGCGGCGATCGCCGCGATCAGGGCGAGCTCGATGATCGTCACCTGGAGCACGAGCCGCTGCGGCGCGCCCATGCACTTCATCAATGCCACGCTGTCGAGGTGCCGCTCCGTGTAGCGCCGCGCCGCCATGGCGACCGCGACGGCGGCGAGCAGCACCGTGATCATCGCGGAGAGATTGAGGAAGCGTCCCGGCGCGACGCGTCGAGGACTGGATCTGCGGGCTCTCCTCGGAGACGTCCACGAGCCGCTCGCCTTTCAGCTTGGTCTCGCGAAGCAGCAGCTTGAATTCGCGAACCGCGGCCGGTCGCCCGGCGAAAAGCACGGAATACGTCGCGCGGCTCGCCGGACCGAGCAGTTCCGTCGAATCCAGGTCCGCGAGCGGAATGATCAGCGACGGCGCGAGGTCGACGAAGGCCGATCCCTGGTCGGGGCGGTAGTCGAGAACGTGGGTCACCACGAATGCGCGTGCGCCGACGCTGACCTTGTCGCCGATTGCGGCGCCGAGGCGCGCAAGCAGGCGCGAATCGAGCCAGATCTCGCCGGGGCCGGGCAGCGTGTCCGTCTCCCGCGCGGGCTCGAAGGGGGCATCGGAAATCTTGAGGCGACCGCGCAGCGGATAGCCCGGACCGACGGCGCGCACGGCCGCGAGCGCCGAATCGCCGCCAAAGAACACGACACTCGGAAAGGTGACCGTCCGCGCAGTCGCGATGTCGCGCTCGGCCGCAAGCGCTTCGTAGCTCGCCGCGGGCGGCTGGCTGGACCGAAGCCTCAGGTCCGCCGCAATCACTTCCGCCGCGCGTTGTTCCACTGCCTGCCCGATCCGGTCGGTGAAGAATCCGACGCCGGTCAGGGCCGTGACCGCGACGAGGAGTGCGGCGAGCAGCACCGCAAGCTCCCCCGAGCGCCAGTCGCGGACCAGGGCCAGCAAGGCGAAGCGCAGCGCCCGCATCAGTGCACCAGCCTGCCGGCGTCCAGTTCGATCAAGCGGCTGCAGCGCCTTGCGATCTCGCGGTCGTGGGTCACGAGCACGAGGGTCGTGCCGTTCGCGGCATTCAGGTCGAACATCAGGTCGATGACCCTCGCGCCGGTTGCGGTGTCGAGGTTGCCTGTCGGTTCATCGGCGAAGAGCACCGCGGGCCGCGTGACGAAGGCGCGCGCGATTGCGACCCGCTGCTGTTCTCCGCCGGACAGCTGTTTCGGGTAGTGCCCGAGGCGCGGCCCAAGCCCGACCTGCTGCAAGGCGGCTCGCGCGGTCGGTGCGCGCGTCCGGGCGTCCCGCGAGCTCGAGTGGCAGCATCACGTTCTCGAGCGCGGTCAGCGACGCAATCAGGTGGAAAGACTGGAACACGAAACCCACGCGCTTTGCGCGGGCCTCCGCACGGCCGTCCTCGTCGAGCGCCGAGAGTTCGATGCCTTCGAGCCAGACGCCGCCCGCGCTCGGCTCATCGAGCCCGGCGAGGAGCGCAAGCAACGTGGACTTGCCGGCACCCGAGGCGCCGACCACGGCGACTGTCTCGCCGGCCGCGACCGTGAGGCTCACGTCGTCGAGGATGGTCAGCATTCCCTCGGGACTGGTAACCTGTTTTCGTAAACTTCGGGCTTCGAGAACGGTCTTCTTGTCCATGCGTGTCGTTCAGCTCCTCGTGCTGTGTCTCATCGCCGCGGCCCTGCCTGCGCGGGCCGCCGAACCGCCGCCGGTGATCCTGGTGATTGGCGATTCGCTGTCCGCCGGCTACGGTCTCACACCCGGCCAGGGCTGGGTCGCCCTGTTGCAGCAGCGCCTGAAAAAACAAGGTTACGGTCACCGTGTCGTCAATGCCAGTGTCAGCGGCGAGACGACCGACGGCGGCGTGGCGCGGCTCGACCGGGCGCTTTCCACCCACCGGCCTGGCATCGTCATCATCGAGCTCGGCGGCAACGACGGCCTGCGCGGCCTGCCCGTCTCGCGCGTCGAGGCGAACCTGGCGCTCCTCATCACGAAGAGCCGTGCCGCAGGGTCCGATGTGCTCCTGCTCGCGGTCCAGGTGCCGAGCAATTACGGGCCGCAGTACACGAGTTCCTTCCAGCAGATCTATCGCGACCTGGCGGTGAAATACCGCGTCGGCGTCGCCGCGCTCATGAATCCGCAGGTCGCGCTCGACCTGGCGTACTTCCAGCCTGACGGCATTCACCCGAACGCGAGGGCGCAGCCGCTCCTGCTCGACAACGTCTGGATCCAGCTCTCGCCGCTCTTGCGCCCCTAGTCAAAGGCGCGTCAAATCCGGACGAATGCCGCACAGACGCATGCGGCGCCATTTTGCATTGCAGCAATGAATGACTCGAACCTTGCCGCGGAGAAGATCTGGCTCCGCGACTACCCGCCCGATGTCCCCGCGGAAATCGATCCGGATTCGATCCGCTCGCTGAAGCAGTTGTTTGAAGACGCCTGCCGCAAGCATGCGGGCTCGATCGCATTCGCCAACATGGGAAGTACGCTGAAATACGCCGACGTCGACGAAAAATCGCGGCGGTTCGGCGCCTGGCTCCAGAAGGTCGCCGGGCTCGGCAAGGGCGACCGCGTCGCCCTGATGATGCCGAACATCCTGCAATACCCGATCGCCATCATCGGCGCCCATCGCGCCGGCTGCACGGTCGTCAACGTCAATCCGCTCTATACCGCGCGCGAACTCGAGCACCAGCTCAAGGATTCCGGCGCGACCGTCATCGTGATCTTCGAGAACGCCGGTGCGACGCTCCAGCAGGCGCTCCCCAATACGTCCGTCAAGCACGTGGTCGTGACCGGGATCGGCGACCTGCTCGGCTTCCCGAAGGGGCCGATCACGAATTTCGTGATCCGGCGCGTCAGGAAGATGGTGCCGCCGTTTTCGCTGCCCGGCTCGATCCGGTTCAATGCGGCGCTGGCCCGCGGCGCCTCGCAGAAACTCGATCCGGTGGACGTCCAGGGCGAAGACATCGCCTTCCTCCAGTACACCGGCGGCACGACCGGAGTCTCGAAGGGTGCGGTGCTGACGCACCGGAACATGGTTGCGAATACGCTCCAGGTCGTCGCGTTCATGCCGGAACTCGCCGAGTTCAGGAACCCTGCCGTCATCACGGCGCTGCCGATGTATCACATCTTCGCGCTGACGACGAACCTGCTGGTGTTCATGAGGGTCGGCGGAAACAACGTGCTGATCACGAATCCGCGCGACATGGCGGGCTTCGTCAAGGAATTGTCGAAGGTCAAGTTCACGTTCATCACCGGCGTCAATACGCTCTTCAACGCGCTGCTCAACACACCGGGATTCGACAAGCTGGATTTCAGCTCGCTCAAGGTCGCGCTCGGCGGCGGCATGGCCGTGCAGGCGGCCGTTTCGGAGCGCTGGCGCGCGGTCACGGGCCGGCACATCTGCCAGGGCTGGGGACTCACGGAATCCTCGCCCGTCGGCACGGCGAACCTGCCGCGCACGGTCGATTTCACGGGTTCGATCGGCTATCCGATTCCGTCAACCGACGTTTCCATCCGCGACGATGACGGACATGCCTTGCCGGTCGGCTCCATCGGCGAGATCTGCCTGCGCGGTCCGCAGGTCATGCGCGGCTACTGGAACCGTCCGGACGAGACGGCCAAGGTCATGCTGCCCGGCGGCTGGCTCCGCACCGGCGACATCGGCCGCATGGACGCGCACGGGCGCACCTTCATCGAGGACCGCAAGAAGGACATGATCCTGGTGTCCGGATTCAATGTGTATCCGAACGAGGTCGAAGGCGTGGTCGCGCAGATGCCGGGCGTGCTCGAGGTCGCGGCGGTTGCGCAGGCGGATGAGAGATCCGGCGAAGTCGTGGCGCTCTTCATCGTCCGCAAGGATGCGGCGCTCACCGCGGGGCAGGTCACCGAATTCTGCAAGCGCGAACTCACCGGCCTACAAGGTCCCGAAGTTCATCTACTTCCGCGACGAACTGCCGAAGACGAACGTCGGGCAAGATCCTGCGGCGGACGCTGCGCGACGAGCTGCGCAAGCGTCCGGCGCCGCCTGAAATCAAAGGTGATAGGCGGGCGATAGTTCCTGCACGGCCGCCACCATCGCGGCCACGTGGTCCGGGTTGACTCCAGGCTGGATGCCGTGGCCGAGATTGAAGACGTGCCCGGGACCACGACCATAACTCTCGAGGATGCGCGCGACTTCGCCGCGGATCGCCGCGGGCGGCGAAAAGAGCACGCCGGGATCCATGTTGCCCTGTAGCGCGACGCGGTCGGAGACGGCGCGGCGCGCGCCGGCGAGCTCCGTCATCCAGTCGATGCCGAGCGCATCGACGCCGGTTATCGACATGCGCTCGAGCCAGGCGCCGCCGCCCTTCGTGAAAAGGATCACGGGCACCTGCCGGCCCTCGCGCTCGCGGATGAGATCCGCGGCGATCTGCTCCATATAGGCGAGCGAGAACTCCAGATAGGCGGGCGTGGACAGCGCGCCGCCCCAGGTGTCGAAGATCATCACGGCCTGGGCGCCGGCGGCGATCTGGGCGTTCAGGTAATCCGTCGTCGCGCGCGCGAGCTTGGCGAGCAGGCGATGCAGCGCCTTCGGGTCGCCGTAGAGCCAGCGCCTTGGTCTTCGGGAAGTCGCGGCTGCTGCCGCCCTCGACCATGTAGGTCGCGACCGTCCAGGGCGAACCCGCGAAGCCGATGAGCGGCGCGCGTCCCGCGAGTTCGCGCCGGACGAGCGCCACCGTATCCATGACGAAGCGCAGCTCCCGCGCCGGATCGGGCACCGGCAAGGCATCGATGTCGGCGGCAGCTCGTGACCGGGCGCTCGATACGCGGCCCCTCGCCCTCCTCGAACGCGAGGCCGACGCCCATCGCCATTCGGGATCATCAGGATGTCGGAAAAGAGGATCGCCGCATCGAGCGGGAACCGCGCGAGCGGCTGCAGCGTCACTTCGCAGGCGAGCTCCGGATTGGTCGCGAGGCCGAGGAAGCTGCCGGCCTTCGCGCGGGTCGCGCGATACTCGGGAAGGTAACGCCCCGCCTGGCGCATGATCCAGACCGGCGTGCGATCCACGGGCTCCCGCGCGAGCGCGCGCAAGAGCCGGTCGTTCGTAAGCAAGCTCATCGCGCCGGAAACAGCCCGGCGATCGTCGCCTGGATGGACTCGGCGGCGACGCGCGGATCCGCGGCGTCGCGGATCGGCCGCCCGACTACGATGTAGTCGGCGCCGTTCGAGAACGCCTCCCCGACGCCAACGACCCGCTTCTGGTCGTCCACGGGCCGGTTTTCGACCGGCCGGATGCCGGGCGTCACGACGATCAGGCGATCGTCGACGCCCGCGCGGAGCATCTTCGCCTCGAGGCCGGAAGACACGACGCCCGCGCAACCCGCGGCGAGTGCGCGCCGCGCGCGGGAGAGCACAAGCTGCTCGACGTCGCACTGGAATCCGAGGTCGTCGAGATCGCCGCGATCGAGGCTCGTGAGCACGGTCACCGCCAGGATGCCGACGCCATCCGCGGCCTCGACCGCCGCCTCCATGATCGCCTGGTTGCCGTGCACGGTCGCAAATGTCACGCCGCGATTGCGGAGGTTTCGCACGGCGCCGGCGACGGTCGCCGGCACGTCGAAGAGCTTGAGGTCGAGGAACACGCGCTTGCCCCGCCCGACCATCCAGTCGAGGAGTTCGAACGCGCCGCCCGACATGAACAGTTCGAGGCCGAGCTTGTAGAACGCGACTGAGTCGCCGAGCACGTCCGCGAGCCGGCGCGCGTCATCCGCCGTCGGCACGTCCATTGCGAAAATCAGGCGCTCGCGCGCAGGTACTGCGACTCGTGTCAACCCGGCCTCCGTTGCGGCGCTCATGCTACCAAACCGGATTAAAGGGGACGCTCACCTTTGGCGTCCGGCAAAGGTGAGCGTCCCCTTTAATCCGAAAGCCGCGCGTGTTCCTGGAACGCATAGCGATCGGTCATCCCGGCGATGTAATCGGCGACGGCGCGCGCGCGGCCGGCGGCACCCGACGCCGACTCGAGGGCCAGCGCCGCGTCGCGGTGCTCAGCCGGCATCCGCGCGATGTCCTGCATGAAGTTTGCGAACAGCTCTTCGAGCACCTTTCCCGCGCCCATGCGCGATGCCTGCATCCGCTCGTGGCGGTAGAGCCGCGTGCGCAGGAACTTCTTCATCTGGCGATGTTCCTTGTCCCGCATTTCGGAGAATCCCACGAGGGGACCCGGCTGCGCGCGCACCGCGTCGATGTCGGCGGGCTTCGCGGCCGCAAGGCGGCGCGCGGTCTCCTCGATCAGGTCGCTCACGACCTCGTGGATCATCCGGCGGATGATCTCGTGCACCATGCGCCGCCCGGGCAATTCGCCGTAGCGCGCGAGCACTGCGTCGTGCTGGCGGGCGAACAGGCCGACGGCGCGCAATTCCTCGACGGTCACGAGGCCGGAGCGCAGACCGTCGTCCACGTCGTGGTGGTTGTAGGCGATCGCATCCGCGAGGTCGGCAAGCTGCGCCTCGAGCCCGGGCTGCATCCGTTCGATGAAACGGCGGCCTAGGTCGCCGAGCTGCCGCGCATTCGCAAGCGAGCAATGCTTCAGGATGCCCTCGCGTGTCTCGAAGCTGAGGTTGAGGCCGCGGAATTCCGCGTAGCGCTCCTCGAGCTCGTCCACGACCCGGAGCGACTGGAGGTTGTGCTCGAAGCCTCCGAATTCGCGCATGCAGTCGTTCAGCACGTCCTGGCCCGCGTGACCGAAGGGCGTGTGGCCCAGGTCATGGGCCAGGCAGATCGCCTCGGTCAGAGGCTCGGAAAGAGCGAGTGCGTTTGCAACCGAGCGGCCGATCTGCGCGACCTCGATCGAATGCGTGAGCCGCGTGCGGTACATGTCGCCTTCGTGGTTGATGAACACCTGGGTCTTGTAGACCAGGCGCCGGAAAGCGTTTGAATGGATGATGCGGTCGCGATCGCGCTGGAACTCGCCGCGATAATCCGCCGGCGGCTCGGCATGCCGGCGCCCGCGCGAACGCGTCTCGAGCGCCGCATAGGGAGCGAGCCCGCCGTCCGGATCGCGGCCCTTTCTCATGCGCCCGCCCGCTCTTCCAGGAGCGTATCGAGGACCTCACGCGGAAAGTCTGCACTGACGACCGCTTTGCCGATGCCGTCGAGCAGCACGAGGCGAAGCTCCCCGGCCTTCACCTTCTTGTCCATGCCCATGAGTTCGAGCATGCGTGCGCGGCCGAGCTGCGGCGGATCGACCGGCAGTCCGGCGGACCGGAGCAGCTCGCGCACGCGAATCGCATCGCCGCCTGCAAGGCGCCCGAGCCGCGCAGAAAGCTCGGCTGCGAGCACGAGTCCGACCGCGACGGCCTCGCCGTGCAGCACCTGGCCATAACCTGCGCCCGCCTCGATCGCATGGCCGAAGGTATGGC
The DNA here is from genome assembly GCA_963775415.1 of uncultured Gammaproteobacteria bacterium. Lineage (GTDB taxonomy): Bacteria > Pseudomonadota > Gammaproteobacteria > Steroidobacterales > Steroidobacteraceae > SCUD01. Next base: position 127,870 of record CAVZIO010000004.1, read on the forward strand.
CGAGATTCAGGAGCGCCCTGCGGCCCCCTTCACGCTCGTCCTCGGCGACGATCGCAGCCTTGATCGCGCAGGCGCGCCGGATCGCCTCCTCGAGCACCCCCGCGTCCCGCGCAAGCAGACGCGCGGCATTCGTCTCGAGCCAGGCGAAGAATGCCGCGTCGGCGACGAGCGCGGCCTTCACGATTTCCGCGAACCCCGCGCGAAGCTGCCGGTCCGGCAGCGTCGAAAGCGTGTCGGTGTCGGTGATCACGGCCGAGGGCTGGTGAAATGCGCCGATCAGGTTCTTGCCGCCCGGATGATTGACGCCCGTCTTGCCGCCGACGGACGAATCGACCTGTGCGAGCAGCGTGGTCGGAAGCTGGACGATCGGGATGCCGCGCTGGTACGAGGCCGCCGCAAATCCGGCAACGTCGCCGATGACGCCGCCGCCGAGCGCGAGCACCATGCTGTCCCGATTGAGCCGCGCCGCGACGAGCGCATCGATGATGAGCGCAACGTTGCCGAGGGTCTTCTGCTCCTCGCCGCCCGGCAGCACGCAGATCTCGTACCCGCGCCCGGCGAGGCCTTGTTCCAGCTTCGGCATCCAGAGTGGGCCAACGACGTCGTCGGTCACGACGAGGAGTTTCAAGGCGCCCGCATGCTCCGCGAGGACCGCGGCCGAACCGAGCAGCCCCGGCCCGATCAGGATCGGATAGGCGCGAAGACCGAGCTTCACTTCAAGCCGCTTCATGCCTTTGCGTCCTGCAGTGCGCGGGCGATGTCGCCGGCGACCGCGGCCGGTGCGCGGCCGTCGGTGCGGATCGTGATCGCCGCGATCGAACGGTAGAGCGGGTCGCGCGCCTCGGCCAGCTCCTCGAGCTTTGCGCGGCGATCCGCGCCGGCGAGCAGCGGGCGGTGCTTGCTCCGGCGTGTGCGCTGGAGCTGCTGGTCGATGGTGGTGTCGAGGAAGACCACGGTGCCGCGCGCCGCGAGCCGCTCGCGATTGACCGCCGACAGGATCGCCCCGCCGCCCGTCGCGAGCACGATGCCGGCGGATCTGCGTCAATGCATCGATCACGTCGCACTCACGGACTCGGAAACCCTCTTCACCCTCGCGCTCGAAGATGTAGGAGATATCGACGCCGGTGCGCGATTCGATCTCGGCATCGCTGTCTGCAAACGGCAGTCCGAGGCGGCGGGCGAGCGCCCGGCCGACCGCGGTCTTGCCGGAACCCATCGGGCCTATCAAGAAAGACGCTGCGTGTCATCAGGAGGGGACGGTCACCTTGATTTAAAGGGGACGTTCCCCTTTACCGCCAATCTTTCGAGTAAAGGGGAACGTCCCCTTTAAATCAAGGTGACCGTCCCCTCTGGAAGTACCCCGCCCCTCAAAAAGAAACGGCCGCCCGGAGGCGGCCGTGTGACTGTGCTTGGAACCGGGTCCGGACGCAAGCCGGACCTGCCGCGATCACTCCGTGATCGCGGTGCCCTCGCGCAGGATCTTCGGCGTGACGAATATCAGCAACTCGTCGCGGTTGTTGATCCGGCTCTTGGACTTGAACAGGTTGCCGACGATCGGCACGTCGCCGAGGCCCGGCACCTTCTTGACCGACTCGCGGCGCTCCGTCTCCATGATGCCGCCCAGCACGACCGTCTGGCCGTCCTTGACGAGCACCTGGGTCTGGATGTTGCGCGTGTCGATCGATGGCACGAAGCCGCCGGTCGCGCTCGGGACGAGCTGGCCGACGCTGTCCTTGGTGACGGTGAGGTCGAGGATCACGCGGTCGTCCGGCGTGATCTGCGGCGTCACCTTGAGCGACAGCACGGCCTTCTTGAACTGCGTGGTGGTCGCGCCCGAGGAGGCCGATTCCTGGTACGGGATCTCGACGCCCTGCTCGATGATCGCCTCACGCTGGTTCGCGGTGATGACGCGCGGGGTCGACTTGATCTCGCCGCGGCCCTCGTTCTGCGCCGCCGAAATCTCGAGGTCGATCAGGAAGTCGTCGAAATCGAGGATCGAGAGCGCGATGCGGCCCGCCGGGTTCGCGACCGGCATGTTGACGTTGTAGCGGTCGAACGCCGGGCCGAATGGCACCTCCACCGGGAACGGCTGGCCGCTCGCGGCGAGGTTGTCGAGCGCCGAGCCCATGATCGTGTCGGTCGCCTGCGCGCTGCCGCTGACCGCCATCAGGTCGTTGATGTCGTCGGACACCCGCGTGAACCCGGCGCGGACGCCGAGCTCGCGGCTGAAGTCGTCGGCGACGATCACGATGCGCGACTCGATGAGCACCTGGCGCACCGGGATGTCGAGCGTCGCGACCATGCTGCGCACCGCCGTCAGGTTCTCCGCCGTGTCCTGCACGAGCAGCGTGTTGGTGCGCTCGTCCACGGTCACGTTGCCACGCTCGGAGAGAAGCGATCCGCCGCCCGCCGACTTGACGAGGCGCGCGATCTCGGCCGCCTTCGCGTAGTTGACGGTCAGGAACTCGGTGCGAAGCGGCGCCAGCTCCTGGATGTCCTTCAGCGCCTCGAGTTCCGCCTTTTCATGCGCGGCGAGCTCGGCCTGCGGCGCCACCAGGATCACGTTGTCCTTGCGGCGCATGTCGAGGCCCTTGGTCCTGAGCACGATGTCGAGCGCCTGGTCCCAGGGCACGTTCTGGAGCCTGAGCGTCACGCGGCCCTTGACCGAGTCGGACACCACGATGTTCTGGCCGCTGGTGTCGGCGAGTAGCTGCAGCAGCGGGCGCACGTCGATATCCTGGAAGTTGAGCGTGAGGCGCTCGCCCGTGAAGACCTTGTCCTTCTCGGTCGACCGCGGCCGTCGCGCGCGGCGCGCTGCCGGACCTCGACCACGTACTGGTTGTCGGTCTGGTAGGCGAGCTGCTCGTAGTCGCCGGTCGCCGTCACGACGATCCGCGCGCTGTCGCCGACGCGCATCGCGTCGAACATCGTCACGGGTGTCGCGAAGTCCACGACGTCGTAGCGCTTCATGAGGTCTTCGCCGAGCGCGACGCCGGTGAAGTCGACGATCACGCGGTTGCCTTCCTGGCGGAGGCTCGCGGGCGTCGAGGGATCCGAGAGCTGGACCACGACGCGGCCGGCGCCTTCCGGCGAACGGCGGAAGTCCACGCCCGTGATGCTGCGCGGGCCAGCCGCAGCAGCAGCGACCGCGGCCGGAGCCGTTGCCGACCGCGGCCTGCGGCCGCGGCGGCGCCGCCGCCGAGCGTCACGAGGATACTGTCGCCTTCGGCCACCGCCGTGTAGGGCACCAGCGCATCGAGGTTGAACACGACGCGCGTGCGGCCCGTGGCCTCGGCGGCGACGATCGTGTCCACGCCGCCGGCGCCGACGTCGATGCGCCGGTTGTCGAGGGCGAGCCCGACGTCAGGCAGGTCGACCGAAAGCCGCGCCGGGCTGGTCGATCGTGAATGTCAGCGGCTGCGGCGCGACGCCGTCGGTGCGCAGCCTGATCTGCAGGGTCGAGCCCTGCATCGGCTGCACCTCGACCGCGGTCAGTCGCACCGCGTTCTGGGCCAGCGCGAGCTGGGACCACGCAATGGCCAGGATGACCAATGCGCCGCCCGTCAGCCACGCGAAGCCGCGCGCCGCGTTCGATTTCCACACCGTTGTACGGTTGTTGCCAGCCATCAGACTTTCTCCCAGAAATCAGTCGGCAAGGGCCAGCGCCGCGGGGCGCTCGAGGTAGCCGCCAAGACCATCAGGAACAATTTCGATCACTGTGATGCGCGCGTCGCTGACGGCCATCACGCGGCCATCGTTCTGGCCCAGGTGATTGCCCGGCAGCACGCGGTGAATCAATCCGTCCTTGGTCTGCACCAGGCCGTAATTCCCGCCGCCGAGCCGGAGCGTACCGACCATCCTCAGCGTGTCGAGCGGGAACTGTTCGAGGTATTCGCGCGGGCGCTGCACGTCCGGCCGCGGCCCCGTCGGGTTCTCGCCTGCGAGGCTCTGCAGGAACGGCGAACGGCGGTCCGCCATCTGGTATTCGTGGCTGACATAGGGCCGCACTTCCGGCAGCGGCTGGATGCGTCCGCCCGGGCGCTGCTTCGCCTTCGCGATATCGCCCTGCAGGTCGTCGAGGCCGTCGGAGCAGCCGGCGAGCGCGAGCGTGCCGGCAATGCCGGCGGCGGTAAGGATCTTGCGCATGCGTTCCTGGCTCATGTCTTCTTTTCCCGTTCGCGCCTCGTCTTCGCCTTGGACTTCTTGTCGTCCTCGGCGGGCGCCGCCTCGGTCTCGTCCTCGTCGAGGTAGCGATAGGTCTTGGCCGTCAGGTTGAGCGTCAGCTCGTCGGACGGCGTCGGCGCGCGGCCAGCGGCGCGCTGCGCTCGCGTGGCGGCGCGCGTGATCTCGAGGTCATGCAGCGTCACGATGCGCGGCAGGGCCGCTATGCCCGACACGAACTGGCCGAACTCGTGGAAGCCGCCGGTGAGCTGGATCTTGATCGGCAGCTCCGCGTAGAAATCCATCTTGGTCTCGCTGCCGGGCTGGAACAGGCGTTCCTGCAGGCCAGCGGCGAGGCCCGGTCTGCGAAATGTCGACGAGCAGGCGACGGCACTTCGGTCTTGCCGGGGAGCTGCCGGAGCATCGCGCCGAAGGTGCGCTCGATTTCCGCGAGCTGCTGGCGGTAGGCCTCGAGGTTCGCGGCCTTGCGCTGCTTCTCGTCGAACGTGGTCCACAGGGTCTGCTGCTCGGCACGGGCTTTGAGGAGCTGCGGGCCGGTTGCCGTTTTCGCCCCAGACGAAGTACCAGACCAGCACGACGTCGTGAGCACGAGCACGAGCGCGACGCCGAGCGCGCGGAACAGGAACGGCCAGCGGCCGATGTCCTTGAAGTCGAGCTGGTGCAGTTGTTCGAAGAAATTCATTTGACGTGCCTCCGAAACGCGCGCAGTGCGTTTCTCGGGGAGCTTCCTCGGCGGTGGCCGGCGCGCGCTGCGATGCGAACAGCGTGAACTGCGCGCCCGGACCGCGCATCCTTGCCCGTCTGGATGACCTTGAGCTCGGGCGCCGAGAGCGACTCCGAGGCGTCGATATTGCGCATGAACGCGGAGACGCGCGTGCTCGACTGCGCGACGCCGTTGAACTCGATCTTCTTGCCGCTCTGCTTGACCGAGGTCAGGTAGACGCCTTCGGGCAGCGTCGAAACCATCTGGTCGAAGAGCTTCACGACTTCCGGCCGGCTCGCCTGGAGGGTGTCGATGACCTCCATGCGCGCGATCATCCGCGCCTTCTGGTCCTCGAGCGCGAGGATCTGCTCGATCGCCTTGTCGAGCTCGCGCGATCTCCGCCTTCAGGAGGTCGTTGCGGCTATTCTGCGAATCGATCATCGAGCTCACCGTCAGGTGCGCGAGCAGCGTGATCAGCGCAGCCAGACCGACCGCCGCGCCGATCCCGATGAGGAATTCTTTCCGACGCCGCTGGCGGAGCGCTAGCCGCCAGGGCAATAGGTTAATACTTGGCATCGTCGTCGAAACTCCGCAGTGCCAGGCCGCAGGCAAGCAACAGTGCCGTTGCGTCCCGCGTCACTCCCAATGCCTTGGCTTTCGATGAAATCTTCATCTGGCCGAGCGGATCCCCGCGTTCGGCCGGAATTCCCACGCGGCTCGCGATCACGTCCGCGACGCCCGGAATGTTGGCGCAGCCACCGCAGATCAGGATCTGCTCCGGCTGGCTGCGGCCGCTGCCGGACGCCAGGTAGAACTGCAGCGAGCGGCTGACCTGCTGGGTCATGTCGTCGATGAACGGGTCGAGCACCTCGGGCTGGTAGTTCGAGGGCAGGCCGCCTTCCTTCTTGGCGCGGCCGGCCTCCTCCATCGAGAGGCCGTAGGTGCGCATGATCTCCTCGGTCAGCTGCTGGCCGCCGAAGGCGAAGTCGCGCGTGTACACGACGACGAGGTTCTTGAGCACGCTGAAGGTCGTCGTGCTGGCTCCGAAATCCACGACCGCGATGGTGCGGTCCATCCCGCCGTCCGGCATCTGGTGCGTCAGCAGCCGGCAGGCGTTCTCGAGTGCGAAGGCCTCGACGTCGACGAGCTTGGCGACGAGGCCGGAAGCGTTCACCGCAGCCACGCGCTGCTCCACGTTTTCGGAGCGCGAGGCGACGAGAAGCACGTCGCGCATGTCCGGGTCCTTCTCCGACGGGCCGAGCACCTGGAAGTCGTAGCTGACCTCCTCCATCGGGAAGGGGATGTACTGGTCCGCCTGCATCTCGATCTGCTGCTCGAGGTCGGCGTCCGAAAGGTTCCGCGGCATCTGGACGGCCTTGGTGATGGCCGCGTCGCCGCTGATCGCCACCGCGCATTCCTTGGAACGCACGCCCGAGCGCTTGACCGCCCGGCGGATCGCGTCGCCGACTGCCGCAGCGTCGACGATCGCTTTTTCGTTGATGGCGTTGTGGGGGGTCGGCTCGGCCGCGTAGGCCTCGACCCGGTACTGCCCGCCCGAATACGCCAGCTCGATGAGCTTGATCGAGGACGTCGTAATGTCCAGGCCGATCAGCGGCGAGTAGCGCGATCCCAGCGAGAATTTCGGCAGCTTGAGCACAGAAATTTCCTTTTCAGGTCAGGCTATTACGAGGCTAATCGCTGCGCCGGGTCAAGTTTGTGGCCAACTATATAGCAAGCAACTGTTAAATTGAACGTGACCCGACTCGCAATTCACTCGCATTCAGACCCCCCCGCAGGGGTCCACGGGCGCAGCCGGGGGTTTCGCCCCCGGCCCTGACCGTTGGTTCCGACGACTTTCGCACCCACGGGCCTCCGGTGCCGGATCCGCGGTCGATGCTGCACGTGAACGGGAACCCGCACCGTGTCTGCCGTCACGGTCCCGACGTCTCCGGGCGGCGACCCGGGTACCGGCAGTAGCCGACATTACTATGCATAATCGGGCCCGGTGATTACGCGACTGAACCGCCGGCTCCGCATTGCGGCAACCGTCCTCGTTTCCATCGCAGGCCTCATCGGCCTCGCTTTCCTCGCCACTTACTATTATCTGAAGCCGACGCTGCCCGATGTCGCAGTGCTTAAGGACGTCCGGCTGCAGGTGCCGCTGCGCGTCTATAGCCGCGACGGCAAGCTGCTCGCCCAGCTCGGCGAGCAGCGGCGCGTGCCGGTGACCTGGGAGGAGATTCCACCCGTCGTGGTGCAGGCAGTGCTCGCGGCCGAGGATGACCGGTTCTTCGAGCACCCGGGCGTCGACTGGCAGGGTGTCACGCGCGCCCTCGTGATGGCCGCCGTCACGATGGAACTCTCGCAGGGCGGCAGCACGCTGACCCAGCAGCTCGTGCGCACGACGTTGATCACGAAAGAGAAGCAGCTGCGTCGCAAGCTCCGCGAGATCTTCCTCGCGCTCTCGCTCGAGAACGAGCTCTCCAAGCAGGAGATCTTCACGCTGTTCGTCAACACGCAGTTTCTCGGCCAGCGCTCGTACGGATTCGCTGCGGCGGCCGAGACTTACTTCGGCAAGTCGCTCATGGACGTCGATGCGAGCGAGGCCGCGCTTCTCGCCGGCATCCTCCAGGCGCCCTCGAGGCAGAATCCCGTCGCGAGCGTCGAGGAAGCGACGGCGCGGCGCGCCTACGTGCTCCGGCGCATGCGCGAGCTCGGTTTTCTCGAAGAGGCGGCCTGGCAGTCGGCGATGGACAGGCCGATCGCCCGCGGCCAGCACGGTCCGCGCGTGCAGATCGACGCGCCCTACATCGGCGAGATGGTCCGGATCGCGCTCTTCGAGAAGTTCGGAGAGCGCATCTATTCCGAGGGCTTCCAGGTCGTTACGACCGTTGACAGCCGCCTGCAGCGGGCGGCCGACGTGGCGCTGCGCGCGCCGTGCTCGAGTACGACCGCCGCCACGGCTGGCGCGGGGCCGTCGGCCGTGTCGATGTCGGCGACCAGGCGGACGCGGAACTCGCCGCCGCGATCGAGGGCCGGCCCGTGGTCGGCGGGCTGATCCCGGCGATCGTGGTCGACACGGGCGCGACCGACGCCACGGTCGTCGCGCGAAGCGGAATGCGCTATCGCCTGCCGATGGAAGGCATCCGCTGGGCACGCGTCCGTGATGTCGACGCCGAAATCGCCGCGCGACGTCGTCAAGATCGGCGACATCGTCTATGTCGCTGCCTTCGGGTGAAGGCGTGGCACTGCTCGCGCAGCTGCCCGAAGTCCAGGGCGCGATCGTCGCGCTCGATCCGCACGATGGCGCGATCGTCGCGCTCTCGGGCGGATTCGACTATGCGGCCTCCAAGTTCAATCGCGTGGTGCAGGCGCGGCGGCAGCCCGGCTCGTCGTTCAAGCCGTTCATCTATTCGGCTGCGCTCGATGCGGGGCTCACGCCTGCGACCGTCGTGCTCGACGCGCCGGTCGTCTATGAGGCGCCGGACCCGGTCGTCGGCATCGGACAGGGCAAAGTGGACGCGGTCGAGGGCGAGGTGCCCGAGGAAGAGGACTGGCGGCCGGTCAATGACTCGCGGCGTTTCTACGGCCCGACGCGCCTGCGCGATGCCCTTGCGCGTTCGCGCAACCTGGTGACCATTCGCGTGATGCGCCAGATCGGCGTCAGCTTCACGCGCGAATACGTGCAGCGCTTCGGGCTGCCGAAGGAGCACATACCCGCCGACCTGACGGCCGCGCTCGGCACGGCACAGCTGACTCCGCTCGAGATGGCCAATGGTTTCGGCGTGTTCGCCAACGGTGGATCGCTCGTCAAGCCCCACCTCATCGACCGGATCCTCGCGGCCGACGGCACGGTGCTCGAGGAGACGAAGCCCACGATCGCCTGTGTCGACTGCCGCACGCCGGCCGCGGCGTCCATCGACGCGCCACCCCCGGCCGCGGGAGCAATCGTGTCGGGCACCGTGCGTGCCGCCGATGTCGGCGGCAGCCTGCCGTCACCCCCGCCGGAGCTGGTCGCACCACAGGCGATCACCGAGGCGAACGCCTGGATCATCACGGACCTGCTGCGCGACGTCGTGCGCCGCGGCACCGGCCAGCGCGCCCGCGCGCTCGGCCGCAGCGACATCGCCGGCAAGACCGGCACGACGAACGAAGGCCGCGACGCCTGGTTTTCAGGCTTCAATCCGGACCTGGTCGCCACCGCCTGGGTCGGCTTCGACCAGGAACGCTCGCTGGGACGCGACGAGGAAGGCTCGCGCACCGCGCTGCCGATGTGGATCTACTTCATGCGCGAGGCGCTCGCAGGACGGCCATCGCACCACCTGCCGATGCCGGATGGCGTCGTGACCGCGCGGATCCCGGCCGCGGGCTCAGGAATTCGGCGAGGAGTCGCCGGCCCAGTTCGAGTATTTCCTGGCCGAACACCTGCCCGCGGGTGTCGCAGGCCCCGGCTCGACCGAGGGCACGGTGCCCACGCAGCAATACGAAGACCCGATCTTCTGATGACGCGCCGATCCGTCAGGGGCGAAATGATGCGCCACGCGATCGCGCGCGAGGCCGCGCGCCTGATGATCGAGCATGGCCACGAGGACTACGGTCTCGCCAAGCGCAAGGCCGCGGAACGCTTCGGAGTCACCGATCTCGCCGTGCTGCCGAAGAACACCGAGATCGAGGAAGCGCTCGCCGAGCATCAGCGCCTGTTCGTGCCAGACACTCACGCGAGCGAATTGATTGCGATGCGCAGCACCGCGCTCGAAGCGATGCGCCTGCTCGCGGAGTTCGAGCCTCGACTGGTGGGTCCGTTGCTCTCCGGCACGGCGACCGCGCATAACGACATCACGCTGCATCTTTTCGCGGATACGCCGGAGACCGTCGCCGTGCGGCTCCTCGATCGCGGCATCCCGCACGAATTCGCCGAGCGGCGCTTCCGCAAGCAGCGCGACGAGGTCGAGTCGTTTCCGGTGTGTGCGCTTCACGGCCGGCGAGCACGACGTGGATGCCACGATTTTCCCGCTCGATGGCATCCGCCAGGCGCCTCCGGGGCCCGTGGACGGGCGCCCGATGCGCCGCGCGACGCTCGCCGAAGTCGAGGGATTGCTCGGGAAATGAAGGGGACGCGCCCCTTCATATTCGTGAATATGAAGGGGCGCGTCCCCTTCATTTCCCGATCAGCGTTTCTTGACCGGTACGTAGTCGCGCCGGGTCGGCCCCGTGTAGAGCTGGCGAGGCCGCGCGATCTTCATCTCCGGGTCCGAGATCATTTCCGACCAGTGCGCCACCCAGCCCGCGGTGCGCGCGATCGCGAACATCACCGTGAACATCTCGCGCGGGATGCCGAGCGCGCGGTAGATGATTCCCGAGTAGAAATCGACGTTCGGATAGAGCTTGCGGCTGATGAAGTAGTCGTCCTTGAGGGCGACCTCCTCGAGCCGCAGCGCGAGCTCGAAAAGCGGGTTGTCGCTCTGGCCGAGCTTGCCGAGCACCTTGTGGCACATCGCGCGGATGATCGTCGCGCGCGGATCGAAATTCTTGTAGACGCGGTGGCCGAAGCCCATGAGTCGCACGCCGTCCTTCTTGTCCTTCACGCGCGACAGGAACTCGTCGACGTGGGCGGCGTCGCCGATCTTCTCGAGCATGTCCACGACCGCCTCGTTCGCGCCGCCATGCTGGGGTCCCCAGAGGGCGGAAACGCCCGCCGACATCGCGGTGTAGGGATTGCAGCCCGTGGAGCCGGCGAGCCGCACCGTCGAGGTGCTCGCGTTCTGCTCGTGATCGGCGTGCAGGATGAAGAGCAGGTCGAGGGCCTTCGAATGCAGGTCATCGAGCTCGTAGCTCTCGCAGGGAACCGCGAAGAACATGTGCAGCATGTTCGCCGTGTAGTCGAGATCGTTCCGCGGGTAGATGAATGGCTGGCCGAGCGCGTGCTTGTAGGCGGCCGCGGCGATCGTCGGCAGCTTTGCGATCATCCGGTGCGTGAAGATCTCGCGGTGCCGGTCGTCCGTGATGTCCGTCGAGTCGTGATAGAAGGCGGCGAGCGAGGCGACGATGGTCGCGACCATCGCCATCGGGTGCGCGTCGTGGTGGAAGCCGCGGTACAGGCGGAGCAGCCATTCGTTCAACATCGTGTGGCGCGTGATCGAATGGATGAATGCGGCCAGTTCCCTGGCGCTCGGCAATTCGCCCTTCTGGAGCAGGTACGAGACCTCCAGGAAGCTGCTGTGCTCGGCGAGCTGCTCGATCGGATAGCCGCGGTAAAGCAGCACGCCCGCGTCGCCGTCGATGTAGGTGATGGCGCTCGAGGTCGCCGCCGTCGCCATGAATCCGGGGTCGTAAGTGAAGACGCCGTGGTCTTTCTGGATCGTGCTGATGTCCAGCACCTTGGGACCGACGGAACCGGAGAGCGCCGCGAGCTCGCTCGAGCGGCCGGTCTCCAGGTTGGTCAACTGGTATTTCTTGCTTGCCATCGTTTTCCCGCGAGGGAGACTGTCATTTTGCACCGCGGGAATCAAGGCTGGCCGGCGCCCTTCGCCTAGAATGCAGGAATGTCCGCGACCATCGCGATTTACGTGCACCTGCCCTGGTGCGTGCGCAAGTGTCCCTACTGCGATTTCAACTCGCATGTTCGGCCGGAGACCATGCCGGAAGAGGAATATGTCGCGGCACTCCTCGCCGATCTCGACGGCGACCTCGATCTCGCCGAAGCGCGAAAAGTCGGCAGCGTTTTTCTCGGCGGCGGGACGCCCTCGCTGTTCGGTGTCGGCGCGATCGCGACGCTCATCGATGGACTCGCCGCACGCCTCCCGTTCGAAGCGGATGTCGAGATCACGATGGAGGCGAATCCCGGTACCGTCGAGCACGGCCGCTTCGCGGGCTATGCAAAGGCAGGCGTCAACCGCGTTTCGCTGGGTGCGCAGTCCTTTGACCCGGCGGCGCTCAAGGCGCTCGGGCGAATTCACGGTCCCGCCGAGATTCCCGCCGCGGTCGCCGAGCTCGGCGCCGCCGGCATCGAGAACTTCAATCTCGACCTGATGTATGGACTGCCCGAGCAGTCGCTCGATGGCGCCCTCTCGGACCTGCGCTCTGCGCTTGCCCTCGGTCCTGCGCACTTGTCGCACTATCAACTGACGCTCGAGCCGGGCACCGCCTTCTATCATCGGCCGCCGTCCCTGCCGGACGACGAGCGGACTTTCGAGATGCAGCTCGAATGCCAGCGCTTGCTCGCGGCGCGGGGTTTCGAACACTACGAAATCTCGGCCTACGCCAGGCCCGGCCGGCAGTGCCGCCACAATCTCAATTACTGGCGATTCGGCGACTACCTCGGCATCGGCGCAGGCGCCCACGGAAAGGTGACCGTCGACAGCACAGTCATCCGGACGGAGAAGCCGCCCTCACCGCGCAACTATCTCCGTGGCGAGGGCAAGGTCGGCGACACGCGGCGCCGGGTTCCCGGCACCGAGCTGCCGTTCGAATTCATGTTGAACGCGCTCCGGCTCGACGAAGGTTTCACGCTCGCGGATTACGAGCGTTCGACTGCGCTTTCGGCTTCGACCGTGCGGGCGGCCCTCAAGGACCTCGTGGCTCGGGACCTCATGATCGAAGTCGAAGGCCGGTACCGGCCGACTGCACTCGGTTTCCGTTTCCTCAACGACCTCATGGCCGGCTTTCTGCCTGACGAAAGTGCCGGCCGTGCCCCCGGCGAGTTGTACACAGCGCCTCTCGGGCTCGTGTCGGATAGGGACTTTCGACGCTTTGTTACCGAGATGCCTTAACTGGAGTACCCTAACTCATTGATCTATATTCACAATATGGCCTGCTCAAATTTTAAGCAAACCGTCATAAATGCGGAAATGGTCGATTGGGTGGTCGAAACGGATCCTTCGCTCCACAGAGTTATCCACATAATTTGTGGATAAGCAAAAAACGTCAGTAAATCCGGCAACTTAGCCCTTGATAGATCACGGCGCCGGGCCCATCTTGTCTGCCGCGCACGCTGAATATAGACTGCGCGCCCCCTCGCACTACCGCAGGGGAACCCACGGGAATCGCTGCGATGAAAGAAGGCATTCACCCGAAGTACACCGATATCACGGTGACCTGCACCTGCGGGAACACCTTCCCGACGCGCTCGACGCTCGGCAGCAACCTCGAAGTCGAAGTCTGCTCGAACTGCCACCCGTTCTATACGGGCAAGCAGAAGATCATGGACACCGGCGGCCGCGTCGACCGCTTCCGCAAGAAGTACGGTCTGAAATAAGACCGGCCTGGCGGCTGTCCGGCCGCCAACTTTCGGCATTCCCCCGCGTCTAAGCCGGGACCGGTACCCTTGGGGCCGGGTTCCGGAGGCGTATGCGCATGTTCCACATAAAGCTCGCCACGCTCGCCGCGATGGTCGCCCTCGCCGCGGTCGCGAGCGGTCCCGTTGCCGGCGCCGAGGACGAGAAGGAAGAGAAACCGAAGAAAGAGAGCAAGGAAGTCCGGAACGCGAAGCAGATGCATGTCCAGTTCACGCGCGCGATGGGCGTGCACCAGGACCTCGAACTCCAGGACTACGTCCAGCGGGTCGGCGAGAAACTCGCCGCCGTCAGTGAACGCCCCGAGCTCGAGTGGAAGTTCACGATCGTCGACACCGATGACGTGAACGCCTTCGCGACGATGGGCGGCTACGTCTACATCTCGCGCGGCATCCTGCCCTACTTCCAGAACGAAGCGGAACTCGCCGCCGTGCTCGGCCACGAGATCGGCCACATCGCGGCCGAGCACCTGAAGAGCCGGCAGCGCGGCACCATGCTGTCGGGCCTCGCGAGCGCGGCAACGGCAATCTTCACGGGAATGCCGGAACTCGCCGAACCTGACAAGCCTGGCGGGATCGGCCATCGTGAGCGGCTACGGCCGCGAGGCCGAGCTCGAAGCAGACCGGCTCGGCGCGCGATACCTCGCGAAGGCCGGCTACGACCCGACGCGCATTGATCGAGGTCATCTCGACGCTCAAGGACCAGGACACCTTCGAACGCGAGCGGGCGCGTCTCGAGAATCGGCAGCCGCGGCTATACCACGGCGTGTTCGCGTCGCATCCCGCGAACGACCTGCGCCTCCAGCAGGCGATCGGCGACGCCGGCAAGGTTTCGCTCTCGGCGACCGGCGAGACGCAGAACCGCGAAGGCTTTCTCCAGGCCATCGAGGGCCTGCCGGTCGGCTCGAGCGCCCGCCAGGGCATGGTCCGCGAGAATCGCTTCTATCACTCGGACATGCAGTTCACGCTGGCGTTTCCGCGCGGCTGGCAGATCCTCAACGAGCCGCAACAAATCGTCGCCATCGCGCCGAACAAGGAACACTACATGGAGATGCGGGCGCAGGCGCCGCCTGCGGACCTGACCGACCCGCGCGACTTCGCCATGCGCGGACTCGCCAATCGCCGGCTCGACCGGACCGAGGTGCTCGACATCAACGGCCTCAAGGGCTGGACCGGCATCGTGCGCGCCGACCCCTCGCCCTTCGGCCAGTCGACCAACGTGCGCTACATCGTCATCTATTACGGGAACCTGATGTGGGTGTTCAAGGGCGCGAGCCGCTCGGGAACCACGGCGCCGGCGGGCGACCCGTTTTTCCTCTCAACGGCCAATACGTTCCGCCGCATGCGCGGTAACGAGTTCCAGCTCGCCGAGCCCTATCGTCTGCAAATTCTCCGCGCGACCGAAGGCACGACGATCGAGTCACTCGCAAAGGACGCCAAGATCAAGAAGTACCCGGTGCAGCAGCTCCGTCTCTTCAACGATCTCTATCCCGACGGCGAGCCGAAACAGGGCGACCTGATCAAGACGGTGCGCTGAGACATTTGAAGGGGACGGACCCCTTCAATGAAGGTAGCGCACGCCCTTGAAGGGGTCCGTCCCCTTCAAATGCAGCCCGCATCCCGCATACGGCGCGGCGAGCGCGGCAAGCGCCTGCCCCCGGTGACTCAAGCGGTTCTTCTCCGCCGGCGGCATTTCCGCGGCGGTGCGCGTGTCGCCCGCCACGATGAAAAGCGGGTCGTAGCCGAATCCACCGCTTCCACGACGCTCGAGGCCGATGCGTCCTTCCCAGGCAGCTTCGGCGACGATCGGTGCGGCATCCGTTGCGTTGCGCACGAAAACCATCGCACAGCGATAGCGCGCGCCCCGCTGCCCGGCCGGAAGGCTCTGCGAGTTCCGCGAGCAGCAAGTCGTTGTTCGCTCGTTCATCGGCATCCGGTCCCGCGTAACGGGCCGTGTGGAGCCCCGGGCGTCCGTCGAGCGCATCCACTTCGAGCCCGGAATCGTCCGCAATCGCGGGCAGGCCGGAAATCGCCGCTGCATGGCGCGCCTTGATAAGCGCGTTCGCGACGAAGCTGTCGCCATCCTCGACGGGCGGCGCGATTCCGAGTTCCGACTGCGCGATGACCTCGAGCCCGTGACCCGCAAGGATCTCGCGCATTTCCCCGAGCTTGCCGGGATTGCCGGTCGCGAGCACGACGCGGCGCATGGTCTCGGGAATCAGCCCTGCCGCGCCTCGAGCTGCAGGCCGAACAGCCGCGCGGTACCCGTTGCAGCGAGATTCAGCATCGCGTCGAGCTCTTCGCGCCGGAACGCATGGCCCTCCGCCGTTCCCTGCACCTCGATGAAGGCGCCGCCCGAATTCATCACGACATTCATGTCCGTCTCGGCCTCGACGTCTTCGGAGTAGTCGAGATCGAGGATCGGCTCGCCCTTCACGATGCCGACGGAAACCGCGGCGATCTGGCCGTGCAGCGGATTCGCGGCCAGAGTGCGCCGCTCGATGAGCGTATCGACGGCATCGGCAAGCGCGACATAGGCACCGGTGATCGCGGCCGTACGCGTACCGCCGTCCGCCTGGAGCACGTCGCAGTCGATCGTGATCGTGCGCTCGCCAAGCGCGCCGAGGTCGATGCAGGCGCGTAGCGACCGTCCGATCAGCCGCTGGATCTCCTGCGTGCGGCCCGCCTGCTTGCCGCGTGCCGCCTCGCGCGCGCTTCGCGTATGCGTCGCGCGCGGAAGCATGCCGTACTCCGCCGTCAGCCAGCCCTTGCCGCTGTTGCGCAGGAACGCGGGAACGCCGTTTTCCACGCTCGCAGTGCAAAGAACGCGCGTTGCCCCGTACTCGCAGAGCACCGAGCCTTCTGCATGAACGGTGAATCGGCGCGTGAATCGCACGGGTCGCAGCTGGTCGGCAGCGCGGCCGCTTTTTCGCATGGAAAACTCCGTGTCCGTCAGTGATGCCAGATCAGGCTGGCCGCAGAGGCATTGTCGCTGTGTGGCCTCGAAGCCGCTATCGCTTGCTCAACGAGTTTTTCCAGAGCCGACTTGCCACTGCCATTGGCCTTGCCGTTGCCGGGCCGAAGGAGACCGGCGATCTCGCTGTCCTTCAGGTTCGCCCAGACTCCGTCCGTGCAGGCCATGAGCACGTCGCCGTCCTCGAGCACCTGGCGCCGGGAGATCGTCATCTCCGGGAGCGCCAGCTCGCCGCCGAGACAGCATTCCACGAAGTTGCGCATCGGATGACCGGGCACCTCGTCCTCGCTGATCGAGCCATCGCGCAGCAGCTGCTCGACATGGCTGTGATCCCGCGTGCGCGCAATCACGGCCCCGCCCCGCAGGTGATACACGCGGCTGTCACCGACGTGCGCCCAGTAGGCCTCCTGCCGCTGGACCAGGCAGACCGCGCAGGTCGCGCGCGGCCGCAGATCGACCGCGAGCTTGCTGCCGATCGCGACGACCGCCGCGTGCGCGCGGCCGAGCGCCAGGTGAAGGAAGCCGAGCGGATCGAACAGCGGTTTAGTCTCCGCGCGGAACGCTTCGAGCACGACCTTGCAGGCCGTTTCCGCTGCGCGCGCGCCGTAGGCGTGACCGCCCATCCCGTCCATCACGACGAGAAGCGCCGCGCCATCGCTCGAGGCGACCGCGGCGCGGTCCTGGTTGTCCTCGCGATCGCCGGTGAGACTGACCTCGGCGAATTCGATTGCCACGCGTGCTCCGGCGGACCGATGGCCGCCGCCCCCTGCTAAACTGCCGCAGAGCTTACATCACAAGCAAGCGGCGAATCCCAGGAACGAAAACCCGATGCTGAGGAGCATGACAGGCTTCGCGCGCGCCGAGCGGATGGCGGCAGCCGGCCTTCTCGCCTGGGAAATCCGCAGCGTGAATCACCGCTATCTCGAGGTGAGCCTGCGCCTGCCCGAGGACCTGCGCGGAGCTGAGGCGGAGTTCCGCCGCACCATCGGCTCCGTTGCCCGGCGCGGCAAGGTCGACGCCTCTTTTCATGTCCGCCCCGCTGCCACGGCGAGCCGCGAACTCGCGCTCGACGAGGCCCTCCTCGACCGGATCATCGAAAATGCCACGGCCGTACAACGCCGTCTCGGCCCGGTCGGCCGAATCGATGCCGTCGATCTGCTGCGCTGGCCCGGCGTCGTGCGCGAGTCGGAGCGCGACACGGCGTCGCTTGCCACGGCCGCCACCGACCTGCTCGCAGAGGCGCTCGCCGCCTTCACGATCTCGCGCGCGAGCGAAGGCGAGCGCATCGCGCAGATGCTGTCGTCGCGGGCCGCCCAGCTGCGCGGCATCGCCGACGAGGTCGCGGCAAGGCTGCCGGACGTGCAATCGCGGATCCGCGCGAAACTGCAGGAACGAGCTGGCGGCGCTCGGCGCCGAGGTCAATCCGGAACGGCTCGAGCAGGAGATCGCGCTCCTGGCGCAGAAGATGGACGTCGCGGAGGAACTGGACCGGCTCCGCAGTCACGTCGAGGAAATGAACACGACCCTCGCTTCCGGCGAGGCGGTCGGCCGCAAGCTCGACTTCCTGATGCAGGAATTCAATCGCGAGGCGAACACGCTTTCATCGAAGTCCCAGGATGTCGAGACGACGCGGAAGGCGGTCGAGCTCAAGGTCCTGATCGAGCAGATGAGGGAGCAGATCCAGAACGTCGAGTAAGCGCCGGGCCACAGGTTCGCAGTCATTGTTCGCGCGCTGGAGGGGGAGGAAGGCAGCGGCACGATTGACCATTCAATGACTGCGAGCCTGTGGCCCGGCGCTCGTTACGGCGATCACGTCTCGAGCCGCGATGCGGTGACCACGATCTCCGGCAGGACAACCACCGCAGCGGCGCCCGGCAGGTCGCGCTCATAGACGACTTTCTGGTCGAGTTCGAGACCGTTGCTCACGATCCCCGCGAGCGTGGCCACCAGTATCGTGGCGAAGCCCGTGTTGCGTACCGTCGAATAAGTGCTCATTTCAGTTCTCCTTTGTTCAGTAGTCGTATCGGCTTGATGAAAATCGACATTCAGTGTCTGGCTGAAACTGTGGGCTTCCGCGGCGCCTGGAACAAACGCGCTTTCTGATGGCCGGTTAAGGGAAACTTGACTACCCTGGCGGGCGACACGGCAGGCTGCAGCCCTTCAGTGGCCTCAAAACGGCGACCCGTGACGACTTCGGCCTGGCGGCGCTGGCCTTCGGCCAGCAGGTCCAGGAAGGTCAAAAAGCCCTGCAAACGTGCGTTCATTTTCATCTCCTTGGTTCGGGCGGCTCGGGCACCGCGCCCTTTCGTCCCTGTTCGGGCTAGACTTTGACGTCACGACGAGTTCGGAACAAACGCATTAACTCAAGTTGAGTTAAGGGAAACTTCGTGGCTGCTTCCGCCTATGGCCGGCTTCCGCTCAACGCGCTTCGCGTGTTCGAAGCGGTCGCCACGCGCCTCAGTTTCTCCGAGGCGGCGGAAGCGCTGAATGTGACGCCGGCCGCGGTTTCACAGCAGATCAAGGCGCTCGAGGATTACCTGCAGATTCCGGTGTTGCGGCGGAGCGGCCGCAAGGTCGAGCTGACGTCCGAGGGCGCAAAACTGCTGCCCGCGGTGCAGTCCGGTCTCGATTCGCTGGTCGCAATCCTCCGTGAGACACGGATGAACCGTGCGAGCGGCATCATCAACGTCAGCACGCTCTCGTCGCTCATGCAGAAATGGCTGACGCCGCGGTTGCACCGCCTGCACGCGAAATTCCCCGATCTGCGCGTCGACTGGAGCACCTCGCGCGAAGCGGTCGACTTTTCGCGCAGCGATTACCACGCCGCCGTCCGTCTCGGCGAGAGCGTGGCGCCGGGGCTCGATCACGACAAGCTGATGGACGAGTGGCTGGTGGTCGTCGCATCGC
Organism: uncultured Gammaproteobacteria bacterium; assembly: GCA_963775415.1. Lineage (GTDB taxonomy): Bacteria > Pseudomonadota > Gammaproteobacteria > Steroidobacterales > Steroidobacteraceae > SCUD01. The sequence goes on from CAVZIO010000004.1 coordinate 146,926, forward strand.
CTCAGCTGTTCAAGAAACACGGCTCGATCGACGATCGCGAGAGCCTGCACGGCATCCCGATGCTCCAGGCGAGAGACGAGCCCTGGGCCAAGTTCGAGAAAAACACGGCACCGACGCCCTGGCCCGCGGGGCCGACGATCATCGACGACTCCGTCAGCGTCCTTTCCGCGGTGATCGCGGGACTCGGCTATGCGCCCGCGCGCTGGTCGATCGCGGCGCACGATCTCGACGCCGGCAATCTCGTGCTCGCGAGCAAGGTCATCGTGCCTTCGCGGTTCCGCTACTGGTTCGTCTGCCCGCCGTCGTACGCGGAACTCCCGATGGTCCTCGCGCTCCGCCAGTGGTTGCGGGATGAGGCCGCCGCATTTCCCAAGCCGGACGACTGGCTGAGCCGCCGCTACCGCTAAGTTATTGACGCTGCTGGCCTGCAGCGCTTAATCAAAGTGTCATTTGGCGGTCATCTCCCCGCCATCGCGCATTCGGACAATGGCGCCTCACATTGCGGGGTCCCATGCGCGTCGACGCAGTCACAGAAATCCGTCCTCCCTCGGCCGGAACCGCGGCATGACCGCCCTCCAGGCCGGTGAACTACCCCTGTGCCTGGCGCTGAACCGCTGGGGCGCGAGCAGCTTTGTGCATGGCTTCTTTGCGACGATCAGCCGGCTGGGCGATGGCGTGTTCTGGTATGCGTTGATGCTGGTGCTGGCAATTCTCGGTGGTGGGCGCGGCTGCGCCGCGGTCCTGCAAATGGCTTTGACCGGTCTCGCCTCGCTCGGACTTTACCGGGTGCTGAAGCACCGCATCCGGCGGCCGCGTCCGTGTGAAGCCGATACGGGCATCATCGCGCGCGTTGCGCCACTGGATCGGTTCAGTTTCCCTTCGGGCCACACGCTGCATGCCGTCGCTTTCACCACGGTCGCCTGTGCGTGGTTCCCTTCGCTCGCGATCCTCCTGGTCCCGTTCACCGTGCTTGTCGCACTTTCGCGTGTCGTGCTCGGACTGCACTACCCGAGCGACGTCGTCGCCGCGACGGCAATCGGGGCGCTGCTCGCCGCCGGATCCCTGGCCGCCGCGGAGCAGTTCCTCGTCTAGAGGGGTCTAAAGGGGACGCTCACTTTTAGCCGCTAAAGGTGAGCGTCCCCTTTAGACCCCTTAGACCCGGCACCGCTACAATCGCCGCGTGTCGAAACGCGGTCATCTCTATGTCATCGCTGCACCCTCGGGCGCCGGCAAGACCAGCCTCCTGCATGCCTTGATGCGTCGCCGACCGGCGCTTTCGTTTTCGGTCTCCTGCACGACACGCCAACCCCGGGCGCATGAGCAAGACGGACGCGACTATCACTTCATCGATCGCGCGGAAATGGAACGGCTGATTGCGGCCGGAGAATTCGTCGAGCACGCAAACGTCTTCGGCAATCTGTATGGCACACGGCGCAGCGTCGTCGAGGCAGCTCTCGCAGAAGGCCGCGACTTGATCCTCGAGATCGACTGGCAGGGCGCAAGGCAGGTGCGCGAAAGGCTGCCGGAAGCGATCCAGATTTTCATCCTGCCGCCGTCGCGCTCCGAACTCGAGGCGAGACTCAGGAAGCGCGCGACCGACAGCGAGGAAGTCATTGCGCGCCGGCTCGCCGAATCGGAAATCGAGATGTCGCACTGGCGGGATTTCGACTACATCGTCGTCAATCGCGACTTCGATCAGGCCATTGCCGAAGTCGAGGCAATCCTTGACGGTCAAGGCGAGGCGAGCCGTCGCGAACGGCCGGGTCTGGAGACAGACCTGCAAGTGCTCCTCGGGATTCGCTAGCATTGGGCATACTAAGGAGTGGCAGGACCCATGGTTGGCAAGGACAAGGACGTGGACGACAGCAAGGCGACGGACCGCCGCTGGCATGCGGTTTCGGTCAAGCCTTGCCAATCTGCCTGCAATGCCGCCGTATCCGGCAAGAACCGCCGCTGGCTGTCGCGCGAGGCCCCGCTTCTGCCATTGCCCGGCTGTACCCGGCCCGACACCTGCACCTGCACCTACAACCACCACGACGACCGCCGTGCCGGTGGCCGCCGCAGCCAGGATCTCGACGCTTTCAGCCGGTCGCCCCGCGTGGGGAACGAACGCCGGACCCGCAAGTCTCGCCGCGCGGGATAGCTATTTGAAGTACGCGCGTCCGGTCCCTGGAACTGATATCATTTCCGGTCCAATTCCCTGAAATTTACGGTCTTTTCCATGGCCCGCATCACCGTCGAAGATTGCCTGCACACGGTCGACAACCTGTTCGACCTGGTCCTGCTTGCCGCGAAGCGTTCGCGGCGTCTGGTCAACGGCGCCGAAGCGACCGTCGACTGGGAAAACGACAAGCCCACGGTGGTGGCGCTGCGCGAAATCGCGGAAGGCAAGATCACGATCGATCTGCTCTCCGAGCCGGATCCGGAGCCGGAGCAGGAGCTGATTCCTGAGAACCCGCTCGACCTCGGCGTCGACTTCCGCGCACCGCAGCTCGGCCTGGGGGACTGACCTCGAGACTGCCGACCCGATGAATTACGCGTCTTCCATCCTCGGATTGCTGCCGGGCGGAAGACGCGCTGCCGGGATCGGCCAGCTCACTTCCAAGATCGAAGGCTACCTGCCGGCCGACCAGGTCGAGCGGGTCCGCGAGGCATTCGAGTACGCGCAGAACGCGCACAAGGGCCAGAAGCGCCAGTCCGGCGAGGCCTTTATCACGCACCCGATTGCGGTCGCCGACATCCTGGCGGACCTGCACCTCGACGGCGCGACCATCGCGGCCGCGATCCTGCACGACGTCGTCGAGGACACGCCCTCCTCAATGGCCGAGGTCGAGCAGAAGTTCAGCAAGGAGGTCGCCGAGTTAGTCGACGGCGTGACGAAGCTGGACCAGGTCCAGTTCAAGAGCCGCAAGGAAGCCCAGGCCGAGAGCTTCCGCAAGATGATCCTCGCGATGGTGCGCGACATTCGCGTCATTATGGTCAAGCTCGCGGATCGCACGCATAACATGCGCACGCTTTCGTCGATGCCGCCCGAAAAGCGCCGCGCGGTTGCCCGCGAGACGCTCGAAATCTACGCGCCGATCGCGAACCGGCTCGGCATTCATTCGATCAAGCTCGAGCTCGAGGAGCTCGGTTTCCGCACGTTGTATCCGCAGCGCTACCGCATCATCGAACGCGAACTCAAGCGTGCCCGCGGCAACCAGCGCGAGTTCCTGCCGAAGATCGTCAAGGCACTGCGCAAGGCGTTCACCGTCGCCGGTGTCAACGCCCGCGTCGAGGCGCGCGAGAAGCACCTGTACAGCGTGTACGTGAAGATGCGGAGGAAGCGCCTGTCGCTGTCCCAGGTCGTCGACATGTTCGGCCTTCGCATCGTCGTCGGCAGCGTCGACGAGTGCTATCGCACGCTCGGTCTCGTGCACGGCCTCTACCGGCCAATGCCGGGCCGCTTCAAGGATTACATCGCGATTCCGCGCGTCAACGGCTACCAGTCGCTGCACACTTCGCTATTCGGCCCGAACGGCATGCCGATCGAAGTGCAGATCCGCACCGAAGACATGCACCGCATGGCGGAGTCCGGCATCGCCGCCCACTGGCAGTACAAGACGGGCGAGAACGACGGCGAGGCGCAGCAGCTGCGCGCGCGCGAATGGCTGCAGGGCGTGATGGACCTGCACGAGGGTTCGGCCGAGGAGCTCATGGAGAGCGTCAAGGTCGACCTCTTCCCCGACAAGGTCTACGTCTTCACGCCGAAGGGCGACATCATGCGGCTTCCGCGCGGCGCGAGCTGCGTCGACTTCGCCTACGCGGTGCACACCGGCGTCGGCCAGCGCTGCGTCGCCGCCAAGGTCGATCGGCGGCTCGTGCCGCTGCGCACGGTTCTCCGCAACGGCCAGACCGTCGAAATCATCACTGCGAAAGGCGCGCAGCCGAACCCGGCCTGGGCGAGCTTCGTCACGACCGCAAAGGCGCGCTCGGCGATCCGCCAGTACCTGCGTACGCTCAAGAAGGGCGAAGCCGCGGAACTCGGCGGGCGCATGCTGAACCAGGCGCTCGAGGAATTCGAGCTGTCGATCAAGAAGCTGCCGGCGAGCCGCCTCGACGATGTGGCGCATTCGCTTGCGCTCAGGGACGGCAAGGAGCTTCTCGAGAAAATCGGCCTCGGCGAGCGCCTTGCGCGCCTGATCGCGCGCCGACTGCTGCCGGAAGACGACCAGCGGCCGGACGCGGGCCCGTCGCCGCCGCTCGCGATCGCGGGCACCGAAGGTCTCGTCGTCAGCTACGCCCGCTGTTGTTTCCCGATCCCGTATGACTCGGTCGTCGCCTACCTGTCGAGCGGGCGCGGGGTCGTGATCCACCGCGACAACTGCTCGAATGTCGCCGCCTTCGGCAAGCAGCCGGACAAGTGGATCTCGGCGATTTGGCAGAAGGATCAGCAGCGCACGTTCACGTCCGGCCTCACGCGTCGAAGTTACGAACCGCATGGGGATACTCGCCGAGGTCGCGACACGCATCGCCGGCGAGCAGAGCAACATCAGCCACGTCAACGTCGATTCCTCGCAGGGCGATCATTCGACGATCCTGGTCGAAGCCCAGGTCCGCGATCGCGGCCATCTCGCGCGCATCATCCGCGCGATCCGCAGCATGCCGGACGTCATGAAAGTGGAGAGAAGCCTCACATGAGCCGGAAGATCATCCACACGGACCGCGCGCCGAAGGCGATCGGCCCCTATTCGCAGGCGGTCGCGGCCGGCGGAGCGGTCTACCTGTCGGGCCAGGTCGGGCTCGACCCGGCAACGGGGCAGCTCGTCGCCGGCGGCATCGAAGCCGAGGCGCGGCGGGTCTTCGCGAATCTCGCGGCGGTCGCCGAAGCGGCCGGATCGAATCTCGCGTCGGCCGTGCGCGTGACCATTTATCTCGCCGACTTCAGCCAGTTCACCGTCGTCAACGGCATCATGCAGGAATACTTCCGCGAGCCTTATCCGGCGCGCGTCACCATCGGCGCGGCGGCGCTTCCGCGCGGCGCCGCGATCGAGGTCGACTGCATCCTGGTGCCGTGACCATCGAACGCCGCCCGGTCACCGGGCTCAAGGGCGTCGGCCCGGCGCTCGCAAGACGCCTCTCGAGACTCGGCATCGAAACCGTCGCCGATCTCCTGTTCTGGCTGCCAAACCGTTACGAGGACCGGACACGCCTGGTGCCGATCGGATCGCTGCGCCCGGGTGCGCGAGCCGCGGTTGAAGGCACGATCGAACTGGCCGAGGTCGTGTTCCGCGGGCGGCGCTCGCTGCTCGTGCGGCTGTCGGACGGCACCGGGTTCCTCACTCTGCGTTTTTTCCATTTCAGCGGCGCGCAGCAGCAGCAACTCGTGCGCGGCAGCCGGCTGCGCTGCTTCGGCGAAGTGCGGCGCGGCAAGTACGGGCCGGAGATCGTGCATCCGGAGTACAAGAACGCGGATGCACCCGATACGCAGGCGGTCAAGGACACCCTGACCCCGATCTATCCGGCGACCGAAGGCATTCAGCAGGGGCGCCTGCGAAACCTGACGGCGCAGGCGCTCGCTGCGGTCGGTGACGGCGAACTGCCGGACTGGCTGCCCGAGGAAATCCGGCTCGAGCTCAAGCTGCCGGGGCTTCGCGATGCGCTCCAGTACGTCCATCGCCCGCCGCCGGACGCAAAACTCGCGGAACTCGAGGAAGGCCGTCATCCGGCGCAACGACGCCTCGCCTTCGAGGAACTCCTCGCCCACCAGCTCTCGCTACGCCAGCTCAGGAACGAAGTCCGCCGCGATCCTGCCTGGCCGATCGCCACGCCTGGCAAGCTCGCGGAACGGCTGCTCTCGGGCACGGGATTCACGCTGACCGATGCGCAACGGCGCGTGATCGGCGAGATCCGCCGCGATATTGCCATCGCGCACCCGATGCTCCGGCTCGTGCAGGGCGACGTCGGCTCCGGGAAGACGATCGTCGCGGCGCTCGCTGCAGCGGATGCCGTCGAGGCCGACCGCCAGGCCGCACTGATGGCGCCGACGGAACTCCTCGCGGAACAGCATTGGCAGAATTTCTCGCGCTGGCTTGCGCCGCTCGGGATTGAGCCGCTACTGCTCACGGGCCGCCTGAGACCGCGCGCTCGACGCGACGCACAATCAGCGGTAGCCGAGGGCTCGCGCAACATCGTGATCGGCACGCACGCGCTCTTTCAGGAGGATGTGCGCTTCGGCCGACTCGGCCTCGTCATAGTCGATGAGCAGCACCGGTTCGGCGTGCACCAGCGCCTGCGTCTGCGCGAGAAGGGCGCTGACGGGCGTTACCCGCACCAGCTGATCATGACTGCGACGCCGATTCCCCGGACGCTTGCGATGACGGCTTATGCCGACCTCGACGTCTCGGTGATCGATGAACTGCCGCCGGGTCGAACGCCGATCATGACCGTCGTGATGCCCGATTCGCGCCGCGACGAAATCGTGCGGCGCATCCGCAGTGCCTGCCTCGAGGGTCGCCAGGCCTATTGGGTCTGTCCGCTCATCGAGGAATCCGCCCTGCTCGAAGCGCAGGCGGCAGAGGACACGGCGGCGGCGCTCGCGGCGGCTCTGCCTGATATCGTGGTCGGCATTGTGCACGGCCGCATGCCCGCTCCGGCCCGCGAACGCACGATGGCGCGATTCAAGGCCGGCGAGATCGGGCTCCTTGTTGCGACCACGGTCATTGAGGTAGGCGTCGACGTGCCAAATGCGAGCCTGATGGTGATCGAGAACGCGGAGCGCATGGGCCTCGCTCAGCTGCACCAGCTCCGCGGCCGCGTCGGTCGCGGCCGGGAGGCGAGCAGCTGCCTGCTGCTCTGGCACGGACCGCTCTCGACGCTCGCCAAGGAACGCCTGGCGGTGCTCAGGAACACGAACGACGGATTCGCGGTTGCGCGGCGCGATCTCGAGCTTCGCGGGCCCGGCGAATTACTCGGCACGCGCCAGACGGGCCTGATGCAGCTCAGGGTGGCCGATCTCATGCGCGACGCCGACCTGCTGCCGCGGGTGCAGGCCGCGGCCGACGTGATGCTGAGTTCGCATGCGGATAACATTGCGCCGCTGAAGCGTCGCTGGATCGGTCGATCGATCCACTATGGGAAGGTATGAACGGGCAACCTGTTGCCAGAACCGAGCCACGACCGGCGCCTGTCTGGACCGAGCGACTGGAAGAGTTCGCCCCGGGAGCCGGTCCTGCCGCTGCGGCCTGGCTGCGCGAGCCCGGGCTCCTGACCGAGCGCCTTCGTGCCTGCTGCAACGGGATGCCGGGGCTTGCCGTCATCGCAGAAGCGGAAGCGCCGCTCGCAAGTCACGATGCCGAGGTACTGAAGGCATCGGGCAACGCCGCTTTCGTGCGCGAGATTGAACTTACCTGCGACGGGCGTCCCTGGGTGTTCGCGCAGACGCTCATTCCGCGGTCGACGCTCGCGCGCCAGCGCTGGCTGTCTTCGCTCGGCCGCGCCGCGCTTGGCGAACGGCTCGCTGCCTTGCCCGGGCTCGAGCGCGGTCCGCTCGAATTCACGCGGCTCGTTGCGGGTGACCGCCTCTATCAGCGCGCGCTGCGCGAGCAGCGCGACCCGCCCGCCGCCCTGTGGGCGCGGCGTTCCTGGTTCGCAATCGAAGGTGACCGCCTGCTGGTGCAGGAAGTGTTCCTGCCCGAAGCGCACACGTGACTGAGGATCCTTCGTACAAGCCGGAGTGGCAATCGCACGGGTTGCGCGATGCCGTCCGCGCGCTCGGGCGGACGCTACGCGAGTACGCGCTCCTGATGCGCCTGCACCGCCCGATCGGTATCCGGCTCCTGCTGTGGCCCGCGTTGTGGGGACTCTGGATTGCGGGCGAAGGCAAGCCGGATGCGCGGCTTCTCATCATCTTCGTCGCGGGGGTCGTCGTGACGCGCTCGGCCGGCTGCGTGATCAACGACTACGCCGATCGCGATTTCGATCCGAAGGTTGCGCGGACTCGGGACCGCCCGCTTGCCGCCCGGCGCGTGGCGCCCGCCGAAGCGCTCTTCCTGTTCGTTGCGCTCGGCTTCATCGCAGTCTGGCTCGCCCTGCAGCTCGATTCCCTCGCGCAGCTTTACGCCGTCGCAGGCGGCCTGCTCGCCGTGACCTATCCCTGGCTCAAGCGCATCGTGCACGTCCCGCAGTTCTATCTCGGCGTCGCCTTCGGATGGTCGATCCCGATGGCGTTTGCGGCGCAGACCGGTGTCGTGCCGAAGATCGCCTGGCTGCTGTTGACCGCCGTCGTGCTCTGGGCCGCGGTTTACGACACGATGTACGCGATGGTCGATCGCGAGGACGACCTGCGCATTGGCGTCAAGTCGACCGCCATACTCTTCGGCGAGGCCGATCGCTTCATTATTGCGGTGATGCAGGCGATGACCCTGTTCGCGCTCTGGCTCGCCGGCAAAGAGGCCGGGCTTGGCGACTGGTATCGCGCGGGACTCGCCATCGCAGCGCTGCTTTTCGCATACGAACTGTGGCTGATCCGCCGCCGCGTGCCCGAGGCCTGTTTTCGCGCCTTCAACAACAATCACTACGTCGGGATGGTCGTTTTCATCGGGCTTGCGCTCGACTACCTCTACCGTTGACCCAATCCATTGAACGCGAGATCGGACTGACCGCCCGTGCCCACCGCGCGGGCGACGGCCCAGACCTCGATGTGGCGGCAACCTGCGCGGCGCAGCACACGGGCGAGTGAATCGGCCGTCGCACCCGTCGTCAGCACGTCGTCCACGATTGCGATCGACGGCGGCACCGGTATCTGCGGGCGGATCTCGAAGGCGCCGCTCACGTTGACGCGGCGCACGATCGCAGGCAGCGCCGCCTGCTCGTCCGTGTTGCGGATCCGGCGCGCCAGCCGGTCTTCCACCGGCAGCTGCAGCACCCCGGCGGCAAAACCGGCAATCTCCCGCGCCTGGTTGTAGCCGCGCCGTGCTTCACGCGAGGGATGCAGCGGCACCGGGACGATGGCGTCCACGGCAGGCAAGCCACGCTCAGCGAGGCGCCGCGCCAGGAGCGTGCCGAGAATTCGCGCGATCGCGACCTGGCCACCGTACTTGAGGCGATGAATCAGCTCGACCAGTGGAAACTCGTAGCGATACGGCACGAAAGCGCCGTCGAATGCGGGGCGGCGGAGCAGGCAACGCTCGCAAGTAATGCCTGCGCTTGCGACCGGCGCGGCGCAGTTCGGACAGGCCGAAAGGATTCGCGGGAAGTCATCCTCGCATGCCCTGCAAAGATCAAGACGAGGTGGCTGTCCGGGGTCCAGGCAGAGCAGGCAGGTTGCCGGAAAGAGCCTGTGCAACAAGGTCTTAGACGCACCGTAAACCTGCTGGAACAGGTTTGGTTGACAGGTCGTCACCGCGTTCGAATACTGGGCCACGGCGAGACATTGCGCTGCCGGCGCGCCGCGCATGCGGCGGATTTTCGTTCTGAAGAGGGAGCAATTCGATGGCCGTGAATGGCGGCGCAGCGGGCGAGATCCGGAGCAACTGGACGCTCGAGGAAGTGCGCGCGCTTCATGCGCTGCCCTTCAGCGACCTCATTTATTCCGCGCAGGCAGCGCATCGGCGCCACTTCGACCCGAACGAAGTTCAGGTCTCGACGCTCCTCTCGATCAAGACGGGCGCCTGTCCGGAAGACTGCGCCTATTGTCCGCAGAGCATCCGTTATGACACGGGTCTCGAGCGCGAAGCACTGATGGACCCCGCCGCGGTCGTCGCGCGGGCGCGCGCGGCGCGCGAGTCCGGCGCAACCCGTTTCTGCATGGGCGCGGCCTGGCGCAGCCCCAAGGATCGCGACCTGGACCGTGTCGTCGAGATGATACGAGGGGTGAGCGAACTGGGACTGGAGACCTGCGCAACGCTCGGCATGCTGACGAAGCCGCAGGCTTGCCGCCTTCGCGACGCCGGCCTCGATTACTACAACCACAACCTCGACACGTCGGAAAAATTCTACGGCGAGGTGATCACGACGCGCACCTACCAGGACCGCCTCGACACGCTCGCCGCCGTCCGCGATGCCGGGATCAACGTCTGCTGTGGCGGCATCCTCGGCATGGGTGAGCAGGCGGAGGACCGCGTTGCATTCCTGCACACGCTGGCGACGCTCGATCCGCATCCCGAGAGTGTGCCGATCAACAACCTCGTCCAGGTCGAGGGCACACCGCTCGCCGGCACAGCCGCGCTCGACCCGATCGAATTCGTCCGCATCATCGCGCTCGCGCGGATCCTGATGCCGCGCTCGCATGTCCGCCTCTCCGCCGGGCGGACGCAGATGAGCGACGAGATGCAGGCGCTCTGTTTCCTCGCTGGCGCGAATTCGATCTTCTACGGCGAGAAGCTCCTGACCACCGGCAATCCCGACACGGAGAGCGACCACGCGCTGTTCGGCCGGCTCGGCATCCGGCCGGAGCCAGCCGCAGCAGAGGCCTGAACGCGGTGTCCGTCGCGCCGATCACTTTTGAACCCGTGCTCACGGACCTGGAAGCCCGGGGCCTCCGCAGGCGGCGGCGTACGGTGCGGCGCCTTTCGCACGACACGGCCGAGATCGAGCTCGACGGTCGCGCCTGCGTCGATTTCTGCAGCAACGACTATCTCGGACTCTCCGCGCATCCGCGCGTGACCGAGGCCTTCATCGAAGCCGCGCGCATCCACGGCGTCGGCGCCCGCGCGTCGCACCTCATCAGCGGGCACCAGACCGAGCATGCGGCGCTCGAGGAGGAACTCGCGGCCTTCACCGGACGCGAGCGGGCCATTCTGTTCTCGACAGGCTACATGGCGAATCTCGGGCTCGCCTCCGCCCTGGTGAGAAAAGGCGGCACCGTCTTCGGCGATCGCCTCAATCACGCGTCGCTGATCGACGCGGGCCGCATGTCGCGCGCCCTGCTCCATCACTACCCTCACGGCGACGCGGCCGCGCTCGAGCGGCAGCTCGCCGCGCTCGACTCGAGCCCGGCGCTCGTGCTGACCGATGGGGTCTTCAGCATGGATGGCGACCTCGCGCCCTTGCCAGAGCTCGCAGCCGCCTGCGCGCGCCACGGCGCCTTCCTCGCCGTCGACGACGCGCACGGCCTCGGCGTGATTGGAAAGAACGGCGGCGGCTCGCTCGAACATTTCGGCCTCACGGCGAGGGAAGTTCCTGCGCTCGTCGGCACGCTCGGCAAGGGATTCGGCAGCTTCGGCGCCTTCGTCGCGGGCAACGAGGACCTGATCGAAACGCTGATCCAGCGGGCGCGAACCTACATTTATACGACCGCACTGCCGGCGGCGGTCGCCGCGGCGACGCGCGCGGCGCTTGCGGTATCGATCTCGGAAAGCTGGCGCCGCGCGCGCGTGCTCGCACTCACGCAGCGATTCCGGATGCTCGCTGGCGCCGCGGGACTGCCGCTCGCGGATTCCATGACGCCGATCCAGCCCATCCTGCTCGGGGGCGCCGACGCCGCCGTCGAAGCGAGCCGCAAGCTGCTCGAACGCGGCTGCTTCGTGGCCGCGATCCGTCCCCCGACGGTACCGGACGGAACCTCGAGGCTTCGCATCGCGCTCTCAGCAAACCATCGAGACCACGACATCGAAGCGCTGGTTGCCTCTCTCGCAGAAATCGCATTGCCGGAATGAGCGGCCTGCTCGATCGCGCCGCCATCCGGAAACACGTCGAGAAGGCGAGCGCAACCTACGACGGGTCCGCCGTGCTGCACGAGCGCGTGCGCCGGCAACTGGCCGACCGGCTCGACTGGATCGCCTTCACGCCGGAGACGATCCTCGACCTCGGCTGCGGCACCGGGCACGGGGCGGCGGCGCTTGGGGCGCGCTGGCCCCAGGCCCGCGTCATTGCGCTCGACAGCTCGCGCGGCATGCTGCGCGAGGCCGGGCGCCGCGACCCAGCGCGGCGCATCGAATTCCTTTGCGCCGACGCCGAATCGATTCCGCTGCCGGATGCGGGTGTCGATCTCGTCTTCTGCAACCTGATGCTGCCCTGGTGCGAGGATCTCGACGCGGTCTTCGCGGAGATCGCGCGCGTGCTCAGGCCGCGCGGCCTGCTGACCTTCACGACCTTCGGCCCGGATACGCTCGCCGAACTGCGCGCGGCCTGGCGGGAGGCGGATGGCGCCGTGCACGTGCATCCGTTCACCGATATGCACGACATCGGCGACGGACTCATCCGCGCCGGCCTGTCCGAACCCGTGCTCGACGTCAGCCGCTTCACGCTGACGTATCCGGATCTTCCTGCGCTGATGCGCGATCTGAAGGCGATCGGCTCGCAGAACGCAGCGGCCGGCCGGCCGCGCGGGCTCACGGGCCGGGGGCGGCTCCGTGCGGTGACGGAAGCGTACGAGGGTTTTCGCGCCGATGGCGTTCTGCCGGCGAGCTACGAAGTCGTGTTCGGTCAGGCCTGGGGCGCGATCGAGCGGCCGGAGCGCGAGCAGGAAGGTGAGTTCGCGTATCCGGTGAGCAGAATTGGAATCCGCGGCGGGCGCTCTGACTAGTTGGCAAGCGGCCGCTTTCGGATACTGAACGGCGCATCGAGCCCCGCCGCCCATTGCGCATCCTGCCCGTAGACGTCGCGGCGGAAATTCACCTTGCCCGCTTCATCCACCCAGGCCGTCCAGTAGGCGAGCAGCACGGGCATTTTTGGCTTGAGCGTCACATTCTGCGTGCGGTTCGACTCGATCGTCCGTGCGATCGCGGAATCGCTCCAGCGCTGCGGATCGTTCAACAGGAGCCTCGCGAGCTCGAGTGGCCGCTCCACCCGCACGCAGCCCGAGCTGAACGGCCGTTCGGCCTGGTCGAAGCGCGATTTCGACGGCGTGTCGTGCAGATATACCGAATAGGAGTTCGGGAACATGAACTTCACGCGCCCCATCGCATTGTCATCACCCGGTTCCTGACGCAGTGTGTACGGGATGTGGCCGCTCTTGAATTGCGACCAGTCGATCGATCCCGGATCGACTGTTGCCCCGCTGCGGTCGAGCACGGTGAGGCCGCGCTTTTTAATCGACTGGGGATCGCGGCGCGCGGCCGGAAGGATGTCGTTCCGGATGATCCCGGGCGGCACGGTCCAGGTGGGATTCAGGACGAGATAGCTGATCTCGGAGCGGAACAACGGCGTGCGCCGGAACGGCGTCCCGACCTGCACGCGCGAGCGCCAGATCACCTCTTTGTCCCGCACCACATAGACCAGGTAGCCCGCGATATTCACGACGACGAACTGCGGCGGCAGGTCGTGCAGCAGCACGCGGCCCCGGTCGAGATTGACACGCAACTGCAGAACGCGATTCTCGAACGGAACATTCAGTTCCTCGCGTGTCCGCGCGCCCACGGTCCCATCGGCGCCAAGTCCCATGCGCTCCTGAAAACGCCGCACGGCCGTCTCGACCGATTCGTCGTACCGTTCCGGCGTCGAAGAATCCGGCGACGCGAGATCACCGCTCGCGGCGAGGCGGCGCCTCAGCACGGGGACACGCGCATCGCTCATCCCGGCCTTCAGGGTCGGACCGTCGGGCAGCGGGTCCGGACTGCCGGCCGCGGACGCGGCGCGGAAACGCCGCAGTTCGTCCTTGAGCCTGACGTAGAACGGGTGTGCCGGTTTCAGCGCTTCGATGCGCGCGTAGACGTCTTTCTTTGCGAGCGCCGCCTCGAGTTCCTGCGCCGCGTCCAGGCCCTCGAGGGTGCGGCCGTAATTCCATTGCGCATCGAAGGATTCGGGATCCACCTTGCCGAAGTACAGGTGATAGCCGAGGCGCAGCAAGGCATCGGTCTGCAACACGTCGAACTGCGCGCGCACGGCGTTACTCGCTGATGGTGCGCTCGCCTCCTTGGCGAGCTGCCGCAGCAGCGGCAGGTGGTAGTCGTCCGGGTTCAATCCATCAAGCCGGCTGTCCTCGATTGCGCGCAACAGTTCCCGGGAGGAATGGGGATCCGTCCAGGCGGGCCGGAACGATCGATTCGCGTAGAACCCGTGAATCCACTCGACCCACGCGATCGTCGCGCCGCGTAATTCTGCGCCTTCGGCATCGACCAGCGCCTGGACCTGATCCTGCATCGCCGCGGCCGCAGCATCTGCCGGCGCCGTGACCTGAGCGGATGCGCCGCCAACGCCCAGGAAGAGCAGCAGCAGCAGCGCCCGCGGTCGATGCAGTAACGGCATTGCCATTGCAGGGCAGTTTACATCCCCGCGCGTGTTCGATCGCTTGGATCGATCCTACAATGACCCATGCGACGCGATTTCTTTGTCACCGGCACCGACACCGGAGTCGGCAAGACGCTGATCACGGCAGCCTTGCTGCGGCAACTGCGCGAATCGGGTCTGCGTGTCGCGGGCATGAAGCCGGTCGCCGCCGGTGCGGTCACCGGCCCCGAGGGCCCGGCCAATCCCGATGCCCTCCTGTTGCAGGCGGAGTCGAGCGTCCGCCATCCCTACGCAACCGTAAACCCCTGGCTCTTCGCGCCTGCGATCGCGCCGCATATCGCAGCTGCGGAAGCCGGCATCAGGATCGATACTGGCCGCATCGTCGCAGCCCATGCGGCGCTGGCCGCCTCTGCCGAAGTCGTGCTGGCTGAAGGCGCGGGCGGTTTTCTGGTTCCGCTCGACGCCGATCGCTCCTTCGCCGAGCTTCCGGCCCTGCTGGGGATGGAAGTGCTCCTGGTCGTCGGGCTCCGGCTCGGCTGCCTGAATCACGCCCTGCTGACCATGGAAGCGATCGCGGTGCGCGGCCTCGTGCTTGCCGGCTGGATCGGCAACCACATCGATCCGGAATTTGCGCGTGCGGAAGCGAACATCGCGACGCTCAGCGCAAGGCTCGCCGCGCCCTGTCTCGGCCTCGTGCCCTGGATGCCGGCACCGGATGTCGCAATGGCCGCTGCGGAGCTTTCAGACGCCGCGCGTATCCTTCGCATCCCACTGGAATAAAAGGAAAAACTCGGGTTGCGGCAGTGGGTGCCGTCCCTTACGATGCGCGGGCCGTAAGCCCGCATGTCAAGGGGCGGCCCCGGGAGTTCCGTTGTCAATCGCCAAGCCGGATCCGAAGCGGCTACTCGTTGCCGGCGTCCTCGCGACGCTCGCCCTGCCTGCGCATGCGGACTGGACCCTCGTGAACATGCCGAAGGGCGTCAGCGAGCTGTCGCGCGGCATCTTCGACCTGCACATGCTGATGCTGTGGGTCTGCGTGGTGATTGCCTTCTTCACCTTCGGCGCAATGATCGTCGCGATGGTCCGGTTCCGGAAATCGCGCGGCGCGGTCGCCGACCAGAAGTTCCTGCACAACGCGCGCCTCGAGGCGGCCTGGACAATCATTCCGGTGCTGATCCTGATCGGAATGGCGATCCCGTCGGTCGAAAAACTCGTGATGATCGAGGACACCTCCGGATCGGGGCTGACGGTCAAGGTCACCGGCCACCAGTGGTACTGGCAGTATGAGTACCTGGGCAGCGGCGTGACGTTTTACAGCCGCATTGCGCGTGACAGCGACGTGGCACGCCAGAAGGGGTCCGGAATTGACCCGACGACGGTCGAGAACTACCTGCTCGACGTCGACAAGCCGCTCGTCATTCCGACCGGCGTCAAGATCCGCATGCTCCTCACCGCCAACGACGTGATCCACGCCTGGTGGGTGCCGGACTTCGGCATGAAGCGGGATGCGATCCCGGGATTCATCAACGAGATGTGGATCTCGGTCGACGAGGACAAGGCCGGCACCTATCGCGGCCAGTGCGCCGAGCTTTGCGGCGCCGATCATGGCTTCATGCCGATCGTGGTCGTTGCGAAGCCGAAGGCGGAATTCGACGCCTGGCTCGAACAGCAGAAGACACCGGCAGCGGGCACGGCGCTCGCCGCCACGGAGTGACGCAGATGGCACACGGTATCGCGGCCGCGGGCCACGACGATCACGGGCACGGGAAGCCTGCCGGCCTCGTTCGCTGGCTCACGACGACGAATCACAAGGACATCGGCACGATGTACCTGGTGTTCTCGCTGCTGATGTTCCTGATCGGCGGTGCATTCGCGTTCGTGATCAGGAGCGAGCTGTTCCAGCCCGGCCTGCAGTTGGTCGATCCCGCCTTCTTCAACCAGATGACGACCATGCACGCGCTCCTGATGGTCTTCGGCGCAGTCATGCCGGCGACGGTCGGCCTCGCGAACTGGATGATCCCGATGCAGATCGGCGCCGCCGACATGGCACTGCCGCGCATGAACCTGTTCAGCTTCTGGCTGCTTGCCTTCGCGTTCCTGCTCCTGCTCTCGACCTTCCTGATGCCGGGCGGCGCGCCCGCCTCCGGATGGACGCTCTATCCGCCGCTCGTGCTGCAGTCGGGCGAGGCGTTCCCGCTCGCGATTTTCTCGATCCACCTGATGGGCGCCTCGTCGATCATGGGCGCGATCAACGTGATCGTGACGATCGTCAACATGCGGGCGCCGGGCATGACGCTCCTCAAGATGCCGCTCTTTTCATGGTCCTGGCTGATCACGGCCTACCTGCTGATCGCGGTGATGCCGGTGTTCGCGGGCGCCGTGACGATGCTCCTGACCGACTACTATTTCGCGACCAGCTTTTTCAACGCAGCGGGCGGCGGCGACCCGGTGCTGTTCCAGCACGTGTTCTGGTTCTTCGGGCACCCGGAGGTCTACATCATGATCCTGCCGGCATTCGGGATCGTGTCGGAGATCATCCCGACCTTCTCCCGGAAGCCGATCTTCGGCTACGAAGCGATGGTGTACGCGATCGCGTCGATCGCCTTCCTGTCGTTCATCGTCTGGGCGCATCACATGTTCACGGTCGGCATGCCGCTCGCGGGGCAGCTTTTCTTCACCCTGTCGACGATGCTGATCGCCGTGCCGACCGGCGTGAAGATCTTCAACTGGACGGCCACCATGTGGCGGGGCTCGCTCACCTTCGAGCCGCCGATGCTGTTCGCGCTCGCATTCCTGTTCCTGTTCACGATCGGCGGCTTCTCGGGCCTGATGCTCGCGATCGTGCCGGCGGACTTCCAGTACCACGACACCTACTTCGTCGTCGCGCACTTCCACTACGTGCTGGTGCCGGGCTCGGTGTTCGCGCTGATGGCGGCGGTCTACTACTGGCTGCCGAAATGGACCGGTCACATGTACGACATGACGCTCGCGAAATGGCACTTCTGGCTGTCCGCGATCTTCGTCAACGTGCTGTTCTTCCCGCAGCACTTCCTCGGCCTCGCCGGCATGCCGCGTCGCATTCCCGACTACGCCTCGCAGTTCGCCGACTGGAACATGGTCTCCTCGATCGGCGCCTTCGGCTTCGGGTTGTCGCAGTTCCTGTTCGTCTGGCTGATCGTCAAGTGCGTGCGTGGCGGCGAGCGCGCGACGGCGGGCGTGTGGGACTGGCCGCACGGCCTCGAGTGGACCGTGCCGTCGCCCGCGCCGTATCACACCTTCGAAAAGGCGCCGGAGGTTCATTGACGACGCCTTCGCGCAATCTTCGGCTCGCGCTTGCGCTCGGCGCCGTGGCGATCGCGGTATATCTCGCCTACGTGCTGCTCCGGCTCGCGGAGCGCGGCGCGTGAACGCGCCTGGACGCAGGCTGAACCGGAGTCTCGCCGTACGCCTGGTGCTGATGGCGGCGGGAAGTTTCGCCTTTGGCTTCGCGCTCGTGCCGCTCTACGACGTGTTCTGCGAGATCACGGGCATCGGCACGCGCGAGCCGCTCTCGCGCGCGGGCACGGCCGACGGGCAGTCGCCGGTCGCCGGCCGGATGGTCGTCGTCGAGTTCACCTCCTCCGTGCCTTCTGGCGGCTGGGAGTTCGAGCCGGTGGCCGTCGACCATGGAGGTGCAGCCGGGCCGGCTGTACGAGACGCACTACCGGGCCAAAAATCTCTCCGCACACGCGACGACAGGGCAGGCCGTGCCGAGCGTCGCGCCGGCCCGCGCCGCGCGCTACTTCGTGAAGACCGAGTGCTTCTGCTTCACACCGCAGCATTTCGCGGGCTTCGAGGCGCGCGAGATGGCGGTGCGGTTCGTCGTCGACCGCGAGCTGCCGCCGGGTATCGACCGGCTGACCCTTTCCTATGCGTTCTTCGACGTCGGGAGATCTTGATGGCACACGCCGGGCACGCTGAAGACAGCCGGGAATATTATTTCCCGCACGGCAGCAAGCTGCCGTTCTTCGGTTCGGTTTCGCTCTTCATCCTGATGGCGGGCGCCGCGGCGACGCTGAATGGCACGATGGTCGGGCCGTGGGTGCTCGGTACCGGTCTCGTTCTCCTCTTCACACTCTTCTTCCTCTGGTTCGGCGAAGTCATCCGCGAGAACCAGGCCGGGCTCTACAACGAACAGGTGGGCCGCTCGTTCCGCATGGGAATGATGTGGTTCATCTTCTCCGAAGTCATGTTCTTCGCAGCCTTCTTCGGCGCGCTGTTCTATGCGCGGCAACTGTCTGTGCCCTGGCTCGGCGGCGAGGGCGCAAAGGCGGTCACGAGCCTCCTGTGGCCGGACTTCGAGGCGGGCTGGCCGAGCAACGGGCCAGGCGTCCTGAGCCCGCGAGACGACGGCAGTTTCGAGATCATTCCGGCCTTCGGCCTGCCTGCGCTCAACACGGCACTGCTTTTGACCTCCGGGCTGACGCTCACGATCGCGCACCACGCCATGATGAACGGCCAGCGCGGGCTCCTGAAGTTGTTCCTCGCGCTGACCTTCGTGCTCGGCTTCATCTTCCTCGGCGTGCAGATCGTGGAGTACGGTCATGCTTACCACGAGCTTGGGCTCCAGCTCGGTACCGGCATCTATGGCTCGACATTCTTCATGCTCACGGGCTTTCACGGCCTGCACGTGTTCGTCGGCGCGATCATGCTCGTCGTGATCTGGCTGCGATGCATGAAGGGCCACTTCAGTCCGCGCCAGCATTTCGCCTTTGAAGCGGTCGCCTGGTACTGGCATTTCGTCGACGTCGTCTGGCTGGGCCTGTTCATCTTCGTCTACTGGTTGTAAGGGCCTGCCTTGGCAGGCAAGCGCTTCATCGCCATCGCCGGCAACATCGGCGCCGGCAAGACGGAACTGACGCGCTTCCTGTGCCGGCGCTACGACATCAAGCCGTTCTTCGAGCCGAACGAACAGAACCCCTACCTCGCCGATTTCTACCGCGACATGAAGGCCTGGGCCTACAAGTCCCAGCTCTACTTCCTGGCGCACAAATTCCGCCTCCAGCTCGAGCTGCAGGACGAGGCCGGCACCGTCGTTCAGGACCGCACGATTTACGAGGACGCCGAGATCTTCGCGATGAACCTTCACCGCCAGCGCTTCATCGACTCCCGCGACTTCAAGACCTATTGGCAGTTCTATCGTTCGATGACCCAGGCGCTCCGCCCGCCGGACCTCATGATCCAGCTGTCATGCCCCGTCAGGACGCTCCGGCGCCGGATCAAGCTGCGCGGCCGCGCGATGGAGCAGGAAATCCCGGTCGCCTACCTGAGCCGGCTGAACCGGCTCTACGAGGACTGGTTCAAGCGCTACGACCTGTCGCCGGCGCTCCGGCTCGAAACCGACCGGCTCGACTGGCTGACCGATCTCGTCGATCGGGTCGACCTGTTCCGGAGGATCGAGCGCTACCTCGATTGACGGCCGGAGAAGCGGCCACGTCGCCGTTCCGCGACGCTGAGCCATGGCCGATTTTACCGCCGATGACAGCATGAATTTTCGGGACAGCCCCGGTGTCCAATGGCATATTGCGTGGCAAGAAAATGATTGACCCAACCCAGACCCAACCCCTGTCCTGGCGCATGCACCAGGGGCACGCCAAACCGTGGGAGGAAGTCCCCATGGACCCCCGAATCCGTCAGGTTCCGCGCCTGGAATCGCCGCTGCCCGACCGGCTCTCGGACCGCGGATATCGCCTGCGTGCGAGGCTCGGCAGCGGAAGGCTGGGCGCCGTTTACGAGGCGCAGGACGATCTCAGCCGCAGTTCCGGCAGCCAGCATTTCGTCGCGATTCAGCTGATCGACGAGGCGATCGCCTCACGGCCCGGCTTCGCAGCAGACTTCGAGCGCGGCGCGAACGAACTCCGATCGATCGCACATCCGAACATCGTGAAGCTGCTCGAGTACGGTTGCGACCAAGACCGCTATTATCTCGTCAACGAGCTGCTCGAGAGCGCATCGGTCCGTTTCGTCCTGAACGACGTGACCGGACTGCCGTTCGAGGAGGCCACGGCCGTGCTGCGCGCCGTTGGCGATGCGCTCCAGTACCTGCACGCCAAGTCGATCGTGCATGGCAACGTCAGGCCCGAGAACGTACTCGTCACCTTCGGGTACGAGGTCAAGCTGCTCGATATCGTGCCAACCGGCTGGCTCGAGAATCCCGCCGACGAACTCGGCGTTCCAGCGCGGCAGCCCAACAAGCGCGACGACGTCTTCGGCCTCGCCTGCCTCGCCTACGAGATGCTCACCGGCCGCCACCCCTTCAACGGGAACTCGGCCCGGGAAGCCTACCGCGCCGGGCTCGAGCCGGCGCCCATTGCGGCGCTCACCCCCCAGCAATGGAACGCACTCTCCGGTGCGCTCGCGGTGCATCGCGACGACCGTACACCGAACGTCGCGCAGTTCCTCGAGGAATTCGGCGTAACGGGAATCGAGCGGCTGCGCACGATCGTTTCGGCGGGCCCGGAAGCGCTACCCGCGCAGGTCCA
Organism: uncultured Gammaproteobacteria bacterium; assembly: GCA_963775415.1. Lineage (GTDB taxonomy): Bacteria > Pseudomonadota > Gammaproteobacteria > Steroidobacterales > Steroidobacteraceae > SCUD01. The sequence continues at coordinate 167,595 of CAVZIO010000004.1, forward strand.
CGCGCAAGTGCCCGCCACGTACCTGCCCGCAGGGCCGCTGCTCGCCGAACGCGCGGCTCCCGCCGGGCGGGAGCGTCGGGGAATCGCGGGCAAGCTGTTCTTCATGCTCGTGCTGGTTGCGCTGGGCGCATTTGCCTGGGTGTACCAGGATCCGCTCCGAGTAGAAGCCGAAAAAGTGATGGCCGCGATCGATGCGCAGATTCAGGGCAAGTCTGCCTCAGCGACCGCAGAAACGAAGGGTCCGGCGCCGGATGCACCCCTGCCACGGGCGGCGCTGGTGACTGACCCGGAGCCCGCCCTCGTGCTGGCGCCAGGTGCGACCGCGCCCGCAACCGCGACTCCGGCGGCCGATGCCGCGATTGGCGGAGAGCAGGACAGCCTTCAGCGGGAAATGCCGCAGGCCGCGCCGGTCCCCGTGACAGAAGTTCCCGGCTCGGCGCCCGCCCTGCCTGCGCCCGTGGCCGAAGCCCCGGTAGCAACGCCCGGCGTGTCGCGGTTCGGTTTCGCCCAGGCGGCCGCGACGGTCCGCGAGAACGAGGTCGCGGCCCGCGTCGTCATCCGTCGCACGGGCAATACCGGCGGCGCGGCAACGATCGCCTGGTGGACCGGCGACGGAACGGCGAAGGCCGAAAGCGACTACGCCGATCTCGGGGCGCGCGTCGAGCGCTTCGGGCCGGGCGAGCAGAGCCGCACCGTCTACGTTCCGCTCACCAACGATTCTTTGCCGGAATCGACCAAGAGCTTCAACGTCTATCTCGGAGATGGCGAGTCGGCGCGGGGCGGCAACCCGCTGTCCGGCATGCGGGTCGATATCGTCGACGACGACTGAAGCGCGCCGGTCAGCCGGCCGGAGGCGGATCGAGGCTGATGGCGGGCTTTTTCTGCCCGCGATGGCAGGTCGTGCAGTTGACGACCGGCGGGTCGCTTTCGATCCCCTCGATCGCCTTCAGTTTCTCGTTGATCCCGCGGTTCATCAGGATCATCTCGCGCGCGATCGCCTTCTCCTTGCGCGCATCGCCCGGCCAGTCCTTGACGTCGTGGCAATGGGAACATTCGACGCCGAGCGAGCGCGTGAACCCCAATTCCATGACGGCCAGCAACTGCTCGGCCGGGCGTCCCTTGAAGAGCTGGATGTCCTTGAAAACGGTCTCAGCCGGTTCCTGTTCGCGACCTGCGATCTGGCTGCGCAGTTCCGCAAGCAGTTCGTCCTTGGCCGCCTCTTCCGCCGCCGCGCAGAGCGAAACAGCGATCGCGGCGGCCACAGCCAGGATCGTGCGCATCGGTAGCATCCTCCCCGTTCATGGTGTCTGGACCTGCAACATCTCGATACGGCCCTCACGTTCGCGGTTGAAGATGAGTCCGCTTCCGTCGGGCAGCCACTGCGGCCGGTTGTCGATGTAAGGGCTGTCCACGACCCGCACCATGTCCGAGCCGTCGGCATTCATGACGTAAATCTGGTACGCATCGGACCGGTTGGAACCGAATGCGATTCGACGCCCATCGGGCGACCAGCTCGGCCATCCGTCGAACCACGGGTGCCGCGACAGATTGACGACGCCCGTGCCATCGTTGTTCATTGCCATGACTTCCGAATTGGCCAGAGTCCCTTCGCTGGTCCGTTCGCGCAGGAGCCGCCGGAAGAGAATCCTGCGGCCATCGGGCGAGAAGGAAGGAAAAGTGTCCCAGTGCAGCCCGTTGTCGGTCAGTCGCCGGAGATTCGAACCATCCCGGTCGATGACGTAGATGTCGTCGTTTTCCCCGTCGCCACGCGTCGAGCTGAACACGATCAGGCGGCCATCGGGCGACCAGCTCGGATGGCTGTCGCCCGCCGGATGATTCGTCAGGTTGCGCAGCCCCGTCCCATCGGCCTGCACGATCCACACATCTTCGTTGCCATCCCGGTCGGACGCATACGCAACCTGCTTTCCGTCGGGCGACCAGATCGGCGTTGCGTCCGCGCCGCGACCGCTCGTCAACTGCCGCAGCTCACTCCCGTCGAGCCGGGCGACGAACAGCTTCCAGCCTCCGATCCGGTTGGACTGGAAAACGACAAGGCCGTCACGAGACACGTGCGGATAGGCATCCTGCGCGGGCAGCACCGGGACGGGCGCCGGCGCGCCCGTCGCCTGCGCCCAAAGAGCCGGAGAAACGGCGATGGCGCCGATGGCGAAAGCGGTTGCCGAGACAGCGGCTCGTTTGGGCGATGAAAGCTGCCGAAACACGCGGGCGTGCTAACTCGTCGGCTTCGACGGTCGCTTCGCGGCCGCCGTCGCAGTCTTGATCGTCACCGACTGACCCGGCCGCAGCCGCTCCCCGCCCCGCACGACGATGCGATCGCCCGCCGCAAGCCGGCCCGTGATTTCGACGCGCTCCGAATCGCCGTTGCCGACGCGCACGGCAATGCGCTCGGCCACGTCGCCCTTGCCGACGCGGAACACGTGGGCGCCGTCCGCGCGCACGATCACCGCATCGCGCGGAACCATGAGGCCCGCGCTCTGCGTCGCAGCCGGCAGGTCGACGCGCACCGCCGAGCCGATCGGCCAGCCGGCGCTGGTCATCGCGACCCGCACCTCGATCATCCGCGAGCGCTCGTCGCCCACCGGCACGATGGCGCGGATCCTGCTTTTCTGGACGCGTGTGCCGCCGTGCACCGTGACGGCCTGGCCTGCCGCAAGGTGACCCGCCTCGGAAACCGGCGCGCGCGCAACGACTTCGACGTTTTCCGTGTCCGTAAGCCGGATCACCTCGGCGCCGGCGGCGACAAACTCGCCGAGCTGGCGGATACGTTCCGCGACGTGGCCCGGGAATGGCGCGCGGATTGTCGCGCGCGATATCAGGTGGCGCGTGCTCTCGCGCATTGCGCGCGCCTGCTCGAGTTCGTGGCGCGCCATCGCGAGCCGCGCCGCGGCCTCGTCGATCTGGCTCTGCGAAGCGATGCCGTCCGGCAGTGCATTCAGCCGGGCGAGCTGCGTATCGAGCAGTTCCGCATTGGCCGCGAGACGGGAGATCTGCGCGTCGTCCTCCCGGAGCTGCAATTCGAGCGAGCGGGCATCAACGCGGGCCAGCGGCGCGCCTTTCGCGACCTTAGCACCCGGCTCCGCGACCCAGTCGAGGCGGCCGGTCACTTCCGCGGCAAGGCGCGCGTCGTTCCGGCTCACGACCGTACCGGTCGTCGAGATGGTCGCCGCGATCGTGCCCTTCGTCACCGCCACGACCGTAACCGGAGCCGGCGGCGGCTCCTCCTGCGCGCGGGCCGCGCTGGCCGCCAGGGAGAGAGCGACCAGCGCGGCCACCGCCGCGTCCCATGCCAAGGAGCGACTCAACGAAATCATGTGGCACCTTCCTCGAGCTCGCGCCCGGCCACCGCCCCGCTCGTTTCCGAGGCGGGTTCGCCGAGGCGCAGGAGCGCCGGCAGCAGCACGAGCATGAAGATCGTATTGACGAGCATGCCGCCCGCGATGACGGTCGCCAGGCCCCGATAGAGCGCGGCGCCGGGACCGGGGACGATGATCATCGGCAGTAGCCCCGCGAGCTGGCCAAGCGAAGTCGCGAAAATCGGCCGCGTGCGCTGCTCGAGTGCGTGGCGCACGGCGTCCCTGCGGTCCATCCCCGCGCGCTCCGCCGAGCGCGTGCTGTCGACGAGCAGGATTGCGTTGTTGACCGCGGCGCCGAGCAGGATGATGAATCCGACCATCGTCAGCATGTCGAGCGTCTGCGGCGTAAAGAGATTCAGCAGGCGGACGCCGAGCACGCCGCCGAGGCCCGCGAGTGGCACGGTCAGCATGACGAGCAGGCTGTCGCGCGCGGAGCGGAACAGCGCCGCCATCAGCAGGAACAGCACGAGCAGCGCGAGCGAGATGTTCACCCGCATGTCCGCGAGCGCGGTTTCGAGGCTACCCGCATCGCCCGCATAGCGAATGCCGCCGTCCGGCGGCAGGAGCGGACGGATCGCCGGGTCGACGTCGGTCTCGAGCTTGCGCATGGTCTGTTGCAGCGACATGCCGGGCGGCGCGATCACGTTGATTCCGATCGTGCGGCGGCCATCCACGCGCCGAAACCCGGTGCCGGCGACGGTCGGCTCGATGGTCACCAGCTCGCCCAGCGGCACGATGCCGCCCGTCGGCGTCGCAACCGGCACCGCCGCGAGCGCATCCGGACTTTCCCAGCCGCTTGCGCGCAGGATCATGTCGAGGCGCCGCTCGCCGTCGAAGTGCTCGCCGACCCAGATACCGTCGCCGAGTGCACGCACCACGGTCGCGACATTGGCGCGGGTCCATCCGGACTCGCTGATTCGGCGGTCGTCGGGTATGAGGCGCAGTTCCGGTTCCGCCAACTCGAGGTCCTGGAACGAGCGCACCTGAGCGCCGGGTAACTTCTCCGTGATCACGTCCTGCGCCGCGCGCGCGGTCTTGAGCAGCGCGTCGAAGTCCGCGGACTGCAGGCGCACTTCGATGTTCCGGCCGTCGCCGAAGCCGCCGAACAGGTTGCCCTGTTGCGAAAAAATCTCGAGATCCGGGAATCCCACGGTGATTTCTTCGCTGACCACCCGGCCAAGTTCGCCGATCTTCGACGGGTCGAGCGGGCGCGCGCCGATCGAGCCCCCGCCGTTCGGCCAGATCAGGATGTAGTAATTCTTGAGTCTCGGTTCCTTCTCGCCCGCCATGTAGGGTGCCATTCTCTGCACGATCGGCTCGACCACTTCCCGCTCGATCGTGTCAACGTTCATGCCGGGCGGAAACTGGAAGAAACCGTCGATCGCGTCGCGCTTGACGGGCGGCAGGTAGTCGATCGGCGGCAGCAGCGCCCAGGTGAGCACGGCGGGCGCGACCAGGCAGAGGCCGATGGTGATCTTGCGCTGGCGCGAGCTGTCGGTCAGCGCCGCCATCCGTTCCCCGAGCCTGCGCGGCCACTCTGCGGCCTTTTGGGTGGCTGCGTTGGCCGACAGCTTCAGCCAGCGCTCGGCGGCGACCGGCAGGACAGTCATCGCCATGACGAGCGACATCGCGATCGCGACAGAAATTGTGAGCGCGAGGTCCGCGAAGAGCTGCCCTTCCGTGTTCTTCATGAAGATCACGGGCAGGAACACGATGATCGTCGTCAGCGTCGAGGCGAAGAGCGCGGGCCATACGCGCGTCGCGCCCTCGAGCGCCGCCTGCCGGGCGGATAGCCCGGCCTCGCGGCGGGACAGGATGCTCTCGAGCACGATGGTCGCGGCATCGAGCGTCATGCCGACCGCAAAGGCGATGCCTGCGATCGAGATGACGTTGAGCGAATGGCCCGTCACCAGCATCACCAGCACGGTCGCGAGCACGCTGACCGGAATCGCGATGCCGACCAGCAGTGTCGAGCGGAACTGCCGCAGGAAGAGCCATAGCACGCCGATCGCGAGGAGAATGCCCGCGATCAGGTTGCCGCCGACGAGCCCCAGGGCCTGGTTGATGAACACCGACGGATCGAAGGACTGCTCGATTGCGAGACCCATCTCGGCGAGCGGCCCTTCGCGGAGCTCCCCGATCTCCGCCTTGACGGCCTTGAGCGTCGCCAGCACGTCGGCGCCCGATTCCTTGAGGATCTGGATCGCGATCGCGGGATTGTTGTTCTGCACGGCGAGCGAATTGCGGTCGCCGCGCTTGACTGAAATCGTCGCCACGTCCGCGAGCCGTACGGGCCGGCCGTCACGCCAGTCGAGCACCAGCTCGCCCAGGTCGTCGGGCCGGTAGCGGCCGGCGAAGCGCAGCGTGTACCGGCGCCGGCCGAGTTCCGCGAAGCCGCCGGAAACATCGTCGGCGCTGCCCGCGACCGCGACAATCGACGGAATCGGAATGCCGAGCTCCGCCGCGCGATAGGGATCGAACTCGATGCGAAGCTCATCGGGCGCGCCGGCGTTGACATTGATCGTGCCGACGCCCGGGATGGACTCGACACGCGAGCGCATGAGGTCCTCGACCTCGCGGCGGTAGTTCTCGACCGGGCCTGGCGTGCCGGGCTTCAGCTGAACGAAGAACCAGGACAGCGTCTCGTTCGGCCCGCCTCCGCCGTCCTCGCCGAGCGAGATGCGCGGCGCGTCGGCGTCGCGCGGCAGCGGCGGGAGCTGGTTCATGCGCGCGATCACGTCGATCAGCGTGCGGCCCATGTCCGTGCCGATCGAGAACTCGAGGTTGATGAACGCGCCGCCGGCATTCGCGAACGACTGGATCTGTTGCAGGCCCGCGAGCCCGCGGAGCGCCTGCTCCTGGGGCTCGATCAGTTCCGACTCGACTTCGGCGGGCGCGGCCGCGCGCCAGCCCGTAAAGACCGTGATGACCGGCTCTTCGATGTCCGGAAAGAGCTGCACCGGCAGCTTGATGAGCGCGACGATGCCGAGCACGACGATGAGTCCGACGCCGACGGCGACGCTGATCGGGCTCTCCAGCGACTTTGCGGTCAGGTTCATGCGGGACTCCCAGCAGAACTGGATGCGCGAAAACGGAAAAGGGTTGCGTCCCCTTGACCGGCTCAAGTCCATTCTAGAAACGCAGGCCCGATCAGGGCGGGCAGCAGCCCACGCTCCGGCGCGACCTGCGCTCGCTTCGTCGAATCAGAGGGGACGTTAGAATTGCCGCATGCATCCTGCGAATTACCGGGCCGTCCGGCTGTCGGCACCGGGGAGGCCGCTGGTCAACGAGATGCTTGCCGCCCCGGATCCGGCTCCCGGCGACGTGCTGGTGCGCGTCATGGCGGCCGGCATCTGTCATTCCGACGCGCACTACCGCTCAGGCGTGGGATCAACCCGCCATCCCTGCACGCTCGGGCACGAAGTCGCGGGCATCGTGGCCAGCATTGGCGCCGGCGTCACGCAAGTCCGGCCGGGTGATCGTGTCTGCCTGCACTACCTCGTCACCTGCGGCGAGTGCTCCCAGTGCCACGCAGGCAGGGAACAGTTCTGTGCCGGCGCCGAGATGATCGGCAAGCATCGCGACGGGGGTTTCGCAGAACTGATCTCGATTCCCGCACGCAATGCCCTGTCGCTGCCGGCAGCGATCCCGTTCGAGCAGGGCGCGATCCTGATGTGCTCCTCGGCGACATCGCTGCATGCGCTCCGGAGAGCACGGGTCGGACGCGGCGATTCAGTCGCCGTGTTCGGCGCCGGCGGACTCGGCGTCTCTGCAATCCAGCTCGCCCGGGTTTTTGGCGGGGATCCGGTGTTCGCCGTGGACATCAATGCCGCGAAACTCGCATTCGCCGCACGCCTGGGTGCAACGCCAATCAATGCGCACGATTCGGATCCCGTGCAGGAGATCTTCCGCCTCACGGAAGGACGCGGCGTCGACGCTTCACTCGAGCTGATCGGATCCGCGCGCACCATGGAGCAGGCAGTCGAAGTGCTGGCGGCCGGCGGGCGCGCGGCGCTCGCGGGCCTTACGGATCAACGGATGTCGGTCGCGCCCTACCGTGATCTCCTGAACAAGGAGGCGGAGATCCTCGGCGTCTCCGATCACCTCGTCCCGGAGCTCTACGAATTGATGGATCTCGTCACCGGCGGAAAGCTCGACCTCTCGGGCGTCGTCAGCCGCACCGTGCCGCTCGATGCGGACGCGATCAACGGCGTGCTGGACGATCTCGAAGCCTGCCGCGACGACGTGCGCTCGGTCGTCACACCATGAGCCTGGCCATGCCGCGCTCGGTGGAAGTCGTGAGCACCGCGACAGTGCAGGCGGCGCTCGACCGCATGGCCGCCGAAATCACGGACCGGCTCTCGGAAAGTCACCCGCTTGTCGTGACCGTCATGAATGGCGGGCAGGTTTTTGCGGGACAGCTGTTGCCGCGGCTGCCGTTCGCCCTCGACTGCAGTTACGTGCATGTCCGCCGCTACGGCCAGGGCACGAGCGGCGGGGAGCTCGTCTGGATCGCGGGGCCGCACGAACCCGTGACCCACCGCACCGTGCTCCTGCTCGATGACATCCTGGACGAGGGGCGCACGCTCGCCGCGATCCGCGAACGACTGCTCGAACAGGGCGCCCGCGAGGTACTCCTCGCCGCGTTCGCATTGAAAGAGCGCCGGACACCCGCGGTTGTCGCAGCAGATTTCACCGGCGTGCGCGTGCCGGATCGTTTCGTGTTCGGCTTCGGGATGGACGTGGCCGGGAGCTGGCGCAACCTGCCGTCGATCCGCGCGCTCGCGGAGGCGGCGGACTGAGCCCGCGGATCAGCCGCCGACGGCGTGCGGTTCGATCCAGCCCATCTTCCAGGTCATCCACAACACGATGAACAGGAATATAGACAGCCCGATGCGAACGCTCAGCGCCCGGACCATTCCCCTCGATTCCCCGGTGTGGTCACGCACGAGGCTCAGCATGGCCGACACCAGGCTCAGGATGATCGCGAAGAATATGACGAGCACCAGCCACTTGATGCCAGGCATGGGTCAGCCCCGGTGGTTCGGATGCGCGAGTATAGCCCGGTGCTGAACCTGGGCCGATCGCGATTCGCCTTCCGGCCGCTGCCGACCCTCGCGGCGGTCGCGGCCGCAGCCGCATTCGCCTGGCTCGGCGTGTGGCAACTCGAGCGCGCGGGAGAGAAGCGCAGTCTTGCGGCCGACTTCGCGGAATCCGCGACGGCGCTCGACTGGCGGCAACTGCCGGCCGACGCGCCCCGCTACCAGCGCGTGTCGGCGCGTGGGCGCTACGATCCGGTCCACCAGTTCCTGCTCGACAACCGCAGCCACGAAAGCGTCGCGGGCGTCGAGGTGCTGACACCATTCATCCTCGAAGACGGCAGTGCCGTGATCGTCAATCGCGGCTGGCTCCCGTTCGGCGCGACGCGCAAGGACCTGCCGGCCGTTCATGTGGACGGTGACAGTCGAACCGTCGTCGGACGCATCGACCTGTTGCCGCGCCCCGGCATCTGGCTGAAGGGGCCTGCCGCCACGGGCTGGCCGCGCCTCATGCACTACCCCAGCATGGAAGAACTGGAGCTGGCGCTCGGCCGCGAACTCGGCACGCGCCAGCTGCTGCTCGATCCCGCCGTGCCGGACGGCTATGTCCGGGCATGGGCCGTGCCCGGCACGAGCCCTGACCGCCATCTCGGATACGCCGTCCAGTGGTTCGCCTTTGCGGCGCTCGCGGTCGCGATCTGGTTCGTCCTCGGTTTCAGGAAATCCGGAGCATCGCCGTGAGTCCGGCAGACGACGCGCGGCGTTCGGGCCGGCGCCAGTTCCTCCTCGTTGCTTCGCTCTTCTGTATTCCGCTCGCCGCCGCACTCGGCCTCTATTTCACGTCAGGGTGGCGGCCTGCGGTCGGCGCCCACGGTGAATTGATCGACCCGCCGCGGCCGTTGCCCGAGGACGCGCTGCGGGAGCGCTGGTCACTCGTCTACCTTGCGGGCAGCGACTGCGATGAGCGCGCTCCGGCCGTTCTCGAAGACCTGTCGCGCCTGCGGCTTGCGCTCGACAAGGACGCCGCGCGGGTCCGGCGCGTTCTGCTGCATGCGGGAGAGTGTGCGACCATGGACTTGCCGTCCGAGGAATCGGACCTGCTCGTACTTTCCGCGACCGGCGATGAAGGTGCGACGCTCCGCGCGCTGTTTCCGCCGACGCTCGGCGGGGCCCATGGCATTTATATAGTGGACCCGCATGGCAACCTGCTGATGAGTTACCCTGCGACCGGCTCGGCACGCGGACTGCTCAAGGATCTCGAACGCCTGTTGCGCCTTTCGCGCATCGGATAGGGGGCGGGGAATGCCGCAGACGCGGAGATTGGCCTGGTTTCGTCGCGCCGCACTTGCCGCGACCCTCCTGTGCGCGATCGTCGTCGTCGTCGGCGCCTGGGTGAGACTGACGAACGCCGGCCTCGGTTGTCCCGACTGGCCCGGCTGCTACGGTCACTTCCACCCGTCGCAGGCCGTCGATCGCGTGGCCGAAATCAACGCCGCGAACCCGGAACGGCCTTTCGACTACCAGAAGGCGATCAACGAGATGGTGCACCGCTACATCGTCGGTGCGCTCGGGATCCTCGTGCTCGGCCTCGCGGCGCTTTCCGTGTGGAATCGCCGCGACCCGGTGCAGCCGCGCGTCCTTCCCTGGGTGCTCGTCGTGCTGCTCGTGTTCCAGGCGCTGCTCGGCATGTGGACGGTGACGCTGCTCCTGAAACCGCTCATCGTGACGCTGCATCTTCTCGGCGGACTCATGACGCTCGCCATGCTCTGGTGGCTTGCGCTGCCGCCTGAACGACGCGAACTCAAAGCGGCTGAACGGCCGGTTCGGCGGCTTGCGATTCTGGGGCTCGTCGTGCTGATCGCGCAGATCTCGCTCGGCGGCTGGACGAGCACGAATTACGCCGCCGCGGCATGCCCGGATTTTCCCGCCTGCCAGGATTCGTACTGGCCGGACATGGATTTCAAGAATGCATTCGTACTGTGGCGCGGGCTCGGAATCGATTACGAAGGCGGCGTGCTCGATGCCCCGGCCCGTGTCGCGATCCACTATTCGCATCGCCTGGGCGCTTACCTGACCGCCCTCGTGCTCGCGCTCGTGGTGATCGGCGCGCTACGTCGTGCCCAGACCGGCGCCGCACGCGCGGCTGCGATCGCCGTGGCAATCGCGGTCGTCATTCAAATGGCGATCGGGATGAACTTGATATGGAAGGGCTGGCCGCTGTCGCTCGGCACGGCCCACAATGCGGGCGCGGCACTGCTGGTGCTCGCGACGATTGCGCTGCTGCGCACCCTGAGCCCGCGCTCCGAGGTTGGCCGCTTTCGGCCATCGCTGCGCTAGCACGCTCAGACGTACTGGATCAGGACCGGCAGTCCGGCAACGACCAGCGCCAGCAACACCGCAAAACCCGACCGATTGAAAAGAAACATGGCTGCTCTCCCGTGGATGACGGGAGAGAAGGTACGCGGCCTTATTGTTCTGATAAACACCTCAATATTGACTTTATTGTTCACTAATACTATCTAATTGGATCTTGGAATCGCTCCAGGCCATGCAAGCGTTCAGCCGGGTTGCCGAACTCGGTTCCTTTACGCGCGCTGCCGATGAACTCGGCCTCTCGCGCGCGATGGTCAGCACCCATGTGCGCCGGCTGGAGCAGCGATTCGGACTCAAGCTCCTGAACCGCACCACGCGGAAAGTCGCCGTGACGCCCGCGGGCGCGGACTATCTCGGCCATTGCCGGCGCATTTTCGCGGAGCTCGCCGCGGCCGAAGAAACCTTGAGACAGAGCAAAGAGCAACCGACGGGCCACCTGCGCGTGGACGTGCCCGGTTCCTTTGGCCGCCACATCCTGCTGCCGGCGTTGCCGGATTTTTTCGTCCGCTATCCCGGCATCGACCTCGATGTCCGGTTCAATGAGCGGGTCGTGGACCTGGTCCGCGAGAACGTCGACCTGGCGGTACGCGCGGGCACGATCACCGACCCGAACCTGGTGGCGCAGCGGATTTCCGGTTCGCGCTGGATCACCTGCGCCTCGCCTACTTATCTCGATCGCCACGGACGCCCGCAGACGATCGAAGACCTTGCGAACCACGCGTTGATCGGCTCCATTCCCGCGGGCAGCGCCCAACCGCGTCCCTGGACGTTCGCGAATTTCGAGGACCAGGCCTTCGAGCCCCGGTTCCGCATGACCGTCAATGAAGCGGAGGCCGCGATGCTCGCAGCCGCGAGTGGCGCCGGCATCACGCAGACCATGGACCTGCTGGCCGCGCGCGAACTCGTCGAGGGCCACCTCGTCATGGTGCTGACCCAGCACACCCAGCTGGGGCCGCCGCTGTCGATCGTTCACACCCCGGCCGCGCGGCGCCTGGCGCGCGTGCGGGTGTTTTCCGACTTCCTGCGTGGCCTCCTGGAGTACGTCGCGCAGCGCGCAGCGCTTCATACCGGCCTGCCCGTGATCCGCTGACCCAAAGGGGACGCTCACCTTTAAAGGTGAGCGTCCCCTTTGGTTTTCCGAGGTGCTAGCATTTCCGGTCTCATGACCGTCCGCGATACACCCACCGTCACGGTCCCCGGCAGGGGCTGGTCCCGAACTCGCGATTACTTCGCGCTCACGAAGCCGAAAGTCGTGTCGCTCATCATGTTTACGGCCATCGTCGGCATGTTCCTGGCCGTGCCCGGCTTTCCGCCTGCGGCAGGGCTCTTCTGGGGCACGATCGGCATCGCGCTCGCCGCCTCCTCGGCCGCGGCGATCAATCACGTGCTCGATGCGCGCATCGATGCCGAAATGACCCGTACGCGCATGCGCCCGCTGCCGCGCGGCACCGTTTCAGAGGCGTATGCGCTCTCGTTTGCCTTCGTGCTGGGCGCGGGTTCGATGCTGATCCTCGCGCTGCTCGTCAATGCGCTGACGGCGATTCTCACGTTCATCTCCATCATCGGCTACGCGATCGTCTACACCGTGTGGCTCAAGCGCGCGACGCCGCAGAACATCGTGATCGGCGGCGCCGCCGGCGCCGCGCCGCCGGTGCTCGGCTGGGCCGCGGTCACGGGCGGCGTGAACGCGGATGCGCTGCTGCTCTTCCTGATCATCTTCGCGTGGACGCCGCCGCATTTCTGGGCGCTCGCGATCGCGCGGCGCGACGAGTACGCGCGTGTCGGCATTCCGATGCTGCCGGTCACGCACGGCGTCGCCTACACGAAGCAGTTCATCTGGTACTACACGGTGCTGCTCTCCGTCGTGACGGTCCTGCCTTTCCTGACCGGGATGTCGGGCTGGTTCTACCTCGCCGCAGCCCTGGTGCTTGACGGACTATTCCTACGACACGCATGGATGCTTCGGCAGTCCGATCGAGCTGACATCCCAATGCGCGTTTTCCGTTTCTCGATCAATTATCTCGCGCTTCTGTTCGCGGCGTTGCTGGTCGATCATTACCTGCCACGATCATTCAACTGACTTAAGTTTTCCCGGAGGATTCGCCATGCGCTGGGAAGGACGCCGGCAGAGTTCAAATGTCGAAGACCGCCGCGGCATGCGCGTCAGCCGTGGCGGCCTGGTCGGCGGCGGCCTCGGCACGCTCGCGATCGCGCTAATCGTGATGTTCCTGGGCGGCGACCCCACCGCTGTGCTGCAGGGCGTCGGCGAGCCATCAGTCCAGACGAGCAACGAGCCGTATGTCGAGTCGCCAAGCGAGGGCGAATGGCGTCAGCAGGGAGAAGTCGTGCTGGCCGAGACCGAAGACGCCTGGAACACCGTGTTCCAGGATCTCGGCGGCGATTATCGCGAACCCACGCTCGTGTGGTACGCAGAGGCAGTCGAGTCGGGCTGTGGCTTTGCCGAGGCGGCAGTTGGCCCCTTCTACTGTCCGGCGGATGAAAAACTGTACATCGACCTGGGGTTCTTCAATCAGCTGGATGGTCAGCTCGCCGGTGAGCGTGATTTTGCGCGCGCTTACGTCATCGCGCATGAGGTCGGACATCACGTGCAGAAGCTCCGCGGCATTTCGTCCCAGGTTCACGAGTTGCAGCAGCGCGTCGATGAAGTAGAGGCGAACCAGCTTTCCGTTCGGCTCGAACTGCAGGCGGACTGCTACGCCGGCCTCTGGGCGCACCGCGCCGCGAAGTACGCGGGCATCCTCGAGGCCGACGACATCAGCGAAGCGATGACTGCCGCGAGTGCGGTCGGCGACGATCGTCTCCAGCGCTCCGCCGGCCGTGCGGTCATGCCCGATTCGTTCACGCACGGTACCTCCGAGCAGCGTCAGCGCTGGTTCCAGCAAGGATTCGGGAACGGCTCGCTCGAAGCCTGCGACACCTTCAAGGCCGCCGACCTCTGATTCCGCTCGCGGCGCGATGACCATTCACAAGCACCCGGTGCCGGACGCCTTCGCAGCGAAGGCGGTCGTCACGGCCGCGGACTACCAGGCGATGTCCGACGAAGCCGCGCGCGATCCGGCGGGCTTCTGGTCGCGGATTGCAAAGCGGATCGACTGGATGCGTCCCCCGACACGCATCAAGGACGTCTCCTTCGATCCCGCCGATTTCCGCATCCGCTGGTACGAGGACGGCGAACTGAATGTCACGGTCAGCTGCCTCGATCGCCAGCTCGCGACGCGCAGCGGCAAGACCGCGCTCCTGTTCGAAGGCGACGATCCCTCGGTGTCGAGAGCCGTTACGTATCGCGAGCTGTACGAACAGGTCTGCCGCTTCGGCAACGCGCTGCGCAGGCTCGGCGTAAAGAAAGGCGATCGCGTCACGATCTACATGCCGATGATTCCGGAGGCGGCCATCGCGATGCTCGCCTGCGCGCGCATCGGTGCCGTGCACTCCGTCGTCTTCGGCGGTTTTTCGCCCGAGTCGCTCGCCGGGCGGATCGGGGATTGCGCCTCGACGTTCGTGATCACGGCCGACGAAGGCGTCCGTGGTGGAAAGCGCATCCCGCTCAAGGCGAACGTGGACTCGGCGATTGCCTCGCACAAGCTCACGGTCAGGAGCGTCGTCGTCGTGCGCCGCACCGGACAGGGCGGCGACTGGGTCGCCGGGCGCGACCGTCATTACGAGGAACTCGTGGCTTCGGAGGCGGCCGCCTGCGAACCCGAGCGAATGAGCGCGGAAGATCCGCTGTTCATTCTTTATACGTCGGGGTCCACTGGAAAGCCGAAGGGAGTCCTGCACACCGGCGGCGGCTATCTCGTCTATGTCAATTTCACCTTCGCCTGCGTCTTCGACTACCGCGAGGACGACGTTTACTGGTGCACGGCCGACGTCGGCTGGGTCACCGGACACAGCTACATCGTTTACGGCCCGCTCAGCAATGGCGCGACGAGCCTCATGTTCGAGGGCGTGCCCAACCATCCCGACAGCTCGCGTTTCTGGCGCGTCGTCGACAAGCACCGGGTCACGATCTTCTACACCGCGCCCACCGCGATCCGTGCACTGATGCGGGACGGCGATGCGCCGGTCAAGGCGACCTCGCGCGCAAGCCTGCGGTTGCTCGGTACCGTCGGCGAGCCGATCAACCCGGAAGCCTGGGAGTGGTATCACCGCGTGGTCGGCGACGGCCGCTGCCCGGTCGTCGATACCTGGTGGCAGACCGAGACCGGCGGCATCCTCATTTCGCCATTGCCGGGCGCAACGCTATTGAAGGCGGGCTCGGCCACACTCCCGATGCCCGGCGTCCGTCCCGCACTCGTCGACGGCGAAGGCCGCCTCCTGGAGGGCCCCGCCGAGGGCAACCTGGTGCTGCTCGACAGCTGGCCCGGGCAGATGCGCACCGTCTACGGCGATCACGAGCGATTCATCAACACCTACTTCACGACCTTCCGCGGCAAGTACTTCACCGGCGACGGTGCACGCCGCGACGAGGACGGTTACTGGTGGATCACGGGCCGAGTCGACGACGTGATGAACATCTCGGGCCACCGCATCGGCACGGCCGAGGTCGAGAGCGCGCTCGTCGCGCACGCGAAGGTTGCCGAGGCCGCGGTCGTCGGCTGCCCGCACGAAGTCAAGGGCCAGGGCATCTATGCTTACGTGACGCTGAAGAGTGGCGAGGCACCGACGGAAGCGCTCCGCGCCGAGCTCACGCAGTGGGTGCGAAAGGAAATCGGCCCGATCGCGACGCCCGATTTCATCCAGTGGGCGCCGAGCCTGCCGAAGACGCGCTCCGGCAAGATCATGCGGCGGATTCTGCGCAAGATCGCGGGCGATGAGCATGAGCATCTCGGGGATACATCCACGCTCGCCGACCCCGCGGTCGTCGCCGACCTGGTCGCGAATCGCCGCCAGCCCGGCAAGTGATGCCGTTTCTCGCCGCGCTTCTCGCGATTTCGTTCGCGCCTGCGCTGCCCGCTGCCGAACGCCTGACGCTCGCGACCTGGAATCTCGAGTGGATGATGACGCCCGGCACTTTCGATGCGCTCGCGTCCGCCTGCAGCAAGCCCGGGCACCGCGCGCGCGGCGGCGAGCGTTCCATCCCCTGCGATCTCGTTCCGAAGGCCCGCTGGAGCGACGATGATCTGCGCCGGCTGCGGAAGTTTGCCGCGACGCTGCCCGCAGACGTGATCGCGCTGCAGGAGATCGACGGGCGCGAGGTCGCTTCGGAGATCTTTCCCGATCGCGAGTTCTGCTTCACGAAGCGCAGGCATGTGCAGAATGTCGGCTTCGCGATCCGGCGGGGAATCCCGTTCCGATGCAATCGCGACTTCCGCGCGCTCGGCCTGCCGAAGAACGAGGTTCGCTGGGGCGCCGACGTGACCATCGAGCCTGGCACGGCGCGGGAAATCCGCTTGCTCGCGGTGCATCTCAAGGCCTCCTGCAACCGGGAGCCGCTGACCGACGACCGCGACGACTGCCGCATCCTGCAGCGCCAGGTGCCCGTTCTCGAGGACTGGATCGACCGCCGCGCGCGCGCCGGTGAAGCCTTCGCCGTCATCGGCGATTTCAATCGACGCTTCGACCGCGAGCGCAAGGAGTCCCGTGATTCAAAGGGCGCGATCGTGGCGCTATGGCCCGAGATCGACGACGGCGAGCCCGATGGCGCGGACCTGCTGAATCCCGGCATCGACCACGGCGCCGTCGGCTGCGGCAACGGGCATGGCGCGCGCATGCCGATCGACTTCCTGGTCCTCGGACACCGCCTGTCGCAGAGACTGGTGGCGGACTCGTACCGCGTCTGGGACTATCCCGAAGGGCCCCGCTGGCCTGATCATTGCGTGATCTCGATCGAACTGAACCGGGAGACCTGATATGTCCTACGACAAGGACAACATCTTCGCGCGCATCATTCGCGGCGAGATTCCCTGCCACAAGGTGTACGAGGACGTGGACACGATCGCCTTCATGGACATCATGCCGCAGGCCGAGGGCCACACGCTCGTTGTGCCGAAAGCCGCGGCCGAAGATATCTTCACCACGCCGCCGGACTCCGTCGCGGCCGCGATCCGTACTGCCCAGAAAGTCGCCCGCGCCATCAAGATGGCGTTT
Source organism: uncultured Gammaproteobacteria bacterium (assembly GCA_963775415.1). Classification (GTDB taxonomy): domain Bacteria; phylum Pseudomonadota; class Gammaproteobacteria; order Steroidobacterales; family Steroidobacteraceae; genus SCUD01. The sequence goes on from CAVZIO010000004.1 coordinate 184,489, forward strand.
TCGCCGCCCGGCGTGATGATTGCGCAGCTGAACGGACCCGCCGCGGGGCAGAGCGTTTTTCACCTGCACTTTCACGTGATTCCGCGCTACACCGGCAAGGACCTCGGGATCCACGCCGCCGATCCGGTCGATTCCGCCGTGCTTGCGGCACATGCTGCGCGCATCCGCGCGGCGCTCTGAGGCCTGCCTTGGCCACCGCCGATAACGCCCAGTTCTATCAGCGGCTGCTCGCGATCGCGGGACTCGCGATCACTGCGCTGCTCGTGTACCGGATCATCGAGCCTTTCCTGGCGCCGATCGCCTGGGCCTTGTTCATCGGTTTCCTGCTGCAGCCGGTGCAGGCACGTCTCACGCAGTGGATGCGCGGCCGCGCGTCCATCTCGGCGTTCACGCTGACGATTCTCGTCCTGGTTCTTCTCCTCGGCCCGCTGACGGCGCTCGCGATCGCCTTCGCCAGGCAGGCCGCGGACCTGGCGAGCCGCCTGCAGATCTGGATCGAGCTGCAGCAGGAGCGCGGTTACTCCGAGCTGACCGATCTCCCGGTCTTCAGTAGCGTACTGGACTGGCTGGACCAGAACCTCGAGATCAGCACGACCCACGTTCAGGCCTGGCTCGTCGAAGGCAGCAAGGGCCTCTTCGAGCAGCTTGCGGCGTTCGGCGGCATCGCCTTCCTCGGTGCGGTCGGCACGGTGTTGTCGTTCACGGTGATGCTGTTCGTGCTTTTTTTCATCATTCGGGACGGTCGCCCGATCGCAAAACTCGGAGCCGCGCTCGTGCCACTCGCGTCGGACCGACGCGAAGAGCTCGCCGAAAGGCTCTCTTCGGTGACGCGCGCGGTCGTGCGCGGCACGGTCTTGACCTCGATCATCCAGGGGCTCCTGCTCGGCATCTCGTTCGCTGTCGTAGGCCTCCCGGCACCGGTCGTTTTCGGCGTGCTGGGTGCCGTGCTGTCGGTCGTGCCCTTCGGCGGCACAGCGCTCATCTGGGTGCCGGCCGTCGGAGTGCTGCTGGTCCAGGGCACTTACCTGCAGGCAGGGATCCTGTTCGCCTTCGGCATCGTCGTCAGCAGCGCCGACAACATACTGAGACCCATCCTCATTTCGGGCCGGTCCCCGCTGCCCACGCTCGCGGTCTTCATCGGTGTGCTGGGCGGACTCTCTGCTTTCGGCTTGATCGGGCTCTTCCTGGGCCCGGTCGTCATCGCACTCGTGCTCGCACTTCTCGAATTCGCCAAGGAAAAGAAATCCTGAATCCTTAAAGGGGAACGTCCCCTTTCAAGGTGACGGACTCGAGCGCTTGGTAGAATCCGCGCTCCATGCAACCCCAGTCCCTGCTCGATTCGCTGAACGAGGAACAGCGCGCCGCGGTCACCGCGCCGCTCGGCCCCGTGCTCGTGCTCGCGGGCGCGGGCAGCGGCAAGACGCGCGTGCTGACCCATCGCGCAGCCTGGCTCATCCTCGAGCACGGCGTGTCGCCGCACGGCCTGATGGCTGTCACATTCACCAACAAGGCCGCTTCCGAAATGCGCGGCCGCATCGAGACGCTCCTCCGCATGCCGGCCGACGCGCTGTGGATCGGCACGTTTCACGGCCTCTCGCACCGGATGCTTCGACGGCACTGGCGCGAGGCGCGCCTGCCGCAGTCCTTCCAGATCCTGGACCAGGATGATCAGCAGCGGCTGGTGCGGAAAATCATCCGCGAACAGAAGCTCGACGAGCAACGCTGGGTCCCGCGCGAAGTGCAGGGCTTCATCAATTCGAACAAGGATGAGGGCCGCCGCTCGCAAAACCTCGCTGACCGGAACGATCCGACGCGCGCGCAGCTCATCAAGCTGTACAAGATCTACGAGGCGCGTTGCGAACAGGCCGGCGTCGTGGATTTCGCGGAACTCCTGCTCAGGAGCTACGAGATCCTCCGCGACGTGCCCGAGCTCGGCGATTACTACCGCGAACGCTTCCGGCACCTGCTCGTGGACGAGTTCCAGGACACGAACGGCGTGCAGTACGACTGGATAAAGATCCTCATCGGCAAAACCGGCGCGCCGTTCGTCGTGGGAGACGACGATCAATCGATCTATCGCTGGAGAGGCGCGCGCGTCGAGAACATGCAGCATTTCAAGCGCGAATTCGGCGCGACCGTATACCGCCTCGAGCAGAACTATCGTTCGACTGCGGTGATCCTTGCCGCCGCCAACGCGGTCATCGCGAGGAATACCGACCGGATGGGCAAGCAGCTCTGGACAGCGGCCAAGGGCGGCGATCCGATCCGCGTTTATGCGGCCTACAACGAGCGTGACGAAGCGGATTTCGTCATTGACCGCATCCGCGAGCACGAACGCCGTGGCCTGCCGCTTTCCGCCGCGGCCGTGCTGTACCGCTCAAACGCGCAGTCACGCACCTTCGAGGAAGTGCTCATGGCCGCGCGTATCCCCTACCGCGTGTACGGAGGCCTGCGGTTCTTCGAGCGCGCCGAAATCAAGGACGCGCTGTCCTATCTTCGCCTTACCCAGTCGCGCGGCGACGACATCGCCTTCGAGCGCATCGTCAACCTGCCGACGCGCGGCATCGGCGGCGCAACGCTCGACCTCATCCGCACCGATTCGCGCGATTACGGGCGCAGCCTCTGGCAGGCCGGCCAGGCAATCCTGTCGACACTGCCCACGCGAGCCGCCACGGCACTCCAGGGCTTCTTCGCCCTGATCGACCGGCTCTCCGTCGCAATCCCGGAGCTGCCGTTGCACGAACAGGTCCAGCACGTGATCCAGCACTCGGGTCTCAGGGACCATCACGCGCGCGAAAAGGACAATAAGGGCGAGGCGCGGGTCGAGAACCTCGACGAGCTCGTCAACGCCGCGGAAGGGTTCGAGCCGGAAGATGACGACGGCCTTTCGCCGCTCGGCGCCTTCCTCGCACATGCCTCGCTCGAGTCGGGCGAGACCCAGGCCGCGACCGGGCTCGATTGCGTGCAACTCATGACGCTGCACGCAGCGAAGGGGCTCGAGTTTCCGACAGTGTTCGTCGTCGGTCTCGAGGAGGGCCTGTTCCCCTCGGAACACTCCGCCTTCGATCCCGACCGGCTGCCCGAGGAGCGCCGGCTCTGCTATGTCGGCCTCACGCGCGCGATGCAGCGGCTCTATCTCACGCATGCCGAGAGCCGGCGGATTTTCGGGCGCACTTCATATCGCGACCCGTCGCGCTTCCTTTCCGAGCTCCCGCCCGAAGCGGTCGAGGACGTCCGCCCGCGCATCTCGGTGAGCCGCCCGCTGTACCAATCCGAGCGTATCGCGCTCGCCGCTCCCGAGCCGGGCTCGTCCGTCACGCGGCGCCGCTCGCGCGCGGCGATGCCGATCGCAGGCGAGGACCTTCCGATCCGCCTCGGCGCCCGCGTGCGGCATCCGAAGTTCGGCGAGGGCACCGTGCTCCGGTTCGAGGGCAACGGCGAGAGCAGGCAGGTTCACGTCAACTTCGAGGGCGCCGGCCAGAAATGGCTGATGTTCGAGCTGGCGCGCCTGGAGCAGATCTCCTGATCCGGCGATAGGCGATGACGTGCCCGCGCGCGCGGGATCCGGCGGGGTTCTCGCTCGCGAACTCCGCCGGAACTTACGTCGTTCGCTCGCCGAGACCGTCCGCCGCCTCGCGCGGCGGAGCAGCCGCCGCCTGTCGTACGGACGAGGCGGCCGGGACCCGCGAGCGAGCGACGTAAGTTCCGGCGGAGTCGCGAGCGAGACCGCGGATCCCGGGCGCCGTAGCCCGTGCGACTGGCTGCGCTAGAATCTGCGGTCGTTGAAGCGCCGGCTGGGGAGTTGCATTGAAAATCATCATTCTCGGTGCGGGCCAGGTCGGGAGCACGGCCGCGCAGCAACTCGCGCGCGAACAGGCGAACGACGTCACCGTGGTCGATACGCGCGACGAGGTCCTGCGCGATCTCCAGGACCGCCTCGACATCAGCACCGTCTCCGGCAATGCCGCTCACCCGGCCACGCTCCTCGCCGCCGGCAGCAAGGGTGCCGACCTTCTCGTCGCGCTGACCTCGAGCGACGAAGTCAACATGATTGCCTGCCAGATCGCATGGACGCTCTTTCGCACGCCGACCAAGATCGCGCGCATCCGCTCCGGCGACTACTACGGGCGGCCCGAACTCTTCGGCGAGAACGCCATCCCCGTCGATCTCGCGATCAGCCCGGAACAGCTCGTCACCGATTACGTCGAGCGACTCATCCGATACCCCGGCGCGCTGCAGGTGCTCGAGTTTGCCGACGGACGCGTACGCCTCGTCGGCATGCGCGCGCTGAAGGGCGGCAAGCTCGTCGGGCACCAGCTGCAGGAACTGCGCGCCCACATTCCGGACCGCGAGGTACGGGTCGCCGCCATCTATCGCGGCGGGCGAAGCATCAAGCCCGAGGGCAACACGACGATCGAGGAACATGACGAGGTGTTCTTCGTCGCTGCGCGCGCCGACATGCGCCCGATGATGAAGGAGCTCAGCACCCAGGAGGCGACGGTCCGCCGTGTCGTCATCGCTGGTGCGGGTAACATCGGCTTCCGCCTCGCGAAAGCGCTCGAGGACCGCGTGCAGGTCAAGCTGATCGAGCGCAGCCCTGAGCGCTCGCGCCGCGCTGCGGAAACGCTCCGCAACACGCTCGTGCTCACCGGCAACGCCGCCGACGAGGACCTGCTGCTCGAGGAGAACATCGACGACGCCGACGTGTTCGTCGCCGTGACGAACGCCGAGGAGGCGAACATCCTCTCCGCCATGCTGGCAAAGAAGCTCGGCGCGCGGCGTGTCATGGCGCTGATAAACAAGCCGTCCTACGCGGAGCTGATGGAGGGCGGCCCGATCGACATCGCGATTTCGCCCCAGACCGTGACTATCGGCGCACTGCTCGAGCACGTGCGTCGCGGCGACGTCGTGCGGGTGCATTCCCTGCGGCGCGGCGCGGCGGAGGCGATGGAAGCGATCGTCCACGCCGATACGCGGGAGTCATCCGTCGCCGGCAGGCGCATCGATCAGATCGACCTGCCGGAGGGCACGACGATCGGCGCCATCGTGCGCGGCAGCCAGGTGATCATGGCGCATCACGACACGGTGATCGAGGCGGAGGATCACGTGATCCTGTTCCTGACCGACCGGCGTCACGTGGAGGAAGTCGGCCGGCTGTTCCAGGCCGGCACCCGTTCATGAATTTCTCGATGGCGCAGCGGATCCTCGGCCTCATGCTGATGATCTTCAGCCTGGCGATGCTGCCGCCAATCGGGGTTTCCCTCTTTTACGGTGACGGCCAGTGGGAGCCGTTCCTGTTGTCGTCGCTCATCATCGCGGTATCGGGATTCCTGCTGTGGCTGCCCGCGCGCATGGCGCGCCGCGAGCTGCGGCTGCGGGACGGGTTCCTGATCGTCTCGGTGTTCTGGGTTTTCCTGGGTCTCGCCGGCGCAACTCCGCTTTTCCTGAGCGAGGTGCCTGCGCTCTCGTTCACGGACTCGGTCTTCGAGGCCGTGTCCGGATTCACGACCACGGGCGCAACCGTCATCGTCGGTCTCGACGACCTGCCGAGGTCAATCCTCTACTACCGGCAGCAGATCCAGTGGCTCGGCGGAATGGGAATCATCGTGCTCGCGGTTGCGATCCTGCCGATCCTCGGCATCGGCGGAATGTCGCTCTACAAGGCGGAGACTCCCGGCCCGATGAAGGACCAGAAGCTGACGCCGCGCATCACCCAGACGGCAAAGGCACTATGGGCAATCTACCTTTCTCTGACTGTCGCCTGCGTCGTGGCGTACTGGCTTGCGGGCATGAGCCTGTTCGATGCCATTGCGCATGCCTTCAGTACGGTCGCAACCGCCGGATTTTCGCCCTATGACGCGAGCCTCGCGCATTTCGACAGCATGGCGATCGAGGCCGTCGCAACCGTCTTCATGTTCCTCGGCGGCGCAAGCTTTGCGCTGCATTTCACGGTGCTGAGGCGCCGCGAACTCGGTTTCTACTGGCGCGACACGGAATTCAAGGCCTATTTCCTGCTGACCGCGGTTGTTACGGTCTTCGCAACGATTTATCTCTGGGCGATGTCCGAGTTTCCGACGCTGTTCGAGTCGTTCCGCCACGCCATCTTCCAGGTCGTCTCGATGCAGACCACGACCGGCTTGCTGACCGAGGGTTTCGCGCATTGGCCCGGAGCCCTGCCGGCGCTTCTTGTCCTGCTGTCCTTCATCGGAGGCTGCGCCGGCTCCACGACCGGCGGCATGAAAGTGATTCGCTGGCTCATCGTTTTCCGGCAGGGTGTCGCGGAACTGAAGCAGCTCGTGCATCCGAGTGCTGAAGTGCCCGTAAAGCTCGCAGGGCGTCCGGTGCCGCAGCGGATCATCCTGGGCGTCGGTGGGTTTTTCGCGATGTACCTCGTCGTGTTCGCCGTGCTGATGCTGCTCCTCATGATGTTCGACCTCGATCAGGTCACCGCCTGGTCGGCCGTTGCCGCGTCGCTCAACAATGTCGGGCCCGGCCTTGCCGAGGTGACGATGACCTTCCGCGACGTCTCGGATTCTGCGAAGTGGGTCTGCGCGATCGCCATGCTCATCGGCAGGCTCGAGATCTTCACGCTATTGCTCCTGCTGACGCCCGCGTTCTGGGAACGCTGACATGGCGCTGCGCCAGAACCTCGAACTGATGCTCGAGCGCGGCCAGGACTCCCCGCTCCTCCGGTTCGCGCTCGGCCAGGAATGCCTGAAGACGGGCGAACTCGTGACCGCGATCGATCACCTGCGCCAGGCGGTGGACCAGAATCCGCGCTACTCCGCGGCCTGGAAGGCGCTCGGCGACGCGCATGCGCGCGCGGGTTCCCCGGATCGCGCGGCTGAGGTCTATGAGCGCGGCATCGCCGCAGCGCGCGAAGCCGGCGACGTCCAGGCCGCGAAGGAGATGGAAGTGTTCCTCAAACGGCTCCGCAAGACGCGCTGACGATGTACGAAGCCAGGCACCAGCCACTGCTGACACGCGCCCAGTTCGCGCGCCGCCTGCTCGGTCATGCCGCCGTCGTCATCGGCCTGTTCGGCACGTCGCTCATTCTGGGAATGTGGGGTTACGTCGCTTTCGAGGGTTTGTCCTGGCTCGACGCATTCGTGAATGCCGCAATGCTTCTGGGCGGAATGGGGCCGGTGCACCTGCCGCAAACCCCGGCGGGCAAGCTGTTCGCCGGTTGTTATGCGCTGTACGCGGGACTCGCATTCATCGCTGCGGCGGCATTGATCGTCACGCCGGTGGTCCATCGCATCCTGCACCGGTTCCACTGGGACATCGCCACGCGCAACAAGGGCAGTTAGGCATTGATCGGCTTGTTGCAGCGGGTCAGCCAGGCGTCCGTCGACGTCGACGGCCGGGAGATTGCGCGCATCGGCGCCGGCCTCCTCGTGTTCGTCGGCATTGAGCGAGGCGACGACGAAGCGACCACGGATCGCCTGCTCGAGCGATTGCTCGCCTATCGCGTCTTCGCGGACGCGGGAGGGCGCATGAATCTTTCGGTGACGGATACAGGCGGATCGCTGCTGCTGGTGCCGCAGTTCACGCTCGCTGCCGACACGGCCAGGGGCCTGCGGCCCGGGTTCAGCCACGCGGCCCAGCCGGCCGAGGCCGAGCGACTGTTCGCGTACATGGCCCAACGAGCCGAATTCCGCCTGCCCGACACGCTTTGCGGCCGTTTCGGCGCCCACATGCAGGTCTCGCTGGTCAACGACGGCCCGGTTACTTTCCTGCTCCGTCAGGGCGTCGCCGACTCCTCGTAGAGTGCGGCCAGGTATGGCCATTTTGACGCCTGAATGAGGGTGTCGCCGGTCGACGACGGTCGGGCTACATCCCGGATCCGGGCCCCTGGTCACGAAGGGCCGTAAGCTATTGGCGTATCATGATATGCAACCGCCAGGTGCGCGGGCCGGAGTCATCGACATGGGTATTGGTTTTCGCGAACTGCTGATCATCCTCGCGATCGCGCTCCTGATCTTCGGGGCGAAGAAGCTGCGCAACATCGGTTCGGACCTGGGCGCCGCCGTGCGCGGGTTCAAGAAGTCCATGAATGACGGCGACAGCGAGGAATCCGGCAAGAAACTTGCGCAGGACGAGCGCCCGGACGCGGATTTCAACGCGGGCCAGCGCGACCGCGACAGCGCCGATTCATCGAAGAACGCGTAACGTCCGATGTTCGAGGTCGGTTTCACCGAGATCATCCTGATCCTCGGCATCGCGCTGTTGGTGCTGGGCCCGGAGAAACTCCCGAAGCTCGCCAACCAGGTCGGACGCTGGGCCGGACGGGCGCGCGCAATGGCGCGCCAGCTGCGCCAGCAGCTCGACGAGGAAGTCACGATCATCTCGAAGGATGAGCTCGGCGCCGCAGGTACGTCGCACGCCGGTGACCCCGGCCGTCGGCACGCCGGCGCCGCAGCCATCGCCGCCGCCCGCCGACAAGACGGAAGAGTCTTCGCCGCCGCCATGAGCGATGCGGACGAGCAGGAAAAGCTCACCGAAAGCACGCTGCTGTCGCACCTGCTGGAATTGCGGGACCGGCTGTTGCGCGCACTCGTCGCAACGCTCGTCATTGCGCTGCCCTGCCTCTACTTTGCCAACGACATTTTCACGTGGCTCTCCGCCCCCCTGCGGAGCAAGTTGCCTGAAGGCGCGACGCTGATCGCGACGTCCGTCGTCGCCCCCTTCATGACGCCGTTCAAGCTCGCGCTACTCGCGGCGATCTTCTTTGCGATGCCGGTGATCCTCTACCAGGTCTGGGCCTTCGTCGCGCCCGGCCTCTACCGCCACGAACGGCGCTTCGCCCTGCCGCTTTTCGTTTCGAGCGTCATCCTGTTCTATTCAGGCGCTGCGTTCGCGTACTTCGTCGTTTTCCCGGTCATCTTCCAGTTCTTCGTGATGACGACGCCGGAAGGCGTCGAAATGATGACCGACATCACGCAGTACCTGGATTTTGCCGTGCTGCTCTTCTTCGCCTTCGGCCTCGCATTCGAGATTCCGGTTGCGACCGTGTTGCTCGTGCGGACCGGCCTCGTGACGCGCGAGAAGCTCGCCAAGAATCGCGGTTACGTCCTGCTCGGAATTTTCATCATCGCCGCATTCCTGACGCCGCCTGACCCGGTCTCGCAGACGCTGATGGCGCTGCCCATGTACGCGCTCTACGAGGCGGGCGTCCTTATGTCGCGTTTCCTCGTACGCAAGGAATCGGCCGCTCCGCAAGACGACGCCGCTTGATGTTGCACCGCAACATCGCAGAGACTCGCCCGACTTCGGAGTAAAGCCGCATGACCACTGATCTCAAGATTCCGCCAGGGACCTTCCTCGGCCATCCGAAGGGCCTGTACCTTCTGTTTGCCACAGAAATGTGGGAACGATTCAGCTTTTACGGGATGCGCGCGCTGCTCGTGCTGTACGCCGCGGCAGCCACGCACGCGGTGAATCCCGGCCTCGGCTGGGCGGATGCACAGGCGCTGAAGCTCTACGGTTGGTACCTGGGGCTCGTCTACGGCACCGCGATCTTCGGCGGCTGGATCGCCGACAACTGGCTCGGCCAGCGCAAGGCGGTGATCCTCGGCGGCCTGGTCATGGCCGCCGGGCAATTCATGCTCGCCGCGCCGCTCGACACCCTGGGTGCCTCGGGTGCCTTTTCCCTTCCCCTGCTCGGCATCGCCTTTCCCGAAACGCCGACCAGCTTCTACCTTGGCCTCGTGCTCATGTGCGTCGGCAACGGCTTCTTCAAGCCGAACATCTCGACGATGGTGGGCGACCTCTACCCGCAGGGCGACGCGCGCCGCGACGGCGCCTTCGTCATCTTCTACATGGGCATCAACGTCGGCGCCTTCCTCGCGCCGCTCGTGTGCTCGACGCTCGGCGAGGACCCGGCCTACGGCTGGCGCGTCGGGTTCTTCGCCGCGGGCATCGGCATGCTGCTTTCCGTGGTCATCCAGCTCGCATTTGCACAACGCTACATCGGCAACGTCGGGCGCGAACCTGCGGCGCAGCGCTCACTGCGTATGGCAGGCGGAACGAAAGTGCCCTTGACGGCCGTGGAGCGGGATCGCCTGCGCGTCATCTTCGTTATTTTCACCTTCGTGGTGATCTTCTGGGCGACCTTCGAGCAGGCTGGCGGCCTCATGAACCTGTTCGCCGACAAGTACACCAATCGCGAGATGGGATCCTTCCTGGTGCCGACCGGCTGGTTCCAGTCGCTGAACCCGCTGTTCATCGTGCTGCTCGGCGTCCCATTTTCCATGCTGTGGACCCGGCTCGGCGCGAGGGGCAGGAATCCCGCGACGCCGGTCAAGATGTATCTCGGCCTCGCGCAGGTCGCGCTCGGCTTCGTCTGCCTCGTGATTGCGGTGTTCGAGATGCAGCGCTCGGGCGACATGAAGTCCAGCATGATCTGGCTGGTCCTCGCCTATTTCTTCCACACCACCGGCGAGCTGTGCATCAGCCCGGTCGGCCTCTCGATGATCACCAAGCTCGCGCCGCTACGGCTCGCTTCGCTGATGATGGGAGTCTGGTTCCTCGTGAATCTCTTCGGCAACACGCTCGCCGGCTACATCGGCGCGTTCACGGAGAACATGGGCGATTACCCGTGGATGGTCACGCTTGCGGCTGACTTCGGCGTGCGCGCCGAGCACGCCGGGCTTCTCGGCGTCTTCGGCGGGCTCGCGGTCGTTCTCGTCGCATTCAGCCTGGTCTTGTGGGCAATCTCCGGCCGCATCGTGCAATGGATGCACGGCGCCGAAAAAACCACGCGCTGAAGGTCATGATGCGCCGCGCGACGATTCCGTTCTGCCTTGCAGGAGTGCTTGCCGCCTGCGGGGGCGCCGGAGACCCGAGGGAAACCGGCGACGCGTTCGTCGCGCGAGCGAATCAGGAGCTTGCGAACGCCGACAAGGAGCAATCCCAGGCGACCTGGGTGCAGCTTACCTACATCACGCCCGACACCGATGCGATGGTCTCGAGGGCGACCGAGCGTCTTCAGGCCCAGTACGCAAAGAGCATCGCCGAATCGAAGGCATTCGAAGGCAAGGAGATGTCGCCGCAATCCGCGCGCGCGATCGGCCTCCTGAAATTCGGGCTCTCGGCGCCGGCGCCGGACGACCCCGCAAAGCGCGCCGAGCTCGCGATGCTCAAGACCCGCATGACCTCGATGTACGGCGCCGGAAAATACTGCCCGAATGGCCCCGAGAGCTGCCAGAACATCGACGACCTTTCGAAGACGCTGGCGAAGAGCCGCGACTGGGACGAGCAGCTCGAGGCCTGGACCGGCTGGCATTCGATTTCGCCGCCGATGCGCAAGGACTACCGGCGTTTCGTCGAACTTGCGAATGAGGGGGCGGCGGGTCTTGGCTTCAAGGACCTCGGCGAACTGTGGCGTTCCGAATACGACATGAGCCCGACCGAGTTCGAGTCCGAGGCCGAGCGGCTGTGGACGCAGGTCAAGCCGCTGTACCAGGGCCTGCACTGTTACGCGCGCGGCCGGCTCCAGGAGAAATACGGCAAGGACCGCGTTCCCGACGGTAAGCCGGTGCCCGCGCACCTCTTCGGAAACCTCTGGGCCCAGCAGTGGAACAACATCTACGACCTGCTCGAGCCCTATCCCGGCGTGTCGAACCTGAATGTCACGTCGGCGCTGGAGAAACAGGGCTATGACGCGGTGCGAATGACGCGATCGGCCGAATCCTTCTACACGTCCCTCGGTTTCCCCGGGCTGCCGCAGACTTTCTGGGAGCGCTCGATGCTGACGCGGCCCCGCGACCGCGATGTCGTCTGCCACCCGAGCGCGCACAACATGGACGGCGCGGGCGACGTGCGTATCAAGCAGTGCATCCAGCCGACCGAGGAAGAGCTCTACACGATTTATCACGAGCTCGGCCATGTCTTCTACTACCTGAGCTATGTCGACCAGCCGTACCTGTTCAAGGATGGCGCGCACGGCGGCTTCCACGAGGCCGTGGGCGACACGATCAACCTGTCCATGACCGAAGGCTATCTCGCGGACGTCGGGTTGCTGCCGAAAGGCACGCGATCGAGCCGCGAGGCGCTCATCAACCGGCAGATGAAGGTCGCGAGCGAGAAGATCGCCTTCCTGCCCTTCGGGAAGCTCGTCGACCAGTGGCGCTGGGGCGTGTTCTCGGGCGCCATTCCGCCGGAAAAATACAACGAAGCGTGGTGGGACTTGAAGCGAAAGTACCAGGGCGTCGAGGCGCCGGTCGCCCGAAGCGAAGCGGACTTCGATCCCGGGGCCAAGTACCACATCCCCGGCAACACGTCGTACACGCGCTATTTCCTCTCGTTCGTCATGCAGTTCCAGTTCCATCGTGCGCTCTGCGAGAAGGCGGGGTTCAAGGGGCCGCTGCACGAGTGCTCGATCTACGGCAACAAGGAAGCCGGCCGCGCGTTTCAGGAAATGCTTGCGCTCGGGAGCAGCAAGCCCTGGCCCGACGCGCTGGAGAAGCTGACCGGCACCCGACAGATGGACGCGACCGCGATCGTGGATTATTTCCAGCCGCTGATGGAGTGGCTCGGCGAACAGAATCGCGGCCGCGAGTGCGGCTGGTAACCAGAAGAACGGATCGAAAAAGGGGATCGCAATGAACGCCCATGACCCGGCGCAGTTGACCGTACGCGCCATCATTCTTTCGCTGATCCTCGCCGTGCTGCTCGCCGCCGCGAACGCCTATCTCGGACTCTTCGCCGGGCTCACGGTGGCGACGGCCATCCCGGCGGCCGTCATCTCGATGGGCGTGCTGCGCCTGCTCGGGCGCTCCAGCATCCTCGAGAACAACATCGTCGCGACCGGCGCCTCCGCCGCCTCGTCCATCGCCGCAGGCACGATATTCACGATCCCGGCACTCGTGCTGATGGGCCACTGGTCCACGTTCGACTACTGGTGGGTGTTTGCGATCGTCGGGCTGGGTGGCCTGCTCGGCGTGCTTTTTTCCGTGCCTCTCCGCCGCACACTCATTCTCGACCAGAAATTGCAGTTCCCCGAGGGTGTCGCGACGGCCGAGGTGCTGAAGGTCGGCCAGGACCCGGGCCGCGGTCTCAAGGCCCTGTCGCTCGCCGCCGCGACCGGCGCGGTATTCAAGTTTGCGCTTGCGGGATTGCGTGCTCTCGCCGGAATCCTTTGCAGTCGCGCGCTTCTTCGGCGAGCGCACGATCGGCTTCTTCGGCATCAACCTGTCGCCGGCGCTCCTGGGTGTCGGCTTCATCGTCGGCTTCAACATCGGCTGCCTGATGCTCTCGGGCGGCGCGCTGTCCTGGTGGGTGTTCATCCCGTTCTACAACAACTTCATGGTCGACCAGAATCCGGAACTCGCGGCCCAGCTCGTCGGCCTGACGGCGGAAGAGGCCGCGGGCCTCATCTGGGGCCGGCAGATCCGCTATATCGGCGTCGGCGCCATGCTGATCGGGGGGCTTTGGTCGCTTTGGTCGCTCAGGAAATCGCTGCTGTCCGGCATCCGGACCGGCATGGCGATGAGGGGCAACAAGGCAGGGAACGTGCCGCATACCGAGCGCGACTTGCCGATGAACGCAATCCTCTTCGGCATCGTGCTCTTCGTGCTGCCGCTGTTCGCACTCTACTACGCGGTCGTCGACAGCCTCGGAATCGCTTTCACGATGGCGGTCATCATGGTGATCGCCGGTTTCGTATTCTCTTCGGTGAGCGGGTACATGGCGGGCCTCGTCGGCTCTTCGAACAACCCGGTCTCCGGAATCACGATTTCGACCATCCTGTTCGCGTCGCTGATCCTGCTCGCGATCATGGGCAAGGGCTCGACCGTCGGGCCGGTGGCCGCCATCATGATCGGCGCGGTCATCTGCAGTTCGGCGGCGGTCGCCGGTGACAATCTCCAGGACCTGAAGGCGGGCCAGCTCGTCGGCGCGACGCCGTGGCGGCAACAGGTGATGCTGGCCATCGGCGCGCTCGCCTCCGCGGCCGTCATGGCGCCGGTGCTCAATCTGCTGCTCGAGGCCTACGGCATCGGCACGCCGGCCCGCGAGGGCGTCAATGCTTTGGCCGCCCCGCAGGCGACGTTGATGGCCGCGGTCGCCGGCGGCATCTTCGGGGGCGGCCTGCCCTGGAACATGGTCGCGATCGGTGCCGCCGTCGGCGCGCTCGTGATCACGCTCGACGAGTGGCTCAAGGCGCGAGCCGCGAGCTGGCGCGCGCCGGTGCTCGCCGTCGCTGTCGGCATCTACCTGCCGCTCGAACTCTCGACCCCGATCTTCGCGGGCGGCCTGATTGCCGAGCTCGCGACCCGCTGGCATCGCCGGCGGAATCCGGGCGGCGATACCGAAGTCCTGAAGCAGACCGGCCTGCTGTTCTCCGCGGGTCTCATCGCGGGCGAAGCCATCGTCGGCGTCCTGATCGCCATCCCGATCGTGCTGACCGAAGATGCCGACGCCCTCGCGGTCGCCGACTCGATGCGTCCCGGCCAGTGGGCCGGGCTCGCGGCGCTCGCGCTGGTCGCGTGGTGGCTGTACAAGGTCGCCATACAACCGAAACGCGCATAGCGAAGGCACCGGGGACAGTCCCCTTCAAGTTCCTCTTGAAGGGGACTGTCCCCTCCTGAAGCGGTGCTACCCTTTCAGTGAATGAGCGCCGCCCATCCGCTTCGCACCCGCATCACGATCGCGCTGTCGCTCGTGTACCTCGTCTGGGGATCCAGCTACATCGCATCCAAGGTGATGGTCACTGACGAGCCGCCGCTCGTCGCCGCCGGGCTTCGCTTCTCGATCGCCGGAGTACTTCTCCTCGCATTCTCGTGGTGGCATGCCGGCCCGCCAGTGATCACGCGCATCGAGTTGCGGCACGTGTTCATCATGGGATTCCTGGCGGTGCTCTTCAGCAATGCCTGCCACGTCATCGCGATGCAGTACGTGCAGTCCAATACGGCGGCGCTCCTCAACGCGACGCCCGCGCTCTGGATCGCATGGCTGGGATCCCTCGGGCATCGAGGCAGTCCCCTGACCGGCACGATGCGCATCGGTCTCCTGGTCGGATTGGCTGGCGTTGCGCTCGTGCTCTCGAAGGGGCGCGGCTGGGACTTCGGGAGCTTCGGCTGGCAACTCCTGATTTTGCTCGCCTGCTTCAGCTGGTCGCTCGGCACGATCTACTACCGGCACTCCGGTGCAGCCAACCCGCCGGTGATGTTCACCGCCCTGCAGATGCTGGCGGGCGGCGCGGGCCTGCTCATCGCCGCGTGGATCTCCGGTGAGTCCTTCGATCCGCACTGGACACCGCGCGGCCTCGCTGCCTTCCTGTGGCTGACATTGATGAGTTCCTGTCTCGCCTACTCCGCGTATTCATGGCTCGCGGTCAATACCACGCCTGCCGTCACCGGGTCTTACGGTTACGTGAATCCCGTGATCGCGGCACTCCTCGGCTGGCTGGTGCTCGGCGAGCAGTTGACCTGGGTCCAGGTGACGGGAATGGTCGTGATACTTGCCGGCACTGCACTCGTGACCGGCTACTGGCGGCCCTTGCCGCGGCGCCAGTCCAGCCATCCTGGGATGGAATGAATGAAGAAGTTGCTGCTCCTCGCCATCGTCATTGCCGTCGCGCTCTATCTCAACCGGCAGCCCGATGAAGTCCCGCCGCAGATCGAGGTGCCGGCCGCCGAACGCACGGAGGCCAGCAGCAGCGATGCGCTCGCGAGTGCGTACGCCGAGCAGAAAAACGGAGTCCAGGTCACGGGCGAAGGCTCGGTCACGCAGGATTCTGGGCGACGACAGCCTCGGTGATCGTCACCAGCGGTTCATCCTGGCGCTCGATTCCGGCCAGTCACTCCTGATCGCGCACAATATCGATCTTGCGCCGCGAATCGATTCGCTGCGCGAAGGTGATCGCGTTTCATTCCATGGCGAATACGAATGGAACGACAAGGGCGGTGTCGTTCACTGGACGCATCACGATCCGCAGGGGCAACATGAGGCCGGATGGCTGAAGCATCGCGGCCGGACCTACCAGTAGAGGCCATGACAATCCGGAAACCGAAGGGCCGCAAGCCACAAACCGACTTCGACCCCTCGCGGCGAACGATGCTCGGCCAGTCGCTCGCACTGGTCGGCGCGGCCGCGCTCGGCGGCACGCCGGGCAGCGCATCGGCAGCGGGCGCACCCGAAGCCGCTACGGCTGCCCTGCTTTCGGACCCGCATCCGGCGCTCGGGCGCAGGCTGACGCGCATCGGATTCGGATCCTGCGCCGAATCCTCGAAACCACAGCCGATATGGGAAGCGATACACGAACGGCAGTTCGACCTCTTCGTGTTCCTCGGCGACAACATCTATGCGGATACGCGCGACATGTCGGTCATGCGCGCGAAGTACGCCGAGCTCGCCGCGCAGCCCGGATTTGCGCGCTTGCGCACGCAGACGCCGGTGGCCGCGATCTGGGACGATCACGACTTCGGCGAGAACGACGCGGGCGGCGACTACCCGTTCAAGGAGGAGTCGCGCCGGATCTTTCTCGATTTCTGGGAAGAGCCCGCCGATTCGCCGAGGCGCGACCGGGATGGCGTCTACGCGTCCTACGTCTTCGGTCCGCCCGGCGAGCGCGTGCAGCTGATCCTGCCGGACCTGCGCTACAACCGCACGCCGCTCACTGCCGCCCGACCTGGGCGGCGCCGACTTCGAGACCTGGGCCAGGGCGAGGCTGGCGAAAGGCCTCGAGGTTCCGGGGCCTCACGCCCGCAACCCGGATCGGAACGCCACGATGCTTGGCGAGCGCCAATGGCAATGGCTCGAGCGGCAGTTCGAGGTGCCCGCCGAGCTCCGCCTCTTCGGCTCGAGCCTGCAGGTGCTCGCCGATTTTACCGGCTGGGAATCCTGGGTCGCATTCGCGCGCGATCATCAAAGGCTGATCGATCTCATCCGCCGCAAGAACGCGAATGGCGTCGTGTTCCTGAGCGGCGACATCCACTACGCGGAGCTGTCGAAACTGGACGTCAACGTGCCGTACACGCTGTGGGATCTCACCTCGAGCGGCCTCACCGAGGAGTGGCGGGTGCCGACACCGAATGCGAATCGCGCGAGCGAAGTGGTGTCGGACGCCAATTTCGGCTTCATCGACATCGACTGGCAGGGGCCTTCGACGCGCGTCACGCTCGGCATCGTCGATGCGAAAGGCAGGACGCGCATGTCCTGGGACATCCCGCTCGCGAGTCTCGCGGCCTGACACCGATGACGGTGGCCAGACCCGTGCGTGCCGTGCTCTTCGATCTCGACGGCACGCTGGTCGACAGCGAAATCCACACGGACCGGGCGATCGGCCAGGTCGCCGCGCAGTACGGAATCGCGGACTTTGCGCTGCCGCACACTGAAACGCGGGGCCGCACCTGGCTCTATGTCGCCGAACGGATCCGCGCGCAGACGAAGATCGACCGCGCGGCAGAGGTGCTCGCCGGCGAGCTGCTGACGCTCTGGACCGAACTCGCGATCGACGTGAAACCGGTTCCCGGCGCGCAGGAAGCTGTCCAGGCCGCCGCCGCGTGTAATCTGAAGCTCGGCGTCGTATCGGGGAGCCCGCGCTCCGTGATCGATTCATTCCTCGGAAAGCTTGGCGTCCTGGACCGCATCGACCCGCGCGCGCGGATCGGCGGCGACGCGGTCGCTCATTCCAAGCCCCACCCGGAGGGCTACCTGCTCGGAGCGGCGCGCGCTTGCGACTCGATCCCGCCGACACGCTCGTGTTCGAGGACAGCCAGGCGGGCCTGCTCGCGGCAAGCGCCGCGGGCATGCGCTCGATGTTCGTCACCTGCTGCGCATCGGACATCCCCGGGAACATGAAGCTCGCGACGGCGAGCTGCACGCACTACCGGACCTTGCCGCCGCGCTTCTGGGAAGATCTGGCGCAGGGCCGCGCCGCGTTCGCCGGTCGTTCATTCACATGAGTGCCTCGAACCCGGAGCTGATGCGCCGCTATCGCGTCCAGCTCTTCACCGCGACCTGGCTTTCGTATTGCGGCTTCTACCTCACGCGCAAGGTTTATGCGGTCGTCAAGCTTCCGCTGAAGGAACAATTCGGCCTCGACGACTTCCAGGTCGCGATGCCGTGGACCATCTATCTCATCACCTACATGCTGGGCCAGTTCATGGCGGCCTGGCTGGGCCGGCACTACGAGAGCCGGCGGGTGCTCGCGGTCGGCATGGTCGTCGCGGCCGCCTGCAACATCGTCCTCGGACTCCTGGTCGATGCGGGCGGCGCCAGCATCTTCCTGTGGATGTGCGTGACGATGGGCATCCACGGTCTCGCGCAGGCGACGGGCTGGCCGCACAACGTCGCCCTGTTCGCGAACTGGACGCGCCGCTCCGAGCGCGGAACGCTGTTTGCGGTCTGGGGTACCTGCTACCAGTTCGGGGCGATCATCGGCAAGGGGCTCGCGGGATTCCTGCTCGGGTGGCTTGGCCTCGCGTGGTCGTTCGCGGGCTCGAGTCTCCTGCTGCTCGCATTCACCGTGTATTTCGTCCTGAAAGCGCGCGAGCGGCCGCAGTCGGTCGGCCTCACGCTCGCGGACGACGAGGAACCGGACGCAGTGGCGCCGGGTCCACGCAACGCGGGCGATGCCCCCGAGGCGGCGCTGCCGCCGGGATTCGTCTCCCTGATCGTCGCGATGGGCGTGATCTACTTCGGCTTCAAGTTCCTGCGCTACGCCCTCGACAGCTGGTCGGCGCTGATTCTCGGCGAGCATTTCGGCATGACGACGTCGATCGCCGCCTACTGGTCGACCGCCTTCGACTGGATCGGCTTCCTCGGCGTGCTCGCGGCCGGCATCTGGTCGGACCGCACCGCGGGCTCGCGCCGCACGCCCGTGATCTTCTGGATGACGGCCGTCTGCTTCCTGTTCACCTGCGCGATGTGGCTCGTTGGCCTGTCGTCGCCGGTACTGTTCGTGATGCTGCTGGGGCTGATCGGATTCACCGCGATGGGGCCGGACTCGCTCATCGCCGGCGCCTCTGCCATGGAGGCGGGTACCCGCCGCCAGGCCGCGCTCGCCGCCGGCGTGATCAACGGATTCGGATCGATCGGGCCGATCGTGCAGGAGCCCGCGATCGGCTGGTTGAAGAAAACGCAGGGCGTGGATTCCGTATTCCTGCTGCTCGCCTGCGTCGTGTTCCTGACGACCGCCGGAACCTGGCTGCTCGCGCGGTCCGAGCGACGGCGCAGGATCCAGTCGGGGTGACTTGCGACCTGCTCATCATTGGCGGCGGCATCAACGGCGCGGGCATCGCGCGCGACGCCGCGGGTCGCGGCCTTGCCGTACTGCTCGTCGAGCAGGATGGCCTCGCGCGCCACACGTCGTCCGCCTCCTCCAAGCTGGTCCACGGCGGCCTGCGCTACCTCGAGTACTTTCACCTGCGCCTGGTTCGCGAGTCGTTGAAGGAGCGCGAGCGCCTGCTCGCGATCGCGCCGCATCTCGTGAGTCGGAAGCGCTTCGTGCTGCCCTATCGGAGCTGGCTGCGGCCGGCCTGGGCGGTCCGCCTGGGCCTGTTCCTCTATGACCGGCTGGGAAGCCAGAGCACGCTTGCATCCTCGGAGCGCGTGCGTTTTGCGTCATCGCCCTATGGTGCGCCGCTCCGCCCGAACCTGAGACTGGGTTTCGCCTACTCCGACTGCACCGTCGACGACAGCCGGCTGGTCATCCTGAACGCGAAAGCTGCCGCGGAGCGCGGGGCCGACATCCGGGTCGGCCATCGGCTCGTGCGCGCTGCGCGCGACGGCAGGATGTGGTGCGCCGACATCCATTGCGAAGCAACCGGCGAGTCGTACAAAGTCAGCGCGCGCGCCATCGTCAACGCGTCGGGTCCCTGGGTGGCCGAAGTGCTGACCGGTCGACTCGGTACCGAAAGCCGCCAGCGCATGCGACTCGTCAAGGGCAGCCACATCGTGGTGAACCGGCTCTACGCAGGCGACCACGCCTACGCGCTCCAGCATACGGACCGGCGCCTGGTGTTCGTGATTCCTTACCTGGATGACTACACGCTCATCGGCACGACCGACGTGCCCTGGCACGGCGCGCCCGGACCGGCGGAGATCGATGCCGACGAGATGGAATACCTGTGCCAGGTCGTGAACCGCGGCTTCGAGCGGCAGATCGGGCCTGCGGATGTCGTCTGGAGTTACGCCGGCATTCGCGCGCTGCAGGACGACGGCACGGCTGCGGCGTCGGCCGTGACACGCGACTATTTGCTCGAACTCGACGCACCCGCAGGCCAGGCGCCGGTCCTGTCGGTGCTCGGCGGCAAGATCACGACCTACCGCCGCCTCGCGGAACTCACGCTCGAGAAGCTCGAACCATATCTCGGCTCGATGGGAGATCCGTGGACAGCTTCGGCGCCGCTGCCGGGCGGCGACCTCCCGGGCGGTGACGTCAGAACCCTTGGCATCGAGCTGCGCCGGCGCTGGGCATTTCTCGGCGACGCCGAGAGCCGGCGCCTGGCCGCTGCCTACGGCACGCGCGCCTTGCAACTGCTGGAGCCGGTTCGATCGCGCGCGGACATGGGCGAGGAATTCGGCGGCGGCATGACACGCCTCGAGGTCGATTACCTGATCCGCGAAGAGTGGGCGCGCTCGGCCGATGAGATCTGCTGGCGGCACTCGAAGATTGGCCTTCGCGCCACCGCGTCCGATAGGCAGCGGCTTCAGGATTACGTCGGAGAACGGGTCAGGTCCGGTGTCGTAGCGTGAGCGAGACGAAGAAAATCGTGAGCACGCAGCAGGCGATCATCGTCACGAACACGCCGCCCCAGCCCCAGTGGTCGGCGATCCAGCCGACACCCGTTCCGGCGAAAGCCGAGCCGAAGACGTAACCGAAGAAACCGGTGAATCCCGCGGCCGTGCCCGCCGCCTTCTTGGGCACGAGATCGAGCGAATGCAGGCCGATCATCATGATCGGCCCGTACACGAGAAAGCCGATCGCGAAGAGCGCCGCATAGTCGATCCAGAGCGGCCCTCTCATGTTCAGCCAGTAAACGACGACTGCGACCAGCGTCAGCGCCATGAAGATCATGGTCATCGGCGCGCGCCGGCCCCGGAACCAGCGGTCGGAAAGCCAGCCGCAGGCGATCGTGCCCGGGATGGCCGCGTACTCGTACAGCGCCCAGGCGGTGCTCGACTCGCGGAACGAAAACCCCTTCGACGTCTCGAGATACGTCGGAATCCAGTTCACCACGCCGTAGCGCACGAAGTAGCAGAACGCGTTTGCGATCGCGATCGCCCACAGGAATCGGTTCGGCAGCACGTACTTGAGGAAGATCTCCCGGAATGCGAGCGTCTTCTCGTGCGCCTCGCTGTAGCCTTCGGGGTAGTCGTTCCGGTAGTGCTCGATGGCCGGCAGCCCGCGCGACTGCGGCGAATCCTCGAGCAGGCGGAACACCACGATCGCGATGATCGCGGCGATGAGCGCATTGAAGTAGAACTTCGCCCCCCAGTCGCTGAACAGGATCACACCCACGAGGGCGAGGTTCGCGACCAGCGCGCCGCCGATGTTGTGCGCGGTATTCCAGGTGGAGACGGTGAGGCCGCGCTCCCTGGTGCTGAACCAGTGCACCATGATCTTGCCGCAGGGCGGCCAGCCCATGCCCTGCACCCAGCCGTTCAGGGCCATGACCAGGATGATCGCGCCGACCGACGCGGCGAGTGCATCGATGAGCCCGAACGCCGCCATGAGGCCTGCGGAGAGCAGCAACCCGAGCGGCAGGAAGAATTTCGGGTTGCTGCGATCCGAAATCGAACCCATCAGGAACTTCGACAGCCCGTAGGTGACGGAGAGCGCCGTCAGTGCCGTGCCGAGCTGCGCCTTGGTGTACTGCGGGTGGGCCGCAAGGAGGTCTGGAATCGCGAGCGCGAGATTGTTGCGGACCAGGTAATAGCCCGCATAGCCGGCGAAAATCCCGATATACACCCGCCTTCGAAGGCGCCGGTATTCCGGATCCACGCGGTCGGCAGCGAGCGGCGCACCGAACGCAGCCGGCTTCAGGAAGCCGATCATCGCTTCGACTGCAACACCGCGCGCAACCGGTCGGGATAGTCGGTGATCAGGCCGTCGACACCGAGCGCGATCGCGCGCTCCATGTCGCCTGGCTGGTTGACGGTCCAGGGAATCACCGCGAGTCCGAGCGCGTGAGCCTCCGAGACCAGGCCCGGATCGAGATCGAGCGCATGCGGCGACCACACGCGCGCGCCGAGCGCCTGGACGGACTTCGGCACGGAGCCGCCGTGATCGTCGACGTCAAAGCCGCCGAGCCAGGGCGACGCTCCCGGCTTGCCGACCTCGATCGTGTCCTCGTCGGGCTGCTGGTCGGTGAGCGCGACGACCGTGATCTCGGGTGCCAACTTTCGCGCCAGCACGAGCGTCCGCCAGTCGAAGGACTGGATCGTGGTGCGCGATTCCATGCCCGCGGTGCGTATCACGTCGACGAGCGCCGCCACGAAGGCTTCCGGCGTCACGGTGGAATCGGGATCCAGCGGGTCGATCTTGGTCTCGACGTTGAACCGCACTTCGAGGTTGCCCCTCTTCTGCACGAGCGTGTACACGTCCGCGAGGCGCGGGATGCGCTCGCCATCCACCGCCTGCTGTTCCGGGAAGCGCGCGGCGAGGTCGCTGCCCGGCCGGGCCCGCCCGACGTCGTACCGGCGGAGCTCCGCGTAGGTCAGCTCGCGAAGCGCCGGCCCCGCGGCCTCCAGGAACCGTCCGTCGGCATCGCGCGTGTGATCGGGATTAAGCACCCGGTCGTGGCTGACGACCACGACGCCGTCCTTCGAGACTCCACAGTCGAGCTCGAGCGTCGTGACCCCGAGCTCGAGCGCAAAGGCAAAGCCCGCGAGCGTGTTCTCCGGACGCAGCCCGCGCGCGCCGCGATGGCCCTGGAGATCGAATGCGGCTCCTTGCCCGGCAAAGGCGAGTGCCAGCACGCAAACCGCGAATCCGGCATTCGCCTTCTTCATGGGGGCATCCTCGTCATTCAGTTCGCCGCAAAGGCGCGCGCCGACAGGGCGCCGATGATTTCCGTCTCGCCGCAGACGCCCAGCACCTGCCCGCCTTCCGCGAGCAGCACAGGATGTCCGGTCCTGCGTCGAAGGTGGATCAGGCGCTGCAGCGACAAGGAGGTCGGCGCCACGATCACCGCTCGCTCATCCTCGGCGCAGTCCGCGTCGTCTCCCACGATACGCAGCGGATGCGGCTGCCCGTTCAGCCGCAACTCGACGGGCACGAGGCGGCTGTCGACCGTCAGCTGATAACGCCGGGCGTCGTCGAGGCAAAGCGCGCCGTCCGACCGGTCCATCTGCTCGCAGGGACGCATGATCATCGCGCCGGTGAGCACCGAAAGCGGATTCATGTGACGCACGAACTCCGCGACGTAGTCGTTGGCGGGACGCAGCACGATGTCCTGCGCGCTGCCCGACTGCACGATGCGCCCGTGATGCATGATCGAGATCCGGTCGCCAAGCTTCAGCGCCTCGTCGAGATCGTGGCTCACGAACAGGATCGTCTTCTTGACCCGTTGCTGCAGCGCCAGCAGTTCATCCTGCAGTTTGTCCCGGATCAGCGGATCGAGGGCCGAGAAGGGTTCGTCCATCAGCAGGATGTCCGCCTTCGTCGCGAACGCGCGCGCGAGGCCCACACGCTGCTGCATGCCGCCGGACAGCTCGCCGACGTCACGGTCGGCCCACTGCGACAGGCCGACCAGCTCGAGCTGCTCCGCGACGATCTTCTTCCGCACGGCCGCCGGCTCTCCGCGCAATTCGAGCCCGAGGCCGACGTTCTCGGCAACCGTGCGCCAGGGCAGCAGCGCGAACTGCTGGAACACCATCGCGACGCGCTCGCGCCGCAGTCGGCGCAGGCTCTCGGTCCCGCAGTGGCCGACGTCGATCGGCCCGCTGGCATCGCCGATCAGCACGCTCCCGCGCGTGACTCCCGTCAGGCCGTTGGCGGCCCGCATCAGTGTCGACTTTCCGGAACCCGACAGCCCCATCATCACGCAGATCTCGCCCGGCGCGATCGCGAGGCTGGCACCCGCAACGCCGACCACGACGCCGCACACCGCGGCGATCTCCTCCCGCGCCTTGCCTGCGTCGAGCTGCGCAAGCGCGCCTTGGATCGCGCGCGCGGCCTTTCGCCCCTGCTCCCGGGAGAAACAGGATGTCGACCTCCTTGAACTCGAGCGCGGCGTTCATCGGGACACGCTGCTGGTCCGCGGCCGGCTCACGCGGTCGAGGATGATCGCGAGCAGCACGATCGCAAAGCCCGCTTCGAACCCGATGTCGACCTGCACGCTGTTGAGGGCCCGCACGACCGGGACACCCAGTCCGCCGGCGCCGACCAGGGCCGCGATGACGACCATCGAGAGGCTCAGCATGATGCATTGCGTGACGCCCGCGAGGATCGTCGGCATGGCGCTCGGCAACTCGATCTTCCACAGCTTTTGCATCGGCGTCGCGCCGAAGGCATCGCCCGCTTCGAGAAGCGGCATGGGCACCGAAGAGATCCCGAGGTGTGTCAGGCGGATCGGTGCCGGCAGAGCGAAGATGACCGTCGAGATCAATCCGGGCACGACGCCGAGCCCGAACAGGACTAGCGTCGGAATGAGATAGACGAAGGTCGGCAGCGTTTGCATCAGGTCCAGCACCGGCCGCAGCGCGGCATAGAGCCGGGGCCGGTGCGCGGCCGCAATGCCGGTCGGCACTCCGATCAGGGTCGAGACGAGTGCGGACACGAACACCAGCGCGAGCGTCTCGAGCGTCGCGGCCCAGTAGCCCTGGTTCATGATGAACAACAGGGCCGCGATGATGAAGATCGCGAGCCCGATCGAGCGATGCAGGAACCAGGCAAGCACCGCGACGAGCAGGATCAGGAGCGGTGCGGGAGTGCCCGACAGCAGGGCGTTCACGGCGTCGACGGTGCCGCCGATGACGATCGAGATGCCTGCAAAGAATGCTTTCCCGCGCGTCTTGATGTAATCGATGAACGACGCAACGGTGCGACCAAGCGGGATCTTGTGGCGCGTAACCCAGGACTCGAAGCCGCGCGCGTCAGCGCCGCGGGCGTTGACGCGGATTCCTGCAATGCGGGCATGCCGTCGAAGGTCAGCATGCCGTCGAACCAGGCCGTCTGCGCAGCCCGGTTCGACGCCAGCCATTCCGCCGCCGCGGCCTCGGGCGAAAGCTTGCGCTCCAGGATGCCCGCCATGATCTCGCTCTCTCCGCGCAGCGTGAATCGGAGATTCCGGAGCAGGCGGCCGATGTTCGGGCATTCCTGCAGATAGCCCGCGCGGACATTGGTGAAGACCGTGGCTCCGCCGAAATCGGGCCCGAAGCTGCCGTCGCCTCCCGAGAGATAACGCATGTCGAAGCGCGTGTTCATCGGATGCGGTTCCCAGCCGAAGAACACGATGGGCCGCTTTGCGGCGATGGCGCGCTCGACTTGCGCCAGCATGCCCTGTTCGCTCGATTCGACGAGCTTGAAACCGCCGAGCCCGAACTGGTTGGTCTTGATCAGTTCGAGCACGAGGCGGTTGCCGTCGTTGCCGGGCTCGATGCCGTAGATCTCGTGATTGAGTTCGGCGGCGAATCGCTGGATGTCGGCGAAATCCCGGAGCCCCGCCTCGTGCAGATAGGCCGGCACGGCGAGCGTGTACTTTGCCCCCGTGAGATTGGCGCCCACGACTTCGACCGATCCGTCGGCGACATACGGCCGGATATCGGCCTCCATCGCGGGCATCCAGTTGCCGAGAAAGACGTCGATGTCCTTGTTCTTCAGCGAGGCAAAGGTCACCGGCACGGACAGCACCGTGACCTCGGGCTCGTAGCCGAGCTTGCGCACCAGGTGGCTCGCGAGGCCTGTCGTAGCCGTGACGTCGGTCCAGCCGATGTCCGAGAAGCGCACGATCCGGCAGGACGCGGGCTCCGCGTCCGCCCTTGCGCCCATGGGGTAGAGTGCAAGCACGGCCAGGTACGCGAGGCAAGCGGACCATGCAGCCTGGGCCGCACTTGACCTGCCCCACCGGCTAACGAATGATCGTTCAACAGGGGATTCGTTGGGCACGTTCGTGTTCCCCTAACTCTTTGCAGTCAAAGAATTTGTGACAACCTTGGATAGTCTCGCAGAACCGCAAAATTCCCGCCTCGCCTCCTTCAATCCCGCGACCGGAGAACGGCTCGGCGACGTGCCGGTGGCCGGCCCCCGCGAGATCGAGGCCGCGGTAGCGGCCGCGCGCGAAGCACAGCCCGCCTGGGCCGCGCTCGCAGGCAGCGAACGTGCCCGTATCCTGCGCCGCGCCGCCGAGCTTCTTCGGGCGCGCAACGATGCGCTCGCGGAACTCGAAACGCGCGACACCGGAAAGCCGATCCAGGAGACGCGCGTCGTCGATGTGATCTCGGGTGCCGAGTGCATCGAGTATTTTGCCGCGCTCGCGCAGAGCGCATCCGGCGAGCACATCGACCTCGGCCCTGCGGCCTTCGGCTACACGCGCCGCGAACCGATCGGGATCGTCGCCGGTATCGGCGCCTGGAACTATCCGCTGCAGATCGCCTGCTGGAAATCCGCCCCCGCGCTCGCCTTCGGCAATGCGATGATCTTCAAGCCCGCGAGCCTCACGCCGCTCACCGCCGCCGAGCTCGAAAAAGCCTACCGCGAGGCCGGCCTGCCGCCCGGCATCTTCCAGGTCGTACAGGGCCATTCCGCGACCGGGCGTCAGCTGACGCGCCATCCGGAGATCCGCAAGGTTTCGCTCACGGGCTCGGTCGGCACCGGCAAGGCGGTGATGAACGACGCCTCGGGCACGCTCAAGGCCGTGACACTCGAGCTCGGCGGCAAGTCTCCGCTGATCGTGTTCGAAGACGCGAAGCTCGACCAGGCCGTCTCGGGCGCGCTGCTCGCCAATTTCTACTCCGCCGGGGAGGTGTGCTCGAACGGCACGCGTGTGTTCGTGCACCACTCGGTCAAGGCAGAGTTTCTGCGCCGTCTCGTCGCTCGCGTCGGCGCCATGAAGATCGGCGACCCGATGGACCCGGCGACGCAGGTGGGCTCGCTCATCTCCGAGGAACACATGCAGATGGTCCTCGCTTACATCGCCCGCGGACGTGCAGAGGGCGCGCGCGCGCTGGTCGGCGGCAACCGCCGCACGGATGGCACGCTCGCGAAGGGCTTTTTCATCGAGCCGACAGTCTTCGACGGCTGCCGCGACGACATGAGCATCGTGCGCGAAGAGATCTTCGGCCCGGTGATGTCGGTGCTGGAGTTCGGAGACGAAGACGAAGTGATCGCGCGCGCGAACGCCACCGAGTTCGGTCTCTCTGCCGGAGTGTTCACCAACGACCTCAATCGCGCGCATCGCGTGATCGCGAAGCTTCAGGCCGGAACCTGCTGGATCAATCATTACAACGTCACGCCGATCGAGCTGCCCTTCGGCGGCGTCAAGCTCTCGGGTCTCGGGCGCGAGAACGGGCGTGCGGCGATGGAGCATTACACCCAGCTGAAGAGCGTGTACGTCGCGAAAGGCGACATCGATGCGCCGTACTGAGGCGGCGCGTCGATGAGCCAGGAAGTTTTCGACTACGTGATCGTCGGCGCCGGCTCCGCCGGCTGCGTGCTGGCCAACCGGCTGACCGAGGACGGAAAGCACAGTGCCCTCGTCCTCGAATACGGCGGCTCGGACCGCTCGATCTTCGTGCAGATGCCCTCGGCGCTTTCGATCCCCATGGGCATGGAGAAATACGACTGGCGCTATTACACGGAGCCCGAGCCCGGCCTCGGCGGCCGGCGCCTGCACACGCCGCGTGGCAAAGTCCTCGGCGGTTCCTCATCCATCAACGGCCTCGTCTACGTGCGCGGCAACGCGCAGGACTTCGATCGCTGGGAATCAGAAGGTGCGAGTGGCTGGAACTACGCTGCGGTGCTGCCCTATTTCCGGCGCGCGGAGACGCGCGCGCCAGGCGGCGATGCGTACCGCGGCGATTCGGGTCCGCTGCAGACCCGCTACGGGACACTTTCGAATCCGCTGCACGCGGTATGGCTGGAAGCCGGCAAGCAGGCGGGCTATCCGCACACTGCCGACGTCAACGGCTACCAGCAGGAAGGCTTCGGCAGACTCGACATGACCGTCGGCGGCGGGCGGCGCTGCAGCGCGGCCAACGCCTACCTGCGCCCGGCGATGAAGCGCGCGAATCTCGCCGTGCGCACGCAGGCACTTGCGACGCGCATCCTATTCGATGGCAAGCGCGCGACCGGCGTCGAGTATCGCCGCGATGACGCAGTGCAGAGCGTCGCTGCGCGCCACGAAGTGATCGTGAGCACTGGCTCGATCAATTCTCCGAAGTTGCTGAAGCTCTCGGGTGTCGGACCTGCTGCCGAATTGCGCGAACACGGAATCCCGGTGATGCACGACCTACCGGGCGTCGGAGAGAACCTGCAGGATCACCTCGAGTTCTACTTCCAGGTCGCCTGCACGCAGCCCATTACGCTCTATTCATCGATGGGCTTGTTCGCTCGCGCGCTCATCGGCGCGCGCTGGCTGCTCTTCAAGGACGGCCTCGGCGCCACCAATCACTTCGAGACCGGCGGCTTCATCAGGAGCCGCGCCGGCGTGCCCTACCCCGACATCCAGTTCCACTTCCTGCCGCTCGCGGTCGCCTACGACGGTTCGTCACTCGCGCGCGAGCACGGTTTCCAGGCGCACGTCGGGCCGATGCGCTCGAAGAGCCGTGGATGGGTTCGGCTCACTTCGGCCGACGCTCGCGACAAGCCGCGAATTCGTTTCAATTATCTGAGTCACCCGGACGACCTCGTTGACATGCGGGCCGGCCTGCGCCTGACACGTGAAATTTTTGCGCAGGCGGCGTTCGATCCGTACCGGGGACGCGAGATTCAGCCAGGCACCGATGTCGTAACCGACGAACAGATCGATTCCTTCGTGCGCGCCAAGGCCGAGAGCGCCTATCACCCGACCTGCACCTGCAGGATGGGTCGTCACAACGATCCGATGGCGGTGGTGGATTCGGAGGCCCGCGTGATCGGCACGGAGAGCCTTCGCGTCGTCGATTCCTCGATCATGCCGTCGATCACGACCGGCAATCTAAACGCGCCGACGATCATGGTGGCCGAGAAGGCGGCGGACCACATCCTCGGCACGCGTCACCATTGCAGCATCTGCCGGCGACTACTCGACCAGCCGCGCGCTGATGGCCGAAAGGCCTGGCAGCACGCGATTGATTTCGGCCTCATCCCGTCGCCACTTGTCGGGGGTGGGCGCCGTCTTCGTGTAACGTGAAAGCGGAAGGGGTTTCGACAGGTACTCGGCGAGCCTGGGATCCATGGCAAGCCCTGCAAATTTCAACAGTCTCTCGACTTCCGTTCCGGGATCGCGAATCAGGTCCTCGTAGCGCACGGTCGTCCAGCGCTCGCGTGGTATGCCCGCGAGGTCGTCGAGGATCGTTTCATTCGCAGCCTTCCACTGGAATGCCACGATTTCCTCGAGCGGCCGATCTTTAAGGCGCTCATAGCCGGGTGGCAGCAAGAGCGACCAGGGACCCGGCCAACCCGGCAACTGGCGATACGTGACCCAGCCTTTGCCGCGCCAGGCTTCCATCATGCTGCCAAGATTCGCGTGGGGCTCCCGGTGCAGGAAAATGAACTGCGCGTCCGGGAACACTTCGAACAGGAAAGGCACGCGCAACGCATTCTTCGGCGTCTTTTCCAGCAGCCGGACACTTGCACCCGACAGCGGCGGTTGCTTGTCGCGATCGTGAAGCCTCCCGGCAAACCGCCGCCGAAGCTCCGCGATGATCACGGTCGTCGCATCCTTCCTGGTCAGCCGGTTGGAAGACACGATGCCGCGACCCGGCCGAAGCGCAGCGATGCTCTCGATGAGCTGGTGGCTCTCGCCCCCGATGGTGTAGATGCCCGCCGCCTGCGCCAGCGTCTCGAAGAGCAAGGTGCTGCCGGCCCTGGGGGCGCTCAGGATGACGATCGGGCGCTCCAGCACGGGCGGCTTGTGCGGCTCGACCGCCGGGGGCTCGATCCTCGGCACCTCGACCGTCGGCAACTCGACCTGCGGCAACTCGAGCGTCACGGTCTCCGTGCCGAACGACACTGACTGAACCGCGGGTATCGCGGCGGGCGGCGGCGTGGCGGCAGCCACATTGAATTCGGCCGCTTCCCGGCGCGACCTGCCCCCGTCGCCGAAGAGGTGCGCCATCAGGCGCGCGTTCAGCACGGACTGCGCGCTGTAGCCGGTGCTTGCGACGCGCACCGGAGGTAAATTCGAAATGCGCTCGCGCGTTGCACGCAGGAGCTGTTCGTAGGCGCGCCGATTTCCAAGTGCGTCGCCGTGCAGCGACCACAGCGAACGCCAGTCGTGGCAGAACTCGATCATCGTGGTCACGAACCGGCCAACAGCCGCGGTGGACTCGGCGCGTGCATCCGCCGGCGCGAGATCGGCGAGAAGGTCGTATGTCAGTTGCTCGACTTCCGCCGGTGGCATTACGGGAGCGGTATTGAATCGTTCGAAAAGTAGTCGCGGGCGCGCGGCCGGATCAAAAGCGATGAGCTTCGAATCCGCGTCCGGTTGATCGAAGTCTTTCGACCGGCCTCTCGTCGCGAACCGCCAGAAGTCAGATGTGCCCGCGGTGTCGGCGACGAGATGGATTCGGGCATCGCTCGTCGGGTTCTCGACCTTGTGCTCGCGCCAGTTGTCGAAGATCCAGGCCTCGCCCGCCGCCATGTGAACGCTATCGCCCGCGCAGTGAAAACGGACCTCGGGTCGCGTGACCACGGGCACGTGCAGGCGCACGCGATGGAACCAGTGGTAGTTCATGTCGCTGTGCTGCGGCACGGACCCCCCACTCGCAATGCGCATCAGGCGCGAGCGTGACCACACCGTATTGAAGGAAGCAAGTACCTGCTGGACATAGGGGCAGGCGGCAAGCGACGCGGTCGGCTTCATCTCCCCGGTGACGTCATCGTTCTCGCCGCCGCCCACGGTGATCAGCCGCGCCGCCGTGTTTCCCTCGTGCACCTGCGGGTGAACCGACCAGGCGCTTTCCGGCAACGCTTCAGCCTCCGCCTGCAGGCGAATGGCATCGAAGCGGACCGGCAGCCTGAAGAAAGGACGCGGGAGTTTCAACGGGCCTGCGCGCTAGTCGTATGCCGCGCCGAAACGCCATGTTGCCGTCACCCCATATGTGCGCGGCCTGCCATACACGCCCG
Source organism: uncultured Gammaproteobacteria bacterium (assembly GCA_963775415.1). Lineage (GTDB taxonomy): Bacteria > Pseudomonadota > Gammaproteobacteria > Steroidobacterales > Steroidobacteraceae > SCUD01. Next base: position 215,708 of record CAVZIO010000004.1, read on the forward strand.
CAACGACACCCGCGAACAGCGAGCTGTCGAAGGCGTAGACGCGATACTCCTCCTCGAAGAGGTTGTTCACGAACGCCGCGACCTCCCAGCGCCCGTCCGGCGCCGCGTAGCCTATGCGCGCGTTCGCGAGCGTATACGACGCCTCCTCCTCCACAGGCGCACACAGTGCCGTGAAGCAGAAATCGTCCGTGTAATAGACGTCGCCCTGGATGGACGCGGTGCCGGTGCCGAGCGGGAACTCGTAGCGCGCGAGCGCGTTCGCGGCGAACGGCGGCGCCTGCGGCAGGTCGTGGTCGACAACGCTTACGAGGTCTGGCAGCAAGATGTCCTTGACCTCGCTGTCCATGAACGAAGCGCCGAGTTGCAACAGGAGCCGGTCGGTCGGATACGCATTGAGCTCGATCTCGAGGCCCATCGCCTCCGCGTCCTGGTTGACGATGGTCTGAATCGGGCCGAGCTGCGCGAAGGCCTGGTAGTCCTCGTAGTCGTAGTAGAAGCCGGCGAGGTTCAGCATCATCGTGCCGCCCGCGAAGTTCGACTTCATGCCGAGTTCGTAGGCGTTCAGCGTCTCCGGCTCGTACACGATCCCTTCCAGGAACGGAACCTGGTTGGGGTCGAAGGGCGTGCCGGTCGAGAAACTGAAGCCGCCGCTCTTGCTGCCGCGGTTGTACGAGAGATACCACAGCAGGTCATCGTTCGGCCGGTAGTCGAGCTGCAGCCGCGCCGTGAAGTCGTCGAACGACTGCGTGGTGTCGCTGGTGGTGACCGTGCTCCCGAGCGGGAAGATCTCCTCCGGGCTGAAGATAATCGTGACTTCAGCCAGGGCGAAGTCGATGCTCTCGGGCGAGTGCGCAAAATAGGCGCCCTCGCGCTCGTCGTCCCAGTAGCGCAGGCCGGCGGTCAGCTTCCAGCGCTCCGCGAAGCTCCATTCGTCCTGCAGGAACGCGGCGAAGGAGGTCGTTTCCTGCGTGAAGGAGGCGTCCGGGTCGTACTCGTAGAACAGGCTGGCAAACTTTCCGATGTAGTCGCCGTCGACGTTCATGCCGAAGAGGCCCACCACCATCTGGTGCGCGCCCGCGCTCCACGCATAGCGGAACTCCTGCGAGATCTGGTCGAGTTCGCTGCCCTGGAAGAAGAACACGCCGTCATCCGGCGACGCGTCGCCACCCTCGGTGTAGAACTTGTCGGAAGTCTGGTAGTCCGTGATCGACGTGAAGGTGCCGAAGCCGATGTCGGAGTCGATGCGGACCTGCGCGCCGAAGATCTCGCGGTCCACGTACGAGGGCTCGGTCTCCGCTGTCTTATACGGGTCGCCGCCGCGGCTCGGGATGATCGAGTCATCGCGGAAGCCGGTTCCGGTCGTGCCCTCGTCGATGCCTTCCACCCAGTACCAGTACTCGCAGAGTTCGTCGAACGGCGTGAACTCGCCCTGGGATTGGTCATTCGGGCAGGCCGGCTCGTGCGAGTAGATGCCGGCCTGCGTCTCGCTGTTCGCCTCGAGGTAGCGGAAGATAAAGTTCACATCGGTTGTCTCGCCGGGCTGCCAGGCAAGCCGCCCGCGCAGCGCATAGTGATCGTTTCCGCCACGGTCCGGCACGCTGGGATCGACAGACTCCATCCAGCCGTCGTCCTCGTTGTAGATGAAGGCGAGGCGTCCCTGCAGGGAGTCGCTCAACGGACCGGAGACCGCGCCGTCCACGACCACCTGGTTGTAGCGTCCCACCGTGAAGTTGCCGTAACCCTCGAACTCCTCCGTCGGCGCGTTTGAGATGAACTGGATTGCGCCACCGGTCGCGTTCCTGCCGAATAGCGTGCCCTGCGGGCCGCGCAGCGTTTCGACGCGCGCGAGGTCGAACACCGGGAAGCTCGCAATGTTGATCGAGCTCGCGTAACTGTCGTCCTGGTACACGGCAACCGGCGGCTCCTGCTGGTCGCCGTAGTCGTTCTGCGCGACGCCGCGGATGTTGAACACCACCTGCGCGCTCGAGTACGCGTTCATCCTGAGGTTCGGCACGGCCTTCACGATGTCGGTTGCCGTCGTGATGTTGAGGTTCTGAAGCGCACGCTCGTCGATCGACGTCACCGCGATGCCGACGTCCTGGATGTTCTGCTCGCGGCGCTGCGCAGTCACTACGACCTCGGCGAATGGCACGGCGCCCGGCGCGGTCTCCGTCTGCTGCGCGAGCGCGGTCGGCGACTCGCTGCCGATGAGCGCCCCACAGGCCGCAAGCCGGAGGACGTATTGAACAGCACGTTGTGTCTGCCGCATGGGATCCCCCTCAAATCAGGATTCTTGGGATCTTCCGCCAGTGCCTGTGGTTAAGCAATATCGGCCGGCTCAATGAAATCGCGGCCGGCCTCCTGCAGGCATTGAACGACGTAATCCGAGAAGGATCGCCACACTTCGAGTTGGAACTCGCAGGCGCCCGTGCGCCAGAGGACAATGTCCGCCTTGTGGAACAGCGTGCGCGTGCACATGCCCGGCGGAAACTCCGCGGAATCGAGGTCCAGTGGACATCCGCTCCCCAGGATCACGCAGACCTGCGGCCCGCGAAGATGCAGCGCGACCTGGCGCTGACTGACGTCCACGAGCGAGTGCGCGAAGCCCGAGAGCGCCTCCGCAAGACCCACGCCGATCGCCTCCCTGTCACCGGCCGGTGCGAGCAGCAGCTGCTCGCCGGGCCCGAGCCACAGCGCGGCACGACCGCCTGCGGAATTGGCGCGGCAGGGGATCTCCGGCAGCGCAACCCCGAAAGCCATGCCCGCTGCCGCGCACGCGGCCGGCCCACCCTGCAGGATGAAACGCGAGGCCGGCGGAAGAATCTTCAGCCAGTCAGACATGAAGCTTCGCTCCATCCCGGTCATAGAAAACCGGCGACGTCACTTCGACGGCGATGTCGCCGCCCGGCATGGGCACAAACAGTGTCTGGCCATGACGGGCGCGCCCGCCGGTCACCATCGCGAGAGCAATCGAATGACCGAGTACCGAACTCCAGTACGAAGACGTGACATGACCGATCAATTTCATGGGCGGTTTCTGTCCCGCCGTTTCCACGATCTGCGAGCCCTCCTCGAGTACCGTGCCGGGGTCGCGCGTGCGCAGGCCCACGAGCTGCTTTCGATGCGGGCTCTTCATCGCCGCGCGCTCCAGTGAACGCTTGCCGACGAAATCCGCCTTGCTGCGGCCGATTGCCCAGGCGAGCCCCGCATCGTCGGGCGTCACGGTGCCGTCGGTGTCCTGGCCGACGATGATGTAGCCTTTCTCCGCGCGCAGCACGTGCATCGTCTCGGTGCCGTAGGGCGTGATGCCCTGCGCAAGGCCCGCTGCGTGGACGGCCTCCCAGGCTTCGCGACCGCGGTCGGCCGGCACATTGATCTCGTAACCCAGTTCGCCGCTGAAGCTGACGCGAAACAGCATCATCGGAATGCCGCGGAGCGTTCCGTGGCCGACACCCATGTGCGGCAGGGCCGCCGAAGACACATCAATATCCGCGATGAGTGGCTCCAGCACCCGCCGCGCATGCGGACCCTGGACCGCGATGACCGCCCATTGCTCGGTCGTGGACGTCAGCCAGACTTCGAGCTCCGGCCATTCGGTCTGGCGGTAGTCCTCCATCATCGCAAGGACGCGCGCCGCACCGCCGGTCGTCGTCGTCACGTGAAAGCGATCCGTCGCCATGCGCGCGACGACGCCGTCGTCGTAGATGAAGCCGTCGTCCCGCAGCAGGATGCCGTAGCGAGCGCGGCCGACCGCGAGATTCGACCAGTGGTTGATGTAGAGGCGGTTCAGGAACTCCGCGGCGTCGGGACCGACGACCGCAATTTTTCCGAGTGTCGAGGCGTCAAAGATTCCACAGGCGTTTCGCACCGCAAGGCATTCGCGCGCGACCGCGGCCTGCATGTTCTCGCCGGCACGCGGAAAGTAGCGCGCGCGTTTCCACAGGCCGACGTCTTCGAATACTGCCTTTTCGGCCACGGCCCACTCATGCATCGGCGTCCTGCGGATCGGATCAAACAGCTCGCCGCGCGCAATGCCCGCGAGGCTGCCGAAGGAAATGGGCGTATAGGGCATCCGAAACGTCGTGAAGCCGACCTCGGGAATGGACTTGCCAAGCTGTCCTGCGACGAGGCCGAGCGCATTGAGATTCGAGGTCTTCCCCTGGTCGGTCGCCATGCCGACTGTCGTGTAGCGTTTGATGTGCTCGATCGAGCGAAAGCCCTCTCGCGCGGCGAGCTCGAGGTCGTGGGTGGTGACATCGTTCTGCCAGTCCACGAAAGCCTTCGATCCCTTGCCAGCGCGGGCCGGCAGCGGCAGGCGGCGACATGTCGGCAGCATCGTCGTCTCCGGTTACGTCAAACCGACGCGCCGCAGCGTCATGACCGGTCGCCTTCGCCGCGGCGCTGCCCGCGGCGGCACCGTCCGCGAGTGTCTTCGCCAGGCCGTAGAGGCCACGACAGGCACCGGCCGAGCGCTCGCGTTCCGCCGAAGACGCCGGCACGAAGGCATGCGCAGCATCGTTCCACTGCAGCTTCCCGCGCGACTGCGAATAGAGATGCACGCTGGGCGCAAACCCGCCGGACATCAGCACCAGGTCGCAATGGAGATTTCGCTGTCCGGTGCGGCCGCGGTCATCGGTTCCCTCGAGCGTGATGCCGCTGACGCGGCCGCCGCCGCGCGTTCCGAGCACGGTCGCGCGCACCAGTGTTTCGATGCCGGCGCGGCGCGCGGCCTGCGGCAGAATGCCATCGACGTTTGACCGCAGGTCCGCGATCGCAGCGACCTCGACGCCCGCGGCCCGCAAGTCGAGCGCCGCGCGGTAAGCGCTGTCGGTCGTCGTGACGACGACCGCCTGCGTTCCCGCGCGAACTCCGTAGCGATGCAGGTAGGTCTGCACGGCGCCGGCCAGCATGATCCCGGGCCGGTCATTCCCCGGGAACACGAGCGGTTGTTCGATCGCACCCGTGGCCAGTACGACTTCGCGTGCGCGCAGCTGCCACAGGCGCTCGCGCGCCTGGCCGGGTCGCGGTTCCGCGAGATGATCGCTGAGGCGCTCGTTGAGCCCGATCGCGTTGTGCGGAAAGTAACCGAACGCCGTGGTGCGCGGCAGCAGCCTCACACGGGGATTGGCCGCGAGTGCGGCGACCGCCCGCTCGACCCACTCCCCGGCGGCAAGTCCATCAATCCGCGATTGCGGGTCGGACAGCAGCGACCCGCCCGTTTCCGATTGTTCGTCGCAGAGGATCACCCGCGCGCCGGCATCCGCGGCCGTCATGGCCGCGGCAAGTCCCGCGGGCCCGGCGCCGACGACCAGGACATCGCAGTGCGCATGGCATTGCGCGTAACGATCCGGATCCGGCAGCTCGGGCGCGCGGCCGAGTCCCGCCGCGGCGCGGATTAGGGGTTCATAGAGCGCGGCCCAGGCAGCCCGCGGCCACATGAACGTCTTGTAGTAAAAGCCTGCCGGAAACAGCGGGGACAGCAGGTCGTTTGCGCGGCCGAGGTCGAAGCCGAGGCTCGGCCAGCGATTCTGGGACTCAGCAACCAGTCCGTCATACAGCTCGACCTGCGTCGCGCGCAGGTTCGGCGTATGACGCGCCGCGTCGCGCCGCACGGCGACCAGTGCATTCGGCTCCTCGGCGCCCGCCGTGAGAATTCCGCGCGGGCGATGGTACTTGAACGACCTCGCGACCCGATGCACTCCATTCGCGAGCAGCGCGGACGCGAGCGTGTCGCCCTGCAGGCCCTCGAACGCCGCGCCGTCAAAACTGAATTTCAGCGGCCGCGTCCGGTCCACGCGACCGCCATTCTCCGTGCGGAATGCGCTCATTCCGGCGGTCGCTCGCCGATCCGGTAGGTCGCGGCGAACTGATCGTTCGTCGTGTCGCGGAGCGCATTGAAGAATCGACCGCAGCCCCGCAAGTGGCGCCAGCGTTCGGCGTGCAGGCCCCTCGCGTTGCTGCGCACATATAAATAGTCTGCCCATTGCTGGTCGTTCACATCGGCGGGCCGCGATGGCCGCACGAGATGCGCCTGTCCACCGTAGGCGAACTCGACCTCGGGCCTCTTGCCGCACCAGGGGCAGTCGATCAGCAGCATCGGGATCTCAGTGGGCGACGGCGGCGGCCGCCGCTTCGTCAATCAGGACGCCCTCGCGAAAACGCTCGAGCGTGAACGGCGCATTGATCGGGTGCGGCTCGTCGTGGGCGATGGTCCAGGCGAATATCTGTGCCGAACCCGGCGTCGCCTTGAATCCGCCCGTGCCCCAGCCGCAATTCACGTACAGGCCCGGAACCGGCGTCTTGCCGATGATCGGCGAGCGGTCCGGCGTCACATCGACGATGCCGCCCCAGTTCCGCAGCATCCGCAGGCGGCGGAAGCTCGGAAACAACTCGCAGATCGCCTCCAGCGTGTGCATGTTGACGTGCAGCGCGCCGCGCTGCGTATAAGAGGTGTAGGCGTCCGTGCCCGCACCGATCACGAGCTCGCCCTTGTCCGACTGGCTGATGTACGCGTGGATGCTGTTCGACATCACGACACAAGGGAACACCGCCTTGATGGGCTCGGATACCAGCGCCTGCAGCGGGAAGCTCTCGAGCGGAAGCTGCACGCCCGCGAGTCTCATGACGACGCTCGAATTACCTGCGGCCACGACGCCGACCCGTCCGGTGCGGATGAGGCCGCGCGAGGTCTCCAGCGCCTCGACTGCCCCGCCTGCGTCGCGGCGGATGCCCGTGACCTCGCAGTTCTCGATGATGTCGACGCCGAGCGCATCGGCCGCGCGCGCGTAACCCCAGGCGACGGCATCGTGCCGCGCCGTGCCGCCGCGCCGCTGCAGCGCGGCGCCGAGCACCGGATAGCGGATGTTCGCCTCGACATTGAGCGGCGGGCAGAAGGCCTTCGCTTCCGCAGGCGCAAGCCACTCGTTGTCGACGCCATTGCAGCGATTGGCGTGCACGTGGCGCTTGAGAACCTGCACATCGTGCACCGTGTGCGCGAGCATCATCACGCCGCGCGGCGAGAACATGACGTTGTAGTTCAGGTCCTGCGACAGGTGTCCCCAGATCTTGACCGCATGGTCATAGAGCCGGGCGCTCTCGTCGAAGAGATAGTTCGAGCGGATGATCGTCGTATTGCGGCCCGTGTTGCCGCCGCCGATCCAGCCCTTTTCGACCACCGCGACATTGGTGAGCCCGTGCTCGGCGGCCAGGTAATACGCCGTGCCGAGCCCATGTCCGCCGCCACCGACGATGACGGCATCGTAATGGGGCTTCGGCTCGGCACGACGCCACTGCTCACCCCAGCCGCGGTGGTGCGACAGGCTCTTCCACAGCAGGGACAGGCCGGACCAGGATTGCCGCTTCACGTCCGAATGAACCTCTAGGCCTTCAGGTCCTTGTTCTCCGGATCGTAGGGCGAGTCGACCAGCACCGTCGCCTTCTTCCTCTCACCCAGAATTTCAATCTGAAGGGGCGTGCCGACGGCGGCGAAAGGCGCTTTCACGTAGCCGATCGCGAGGCTCTTCTTCAGCACATGGCCGTAGTAGCCGGACGTCGCGCGGCCGACCATCGTGCCCTTTTCGTCGAACAGCGGCTCGTTGCCGAGCGGATCCGCGTCGGTGACGCCGAGAACTTCAATCGTCACGAATCGATTGGGCACGCCGGCAGCCTGCTGCTTCTCGAGCGCCTCCTTGCCGATGAATCCGCCCTTGCCGAGGCGCACGAAACGGTCGAGGCCTGCTTCGAACGGCGTGTTCTCCCGCGTCAGGTCGCTGCCCCACATGCGGTAGGACTTTTCCATCCGCAGCGATTCCATGGCCCGCATGCCGGCCATGCCGATGCCGTGCTCCGCCCCGGCGGTAAAAATGGCAACGAACAGGTGACGCGCGTACTCGATCGGGAAATGCAGTTCCCAGCCGAGCGCGCCGACGAAATTGACGCGCAGCAGGTACACGTCAGTCGCGAGCCCGACCTCCGCGACCTGGCCTGTGAGCCAGGGGAAGGAATCGTTGGCCAGCGAAGTGTCCGTCAGCTTTGCGAGCACGTCGCGCGAGCGCGGACCCGCGACGACGAAGCAGCCGCGTGCGGTCGTGATGTTGGCGAGCTGGACGGAGCCGTCGTCCGGCAGGCGCTTCTGCAGGAAATCGGTGTCGTAGCGCTCCGCGGCGCCCGCGCTCACGAGGTAGAAGAATTCTTCCCCGAGTTTCGTGATCGTGAACTCCGAGCGGATGCCTCCACGCTTCGTCAGCGCGTGGCTGAGCGCCATGCGGCCGATCTTCGACGGCACCTTGTTCGCGACGAGGCCCTCGAGCCAGGCCTCAGCGCCGGGGCCGCGTACCACGTGCTTCGTGAACGGCGTGAGGTCGATGACACCCACATGCTCGCGCAGGCGGCGGCATTCATTGCCGACGTGCTCGAAATAATTCGTGCGACGGAAGCTCCATTCGTCCTTTGCCTCGACGCCCGCCGGCGCGAACCAGTTGGCGCGTTCCCAGCCATAGCGCTGTCCGAACACGGCGCCCAGGTGCTTCAGCCTGTCGTAGACCGGACTCGTCTTTGCAGGACGCGCGTCCGGGCGCTCCTCGTCCGGAAAATGGATGGTGAAGACGTTGCGGTAGGTCTCTTCGTTCTTGTTCACCACGTAACGCTTGCTGGTGTAGGGCCCGAACCGGCGCGGATCGGTCGCCAGCATGTCGATGCCGGGTTCCCCCTCGACGATCCATTCCGCGAGCTGCCATCCCGCACCGCCGGCCGCGGTGATACCGAAGCTGTGGCCCTCGTTGAGCCAGACGTTTCGAAGCTCCCAGGCCGGCCCGACGAGCGCGGTGCCATCGGGCGTATAGGAAATCGGCCCGTTCACGATGTCCTTGATGCCGCAGTTCGCGAGCGCCGGCACGCGCCGCTGCGCGGCTTCGACATGCGGCACCAGGCGATCCAGGTCGCCGTCGAACAGGCTCTTGCCGAACCATTCGGGTACGCCATCGGCGAAGCGCGCCGGCGCGCCGGCCTCGTAGGGCCCGAGGATCCAGCCGAGACGCTCCTCGCGCAGGTAGTACGACTGGTCAGGCTCGCGCAGCACCGCGAGCTCGCGGCCGCCCTTTTGGCGATACGCCTTCAACTCCGCGGACTCCTCATAGACGATGTACTGGTGCTCGACCGGGATGGCGGGCACCCTCAGGCCGAACAGGCGTCCCGTCTGGCGCGCGTAATTCCCGGTCGCGCAGACGACGTGCTCGGCGACGATGTCGCCCTTGTTCGTATTCAACAGCCATTCGCCGGAGCGGGTGCGCGACACCGCCGTGACTTCAGTCTGCTCGTAGATTTCGGCGCCGCGGGCGCGCGCGCCCTTGCGGAGCGCCATCGTCAGGTCGGCGGGCGCGATGTGCCCGTCGTGCGGATGATAGAGAGCGCCGACGATCGCAGGCGTATCGGCGTTGCCGCCGAGTTCCACGAGCGGCCAGAGTTCCCTGACCTCGCGCGGCCCGATCACCTGGAACGGCACGCCGATCGTGTTCGCCGTCCCGCAGTACTTCTGGTACTCGTCCATGCGCTCGCGGCAGGTCGCGAGGCGCAGGTTGCCCGTCACGTGCAGGCTCACGTCCTGGCCGGTTTCGGCCTGCAGGCGCTTGTAGAGGTCGACCGAGTATTTGTGCAGCTGGCCGACGGTGTAACTCATATTGAAGAGCGGCAGGAGTCCCGCGGCATGCCAGGTCGAACCCGCAGTCAATTCCGCGCGCTCGACGAGTACGACGTCCGACCAGCCCTTATGCGCCAGGTGATAGAGCGTGCTGACTCCGACCACGCCGCCGCCGATCACGACCACCCGCGCATGAGTCTTCATTTCCGGGAGTGTAGCCGTTGGCGCGCGATCGGCAGCCCTAAAAGCGACGGACTTATGTCGGAATCAGACATCCGTGCCGACCCCGGTGGCATACTGAAGATCGATGCGCGAAACCCGTGACAACGTGGAATCCGGCGCCCTGCCGAAGAGTCGCTACGGCTTCCTGACCCTTCCGAATTACTCGCTGATCGCGGTCTCGAATGCGGTCGAGCCGCTGCGCATGGCGAACCGGGTCGTGGGCCAGGCCGTGTACGAATGGTCGATCGTGAGCCTCGATGGCCGCCCGGTGCTTGCAAGCAATGGCCTGGACCTCGCGCCGACCATCGCCCTGGACAAGCTCGGCAAGGTGGAGATCCTGTTCGTTTGCGGCGGCATCAATGTCCGCGAGGCGGTGACGGCGCCGCTCCTCTCGGCGCTCCGACGTCTCGCCGAGCGCCGGGTCGCGCTGGGAGCGCTCTGTACCGGCGGCTACGCGCTCGCGCGCGCCGGACTCCTCGACAACTACCGCGCGACGATCCATTGGGAGAACCTGCCGGCGCTTCGCGAGGAGTTCCCGCGGGTGCAGCTCAACGATCAGGTATTCAGCATCGATCGCGAGCGCTACACCTGCTCCGGCGGCACGGCGCCGCTCGACCTGATGCTGAACCTGATCCAGCTGAAGCATGGCCTGCGAATTTCGCAGCTCGTGTCCGAGCAGTTCGTGCTGGAGCGCGTGCGGAGCGCGGAGGATCGCCAGTACGTTCCCTTGCGCGCGCAGGTGGGCGCATCACATCAGGGAATGATCCAGGTCGCGGAGCTCATGGAGGAGAACATCGAGAAACCGCTGTCGCTCGACCGGATCGCGCACACGACCGGGCTGTCGAGGCGGCAGATCGAGCGCCTCTTCAAGCGGCACCTCGACTGCGTACCGAAGAAGTATTACCTCGAGATGCGGCTGCGCCGCGCCCGCGAGCTGCTCCTGCAAACGGCGATGCCGATCATGGATGTCACGACGTCCTGCGGCTTCAAGTCACCGCCGCATTTCTCCCGCTGCTATCGCAACTACTTCGGCCATCCGCCGAGTGCGGAGCGCCAGATCCGGCCCTCCGGGCCGGCGCCGGCCTCCCGGGCGGCGCGCGAGGCGCCTGGCCCGGGCTAGGCACCAGACCGGCGTCCCAGTTCCCGATCCCCTGTCGTCTGCAGACATGTCCTTGTCGCGAAGCGGCCAGTCCCGCCGGGGCCCCGCGCTTAACATCCAGCGATCGTCACGACTGGAGTTGGCGTAAATGCCTGAACCCGCAGAGGGTGAGTTCGACCTTCGCACGCTCGACGACACCGAACTCGCCGAGCAGGTGCATGACGACCTCTATAACGGTTTGAAGGCCGAGGTCGAGGAAGCGACGCGCATCTTCCTCGAGCGCGGCTGGGCGCCGGAACGCGTGCTCAATGACGGGCTGGTCGAAGGCATGCGCATCGTCGGCATCGACTTCCGCGACGGTATCCTGTTCGTGCCCGAGGTCCTGCTCGCCGCGAACGCGATGAAGGGCGGCATGGAGATCCTGCGCCCCCTGCTCGCCGAGACCGGCGTCGAGCCGATCGGCAAGATCGTGATCGGCACGGTCAAGGGCGACATCCACGACATCGGCAAGAATCTCGTCTCGATGATGCTCGAGGGCGCGGGCTTCGAAGTCATCGACATCGGCATCAACAATGCCGTCGAGAAATACCTCGACGCGCTCGAAAAGCATCAGCCCGACTTTCTCGGCATGTCGGCCCTGCTGACGACGACCATGCCCTACATGAAGGTCGTGATCGACACGCTGAAGGAAAAGAACCTGCGCGACAAATACATCGTGCTGGTCGGCGGGGCGCCGCTCAACGAGGAATTCGGCCGGGCCGTCGGCGCCGACGCCTATTGCCGCGACGCGGCGATCGCCGTCGAGACCGCGAAGAAACTCATCGCCGCGCGTCGCGCCGCCGCGCAGGCGCATTGAGGGAATTGCCGCCCGTGAATCGCCCCGCCAGAAAACTCGTGATCGCCTGCGGTGCGCTCGCGCGCGAGGTCGAGGCGCTGCGCCGTGCTAACGGCTGGACCGCGCTCGACGTCGCCTGCCTGCCGCCGGAACTGCACAACCGGCCGGAACGCATCGCGGAAGCCGTGCGCGGGAAAATCCGCGAGCACCGCGACGACTACGCCGACATCTTCGTCGCCTACGGAGACTGCGGCACGCGAGGCTCGCTCGACGCCGTGCTGCGCGAGGAAGGCGTCGAGCGGATCGCGGGGGCGCACTGCTACGAATTCTTCGCGACACCCCCGGTATTCGCCGCACTTGCGGATGCGGAACCGGGAAGCTTTTACCTGACCGATTTCCTGCTGCGCCACTTCGAGCGCCTGGTGATCCGGGGGCTCGGCATCGACCGGCATCCGGAGCTGCTGCCGGCCTACTTCGGAAACTACCGCCGCCTCGTGTACCTTGCCCAGGCGCCGAAGGCGGAATCGGAAGCAGAGGCGCGGGCGATTGCAGCGCGGCTCGGACTCGAATACAGGTTTCAGTCCACCGGCTACGGCGGCCTGGAGCAAAGCCTCGCGGCCTTTGCCGATCGTCCCGCAAGTCATTCAATGGCGAGCCTGACGCTGATCTACTGGCGTGACATTCCCGCGCAAGTGGTGGTCCGGCGCGGTCGCGAAACCGCCAAGGTGAAACTTTCCGCTCGTTTCCAGGAAGCGGTCGACCGCGCCGCGATGCGCGCCGGCAAGGGCAGCTCGGATGCCTATCTCGCCGAGTGGCGGCGCTCGGCCGCCACGCCCTGCAGCGACGACATTCATGATGAGGCGGCCGCCGAGGCGCGCCGCATCGAGGCGAATTACACCGACGAGGACCTCGAGCGCCTGATTCGCGCGAAGGGCGTTGCCGAGACTGGCCGATGATGTACCGCATGCGGCAGTGGTCGGTGCGTCATGCGCGCGGACTCAATCGCGTCTATCGCGGGCTCGAGTCCGCGCTCGTCGGTCTCGCACCGCTCTGGCGCGCCATCGGCCACCGGCGGCTGGAGCGGCCGGTCGCTGCCGTCGAGCGCGCGGTGAAGGGGCTTCTGTTCGACTGCCGGATGTGCGGGCAATGCGTGCTGAGCTCGACCGGCATGTCCTGCCCGATGAATTGCCCGAAGCAGCTGCGCAACGGCCCCTGCGGCGGCGTGCGCGCGGACGGCCATTGCGAAGTGATCCCGACCATGAAGTGCGTGTGGGTGCTCGCGTACGAGGGCAGTCAGCGCATCCCGGGCGGCGTCGAAGCCATGCGGAACGTACAGCCCGCGGTCGACCAGCGCCTGCAGGGAAGCTCTTCGTGGCTGCGCGTCGTGCGCGAGAAGACCGGAGAGCAGCGCGTGAAATTCGAGGACGAACCGGTTCCCGGCTATCCGCTGCCGATCCTGCCCGGCCACGTATCGCCCGGCCGCTTCGAGCGCGTGCTGCGCGCGGGCGGGTTCGCGGTGACCGCCGAGCTCGCCCCGCCGGATTCCGCGGATCCCGACGAGGTCTACCGCCGCGCCCGCGTATTCGACGGCTATGCCGACGCGATCAACGCGACCGACGGCAGCGGCGCCAATTGCCACATGTCGAGCCTCGAGCGTCTGCGCCCTGCTGACGCACGTCGGCTATGCGCCGGTCATGCAGATCTCCTGCCGCGACCGGAATCGCATCGCGATCCAGGGCGACATCCTGGGCGGCGCCGCGATGGGCGTGTGCAACATCCTCTGCATCACCGGCGACGGCGTGCAGGCGGGCGATCATCCGCAGGCGCGGCCGGTGTTCGACCTCGACAGCGTCTCGCTGCTCGAGATCGCGCGCACGCTGCGCGATGAGCACCATTTCCAGAGCGGCCGCAGGATCAGCATGGCGCCGCGCGTGTTTCTCGGCGCCGCGGCCAATCCGTTCGCCGGGCCGCTCGACTGGCGGCCGCTACGGCTCGCGAAGAAAATCGCCGCCGGCGCGCAGTTCATCCAGACGCAGTACTGCTTCGATGTCCCGCGCCTGCGGCAGTTCATGACCGCCGTCGAGGATCTGGGGTTCATCGACAAGGCTTTCCTGCTGGTCGGCGTCGGACCGCTGCGCTCCGCGAAAGCCGCGGAATGGATGCGCACGCACGTGCCGGGGCTGCACATTCCGGATTCGGTCATCGCGCGCCTCGCGGGCGCGCAGGACCCGGCGCGCGAGGGCCGCAATCTCTGCGTCGAACTGATCCAGGAAATCCGCGCGATCCGCGGCGTGCATGGCGTCCACGTGATGGCCTACCGGCAGGAAGAGGCGGTCGCCGAAGTGATCGATCGATCGAAGGTGCTCGCGGGGCGGGTTCCCTGGTATCCGGCACGCGATACCGCAGCGTCTTCAGTCAAGGGATCACCATGACCGATACCGTCGTCAGTTCCGCCACCCGTGAAGTCGTCATCGGCTTCGACCGGCCCTTCGTCATCATCGGCGAGCGCATCAATCCGACCGGGCGGAAACTACTCGCTGCCGAAATGGCCGCCGGCGATTACAGTCGCGTCGAGGCGGATGCGCGCGCGCAGGTCGAGGCGGGCGCGCACATGCTGGACGTCAATGCCGGCATTCCGCTCGCCGACGAGCCGGCGATCCTCGCAAAGGCCATCCAGCTCGTGCAGTCGATCACCGACCTGCCCCTGTCGATCGATTCCTCCATCGTCGCGGCGCTCGAGGCCGGACTTGCCGTCTACAAGGGCAAGGCGCTCGTCAATTCGGTGACCGGCGAGGAAGAACGCCTCGAGGCGGTGCTGCCGCTGATCAAGAAGTACGGCGCCGCGGTCGTCGCCATCTCGAATGACGAAACGGGAATTTCCGAGGACCCGGATGTCCGCTTCGGCGTTGCAAAGCGCATCGTCGAGCGCGCGGCGGACCACGGCATCCCGGCGAGCGACGTCGTCGTCGATCCGCTCGTGATGCCGATCGGCGCGATCAACCAGGGCGGCGTCCAGGTGATGCGGCTCGTGCGCCGCCTGCGCGACGAGCTGAAGGTGAACACCACCTGCGGCGCGTCGAACATCAGCTTCGGCCTGCCGAATCGCGATGGCATCAACAGCGCGTTCCTGACGATGGCGATCGCCTCCGGCCTGACCTCCGCGATCACGAATCCGCTGCACGTCGAAACCGTGCGGGCCTGCATGGGCGCCGACGTCATGATGGGACACGACCCGGATTGCGCGCGCTGGATCCGGCGGTTCCGCGAAGCGCCGCCGCCTGCCGCTGACGGCAAGGCCGTGCGCGGCCGCCGCGAGGGCGGGCGTAGGCCGCGCGCGTAAGCGACCCGCCGTGAGCGCCAGGAATCCGCTGGTCGTCTTCATGCCCTCGGGCAAGCGCGGGCGCTTTCCCGTCGGCACGCCGCTCCTGCAGGCCGCGCGCACGCTCGGCGTCGACATCGATTCCGTCTGCGGCGGACGCGGCATCTGCGGTCGCTGCCAGGTCCTGATCGCCGAAGGCGAATTCGCGAAGCACGGCATCCGGTCCGGAGCGGCGAGCGTTTCGCCGCTCGGCGAGATCGAATCGCGCTACGCGAGCCGGCGCGGACTCGACGCCGGCCGCCGGCTTTCCTGCTCGACGCTC
This sequence comes from uncultured Gammaproteobacteria bacterium, assembly GCA_963775415.1. GTDB lineage: Bacteria > Pseudomonadota > Gammaproteobacteria > Steroidobacterales > Steroidobacteraceae > SCUD01. Next base: position 231,139 of record CAVZIO010000004.1, read on the forward strand.
GTGCAGGGCGACGTGGTCGTCGACGTGCCGTCAGAGCAGCCAGGTCCATCGGCAGGTCGTGCGCAAGGACGCGGATGCGCGCGAGATCGAGCTGAATCCCGTCGTGCGGCTGCACTATGTCGAGGTGCAGGAGCCGGACATGCAGGATCCGTCCGGCGACCTGCGCCGCCTGATGAACGCGCTCGAGAAGGAATGGCAGCTCACGGGACTCGCCTGCGACCTCGCCGTGCTGCGCGAGCTGCAACCCGCATTGCGCAAGGGCCAGTGGAAGGTGACCGTCGCCGTGCACGGCGAAAAACAGATCATCGCCGTGTGGCCCGGCTTTCATGACAAGGCCTTTGGCATGGCCGTCGACGTCGGCTCCACGACCGTCGCAGCGCACCTCTGCAATCTCGAGAGCGGCGAACTCGTCGCGGCTGCGGGCGTGATGAATCCGCAGATCCGTTTCGGCGAAGACCTGATGAGCCGCGTGTCCTACGCGATGATGAATCCCGGCGGCGCGGAGCTCATGACCGCCGCGATCCGCGATGCCCTGAGCGCGCTCGCGGGAGAACTCGCGCGCGCGGCGAAGATCGAGCCCGAGGACATTCTCGAACTGTCGCTCGTCGGCAACCCGATCATGCATCACCTGGTGCTCGGCATCGATCCGACGGAACTCGGCGGCGCTCCGTTTGCGCTCGCGGTCGATCATTCGCTGACGCTGCGCGCCTCGTCGCTCGGCATCGCCGTGCATCCCGATGCGCGCATCTACGTCCTGCCCTGCATCGCCGGCCACGTCGGCGCCGATGCGGCCGGCATGATCCTCGCCGAGCGCCCGGACCTCGGTGCGGATATCACGCTGCTCGTCGATGTCGGCACCAATGCAGAAATCGTGCTCGGCAATCGCGAACGCCTGCTCGCCTGCTCGAGCCCGACCGGCCCCGCATTCGAGGGCGCGCAGATCAGTTGCGGCCAGCGCGCGGCGCCCGGCGCGATCGAACGCGTGCGCATCGATCCCGCAACGCTCGAGCCGCGCTACAAGGTGATCGGCAGCGACCTGTGGTCGGATGATCCGGCTTTCGCCGCCGCCACCGACTGGGACCGGCGTCACCGGTGTCTGCGGCTCGGGGATCATCGAAGTGATCGCCGGGATGTACCTCGCCGGCATCATCAACCAGGACGGCGTCATCGACGGGCGCATGGCGGAGCGCAGTGACCGCGTCGTCGCCAACGACCGCACCTTCTCCTATGTCCTGCATCGCGGCGACGTCCCGATGCACATTACCCAGAACGACGTGCGCGCGATCCAGCTCGCGAAGGCGGCGCTGCATGCCGGCATCCGGTTGCTGATGGATCAAGCTGGCGGTTGAGCAGGTCGACCGGATCGGGCTCGCCGGCGCCTTCGGCAGCCACATCGACGCGAAGTATGCGATGGTGCTCGGCATGATCCCCGACTGCGACCTGTCCCGTGTCGGCTCGGTTGGCAATGCCGCCGGCGCCGGTGCGCGCATCGCGCTGCTCGATTCGACGGCGCGCACGGCCATCGAAGACCTGGTCCGGCGCGTGGAGAAGATCGAGACTGCCGTCGAACCGCGATTCCAGTCGCATTTCATCGACGCAATGGCGATACCGCACAAGAACGCCGCGTATCCGCATTTGCGAAAAGCCGTCGAATTACCCGCCGTGAAGGAATCGGCGGCGCAAGGCGCGACCCGGGGACGCCGGGGGCGCAAGCTCACGGTATCGTAGACGCTTCGGCGGAAACGGGGTCCTGGCATGGGCGTTCTTGATACCGGCATTCTGTTCGTCTACCTGGCGCTGATGGTGGGCCTCGGCTTTTACGCCCAGCGCCGCAAGCAGAACGTCGAAGACTATTTCGTGGCGGGCAGGCGCCGCGGCCCGGCTACGATCGCTTGTCTCTGGATCGCGGCCTGGATCGGCGGCGCCTCCGTGGTCGGCACCTCGGCACGCATCTACGAGTTCGGCGTGACCGGTGTCTGGTACATCCTCGCCATCGCGATCGGTTGCCTGCTGTTCGGGCTGTTCTTTGCCCGGCGAGTGAAGGAAGTCGGCGATCGCCACCAGCACCTGACCTACCCGGATTTCATCGAGCAGCACTACGACAACCGCATGCGTGTCGTCGCGACCGTCACGACCGTCCTCGCCTACACGGCATACACCGCCGGCCAGTTCGCCGCCGCGGCCGCGATGCTGCAGGTGCTGCTCGGCTGGGACTACGGTACGTCGCTGCTGCTGGCCGGGGCCATCGTGATCCTCTACACCGCCGTCGGCGGCTACCTGGCGGTGACCTATACCGACTGGGTCCAGGTTGCACTGGTACTGATCGGAATCGTGGCGATCGGCGTGCCGGTTGCGATTTCCCAGGCCGGCGGATGGAACGAGATGCACGCGACGCTGCCGGCCTCGTACTACGATCTCGGCGCGCAAGGCTGGGGACGTATTGCGGCGCTCGTGGTCTCGCTGGTGCTCAGCTTCTTTGTCGCGATGGACAGTTTTTCCAGGAGTTTCGCCGCGCGTGATGCGGCGGCGGCAAGGAACGGCGCGCTGCTCGCCATCGTGCTGATTCTGCCGGTCGCGCTTGCCGTCACCTGGCTTGGCCTCGCCTCTGCCGTCCTGTATCCGGGCCGCGAAACCGGCGCCGGCATTCTCACGACCTTCGTGCTGGAGGCATTTCCTGTCGGACTGAAAGGCCTGATGGTGATCGGCATCCTGTCGGCCATCATGTCGGTGGCATCCATCTGCGTGCTGACGGCGTCGGCGAACTACGCGCGCGATATCCATCAGCGCTACATCCAGCCGGATATCTCGCACGCCGCGATGCTGCGACTCGGCACGCTGGCGTCGCTCGGTGCGGGCGGTCTCGCCATGCTGATGGCCTGGAAGATGCGCGACATCATCGACATCCTCCAGCTCGGGTTCACCATCAACTCGGCAGCGTTGTTCCTGCCGACCGTCGCCGCCCTCTTCTGGGGCCGCGTGCCGGCGAGCGCCGCGTTCTGGAGCAGCAGCACTTCGCTCGCCACCGTGATCGGATGGCGTATCGCCGCCGACGCCGGAATGGGCGGGGTGTTCGCGATCGATCCGCTGTGGCCGGGCCTCGTGGTTTCCGCGGTCGTGCTGGTCGCGCTCACTGTTTCGCGGCCGCGATGATCGTCGTCTTTGCCGAGATGCCCGAGGCGGAGGGACGCGACCTGTCGATCGAACGGCGGCATCTTCCGGCAGATGCAGAGATCAGGGGCTTTACCTGGCGCGGCGATCCGCAGAGTCTCGTCGCCGCCTGCCGCGATGCCGAGGCGATCGTGACCGATTACGTTCCGTTCGACCAGACGGTGCTTGCGGAGCTGCCTCGCTGCCGCATCATCTCGGTGGCGGCAACCGGTTGGGATTGCGTGGATGTCCGCGCCGCGGCGGAGCGTGGCATCCGTGTGAGTGCGGTCGGCGAATACTGCACCGATGAAGTCGCGGACCACACGCTTGCGCTGCTTCTTGCGCTGAACCGCCGCCTGCTCGACTACCACCGGCAGGTTCAGGCCGGCCACAGCTGGCGCTGGAATGAGATCGACGGAGTCAAGCGCCTCGCCGGCCAGACACTCGGCCTCGTCGGATTCGGACGTATCGGCCAGGCCGTCTGCCTCCGCGCGCGCGGCTTTGGCCTGCGTGTCCTCGCCTGCGATCCGCGGGTCGATGCCGCGACGGCAAAGCGCCATGGCGCGGAACTTGCCGGGTTCGAAACGCTGCTGGTCGAGGCAGACATCATCAGCCTGCACTGCAATCTCGACGCCGGGAGTCGCGGCCTGCTGAACCGCGCTACCTTCGCCCGAATGCGGCGCAAGCCGCTCCTCCTGAACGTTGCGCGCGGCGCATTGGTCGTCGAGGCCGATCTGCTGGAAGCGCTCGATCGCAACCTCATCGCCGGCGCCGCACTCGACGTGCTGGCTGAGGACTCGCCCGACCTCGGGCATCATCCGCTCGTGGGGCGGGCGAATGTGCTGCTGACGCCTCATGTGGCTTTCTATTCGGAGTCGGCCCTGGAAGACCTGCGCCGCATCTCGGCCTCGAACATCCGCGAATTCCTGGCAGGGCGGCCGGACCGCGTGTTCCGGCTCATCGAGCCCGCGGCATGAGCGGGAAGGTCACTTTCGACGGCGCGCCGGAACGCGGCACGATCAACTTCAGTGTCGGCCAGCCGTCTGCGGATCTCCTGCCGCTCGCGCTCCTCGGCACGGCCGGCGAGCGATTCTTCGCCGGCGCCGAGCCGCTAGAGCTGAACTACGGCCAGCGCCAGGGCGATGCGCGCTTCCGCGCGGCACTCGCGGCATTTCTCGCCGTGTCCGAGGGCGGCGCCGTGGATCCGGATTCGCTGATGCTGACGGGCGGCATCTCCCAGGCCCTCGACTTCGTCTGCGGCCGCTTCACGCGCGCCGGCGACATCGTCTTCGTCGAGGAACCGAGCTACCCCTACTCGTTCCAGATCTTCCGCGATCATGGGCTCGAGATCGTCGGCGTGCCGGTCGATGGCGCGGGCCTCGACCTTGCGCTGTTCGAGCGGGAACTTGCCAAGCAGCGCCCGAAGCTCGTCTACACGATCCCGGCCTTTCACAATCCAACCGGTCAGGTGCTCGACCGCGCGCGCCGGGAACGGCTCATCGCGCTCTCGCGCGAGCACGGCTTCGTCATCGTCGCCGACGAGGTGTACCAGTTCCTGCATCACGGCACGCCGCCCCCACCCTCATTCGGGACGCTGGGTCGTGACGGCAACGTGCTCGCGCTCGGCACGTTCTCGAAAATCCTGGCGCCGGGCCTGCGCCTTGGCTGGATCCGGACGACGCCGGACCTGATGAAGACGCTGCTCGCGAGCGGCGCACTCGTGAGCGGCGGAAATTTCAATCACTTCACGTCGCACGTTGTGCGGCAGCTTATGGAAAGCGGCGAACTGGCCGCCTACGTCGAGACGCTGCGCGGCCGCTATGCCGAGCGTGCGCAGGCGATGGATGCGGCGCTTCACAAGCACCTCGACGGCATTGCGCGCTGGCAAAAGCCGGGTGGCGGCTATTTCTTCTGGCTCGAACTGCCGGCAGGCACCGACGCCGGCAAGTTCGAGGCCGCAGCGCGCGCCGCCGGCACCGGATTCCTGCCCGGCACCGCCTGCTCCACCGCCGGAGGCTTGAAGAATTGCCTGCGCCTCAGCTTTGCGCATTACACCGTGCCGGACATTCACGATGGCATTGCGCGGCTGGGAAAGGCGTTGCGTTAGGATCCGTTGCGTGAGTGCGTCCTCCGGGCCGGCAGGCACCCTTGAAGTCGCGATCGCGCATGCCGCGCGATTGCTCGAGCGCGAGCCTGCGCTCGCGGTGGAGCAGGCTCGGGAAATCCTCAAGGTCGTTCCGAATCACGTCCCGGCCATGTTTCTTCTCGCCACCGCACTCCAGCGCGCGGGCCGCGGCGATGAAGCGATCACCGCCCTGCGAAAAACCGTCGAACTGAGCCCTGATCACCCTGAGGCCTGGCGGGTCCTCGCCGATCACCTCATGGCCGTCGGCGACTCAGAGGGCGCCGACAGCGCCTATGCCCGTCACATCCATGCCTCGACGCGCAACCCCGTGTTGCAGCAGGCGGCGATCGCGATGCTCCGAAAGGACCTCCCGAGGGCCGAGGCACTGCTCAAGTCCCACCTGATGCAGGCGCCGACCGATGTGCCTGCCATCCGGATGCTGGCCGAGGTCGCGGCACGATGCAGCCGCTCCGACGACGCGGTCACGCTGCTCGAGCGCTGTCTGGAACTCGCTCCCGGTTTTGCGGCTGCGCGCTATAACTATGCGCTACTGCTATATCGGCGCAACGACGCCACCGCAGCCCTGATCGAGATCGAGCGCCTGCTGGCAGAGGATCCCCGCAATCCCGGTTATCGCAACCTGCATGCTGTGCTGCTCAGCCGGATCGGGGAATACGCGCACGCGAGCGCCATCTACGCGAAGTTGCTGGCGGAATATCCCGCTCATGCCAAGATCTGGCTGAGTTTCGGTCACGTGCTGAAGACCCAGAACCGCCTGGACGAAGGCGTCGACGCCTATCGCCGCAGCATCGCCTGCGACCCCGCCTTTGGCGAGGCCTACTGGAGCCTCGCGAATCTCAAGACATTTCGTTTTACGGATGCGGACCTGGCGGCAATGCAAGCCCACGTCGCCGCTCCCGGGCTCAGCGACACGAATCGCCTGCATTTTCATTTCGCCATGGGCAAGGCCTTCGAGGACAAGGCCGACTACGCGGTGGCCTTCGAACACTATGCAAGTGGCAATGCCTTGTACCGTGCCGGACATCCGTATGATGCCGAGCGGAATACGTCGCGCGTCAGGCGCCTCAAGAAAGCCTATTCGCGCGAATTCTTCGACAAGCGAACAGGTTCCGGATCTGCCGCGCCGGATCCAATCTTCATTGTCAGCATGCCTCGTGCGGGTTCAACTTTGCTCGAGCAGATCCTGTCCAGTCATTCGGCAGTGGAAGGAACGAGCGAACTATCCGATATCCTGTCAATGGCAAAGGACTTGCGCGCCGAGGCCGACTCGGAGGAAGAATCCGCGGCTTATGCGGAAGTTCTCGCCGGGAAAAGCATTGCAGATCTGCGGTTGCTTGGCGAGCTGTACATCGAGCGCACCCGCATCCAGCGCAAGACCGATCGGCCGTACTTCATTGACAAGATGCCCAACAACTTCCTGCACATCGGGATGATCCACGCGGTGCTCCCGAATGCGAAGATCATCGATGCGCGGCGGCATCCGCTCGCCTGCTGTTTCTCGAACTTCAAGCAGCTCTACGCCCGCGGTCAGCGGTTCAGCTACGACCTCTCGGACATGGGCCGCTACTACCGCGACTACGTCGAGCTGATGGCGCACTTCGACGAGGTCTTGCCGGGACGCATCCACCGGGTCATTTACGAGCGCATGGTCGAAGACACGGAGGCGGAAGTGCGGCGCCTGCTCGACTACTGCGGACTGCCGTTCGAGGCGGGCTGCCTGCGCTTTTTCGAAAACGAGCGCCCGGTCCGAACCGCGAGTTCCGAACAGGTCCGGCAGCCGATCTACCGGGACGGGGTCGAACAATGGAGGCACTATGCGGAGTGGCTCGACCCCCTGAAAACCGCTTTCGGCGCAGTGCTGGAAACCTATACCGCCGTACACGGATCCAGCCGCGATGTTGCGGCGACGCAACCGTCGTAGCGGGGTTTTTGCGTTGAAGTGGCTTTGGTCGTAGTCTACTTGCAACCGGAATCTCACTGGAGAGTGGACATGTCGTTGCCCCATTCAAAGTGCCCCCCGCTCCGCCTTTCGCGGACCCCCGTTGCGACCGCCGTACTGCTGGCGCTCGCGAGCCCTGCCGTGATGGCGCAAGACCAGGCCACCGCGCTCGGCGAAGTGATCGTCACGGCACAAAAGCGCGCCGAGAACCTTCAGGACGTGCCGATCAGCGTGACGTCCCTGAACACCCAGACTCTGGACGAGCTGAACATCCAGAGTTTCAAGGACTACGTGCAATTCCTCCCAAGCGTATCCACTTCTCAAGCCATGGAGGCAGGCTCTGGTTTCAATCTGATCTACATGCGCGGCGTCGCAACCGGTGGCGATGGACAGGCGACCACGTCCCAGCCCAGCGTCGGCACGTATCTGGATGAACAGCCGATCACCACGGTGCAGGGCAACCTCGACGTCCATCTTTACGACATCGCGCGCGTGGAGGCACTCGCTGGACCGCAGGGCACGCTGTTCGGCGCGAGTTCGCAGTCCGGAACGATTCGCATCATCACCAATAAGCCCGATCCGTCGGGATTTACCGCCGGCTATTCGCTCGAAGGCAACTACGTCGATGGCGATGATGCCGGGTATGTCGCGGAAGGATTCGTCAACTTCCCGATCGGCGAAAACGCGGCCATCCGGCTTGTGGGCTGGGCGGTCTCCGAAGCAGGCTGGATCGACAACGTGCCCGGCACCCGCGTGTTCCCTGGCAATGAGGAACACGACCCCCTCTCGCCGGGATTCTGCGGTGCCGCAGGTTCGGCCGCTTGCGCCGCGGATGACTACGTCGCGGACAACGCGGCATTCGTCGAAGACAACTACAACACCAAAGAGACGGTGGGCGCGCGGGCAGCGCTCGGCATCAACCTGGGTGAAAACTGGACCGTAACGCCGAGTGTCATGTATCAGAAGATGGAGCAGGAGGGCGTTTGGGGCGACGACCTCAGCGATTTCGCCCCCGTCACGAACGAGGTCACACATTTCCGGAACGAGTTCACGGACGACGAGTTCTACCAGGTGGGACTGACGATCGAGGGTTCGATCGGCAACTTCGACGTCGTGTACTCAGGCAATTACCTCGAGCGCGAACTTCAGGGAGAGTTCGACTATTCGGATTACGCCTACTGGTACGACACCCTCTATTCCACCGGCTCGTCTGCCGGCTTGTTTGCCGACCTGTTCGTCGACAACGACGGCAATTACCTCAACCGGGCACATTCGTTCACGAACGACGATTATTACGACAAGACGAGCCACGAAATCCGCATCAGTACGCCGCAGGACAAGCGCGTACGGGGCCTGCTCGGATTCTTCTACCAGAAACAGTACCACGACTTTTACCAGCAGTTCGGCAACGTCGAGGGCCTCGCCGACAATTTCTTGATGAACGAATTCGAGCCCGGCGCCCAGCAGTTCCCCGGCGTGGTCTACCTGAACAGCATGGACCGTACCGACATCGACGAAGCCGTGTTTGGGCAGATCCAGTTCGACATCACGGACCGGCTGGAATTGTCGCTCGGCGCGCGTTACTTCGAGCCTGAAACCACGGTCAAAGGATTCTTCGGCTTCTCATTGGGATACAACAGGCCCTGTCCCCCGGGTGTTACTGAAACTGATGCCTTGGGCAACCTCGTTTGTGCTCCCCCGATTCCCGGCACAACCGAACCGGGCGCCGTGGTCAACGGAGGCGAAGGTGCTTTTTCGCCCGCGGGTGTGTCCTGGAGCCGCAATGGCGAGTGGCGTTGCCCGTCACAGGTAGACCGCAAGGACGCGCCCTGCCAGAACGTGGACAAGCTCATCACCGAGAGCGATTACGTCGGTCGCGTAAACCTGAGCTTCAAGGCGACGGATACCGCGATGCTCTACGCGACCTGGTCGGAGGGTTACCGCCCCGGTGGCATCAACCGGGATCCGTTCAACCCCGATTTCCTGTCGGACTTCCTGACCAACTGGGAAGCCGGCTGGAAAACCCGGTGGATGGACGACCGGCTGCAGTTCAATGGCGCCGTGTTCCTCGAGGAATGGGAAGACGTCCAAGTGGCCCACCAGGGCGACAACGGCATCACGGCGGTCATCAATGGTCCGGCGGCGGAGATTACTGGCATCGAGGCGCAGGTCGACTGGCTGGCAACCGATAACCTTCGGATTTCGACCGGAGTTGCTTTTTTCGACACCGAGTTGAAGGACGAATATTGCCCGGACTGCAACGGCCCCGGCGACCCATGGGCACCACCCGGCACGCCGCTGCCGGTCACGGCCGATTTCAAGGGCAATATCATCGCGCGCTACATGTTCCCGCTCAGCGGCTTCGATGCGCACGTACAGGGGTCGCTCGCGTACGAAGGCAAGCGCTCTTCCTCCCTGAATGTCGACGACGCTGAGTTTCTGGGCGACCTTCCTGAGACGACGTTCATCGATCTCGCATTCGGCATCCAGAACGACAAGTACGCGGTTGAACTCTTTATCGCCAATGCCTCTGACGAGGAATCGCCGCGGGATTTGGATGTTGTGTGCACCGTAGGCGTTTGCGGCGGCCAGCCCTATGGCGTGAGCCCCCGTCCGCGAACCATCGGCCTCCGCTTCAAACAGGATTTCTGATACCGGAGCTGATCTGACGATCCGGGGGGCGTCGAAAGACGCCCCCCTTTTCTTTCACACATTCGAATCCGGAAACGACGCCTTGCGCCGGTTCATGTAGTCGAGCAGCGCCTCGTCGACCGCCGGATCCAGTGGCGGCTCGACGTATTCCGCGAGCTGCTTCTTCCACAGCGCGTTCGCGCGGGTCGCCATGTCCCGGCGCCCTTCCGCATCCCACTGCTCGAAACTGTTGTTATCCGCGAGTGGCGAGCGGTAGAACGCCGTCTCGAAATTCGCCAGCGTATGCGCACAGCCGAGGAAGTGTTTGCCGGGTCCGACCTCGCGGATGGCATCGAGCGCCTGGCCGTTTTCGGAGAGATCCACGCCCGCAAGCAGCGTGTGCATCATCCCCGCCTGGTCCACATCCATCACGAACTTCTCGTAGCCCATCGCGAGCCCGCCCTCGAGCCAGCCGGCAACATGCAACACGAAGTTCACGCCGGCGAGGCAGGTGGGCAGCAGCGTCTGCGCCGACTCGAAGGCGGCCTGGGCATCCGGGATCTTCGACGCACACAGGCTTCCACCGGACCGGAACGGGACGCCGAGCCGCCGCGCAAGCGCAGCCATGATGTAGAGCACAAGCGCGGGCTCCGGCGTACCGAAGGTCGGCGCGCCGGACTGCATCGAGAGCGAGGAGGCGAAGCTTCCCAGCACCATCGGGCAGCCGGGATTGAGGAGCTGCATGAACGCCATGCCGGCGAGCGCCTCCGCAAGCGTCTGCGTCGCCGTGCCGGCGACGGTGACCGGGGACATTGCGCCGGCCAGGATGAAGGGCGTCACGATGCAGGCCTGGTTCGCGCGCGCATACACCTTGAGCGCCCCCAGCATCGTCGAGTCATAGGTCATTGGCGAATTGACGTTGATGAGGCTCACGATCACCGTCTTCGGCCTGCCGGTCGCCGCATCGATGTAGTTTTCGCCAAACAGGATCTTCGCCATCTCGACCGTGTCTTTCGCGCGTTCCGGGTGCGTCACGGAACCCATGAATGCCTTGTCGCTGTACTTCATATGGCTGTACACCATGTCGAAGTGGCGCTTGTTGACCGGCAGGTCCACGGGCTCGCAGATCGTCCCGCCGGAGTGATGCAGCGACTTCGACTGGTAAGCGAGCTTCACGAAGTTGCGGAAATCCTCGATGCGCGCGTAACGCCGCCCCTCGTCCTGGTTGTAGATGAAGGGCGAGCCATAGGCGGGCGCGAACACCGTGTTCTTGCCCCCGATCAGCACGTTTCGCGCCGGGTTCCGGGCATGCTGCGTGAACTCGCGCGGCGCGGTCGCCTGGATGAGCTGGCGGCACATGCCGCGCGGCATGCGCACCCGCTCCCCCTGCACGTCGGCCCCCGCGGCTCTTCCAGATCGACAGGGCTTCGGCGTCCTCGCGGAATTCGATGCCGATCTCCTCGAGGATCGTGTCGGCGTTGTTTTCGATCAGGGCAAGGCCCTCTTCGCCCAGCACCTCGTAGTACGGAATCTTGCGGGTGATGTACGGGACCGACTGGCCCGCATGCGCCGCGCGCACCGCTCGCTTGGCTTCGCGGGCATTGGGCCGCCGGCCTGCGGTGGGCGCTGCCTTCGTCTCATCCATGCTCACCCTCCTGTCGCCGCCTTGCCCGGCGCATACTGCCGAGTATGGTCATTGAGTATGCGGCGAAGTGACCGGTTTGCGGCATCGGCTTGCTTTTGTGCGCCATGAACGGCCGCTACAATCGCCGGGTCATCCGTGGGAGGGTGCTGCAAGCATGAATGTCCGCGCCCCCAGTCGTGTCACCCGCAGCTACAAGCAGCGCCTGGTCGGCTCGGTCTCCAGGGTGTTTCCGCTCCTGTGCCCGGTGCGCGAGGCGGACTGGATCGACGGCTGGAATCCCATCCTGGTATTGACCCAGTCCGGCGTCGCGGAGCAGGACTGCGTGTTCATCACCGACGCCAAGGTGCACGACTCGATCTGGTTCATCACGCGACACGATCCGGCGCGCGGATTCGTCGAAATGATCAAGATCACGCCCGGTGTCACTGCCTGCAAGCTGACGATCCGGGTCCGGCCCGCAAAGCCGGGCAGCGAAGCCGAGATCACCTACAGCCACACGAGCCTCGGCCCGGAGGGCGACACCTTCATCACTTCGTTCACGGCCGAGTACTACGTTCAGTTCATGCGCGAGTGGGAATCGCGCATGAATCATTACCTGAAAAACGGCACCGCGCTCCGCAGTGCGACCTGAGGGCATCACGATGGCGGACAAGAAAACATTCAAGGGCAGCTGCTTCTGCGGCGCGGTCGAAGTGGCCGCGACCGGTGAGCCGGCGGCGATGGGTTATTGCCACTGCGAGTCCTGCCGGCACTGGTCGGCCGGCCCGGTCAACGCATTCACCTTGTGGAAACCCGAGTCAGTCAAAATCACGAGAGGCGCGGACAATATCGGCAGCTTCGCCAAGACGCCGAAAAGCGTCCGCAAGTGGTGTAAGACCTGCGGCGGCCATCTCCTGACCGAGCATCCCGGCATGGGACTGACGGACGTCTACGCCGCGATCCTGCCCGAGCTCTCTTTCAAGCCGGGCCTGCATGTCCACTACCGGGAAACCGCCCTGCGCATCAGGGACGGCCTGCCCAAGCAAAATGACGTGCCAGCCGAGCTGGGTGGATCGGGCGAGATGCTGGCGGAGTGAGCGGCGGGGTTATTCCCCAGCCTCGCCAGGGGACGTTCTCATGCTGATCAACTGCGTCGCCTACCAGGACGGCAAGCGGCTCGCAGAAATTGAGCCGAAGGATATCCATCGCTACCTTGCGATGCCTGGGTGTTTCGTCTGGGTCGCGCTGCTGGAACGCGACCCGCAGGTGCTGGAGCAGATGCAGGCGGAGTTCGATCTCCACCCACTCGCCGTCGAGGACGCTCGCCAGGGCCACCAACGGCCCAAAATCCACGAGTACGATGACTCGCTGTTCGCTGTCATGCACCTGCTCGAACGCAGGGACGGCGCGCTGCACACCGGGGAGATCGACGTTTTCGCCGGCGCCAACTACATACTGACGATCCGTACCGGCGCCGAGCAGGGATTCTCCGACGTGCGCGCGCGCTGCGAACGGGAACCCGAGATGTTGCGCAATGGTTCCGGCTACGTGCTGTACGCGCTCATGGATGCCGTCGTGGACCGCTACTTCCCGGTCCTCGACTCGGTCGAAACCGCACTCGATGCCGTTGAGGAACGGATATTCGCGGACGCCGCGCTTCGCGAAAACGTCCAGGCTCTCTACTCCCAGAAGCAGGAACTCGTGACCATCCGCCATGCGGTTGCGCCACTGCAGGATGGGCTCAAGAATCTCTACGGTGCCCGCGTACCGATGGTCTGCACCGGCATGAGCGAGTACTTCCGCGACGTGGCCGAGCACTTGCAACGGCTCAGCCAGACGATCGACTCGATCCGGGACACGGTATCGACCGCCATTTCCGTCAATCTCTCGATGATCGGCCTCCAGGAGCATGCGACGATGAAGCGGCTCGCGGCTTACGGCGCATTGATTGCGGTGCCGACGATGATTGCCGGGATCTATGGAATGAATTTCGAATATATGCCCGAGCTTCAGTGGCGCTACGGATACCTGGTCGTCACGGGCCTCATGATCGCGATCGACGTCTATCTCTTCCGTCGGCTGCGAAAGGCCAATTGGCTTTGACGCGTCGTTGCCTGGCGCTGATCCTCGCCTGTGCGCCGTGGCATCTGTCGGGCGCACAGCAGTCATCGGAATCCCCGGAAGCGCCGGCATATCGCGCCGATCTTGCGGCGCTCCGCCAGGAATACGTCCAGAAGAGTCTCGCCTTTACGCCGGAAACACGCCGCGCTGCGCTCGATCATGTCGCCTCGCTCGAGGCCCGCGTGGAACAACTGAGTCCCGCCGAATTTCTCGTCGGGATCGCGCACGCGACCGCACTTGCGGACAACGGCCACGATTCCTGGCATCCGGGCGATGGCGCCTGGCTTCCGAAGCGCGCGCCGCTCCGGTTTTTCTGGTTCCCCGATGCCCTCGTCATCGCGCGCGCCGCCCCGCAGCACCGGGATCTCCTCGGCGCGCGGGTGACGGCAATCGACGGACACGGCGTCGATCAGCTGTTCGAACGGCTGCGACCGCTCTGCGGCGGGATCGACGACTACCGCCGCTGGAATTTGACGCTGTATCTCGAGCGCGCGGAACTGCTTCACGCGCTCGGCCTTGCGAAATCCGCGGACCGGGTGACCCTGTCGCTCGTGCTGAAGGACGGCACGGAAGCGTCCCGCGAGGTCGAAATGCTGCCACGCGATGCATTGCCGCAGGGCGTTGCGCCTGGCCGCCTGCTGTCGGGACCACCCTACGGCAACGAGCCGCTGTTCGGCTGGACCGGTTTATCGGCCCCTGCGGACGAGCCCTTGTACCTGCAGGAACCGGACCGCCTGTTCCGAGTCGTGGACCTGCCCGCGATCGGCGCGAGCTACCTGCAATTCCGCTCGCACCACGGGACGGACGCCGAGCCGATCGGGGATTTCCTGCGCACGGCCCGCGCGCGCCTCGAAGAGACGAAGCCCGAGAACCTGATCGTCGATCTCCGCTTCGATAGCGGCGGCAACATCGACCCGACAGTCGCATTTTTCAACGACCTCGCCACCGCAGTGCCGGGGCGCATCTATGTCGTCGTATCGCGACTCACGTTCTCCGCCGGAATCGTCGCCGCGGCGCTCGTTCAGCAGTCCGCCGGCGAGCGCGTGCTGATCGTCGGCGAGCCGGTCGGCGACCGCCTGCGCTTCTGGTCGGAGGGGCGCGCAGCCTGCCTGCCGGAGTCGAAGTACTGCGTCCAGGTCACTGACGGCCTGTGGGATCTCGTCAAAGGTTGCGCGCAAGAACCGGGTTGCTACGGTGACGCGTTTCGCGTGAGAGTGCCGGAACTGGACCCCGATCTTGCGGCGCCGATGACAGCGGGCAGCTGGCTCGCCGGGACCGATCCGGCAATGACTGCGATTGAAGCGCACTTGTGGAACTGCAAATCCTGCCGCCCGGAGCCCGCCGATGCCGGCTGAACGCGACTATTTTCTCGGAACCCACGACGAGGAACTCACGCGCCTCGGGCTGCAGCATCGCGTCTGGCGGCCGACCGTGCTGGAATGCTGGAGGCGGGCCGGCATCGGGGTCGCCTCGCGCGTGCTCGACATCGGCGCGGGCCCCGGCTACGCGGCCGCGGATCTCGCGGAGATCGTCGGCCCCGAAGGTGAAGTCGTTGCCGTCGAGCGTTCGTCGCGCTTCGTCAAAGCGGGCCGCGCCATGCTCGCCCAGCACGGGTTCGCGAATGTCCGCTATCACGAGCTCGACCTGATGGCGGATCCGCTGCCGGCGGGCGGTTTCGACGCAAGTTGGTGCCGCTGGGTCGCCTGCTTCGTCTCCTCGCCGCCGCAGCTCCTGGACAAGGTCGCCGCCGCGATCCGCCCGGGCGGTGTCGCGATCTTTCACGAATACATCCAGTACGACAGCCTGCGCATCTCGACCGCCGGCCGGTACATGCAGGAATTCGTGCGGCAGGTCGAGCACGGCTGGCGCGCGGCGGGCGGAGAGCCGAATATCGCGCCGGCCGTCGTCGCGCTGCTCCAGGAACGCGGGTTCTCCATTCGCGACGCGATCCCGCGCGTGTTCTGCGTGCGGCCCGGCGACGCCATGTGGCAATGGCCGGCGTCGTTCATCGACATTCACCTGAAGCACCAGCTCGAGCTGGGCCGCATCGATCAGGCCTGGGCGGATGCGGTTCGGCGCGAGTTCGCGGATGCGGAACAGAAGTCCGCGACGCTTCTGATCACCCCGATGGTGCTCGAGATCGTCGCGGAGAAGAGATGAAGGGGACGCTCACCTTTAAAGGTGAGCGTCCCCTTAGTGCCCTGCCGAAGCCACCTTCGCCGGGTCGTGGCGGTAGCGAAACACGAAGGGGAAGATGATCCCGAGCGCGAGCGCGTAACCGGCGAACGTCAGCCAGATCCCCTGCCAGTCGCGCAGGCCGTCCACCGTGTAGTGGTCCACCACTGCGCCCGCCACCATCGTCCCGAAAAAGGCGCCAAGCCCGTTCGTCATGATCATGAACAGGCCCTGCGCGCTCGCGCGGATGCGATCGTTCGCCTCGAGGTTCACGAACATCGAGCCCGAGATGTTGAAGAAGTCGAAAGCCATGCCATAGACGATCATGGACAGCACCAGCATCCACAACCCGGGACCCGGATCGCCGAAGGCGAACAGCCCGAAGCGGAACACCCAGGCGAAGATCGCGATCAGCATCA
Organism: uncultured Gammaproteobacteria bacterium; assembly: GCA_963775415.1. Lineage (GTDB taxonomy): Bacteria > Pseudomonadota > Gammaproteobacteria > Steroidobacterales > Steroidobacteraceae > SCUD01. The sequence continues at coordinate 247,341 of CAVZIO010000004.1, forward strand.
CGATCTTGATGCCGAAGCGCTGGAGGAAGAACGGTATCGTCAGGATGAAAAGCGTTTCCGAAATCTGCGAGATCGAGCTCAGCAGGATCGGATGCTGGACACCGAAGGAGTCCGGGTAGGCGGCGTTGAAGTCGGTCAGGAAATCGCCGCCGAAAGCGTTCGTGATCTGCAGCGCTCCGCCCAGCATCATCGCGCACAGGAAAAAAATGACCATCTGCGGCCGCTTGAACAGGACGAATGCATCGAGTCCAAGCGCCTGCGCGACGCTTCTCCTGCCTGCGTCGCGTGAAGGCGGGCAGGCCGGCATCGTGAAGCCGTAGAAGCCGAGGAACGCGGCTGCCGCGGCGCTGATGTAGAGCTGGCCGGTCGTCAGCGTGGAGCCCGAGAGGTCCGTGAACCACATGGCGACGACGAACCCCACGGTGCCCCAGACGCGGATCGGCGGGAACTTCTGGATGAAGTTCAGGCCTTCCTGCTCGAGAACGCGGTACGAGATCGCATTGTTGAGCGCGATGGTCGGCATGTAGACCATCGCGTTCAGCAGCATGATGAAGTAGAGCGTCTCGTAGTCGCGGACGGTCGACGCCCATACGATCAGCCCGGCGCCGGACAGGTGCAGGATCCCGTACAGCCGCTCCGCGTTCAGCCACCGGTCCGCGATGATGCCCATGAGACCCGGCATGAACAGCGAGGCGACGCCCATCGTCCCGTAGATGCTGCCGATCTGGAGCCCGGTGAAACCGAGCGACTTGCTCATGTAGGCGCCGAACGAGATGAGCCATGCGCCCCAGACGAAGAACTGCATGAAGTTCATCACCGTGAGGCGAAACTTGATGCTCATGGGACGCGGTCCAGCGGGTTAATCTTTCTTGTCGCCCGGCTTGAAGATCACGGCCCCGATCCAGCTCACGACGCTGACGATGATCGCGGCCCAGAACGCCGGCCAGAATCCGTTGATCGCGAATCCGGGCAGGAAGGCGGCGACGAGTCCGAGCATCGCCGCGTTGACGACGAGCAGGAACAGGCCGAGCGTCACGAGCGTGAACGGAAGCGTCAGGATCACCACGATCGGCTTGATGATGGCGTTAACGACGCCGAGCAGCAGGGCGGCCAGGATCAGGGTTCCGGCGCTCGAAACATTGATTCCTTCGACCCATTCGGTCGCGAGCCAGAGGCCGAGCGCGGCGATCAGCACGCGAAGGATGAAGTAGGCCATTCCGTCAGCGTACGCGACGTCCGCGCTTGATGACAATATCGACGGTTTCCAGCAGAGCCGGGTTGCGAAGCGCGTCGCCGCGAACGGCGATGATGTCGGCGATCTTGCCGGGCGATATCGCGCCCGATTCGTGGCCCACGCCCATTGCGGTCGCGGCATCGTGGGTCGCGGCGCGTATTGCCCGCAGCGCCGGGATTCCGCACTGTCGCACCCAGAAGTCGATCTCCTGCCAGGTCGCGCGCGAATGCAGGTGGCCCGGGCTGCCTGCGCCCGAACCCAGGAGCAGCAGGACCTTCGCCTCGTCGAGCTGCCGAAGCTTGTCGCAGAGCGTCGCGGCCTTTGCCGCCGACAACTCCGCCGCCGCCATGCGATCGAGGCTCGTGAGCGAGCCGCGGACATCGGCGGCGACGAGCTCGGGAAGCCCGGCGGTCGCAGCGGGATCGTCGAGCGCCTCGTCGTTGACGCGAAGCAACTCGAGGTTGAGCAACGTCGAAATCGCCGGCGTCCAGACGATCGGACGCGCCCCCGACTGCGAAAGCCGTCCCGAGAGCGCCTGCACGACCTCCGCGGGAAACGGGCCGGTTCCCATGTCCGTGCCGAGGAAGCCGTCGAACTGGGCGGCTGCGCCGCGCACGACATCGGCCGGGTGCTCCGCAAAAGCGTGGATCGGCAGCCCGCGAATCCGCGATTCGGAGACCGCGGACTCGAGTTCTTCCGCGGTCCACATCTCGACGTCCGCGAGCAGCACGTAATCGACGCCCGCATTGGCGAGCCGCTGTACCTTCGCGCGGACGTCGGCGGCGCCGCTCACTTCCCATTGCCAGTCACCGGTGCCTGTCGTTGCAAGCTTGCGGAGCACGGGGCCCGATATATAGAGGCTCGGTCCCTCGATCAGCCGCTCGCGAATACGCCCGCGGACCCGTACCGCGGCTTCGAGCGGCGCCGCGACGTCGCGCGCGCTCGTGACGCCTGCCTGCAGGAGCTGTCGTGCCGAGATGGGCATTACGACGCGCTCGGCGAGCGGACCGTAGGTTTCGTTCCAGCGTCCCGTGTCGCCATGCCCGAGCCGCATCAATCCGGCCTGCATGTCCCAGAGGCCCGGCATGACAGTCATGCCTTCGGTCGAGACGACTTCCGCACCGTCGGGCACGACGACCTGGCCGACCCCGCCGACCGCCAGGATGCGATCGTTCTCGATGACGACGATGCCGTCCTGGATCGGCGCATTGCCGTAGCCGTCGATGACCGTGCCGCCTGCCAGGACGAGAGTCGCGCCATTCGCCGCGGCTGCCGCAATAAGAAGGAGAAACGCGCACGGGAGCGTGCGCCTCATGCCCGCGGCTCGCCGATGGAGCCGTCGCGGAGACGAATCTGCAGCTGCGCGAACGCGAGCGCCCAGCCGGTGCGCAGCCGCACCAGCGTTTTCGCCCATTCCTCGTCCGGTGGAACGCCGGAACCCATCACGCGCAGCATTCTCTGCCCCTTCTTCTCATCGATGATGAAATCCTCGATCAACGCGCTGTCCGGCAGCGGCGGCCAGTCCTCGGTCGGCTCGTACAGCAGCTGGAGCCGGGCGCCGGAATCGAAGCGTTCGATCCTGGCTTCGCGCCGCCCGAAAAGGCGCGACACCGTCGCATAGCGGCCGCCATTCTGCGGCTCCACGATGGCTTCTGTCGCGTACCAGAGCAGGAGCGACGCAGGCTCGGTCAGCGCGCGCCACACCGTGGCCGCAGCTGGCCGCCGTTTCGAATCCCTGCATGTAGCCGCGGGCCTGGCGCCTCATGTCGCCGCGTCGCCGGCCTGCCGCAGCTCGCGATCGCGCTGCATGCGCACGTCCGCCGCGGAAATGATGTCGTCGTGCTGCGCGCCGTCCCGGGGATAACTGGCCGTGCCGACGCTCACCGTCGTGCGTTGCAGCCGCTCGCCGACCGGAAACAGGCTGCGATAAACGTGGTTGCGAATGCGCTGGGCCACCGTTTCAGCGACCTCGGGCGTCGCCTCCGGCAGGAACACCACGAATTCGTCGCCGCCGTAGCGTGCAGCCATGTCGCTCGTGCGGATCGCGCGCTGAATCGCGCTCGCGACCGCAGTGATCGCCCGGTTGCCGGCCTGGTGGCCGTGTTCGTCATTGATCGCCTTCAGGTCGTCCATGTCGACGAGCAGGATCGCATAGCCTCCGCGCCCGCCGCGCGCGCGCAACCCGTGCTCCCGATTCAGGACCGACTTGAAGGTGCGAAGGTTCAACATGCCCGTCAGGCTGTCGCGCTCCGCCATCTCCTCGATGCGCCGCCGCGCGGTCATGATCGTGCCCGCCAGCGCCTGTGTCAGGTAGGCGACGAGGGCATAGGGTCCGAGCTCGCCGAAGAGCCGCGCGAGGAGTTCGGCCGTCCGGGGCGGCGGGCCTTCGCCAGCGACGAGCGAGAGCCAGGCAAGCGCGACTGCCGCAAAGATTACGATGGCTCCGCGCCGCCCGAGTGTCATCGAGACCACGACGATCGGCAGCAGGTACAGGTTGACCATCGGACTCGCCGACCCGCCCGTCGGTATCGCGACAACCGTGATGAACGCGACCATCGTGGCCGCGCCGAGCGCGATCCGTGCACCCGTATCCCGGACCGGGAATCCGCGCCAACGGAACGCGACGATGAAGACGGTATAGGCGGCCATCGCCGCGTACAGGAGCCGGGGTGACGTCTGCGGCGCGCGCAGCACGAGCGCGTAGAGCGCGACGACCAGCAGGACGAGCCAGTCAATGCGCGCGAGGCTCTGCACGATGCTCGCGTGCTCGTCCTGCTGCACGATCTCGCGACGCGTGTGCGGCGACGGCGCGGCGGCTTCCTGTCCTCCGGCCGCCTCGGTCATGCCGGTGCCGCCTTCTCGCGCTCCAGGCTCGATTCGATCGCGTCCCGGACCGCCGGCCCCGCGAGCTCCGCGACGAGGGCCAGCGCAAAATCGAGCGCGGTGCCGGGTCCGCGCGAGGTGATGACACCGCGATCGACGACGACCGCATCGCCGAGCACGGTCGTGCCCTGCGCGTCTTTCAGGAAACCCGGGTAACTGGTCGCGCGCCGGCCTTCGAGCACGCCCGCCGCAGCGAGCACCATCGGCGCAGCACAGATCGCGGCGACGGGCCGCCCCTTCCCGTGCAGGCGCCGGATGATCTCTGCAATGCGCCCGTCCTTCTTCAGGTGCTCGGCGCCCGGCATGCCGCCGGGCAGCGCGATCATGTCGAACTCCTGCTCCGCGAGCGCGCCGAGCGGCGTATCGGCCGCGAGCCGGATGCCGTGGGCGCCGGTGACGGGGCTCGAAGCGAGCGATGCGACGACGACGTCGATGCCGGCGCGGCGCAGCACGTCAATGATGGTGACCGCCTCGAGTTCCTCGAAACCCTCGGCCAACGGCACGAGCACGCGTTTCATGCGGATCTAACCGCCTTCCGGCGCGGCCTGTGCGGTCACCAGCGCGGTATCGCCTGTCTTCAGCCAGGCAACCGCGTCGCGGACGTCGAGGTCGCGCTCGACGAGCGGTTTTTCGCCTTCGAGCGCGGCTGCCGGCCTTTCGGGAAGCGCCAGGTCCGGTTCGAGCCCGCGCTCGTGGATCGAGACGCCCGAGGGCGTGAAATAGCGCGACGTCGTGAGCTTGAGCGCCTGGCCGTCTTCAAGCGGCATGACGGTCTGCACGGATCCCTTGCCGAAGGTGCGCCGGCCGAGGAGTTTCGCGCGCCCATTGTCGCGGAGCGCCCCGGCGACGATTTCGGCGGCGGAAGCGGACCCCTCGTTGACGAGCACCGCGATCGGCGTGCCGCGCGACAGGTCGCCGGCCATTGCCTCCATGCGGAAGCGCGATTCCTCGGAACGCCCTTCCGCCGAGACGATCAGGCCCTCTTCCAGGAACGCGTCGGATACCTCGACCGCCGCGTCCAGGACGCCGCCCGGATTGTTGCGCAGGTCGAGCACGAGGCCGCGCAGCCGGCCATCCGCCTTCTCCTGCATCGAGCGGATCGCGGCGCTGGTATCCGCCCCGGTCGTTTCGCTGAACTGCGAGATCCGGAGGTACCCGAATCCCGGCTCAATCATTTCGTAGCGCACTGAGTGAACGGAAACGAGGGCGCGCTCGATCGCGAAGTCGAGCGGCTTCGGCTCCGATTCCCGCCCGATGCTGAGATTGACAATGGTGCCAGGCTCTCCGCGGATGCTCTCGATTGCGTCGATGAGGCGGTTGTTCCGTATTGCCTCGCCGTCGATTCCGAGGATCACGTCGCCTGGACGGATCCCCGCGCGCGCGGCCGGCGAGCCGTCGATCGGGGCGATGACGGAAAGGACGCCGGATTCGAGCGCGACCTCGACGCCAATGCCGGAGTAGTTGCCCTCGGTCGCGATCCGGAGGTCCTCGAACTCCTCCGCATCCATGAAGGCCGAATGCGGATCGAGATCGCCGACCATCCCGCGTATGGCATTGGACATCAGCTCATGGTTGTCGGTCCGGTCGACATAATCCTCGTGGATCAGGTCGAGGACTTCGGCGAAGAGACGCTCGTCCTTCGGCGCGATGTCCGGGGCGCCGCTGCCGTGCCGCGCGAACCAGAGGGTCCCGACGGTGAGCACGACGCCCGCCAGGCAACCCAGCAGGGCGACCAGCATGGTTCTTTTCGGTTGCCACATACGCCAATGGTACCCGCGCCCGCAGGAGCGCGGCATCTCCTCCCCCGGTTCAGGCGGTCGGGGGTTCCTGCTGGGCCATCGCCTCGTAAAGGGCGAGATCGCCCAGGATTTCGTCGATCGGCACCGGGCGGCCGATCGCGAAGCCCTGGCCATAGTCGACGCCGAGGGCCGTCATGCGCGCGCGAAGCTCGTCCGTTTCGACGTACTCGGCAACCGTCTCCATGCCCATCGTGTGCGCAAGCTGGGCGATCGCGCGAACCATCGACTCCGTGCGCTGGTTCGTGCCGGCATCCCGAACGAAGGCGCCGTCGATCTTGAGCACCGAGACCGGCAGAGACTTCAGGTAGACGAGCGAGGATAAGCCCGTACCGAAATCATCGAGAGCGAAGGTGCAGCCCAGCAGGCGCAGCCTCTGCATCAGCCGGTCCGCGCGTTTCAGGTTCGAGACGGCCGAGGTTTCAGTCAATTCGAAACAGAGCGATTCGGGCGGCACGCCGGATTCCTTGATCGCGTTTTCCAGGAACTCGAGGAACTCCTCGGAGGCGATCGAGGCACCGGAAATGTTCACGGAAAACCGCATGCCGCGGCCGCGCAGCGTGCTCGAATGTTCGGCGAGCGCCGCGAGGGAATTCTTGATTACCCAGCGGTCGATGGCAGGCAGGAGCTGGTATCGCTCCGCCGCCGACAGGAATTTCTCCGGCGGCAGGAGTTCGCTGTTCTCGCTGACCATGCGCAGCAGGAACTCGAAGTGCGGTTCGGGACGCTCCGCGCAGAGCGGAAGGATCGGCTGCGCGAAGAGCGCGAAGCGGTCGGCGGCGAGCGCTTCGTGCAGCGCCTGCACGACGACGATGTCCGTGCTCCGCCGCATGATGCTCTGGTCCGCGTCCTGGAAGATCTCGACCCGGTCGCGGCCACGGTCCTTGGCCGCCTTGCAGGCGATCTCGGCATTGGCGAGTCCGTGCGCGAGCCGGTGCTGCGATTCCTCGGGGAGCTCCGCCGCCCCGACGCTGACAGACACCTGCACGGTGCCGTCACCGCGCGAATACGTGAGTTCCGCGCACTGGCGCCGGAGCATCTCTCCGATCTGCTGCGCGAACTCCAGAGTGCAGTCCGGGAGGAACACGGCGAAGCGGTCGCCGGCGATCCGTGCCGCAAGCGCGCCAGGGCGCGCCTTCTTGCGGAGCACTTCCGCCACCTTGCCGATCACCTCGTCACCGACATGCATGCCGAAGTTGTCGTTGACGACGTGCATGCGGTCGACATCGAGGTACAGGACGCATTCCGGGACCGTTTCGCGGCGGCTGCCGAGCTGCGAACGCACCTGTGTCTCGAACGCGGAGCGCGTCAGGAGTGCCGTTAGCACGTCGTAGTTGTTCTGGAGCGTGGCCGTCGTCTTCCGTGCCAGCAGTTCGACGAGCCGCTCGGTGCGTGGCTCGAAGTTCGGGGCCTGCTCCTCGCGGAACATGGCGAGGAACCCGGCGACGCGGCCTGAGGCGTGGCGGATCGGGGTGCAGAGGATCTTGTAGGGAGGCAATTCGATCGGGCGCACCTTGATCTTGTTGATCACGAGGTTGCGGCGTTGAAGTTGTGCCCAGTTGAGCAGGTGCCGGTGGATCTTGGTCAGGATCTCGACCTGTGGCCGCTCGCCGTGCGGTGCCTTGCAGACCGCGACGCCGCGCTCGGGCACGACGAGCGCGCCGAGCACGCAGCCGAGGTGATCCACGCAGGTCTGTACGAGCACGCCGAGCTCGTCGCCTGCCTGCGGGCTGTCCGGATCCTCCGGCGCCATCTTGAGGAGCAGCTCGAGATCGTCGTCGCGCGAGCGCAGGTCACGCGTCAGGTAATCGACGCTCGCGCGGGACTCGAGCTCGCGCTGCAGGCATTCGAGCGCCGGCTGGACCATCGACTGCACGAAGGAATAGGGGCGGTTCTCGCCGTCCCGCGTAAGCAGCGTCGCAATCGCGATGACCGCCCCATCGATATTTCGCAGTCGGAAGACGTAGGCGGGTGCGCCCTCATGGTCCTGCAGGAAGCCGTCGATACGGCCCGTCGTGGCAGGCGGAACGCGGGCGAGCGCAGCCAACACGAGCGGCGTCGGATCGGGCCCGTCGTAACCCTCGGTCACCCAGAGCGGATTGGCCTTGGCGTCGTAGAAACCGATGCCCAGGGCGCGCGGCATCAGCATCCGCAGGAGCTGCCCGTACGGATCGAGATTGGGCTTTGCGCCCGCGAGATGCAGCGGCAATTCCATGGGTACGGGTGAAGCCACACCCGGCAGCATCGCGGAGGCTGGGCGGGGCGTCTTTGACGTAATCCGCAGTTTGCGGGGCGGGAATCCTGCCCTAGGGGGATGACCGCCGGAACCAGGGCACTGGGTCTATGGCCTTGGCGCCACGACGAATTTCCAGGTACAGGCCGGGCTGGCTCCGGCCACCGCTGTCCCCCACCGTGCCAATGGTTTCACCGCTGGCAACGGCGTCGCCCGCCGACTTGTAGAGCTGCTCATTGTGGGCGTACAGGCTCATGTAGCCGCCGTGGTCGATGATGAGCAGGAGTCCCATGCCCGGGAGCCAGTCCGCATAGGCGACCCGGCCGTCGTAGAGCGCGCGAACTGGCGTCCCGCGATTCGCCTCGATCATCACGCCATTCCATTTCAGGCCGCCGCCGCGCGCCTGGCCAAACCGCGCGACGATCCGTCCCGGCACGGGCCAGGCCAGGCGGCCACGCACTTTTTCGAACGCCTGCCCGCCGGTCGGCGGCAGGTCGCGCATCGCCTGGCGAAGATCCGCAATCAGCTTCTCGAGGGCCGCTGCCTCCCGCTTCAACTTGGCGATCGAGTCGTTGCGTGACCGGATCTGGGCGTTCATCGCCTTCAGCGCGCGGCTTCTCTCGTCGCGCGCGGCGTCCACGGACGAGAGTTGCTGGCGGCTCTCGGACTCGAGCACGGCGAGGCGCTCGCGTTCCGCCTTTTCTTCCTCGGCCGCCTGCTCGAGCGCAACGACGATTTCCTGGATCTCCCCGATCCGGGCAGAGCGCGCCCGGCCAAAGTAGGCGTAATAGACGAGCATGCGTCCGAACTCGGAGGGGTCGTCCTGCGAGAGGAGAATCTTGAACTGCTCCTGCCGGCCACCCATGTAAGCGGTCCGGAGCTCGGCGGCGAGCGCTTCGCGCTGGGCGCCGAGCGCTTCTTCGTTGCGAGCGCGATCGGCTGCAAGTTCCTTGAGGTGCGCATCGCTCACGGACAGGCGTTTCCTGACGTCACCCAGGCGCTCGCGCGCGTCCCGCACCTTTTCTTCTGCGGTGCGAAGCTGTCCCGAAAGGGCATCGCGCCGGTCCGCGTCGCGCCGCGCCGAGCGCTGGAGTTCCGCAATGCGCTCGCGCACCTCGCGGAGTTCCTTCTCCGCATCAGTCTCAGCCGCCGAGGGGCAGGTCACGAGGCAGAGCAGCGCCAGCACAACTATATGTTTTATAAGGGATTATCCTTCACTAGCTGCAGCGGCAGGGGCGGCCCGATTGCACTGATATAATGCGCGGCCATTTTATGCCCCGGCCGCGCGGCCGACCCGCGATTTGCCCCATGGACCGACTCCTCGATTATTCCACCAATCATCCGTTTCTTGCGGGCGGGCTCCTGTTGATGGCCTTCCTCGTGGTGGGCTTCGAGCTCCGCCAGCGCGGCGCCGCCAGCACCGCGATCGCGCCGAACGAGGCGATCCGGCTGATGAATGCCGGCGCCATGCTCGTCGACCTGCGTTCGGCAAACCAGTTCAAGGACGGACATATCGAAGGCGCACGGAATATCCCCGGCGACCAGCTGGCGGCGGACGCCAAGGCCCTCGACCGGCTTTCCGGCAAGACACTCGTCCTCTATTGCGACGCCGGCACCACGACGGCCGCGGCGCAGCGGACGCTCACGCGCGCCGGCACGAAGAACGTCTTCAGCCTGCGCGGCGGGCTTGCGGCCTGGAAGCAGGAGAATCTGCCGGTCGTGAAAGGCTGATCGGGCGCCATGCCCGGGATCACCGTCTATACCGGGAGCTTCTGCGGCTATTGCGAACAGGTTCGCGCGCTGCTCAAGCGACGCGGAATCGCATTCACCGAGGTGAGCGTCGAGGACCATCCGGATTTGCGGGAAAAGTTGCTGGCGAGGAGCGGACGGCGCACCCTGCCACAGGTTTATGTCGGCGAACGATACGTCGGCGGAGCGGCCGAACTTGCGGCACTCGATCGGGCCGGCGAACTCTTGAAACTAGTACAAGCGAGGAATGACGATGGCTGACGAAATACCCACGCCGACCGGCGCAAGCGATCCTGCCAGCAATGGCAAGGGTCCCGCAGTCGCACTGCAGACGGTTTACATCAAGGACCTCTCTTTCGAGTCGCCGAAAGGTCCGTTTCTGCCGGCGCAGGCGCAGGACCCGAAGATCTCTCTGAACCTGAGCACCATGTCGAGTTCCATCGGCCAGGATGCGCATGAGGTCGTGCTGACCGTGACACTCGAGGCGAAGAACGGCGATGTCGCCGTGTATCTCGCTGAGGTCAAGCAGGCGGGAGTGTTTGTCGTGCGCGGCTTTGGCGCCGATGAAACGCGCCGCATACTCAGTTCTTTCGCACCGAACCTCCTGTTCCCCTACATCCGGCAGACGGTGTCGGACGTCGTGACCAAGGGCGGCTTCCCGCCGTTCCTGCTGCCGCACGTCAATTTCGACTCGCTGTTCGAACGCTCGTTGCAGGAACAGGCGGCGCGCCAGGCGCAGCCGCCACCCGAACAGGCGAACTGAGCAGGCCCGCATGCGGCCGATCGTCGTGCTGGGCGCCGGCTCCTGGGGAACGGCGCTCGCCATCCAGTTCGCGCGCGGCGGCGAACCGACAATCCTGTGGGGCCGCGCCGAGGACAACCCGGAAGAGCTCGCGCGCGCCCGGCAGAACGAACGCTATCTTCCCGGCGCGGCGTTTCCGCCCTCGCTCGCGATCGAACCCGACTTGAGAAAGGCGGTTGGGGGCGGCGAGGACCTCGTGCTCGTCGTGCCCTCGAGCGCACTCCGCCCAGTGCTCACGCAGATCAAGCCGATGTTGAACGCGAAGGCACGCATCGCCTGGGCGAGCAAGGGCTTCGAACTGGAATCCGGCAAGCTGCCCCATCAAGTCGCGCGCGAGGTGCTCGGACCGGCGGTGCCGATCGCCGTCCTCTCCGGCCCGACTTTCGCGAAGGAAGTGGGGCTGGGCCTGCCAACCGCAATTGCTGTTGCCTCGCCCGACGATGCATTCGCGCTCGCGCTCGCCCAGCGCATCTCATCGGGCGGATTCCGCGCGTATACGCAATCCGACATCGTCGGCGTCGAGATCGGCGGTGCGGTCAAGAACGTGCTCGCGATCGCGACCGGCGTTTCCGACGGCCTCGGTTACGGCTCGAACAGCCGCGTGTTCCTGATCACACGAGGCCTCGCCGAATTGATGCGCCTTGGGGTCGCGCTGGGCGCGAAGCGCGAGACGCTCATGGGGCTCGCCGGGCTCGGCGACCTCGTGCTCACCTGCACCGACGACCAGTCGCGTAACCGCCGCTTTGGACGCGCGCTCGCGGCAGGCAAGGCCGTGGAAGACGCGATCGCGGAAATCGGACAGGTGGTCGAGGGCTATCACGCGGCGAAAGCCGTGCACGCGGTCGCCGAGAAGCACGGCGTCGACATGCCGATCTGCCGGCACGTCCACGAGGTCCTGCATCAGGGCGTGCCGCTCAGGCAGGTCGTCGAAGCCATGCTTCAGCGCGAAGTCACACCCGAGAACTGAACTGCATGGACGACGGCAGGGAGTCGTCCGATAATCGGGGCGCCTGTCGCGCTCGCAACGAACCAGATAAGGAACGTCCCGTGTACCACCCGCATGTCAATCGTCGCCTGATGTTTGCAGGCGCCGCGCTCTGCCTGCTCGCATTCACGGGCTGTGCCTCCGGCCCGACGATCCGCACCAACGCCGACCAGAGCGTGGATTTCACGCGCTTTCGCACATTCACATTCCTGCAGCCCCTGTCCACGGACCGCGAGGGCTACCAGACCATGATCTCGCGAAACCTCGTGGCCGCAGCCGAGCGTGAACTGGTGGGCCTGGGCCTGCAGCGCGTCGATGCCAGTCCGGACCTGCTCATCAATTTCAGCGCCAATCTCGACCAGCGCCTGCGCGTCACCCAGACGCCGCAGTCCAGCATGGGCGGCTTTGGCACCCATCGCCGGGGCTTCTACAGCACCTGGCCCAGCTACCGGACCAACGTCCGTCAGTACACCCAAGGCACCCTGGTCGTGGATGTCGTCGATGCCGCCCGGATGCAACTCGTCTGGGAAGGCCTCGCCGAGCACCGGATCACCGCCAGCACGGCACAGGATGCCGGGCCGCTCATCGACACCGCGATACGGGAAATTTTTGCGCAGTTCCCGGCGCGCATAAAATAGCGCTGCTCAAGATGCCCTCCTCGATCCGCGCGAGCAGGTAGGGATAGAAAGGATTCGACAGCAGGCGCGTGAGCGCATCCTGGCTGGTGATGAGCAGCCCGCGCTCGCCGCGCACCGCGAGTGCACCGAGGTGGATGCCGAAATCCTCCCCGGAAGCAGGCGTGAGGCCATACAACGCATCGGTCACGGGAAACGGCACTGCAACGTGCGACAGCGAATAGACGCCCGGCGGAAAACCGAGCCCGATCGGGCGTGAACGCACCGCGATTCCGCCCGGCTCGGTCACGCGCTCGACGACCTCCAAGGAATCCGCCGCGCGGTTGCCAATCACCGTTGCCGTAAATCGGCGCGGAATGGCCGGCAGCAGCCGGTCCAGCGTCCCGTCGCTCCCCGGCCGCAGCACGAGCTTGAATTTCGCGTGGCGATTGATATCGAACAATACGAGTTCACTGCCATTCGAGGGCAGGTGCGCATAGAGCCCCGCGATCAACGCCTCCGTACTCACCGTGAAATCCACCACCGACTGAAACGTGATGACGGGTGGCAGGTCCGCCAGCCGGCCATCGCGCGCATCACGCAGGAGCTGCGACTGCAGTGCGCGCGAGAGCAACGATGACTGCCGTGCGCCGTTGATCGGAAATGAGTTGTACTTGAACGGGTTGTACTCCGGCTCGATGCCGAGCCACGCCGTCTTGGCGAAGGCCGGAATGATGGCCGGCCATCCGAGCACGCCCGCGAATCGCGCGAAAGCGGTGACGCCGATCATCGGCGAGATCAACACGATGCGGTCCGGCATCCTGAGATCCCGGTCCTCGAGCGCGGCGAGCGCGTACTTCATTGCGAGTGCGCCCCCATTGGAGTACCCGACGATGTGCAGGGGAACCGCCGGGGTCGCCAGTCGCCGGGCCTCGCGCACGGCGAGATGCGTCGCCGCCATCCAGTCCTCCCATTCGACGCTGGTCAGTCCCGCCGGCACGGTGCCGTGGCCAGGCAGGCGGATGCCGACGGCGACATAGCCGCGATCACGATATCGTTCCGCGATGTGGCGCAGGCTGTAGGGGGAATCGGTCAGGCCGTGCAGCAGCACGACGCTACCTGCGGGCGCACCAGCCGGCTCGAGGATGTATGACCGGTTCCAGTCACGTGCAAATTTCCCGGGATAGAGCGGGCTGCCTTCAAAGTAGCGGTTGGCCGGATTGCGCGTCGGCCCCTCGAGCTTGCGCGTGACTTGCTCGCGGACCTCGTCGAATGCCGCGTTCTCCGCGGCAACGTATGCGGCCCAGTCCGCCCCGCGCAGTTGCGCGCCGCTCAGTTCCTCCGGCACGTGCGTATGCCAGAGTTCCAGAGGCGGACCGCGTTCCTTGTCGTAGGTGCGCACGGCGAGAAACGTGAACAGGGCTATCACGAGCAGTGCCGCGCCGCGCTTCAGGAAAGTGATGGCTTTCATTTTCACTCCAGCATCCGCCGCCAGGTGATGCCGAGGCCGGAGATGTCGCCTGCCTCGGCGCGCAACCGCAATTCGCGGGTCAGCGTGAACTCGGCGACCAGCACCGTCGTCGCGGCAGCGAGGCCACGCTCTAGAAAGATGTAGACGCGATCGGAGAGCTGCCGGCCGAGCGCCACGGCTTCGCCTTCGTCGCCGCGCGATCGCAGGCCGAATTCATCGAAACCGAATTGCCGCGCCACGCGGGTCGTCACCGGAATCCCGCTCGGGCCGGCGAGCAATGCCTCTGCGGCGGAGGCCAGCATGGCGGCATCGGCCGTCGTGGCGCTGCTCGCACTGCGGCCAAGAATCAGCCAGGACAGCTTCTCGTTGTCGGGCATCGGCGGTTCCGAGACGAGTTGCACCAGCGGCGTCTGCGCAGTGCCGGTGATGCGAACACCCGCCTGCACCGGCAGGTTCCGGCGCAAGGCCGTGATATCGAGCCCGGGATTGTCGGCCGCGCCGCTGAAGTGCAGCCGGCCGTTGTCGATCGAGAGCGTCTGGCCGTAGGCCAGGTAGGTGCCGCGATCGACATTGACGGTGCCCTCCGCCAGCAGCTCGCCGGCAGCGTTGGTCCGGATGCGCAGCCGGCCGGAAAGGGTCGCGTCGAGTCCTTGCTGCTGGATCCGAAACCCGCGGCCGAAATCGAAGCTCGCGTCGACGTCGAGCGGCAATGGTGTGCGGCGCGAAGCGATGGGCCGCTCGCGGCCCACAACCTCGACGTCGTCGCCGAGCCGCGGTCCCCCGGTGGGTGTCAGCACAAAAAGACCTTGCGACGCACGAAGCTCTCCGCGGACCTGCAGCCTGCGATCGCGCAAGTCCAGTGAGCCCGAGCCGTCGAGCTCGAGGCGGCGCGAAGGACTGCTGAACAACCGGAATTCCTCGGCGCGCCACTCGATCGTCGATTCGGCATCGGCGTCGTCGAAAGCCAGGCGCCCGGTCGCCGACACCCGCCCGTCGCCGCCGGCCAGCGACAGTTCCTTGATCCGGATCTCGCGCTCGGCCAGTTCGGCTTCGAGCCTTCCATCGGTGAGAAAAATGGATTGCTGCGGCGCGGCCACGCGAACTCCCTGGGCAGTAATCCTCCCGGTGAGCACCGGTTCATTCACCGTGCCTGCGATCGCCATCGTCGCCTGCGCGTTGCCATCGATGCTCAGGTTGCCGTCGAAGTACCGATTGAACGCCCTCAGGCTTGGCAACGAAAGGGCGAGGCTCGCCTCAACGGGCGAGCTCGCCCCCAGGGCCGGCGGCCGCGCGCCGTCGACGGGCAGTACGGTCGCCGTGAGCTTCGCCTCGCCCAGCTCTCCGCCGGCCGCGGTTCCCTTCAATGTGAGGCGGTCCTCGACGATGGCGCCATCGATGGTGAAATCGGTGAGGCGCATCGGAATCGGTTCACTGCCGCCGAGCGTCAGGTCCCCCGACTCGCGCTCGACGCGGAACATGCCGTTGACCCGCGGGGTCGTCTTCACCTGCCAGGACCCGCGCATCCGGAGCGTGCTGCGCGCGGCGTCGACACCGGCATGCGCAAGGATGAAGGCCGCCGACGCGCCCGTAAATTCCCCGGCGCTGTCGAGCCTGTCATTGCCGATCTTGATGCGATCGATCCTGGCCATGCCGTCGCCGCCGACGATGTGCGCAACGCCGATGTCGAGCTCTCCCGGGGCTATCGTCACCTCGACGGGCGCAGCGAGCTGCATCGGATAGCGACCGCGGTTCTCGAACGCGGTCAGCTGGCCCGTCCAGCGTGAACCGGTGAGTGAACCGCGCACTTCCGTGACTAGGTCGACCAGAATTCCTTTCGCGCTTGCTTTCGCCACGTGCTCGCTGCGCTTTCCATCGATCTCGAGCTGCCCGGCCGCCATTTCTCCCAGCAGCGGCACGACCATCGTCTCGCCGGACACGATCAGGTGGAGTGCGGGGTCGCTGCCGTAGGCAAGCGAGCCCCGGCCGTGGATGACGGCTGCGGAATAATTGGCCCCGGAAAGCCCGTCACCCTCGAACCGCATCTGTACCTCGGGCCGCCGCACGGTGCCGGAAATGCTTCCCTCCGCGTTCAAGCGCCCGGCGAGGCCCGGATCGATTTCCGCCAGGTCCAGCGCTTCGAGGCGAAAGGCCAGGGCGTCGCCCGCAGCGCCGTAGGCTCCATTCAAGCGCAGCGAATTGCTGGCGAGGCGAAGTTCGACCCCCCGCGCCGTCACGCGCCGCGCATTCGCGGTGACCGCGCCGCTCCCGGACAACGGCAGGCCACGCAGGCGGCTGTTCCTGAGTGCGAAGCGGCCCTGCACGTTCCACTCCGGCGACAACCTGCCGTCGATGCGGGTCGTGCCATTGAGCCTCGCGACCGGCAGGTCGAAGAACGCCGACGGATCGATGCCATTGAATCGAAGCTCGGCATCGAATGGCCGTCGTCCATCAAGGCGAATGCGGCCCCGGCCTGCAAGCGATGCGCTGCTCTGGCGCGCACTGAAGTCGGTCACCTCGATTTCCGCGCCGCGGCGGATTGCATCGAAGTTCAGGCTGAGACCGCGTTGCGCGAGTGAAGCCGACGCGCCCTGCTCCTCGCCGGCGAAGTCTGCTTCGACCCGGCCGTCGAGAGCCGTCACGGCGAGTGTCTCGTGCAGGCCGTCCAAGTTGAGACGATTGACGTCAAGCCTGAGATTGGCGCCCGCGGCCGAGACCTGCACCTCGCCACGCGCCCTGCCCGCCGGCCCGAGATCGGCGTCCAGCTCCGTCAGGCTGAGCGTCCCGCCCGTCCACTGAAATCTCGAAGCTGACGCAGCGACTGGCAGCCGGCCTGCCGAAAGCATTCCCGCCGATGCGTTCCGGACTTCGAGCGATCCCGCGAGCAACGCTTCAGGTGAAGAGCTTGCCCTGGCAACGACATCGAGCGCAGTCGACGGTGCGCCGTCGAGCAGCTTCGCCAGATCCACATTCTGCCAACGGGCGCGGACCGCTTCGAACTTCTGCGCCTCAAACAGCCGGAGTTGTCCGCGGGCATCGATGGCATGCGCCATGAACGACCCGGAAACTGCCGCCTCGATGCGCCCGAGAAATCCGGCGAGCCTCGCTTCCAGCATGCCGTCGACCGGCAAATCAGCCAGGGTCATGGCGAGCGTCGCGTCGATCGGGAAGTCGCGCCGCGCGCCGAGCCTGAGCCGGCCGGAAATCGGTCCCCAGGGCGTGATGACGTCCAGGTCCTCGATCTCATGAGCGGTCCAGCCGCCCCGATAGGCAAGCGATGCTTCGCCGAATCGCAGTGGCGCGCGGGCGCCGACGCGAACCGACAACTCGCCCAGGACCAGCGCCTCGATGCGCATGTCCACGGGCAATGCCAGCGATGCGGGCAGCTCCACTTCGTTCCCGCTCGGCTCGACTGTCACATCCACGCGGCCCACTTCGAGCGACGAGATGTCGATCGCCCGCGACAGCAGCGCGCGCAGGTTCCAGTCGATGCGCAGTCGGTACAGCTCGACGCGCGTCGTACCCTGCACGTACATTGCTCGCTCGACGAGGAAGCTCCGCGCCAGCGATCCGGACAGCCCATGAAGCTGAAGCCGTCCCCCGAGCGCCGCCTCGACACGGCCGGCGGCCCAGCGCAGCGCGTCCGGGCTTTTCGCGAGCCACAGCAGGCCGCCTGCGACCGCGCCGAACAGGAGCAGCAGGGCCGCGAGTGAAATCAGGAGGCGGCGTGCGATGCTGGACATCAGAATTTCACGCCCAGCGAGAAATGCAGCCGGATGGATTCCGTTTCGTGTCCGTAGGCGAGGTCCAGCCGAAGCGCCCCAACGGGGCTTCGCACGCGCAGGCCGAGTCCGTAGCCGACGGCGGCCTTGAAGTCAGCTGGTTCATCGGTCGCATTCCCCGCGTCGATGAACCCGGCCATGCCCCAGTTCGCGCCGATCCACCGCGTGTACTCGGCGGATCCCACGGCGAGATAACGCCCCCCGACGATGGCGCTGCCGGCTTCCACGCCGAGACTCTGATACTCATAGCCGCGCACGGTGGTGTCGCCGCCGGTGCGGAACAGGAAGTACTGCGGGATGCCGGTGGAGCTGTCCGCGATGATCCAGCCGAGGTCCGCGCGGAAGCGCATCTCGTCGCGCGGAGAGAGAGGCAGGTAGTAGGCGCCAGACGCGAGCAGCTGCGCGAACTCCCGCGTGGAAATTCCGGGCGGTGCAACACCGGCATTCACGCGCAGCATTCCTCCCCGGGTCGGCGAAAGCAGGTCGTCGACCGACCGCCAGATGTGCCGGTAGCCGAATAGCGTCGCGTACGCGCTGTCGCTCGGCGCGCCGAGGGGTTCCTGTCGTTCGGTCGTCCACTCGACACCGAAAGCCGGCTCGTTGAGCTCGTTGAGCCGGCGTCGCTGCACGCCGAGTGTCAATTCCCGTGTCTCCAGGTCCTGGATGTCGGTGTGCATCACCGCGCCGGAAAACATGTTGATCCATCCACTGCGGCCCGGCGGCCGCTCGACGGTGGCTGCCAGGCCCTGCTGGAGGGACTCGATCCGCAGGTCGCTGCGCAGCCGGAAGGCTTCCTGGAACAAATCGTTATCCGTGTACGCGACGCCGAATCTCATGCGCGTGTTCGTCGAAAAGCCGAGGCTCACGTCGATGCTGCGCGGCATCGCTTCCATCACCGCCACGGTCACCGGCGCACCGGCGGCGACCGCCGGATCGTTGTCGAGTACGGCCTGGATGGAGGAGAAGTATCCACTCAGGGCGAGCCGCCGTTCGAAACGGCGGATCAGTTCCCTCGTGTAAGGAGTGCCGCTTGAAAACGGCGCCAGGTTCTTGACCAGCTCTGGGGAATGGCGACTCAGTCCGACGACCGACACCGGACCGAAATAGAACGGGGGGCCGCTGTCGACCTCGATCCTGAGATTCACTTCCCTCAGGTTCTCTTCGACACGCGCGAGGCTCGCCGACATCCGCGCCGCGGCAAAAGATACGGAGGCGAGTTCGGAAACCACCGCGTTCTTCGCCCGATCCCAGTCGTCCTGCCGGAATGTCGCTCCTCGCGGCAACAGCCAGGCCGCGCGAATCTGTTCGAGGCGCGGGGCAAGCCGCGGGTCCTCGGCGGCAGAACCGGTAAATTCGATAGCGACCGAAGAAATGCGCGCCGGTTCGCCGGGCGTCACTATGATCCTGATCAGCCGCGGTTCGACCGTCGGGTCGATCCGGGTTTCGACGTCAGCCGAGAAGTACCCCTCTGTCTCGAGCGCGTCGCGAGTCCGCTGCCTGGCCGCCACCACGAGCTGCTCGAGGAGCTCCGGCGTGACGAATTCAAAACCCTGCCAGCTGCGGATATCGAGCGCGCGCTCGATGGCCGGGCGCAGCGGCGCCGGCGCCTCGATGGCAACGTCGAACGCGATATACGGGTTGGTTTCGTCCGCGTGCGCGCAGGCTGCGCCGGCAATGAGCGCGGCAAACAGCCACCGCGCCCTGCGTCCCGCCATCCATGGCCGTGCTACCATAATTTATTAGCAAGTCTCACAAGAGTGAGGAGGAATCATGAACAGGGCGACTGCGACCATACTTGTTGCCGCTGCGGGTTTTGCGGCTCTTTCCGCCTGTTCGAATGATACCCCGGTTGCGGCGGACGACTCGTCGGCCAAGCCGGCCGCCGAACCCGTGTCAGCCATTACTCCGGTCACGACGGCCTTGCGCGCCACGGGCAACGAACCTGGCTGGCGCATCGACATGAACGAGACGTCGATCGTGCTGACCACGAAACAGGGTGAAACGCGGACCGGCGCGCCGGCGATCGACACGACGTTCGGGGATCGCGCTGTCCTGTACGTCGCGTCAGGCGACAAGGGCGAAATCGCTGTCAAGGTCGCCGACCAGGTCTGCACCGATTCGATGAGCGGCATGCCGCATCCGCAAAAAGTCCAGGTCTGGGCGGGCGGTCAGGAGCTTAAGGGATGCGGTGGAGATCCGGCATCGCTGCTTCATGGGCCGGAGTGGGCTGTCGAAGACATCGGCGGTTCGGCGCTCGTCAAGGATTCGAAAGTCACGCTGAATTTCGGATCCGACGGCAAGCTGTCCGGCAGCTCGTCCTGCAACCGATTCATGACCGGGTATACGCTCTCAGGCGAAGCGCTGACGATTTCCGAGAGCGCCGGCAGCATGATGGCGTGCGATGAGCCGCTCATGAACCAGGAGCGCACATTCCTCGCCCTGCTGGCCACCGTGAATCAGTTCAACATCGATCCCGACGGAGCGCTCCTGCTCAAATCGACCGACGGCCGCACGATAAGGGCACGGCGCTGAAGCGCCGCGCAAGATATGGAGTCGTCACGATGAAAGGAAAATTCCTGCTGCAACCCATCCTGCTGGCATTCATCGCCGCCGTGATCACCGGCTGCGCCACCACGCGCGCGCAGCCGGCTGCCGAATGGGATGGCCTCGTGCTGCAGCCGGACTCACGGCTGCGCAATGTCTGGGTGAGGCCCGATGCGGAGATTGTCGCCTATCGCAGCGTCATGCTGGATCCGGTCAGCGTGAGCTTCGCGCGGGACTGGGATCCGAACCGCGGCCGGCGCAGTCCAAGCGGCCGCCTCGATGCCGACGACATCGCGGCCATCCAGACGGGACTCGCGGACCTGTTCCGCGAGGTTTTTCGCACGGAGCTTGCGAGCGGCAACTATGCGCTCGTCGACAAGCCCGGGCCCGAGACCCTGCGGATCACCGCGGCGATCGTCAACCTGAACATCACAGCTCCGGACACGATGTCCGCGGGGCGCTCACGAACCTACACCGCGAACACCGGCAGCATGACGCTCGCGATGGAGGCCCGGGATTCCATCACCGGCGAACTGCTCGCGCGCGCCGTCGACCCACGGACGGGTCGCAACAGCGGCATGATGACTATCACCAACCGCGTGACCAACACGGCCGACGCGAGGCGGGCGATCAGCGTCTGGGCGAGGGCGCTGCACGAAGCACTCGATGAACTTTACGGCAGGGCGGCTGCGACTGGCTGACGGATTCAGAGCACGTCGTTGAGGGTCAGGCCCGCGCCGATCGTCGTCTGGTTCCAGTCGTAGTCGATCATGCTCTCTCCGTATCCGGAGAAGACCTGCACGTAGGCTTTCATCGGCCCGAAGAGGGGCCGTGACGACCACGCGAATTCCCCGGCGCCTTTCCCCGTGGCGGGGTTGCCGCGGATCTTCAGCGTGTAAGTGCCCTCGTCCCGTTTCCAGATGCCCGTCAATTCGCCATAGCCCAGCGTGTCAGTGATATCGGGATTGTCGTCTTCGTAGGAGCCGGGCCGAACCCTCGCCCAGGCCCGTGCCAGCAATGCGATATTCCCCCGCTCGATACCGCCTTCGATGAACAGGCGATCCCAGCTTCGGGATATCGGGTCGGCTCGCCCGTTGGACTGGTGCGTGAAGCCGGCATTCACCAGGTTCAGTTTCCAGCTGCCGAGATCGATGCCTGGCTGGAAGCTGGCGAAGAATTCCGGCGCATAGTTCGTTTCCCGGAACGGGCTCGACAGGTCGCCGTTGAATACCTGCCACTGGTTCTGCTGCGTGTACGCGAACCACACCCCGAAGTCCCGCTCCTCGTCCGCCCAGACCCGCGCCTTCAGGCTCAACTGGTACTTGGCCTCGACGGAATCAAAGGTCCCGTCCTCCGCAAAAGCATCGAACAGGGGTTGGTACGGCGCCGTGTTGACGTCCGTCGTGTATCGCCCGAAGAGCATGTAGTTCGGTTGATGCAGGCGGATCAGCACTTGGCTGGATTCCGGATCGACCGCCCAGGCCCTGTCGAGCATCGACACCGGCGGTGGCGGCAATGCCGCGGCCACGGCAACCGGCGGCGCAGCGGCTGTTGCCGCCTGTCCGGCGTCCGGCTCCACGGCGCGCCGGATGGCGTGATCGAAGCAGTCCAGCCGCAGTTCGTCGATTACGATTCCGAGGCACTCGGCGCCGGGCGTGCTCGCGAGTGCGGCGGGCTGGATGGCGGCGCACGCCACGATCAACAGATGCGGCAAAGACGCACGGCGCAGCATGTTCATGGCTCCAGTTCCGGAATCGACCTGCGAATCTGTGGCGAAAAATCCCCGGAGAGATCTGCCGCCAGCGCGGCGTCGTTGATGTGCGCACGCTTGCGCAGCTCTTCGAACGACAGGGACGTATCCACCAGACCCGCGTCATAGAAATAGCGATAGATCCAGCCGTTCAAAAGATGGCGGATGTCGAACCGGCCGACCCGGCCGGCCAGGTTCGCGTAGCGCACGATGTTGATCGTGCAGCTGTTGCTCAGCAGGTGATAGAACTCCGCCGCGTCGGCCAGCTCGTTGATGCGCTCGAGATACACGCGCAGCAGCTGCCGCACGTTTTCCGGGCGCGCGCGAATGTGGTAAAGAAATACCTCCTCGTCGCGATGATGCGTTCGCACGCCGACGAGATCGCGCTCGCTGCCGACCACGTAGATCAGCTCGAACTGCTTGAACATCGAGGCGATCGGGTCAAAGCCCTCGCCCACTTCCGGCCTCGTCTCGATGGAGATGGCGAGTGGTGGCGCATTGTCGAAGATGAAACTCACGAACGTGTGGGCGACGGGACCTTCCATCCAGTAGGAAATGTAAAAATCCAGGTCGGTCAGGTGCGACAGCTCGACTACGCGCTCCTCGTATCGCACCGTGAAATCGTCCCTGCTGCGGTACTCGAAATCGCGAACACCCGTAATGCGCACGCGATCCCCGTCCACGACAGCCCGGGGCATCACGGCGACTTCCGGTCGCCACTCGCGGTCGTGGGAGGGCGGGATGAATGACCACCAGACGAGGACCCCACCGAAGAGCCCGGCAAATACCCAGCGCATGCGCAGCTTGCGGGTCAGCCACAGCGCCCAGATGCCGAACGCGGCAAATACAATTGCGCTTGCGAGGCGCAACCAGGCCCAGGGCAGGTTCGAATAGTGAACGGCGAGGGTCGCCCACGCCAGGACTACGAACTGGAGCAGGAAAACAGCGCCTCTCGTCAGCCAGGCGAAGGGTTTCCAGAGCCACTTGGCGCGGGAACTTCCGCGCGTTCCGTCCGCCAATTTCAGTACTCCGCGATTCCCCGGTTGTAGTTCTTGCGCGTCCATTTGAATGCTACATCCGAATCTTGATCTGGGTAAACGTCGGGTTGTTCGCATTCTCCGGAATCCGTATGCTGAAGCGGTCGCAGGCCTCGCCGGAAATCCATCGGAGCATTGAGCATGGACAATCGAGTTTTCGCCTTGGCGTTGATCGCAGCGCTGGTGCTCGCCACGGGTTGCACGACGACCGGACCTAGTTCCGGCGATCCGGCCGCCCGGCGCCAGAGCATCGATGCCAATGTCGACAGCGCGCTTTCCAATCTTTTCCAGCAGGTCCAGGGATCGGAGCAGCTCGTAAACAGCGCGAAAGGCGTGCTGGTTTTCCCTTCCGTGCTCGAGGCCGGATTCGTCTTCGGCGCCTCGCGCGGCGACGGCGCGCTGCGCAGGGTCGGCAAGACAGTTAGTTTTCACCGCACGACGAGCGGCTCCTGGGGACTGCAGGCCGGCGCCCAGTCCACGGCAGTCTTCCTGCTGTTCATGACGGATGAAGCGCTCGCGCGATTCGAGTCGAGCGAGGGCTGGTCGGCGGGCGTCGACGCAAACGTCACCCTGATCTCTGTCGGAGCATCCGCCCAGGCCACGACCGACACTGCACAGCAGCCGGTCATCGGCTACGTGTTGTCGAACACGGGACTGATGGCGGGCCTCACGCTGAGCGGAACGCGCGTCACCCGGCTGCGACTCTAGGTTTTGCGATTCCGGCGGCCGGCAAGCGCACGTTGCCTGCTGAACCGGGGAAACACCATGTCGACGAGTCGATCTTTCGCCATCCTTCTCGCGGTGGGCGCCAACCTGATTGCGCCGCTCGCGGGTTCGATCGAGGCTATTCCCGAGACACCCGGCTGGCGCGGATTCGTTGTCGTCGGTGCCGGATACACGGACGTCAAGAGCAACCTCGTAGCGGGTAACGACCTCATCGACGTGGGTCACGACACTATTGCCTCGATCAACGACACCGCGCAGAGCGACGATGCGACACACCCGATCGCCGGGGGTGAGGTCAATTACACGTTCGACAGCCAGTGGCAGATTTTTCTCGGAACGTCGCTGGAAGACGCAGTGACTCTGGATGGTGTCGCCCAGTTCGGGATTCGGAGGGGCCTCGGCGGCGCCGGAATACTCCAGGGTGGTTTCCTTTTCAGCGCTCTTCCCAACGAGGTCTGGGAGGACCCGTATGCGGAAGGCGTGCAGCGCGAAAGCACGGACCGCGACTCCACTGGTATTCGCCTCCAGTGGGATCGGATTCTTGGCTCCGCATTCGAATTTACGGTCTCGTACCGGGACATCGAGATCGACACGGAGCAGAGTGGCCAGGGCGTCACCAGCGTCATCTGCGCTGCCGCCTGCCAGGACCTGCTGCTCCGGGATGGCAACCAGGTTGCCCTCGACCTGTCCTATCGATTCCGGCTCGGTCAGCGGCACCTGTTGCAGCCGATGGTTCGTTACACGACACATGAACTCGATGGCGATGCAATTGCCGGCGACACCTACCGATTGCAGCTGAGCTACGTCTACCTGGGCAATGGCTATACGGTCGTCAGCAATTTCGCCGCGGGTACCCGCGACTACGACGAGGCGAATCCGCTCTACGGCATCAAGACAGATTCGGACCGCCTCGCCGTCGATGCCACGTTGTTCTACAGGCTTCCGTCCACGAGCGGCCGTTGGCAGCTCGTCGGCAATTTCCTCTGGGGCGAGGACAACTCAGACGTCAACTTCCACGACACCGAGGTATTCCAGATCAGCCTCGGCGCGATGTATCGCTTCGGAGCCCCGGGCCGCGCCACGCCCGTCGTCGAAGACCGTTCGTACTGACTTGGATATCGAGAACTATCACGGATACTCTATAGTCCACACACCGTTATTGATTTACGCAGGAGTCCCCACACATGAAACCCAGGTTCAACAAGCCGGCTCTTGCCGCGCTCGTCGTCGGCTCGCTGCTGGCTGTGCAGGCCTACGCGCAGAGTTCAGTAACGTTCGGTCGCATCACGGCCGTGCGCGCGGTTCAGGTCGAGGATCAGGGTGCGCGCGCCGCGGGCACGCTCGTGGGCGGCGCGCTCGGTGTCGCGTCCGGCGGTTCCGGCCGCTCGAGCAGCAATCGCGCGCTGCGCGGCCTCGGTGGCGCCGCGGTCGGCAGCCGGATGGCGGGCTCCATGTCCCGCAGCACGGCCTTTGAATACACCGTGCTGATCGGCGGGACGTCCACGATCCGCATGGTGACGGACGCCGTCGGCTTGCGGGTTGGTGACTGCGTTGCTGTCGAGCGCGGCTCCTTCAACAACCTGCGGCTCGCGCCCGATGAGCGCTGCGATGTTGCCGGCGGCGCGGTTCCCGCCACTGCAAGGGCGGAGTCCGATGCCTGCATTACGGCCAAGCAGCAGCTTGTCGATGCTGCGACGGACGCGGACTTCGATCGCGCCGAGCGCCGCATGCGCCTGCTTTGCGACAACTAGCCTAGATCGGGGGCGGGCGCGGCTTTGACGCCGCGCCCGCGAATCCCGCCTGCCGCCAGGCTTCATAGACCACGACTGCCACGGCATTCGAAAGATTGAGGCTCCGGTTGCCGGGAATCATCGGCAGCCGGATCAGCTGTTCCTGCGGCCAGCCCGCAAGCGCCTCCTCGGACAGGCCCGTGGTTTCACGCCCGAAGAGAAAGGCGTCGCCTGCACTGTAGCTGGACCTCGTCGTAGCGCAGGCCACCGCTCGTTTCGACGGCAAAAATGCGGTTGTCCCCGAGCGAGCCGAGGCAGGCCGCGAGATTCTCGTGCTCGCGCACGCAGGCAAGATCATGGTAATCAAGGCCGGCCCGCTTCACCCGCGCGTCATCGAGCGTGAATCCGAGCGGCCGGACGAGATGCAGCGTCGATCCGGTATTGGCGCAGAGACGGATCGCGTTGCCGGTGTTCGGGGGGATTTCGGGCTCGAAGAGGATGACGTGGAACATGCCCTCTATAATTGCATTGTGGACACGATTTCGCCGGGTCCGGCTCCCTCGCTTGCCCTCGACTTCTGCGGACTGAAGTTCGCTTCACCGATCGTCCTGCTTTCGGGCTGCGTCGGCTTCGGCGAGGAGTACACCCGGGTCGCCGGCTTCTCGAACCGCGACGCCGGGGCGATCGTCCTGAAAGGCACGACGGAAAAGCCGCGACTCGGGAATCCGCCACACCGGGTGACGGAAACACCCTACGGCATGATCAATGCGATCGGGCTCCAGAACCCGGGCGTCGACCACGTCGTGCGCCGCATCCTGCCCACGCTCGATTTCACCGAAACGCGCTTCATCGCGAATGTCTGCGGCTCGACCATCGAAGAGTATGCCGAGGTCACGCGGCGCTTTGACGATTCGCCCATCGACGCGATGGAGATCAACATCTCCTGCCCGAACGTCAAGGAAGGAGGCGTGCAGTTCGGCAACTATCCGGACATGAGCGCGCGCGTCGTCGCGGCCTGCCGCAAGGCGACGAAAAAGCCGCTCATCACCAAGCTTTCGCCGAACCAGACGGACATCCGCGAGAACGCGCGGCTCTGCATCGAGGCGGGCAGCGACGGTCTCGCCGTCATCAACACGATCTCCGGCATGGCGATCGACGCGGCGACCCGGCGCGCCGTGATTGGAAACATGCAGGGCGGCGTTTCCGGCCCCGCGATCAAGCCAATCGCACTCCTGAAGGTGAAGCAGGTTTACGAGGTTGCGGGCCCGAAGCGCGTGCCCATCATCGCTCAGGGCGGGATCGCAAACGTCGCGGATGCGCTCGAGTTCCTGATCGCAGGGGCGACTGCGATAGGCCTCGGAACGGCGCTATTTTACGACCCCCTGCTCTGTCCGAAGGTCAATGCCGGAATCGCGGCGTATCTCGCCGCGTCCGGCATGACTACCGTCCGCGATCTGACCGGCACCTTGGTAAGCGGCCCGTCCGAGGAATGTAGCTAGCTCGCCTCATTTGGCGCGGCCCCGGGTGCCGGCGGCGAAATGCTCATCGACCGTGTCGTCGGATAGGCCAGCGTGATTCCGCGGCGCGCGAACTCGTCGAGCAGGCGCAGGTTAATCGACTGCTGCGCATCCATGAATACATTCAAGTCACTGCCCCGCACGAAATAGACCGCCTCGAACAGGAGCGCGTAGTCGCCGTAGCGCGCAAAATGCGCGCGTTCGAACCGGGTGCTCGTTTCCGCGCGTACCGCCGCCTCGATGATCGCGGGGATCTCGCCGACCAGCGCGCGCGGGGTTTCGTAGGCGATCCGCAGGTTGAGCTCGGCCCTCCGTTCCGGCAAAACCCCATAATTCCTGAGTCGGCTCTTCAGGAGGTCGCCGTTCGCCATCACGATCTGCTCACCGGTGACCGAGCGCAGCCGGGTGCTCTTGATGCCAACCTGCTCGACCGTACCTTTCTCGTCTCCGACCACGAGGTAGTCGCCCACCCGAAAAGGCTTGTCTAGCGCGATGGAAAGCGATGCGAAGAGATCGCCCAGCAGGTTCTGGACGGCCAGCGCGATCGCGACGCCGCCGATGCCGAGTCCTGCAACCAGGGGCCCGATCTTCACGCCCAGGTTCGTGAGCAGCATGAGGAGTGCGACGATCCAGACGATGAGCATCCCGACAAAGCGGAGGATGTTGAGACTCGCCGCGCCTTCCGCACCCGGAAGCTCGCGGCCCCGCCGCGTGTCGATCAGGTGCCGGACTGCGGCCGTCGCCCACAGGCCGAGTTGCAACCAGACGATGACCAGAAACACGATGTCCACGATGCGATCGAGCCCGCTCCGGCACTTCGAGCCAGCGCATCGCGAGATAGATCGCGACAGCCAGCATGAAGAGCCGGGTCGTCGCATCGACGAGCGCCCGCAACAGCAGAAGCGCCCCGATCGGGTGATCCGCCATGCCGCTTCCTGAGGCGTCGCGCGATGAATGCCCGCACGAGCGGCAGCACGGTGAACCACACGGCGAACAGGACGAGCGCCTTGATCCAGGCGCCGACTTCGTTGCCGTAGTAGACGGTGCGGCTGATCTCTTCGACGCTCTCGAGATTCACGGCCACAGTTTATTCGAGCCCGAGCTCGCGAAGCTTCCGCGTCAGCGTGTTCCGCCCCCAGCCGATCAGCTTTGCCGCTTCCTGGCGCCGGCCCTGGACGCGCGCGAGCGCGGCGCGCGCGAGCGTCCTCTCGAACTGGTCGCCCGCGACCTCGAGAAGCGGCGGCCCGTTGCCCGCGAGATGCCGCGACGCCCAGGCCTCGAGCTCCCGGCACCAGTCGTCCGCCGTCGGCGACGGGGCGCCCTCGCCCCCGAGATCCGGCGGGATGTCCTCGTCGCGGATCTCGCGTCCCGGCGCGGTGACGGTCAGCCGCCGCGCCGCATTCACAAGTTGCCGCACGTTGCCCGGCCAGCCGAATGCAGCCAGCCGGTTGCGCGCATCCGCCGCGATCGTCTTCGGCTCGACCCCGAGTTCGCGCGCGGCGGAGGCGAGATAGTGGGCGAGCAGTTCCGGAATGTCGCCCGGCCGTTCGCGCAGCGAGGGAACACGGATCCGGATCACGTTCAGGCGGTGCAGCAGGTCCTCGCGGAACTGGCCGCGCTTCACGAGCCCGTCGAGATCCTGGTGGGTCGCCGCGATCACCCGCACGTCGACCTCGATCGGCGTGCTGCCGCCGACGCGGTAGAACTCGCCCTCTGCCAGCACGCGCAGCAGCCTCACCTGCAGGGCCGGGCTCATGTCGCCGATCTCGTCGAGGAAGAGCGTGCCGCCGTCCGCCTGTTCGAAGCGCCCGCGGCGCATCGCATCGGCCCCCGTGAAGGCGCCCTTTTCATGCCCGAACAGTTCCGACTCGAGCAGGTCGGAGGCGATCGCCGAGGTGTTGAGCGCGATGAAAGGTGCTGAAGCGCGCGGGCTGTGCCGGTGCAGGGCCCGCGCGACGAGTTCCTTGCCGGTTCCCGATTCGCCGGTCACGAGCACGGAGAGGCTCGAGCGCGACAATCGGCCGATCGCCCGGAAGACCTCCTGCATGGCCTGGGCCTGGCCGAGGATCTCCGGAATCGCGGGTCCGCCATTCTCCGCGCGCCTGGCTGCGCCCTGCGTCGCGGCGCGCCGCACGAGTGCGACCGCCTCATCGATGTCGAACGGCTTCGGCAGGTATTCAAAGGCGCCGCCGCGATAGGCCGCGACCGCGTGATCGAGGTCCGAATGCGCGGTCATCACGATCACGGGCAGGCCCGGGTGTTCACGCCGCGCGATCTCGAGCAGCTTGAGGCCCTGCGTGCCCGGCATGCGCACGTCCGTGAGCAGCACGTCCGGCCGCCGCTCTGCGAGCGCGGCGAGCGCCGCGTCGGCGTGTTCGAATGGCCGCGGCTCCATGCCCGCCTGCCGCAAGGCGCGCTCGAGCACCCAGCGTATCGACGCGTCGTCGTCCACGACCCAGACCTCAAGCGGCTCGTTCATGCCCGTTCTCCATGGGGAGCAGCAGCGAAAAGACGGTTCGTCCCGGCCGGCTGTCGAACTCGATGATTCCGCCGTGGCGCGTCGCGATGTCCTGCGCGACCGCAAGGCCAAGCCCGGTGCCGCCCGCGCGCGCGGTCACGAGCGGATAGAAGATTGTTTCGCCGAGTTCCGGCGGCACGCCGGGGCCGCTGTCCTCGAACTGGAGCGAGGCGACCACGCGGTGGCGCTCGGCGCCGATCGTCGCGTTCGTCATGCGCGCGGCTGCGGAGCGTCAGCAGCCCGCGCTCGCCGAGCGCCTGCACGGCGTTTCGCGCGAGATTCAGCATCGCCTGCACCATCAGGTCGCGGTCGAGCCGGAGCGCCGGCAGGCTCGGGTCGTAGTCGCGCTCGATCGCGACGCCGGCGGGCGCCTCGGCCCGCGCGAGGCGGTAGACATGATCGATCAGCTCATGGACGTTGACGGCTTCTCGCCGCACCGCACGCGCGGGACCGAGCAGGCTGTCGACCAGCGCGCAGAGCCGGTCGGCCTCGCCGATGATCACGCGCGTGTACTCCTTCAGCTCGGCGCTCGGCAGTTCGCGCTCGAGCAATTGCGCCGCGCCGCGGAGTCCGCCGAGCGGATTCTTGATCTCGTGGGCGAGCTGGCGCGCCATGATGCGGCTGCCGCCCTGCTGCACCAGGAGCGCGTTGTCCCGCGTCATGCGCGAGGGCTCGGTCGTGTTGGCGATTTCGAGCAGCACGGATCCCGCGAGCGGCCCCGGGCCCGCAAGCGGAGTCAGCGAGACATCGACCTGGTAGCGCGCGTCGCCACGCGCGGAGGGCGCGAGCGGGAAGCCGCGGAGCGCCAGCGGCTCCTGGCTCTCGCGGCTTCGCGCAATCAGCGATTGCGAGCGTCGCGCCATCGACGACGAGCGTCGCGAAGCGACGTCCGCGCGCTGCGGCCGGACTGGTTGCAAGGAGGTCGGCCGCCGCCGCATTGAGCCACGCGACATTGGCCTGCGCATCGACGACCAGAATCGCAGTGGCGAGAAGATCGGGGATCGCGGCCGGGTCGATGGCCGCCGTGATCGGCAGGATCACGCGCCATCGCGTGAACCCGGCGCCGGAATGGCGCTCGTCAGTTGCCCGGCGCGGGTCTCGGAGTCGGGCGCGGCGTTGGCCGCGGCGGCGGCGGCCGCGGCGCCTGCGGGCTTTGCGGCGAGCGGATCGAGGGCTCGCGCACGTGGAACGTCGTCTGCTGGCTCGTGATCACCTGCTTGCCGTTGCCGTCGAGGATGCTCGCCCGCAGGAAATACGAGCCACGGTCGAGATCCGTGAGTTCCATACTGAGCGAGTTCGCCGGGCGGCGATTGCCGTTCACGAAGAACACGATCGAATGGTCTGGCCGCAGTGTCCCGCCGAGTTCCGCCGCGACGGTGACCGCCGCATCCGCCCCGAAGAAGACCTGGTCCGGCGTCGGCGACACGATCGAGAGCGTGTCGTACGGCTGGACTTCCGGCGACTCTTCCGGCGTCGCCCCGGCCGATGCCGCAGTCGATGCCCCGGCTGCGCTGCTGTCCTCGGCCCCGGAACCGCTGTCGGACGTATTGGGCTCTAGCACGGTGATCAATTCGGCGTTGGGCGCGCCGGGCTGGTCCGCGAAATGAACGGTCCCGTTCTTGTCCACCCACCGCCAGATCTCCTGGGACGCGGCTGCCAGGGACAGGGTCAATCCGGCGAGGATCAAGAGGATACGCATGCCGACAGCATATCCCCTGGCCTGCCGGGCTGACAAAGGCGGGACGGCAACTGTGACCGCCGTCCCACCCGGTAAACCCGCCCTCAGAGGCTGTAATACATATCGAGCTCGACCGGATGCGTCGACATCCGGAATCGGGTCATCTCGCCTTCTTTCAATCCGATGTAGGCGTCGATCAGGTCGTCGCTGAACACGCCGCCGCGCTTCAGGAAATCGCGGTCGCGATCAAGGTGTCCGAGCGCCATGTCGAGCGAATGGCAGACTTCCGGGATGTTCTTCGCCTCCTCGGGCGGCAGGTCGTACAGGTCCTTGTCCGAGGCCTCGCCCGGATGGATCTTGTTCTGGATGCCGTCGAGTCCCGCCATCATCATCGACGCAAACGCGAAATACGGATTCGCCGTCGAGTCCGGGAAGCGGACCTCGATGCGCCGGCCTTTCGGGTTCGAGACCCACGGGATGCGGATCGACGCGGAGCGGTTCCGCGCCGAATACGCAAGCATCACCGGCGCCTCGAATCCGGGGACCAGCCGCTTGTAGCTGTTCGTGCCGGGATTGGTGAAGGCGTTCAGCGCCCTTGCGTGCTTGATGATGCCGCCGATGTAATAGAGCGCGACGTCGGAAAGGCCCGCATAGCGTTCGCCCGCGAAGATGTTCTTGCCGTCCTTCTGCAGGGACATGTGCACGTGCATGCCGCTGCCGTTGTCGCCGACCAGCGGCTTCGGCATGAAGGTGAGCGTCTTGCCATAGCCGTGCGCGACGTTCCAGAGCGCGTACTTGAGGAGCAGGACCTCGTCGCCCTTCTTGGTGAGCGTGTTCGCCGCGACATTGATCTCGCCCTGGCCGCCGGTGCCGACTTCGTGGTGATGCACCTCGACCTTCAGGCCGAGTTCCTCGCAGGCCTGGCACATCGCGGTGCGCAGGTCCTGGAAGCGATCCACCGGCGGCACCGGGAAATAGCCGCCCTTCACGCCCGGGCGATGGCCCATGTTGCCGGCGTCATAGCTCGTGCCGGAATTCCATGCGCCCTGCGCCGAGTCGATGTGATAGCTGCAGCCGTTGATCTCGTTGGTCCAGCGCACGCTGTCGAAGATGAAGAATTCGTTCTCGGGGCCGAAGAGCGCGGATTCGGCGATCCCCGTCGACTTGAGGTAGGCCTCCGCGCGCTTCGCGAGCGAGCGCGGATCGCGCGTGTAACCCTGCATCGTCGTGGGCTCCACGACGTCGCAACGCAGCAGCAGCGTGGTCTCCTCGAAGAACGGATCGATCAGCGCAGTCGACGGATCCGGCATGAGGATCATGTCGGACTCGTTGATGCCCTTCCATCCGGCAATCGAGGAACCGTCGAACATCTTGCCGTCGACGAAGAAATCCTCGTCGACCATGCGCGTCGGAATCGTGACGTGCTGTTCCTTGCCGCGCGTGTCGGTGAAGCGCAGGTCGCAATAAGAGGCTTCCTTCTCTTTGATCAGTTTCACGACGTCGGCAGGCGTCATCTTCATCTCCCTGTTCTGTTGCGATGGATCGCGATCCCCACGGTGGTGCAAGGATCGTGCCAGTGAGGGTCAAGCTGCTTATCTTGCATATTCAAAGAGTTAATGTATAGATGCCGGTACTTTCCAACATGAATGCCCTACATTGGTGCATCTTGCATAGCCGACGCACTTTATTGGTGCGCCGACTTTTCCACGCGCTCCGGCCGGTCCCCGGCACAATCGCGACCCGATGCGGCTCAACAAGTACATCAGCGAATCCGGCGTCTGTTCGCGTCGTGAAGCGGACGCCTGGATCGCCGCGGGGCGGGTGACGGTCAACGGCGCCACGGGCGTCCTCGGTACCCAGGTCGAGGAGGGCGACGATGTGCGGGTCGACGGCCGGCCGCTCCCGGTGCGCCGCCGGGATATTTACATCGCGCTCAACAAGCCGCGCGGGATCACCTGCACGACCGAACGGGACGTCGCCGGCAACATCATCGACTTCGTCGGCCATCGAGAACGCATCTTTCCGATCGGCCGGCTCGACAAGGACTCGGAGGGCCTGATCCTCCTCACGAACAACGGCGACATCGTCAACGAGATCCTTCGCGTCGAGCACGGCCACGAAAAGGAATACCTCGTGACCGTCGAACCCGCGGTCACCGACACCTTTCTGTCGATGCTGGCGGCCGGCGTGCGCATCGGCGGCGAGAAAACGAGGCCCTGCGTCGTCACGCGCGCGGGAAAAACCTCGTTTCGCATCGTGCTGACGCAGGGCCTGAACCGCCAGATCCGCCGCATGTGCTCAGCGCTCGGCTGGCGCGTCAAATCCCTCGTGCGGCTGCGCATCATGCACATCCGCCTCGGATCGCTTGCCAGCGGGAAGTGGCGCGATTTGACGGCACAGGAGAAGGAGCAGCTTCTCCGAAGGGGACGGACCCCTTCACCGCGGCGGTGAAGGGGTCCGTCCCCTCCTGACCGCTATACTTTCCGCATGACGAAAATCATGAAAGTGCTGCCGCGCACGTTTCAGGACCTGATCCTGAGCTTGCAGCGTTACTGGGCGGAGCAGGGCTGTGTCCTGCTCCAGCCTTACGACATGGAAGTCGGTGCGGGCACTTTCCATACCGCGACTTTCCTGCGCGCGCTCGGCCCGGAACCCTGGAACGCAGCCTACGTACAGCCGAGCCGCCGGCCGACGGACGGTCGCTACGGCGACAACCCGTTCCGGCTGCAGCACTACTACCAGTTCCAGGTCGTGATGAAGCCCTCGCCCGTGGACCTCATCGACCGCTATCTCGGCTCGCTCGCGGCGCTCGGCATCGATCCGCTGACGCACGACATCCGGCTCGTCGAGGACAACTGGGAGTCGCCGACGCTCGGCGCCTGGGGGCTCGGCTGGGAGATCTGGCTGAACGGCATGGAGATCACGCAGTTCACCTATTTCCAGCAGGCTGGCGGACTCGACTGCCGCCCGGTGATGGGCGAGATCACCTATGGGCTCGAGCGGCTCGCGATGTATCTCCAGGGTGTCGAGAGCGTCTACGACCTGCTCTGGACGGATGGGGCCGCGGGCCGCGTCACTTATGGCGACGTCTATCACCAGAACGAGGTCGAGCAGTCCACGTTTAACTTCGAGCACGCGGACGCGCCGTCGCTGTTCGCGGAATTCGACCAGCGCGAGAAGAACTGCACGGCGCTCCTCGAAGCGTCCCTGCCGCTGCCCGCCTACGAGCAGACCCTGAAAGCCTCGCATGTCTTCAACCTGCTCGACGCGCGGAAAGCCATCAGTGTCACGGAGCGGCAGCGCTACATCCTCCGCGTGCGCGCGCTCGCGCGCGCGGTGGCCGCCGCCTGGCATGCGAGCCGCGAAGCGCAGGGGTTTCCGCTGCTCAAGAAGAAAGTTGGAGGGGACAGTCCGCCTTTTTCGCCGAGCGAAAAAGGGGACAGTCCCCACGGTGCCCGATGAAGCGCCACGACTTTCTCGTCGAGATCGGCGCCGAAGAAATGCCGCCGAAAAGCCTCGTCGCACTCGCCGGCGCGTTTCGCGACGCGATCGTCGCCGGGCTCGATGCTTCCGGCCTTTCGCACGGCGCCGCACTCGCCTACTTCACGCCGCGCCGTCTCACGGTCCTCGTGCGAAAGCTCATCGAGCGCCAGCCGGAACAGCGCATCGAGCGCCGCGGCCCGCCGGTTTCCGCCGCATTCGATGCCTCGGGCCAGCCGACGCGGGCTGCGAAGGCTTTTGCGGATTCCTGCGGCGTCGGCATCGGCGATCTCACCCGCCTGACGGACAACAAAGGCGAGTTCCTCTTCTGCCGGATGACCCGCCCGGGAAAGCTCGCCTCCGAATTGCTGCCGGCAATCGTGCAGGCCTCCCTCGATCAATTGCCGATCGCGCGGCGCATGCGCTGGGGCGATGGCAATGCGCAGTTTGTCCGTCCCGTTCACTGGGTCGTCATGTTGCATGGCGAAGAAGTCGTTCCCGGAGAAATCCTCGGGCTCCAGGCGGGGCGGATGACGCGCGGCCATCGCTTTCATGCGCCGAAGCCGATCGCGCTGCGCTCGCCTGGCGGCTATCTCGCGTCGCTCGAGCGACGCGGCCATGTGCTCGCCGATTTCGAGGCGCGCCGCGAACGGATTCGCGCTGGGGTCTTGGCCGCTGCCGAGGCGGAAGGCGGCGTTGCCGTCATCGACCCGGCAGTGCTCGACGAGGTGACGTCGCTGACCGAATGGCCCGTACCATTGGCGGGCCATTTCGAAGCGCGCTTCCTCGACTTGCCGCCGGAAGTGCTGGTCGCGACGCTGCAGGGCCATCAGCGCTATTTCCCGGTGCGGGCGAAGGACGGGAAGCTGCTGGCGCGGTTCATCACCGTCGCCAACATCGAAAGCCGGGACCCGGCCCAGGTTCGCGCCGGTAATGAACGCGTGGTGCGGCCGCGGCTTGCGGACGCCGCGTTCTTTTATGCCGCAGACCGCAAGACGACCCTCGCATCCCGCCGCGAGGCCCTTGGCCGCGTCACCTTCCAGGCCCAGCTCGGCACGCTCGAAGACAAGACAGCGCGTATCACCGCCCTGGCTTCCCAGGTCGCGCAGGTGGCGGGCCAGGATCCGGGCGCGGCGCAGCGCGCCGCGCAGCTGGCGAAATGCGACCTGCTGACCGCGATGGTCGGGGAATTCCCGGAATTGCAGGGCGTCATGGGCCGCTACTACGCGCTGAACGACGGCGAGCCCGATGCCGTGGCTGCGGCCCTGGCAGAGCAGTACCTACCCCGTTTTGCCGGCGATTCGCTGCCCGCGACCGGGGCCGGCCTTGCGCTCGCTGTCGCCGACAAGCTCGACACCCTCGTCGGTATCTTCGCCATCGGTCAGAAGCCGACCGGAACGAAGGATCCCTACGGGCTTCGCCGCTCGGCACTCGGAGTGCTACGGATCCTGATCGAAACCGGCGTCGGTCTCGACTTGCGTGAGCTGATCCGCTCGGCCCTCGATTCCGTCCGCTCCGACCTCGCCCGCCTGGAAGGCAAGCAACCACCGGAGAGTCTCGCGGACGAAATCTATGACTACATGATGGAGCGCCTGCGCGTCTGGTATCTCGAGGGCGAAGGCGGAGTCACGACCGAGATGTTCGATGCGGTCCTCGATACGCGGCCGGTGTCACCACTCGACTTCGACGATCGGCTCCGGGCGCTCGCGAGCTTCCTCCGGTTGCCGGATGCCGCGGGCCTGACCGCCGCCAACAAGCGCATCGCCAACATCCTGCGGAAGGCGGGCGAGCAACCGAGCCCGCGTGTCGATCCGGGACTCCTCACGGATACGGACGAGCGACAGCTCGCGACCGCAGTCGAGGAACTTCGCCAGGATGTCGAGCGGCTCGTCACTGCGCGGCGCTATGCCGAGGCGTTGACCCGGCTCGCATCGTTGCGCCCGGCCGTCGATGCGTTCTTCGATCACGTGCTCGTGATGGCGGATGACGTGCGCGTGCGCGCGAACCGGCTTGCGCTTCTCGCCGCGCTCCAGCGCCTCTTCCTGCACATGGCGAATCTGTCCCGTTTGCCGGGCTGAACGGGCTCTTTCCTGATGCCTTTAAGCATCGCAAAGTGGCGGAAGCTGCTGCCATTGCAATGGTCGGCATCCGTTCTGTACACGGCGATCCTTTTTCTCGATTCGCTCCTGTTCGGCTTCATCATCGTGCTTCTCGGATGGCTGCCGTTCCGGCAGCGCTACAGCCTCGCGCGCGCCTGGGCACACACGAATATCGGGCTCGCGAAATTGATCTGCGGACTCGACTGGACTGTCGAGGGTCGCGAGCACATTCCGCGCGAGGGCGCTCACGTCACGATGTGGAAGCACACCTCGACCTGGGAAACGATGGCGCAGATGATCGTATTCCCGCCGCAGGCCTGGGTGCTCAAGCGCGAGATCCTCTGGATCCCGTTCGTCGGCTGGGCGACCTGGCTGATGCGGTGCATCGCGATCGATCGCGGCTCCGGTCACCGCGCCGTCAACCAGGTCCTCGACCAGGGACGCGACCGGCTCGCCGCCGGCATCTGGGTTCTGATCTTTCCGGAGGGCACGCGGATGGCGCCGGGCGAGACGCGCAAGTACGGCGTGTCGGGCGCGCTCCTCGCCTCACAGGCCGGCGTGAAACTGGTGCCGGTCGCGCACAACGCGGGCGACTTCTGGCCGCGTCGCGGTCTCGTCAAGAAGCCGGGGCTGATACGTGTGGTGATTGGCCCGCAGATCGAGGCAGCCGGACGGGATCCGCGCGACCTCAATGCCGAAGTGCAAAGCTGGATCGAGGGGACGATGCGCAATCTCAACGGCGCACCCGGTTAAGGTGGGAGATGTCTTGGCTGCTTGAGCGATTCAAGGACCGCGTCCGCGACATCAGGCTGGAAGCCCACGTGCTGTATCTGGCGGCGCATCATCCGGCGACGCCCTGCTACGCGAAGCTGGTCGTAGTCTCCGTCGCCGCCTATGCCCTGAGTCCAATCGATTTGATCCCGGATTTCATCCCGGTGCTGGGGCTGCTCGACGATTTGCTCATCCTGCCGATCGGCTTCGCTCTGGCGCGAAGACTCATTCCGGCGGCCGTCATTTCCGAGTGCCGTGCCCGCGCGATGCACTCAACCGCTGGTGATCGACCCTCCGGCAGGATTGTGACCTTCGTTATTGTCATGGCATGGGTCGCGCTGATTTCTGTCGCGGGACTCTGGGCCTGGAAAGCTTTCTTCCGGCCTGAGCCATGAATGAAATGCGCGGTTTCCGGATGGGTATGAACATCCGGTCATTGGCCTGCACGCTGATCGGAAAGAATTCGCCGTTCGACGTGAACTTCACACGTCCAGGTTGGAGACGTAAAGCGCGTTCTTCTCGATGAACTCACGGCGTGGTTCGACCGCGTCGCCCATGAGTGTCGTGAAGATATCGTCGGCTGCGACCGCGTCTTCGACGCGCACCTGCAGCAGCCGCCGGACTTCCGGGTTGATGGTCGTCTCCCAGAGCTGCGCCGGGTTCATCTCGCCGAGGCCCTTGTAGCGCTGGATCGTCTGCCCCTTGCGGGCCTGTTCCAGCAGCCAGGTGATCGCCTCGGGAAAGCCCGCGATATCCTGGCGCTCGTCACCGCGGGATACAAAAGCGCCCGCACCGATGAAGTCGGTGAGCGTCGTGCCGAGTTCGGCGATGCGGCCGTACTCGGCGGACTCGAAGAACTCCGGCTGGAGGTGCTTTTCGGTCGTGACGCCGTGTTCAGTCCGCGCCACGTCGATGCGGTCGGGTTCGCCTTCCTCGTTCCGCCGCACGGCCAGCTTGTAGCTATGCACGAGGCTGCCGTCGGAGTTGAGGCGAGCCTCGAGCTCCTTCGCCCAGCCCTCGAGCCA
Source organism: uncultured Gammaproteobacteria bacterium (assembly GCA_963775415.1). GTDB lineage: Bacteria > Pseudomonadota > Gammaproteobacteria > Steroidobacterales > Steroidobacteraceae > SCUD01. The sequence continues at coordinate 285,762 of CAVZIO010000004.1, forward strand.
TGCGATGTCCGAAAACTGCTGTTCGCCGACGGGCCGCATCGCGAGCAGCTGCTCGAGGAGCCGGCGATCGTAACGACGCGACCAGCGGCCGATGATCGCCTTCACTTCCATGTACTGGCGCGCAAGCATCTCGAGCGAGGAGCCGGAAAGCGGCGGCGCCTCCGGATTCACGAAAAGCGCCGCGTCGTCGAGCGCACTCGTGAGCAGCAGCTGGTCGAGCTCCGCCTCGTCCTTCACGTACATCTCCTGCTTGCCGCGCTTGATCTTGTATAGCGGCGGCTGGGCAATGTAGATGTGCCCGCGCTCGATCAGCTCAGGCATCTGGCGGTAGAAAAATGTCAGCAGCAACGTGCGGATATGGCTGCCGTCGACGTCCGCGTCGCACATCAAAATAATACTGTGGTACCGGAGCTTCGCCACGTCGAAATCGCCAGGGCCGATGCCGGTGCCGAGCGCGCTGATCAGCGTCACCACTTCCTGCGACGATAGCATCTTGTCGAAGCGCGCCTTCTCGACATTCAGGATCTTGCCCTTGAGCGGCAGCACCGCCTGCGTCCGGCGATCCCGGCCTTGCTTGGTGGATCCGCCCGCGGATTCGCCCTCGACCAGGAACAGCTCCGACTTGGCCGGATCTTTTTCCTGGCAATCGGCAAGCTTGCCGGGGAGGCCGGATGAATCCAGCGCGCCCTTCCGGCGCGTCATTTCGCGGGCTTTCCGCGCGGCTTCGCGCGCCCGCGCTGCGTCGATGATCTTGAGGCAGATGCCCTTGGCGTCCGCCGGGCGTTCGAGCAGGAATTCGCCGAGCTTCTGCGCGACCACCGACTCGACCGCGCCCTTGACCTCGGACGAGACCAGCTTGTCCTTGGTCTGCGAGGAGAACTTCGGGTCCGGCATCTTGATCGAGAGGATCGCGGTCATGCCCTCGCGCGCGTCATCGCCCGTCAAGGAGACGTTTTCGCGCTTCGCGAGGCCCTCTTTCTCGATGAAATCGTTGATCTTCCGGGTCAAGCGCCGCCCGAAAGCCCGCAAGGTGGGTACCACCATCCTTTTGCGGGATGTTGTTCGTATAGCAGTACATCGACTCCTGGTAGGAGTCGTTCCACTGCGCCGCGACCTCGACCGAGATCGGGCCTTCCTGGCCGTTGAAATAGAAGATGTTCGGATGGATCGCGGTGCGGCTGCGATTCAGGTACTGCACGAAGGCGCTGACGCCGCCCTGGTGTTCGAATACGTCCCGCTTGTCCTCGCGCTCGTCGATGAGCTCGATGCGGACGCCCGAGTTCAGGAACGAGAGTTCCCGCAGGCGCTTGGCGAGCCAGTCGTACGAGAAAGTCGTGTTCGTGAAGATCGTGTTGCTGGGCTTGAAGCGGATCGTCGTGCCCCGCTCCGTCGACGTGCCGACGACCGTGAGCGGACCCTGGGGCTCGCCCATCTTGTATTGCTGCCGGTGCAGCTTGCCGTCGCGCGAAATCGTGAGCGTCAGCGCGCCCGAGAGCGCATTGACGACCGACACGCCGACACCGTGCAGGCCGCCCGCGACCTTGTAGGAGTTGTCATCGAATTTTCCGCCCGCGTGCAGCACCGTCATGATGACTTCGGCGGCGGAACGGTTTTCCTCGGCGTGAATGTCAGTCGGAATGCCGCGCCCGTTGTCGGTCACGGTCACCGATTCGTCCGCGTGGATGGTCACGACGATGCGGTCGCAATGACCGCCGAGAGCCTCGTCGATCGAGTTGTCGACGACTTCGAAAACCATGTGGTGGAGGCCGGTTCCGTCATCGGTGTCGCCGATGTACATGCCGGGCCGTTTGCGAACGGCCTCGAGCCCCTTTAACACCTTGATTTTGGTGGAGTCGTAGGTGTCGTTACGGGGGGTAGCCGGACCATCCTGCATGATCCGGAAATTCTACCAGAAAAATCCTGTTTTTACTTTGTTTTTCAGTTGCTTGCCGTCAGTCTCGCCCCCCTCTCAAAACCGCGGTTTTTCGGCCGAAATGGTCCCCGTCAGAAAGCGTAACCGTAGGCAATCACAGGCCCCGTCAGGGTTACCGTCAACTCGTTGCCTCCGCCTGCCTCGAGATCCATCTGGAGGTGCTTGTAACCCGCGATGAAATGATGCTGGCCCATGACGTAGGCGGCATAGGCGCCGAGGCTGAATGTCCCCTCCGTGTCGCCCATTGAGTAATCGCCCTGGAACGTGGCTCGCCAGTTACTGGAAAACGGGACGACGTAACGCGCGCCAAGGAGCAGATCGTAATAGCTCTCGTCGACGCCACCTTCGAAGGTCGGCAAGGCGGGCGGAATCGGGTCCACGACGAGATGGAAATCGTTGCTGATGTACCGCAAGCCGCCATAGAGGGAAATTCCCGCCATGCGTCCCGCGCCCGGACTCCACGTCACGGCAAGATCCATGTTGATCGTGTCGTTGTCGGTGTTGAGGTCTGCATTGGCCCGCGACTCGTTTTCGCCCACCCCCACAAAAGCGACGTCCACGAAACCGCCGAACGTGTCGCCCTGCGCTTCCACATGGCCCATGAAGCTCATCTCGAGATCATCGATGAGGTCTTCAAAATCGACCTCGGCCGACTGCTCCTGGGCGTCGACCGTGATCCCAGCACCCCACAGATAGGCAATGCCAATCCAGTCCATGTCGTCCGCGTGGGCGCCCGCCGATGCGTGCCGAGGGTCGCGGCCGCGGCCGCGCCGGCAATTCGTGTCCACTGGTTCATGGCTCTTAGTCCTGTAGTTTCTGTCCGGGTTGCAGGTCCTCCGGGACCGGCGACATCGCGTGCAGGTCCTCGAAGCCCTGCACGGCGATATTCGCCCACTTCTTGAAGAGCGCCTCGAAATCACTGCGATTCGTCACGCTGTTGCTGACCATTGCGCGGCCCGTGTCGCGCGTCGCTTTCCTGTCGAGCGCGCGCCCCAGCAGTGCGCCGGTCGTCGAGTCGCGGAGCTCGAGAAAGAGCGTCGCCTGCCCGGCTTCCGTCGTGTAGGTACGCGAGCGCGACGCGGTCTGGAGGTCGGGCGCAGTCACGTAAAGGTCGACGACGCCGGGTCGTATGCGCAGCACGTCGGGGCCCGGTGCCGTCACGATTTCCAGGCCTTTCTCCTTGAACGTCTCGGCGAACACCTCGGCAAATCCGTCCCGGGCTGCCGCCACGATCCGGTCGGCATCTTCCTGGGTGACGCGACTCGAGAGCTCTCTCGTCGAACGATTGAGATTTTTCATCCAGTCCTTGTGGAACGCGACCTCAGCCGGATCGAGCATCACTTTCGTGTAGGGGCGGAAATCCGCGCCGGGCAAAATGTACGCTGCGTCGAGCCGCTTCGGCTTGACCTGGACCAGCCCGTCCCAGGTGCTGGTGTCCTGGGAGATCGCAGCGGAACTCAGGAAGAACAACAGGGCAAAGAGCCCGCCTTTAGAGATCTTGTTCATAAGCACTCCACATGAATTTGCGTGATTCATCGCCGCCGCGCTGCGGGCCGGCGTTGCATGCCGCCTGACCGCTGCATCGAACTTCGCTGCTGAAAACTCTGGTTGCCGCCGCGACGCGCGGCGGAGTCGCGGTTGAGCTGATCATAGTTCTGATACGAAGGCCGCGCTTGTGCGCCGCCGCCCATGTCTTGCGAGCGCTGTCCGGTCTGGCTGCCGGTGCCGCCCAGGCTGCCAGAACCGCCGTAACGCGGCGTCGCGCCCGCACCGTTCTGAGCCGCCCGGTCTCCGGGCTGGCCCTGGCCCCCGGCTTGTGTGGCCTGCGTGCGCGCAGCATCGCGAGACGATGCATCCAGCTGGTCGCGGGAAAAGTTGCCGTTGCCCTCACCCGCATCCGGACGCTCGGGCTTTTGCACGTCCTGCCAGCCATCCTCGCCGTGTTTTTGCCAGCCGTCGTCGGTTTTCTTGAAAACCTCGCCGTTGTGACCGGCATAAAGATCGCCGCTGCCGCTTTCTGCGATCGTGGTGCGCCCGGAGTCGCCCGATGCGGAGACCGCCCGCCCGCCGCCGCTGCCCTCGGCTTTCGTGACGCTCTTGTCTCCCTGCCGGCGGGTCTCGGTGTTGACGGTCTGGCCGTCCTTCGAAAAGCTGCCCTCGCGTGTCACGCCGCTCGCGTCGCGTTCACGCTCTGATCGACCCGCTGCCTCCGCCCGCGCCCTCGATCGTCCCCGAACTCGAGATGCTCCCGTCGGCATTTCGCTGGTGCGTGAATTCCGACGAGCCGCCGCGGCTGGTTTCGCGCGTGGTCGTGCGCGTGCCCGTATCGAAATCGGTTTCCTTCGTGACGTCCATTTCGTTGCCGCGCGCGCCTTCGACGGTGCGCTCCATCTTCATCTTGTTGGAGTCTTCGGAGTAATGCCGGTCGGTTTGCGTGCTGATGCCGGTGCGCGGGTTGTACGTGCCGCCGGAACTTGCCCACTCGTCGCCATCCCAGGCGGTTTCGACGGCGCCATAGCGGCCCGTTGTCGGGTTGTAGCCCTGGCTGTAGCTGTAGCCGCCATACGGGCCGTAGTAAACCGAGCGCGATCCGTAGCCGCCGGTATTCGGGTTGTACCAGCTGCCGTGTCCGTACGACCCGTAGTACGGGTAGTAATAGCCGCCGTAGGCATACGGCGGGTAGTACCAGCCGGTGCCGTAATACGCCACGCCAAAGGAGACGTAGACGCCGCTGCTGTACGACGGCGGGTACTGATAGATGATCGTGCCCGACGCGACCTGTTCTGCCGTCACCTGGGTCACCGGATACGACGGCGAGCTCGGTGGAATCTTGTAGATCGCGGCGGGCACGTCGCGCGGTCGCGGCCCAGGGCCCGGTCGCTTTCGACGCGACGTACCAGATGCCCTCGTAGCAGCAGGTAGTACTTGCCGCCGTGCTCGATGATGTCGAGGTTCGTGTTGACCGCGCGCGCGACTTCCGTTTCCGGGATCGGCTCGAATTTCGGCTCGCCCGCGTAATTCACGGCGACTTTCGGTGCCGCGCCCGCCTTCGCCTGTTTCTTGACCGGCAGCATCGCCTCGAGCGCCGCGCGGCGCGCCTCGAGCGTGCCGGGAACGGAGGCGCGCACGTCGGCCGCCGCGTGATCCGGCGGAATCTTCGCGAATGCTTCCGGCAGCGGTTGCGTGAACTTCCACGGCCCCTTTAGCAGATTCGGCGTCGAGAACCAGCGGCCCGAGACCAGCAGGTAGTACTGGTCGTCCAGCTTGAATAGCGGGCTTTCCGTGTTCGTGATCGACGCGAGTCCTCCGGTGCCCGGGATTTCTTCCGCCTGTGGCTTGCCGTCGAGCACGACGATTTCGGCCGGCTTGAAAGTCGTGATGACGCGCGGTGCGAGTTCTTCTGCCGGCGGCGTTGCGACGACGGCGGCGATCGACGCGAGTTCTCCTTTCGCAGGAATCTTCGCAAAGCCCGCGGGCAATTCTTTCACCGTCCCCCAGGGCCCCGCGGCTTTGGCCGACGAATAGCGGTGTTTGCCGCTCAGCAGGTAGTACCTGCCGCTCGCCTTGTCGAGAAACGTCGGGAAATTCGCATTTACTATCGTCTCGATGCCGGTCTCGGCAATCGCCGCCGCAACCGGCTCGCCATTGATGAACAGCAGGAATGCCGGCGTTTCCACGACGTGGATCGGCGGCGGGTCGGTGTTGAATCCGTCCGGAGGCGGCGTTTCGATCACGCCGTCTGCGAGGTGAAACAGGAAGATATCGAGCGGGATCTCGAGCGGCTCGCGTTCCAAGGCCGCGCGGAGGTGGGTTTCCTGTTCGGGTGAAGACGCGACGTCGGTGAATGTCACGCGATCGACTTTCGGCTTCGCGACCTTGACGAGCCGTTCCTCGAGATCCACGGCCGTGTCGCCGGACAGGTCGATGACGCCGTAGCGCGCTGTCGCATCTTTCTCGAGAAATTCGACTGCAACCTGTGCGGTGAAGTGTTCGAAATCGTCCCAGCTGCGGATCTGCGGGGCATGAACGATGACGCGCCGGCCGTCGATTTCGCGTTCGCGCGGGTAGCGCCAGCGTTCGCCGAAATCCGGCGCCTGCGCTGCTGTCTGTTGGTCGGCCGTCGTTTCCTTGGCGCGATCGCAGCCGCAAAGCATCAGGATTGCAAGAAAGATTCCGGCGATGCGCATCGAGTGATTTCCGGCGGCCGAGAAAGGCAGCGAAGTTTAGCTTTCGCTGCGCATCCATTTGGCGGCATTTCCGCAAAGTCCGCCGTGCTGTTTCGCGCCCGGCTGCTGCGCGCAACTCGCCGGGCAGCAAACCGCGCGGCATCTCGGCCGGCAAGTTCTGCACACAGCGGCGCGGTTTTTCGGCGTCACCCGGCTGCCGCGCCCGGACATCCGCGATCATGACGTTATCTTCTTCTAAAATCCTCTATCGTGCCTCTATCTTGCCGCTATCCACCGGTTACGCGGCCGTGATTCGGCCTTGTTCCACGTGGAACAACCGGGCGCTTCGCGGCAGGCCCTCGATGTCGGCCCGCAGCGAGGTCACCCAAAGCTGTCCCGGCATCCGTTGCACCATGGTCATCAGCCGAGCCAGGTTATTCCGGTCCAGTTCCGCGGCCGGATCGTCGAGCAGCAGGGCTGACCGGCCCGGTCGTTCCTGCTCCTGGATTTCGAGTTGGGCCAGCATGAGTCCGGCTGCAACGAGCTTCTGCTGCCCGCGGGAAACATGGTCTTTGGCCGGGCGGCCGTCGACCTGCACGACGACGTCGCCGCGGTGCGGGCCTGCCTGGGTCGCTCGGTAACGCCGATCGCGCCGGCGATCTGCCTGCAAGACCTCAAGCAGGCTGCGTTCCGAATTCCAGCCCGGCTCGTAGGTAAGGGCGATCGGGCGATCGAGGAGCGATCCGCCAATTTCAGCGAGCGGCTGCGCAAGCCGGGCGAGATAACGCTCGCGCTGCTGCGACAGCGCCTCGCCGTTGCTCCCAAGTTCCTGTTCCCAGGCTCGCCAGGTCATCGTCGCTGCCGTCCTGCTTGAGTGCCGCGTTCCGTTGCCGCAGGGCTTGGTGATAACGGCGCCAGGTCGGCAGGAAAAGTGGTTCCACGTGGAACACCCCCCAGTCCAGAAAGCGGCGCCTGCGGCCCGGGCCTTCCTCCAGCAGCTTATGAACTTCGGGGTCGATGACCTGGGCGGCAAATTGCTCGGCCAGGTCCGCGATGCCGGCGGCAACCGCACCGCCCACATGCCACTCCGTGCCGGACCGGCCGGCCCGGACGCCAAGCACGGCTGGCGCGGGCGCTGTCTGGCTCAGGCCGCTCAGAACGAATGCGTCTTGTCCGTGGGTGATCAGTGCTTCGCGCCGGCGGCTGCGGAACGATCGGCCGCGGCTCAGGAAAAAGGCGGCTTCGAGCAGGCTGGTCTTGCCCGAGGCATTCGGTCCGACGAAAAGATTGACCCGGGGATCGAGCTCCAGCTCGATACCCGATAGGCAGCGGAAGTGCTCGGCGCGGAACCAGCCGAGGGGCATGAAGCCCTTAGAGCCGCATCGGCATCACGACATACCGCGCGCTTGTCGCGCCCGGCGCGCGCACCAGGCAGCTCGAGTTGCCGTCGGTCACGCCAATCTCCACTTCGGCCCCATCCACCGCCGCCAGCGCATCGAGCAGATACCCGACGTTGAAGCCGACCTCCAGCTCATCGCCCTTGTAGCTCACTTCAACCTGTTCTTCCGCCTCTTCCTGTTCCGGGTTGTGCGCCTGCAGCGTCAGCGAGTTCTTCTTCAGGGCCAGGCGGATCCCGCGGTACTTTTCATTGGCGAGGATCGAAGTCCGCTGGAGGGCGGAGCGGAGCACCTCCCGATCGGCCACCACCGCTTTCGGCGGCGCGGCGGGGATAACGCGGCTGTACTCCGGGAATCTGCCGTCGATCAGCTTCGAAGTGAAGCGAACGTCGCCGATCTGCGCCCGAATGTGGTTGCTTCCGATGGTGATCGAGACATCGCCCTCGGTGCCCAGCAGGCGCTGTAATTCCAGGACGCCTTTGCGCGGAATAATGATCTGTTGGGTGCCACCCTTGGTCGGTAGATCCATCTCGCACAATGCCAGACGATGGCCGTCAGTCGCGACCGTTCGCAGCATTTTCCCGTCCGTTTCCAGCAACATCCCATTTAAGTAATAGCGGACATCCTGCTGGGCCATCGAAAAGTGGGTCTTATCCAGCAGGCGGCGAAGGTCGGCCTGTGCGAGCTTCAGAACTTGCTGCTGGGCAAGCTCATCGATGACCGGAAAATCGGCGGCGGGCAGGGTGGCCAGGACGAACCGGCTCTTTCCGGCCTTGATGGTTACTTTGTCGCCGTCCTGGCTCACTGTTAGGTTCAGACCTTCCGGCAAGGAGCGGCAAATATCGAGAAGTTTCCTGCCGGGCAGGGTGAGGCGGCCATCGGCACCGGATTTGATCGCCGCGCTGGCAACGAGCTCGACTTCCAAGTCCGTTGCAGTGATCGAAAGTTTTCCCTGCTCTGCCGATAGCAGCAGGTTCGCGAGGATCGGCATCGTCTGCCGGCGCTCGACGACACCTATGACCGATTGCAGGGCGGAGAGCAGGCTTTCGCGTTCGGCGCTGAATTTCATCGGTGCACCTGAGGTGATTGGCCGTTCTTCAGATCTAACAGGAATCATGTTTCTTATAGCTATAGCAGTTACAGAGCAGTGCATTTTCGGTGGAAAACCACGGAAAAGCGACAGGCGAGAACGGCTTGCGCAAAGCACAACCCGGTGTCCCGACCACGGCGGACCCATGCTACCCCTGTGGAATCGCTGTGGAGCGAAAAACGCGCCACAAGACCCCACATATTATCCACATCAGCTGGTCAGGATTCTCGAGAGGTTGAGGTAGTCTTCGCTGGCGCGGCGTTCGGTTTCGCGGAGGCCCTTGATCCGCTCGCAGGCGTGCATCACGGTGGTGTGATCGCGGCCGCCAAATGCGTCGCCGATTTCGGGAAGGCTGTGGTTGGTAAATTCGCGGGCGAGGGCCATGGCCACCTGCCGCGGCCGCGCAATGGAGCGGCTGCGGCGCTTCGACAGGAGATCCGCGACACGGATCTTGTAGTACTCGGCGACCGTCTTCTGGATGTTCTCGATCGTGACCAGGCGCTCCTGGGCCGCCAACAGGTCTTTGAGTGCTTCGCGCGCGAGTTCCGGGGTCACCGGCCGGCCGGTGAAGCGTGACGTTGCCAGAACGCGGCGCAGCGCGCCCTCGAGCTCGCGGACGTTGGAACGGATGCGTTTCGCGATGAAAAAGGCCACTTCTTCGGGCAAATCGCCACCCGCGGCCTGGGTCTTGGCCATCAGGATCGCCACGCAGGTTTCGAGTTCCGGCGGCTCGATCGCGACCGTCAGGCCCCAACCGAAGCGCGATTTCAACCGCTCCTCGAGGCCGGTGACTTCCTTCGGATAGCGATCGCAGGACAGGATGATCTGCTGCTGGCCTTCGAAAAGCGCGTTGAACGTGTGGAAGAACTCTTCCTGCGAACGATCCTTGCCGGCGAAGAACTGGATGTCGTCGATCAGCAGCGCGTCGAGCGTGCGATAGGTCTGCTTGAACTCGGCAATGGTGTTGTGCTGCAGCGCCCGCACCATCTCGCTGACGAATCGTTCGCTGTGAACATAGGCGATTCGCGCGGCGGGATTTCGCTGCCGCATCAGATTTCCGACCGCGTGCATCAGGTGGGTCTTGCCGAGGCCGACGCCGCCGTAGATGAATAGCGGGTTATAAGCCTTGCCCGGGTTTTCGCCGACCTGGATCGCGGCCGCGCGGGCAAGCTGGTTGCTCTTGCCTTCGACGAAGTTGGCGAACGTGAAATCCGGATTGAAGCGGCCGCCGATCTGGGGCGCCTCGCGCGGGCGGACCGTGGAAGCGGGGGCGTCGGGCAGTTCCGGCGCCGGGGCCTCCTCGCGGCGCGACCCCACTTCGAGCGTGACCCGCGGGCTGCTGCCGCCGCCATTGCCGCTAACGAGCTCCTCGATCCGGCCGTAGAGATTTTTCTCGATCCACGATACGACGAACCGGTTCGGCGCGAGCAGTTGCAGCGAGCCGTCGCGCTCGACGGCCTGCAGGGGACGAACCCAGGTGTTGAACTGCTGCTCTGGCACCTCTTTTTCGAGATGTCGCAGGCAGTGATGCCAAAGCGAGCCCTGCACGAGCGGATCCCCGTTTTATCAATCCGGCGCCGGAACGGGCTTGAGTCTAAGGCCGCAAACGCCACCGCGCCAGAGTTATCCACAGCCCTTTATGGTTGACAGAAATGGACCGGCTCCGTAACCTTGCCGCCCTTTGCCGACATCTGTAGTCCCTTTAATTTCAAAGGTTTGGGATCATGGCCACGAAGCGCACCTACCAGCCGAGCAAGATCAAGCGCAAGCGCACACACGGGTTCCGCGCCCGCATGGCCACGAAGAAAGGCCGCCAGGTCCTGAAGCGCCGCCGCGCCAAGGGCCGCAAGCGCCTCGCCGTGACTGAAACCCGCTGACGAGTGAAATTACGTCCCGGCGTTACGGGCTGCGGGCTGGCCAGAAACTCCACACCGCCGCCGAGTTCGATCGCGCGCGGAAAGGGCGCGAGCGTCACTCCGATGCACTGTTCCTTGTCCAATGTGTCGACAATGACGCCCGGCAGGCGCGTCTCGGCATGGCCGTCGGCGCCCGCGCAGCCGGCAATTCCGTCAACCGCAATCGCCTGCGGCGCGTGATTCGCGAGTCATTTCGCATGCATCGACAGCAAATGCCGCCGGTGGATGTGCTCGTGACCGCGCGCGCGCCGGCGGCTGCGGCGGCGAATCGCGAACTCTATGGAAGCCTGGCCCGCTTGTGGCAGGAAATAAGGCCGCGTCAATGAAGGCCCTCATCAAGCTGCCGATCCACCTCTACCGGTGGTTCCTGAGTCCCTTTCTGGGCCGTCAGTGCCGCTTTCACCCGACGTGCTCTGCCTACGCGCTCGAGGCGATCGACACGCATGGCGTGTGGCGCGGCGGCGGACTGGCGCTGAAGCGGCTCGGCCGCTGCCAGCCCTGGGGTGGCGCCGGCCACGATCCGGTGCCGGACGCGCGTCACGCATGAATCAGCCGCGCGCACTCCTGTGGATCGGGCTCGCACTCCTGGTTTACCTGAACGTCAACGCCTGGCTGAAGGACTATCTCCCGCCGGCCGGGGTGCCGTCGCCCGCGGCCGCAACGGCCGCAACGGGCGCAGCCGGCGAAGAAGCTGCGAAATCCTCGGCAAACCAGCTTGCGGATGAAATGCCCGCGGTCACCGGCGAGGCCGCTCCCGCGGCTGCGCCACTCGCGCAGGCGCCAGAACTCGGCGAGTCCGCGGCGGCAGGACCCGGCAAAGTCCGTATCGTCACCGACGTACTCGACATCGACCTCTCCCTCGCGGGCGGGGAATGGGTCCGCGCGGACGTGACCGGGTACCCGCGGCACAAGGACGACCCCACGACGCCGGTCCGCCTCTTCAATACGGATTCGCTGGAAACGCAGTTCCTGTTCCAGTCGGGACTCACGAGCGGTGAGGCGGGCCGCAACGAGCCGAACCACAAAGCGCCCCTCGCCGCAGCGGCGAGCGAATTCCGTCTCGCCGCGGGCAGCGACACGCTCGAGGTGCCGCTGACTTGGTCGGACGGCAGCGGACTGTCTGTCACGAAGACATTTGTTTTCCGCCGCGGGTCCTATGAGGTCGGGGTCAACTACCGCGTCGTGAATGCGGGCAGCGAGCCCGTCAAGCTCGCGTCATACGCGCAGCTCCTGCGTCATTCGCAGGGCAACGAGCGCTCGATGTGGGACCCGGAGACATACTCCTTCCGCGGGCCGGCGTACTACGACGGCGAGAAATATCAGAAGCTGGACATCGAGGACGACGAGGACCAGGCCCTCGCGCGCTCGATCACGGGCGGCTGGGTTGCCGCGCTCCAGCATCATTTCGTCGCCGCGATTGTGCCTGCGCCCGGCCAGGCCTATCAGTACGGCCTCCGGGTCAAGGACCAGGACTTCATGTTGCGGGTCGTCGGGCCGGCCCAGGTCGTGCCGCCGGGCGGAAGCATCGATTTTTCGGAAACGATTTTTGTCGGGCCGAAGCTTCAGGACCAGCTCGAGGCGGCTGGCCCCGAGCTTCGCCGGACCGCCGACTACGGGCTTCTCACGATCCTGGCGCAGCCGCTCTTCTGGCTGCTTTCGAAAATCTACGAGTACGTCGGCAATTGGGGATTCACGATCATCATCGTGACCTTCCTGATCAAGCTCGTCTTCTACAAGCTCTCTGAAACGAGCGGCCGCTCGATGGCGAAGATGAAGACGGTCGCGCCGCGGCTGAAGGCGGTCCAGGAGCGCTTCAAGGACGACCGCGAAGGGCAGGCGCGCGCGATGATGGAGCTCTACAAGCGCGAGAAGATCAATCCGGTCGCCGGCTGCCTGCCGGTGCTGGTGCAGATCCCGTTCTTCCTCGCGTTTTACTGGGTGCTGCTCGAGAGCGTCGAGATGCGCCAGGCGCCATTCATGGGCTGGATCCAGGATCTTTCCTCGCGCGATCCGTATTTCATCCTGCCGATGCTGATGGGCGGCGCGATGTTCCTGCAGTTCAAGCTCAATCCGACGCCGCCCGACCCGGTGCAGGCCAAGGTCTTCGCGTTCATGCCGGCCATCATGACCGTCATGTTCCTTTGGTTCCCGGCCGGACTCGTGCTCTACTGGCTGACGAACACGCTGCTTTCGATTGCCCAGCAATGGAAGATCAACCGAGTCGTCGAAGCCGAGGCGAAAAAGCAGCGGACGGGCTGAGCGCCGCCACGGACACGATCGTCGCGAATGCGACGCCGCCCGGGCGCGGCGGAATCGGCATCGTGCGCGTCTCGGGCCCGGCGGCCCGCGCGATTGCGACCGCGATGCTCGGGGGACTTCCGGAGCCGCGGCACGCAACGGTCGCCGCCTTCGCCGACGCTGCCGGCGGAACGATCGACGCGGGGCTCGCGCTCTTCTTTCCGGCGCCGAACTCCTACACGGGCGAGGACGTTCTCGAGCTGCACGGCCATGGCGGACCGGTCGTCATGGATCTTCTCGTCGCGCGCGCAATCGAACTCGGCGCGCGGACGGCGCGGCCCGGAGAATTCAGCGAGCGCGCCTTTCACAACGACAAGCTCGACCTGGTGCAGGCGGAAGCGATCGCCGACCTCATCTCTGCCGGCTCGGCCGAGGCCGCGAGGGCGGCACTCCGTTCATTGGCCGGGAATTTTTCACGCAAGGTCCGCGAGCTCGCAGATCTCGTCACGGAACTGCGCGCCTATGTGGAGGCCGCGATCGATTTTCCGGACGAAGACGCGGCGTTTCTCGCGGGCGAGGAAGTTCGCGGGCGGCTTGCGGAGATCGCTTCGCGATTCGATGTGATCGGGGAGACCGTCCGGCAGGGGCGGGCGCTCCGCGACGGGCTGCACGTCGTCATCGCCGGCAAGCCGAATGCCGGCAAGTCGAGCCTGCTGAATGCGCTCGCCGAGCACGATGCCGCGATCGTCACGGAAATCCCGGGCACGACGCGCGACCTCCTGCGCGAACGGATCGACGTGGACGGGCTGCCGATCCACATCGTGGATACCGCAGGACTGCGCGAATCGGACGACGTGATCGAGATCGAGGGGTTGCGCCGCGCGCGCATGGAGATCAGCCGCGCGGATCTCGTGCTGTATGTGGTGGATGCGACGCGGGGCCTGCCACCGGCGGAGATGGCCGCACTGCCCACGGGGACGGCGACGCTCGTCGTCTGGAACAAGGTCGACCTGCCGCATGCGCTGCCGGTGCCTGCGATCGAGAATCACCCGGCGGTCCCGGTTTCCGCGCTGACCGGCAGGGGCCTGCCGGCCCTGCGCGAGCAGCTGAAGGCCGCCGCCGGCTACCAGTCCGAGGCCGGGGCATGGTCCGCGCGGCGACGGCATCTCGATGCGCTCGGACGCGCGCGCAGCCTCTTCGAGCTCGCCGAGGGGCGGCTGGTGGAGCGAGCGTCGTTCGAACTCGTGGCTGAAGAACTCCGTCAGGCGCACCAGGCGCTCGGCGAGATCACGGGCGAAGTCTCGAGCGATGCACTGCTCGGCGCCGTGTTCGCAACTTTCTGTATCGGCAAGTAGTTTCTGCCGCGGGTGCTTTGGCACCGAATCGTCACCGGCTCTCGACTGACCCGCAAACCGCCGCGACTTAGCATGGCTCCCGACCTTGAAACAGGACCGGGAGGTTCGAGAGCCCATGTTGAACATCTGGAAGCTGCGCGCCGCAGTCGTGGCCGCACTGGCCCTTTCGCCGCTCGCAGCACAGGCCGACGTCACGACCGAAGAACTGCTTCGCCGCCTCGAAGAACAGGAACAGAAAATCCGCGTGCTCGAGCGCAAGCTGGAAATCCAGGACGAAGGAACCGCGGCGACCAGGGAAGCGACTCCGGTCGTGAGCGCTGGGCCAAAAGGTTTCAGCCTCAAGTCGGCGGACGGAAAGAACCAGATCCGCTTCCGCGGCACGATGCATCTCGACGGCAGGCACCTGGACGGTGAGGATCCGGGCGGTGTCGTCGACACCTGGCAGGCGACACGCGTGCGGCCGATTGTCGAAGGGACGCTCGGCGGCATCTATGATTTCAAGTTCACGCCGGACTTCGGCCAGGGCCGCACGGTGATCCAGGATGCCTACGTGACGGCGCGCTTCAAGCCCGCTGCTCAGCTGACGGTCGGCAAGTTCAAGGCGCCGGTCGGTCTCGAACGCCTGCAGTCGGCAAACGACATGCGCTGGGTGCAGCGCGGCTTCCCGACGAGCCTGGCGCCGAACCGCGACATCGGCCTTCAGGTCGGCGGCGACCTGGCGACCGGCCGGTTCTCTTATCAGGCCGCCTTTCTGAACGGTTCGAACGACGGCGGCAGCAGCGAGACCTTCACTGACACGGACATCAACGACGACAAGGAATACGCGCTGCGACTCTTCGCGCACCCGTTCGCGGAGAGCGATAACTTCGCCATTCGCGGCCTCGGGATCGGAATCGCGGGCACGTACACGGATCAGGCGGGAAACCCGACGCAGCCGCTGCTTCCGTCGTTCCGGACACCGGGGCAGTCCACGTTCTTCCGCTACCGCGCATTCGGCGCGACCCCAGGCACCATCGCAGATGGCGAGCGCACCCGTCTCGCGCCGCAGCTCTACTACTACGCGGGCAGCCTGGGCGTTATCGGCGAGTACACCGAGGTCTCGCAGGATGTCTCGCGAATCGTTGCGGCCGGTGTGCGTGCGGCGACTGTGGACACCAACGCCTGGCAGGTCGCGGCGTCCTGGTTCCTGACCGGCGAGGAGGCGTCATTCCGCGGCTTCAAGCCGAAGGCGACGTTCTCTCCCGAAGAGGGCACATGGGGTGCATTCGAGCTCGTCGGGCGCGTGCAGGCGCTCACTGTGGACGACAACGCATTCGCGGGAGGCTCGGATTCGTTTGCTGACCCGTCCGTGGCAGCGCGAGAGGCGAATTCCTGGGGTGTCGGCGTGAACTGGTACCTCAACGAAAACCTGAAATGGCTGCTCGACTATGAGCACACGACTTTCGAGGGTGGCGCGGCTGGTGGCGCCGATCGCAGGGACGAAGACGCGATACAGCTCCGGCTGGCACTCGGCTTCTGAAGAGGAGAATGAAATCATGACGATCCGAAATTTCTGGGGCCGGACTCTCGCGACACTTGCCGCGACAACGGCATTCGCCGGCGCCGCGCTTGCCGCAAATGCGACGCTGATGAACGTTTCCTACGATCCGACGCGCGAGCTGTACACCGAGTACAACGCGGCGTTCGTCGCGCACTGGAAGAAGAAGTCCGGTCAGGTCATCGAAATCCGCCAGTCACACGGCGGTTCGGGCAAGCAGGCGCGCACGGTGATCGACGGCCTGCAGGCCGACGTGGTCACGCTCGCGCTCGCCTACGACATTGACGCGCTCGCGAAGCAGGGCAAGCTGCTGCCGGCCAACTGGCAGTCACGCCTTCCGGACAACAGCTCGCCCTACACGTCGACGATCGTGTTCCTGGTGCGCAAAGGCAATCCCAAGAAGATCAAGGACTGGGGCGACCTCGCGAGGGCCGGCGTATCCGTGATCACGCCGAACCCGAAGACGTCGGGCGGCGCGCGCTGGAACCACCTCGCGGCCTATGCCTGGGCGCTCAGACAACCGGGCGCGACGGAGAAGACCGCGGAAGCGTTCCTGGCAAAGCTCTATGGCAACGTACCGGTCCTCGACACAGGCGCGCGCGGCTCGCTGACGACCTTCGCGCAGCGCGGCATCGGCGACGTATTCATTTCATGGGAAAACGAAGCACACCTCGCGGCCAAGGAGCTTGGCAAGGACAAGTTCGACATCGTGATTCCCTCGCTCAGCATCCTGGCGGAGCCGCCGGTGGCCGTCGTGGATCGCGTGACGCTTCGGCGCAAGACGACCGACCTCGCGCGCGCTTACCTCGAATACCTGTATTCACCGGAAGCGCAGGAGATCATTGCGAAACACTACTACCGCCCGCGCGACAAAGCGGTGGCGAAGCGCCACGCGAGCGTCTTTCCGGAGATCAAGATGGTCACGATCGCGGATTTCGGCGGCTGGGCGAAGGCACAGGAAAAGCACTTCGCCGACGGCGGGGTCTTCGACCGCATCTACACCAAGAAATGACCGGTTCAGGCTATCAGGCGATAGCCAATGCCCGATTCGGTGTGCAACAGATCGGCTCCGCCGGGGTCTCTCTCGAGTTTCTGGCGGAGCCGGTGAACGAGCTGCTTCAGGAGCTGCCGGTCGCCGCTGCCGCGATGTCCCCAGACGTGGGCGAGAAGCCTTTCCGCGGATACGACGTGACCGGCCTGGGCGACGAGGATCTGCAGCAGGCGCGTTTCCAGGCGCGTCAACCGCAGCGGTGCGCCGCCGGCAATCGAGATTGCGTGCGATTCGAGATCGAGTGAAACCCGGCCGGCCTCCACGGCATCTCCGGCCTCGATGCCGGCCCGGCGCAGGAGCGCCTTGACGCGCGCGAGCAGGGTGCGCGGGCTGAAGGGCTTGGTCAGGTAATCGTCGGCGCCGAGTTCGAGCGCGCGCACGAGGTCTTCCTCCTCGCCGCGCGCGGTCAGCATCATGATCGGAACTTCGGAGCGACCGCGGATGTTCCGGCAGACGTCGAATCCGCTGCCGGAGGGAAGATTGATGTCGAGGATCACGAGATTCGGCAGTTCGGCGTCGAAGATGCGGAGCGCCTCGTGGGTGTCGGTGGCCTTGACGACGGCATAGCCCGCATTCGTCAGCGCGAACGCGACGAGCGCGAGCAGGTCCGGATCGTCGTCGACGACGAGGAGCTTCATGGTGCCGGTTCTCCGATCGGGAGTTTGACCGAGAACCGGGTGCGTCCGCCGGGCGTCCGTGCCGCGCGCACTTCACCGCCGTGGCGCTCGACGATGGACTTTACGATCCAGAGACCGAGCCCGAGGCCGCGAGGATCCGGTTCCTGGTCGGCCGCGCGGTAGAAGCGCTGGAAAATCGAGGTGCCCTCGAGCTCCGGTGCGCCGGGACCGGAATCCTCGACATACAGATCCACCGAATCCGGCTGACTCGTGGCGCCGACGGTGATCTCGCTGTCCTCCGGACCGAACTTGCTGGCGTTCGCGAGCAGGTTGGTCACGACCTGGGTGAGGCGCTGCGCGTCGCCGGTGATGACTGGCAAGTCATCCGGCAGCGCGACCCGGAGTTGCTGGCGGCGTTGCGTCAGCAATCCCGCCATCAGGGCCTCCGCATCCTCCACGACCTGGGCGAGCGTGACCTGCTGGTGCCGGATGCCGAGCTGGCCGGACTCGATGCGGACGCTCTCGAGCAGGTTGTCGATGAGACGCGTGAGACGGAGCGTTCCGCGCTGGAGCGACTCCAGGAGATCGCCGAGCCGCTCCCGCGGCATCGTTTCGAATCCGTCGAGCATCAGCTCGACGGACGCGAGCTGGGCCGACAGCGGCGTGCGAAACTCGTGCGAGATGTTGGCGAGCACGGAATCGCGCGCGCGGCGCACCGCCTCGAGCTCGGTCTCGTCGCGCATCACCTGGACCTGGAGGCCGCCGGTAGGCGCCGCACTCGTGATGACGACGGTGCGCGGCACGCCGCCGGCCTCGATGTGCTCGGTGGAAAGCGCCTTGCCGTCGTCCCGGGCCGTGTAGATCGGGCAGATCGTGTCGCAGGGACGCCGCCCATTGACGTCGCGGGGACGGAGCACATCGCCGCAGAACTTCCCGATCAACTCTTCGGCTGGCGCACCGAGCATCCGCGCGGCCTGCGGGTTGAGGTAGCGGATGCGACGCTCGGTGTCGACCGCGTAGACGCCCTCGACGACGCCTTGCAGCACGGCCTGGGCCTCGGCCTCGCGATGCCGCAGCGTGGCCGTGAGATCCATGAGATTCCGGCGCATGTCCTCCATCGTGCGGGCGAGCGCCTCGACTTCGAGCGTTCCCTGCGCCGGAATGGAGGACGAGAAATCGCCCTGGCCGAGCCGCTCGGCAGAAGTCGCGAGCGCCTGCAGCGGCGCGCCGATCCGCCGCGCAAGGAGAAGCGAAACGAAGAGCGCAAGACCGGCCAGCAGGAACGTGACCACTGCAAGCCGGCGAACAAAGCTCGACACCGCGCCCGCCACGTCCCTGGCCGGAAGCCGCGCTTCGATCAGGAGGATTGCCTCGCCGGTCGAGGCGAAGAGCGGCAGGCTCGCCGCGAACTGCTCGCGGGCGGCAATCGGTGAGACGGCGATGTCACCAGTGGCGAGCGCCTGCGAGTGCAGGTCCCGGAACGCGGGCTCGACCGCCTCCAGCCAGTCGCTCACCGGCAGGAGGCGCAATTCGACGCCGACCTGCCGCGAGAGCTCCGCCGCGAGCCGATCATCGAGCTTGCGGATCGTCATGACGCGTCCGCCTTCGGTCCCCGGCAATGGGCGCAACTGCGCCGAGCGGTCCACGGTCGCGGCTTGCGACCATGAATCCGTCACCCTGTTCGCGCGCTGCCGCGAGGGCCTGCGGCCAGTCGATCGCGGCACCCGCCGCGGCGATGAGGCGATCGCCCTGGAAGACGGCGCAGGCATCAAGCTCGGCCGTGTCGCAAAAGCGGCGCAGGAAAAGCGGCAGTTGCAGGCTGTTCGACTCCTGCACGAGGCGTGCAAGCGTCGGCCGCCCCGCGAGCAGCCGCGCGGCGGTCACGTTGTCTTCCCCGGCGCGGCGAATTTCGTAGCGCGCGGCCTGCGCCGCCGCGCGTACGCGGAACAGCGCCTGCTCGGCCGCCTGGTCGCGGAGCAGTCCCAGGGAGGCGAGTGCGATGGCGACGATCGCGAGCAGGACGACGCCCGCGATCGAAAAGAGTATCAGGCGTTCCAGCGAGCGCGGCCTCGCGAAGAGGCGGCGCAATCCGGCCCGGGCTTGCTTGACCAGCCGAAGCGAGACGGCTTTCAGATTGCGCAGCAGCGGGTGCAAGCTCAATGCCCTCCGGTCCCGGAGCGCCATTCCACCAGAGTCTTCGCCACCAGTGTGAGTATCGCGAGCATTGCGAGCAGCGAGGCCACGGCGAAAGCCGCCACGAAGTTGTATTCGTTGTAGAGAATCTCGACCTGCAGCGGCATGGTGTTCGTGACCCCCCGGATGTGGCCCGAGACGACGGAGACGGCGCCGAACTCGCCCATGACGCGCGCGTTGCACAGGATCACGCCGTACAGGAGACCCCACCGGATCTTGGGCAGCGTGATTCGCAGGAAAGTGATCCAGGGCCCTGCGCCGAGCGAGAGCGCCGCAACCTCCTCGTCGCTTCCCTGCTGCTGCATGAGCGGGATCAGCTCGCGCGCGACATAGGGAAAGGAAATGAAGATGGTCGCGAGCACGATGCCGGGCACTGCGAAGATGATCGAGAAGTCGTGGTCCAGCAGCCATTCACCGAACCAGCCGTTGACGCCGAAGAGGAACACCAGCACGAGGCCCGCGATGACCGGCGACACCGCGAACGGCAGGTCGATCAGGGTCACGAGCAGGCTCTTGCCGCGGAACTCGAATTGGGCGATCGCCCAGGCGGCGGCAATGCCGAAGAGCGTGTTGGACGGCACGACGATCGCGGCGGTCAGGAGCGTCAGCCTGATCGAGGCGATCGTATCCGGGTCGGAGAAGCTGTCCGTCCAGGCGCCGAGTCCTTTTGCAAGCGCCTGCACGACCACGGCCCCGAGCGGCGCGAGCAGCAGGAGGCCGAGAAACCCGAATGAAATGATGAGCAGGACGACACGCGCGAGTTTCGCGCCGCGCGTCATGCGCCGGCCTTCCGCGGTCCAGCTCACCCCGGCGGCCATCAGCGTGCCGTCCCCAGTCCGAGCCGGCGCTGACCCCATCCCTGCACGAGGTTGATCGCGAACAGCATCACGAACGACATGACGAGCATGAAAAATCCGAGCGCCGCCGCGCCCTGGTAATCGTATTGCTCGAGCTTGATCACGATCAGGAGCGGCGTGATCTCGGTCTTGAACGGCAGGTTGCCCGAGATGAACACGACCGAGCCGTATTCGCCGATGCCGCGCGCAAATGCGAGCGTGAAACCGGTCGCGAGCGCCGGCAGCACGGTCGGCAGGATGATGCGCCGGAACACGTGGAAACCGCCGGCGCCGAGCGACTCCGCGGCGTCCTCGAGCTCGCGACGAACCTCGATCAGCGCGGGCTGGACCGAGCGGACGACGAACGGCAGGCCGATCAGCACGAGCGCGACGACGACCCCGAGCCACGTATAGGCGACCTGGACGCCCGCGAGCGCGAGCTTCTGTCCGAGCCAGCCGGTCGGCGAAAACACGGTCGCGAGTGCGATGCCGGAGACCGCCGTCGGCAGGGCGAACGGCAGGTCGATCATCGTGTCGAGCAGGCGCCGGCCCGGAAAATCGTAGCGTACGAGCGACCAGGCGACGATGAATCCGAAAACGGCATTGATGGCCGCCGCGAGCAGTGCGGCGCCGAAACTGAGCCGGTAAGAGGCGACAGCCCGCTCGTCGAGCAGGAGCTCGAGCAGTTCCGCGGGCGGAATTCCGGCCGCGCGGATCACGAGCGCTGCAAGCGGCAGCAGGATGGCGGCGCTCAGGAAAAACGTCGTGAAGCCGAACGTCAGCCCGAAACCGGGCAGCGGACTCGGCGCGCGGAATCGGGAGCCCGCCATGGTCAGCCGGACCTGCCGCTTGCGCGCACGATCAGGACGGGCCGCAGAGGCGGGGCTTCGAGCAGCGTTGCAAGCCGCAGCGTCTCGCTATCCGCAAGGGAATCGAGGCCAAGCACCAGCATCGAGTTGGCCTCGACGGCCAGCTCTTTTTCCAGTTCGACGTCCGCGTCGCCGAAACGCAATTCGGTGCGGAGATCGAGGCCGTGCACTGCCTGGGCGGATGAGCGGGCGTCCAGCAGGAGACGCAGCCGCGCGGCGCGGTCCCGTTCGGGCGTGGATGCGCTGTGGATTGCGAGCAGCACGGATTCCGCCGGAACGTGCCGCAGAAGACTCGCGGCAACGCCGAGCGCCGCGGCGTTCGCCTCGGCGCCCGGCAGGACGACGATTCGCGCCGGAAGTGTCGCGCCCACCGGCAGCACGAACACCTGGCTCGCGCCATGCGCGAGATTCCAGAGCGCGGTTGCGCTCGCACCCGTACCGGCGGCGAGCACGGGCATGCCGGACGGCGCATTTGCGGTACGCGTGATGCTGGTCGTAATGCGTGTCTGCATACGCGTCGCAAGCGCCACGAGGAGCGGCGTGTCGCGAAGCGCCGCGGCCGCCGCCGCCTCGCGGGCGATGACGGTGAAACTCGAAATCGGCGTCGGCAGCATGTGGATGCGCCGCGCGCTGACGGTCACGCTCTGGCCCACCACGAGCGGGTTCGCGCGCTGCTCCGGATAGGTGCGCGTCGCGTCGAGCAGCCATCCACCGCCGTCGGCGCCCTCGCGGTCTGGAGTTGCGGGCACGGGACCCGCTATCGGCATGCGCACGCGAAGCCGCTCGGTCGCGCCGGAGAACTGCAGTTCCGCCACGATACCGGTGCCGACGTGCGTGAGGTTGCCCCCGCTCTTGCCGGCTGCAAGCTCGACTTCCTCGGGGCGGATGACCGCGACGATTTCACGCGGCGTCACGGACTCTTCACCCGGCCGCCCGAATCCGAGCTGGTTGCCATTGCGGTAGCCGAGCAGGAGGTTTGCCGCGCCGAGGAATGTGGCGACGAAACGCGTGCGCGGACTCGCGTACAGGCTGTCGGGGCTTCCGACTTCGAGCAAGCGGCCCTGGTGCATGACGCCGATCCGGTCGGCCATCGCGAAGGCCTCGTCCTGGTCGTGCGTCACGAGGATGGTCGTGATGCCGAGTTCCTGCTGAATCCGGCGGATTGAACGCCTGAGCTCCTCGCGGACCTTCGCGTCCAGCGCCCCGAAGGGCTCGTCGAGGAGCAGCACCTCCGGCCGGTGCGCGAGTGCGCGCGCGACCGCGACGCGCTGCTGCTGGCCGCCCGAGAGCTGGCCGGGCAGGCGCTCGTCCATGCCCTCGAGCGCCACGAGCTTCAGGAGTTCGGCACGCCGGGCCCGCCGCGCGGCGGCGCGCATCCGCCGCACGCGGAGCGCGAACTCGACGTTGTCGGCGACGCTCATGTGACGGAAGAGCGCGTAGTGCTGGAATACGAAACCGACGCCCCGGTCGCGGGCCGCAACCCCGGTCACGTCGCGCCCGTGGAGCGAAATCCGCCCGTGATCGACCTCCACCAGGCCCGCGATGGCACGGAGCAGGGTGCTCTTGCCGCTGCCGCTCGGGCCGAGCAGGACGAGGAACTCACCCTGCTGGATCTCGAGGGAGACGTCGTTGACGACCGGCAGCGATTGGTACCGCTTGGTGACCTGGTCGAGTGCGATGGACATGAGGCAAATCCGCAGGCCCGACAGGGGCTAATGCGGGAAGGCTAGTGCCGGCGCGGTTTCGCGGTCAGTCGCGGGCCGGTAACAAGTCGGTCACAGCCGCCGCCAATGGAACGCGGGTGCCGGGGCGGCATAAGATTCTGCAGGGGGTGGCGAAACATGATGACATTGCGGCGCTCGGGGGTGATCGCAGCGGGCCTGTTCGTGGGCTGGATTGCCGGGCCGGTTCAGGCGGACGAAGCAAACGCAATCGCGGCCGCCGCTTCCCATGTCGCCGTGCACGAAAAGGCGATCGTCGCGGAACTGCGGGAGCTTCTCGCGCTCCCGAACGTGGCGACGAACCATGTCGACATTCGCCGGAACGCCGAACTCCTCGCGACGATGCTCGGAAAGCGCGGTATCGCCGCGCGCATCCTCGAGACGCCGGGCGCGCCGGTTGCGGTGTTCGGGGAACTCACGGTGCCGCGTGCGACGCGGACACTCCTTTTCTATGCCCATTTCGATGGCCAGCCGATCGCCCCGGAGACGGCCTGGAAATCGCCGCCATTCGAACCGACACTGCGAACCGGTCGGGCGGAGGACGACGCCGCGATCGTGGCCTGGAACGATGCGGCGTATCCGCTGCCGGACGATGCGCGGATCTACGCGCGATCAGCGAGCGATGACAAAGGACCGATCGTCGCGATGCTGGCCGCAATCGACGCGCTCGCGGCGGCGAAGATTCCTCTCTCGGCAAACCTGAAATTCTTCCTCGAGGGCGAGGAAGAAGCGGGCTCGCCAAACCTCGCCCGCACGCTCGCCGCGCATCGCGACCTGTTGCGCTCGGATCTCTGGCTCTTCGGCGACGGCCCGATCGACCCGCGGGGCCTTCCGCGGATCGCGCTCGGCGCACGCGGCGTCATGACGTTTCGCCTCATCGTGTACGGACCAGCCTCGAGCCTGCATTCCGGCCACTATGGCAATGTCGCGCCGAATCCCGGGGCGAGGCTTGCGGCGGTCATCGAGTCGATGCGCGCAGCCGATGGCCGTATCACGATCGCAGATCTCGAAGTGCCCGCGCCGGCTGAAACGACGCGCACGCTCGCGCAAACGGCGTTCGACACGCCCGGCATGCTTGCTGCGGCGGGAATCGGCGTCGCGGAAAGCGGCCTTGACTATGGCGAGTCGATCCTGCGGCCGTCCCTCAATGTCACGCAGCTTCTCTATGGCGGCTCAGGCGGGCAGCGAAACGCCATCGACCCCGAGGCAAGCGCCGGTTTCGACCTCAGGCTGACACCCGGAATGACGACGGAAAACGTGCGCCGCGCCGTCGAAGCGCATGTGCGGACGCAGGGATACGTGCTGCTCGACAAACCCCCGACAATCGCCGAGCGGGTCGCGCATCCGCGCCTCGCGGGCCTCGAATGGGGTGACGACGGTTATCCGGCGGCGATGTCATCACCCGGGAACGCGGGCGTCGCGCGGGTCATGGCGGTGATGCAGGAGGCGACGGGAGATTCGGTGCGCATCGCGCCGCTGATGGGCGGGAGCCTTCCGATCGCACCGATCGGGGAAGTCCTCGGGACGCCCTTTGTCATCGTCCCGATCGTGAATGCCGACAACAATCAGCACGCGCCGAACGAGAACCTGCGGATGAAGGAGTTCCGGCGTGGCATCGAGCTTTACGCGGCGCTTCTCGCCGCGGCCGGCAAGGGCTGGTAGGCAAAAGGGGACGCTCACCTTTAAAGGTGAGCGTCCCCTTTAAAGAATCGGGGCAGCGGCCGGTGTGACCGGATGCCTGTGGCGCATCCAGAAGTAGACCGGCAAGCCCGTGAGCGCGAGCGCGAGTGCCCACTGGAACGCTTCCCGGCCGACGCCGACGAATGCGAATGCCGTGAATGCAAGACCGCCCGCGCCGGCAAGCCACAGGGTCGATGGCAGGGCGGCCGGGTCGCGGCGCCGCAGGACGAAGAGTGCGAGCGCAACGCAGAGGTACAGCGGCAGGTTTGCGGCGGTCACGATGATCGACAGGAACGTGAAACCGGCGACCAGCGAGTCGCTGTAGTTCATCAGCCCGATGAAGGTTGCGATCGCCCCGATTGCGAGCAGCGCCACCCACGGCGCGCCGAAGCGGTTGCTGCGGCCCATGGACTCGGGCAGGAGCTTCTTGATCGCGAGCGTGCGCGACAGTTCTCCGACCAGGAGCGTCCAGCCGTTCAGGCAGCCGAGGCCGCTGATGACGACGAACAGGGCGAGCCAACGGCCGTTTCCGGCGCCGAGCAGGCTGTCGAGGATGGTGACGAAGGGCGCGTCGGATGCCGCGAGCGTTGCCTGCGGCACCAGCAGCATGCTGATGCCGACGGTCGCGACGTAGACGAACGCGACGACCAGCGTGCCGATCAGTGTCGCGCGCGGAATCGTGCGTTCCGGGTCCCGCGCGCGGCCCGCGGCGACGGTCGCGGACTCGAAGCCGAGCATCGCGTAGAGCGCGATGGTCGCGGCCGCCATGGAGGACGGCAGCCCGACCGGCGGCGTCGTGGGCAGGTTCGCCGTGTAGGCCGATGGCTCCATGAGGATCGCGGCGCCGCCCAGGACCATGACCAGCACGAGCGGGACGAGCTTCAGCAGCGACGTGATCACCTGGACGCGTCCGCCGCTCTTGACGCCGAGCAGGTTGACGCCGACGAACAGCCACATGAATGCGACGGCCATCGCCGCGGGCGGCAGGATCCTCGCGGCGGGAAAGACCGAGATGAAATAGCCGACGACCGCGACTGCGAGCGCCGGGAGCGTGACGATGGTCGAGATCCAGTAGCACCACAGCGCGGCGAAGGCGACCGGCTCGCCGAGCGTCGAGCGAACGTAGTCGAACGGGCCATCGGCCTGCGGGAGCTTTCGCGCGAGCGCGGCGAACACGATCGCGAGGCAGGCACAGCCGACGATGACCGCCACCCAGCCGGTCAGCGCGTTGAGCCCGAAGGGTGCGAGCGCGGCGGGCTGCATGAAGATGCCCATGCCGATCGTGTTGCCGACGACGAGCGCAGTGCACATCGCGAGCCCGAGCTCACGCGTGTTCATCGGGCGCCGCCCTGGTGGACCAGGTGGCCCTGCTTGATGACGCCGTTTACCTGCCCCAGGCGGCCGATGTCCTCGAGCGGATCGCCCTTGACCGCGATCAGGTCCGCGAACTTGCCGGGGGCGATCGAACCGAGCTCCTGCGAGCGGCCCAGGGATGCGGCTGCGTCGATGGTTGCGGCGCGGATTGCGTCGAGCGGCGTCATGCCGTATTTCACCATGTAGGCGAACTGCTTCGCATTGTCGCCATGCGGATAGACGCCGGCGTCGGTGCCGAAGCCGATCCGGACTCCCGCGCGTACCGCCTTCTGGAACCCGGCGCGCTGGATGTCCGTTACTTCACGGTTTTTGCGCAGGATTTCCTCGGACCAGCCGTCACGGGTGCCGACCCCCTCGACGTAGTCGCCGTTGTAGATGTCAGCGACCAGCCAGGTGCCGTGTTTGAGCATCAACTGGATGCCCTCGTCGTCGAGGTAGGAACCATGCTCGATCGTGCGAACGCCGGCGCGAACGGCATTCTTGATGCCCTCGGCGCCGTGGGCATGTGCCGCGACGAAAGTGCCGGCCCTTGCCGCCTCTTCGACCGCGGCGCGGATCTCCTGCTCGGTGAATTCAGGCGCCGAGGGCGTCGACCCGGACGACAACACAGCCCCGGTTGCCATGATCTTGATGAAATCGGCGCCGCCCGCGAGCAGTTCGCGCACGCGCTTGCGCACCTCGTCCGCGTTATCGGCGACGCCGCGGCGCATCTCGTCCGGGATGACCAGGCCCTCCGACAGCCCCGTCACCTCGCCACCGCCATTCGTAACCGTTACGTAGGCGCCCGCGGCGAACATGCGCGGACCCTCGACCTGGCCGGCGTTGATCGCGTTACGGAGCGCGACATCGACGAGCGCGCGATAGGTGCCGATGTCGCGCACGGTCGTGAATCCCGCGGCGAGCGTGGCGCGTGCGTGCGCTACGCCCATGAGCACGTCGCGCGCGGCGGAGCTCGAGAGCGGTGCGGTGACGTCCGCGGAGCTGGTGTCGCCGACGAGATGCACGTGCAGGTCGATCAGGCCGGGGAGCACCGTGTACGCCGACCAGTCGATGAGCCGGCCGCCGCCGCGCGAACCCGCGCTCCAGGGCGTGATCGACGCGATGCGCCCGTCCTCGATCCGGATCGCGCGATCGGCGAGATAGATACCCTGCTCGACATCGAGCAGTTTTCCGACCCGCACCACCACCGTCTCCGCGGGCGATGCGGCCGACAGCGAAAGGGACAGGGCCGCGAAAAGCGCAAGTATCGCCGCGCGAAGAAAGGTCATTCGGTGGACTCCATAAATGGGCGGCCCGTTGCAGGCGACATCATAAATGCTGGTAGCATGTCGGCCCCAATATTCAATGCGGGCTGTGACGCCAGCGAGGTTTTTTCATTTGACTACCGGTTTTTCTGCCACCCGGCTCATCCTGACATCATTGATGGCGTTTGCCACTTCGGCCGCGCTGGCGGGGCCGCGGGCGCGCGACCTCGGCGTTCCCTTCGAGGGAATCCCGGGACCATTGAATGCAATTACCGACGTCGCGGGTGTGACGGTCGGCCACACGACGCTGATCGAGGACCTTGCGAACGGTCACAAGGTACGCACCGGCGTAACCGCGATCCTGCCGCGCGGGCTCAATACGATCCTTACGCCGGTGTTTGCCGGCAGCTTCGTGCTGAATGGCGCGGGCGAGGTGACTGGTCGGGCGTGGATCGATGAATCGGGCCTGCTCGAGGGCCCGGTGATGCTGACCAATACGCATAGCGTCGGCACGGTGCATGAAGCGACGATCGCCTGGCGCGTGCGCAACGGCGCCGCCGACTCGTCCGGTTACTGGTGGTCGACGCCCGTCGTCGGCGAAACCTGGGACGGCGAGCTGAACGACGTCAATGGATTCCACGTCAGGGCGCCGCACGTCGATGCCGCGCTCGATGGAGCGGCCGGCGGGCCGGTTGCCGAAGGCAACGTCGGCGGCGGCACCGGCATGACTTGTCACGGATTCAAGTGCGGCATCGGAACATCCTCGCGCAGCGTCGCGGTGAAGGGCCGGGCGTACACCGTCGGAGCGCTGGTGCAGGCCAACTACGGCACCCGCCCATCACTTCGCATCGCAGGCGTACCGGTCGGTCAGCATCTCAAGGAAGTCGCGGCCGGACGCGAGGCTTCTTCCGACGGCGACAACGGGTCGATCATCATCGTGGTCGCCACGGATGCGCCGCTGCTGCCGCAGCAGCTGGACCGGATCGCGCGGCGGGCCGGCATGGGACTCGCGCGCATGGGCTCGTTTGCCGGCAACGGGTCGGGCGACATCTTCGTCGCGTTTTCCACCGCCAACGCGAAGGCAATGGCGAGCGCTGAAATTCGCGAAGCGGAATTCCTGGACAACGGCCAGCTCGATCCGCTGTTCGAGGCAACGGTGCAGGCGACCGAAGAAGCGATCGTCAATTCGATGATCGCGGCCCGCGACATGCAGGGCGAGGGCGGGCGGAGCGCGACCGCGCTGCCGCACGATGCGCTCGTCTCACTCCTGAAAACCTACGGGCGGCCGGTCACGTCGAGATAGCGACCGCACCCAGTCACGTTCAGTCCTTCGTCGGCTTTTCCGCGGGCGCGCGAAACCTCTCGCGGGCGACTTGCAGGTAAGAGAGCGTGTCGTTTTTTTCTTCCTGGCTGTTCCAGCCGACCCGCGCTTCCGCCGCCTGGATGACGCGATCCATCCAGGCAAGAAAATAGGCGGCGTCGTCCGGCGCGGGCGGCGCTCCCGGTGCATCGATATAGACCGGACTCGTCGTCGCATACGGGTAGAGATCGAGTACCTCCGGGTGTGGCTCGTCGTTCCAGGCCCGCAGCAGGACCCATCCGCCTCCCTCCAGGTCAATTGTCCCGCTCGAGTCGTGGCGCCGGCGGTCGTCCTTGAGATCAAAGCTCAGAATCACCTTTCCGTTCTGCACGAGCTCGAGATGATCCATTGCGATGGGCGAGCGCATCGAAACGCGCAGCGGCATTGTGCCGGCGACGCGCGGGATGGAGTCGCCAGGCCGGCGGCCGCCGATCTCAAGCCCGAGAAGCGCCGAGTTGCTGACAAAGCCCCTGCCGGATTTCAGGGAGGCCTGCAGCGCTTCTGCGGTGCGCGCGCCGCCCGTTTCCAGGAAAACGCGGACGAGACCCACGGGCCCGCGGAGCGACGCGTAGTTCGCCATCGCATCGGTGCCGGCGCCGGCCGGGAGGCGGAAGCCGAGATTCAGCAGGCGGTACCAGATCCCCGCGGTGATGTGGTGGTCGGAAAAGCCCATGACTTCGAGATAGTCGACTTTTCCGTGCGCAACATCAGCGGGCAACTGGTAAGAGAGCGACTTCTCCTTCGGCGGGTCGATCGGAAGATCCGCGATGTGCACATAGCCGACCAGCGCGCCCTGCGCATGCGCGAGATCGGCGACGACACCGTTGTGCGGCCAGGGACTCTCGAACGCCGTGTGGCGGTAAGCCGTATAGTCCGGCAACAGCAGGTGATCCGAAAGATGCAGGAGGCCCATGTGCCCCCAGAAACTCGTGTGGTATTCCTGGGCGTGTAACAGCAGGCGTTCCCCGCTCGCGGGATCTGCGTCCGGCCGGAAGTGCGCGACGTCGGGGATCCGCTCTTCCTTGTTGACGATGAGGTTTTGCACGACATCGAGGTCTTCCGCCGCGGCCTGCGCGAGCAGGCTCTTCGGCGTGCTGCGGTAATGCCCGCCGTAATTCATGTGCACGTGCAGGTCGGCGCTCACGAACTTTCCGAAGTCGGCGGGAAGGTCGTTGTCCTCGAGCCGGATCGGAATCTCGACCGTCGTGCCGGCGACAAGCTCCTGCTCGTGCTCGACGTGCAGGCGGCGGAAGCCATTCTGCGCAAGAATTCTTGCCTTGCCCGCCGGCAACTCGATCCGGCAAGGTGACGCGCAGTGGAAGTAGCGCACCTCGCTCGGGAACCGGGCGCGGTCGTAGAGCTCGTCGCCGTGCATCCAGGCATCCCGCGGGGCATGCCAGCGGGCGTCACTGCCGAGCACAGACATTCGCGCAGGAATCGAACGTCCTGACGAGTCCTTCACCGTGATCGTCACGACGGCCTGCGGATTCAGGGTATGGCGCTTTGGCGCCGAAATTTCCTTTCGCGCACCGCCCGCGATCTCCTGGACGTAGAGCGCCGCATTGCCGCCCTGGTTGCTGATGTAGGCGACCTGCCGGCCGTCTGGCGACCAGCGCGCATTCCGCCGGTCGAACTCGCCGTAGGTGAGCGGAAGCGGCGCGGCATCCGCAGTCGTCGTGAGCCAAAGCTGGTGCCATTGCCCGCCGTGGTAATTGGAAAAGAGAATCCGCCTGCCGTCCGGCCCGACTTCCGGCCGCGCCGCCCACGACGTTTCCACCCGGTGCCGGGTCGTGCAGTCGATTTTCTGATCGGCAACGGCGATCGAGCACAGCGCGCCCGTGCCCCAGGGGATCTCGGCATTGCCGATGTAGTACACGCGCGCGCCATCGGGTGTCCATGACGGATTGATCGCGTGGTCATGCGTGGAATAGTAGTAGCGGTCG
Source organism: uncultured Gammaproteobacteria bacterium (assembly GCA_963775415.1). Taxonomy (GTDB): domain Bacteria; phylum Pseudomonadota; class Gammaproteobacteria; order Steroidobacterales; family Steroidobacteraceae; genus SCUD01. The sequence continues at coordinate 316,282 of CAVZIO010000004.1, forward strand.
ATTGCGCTCTCCCGCGGTGGCACGAGATAGCGCTCGTTCGCCAGACCCGCTGCGGTGACTTCGGCGATCTTGAGATTGAAATGCCCGCTGCCCGCCGTCGAAACGAAAACGATCTGCCGGCCGTCCGGAGAGAGCCGCGGCTCGAGGTTGACGCCGCCATTCGAGGTTAGCGCCGCGGCCATGCCGCTCTTGAGGTCGTGCCGCCAGAGTTCGATGGCGCGGCCGTCGTAGCGGCTGAAAACGACGGTCCTGCCGTCTCGCGCGACATCCGGCTGATAGTCGTAGGCGCCGTTTGCGTGTGTGAGCTCGATGGCTTCATCGCTGCCGATCCGCTGCCGCCAGAGCGATCCCGCCATGCTGTAGATGAGCTCATCGCCCGCCGGCATGAAGGCGGCCGCGGAGGGACCGGTCGTGAGTTGCGGGATGTAGAGCTCGCGCCAGTAATAGTTGTGCGGGAGCTTGACCTGGTCGAGCACGGCGACCCGCGCCGCCAGTGCCGGCGCCGGCGCAAGGAGCGGCAGAAGCGCGAGTGCGGACGCGCGCGGCCCGCCTCACGCGCTGCCCGCCAGGGCCTCGTCGAAGCTCGGCCGCAGGTAGACCATCGCCTCGTCCACCTCGGCCTCGGTCACGCACAGCGGCGGCATGAAGCGCAGCGTCGAGACCCCGCAGGAAAGCAACAGGAGGCCGTTGTGGTATGCGCGATGCAGCAGTGCGTCGATCAGCTTGCGCGCCGGGGAGCCGTCTTTCTCGATGAGCTCAACGCCGATCATCAACCCGCGGCCGCGGAGATCGCCGATGCAGGGATAGTCCGCGCGCATTTCGCCGAGCCGCTTCATGAAGTGCGCGCCGACCTTGGCCGCATTCGCGACGTATTGCTCGCGCACCAGGTCGATGGTCGCATTTGCCGCGGCGCAGCAGACCGGGTTGCCGCCGAAGGTGTTGCCGTGCGCGCCTTTCTTCCACTGCTTCATCAGGCTCTGCCTGGCGACGACGGCGCCGATCGGCATGCCGGAGCCGAGGCCCTTCGCGAGCGTCATGATGTCGGGCGTCACGCCGCTGTATTGCGCGGCGAACATCTTGCCGGTGCGGCCGATGCCGGACTGCACCTCGTCGAATACGAGCAGGATCCCGTTCTCGTCGCAGATCTGCCGCAGTCCCTGCAGGAATCCGTCCGGCGGCACGAGATAACCGCCCTCGCCCTGCAGCGGCTCGACCACGATCGCCGCGACTTCGTTCGCAGGAACGTTTCGCTCGAAGAGCATGCGGATGTAGTCGAGCACGGCCTTGCCCTGGTCGGCGCCCGCGAACAGGGGGCGGTACGGATTCGGGTAGGGCACGTGCGTCACGCCCGGCATGCTCGGGAAGAATCCCGCCTGCTGCGTGTACTTGCTGGAGGTCAGCGACAGCGAGCCCATGGTGCGGCCGTGGAAGCTGCCGAGGAAGGCGATGATGCGGCCCCGCTTCGTCACGTAGCGCGCGAGCTTGATCGCGCCCTCGACCGATTCCGTGCCCGACTGGCAGAAGAAGCACATGCCCGGCTCGCCAAGCGGGACGATCGCGGACAGGCGCTCCGCGAGCGCCGTCATTTCCTCGTGCCAGTAGTCGCTCGAGATGTGCAGGAACTTCGCCGCCGCGTCCTGGACCGCCTTGACGACGCGCGGATGCGCGTGCCCGGTCGCACAGACCGCGATGCCGGCCGCGAAATCGAGGAAGCGATTGCCGTCCACGTCCCAGGCTTCGGTGCCGCGCCCGTGCGACATCACGAACGGGTAGTCGCGCGGATAGGAAGGCGAAGCGACCTTCGCGTCGCGCTCGATCATCGCGCGGGACTTCGGGCCGGGCAGCTCGGTCTTGATATGCGGGTTCTTGGAGGCGCCTGCGGCGCGGGGCGATGCGTTCATAGGGGCAGCCTCACAGGTTCTCGATGCGCGGCTTCGGTCCGGGCCTCGAGCGCGCGAAGCGCCGCGAGTTCCGGCGCCGTGGGCGCCGCGTGGGTTTCAAGGGACGGTGCGATGACGAGCGGCCAGCCAACCGCTGCGCGAGCCTCTTCCGCCGGAATGCCGGGATAGAGTACGGAAAGCGCGAATTCTCCGCTTGCCGGCTGCGGTTTCAGGATTCCGACGTCGGTGACGATCACGGCAGGGCCGCCGCCCTGCGCGCTGCTCGCGGCGCGGCCGGCAAAATGCCCGCCGCTCGTCTGGAAGTCGAGTTTCGGGACGAAACTCCGGGGCGTCGCCTTCATCACGATAAAGACCTGCCGCGCGTGCGCGGCGATTTCGGTCGCGCCGCCGGCGCCCGGCAGCCGGGTTTTCGGCTTCCCGTAGGCGCCGATGACCGTACTGTTCAGGTTGCCGAAGCGGTCGATCTGGGCCGCGCCGAGGAACCCGACGTCGATGCGCCCGGCCTGGAGGTAGTCGCTGAAAATGTCGGGCAGCGGAATCACGCAGGTCGCGGTCTCCGCGAGTTCACCGTCGCCGATCGAGAGCGGCAGCACCGTCGGCCGCGTGCCGATCGTGCCGGATTCGTAGATCAGGACGAGTTCCGGCGCATGCGTGAGTCGCGCCAGGTTGCAGGCGGCGCTCGGCAAACCGATTCCGACGAAGCACACCTGCCCGTCTCGCAGCAGCCGCGCGGCGGCGACGGTCATCATCTCGTCGCGGGTGTAATCGCTCACTGCACGCCCGCTTCCTGCCGGCGCCGCGCGGATCCGGCGCGGGTCGCGCGCGTGACTCGCCGCCGGAACTCCCTCGTTCGCTCAGAAGCACGCCCGCCACTTCGCGCGCACCGGCGATGCCGCGGCCGCGTTCAGGCGCGCGACGGCCGGGCGGGTGCCCTGAGCGAGCGCGTAAGTTCCGGCTGCGCGAGCGAAGGGTTCCGGCCGGCCGAGCGCGCCTGCGGCATCGTGCCGGATCCCGCGCGCGCCTGCCGCATCGCGCCGCATCACGCTGCACGTCCCTGCAGGCTCGCGAGGAAAGCCCGGTGATCGGACTGTCCCTCGTACGTGGCGGTCGATCCAGGCGGTGAACTGCTCGCGGTCGCGCGCGATCGTGTCCCAGCGGAGGTAGAAGTCGTTGTCGCGCGCGTAGTGGCCCTGCGCGTACGAGGGCCAGGCGCCGCCCGGGCAATGCGACACGGCCGTCACCGTGAAGTGCGGCAGCACGATGTTGTTCATCGCGGGCGGCAGTTCGTCGACGATCGTCTCGACGGTGACGAGCAGCTTCTTCGCCGCGAGCGCCGCTTCGCGGGCGGCGCCGACGATGCCGTCGATCGCGACATTGCCGCGCCGGTCCGCGCGCTGCGCATGCAGGATCGTGACGTCCGGGTTGACCGCAGGAACCGTCGCGATTTCCTCATCCGTGTACGGGCAGCGAACCTAGCGAATGCGCGGATTCTGCTTTACGAGATCGGTGCCGATGTAGCCGCGGAGCATGCCGAACGGGAGACGCGCCGCGCCCGCGCGATACGCGACCGCCATTGCAGCGTGCGTGTGCTCGTCGATCTCGAGCGCCCGCGGCCACTCGTTCTCGACCGCATCGCGCAATCGGTGCAGCGAGCCGACGCCCGGATTGCCGCCCCAGGAAAAGGTGAGCTTTCGTGCGCTGCCTGCGCCGATCAGCTGGTCATAAATGAGGTCGGGCGTCATGCGGACGAGATGGAGATCGCGCCGCCCCTGCCGGATCAGCTCATGACCGGCCGCAAACGGAATGAGGTGCGTGAAGCCCTCGAGGGCGAGGCAGGCGCCGTCCGCGACATGCGTCGAGATCGCCTCCGCCAGCGGCAGGAACTGCGTCATTCACTCCACCACGGTGCGCGATTGCTCGCGGAGATAGAGCGGCAGGTAGTAGGCCGAGGCGATCGCCTTGCCCGAAGAACCAGAGCCTTTCCAGCCGCCGAAGGGCTGGTAACCCGGCCAGGCGCCCGTGGTCGCGCCCGCGCCGCGGTTCGCGTAGGTGACGCCCGCCTCGATGCTGTCCTGGAACCATTTCACCTCGTCGGGCGCACCGTAGAAGCCCGCGGTGAGACCCATGTCGGTATCGTTTGCGAGGCGCATGGCCTCGTCGCGGTCGCGGTAGCGCTGCACCATCAGGATCGGCAGGAACATCTCGTGTTTCCACAGCGGATCCGACGGGTCCGCTTCCGCGAGCACCGGCTCGACGTAGTAGCCGCGCCCGAATATCCCCTCGGCGGGCTGATTCCCGCCGCGGCGGATCTTTGCGCCGCGGCCTTTCAGGTCGGACACGTAGCGGGCGTAACTTTCGTGCGCCCGCTTGTTGACCACCGGGCCGAGCCCCGTCGCGCGCTCCGTCGGGTCGCCGATTCTGATCCTGTCGATCTCATTCTCGATCTTCGAGAGCAGTTCGTCCGCAACCTTGTCGTGCACGTAGAGTCGCGAAAGCGCGGAGCACTTCTGCCCGCCCATGCCGTAGGCCGAGCGCGCGATTCCGGCCGCCGCGCGGTCGAGGTCGGCTTTCTCGGTGACGATGGTCGGGTTCTTGCCGCCCATCTCGGCGATGTAGGGCCGCGGGTAACGCCCTGCGGCAATCTCCGCCATGATCGCGCGGCCGACCGCGACCGAACCCGTGAACGTGACTCCGGCGACCCGCGAATCGCGCACGATCTGCTCGCCGATCTCGGCGCCGGGACCATTGACGTAGTTGAAGACGCCGGCGGGGAGGCCTGCGTCGCGGATGCAGTCGGCGAGCCACCGACCGGCCCAGGGCGTATCGGACGCGCACTTGAGGACCACCGTGTTTCCCGTGACGAGCGCCGCGGCGGCAGGGCCCGTCGCGAGCGCGATCGGGAAATTGAACGGCGCGATCACGGCCCAGACACCATAGGGCCGCATCACGCTCCGGTTGCGCGACACGAAGACATTCGACGGATCGTTCGGCAACTCGAATTCATAGCCCTTGTGCGCTTCGAAGTCATCCGCATACACGCGGAAGAAGTCCACGCACTCCTGCGCCTCGCCGAGCGCCTCGAGCCGGTTCTTGCCTACCTCGAGCACAAGGGCCGCCGCGATCTCGTACACGCGTTCCTCGAGGATGTCCGCCACCTTGCGCATGAGGGCGACCCGCTTCGCGGTACCGGCGTCACGCCAGGCGGGAAAAGCGCGCTGCGCCGCCGCGATCGCTGCATCGACTTCCTTCGGGTTCGCGTGCGGGAAACGCCCGGTCTTTATCCGGCTGTCGATCGGGCTCGCGCGCTCCTCGGTTGCGGCCGCGGGCACGTCCTTGCCGTCGATGTACATCGGGTGGGTAGCGCCGAGTTTCCCGCGCACGACCGCGAGCGCCTTCTCGAAGCGCTCGTGCAGTTCCTCTGGCGGGTCGAACATCGTCGCGTAGGTCAGGCGGAAGCTCATGAGGCGCGCTCCATGGCCACGGGGAAAAACCGGTCGAGCAGGCGGTCGAGCAGGGCGAGTGCCGCGGCGAGATCGGCGTCGGCGATCACGAGCGGCGGCGCAAGAATGACGAGATTCCCGCGCGAGCCGAATGAAACACCTTCGTCGCGGGCGGCCGCCAACAGTGCGCGCATGGCATCGGTCTGCGCAGGCCAGGGCGCGAGCGGCGCCCGCGTTGCGCGGTCGGCGACGAGCTCGATGACGGCGAACAGCCCGCGGCCGCCGCGCACCTCGCCGATCACGGGATGACGCGCGGCGAGTTTCTGCAATTCCACGAACATCGTGGCGCCGAGCGCCCGCGAGCGCTCGATCAGTCGTTCGTCGCGGTAGGCGCCGATCGCGGCGACGCCCGCCGCGCAGGAAAGCGGATGACCGCAATAGGTCAGGCCGCCGTAGAACATCTCGCGTTCGAGCTGTCGCGCGACGGCCGCGCTCATGACGACGGCGCCGAGCGGGACCGTCGCGCCCGTGAGCCCCTTGGCGAGCGTCATCAGGTCGGGACGCCCGGCTTCGCCGTGGCGCTGCCAGGCGAACCACTCGCCACAGCGTCCGAAAGCGCTCATGACTTCATCAGCGATCAGCAGCACGTCGCGCTCGCGCGTATGTTCGCGGAGCGCCGGCCAGTAGCTATCCGGCGGGACGATGCCGTTGCTGCCGGCGTCGGTTTCCATCAATACGGCCGCGACGCGTGCCGGGTCTTCCGCATCGATGCAGGCCGCGGCGGCCTGCGGCCGCCTTGAGGCCGCAGTCGTGCGCGCTCGTGCTGCCGAACGGGCAGCGGTAGGAATAAGGCGGCGGCACGTGGCGCACGCCCCAGGCATCGGCGTCGACCTGGTGAGCGGTGCGGCTGTCGCCGGAGAGCGCCATGTCCATGTAGCTTGCGCCGTGATACGAGCGGTCACGCGTGATGACGAGCCCGCGCGGCTTGCGCGACACCTGGCGCGCGATGCGCACCGCGTTCTCGTTGGCATCCGCCCCACCGAGCGTGAAGAACACGCGGCCGCCTTCGAAACCGGACAATTCAAGGAGCTCTTCGGCGAGGACCCGTCGTGGCTCCGCGCCCCAGGCGCTGGTCACGAAACAGAGCTTGTCGGCCTGCGCCTTGATGGCGGCGACCAGGCGTGGATGCTGGTGGCCGAGATTGCTGCATTCGACGAGGCTCGACATGTCGAGCAGTTCGCGGCCTCCCTCGAGGACGAGCCGAGCGCCACGGCCGCCGATGACCGTGGGCGCGTTCCAGTCACCCGGCACGCACCAGCTGTGCAGCACGAAATCACGCTCGGAAGGCATCCGGCGATTGTCTCAAACCCGCTGCGGGCAGCGCCACCCGGTAGAATCCGGGCTCATGGAGAGGTGGGACATGCGCAAACGGACCATGACCGTCCTGATTGTCGCGGCGATCCTCACGCAGGCCTGTGGCGAGCCCGCGCCCGAGGGTGCGACTGTCATCCACGCGGCGCGTCTCTACACGGCGCCCGACCGACCGCCGATCGACGATGCCGTGGTGGTCGTCGTGGACGGGCGGATCGCGGGTGCGGGGCCTGCCGCGAAAGTCGCGATCCGCGGTGCCGCGCCCCTGGCGCAATGCGATGGCGGAACCGTCGTCGCCGGATTCCAGAACAGCCACGTGCATTTCACCGACCCGAAGTTCGCAGGCGCCGCCGCAAGGCCGGCTGCGGAACTTGGTTCCGCGCTGGACGCCATGCTGAATCGCTTCGGATTCACGACAGTCGTCGACGTGGCCTCGGACCTTGCCAATACCGCGGCGCTGCGTGCCCGCGTCGATGCCGGTGAAATTCCGGGGCCGCGCATCCTGACGGCGGGCGGCGCGCTCTACCCGAAGAATGGCATTCCGGCCTATCTGCGCGACAATCCGCCGGAATTCCTGGCCTCGCTCGCGCAGCCTGCGAGCGTCGAGGAGGCGCTCGCGAGCGTCGAGGCGAACTTCAACGGCGGTGCCGACGCGACCAAGCTCTTCCTGATGACGCCGCAAGGCGGCGGCCGCTACGCGTTCATGCAGCCGGACATCGCGCTCGCGGCCGCCGACGAGACACACCGGCGCGGAATGCCGGTGCTCGCGCATCCGACCGACATCGAAGGGATCAATCTCGCGATCGAGGCCGGTGTCGATGTGCTCGCGCACACGACGATCGGCGAAGGCAGGACAGTCTGGGAGCCGGCGCTGATCGAGCAGATGCTCTCGGAAAACATCGCAGTCGTTCCGACGCTGCAGTTGTGGCCCTATGAGCTCGAGCGTGCGGGGCTCGAGCCGCGGGTCATCGAACTCGCGACCGCAGATGCGGTCGAGCAGGTCCGCAATTTCGCAAAAGCCGGGGGTCAGGTGCTCTTCGGCACCGATGTCGGCTACATGAGCGACTACGACCCTACGGAGGAATATCGCCTCATGGCGCGCGCGCTGTCGCCGATGAGGATTCTGGCGTCGCTGACGACGGCGCCGGCCGCGCGCTGGAAGGAGGAGGCGCGGCGCGGGCGAATCGATGTCGGCCTCGACGCGGACCTGGTGGTGCTTGAGGTGGATCCGGCAGTGGATGCGGCGAATTTCGCGAAAGTTCGCTGCACGATCCGCGCAGGCCATCTCATCTACGGCCCGGGAAAAGGCTGATCGCGGCTAGAACAGGTGCCGGCCGAGCCACCAGGCGCAGGCGGCCATCAGGCCCGAAGCCGGAATCGTCAGGATCCAGGCGATGACGACGTTGCCCGCGACGCCCCAGCGCACGGCGCGCGTGCGGCGCGTCGAGCCGACGCCGATGATCGCGCCCGTGATCGTGTGCGTGGTCGAGACCGGGATGCCGAAATTTGTAGCGAGGAACAGCGCGATCGCGCCGCCGGTCTCGGCGGCGAAACCGCCGACCGGCTTCAGCTTCGTGATGCGCTGGCCCATCGTCTTGACGATGCGCCAGCCGCCGAACAGCGTGCCGAGCGCGATCGCGACATAGCAGGAAATGACGACCCAGTTCGGCAGGTGCTCGGTGGTCGTCAGGCCGGCGGAGATCAGCAGCAGCCAGATGATGCCCATCGTCTTCTGTGCGTCGTTGCTGCCGTGGCCGATGCTGTAGAGCGCGGACGAGACGAGCTGGAGCCTTCGGAACCACCGGTCCGTCACGCGCTGGGTCTGTCGCCGGCAGATCCAGGACACGGCGACCGTCAGCAAGCCGGCGAGAATCATGCCGAGCACAGGCGAGACGACGATGAAGGTCGAGGTCTTGATGATGCCGGGTGCGAGCAGCGGGCCGGTGCCCGCCTTCGCGATGACCGCGCCCAGCATGCCGCCGATCAGGGCGTGCGAGGACGAGGACGGCAGGCCGTAGTACCAGGTGATCACGTTCCAGGCGATTGCCCCGATCAGTGCGCCGAATATCACGTAGTTGTCCACGAACTCCGGATCGACGATGCCCTTGCCGACCGTCGCGGCGACCTTGAGGTGGAACAGCAGGATCGCAATGAAGTTGAAGAAGGCCGCCCACATGACCGCCTGGTAGGGCTTCAGCACGCCGGTCGAGACGACGGTCGCGATCGAGTTCGCCGCGTCGTGGAAGCCGTTCATGAAATCGAACACGAGCGCGATCACGACCAGCATCGCGAGCGTCAGCGTGACGGTGTGGGCATCCATCCTAGCCGTTCTCCAGCACCACGCCCTCGATCACGAGCGCAACATCCTGGCATTTGTCCGTGGTCAGCTCGATCAGCTCGTAGACCGCCTTCAGCTTGATGAGCTGCCGGGTGTCCTGCTCCTCGCGGAAGAGTTTGGAAATCGCGGAGCGCATCACGCGGTCCGCATCGGACTCGAGCCCGTCGATCTCCTGGCAGATCTTCAGGATCGCGGGGCCATTGTCCATGGAGGAGAGCTGCGTCACGGCGTCGTGCACGCGCGCGCAACAGACCTGCATCAGGCTCGCAAGGTGCAGGACCTCGGGCGTCACGGCGGGCACGTCGTAGAGCGTCAGCGACTCGGCCGTGTCCTGCATCAGGTCGAGGATGTCGTCCATCCGCTGGATCAGCTTGTTGATCTGGTCGCGGTCGAAGGGCGTGACGAAGGTGTTGTGCATCAGCTGGACGGTCTGGTGAGTCACCTCGTCCGCCGCATGCTCGATGGAATGGATCTTCGCGACGTATTCCTCGCGGCCGCCGCTGTTTCCGTAGTTGGACAGCATCTCGACGAGCACCGCCGCGCCCTGCACGACGAGCGAGGCGTGATTGTTGAACAAGGTGAAGAACTGCCGCTCGCGCGGCATCAGTACAGAGAGCAGTTGCATCGCGATTCCCCCCGCCGTGATGGGCTCCCGGGCGCGCATTGTACGCACGCCTGCCGCCCGCTGCGGTATCGTTGGGACATGAAACCCAGGACACGCCCGGCGACGGTATTCGCCGCCATCATCGTGGCGCTCACGGCCGCGCCCGGCGCGGCTCTCGCGGCTGACACTGAGACCACGCGCCTGATCGCGGAGCTTGGCCTGCAGGAATCCGCGACCGCGCTTGCGGACCGCGCCGGCTGGCAAAAACCGCGCAGGGTCGTCGTGATCGGTGCGGACGCGCAACGCATTGCCTGGATGCAGCCTGCTGCACCCGGTGTCAAGCTCGTCGGCGCGGTGGGCCGCGCCGAGGCGGTCCGCGCGGTCGCGGATGCCGACGCCGTAATCGGGTCGTGCAGCGGCGATGTCGTGCAGGCCGGCAGGCGGCTCCGCTGGATCCAGCATCTCTACGCCGGAGTCGAGCGCTGCATCGGTATTCCCGGCTTCGCCGATCGCGGCATCGTGCTCACGAACATGCAAAAGATCGCGGGACCCGTGATGTCCGAGCACGTGCTCGCGCTCATGCTCGGCCTCACGCGCGGACTCGCGACCTACGTGCCGGCGCAGGCGCGGGGCGAATGGGCTGACGAGGCGGTGCCCGAGAACCGGATGTGGTCGCTCGAGGGGAAGACGCTCCTGGTTGCGGGGCTGGGCGGCATCGGCACCGAAGTCGCGCGCCGCGCGAACGCGCTCGGCATGAACGTGATCGCAACGCGGAATACGCCACGGGAGAAGCCGGCTTACGTCAGCAAGCAGGGGCTTGCGGCGGATCTGCCAACCTTCATGGCGCGCGCCGACGTCATTGTGAACGCGCTACCGCTGACGCCGGAGACGAAGGGCGTCTTCGACCGGAAGATCTTTGACCTGGCGAAGCGGGGCGCACTCTTCATCAATGTCGGACGCGGCGGCACGGTCGTTACGGCTGACCTGGTCGCCGCGCTTCGCGACGGCCGCATCGGCGGCGCCGGGCTCGACGTCACGGATCCCGAGCCGCTGCCGGCCGATCACCCGCTCTGGAGGGTACCGAACGTGATCATCACACCGCACGTCGCGGCCGTGACCGATCTCGGCGAGGAGCCGCGCTGGCTGATCGCACGCGAGAATCTCCGCCGCTATGCGGCGGGCGGGAAGCTGCTGTCGGAAGTGGACGTGAAGCGGGGCTACTGAGCGGGCACCCATGTCCATTCGCACGCTGTCGCTGGACGATCGCCTCTACCAATACCTGCTCGCACACTCCCTTCGGGAGGCGCCGTCGCTGCGCAAGCTCCGCGCCGAGACGGCTTCGCATCCGAAGGTGAACATGCAGATCGCGCCCGAGCAGGGGCAGTTCATGCAGATGCTCGTGCGCCTTCTCGGCGCGCGGCGTGCGATCGAAGTCGGGGTCTTCACGGGCTATTCGAGCCTGGCGGTCATGCTCGCGATGCCGCCGGACGGCCGGCTGCTCGCCTGCGACATCAGCGAGGAGTTCACGGCGATTGCGCGCCGGCACTGGCAGGCAGCGGGCGTCGCGGACCGGATCGAGCTCGTGATTGCGCCGGCGAAAGCGACGCTCGATGCGCGCCTCGCCGCGGGCGAGGCCGGGCGCTACGACTTCGCATTCATCGACGCGGACAAGACCGGGTACCTCGCTTACTACGAGCGGCTGATGGAGCTGGTTCGCCCTGGCGGCCTGATCGTCGTCGACAACACGCTCTGGGGCGGCGAAGTCGCGAATCCTTCGAACCGCGACGCGGATACGGTCGCGCTTCGCGAGTTCAACGACGCGCTCCTTGCGGATACGCGCATTGAGCTGTCGCTCCTGCCGCTCGGCGACGGCCTGACGCTCGCGCGCCGGCGCGAAGGGGCTTGATCCGCCGCGGTCCGCGGCGAGTATGATCGGGGCAGGCCCAACCGAGGAGGAGACGCCATGAGCATGAATCATCGGGCTCCCTGGGTCGTCCTGTTCGCACTCGCGTGGCTCGCGGGCTGCGGGAAGGGCGCGGCAACGGAGCCATTTCCGCAGGCCACCGCCGACGGCTGGCTTGGCTCGTTCAACAGCGGTGACCTCGCCGGACTCGGGTTCATGTACAGCGCGGACGCCGAGATCCTGCCGCCGGACCAGCCGATCGTGGCCGGCCACGAAGCCATCGAGAAGTTCTGGGAAACGTTCAATCCGGGCGAGGTCCGGATCGAGGTTTCCGAGGTGAGTACCGAGCGGCTCGGCGACTACTGGTACCGCGAAGGCACCTACGCAGCGAAGTACGCCGAGGAAGGCGAGCCGCGCATCGGCAAGTTCATCGAGCTGTGGAAGAAAACCGGCGCCAACTGGCTGCTGTATCGCCACATGTGGAGTCCGAATGCGCCGCGCCCGGCCGAACCGCCGGCTGCCGCGACGGAAACCGCACCCGATGCGCCTGCGTGACCATGTCGAAGCGATCCTGCCCGAATGGGAACGCTGGTATCCCAGCCTGTTCGATGCGGCGGCGGACCTCGGCGTAATCCGGGCGCGGGTCTGCCCGCCGTCGCAGCTCCTGTTGTCGCGCCGGCATTCCACCATCCGGGAGGAGGCAATCCGCGCGTTCCGCGAACGCTGGAACGCGGCCGAGAACGAATCCGGGCCCGAACCCGACTAGCGATCCGCCTGCGGCCCGGCGCGGATCACGCGCCATTCGCCGCCGTCCTCGCGCGCCAGCCGGATATCGAGCCGCCGCACTTCGGCCGCGAGGTCCCAGTCCGACGCTGCGTTCGCTTCCCGGCCGAGCACGCCGACTGTGACCTCGACGCGCGCGAGTTCGGTTCCCTCGAGTTCGATGGAGTCGATGCGTGTGATGAGCGAAAGCGACGGATGCGCGACGAGGAAGGCATGCAGGAGATTCCGGACCTCGGCGGCATCGCGCCCATCCGGGTCCCCGTAGTCATCGGCGACCAGCGCGCGAAGCAAAGAGGCGTCGCGCGCCTCGGCGGCGACTTCCGCTTCATCCACGAGGGCGCGGATCTCGTCCTCGGGCGTGCCCGATGAGCCGCAGCCTGCGAAGGCGAGTGCCAGGAACGCAGCGAAGCCCGGGTTACGCAGGAAGCGTCTCCCATTGCGGCAGGCTGCCGGTGATCTCGAACCACGGCGCCTTGCTGCCCGTGAAGATATGGCCGCGCGGCCCCTTTTCGGGCGGCGTGTCGAGGCTGCCGCAGGGCACGACGACATAGCCGGTCGAGGCGACCACGCGCGGCACAGGACTGCCGCAGCGACGGCAGAAATCCTGCCCGAAGCGCTTTGCGCCTGGCAGCGCAAAGCTCGTCAGCCTGTCGTCACCCCGTGTCCAGGCGAGCTGGTCGCGCCTGAAGAAGGCATTGGTTGCATGCGCTGCGCTCCGCGCGCGCCGGCAACGCGAGCAGTGGCAGTTCTGCGCAAGCTCCGGCGGGCCCGTCAGTTCCCAGGCGATGTCGCCGCAGAGACAGCGCCCCAGCGTCACGCCGGGTTTCGGTTCCGGCGGCGGGTTTTCGATGGACTCGCCGTCGCCGAACCCGGGCGGAAATGCGGCGTGCTGCGGCAGCGAATCGGTGATCGGGAACCAGGGGGCGCGCGATGCCGCGAACATGTGCAATTCCGGCCGCCGGCCGGGATCGCCCTCGAGATTTCCGGCGGGCACGAAGGCCATGGCCATGTGCGGCAGCACGACCGGCACGACCGAACCGCAAACCCGGCAGAACGGGCGCAGCCCCTGCCCGGACGAGCGGTAGGTGACGACCTGTTCCTCGCCGGCCAGCCAGCGAAACCGGTCGGGCGACGTCGACAGGAAGGTGGCGAACATGGCGCCGTGGTGCTTCCGGCACATCGAGCAGTGGCAGTGCACCATCGAATCGAAGGGACCGGACTCGAACTGCACCGCTCCGCAGAGGCAGCTTCCGCGGTTCATAATGTGGCTACCTTACGGGAGGCCTGGATCGCATGTACACACTCTATTGGTCGCCTGGAACCGCGAGCCTCTGCGTGCACTGGATGCTGATCGAGCTCGGCGAGCCGCACGAGCTCGTGAAGGTCGACATCGAATCCGGCGAGCATCGCAAGCCCGAATACCTGAAGTTGAACCCGGGCGGTGTCGTTCCGACTCTCCTCGTGGACGGTGCGCCGCTCGGTGAGTCGGCCGCGCTCTGCATGATCCTCGCGGAACGGCATCCCCAGGCGGGTTTCTCGCCCGCGACGGGGCAAGCGAACCGCGCCGCGTACATCAGCTGGCTGTTCTTCCTCTCGAACACGCTGCAGACCGCGTATCACAACTGGTTCTATCCGGACCAGCCCGCGGGCCAGGCCGTCGTGGAATCTGTAAAGGCTTCGGCGCGCCGGCGCATCGAAGCGGGCCTCGATCGGGTTGATCGTCAGATTGCGCAGTCGGGCGCCTACCTGCTCGGCGACCGCGTCAGCGCCGCCGATTTCGTGACGACGATGCTGATGCGCTGGTCGCGCAACATGCCGAAGCCCGCGACCGATTGGCCCGCGATCTCGGACTACGTCAAGCGCATGAAGACGCGGCCGTCGTTCAAGGTTCTCTACGAGCGCGAGGGGCTGACCGAGTGGGCCTGAATTGAAGGGGACGCGCCCCTTCATATTCGGCAAGGGCGGCACCAACCTTGAGTATGAAGGGGCGCGTCCCCTTCAATTCGGCTGGATGATCGGCGTGACGTTTTCGATGCTGCAGGCGAAATCGAACAGGGCTTCGCCGACCGTGCCGGCCTCTATTTTCTCCCAGGAGCGGAGCAGGTTCGTCGAGTGCTCGGGCGAATCCTTGTCGTCCTGGAGATTGTTCCACTTGTAGAAGAACACGCCGCTGGTCGAGCGCTGCCTCTTCCTGCAATCCCAGTCGTCGCGGCTCAGCGCACTCTTGTGCGCGAGCGGATGCTGCGGGTGCTTGTATTCGATGCGGATCCACATCGTGACCACGTCGCCGACGCGTTTCGCATCGTGCCGCGACGCAAAATAAACCTGCTCCGGATAGGTCTCGATCCATTCCCAGTCCATGCGGCCTCGGAGATCGAGTTCCTTGACCCATTCGTTGCCGACGCCCTTCATCGGCACGGTCGTGATCTGGGCGAGGGCTGCGGGCGAGGCGGCGAGCAGCAGGACCAGTGCGAAATTTGCACGCATGCGTTTGGGATTATCAGCCGAGAATCGCCTCGCGTCGATAAAGCCGTCCGGCCAACCAGGTCAGCGCCAGGCCGAGCAGCAGCGTGCTCGCGACGGAGAGGAGCGTCCAGGCAGGCGGCAGGGGCTCGGCGCGGATCAGGCCCTGGATCAGGAGATGCTGCGACAGCGACGGCAGCAGCATCAGGCTCGCCTGGGGCTGCAGCGAAAGGACGCTTGCGATCGCGATCGGCAGCGTCGGCACGAGCAGCACGAGGCCGAGCCAGGATTGCGCCTCCTTGTATGTCCTCGTGAACGAAGCGACGACCGTCAGGAGCGCCGAGCTCACGAGCGCGAAAGGCGCGACGGTCAGGAATATCGGCAGCGCCACGCCGGGTCCGAAGTTCGCCGACATGCCGAAGGTCTCGAGCGGCACGGCGAGCAGCGCGAAGGCGATCGAGGCGATCACGAGCGCAAGCGCAAGCAGCATCATGATCGCAGCCGCGATGATCTTTCCGTAGATGAGGTGCTCCCGGACGACGGGCACGGTGAGGAGCGCCTCGAGCGAGCCGCGCTCGCGTTCGCCTGCCGTCGCGTCGATCGCCAGGTAGAGCCCGCCGAGCATGGTCGCGAGGATGATGACGTAGCTCAGCATGCCGAGCAGGAGCGTCGCGCGGGCGGAGGGCGTGGACACGTCGACATGGTCGATCACGACGGCCCGCATGACCGCGGGCGAAACGCCGCGGGCCTGGAGCCGCAGGCTGCCGATCAGCGCCGAATAGCCGGCGATCGCGTCGCGAACACGCGCCGCGTGCTGCTCGGCCTTGGAGTCGGAGCCGTCGGCATAGACCAGGACTGCGGCCGGCCTGCCTTCGGTAAAGCGCTCACCGAAGTTATCGGGGATGCGAAGCACGACGAGCGTGTTGGTTTTTGCGATCCAGCCGCGGATCTCGGCATCGGTGCCGTCGCGGAGCGTCACGGCGATGCCGCTCACTCGCAGCTGCTGCACGAGATTCGGCGCAGCCGCCGCGTTCGCGACGGTGACCGGCGTCATTTCGTCCTGGGAGGCAACCGAGCGCGACAGCGCAAGCTTCAGGACGAGGATGAAGAAGAGCGGCACGAAGATCGGGCCGATCAGGAGGCTGTTCACGAGCGAACGACGGTCGCGGAAAGCCTCGCGCAGCTCCTTCTGCATGACGGTCCGGATTGCGGCGATCATTCGAGGCCCCGGGCGTCGCCGATCGCGGCGACGAATGCGTCCTCGAGCGTCGCGGCGGCGAACTGCGTCCGCAGCGACTCCGGCGTGCCCGCGGCGACCACACGGCCATGATCGATGATGACGATGTCGTCGCAGAGTGCCGCGACCTCCTGCATCACGTGGCTCGAGAACAGGACGCAGTGGCCGGCGGCGCGTAACGCCAGCACCTGCGTGCGCAGCGCCCGCGTCGCCATGACGTCGAGCCCGTTCGTCGGCTCGTCGAGGAGCAGGTTCTTCGGCGCGTGAACCAGCGCCCGCGCGAGCGCCACCTTGATGCGCTCGCCCTGGGAAAAGCCCTTCGCGCGGCGATCGGCGTAGTCCGCGATCTCGAGCCCGGCGATGAGCTCGTCGACGCGGCGCGGGAGCGCGTCGCCTGAGAGGCCATGAAGCTTCGCGAAGTAGGCGATGTTTTCGCGCGCGGTGAGCTGCGGGTAGATGCCCGCGGAATGCGGCAGTACGCCGATGGCGCGCCGGGTCGCGAGCGGGTCCCGCAGGACGTCGATGCCGTCGACGGTCGCCGAGCCGTGATGTGGCTGCAGCACCGTGTAAAGGATGCGGAGCGTCGTCGACTTGCCCGCGCCATTCGGCCCGAGCAGGCCGGTGATGCGGCCGTCGCTGGCCTCGAACGTGACACCGTCCACGGCACGGACGGCGCCGAAGCTCCGGGTCAATCCCTCGACGCGGATCATGGCCCGCCTCCGCTGAACGAAAGGAAGAAGGGCGCCGGCTTGACCGTGTCGATGCAGGCCGTGTCGAGTCCCCTGGTCGTGCCCTGTTCGACGAACCGCCGCATCAGGCGCTGCACGCAGGGCAGGAGCGACTGGCCGTGACCCTGGCCCGGCACCACGAGGTGCAGCCCGTTCCGGAAACCTTTCGCGGCGGCCGCGCCGTAAGCAGCGGGTGTCGCGGGATCGAATTCGCCGGAAAGAAGGAGCGCCGGAACGGCGGAATCGAGCGGTTTCGCG
The DNA here is from genome assembly GCA_963775415.1 of uncultured Gammaproteobacteria bacterium. Taxonomy (GTDB): domain Bacteria; phylum Pseudomonadota; class Gammaproteobacteria; order Steroidobacterales; family Steroidobacteraceae; genus SCUD01. The sequence continues at coordinate 333,308 of CAVZIO010000004.1, forward strand.
AAATCCGCATCGACCGGGCCCCGCGGCCAGATCTCGCAGATGGCCTTCATGACGTCCAGCATCATTGTCCCGATGGTGGTCGCCTCGAGCGTTGCCCGGTCCGCGGCGCCATTGAAGCGCGGCGCATCCTCCGCGCAGACCACGGAATGGTGCATGCCCATCGCGATCATGCGCTCGAGATCCTCGCCCGCCATCTCCGCTTGTGCCGCGAGCGGCCCGAAGTTGCCGTTCGTTGCCGCCTCATGGACCAGGAGCGGAATCAGCGATGCGGTCCAGGGCGAATACGTCAGCATCCTCGTCATCGTCACGAGATGCGCGCGCGTGACGTCGATCCGCCGGCTTTCGCCGCTCACCGGGTCGGCGATCGTGACGGCGACCGGAGTACGCCGGAGCCGCGCGTCGGCTTGCGCGAACTGCGATGCCAGAGCCGGGAAGCGCCGGTCGCATTCCGGGTCCGCCGCACAACGCTTGAAGACACCGTCGAGAGCGCGCTGCGACTCGATCGCGATCTGCGGCACGAGGGCGAGATCCGGGGGAACGATGCCGTCGAGCAGGAGGGTCCGTGTGCGCTCCGGGTAGCGCCGCGCGTAGTGCTGCGCGACACGCGTCCCATAGGAGCCGCCGAAGACGTTGATCTGCGGGTAACCGAGAGCCGCGCGCACCGCGTCGAGATCTCCGACCGCGATGCTCGTCGTATAGAACTGCGGGTCACCGGAAATATCTGCGAGGCAATCGCGCGCTATCTCGCGCATTTCCGCGGGAGATATCTCCCCGGTGGCGAGTGCTTCTTCCGGCATCGGGCAGTCGAGCCGGTTCGATGCGCCGGTGCCGCGCTGGTCGATGAGCACCAGGTCGCGCTCGCGGCGGATGCCGCCGAATGCGCCGAGCAATCCCGCAAATCCGTCGATCGCTCCCTGGCCGGGCCCGCCCGCCAGCAGGAAGAGCGGGTCGGGCTTTGCCTGCGTCGCAACGGCGGGAACGACTGCGACGGCGAGATCGATGCGCGCGCCTTCGGGCGACTTCGGATCCTCGGGCACCGAGAACCTGCCGCACCGGGCCTCGACCGAAACCAGGCCGTCGATGTCGCTGATCCGGCAGGGTTCGAGGTCGAGTTGCGGCTTGGCCTGCAGTGTGTGCGGGCACAGAAGCGCGCCGAACAGCAAGGCCACAATCAGGCCGGTGCGCACGTCGAATCGGTTAGGCGTCATCGCTGATCCCCTCTGGTCGAGGATACCGGCCTTTAAAGGGGACGCTCACCTTTAAAGGTGAGCGTCCCCTTTAGGGTGGCCGCAGGTATCATGGCGGCCCGAAAATGGACCCGGGTATGGAAGCTTTCGACATCATCGTCATTGGCGGCGGGCACGCCGGCACCGAGGCCGCACTGAGTGCGGCCCGCATGGGCGCGCGCACGCTGCTGGTGACCCAGAGCCTCGCAACCGTCGGGCAGATGAGCTGCAACCCGGCGATCGGCGGCATCGGCAAGGGCCACCTGGTGCGCGAGATCGATGCCATGGGCGGCGCGATGGCGCGCGCCGCGGATCGCGCCGGCATTCAGTTCCGCACGCTGAATGCGAGCAAGGGCCCGGCCGTGCGCGCGACCCGCGCGCAGGCGGACCGCACTCTTTATAAGAAGGCCATCCGCGCGCTGCTCGAAGCGCAGCCGGGACTCGCGCTCCTGGAAGCCGAAGTCGCGGATCTCGTCGTCGCAGAGGGCCGCGTCGGCGGCATCGTGACGACCTCGGGCGAGACGGTCAGCGCACGTGCCGTCGTGCTGACCGTCGGCACTTTCCTCGGTGGGCGCATGCACGTCGGTCTCGAGAGCCAGGAAGGCGGGCGCGCCGGCGACCCGCCGTCGAATCGCCTTGCGGCGCGGCTGCGTGAACTGCCGTTCCGGGTCGGACGGCTGAAGACCGGCACGCCGCCCGACTCGACGGCCGCACGCTCGACTATTCCGTCATGCGGCCGCAGCCCGGCGACGAGCCGCGGCCCGTGTTCTCCTTCCTCGGCCGGCGCGAGGAGCATCCGCCACAGGTTCACTGCCACATCACGGCGACCAACGAGCGCACGCACGAGATCATTCGCGGCGCGACCGACCGTTCGCCGATGTTCACGGGCGTCATCGAAGGGCGTCGGGCCCCGTTACTGCCCGTCGGTCGAGGACAAGATCGTCCGCTTTGCCGACAAGACTTCGCACCAGATTTTCGTCGAGCCGGAAGGCCTCGACACCCACATCGTCTACCCGAACGGCATTTCGACGAGCCTCCCCGCCGACGTGCAGCTCGAGTTCGTGCGGAGCATCGCGGGTTTCGAGCGCGCGGAGATCACACGTCCCGGCTACGCGATCGAGTACGACTACTTCGATCCGCGCGGGCTGTGGGACAGCCTGGAGACGAAGTCGCTCGCGGGACTCTACTTCGCCGGGCAGATCAACGGCACGACCGGCTATGAAGAAGCCGCGGCCCAGGGCCTGCTCGCAGGCGTCAACGCGGCGCTCGCCGTTTCCGGGCGGCCGTCCTGGTCGCCGCGCCGCAACGAGGCTTATCTCGGCGTGCTCGTGGACGACCTCATCACGCGCGGCGCCATCGAGCCCTATCGCATGTTCACGAGCCGCGCGGAGCACCGCCTGCTGCTTCGAGAGGACAACGCGGACGATCGCCTGACCACGACTGCGCGCGAGCTGGGTCTCGTGGACGACGAGCGCTGGGCATTCTATTCACGCAAGCGCGATGCGATGACGGCGGGCGGGATCGCGGCGACCGACGACCCGCGGCTCGTGGAACAGGTCACGCTCGGAATCGAAGTGCGGGCGAAGTACGCCGGTTACATCGAGCGGCAGCAGGCCGAGATCGAGCGCCAGCGCCGCCATGAAGAAACCCGCCTGCCCGCCGGGATCGATTACGCGATCGTCGCGGGACTGTCGCACGAAGCGCGCCAGCGCCTGACGGAATCGCGGCCGGGGACGCTCGGACAGGCCTCGCGCCTGCCCGGCATCACGGCGGCGACGGTTTCCCTCCTCCTCGTTCACCTCAAGAAGCGCGCGCGCGCCGCATGAAGCGGGCTGCCCTCGCGCTGGCCGCTATCTTTGCGGCAGGCGCATTGCTGGGTGCCTGCGGCCCGGCGACCGAAGAGACCGCGGACCAGCGAACTCCGCCGCGGAAACGGCAGCGAGCCGGATTCGATCGACCCGCAACTCGCGCGCATGGAAGCGGCGATGACGATCCTGCGCGACTCATACGAGGGACTCGTCGGCATGGCGCCGGACGGGCGGCCGGTCCCCGGCGCCGCCGAAAGCTGGACCGTCTCCGACGACGGGCGCACCTATACGTTTGCTTTGCGCGCCGCCGCACGCTGGTCGAACGGTGACCGGCTGGTTGCGGAGGATTTCGTCCACGCTTTCCGCCGGCTCGTGAATCCGGCGACGGCGTCGCAGTACGCCCTGATGCTCGAGCCGGTCGTGAACGCGAGCGATATCGTCGCGGGCCGGAAGCCCCCCGAGTCACTCGGCGCCGCGGCGCCGGATGAGGCGACGCTCGTCATCACGCTCGCCGAGCCGAGTCCATATTTCGTTGCGATGCTCTCGCATCCGAGCACGTTTCCGGTGCACCGGCCGACCCTTGCGGCGAAGCCAAAAGAATTCGCGCGGCCGGGTGTCGCCGTGACGAACGGAGCCTTTACGCCCGCCACCTGGGAGATCGGTTCGCACATCGTTGCGAAGCGGAACGCGCAGTACTGGAACGACGCGGCGAATCGCCTCGACGCCGTGCGCTACGTGCACGTCGCGGATCCGGTGACCGAGCTCACTCGTTTCCGCGCCGGCGATCTCGACGTCACCTACACGGTTCCGCCGGGCGAGGTTGCGCGGCTCGAGAAGGAGTTGCCCGGGCAACTGCGGATCGCACCGCACGTCGGCGTCTATTACTACGGCCTCGCGCTCGACCTGTCCCCGTTCCGGGACTCGCCGGAATTGCGCCAGGCGCTTGCGATGGCGATCGACCGCGAGGTGTTGACGCAGCAGGTGCTGGGCGACGGCGAACGTCCGGCCTACGGCTGGGTGCCGCCCGGGATCGCCGGGTATGAACCGCAGGAGTTCTCATGGGCAAGGCTCGATCCGGCGGCGCGCATCGCCGAAGCGCGGCGTCTCTACGCGAAGGCCGGTTACTCGGCTACGAGGCCGCTGCGGGTCGAGCTTCGCACGAGCAAGAGCCCGCTCCACGATCGCATCGCGCTCGCCGTCACCGCGATGTGGAAGGAACATCTCGGCGCCGAGGTCAGCCTGCGATCCGAGGACTTTCGAGTGCTGAAGGCCGCGATCGACGCGCGCGAGGCGCCGCTGTTCCGCGCGAGCTGGATCGGCGACTACAACGACGCCTATTCCTTCCTCCAGCTCCTGAAGAGCGGCTTCGGCATCAACCTCCCGCGTTACTCGAACTCCGCCTACGACGCCGCGCTGCTCGCGGCATCACGGGCGAGCGGCGCCGAACGCGCGGCTCACCTCGCCACCGCCGAACGCCAGCTCCTCACCGATGTTCCACTTGTCCCGCTTTACTTCTACGTCTCGAAGCATCTTGTTTCACCACGCGTTCACGGCTGGTACGACAACGTGATGAACGTGACCTATTCCAAGGACCTGTCACTGACCCGCTAGCCAGCGGCGCGCGATTTGCGGCCGGGACCCGGCGAGCGCGCGAATAAAGTTCCGGCTGAGCAAGCGAGCCGTGGTCCCGGCCGCAAATCGATGCGCCACTGGCGTCCGTATAAGTGTCCGGTCGTTGTCCGCGGACAGACCGCCGAAGCTTGTATCAATAAAATAGTTTGTATAAACAACGTGTTACGTGCGGTTTAAACTTGGCACGGGGCATGCAACATCCAATACGTGAGCCCAGGATTGTCATGAAGATCACGAACCTCAGACCGTTGATGACAGCCGGCGGGCGGGATACGGCGCCCGACGGCGACACGGCCATCCGCGGCACCGAGTCCCAGGACGTCGTGGTCGGGGGCCCGCCCGACCGCACGCGCCAGAAGTGGATCGGCATCGCGGCGGGTGCGCTCGCCGTCATCCTGGTGTTCGGCCTGCTGATCCGCGGCTGGAGTTCGACCGAACACACGATCTCCCGCGAACGGCTGCGCATTGCAACAGTGACCGAGGGTCCCTTCGTGCGCGATGTCTCGGCGCAGGGCACGGTGGTCGCCGCCGTGAGCCCCACGCTCTTCGCCGTTGCGCCGGGCAACATCAGTTACCTGGTTCGCGCGGGCGATACCGTCCAGGCGGGCCAGGTGCTCGCGACGCTCGTGAGTCCGACGCTCGAGAACGAGTACCAGCGCGAGCGCGCGACGCTCGAAAGTCTCGACACCGCGCTCCAGCGACAGGCGATCGAGATCCGCCGGCAGAAGCTCGCGACCAGGGAAGGGGCCGACCTCGCGAACGTGCAGATCCGCGCCGCCGAGCGCGAGTTCCAGCGCGCGAAGTGGGCTTTTGACAAGGGCGCGATCCCGGAGCGTGACCTCAAGAGCGCCGAAGACAACCGCGAGTCGGCGAAGCTGACTTACGACAACGCGATGGAATCGGCGGGTCTCGAGCAGGAAAGCCTCGACCTCGACCTGCGCGCGCGCCGGCTCGAGCGCGAACGCCAGGGTTACGTGGTCGCGAACCTCAAGCGCCGCGTCGACGAACTGTCGGTGCGCTCGCCAGTCAACGGGATGGTCGCGAATCTTGCCGCAGCGGAAAAAGCGAGCGTCGCGGAAAACGCGCCGCTCCTGACAGTCGTCGACCTCACGGCATTCGAAGTCGAATTCCAGGTCGCCGACGTCTATGCGCGCGACATCAAGTCGGGCATGGAAGCACAGATCTCGCTCGATGGCCGCGAATACAAGGGCCTCGTGACAGGAATCTCGCCGGAAGTACGCTCGGGCCAGGTGACCGGCCGCGTGAAGTTCGCGGGCGAGCAGCCGCCGGGACTCCGCCAGAGCCAGCGCGGCTCCGTGCGTATCGTGATCGAACAGCGCGCGAAGGCCCTCAAGTTCGAGCGCAGCTCCGACATCATGAGCGGCACGCGCGCCGTCTACGTCGTCGAAGGCGATACGGCGATCCTCACCCCAGTCGAGCTGGGGGCCGCGTCGGTAGGCGAGATCGAGGTGCTGAAGGGCCTCCTGCCGGGCCAGGAAGTCGTCATCTCCGGCACCGGCGACATGAAAGACGTTCCCGAATTCCACATCGGCGGCTGATCGCCGGTACTCATCAACGACCCTGGAGCGACATTGCAATGCTCGAAATGCACGGAATCAGCAAGATCTACCGCACCGACCTCATCGAGACGCACGCGCTGCGCGACTTCTCGCTCAAGGTCGGCGACGGCGAGTTCGTCGCGGTCACGGGTCCGTCGGGCTCCGGCAAAACGACCTTCATGAATGTCGCAGGCCTGCTCGAGACCTTCGACACCGGCACCTACAAGCTGGACGGAGAGGATGTCAATCGCCTCTCGGACGAGGCGCGCTCGCGGCTCCGCAACGAGAAGATCGGCTTCATCTTCCAGAGCTTCAACCTCATTCCCGACCTCGACATCTTCGACAACGTGGACGTGCCCCTTCGTTATCGCAGCCTCGCGAAGAAGGACCGTGAGCAGCGCATCAAGAGCGCGCTCGAAGTCGTCGGGCTGTCGTCGCGCATGCACCACATGCCCTCGCAGCTCTCGGGCGGGCAGCAGCAGCGCGCAGCGATCGCCCGCGCGCTTGCCGGCGACCCGCGCTTCCTGCTCGCGGACGAGCCGACCGGCAACGTGGACTCGCTGATGGCCCGCCAGGTGATGGACCTGCTCGAGCAGATCAACGAGATGGGCACGACCATCATCATGGTCACGCACGACCCGGAGCTCGCCCGTCGCGCGCACCGCAACGTCCACATCGTCGACGGCCAGATCTCGGACTTCAAGCCGTTCGAGACGCGCGAGGATTCGCTCGTGAAGCCCGCGCCCGTCGCCGCCGCGGCGATGTCGCCGGCCTGAGGGGAAACGCATGTTTCGCTACTACCTCGAACTCGCCTTCCGCAACCTGAAGCGCAATCCCGGGCTGACCGCGCTGATGATCGGCGCGGTCGCGCTCGGCATCGCCGTGTGCGTCATGACGCTCACGATGTACCGTGCGATGTCGGGCAACCCGATCTGGTGGAAGAACGACGTTCTCTACACCGTGACCATGGACTTCTGGGACCCGCAGCAGCCGTACTGGGAGAAGAAGCCCGAATTGCCGCCGGAACAGCTCACCTATCGCGACGCGATGGCGGTGTACCGCTCCGACATCCCGAAGCTCAAGGTGATCATGCACAAGGCGGTCGGCATACTCTCGGTCGACGGCTCGCAGGTGAAGCCCGAGCGCGTCACTACGCGCGTGACGACGAAGGACTTCTTTGCGGCCTTCGACGTGCCGTTCCAGTACGGCGGAACCTGGAACGACGCCGCCGACACCGGCCCGGAACCCGTGATGGTTCTGTCGCGCAAGATGAACGAGAAACTATTCGGCGGCGCCAACAGCGTCGGCAAGCGCATCCGTTGGAACGACAACGAGTTCCGCGTCATCGGCGTGCGCGACAACTGGATGCCGCTGCCGACGTTCTACGACGTCAATAACGGCGCGCTTGAGGAGTCCGAGGACGTCTATATCCCCTTCGGCTGGAATGTCGCGCTCGAGTTGATGAGCGCGGGCAATACGAACGGGTGGAAGCCGGAAGACATCCAGTCCTACCAGGACTTTCTCAACTCCGAGAGCATCTGGATCCAGATGTGGGTCGAGCTGCCGGATGCCGCCGCGCGCAATCGCTTCCAGACCTTCCTCGACAATTATTCGCAGGAGCAGAAGCAGGCCGGCCGCTACCAGCGGCCGCTCAACAACCGCCTCACGCAACCGGAACAGTGGCTCGTTGACAACAACGTCGTCGGCAACGACGACCGCGTACTCGTCGGCCTGGCTTTCGCCTTTCTCGCCGTGTGCCTCCTGAACACCGTGGGGTTGCTGCTAGCGAAGTTCCTGAACAACGCCCCCATCACCGGCGTACGCCGCGCACTCGGCGCGAGCCGCCGGCAGGTCTTCATGCAGCACCTCGTGGAGGTCGGCGTGATCTCCTCGCTCGGCGCGCTGCTCGGCCTCGCGCTCGGCGGCGTCCTGCTGATGGGCCTGCGCGCGCTCTACACCGTGGACCCGACCGACGCGGGCGGCACGCAGGCGCTCGCGCACGTGGACATCACGAGCGTCATCACAGCGCTCGCGCTCGCATTCTTCGCGACCATCGCGGCCGGCCTGTATCCGGCATGGCGCATCGGCCGCATCCCGCCGGCCAGCTACCTGAAGGCACAATGAAATGACAGCCTGGAACATTCGCCCCATCGCCTCCGCGCTCTGGCGCAACCGCACCGGCGCGATTCTGGTCGCTTTCCAGATCTCGATCGGCCTCGCCGTGCTCGTGAACGCGGTCTACGTCGTCAAGCAGCGCGTGGAGAAGATCGGCCGCCCGACCGGCATGGACACCGCCAATATGATCTGGGTGGCGAGTGCCGGTTTCGCGAAGAACTATGACTTTGAGGCGGCCGCGCGCAACGACCTCGCGACGCTGCGCGGGCTGCCGGGCGTCAAGGCAGCGAGCCTTTTCAGCAACATCCCTCTTTCGGGCGGAGGCAGCTCGAACGGCTTCCAGGCCAAACCGGGCGAGGTCACGCCCAAGGAAACGGTGGAGGGCAACAACTATGACGTCGACGAACAGGCCATCGAGGCGCTCGGCGTTAAGTTGATTGCGGGACGGCCGTTCGAGGCTCACGAGATCCTGCCACCATCCGAGACCTACGAGATGTCGCCACAGGCGATCGTCACCCAGGCGTTCGCCAAGGAATTATTCCCGAAGGAGCCCAACCCGCTCGGCAAGACCTTCTATGACGGCTTGAGCAAGCCGATCACGATCGTCGGCATCATCGATCACATGCAGGGTGCCTGGGTCGGCTGGGACAAGCTCGACCATGTCGTGCTGTTTCCGCGCCACAAGAATGGGCCAACGGGGATCTACCTCGTCCGCACCGAGCCGGGCCGACGCGACGCCGTGATGCGCGATATCGAGGCAAAGCTCGGCAGCTCGAACCCCGGGCGCCTGCTGCGCTGGGTCCGGCCGTTCGACCAGTTCATCCACCAGTCCTATCTCGACGACCGCAACATGGCGATCTTCCTGGTGAGCGTGACGAGCGCGCTGCTCGCGATCACGGCGCTCGGCATCTTCGGGCTCGCGACCTTCAACGTCAGCACGCGCATCCGCCAGATCGGCACGCGCCGGGCGGTCGGCGCCCGCAAGCTCGACATCGTGCGGCACTTCCTGGTCGAGAACTGGATGGTGACGACGGCCGGCATCGTCGCGGGCTGCGGCCTCGCACTCGCGATCGGCTACTGGATCTCGGTCAAGTACGAACTCCCGCGCCTCGACCTGTATTACCTGGTCGGCGGCGTGCTCGGAATCTGGCTGATCGGACTCGCTGCCGCCTTGCAGCCGGCCCGCAGGGCCTCGGCGATCTCGCCGGCGGTCGCCAGCCGGACGGTCTGATCCGGAGTCCCTTAGACTGTGGGAGCCATTGCAACCGTTCAGTCGTACCCGGCATCCAAACCCATGAAGGACAAGCAAGACCAGGGACTTCAGGACAGTTTGGGCGACCGCACCGTACTCGTGATCGACGACAGCGAGGCCGTGCGCACGGCGCTCGACGTCCTGCTGTCCATGCACGGCGCCCGCGTACTCGGCGCGGACAGCGCCGCAGCCGGCATCGACCTGCTCGCGCGAGAGTCCGTGGACCTCGTCGTGCAGGACATGAATTTCCGCCGCGAGGCGACCTCCGGCGAGGAGGGCGTGACCCTCTTCCGGCAGATCCGCGCGCAGTATCCCGATCTGCCGGTGATCCTGCTCACGGCATGGACTCACCTCGAGACGGCGGTAGAGCTCGTCAAGGCGGGCGCCTCTGATTACGTCGCAAAGCCCTGGGACAACGCGCGGCTCCTGACGACCGTGCGCAACCTCCTCGACCTGCACACGGCACGGGCCGAGAACCGCGCGATCCACCGCCGCCGCGCCGCGGCACGCGCCGAGCTCGCATCCCGCTTCGCATTGAACGGGCTCATCTATGAAAGCGAGGCGATGCACGCGCTCGCCTCGACGGCCGTGCGCATCGCGCACGCCGACGTGCCGGTCCTGATCAGCGGACCGAACGGCGCCGGCAAGGAAATCATCTCCGACATCGTCCAGGCGAATTCGGCCGTGAAGAGCGGCCCTTACGTCAAGGTGAACCTCGGCGCGCTGCCGGACACGCTGATGGAAGCGGAGCTATTCGGCACCGAGGCGGGCGCATTCACGGGCGCGAAAGCGCGCACCGGGCGCTTCGAGGCGGCCGACGGCGGCACGATCTTCCTCGACGAGCTTGGCAACCTGTCGGCGCTGGGACAGGCGAAGCTGCTCCGGGTCCTGCAGACCGGCGAGTTCGAGCGCCTCGGCTCGAACACCACGCGGCGCACGCGCGCCCGGGTAATCGCGGCAACCAATGCAAACCTCTCGCAGCTCATCCGCGACGGCCGGTTCCGCGAGGACCTTTTCTATCGCCTGAACGTCATCGAGCTCGAGGTGCCGGCGCTCGCTGCGCGGCAGGAAGACATCGTGCCGCTCGCGCGACATTTTCTCGAGCCCGGATTCACGCTCTCGCAGGATGCACTGCGCGCCCTGTCGCGCTATCACTGGCCGGGGAACGTCCGCGAGCTCCGGAATGCGATCCACCGCGCCTGTCTGTTGACGGTCGACAACGTCCTCACGGCAAAGTCGCTGGCGCTGCCGGTCGCGGCCGAACCGGCCGACGGCTCGCACATCGACCGGGGCATGATCGAACAGGCGCTCCTGCTCGCCGATGGCGTCGTCGCGCACGCCGCGCGTGACCTCGGCCTGTCACGTCAGGCACTCTATCGCCGCATGGAGAAGCTCGGCCTCAAGACTCCCGTCGACCCAGGCCGGACATCCGCCACTAACGGCTAGGGTTGTATGGCCACAATGCCGCGCGCCAGCTGGTCGCTGGCCGGCCGGATCGTCCTCGTGCTTTGCACGGTCGCAATCGTGGCTGTGGCTACCGCATTGCTGCTGCATCTGTACCTGGATTCGCCGTGGGTCGCGGGCGCTGCTGCGCTGCTCCTTGTCCTGCCGCCCTCCATATTCATCACGTCGCGGCTGTTCAACCGCTGGAGCTACAGCATCCGCGCCGTGACCGACGGCATCAGCAACCTGCGCGATCGCGACTTCAGCGTGAGCGTGACGCCGACCGGGCCCGATGAGATCGGCGACCTGACGGCCGAGTACAACTCGCTCGGCGACAGCCTGCGGCGCGAGCGCCTGAATCTTTACCAGCGCGAGCTACTCCTCGACACGGTGGTGCAGACGACGCCGCTCGCACTGGTCCTGACGAACGCGAACGACGCCATCGTGTTCGGCAACATCGCGGCGCGGCAGCTCTTCCATTCGGGCCGCAAGATCGAGGGTCTGAAGTTCGAAGGGCTGCTCGGGCAGGCGCCGCAGCCGCTGCGCGAAGCGGTTGCGGGCGGCACCGACACGCTCTTCACCGTCCATGAAGGTGCGGATGCCGAGATTTTCCACGTGAGTCACCGGCCATTTATGCTGAACAGCCAGCCGCACCGGCTGTTGCTCTTCAAGCAGCTGACCCGCGAGATGGCGGCGCAGGAAGTCGCGATCTGGAAAAAGGTGATTCGCGTAATCGCCCACGAGCTCAACAATTCGCTCGCGCCAATCAGCTCGCTCGCGCATTCCGGGCGGGTCCTCGCGGAGGGGCCAAACGTCGAGCGGCTGGCGCGGGTCTTTTCGACCATCGAGGAGCGTGCCTCGCATCTCGCGACCTTCATCGAAGGCTACGCGCGCTTCGCAAAGCTGCCGCGGCCGCGGCCCGCGCCTGTCGCGTGGAGGCAGCTCCTGACTGGCCTGCTGGACAGTCTCTCGTTCCGCGTGCTCGAGCCGTTGCCGCGAAGCGAGGGCTGGCTCGACTCGGCCCAGATCGAGCAAGTGCTCATCAACCTGATCAAGAACGCGATTGAGTCGGGATCGCCGGAAGACGAGGTCACGCTCGGCGTGAGCGAGCGCCACGGCGGCGTCGCGATCGAGGTCAGCGACCGGGGCAGCGGGCTCTCGGCGGAAGTGCTCCGGGATGCGCTGCTGCCGTTCTACTCGACGAAGCCGAAAGGCACGGGCCTTGGACTGACGCTCTGCCGCGAGATCGTCGACGCCCACGGCGGGCGGTTGTCCATTGCAAACCGTGAAGGCGGCGGCGCCGTCGTGAACGTCTGGCTGCCGTCTAAAGGGGACGCTCACCTTTAAAGGTGAGCGTCCCCTTTGGGTGATAATGCGGCCATGAAGAACTTCTACGACTTTGAAGTCCCGGGAATCGACGGCAGCGCCAATCTCCTCGCCGGCCTCAAGGGCAAGGTCGTGCTCGCCGTAAACGTCGCGAGCCGCTGCGGCCTCACACCGCAGTACACGGGACTAGAGGAACTGCACGAGGAACTCAGCGGCGAGAATTTCGCGGTGGTCGGCTTCCCCTGTAACCAGTTCGGCGCACAGGAGCCGGGGAGCGAGGAAGAAATCCAGACCTTCTGTTCCGCGAACTACGGCGTCACGTTCCCGATGAGTTCGAAGCTCGAGGTGAACGGCCCGGGCCGCCACGCGCTCTATGCCTGGCTCACCGACCCGGCGAACGGGCATGCCGGCGACATCGGGTGGAACTTCGAGAAATTCCTGATCGGCCGGGACGGAAAGCTGCTGCAGCGCTACGCGCCCACGGTCAAGCCGCGCGACAACGGCCTGATGCAGGACATCGCCGACGCGCTCTAGACCGGGTGGCAATTCGGGTCCGTGACGCTTAACATTCCGGGCGCTCACGGCCGCCAGAAACCCCCATCCGGAGACGGAATCGATGCGATCGGACCGCCTTGCCACGATGCTGATTATCGGCTCCTCGCTGGCGTTCCTGGCGATGAACGCGACCGCCGGTGACGCCGAGCGCGGCCGCACGCTCGCCTATACCTGCCTTGGCTGCCACGGTGTCGCGACTTACAAGAACGCCTATCCGAGTTATTCGGTTCCGAAGCTCGGCGGCCAGAACGAGGCCTACCTCGTCGCAGCGCTCGAGGCTTACGCCACGGGCGACCGTCCGCATCCGACGATGAAAGGGCAGGCCAGCATGATCACGGTCGAAGACCGCGCCGATCTCGCGGCCTGGTTTGCGTCGGTCGCGCCATCGGAGGCGGACGAGGCGCAGGTCGGCACGCCGCCCGCGATGGCCGAGGCCTGCGCGGCCTGTCACGGGCGGAATGGCGCGGGGACTACCAACGATTACCCGGACATCGGCGGCCAGCACGCCGACTATCTGGCGCATGCGCTCAACGACTACCGCCTCGGCAAGCGCAAGAACCCGATCATGGTCCCGTTTGCGCAGCAGCTCACGCGCGACGACATCGAGGCGATCGCCGAGTACTTTTCTGAGCAGCCGGGACTGCGCGATCCGGAGCTGGAAGATTAGCGACGTGTCTCGTGGCTAAGATCACCGTGACGCGCGAGTTGCAGGCGGAACGCGGCCGTTACGTCGCAAGGATCGAGGGCTTCCCCGGAGAGGCCGAGCTGACCTTCACTCGCGCCGATCCCTCCGTCGTGATCGCCGATCACACCGGCACGCCGGTCTCCTTGCGCGGACAGGGCATCGCCACGGCGCTCGTCGAGCGCCTGGTTGCCGATGCGCGGCGCGAAGGTTTCAGGATCCGTCCCGTCTGCCCCTTCGTCGCGGCACTCTTCGACAGCCATCCCGACTGGTCCGATCTGCGGGCCTGAGAGCGAACCCGCTCCGGCTTGACAATTACACTGAAATATTATTCAATAAATATATGACTGGTACAACGAAAGGCAGCCGCCGCTACCGGCTGGGCCGGCGGGCCGAGACAACCGACGAAACGCGGCGCCGCATCGTCGAGGCCACATTTGGCCTGCATTCGGAACGGGGCATCGCGGACACGTCGATGTCGGACATCGCGAAGCGCGCTGGCGTGAGCGTCGGGACCGTCTATCACCATTTTCCGAGCTACGCCGATGCCATCGTGGCCTGTGGCGCGTACACCGCGGAGCATGCTCCGGCCCCGACCAAAAAGCTGCTCGAAGGCGTGACCTCGCGTCACGAGCGGATCACACGGCTGGTGCGGGCGCTGTTCGAGTACTACGAACGTGTCCCGGCGCTCGAATCCGTGCGTCGCGACCGGCACCTCACCCGCGCGCTGGATGCATTCGCGCGGGAGGAAGTGCGCAATCGACGCAGGCTCGCGGCGCAGGCCGTCGGACCGGGCGGCCCGGTGGCGCTGGTCGCCGGCCTTGCAGACATCGACGTCTATCGATCGTTGCGGCGCGAAGGATTCGGCACGGTGGATGCCGCCGACCGCGTCGCCGCGCTGCTGAATCAAGCGCTGGACGCCGCACCCGGCGCCAGCCGCCGGACCGTCAAGGAGTAACCCATGCAGACCCGAGTTTCCGAGATTGCAGACGGCGTCTATCGCCTGTCTACCCTGGTCCCCGAAATCGCGCCCCCGGCGGGCTTCAGCTTCAACCAGTTCTTGTTGATGGCCGACGAGCCGCTGCTGTTCCACTGCGGTCACCGCTTCATGTTCGACGGCATTCTTTCGGCCGTGGAGACGCTGATGCCCGTCGAGCGGCTGCGCTGGATCTCGTTCAGCCACCTCGAGGCTGACGAAAGTGGCAACATGAACCTCTGGCAGGAGCGCGCCCCGCAAGCGCAGCTCGTGCACGGTCGCCTCGGCTGCGACGTGTCGCTGAACGATCTGTCGCTGCGCCCCCCGCGTGCGCTGGAGGATGGCGAGACGCTCGACCTGGGCGGTAAGCGCGTGCGCTATCTCGCCACGCCGCACGTCCCTCATGGCTGGGACGCCGGGCTGATGTTCGAGGAACGCACGGGGACGCTGCTTTGCAGCGACCTGCTCGGCCAGCTCGGCGACGGGCCGGCGCTGGCGCGCAGCGACATCGTCGGGCCCGCGCTGGAAAGCGAGAATCTCTGGCAGTCGATGAGCGTGACGCGGGAAACCGTGCCGACGATACGCCGGCTGGCTGCGCTCGAGCCTAGGACGCTCGCCATCATGCATGGCTCGTCGCTCAATCAGGGCTGCTCGACCGCGCTGCGTTCATTTGCCGAAGGCCTCGCGCAGCAGCGGCTGGCGGCTGCGGCCTGAAAAGGGGCGTTCGCCCAAAGGGGACGCTCACCTTTAAAGGTGAGCGTCCCCTTTGCGTGCCGCTCGGCATGAGATCATGGCGCCGGAGGTTTTATGCCGGATTTCCATGTTGGATACATCATCGGAAGCCTTGCGAAGGGGTCCATCAACCGCAAGCTCGCGAAGGCGCTGGTGCGCCTCGCGCCTGCCGGCCTGGCATTGAGCGAAATCCCGATCCGGGACCTGCCGCTCTACAGCTACGACTACGACGCGGAGTTCCCGCCCGTTGCGCAGGCCTTGAAAAAGGCGATCGAGGAGGCTGATGGCCTCCTCTTCGTGACGCCAGAATACAACCGCGGCATCCCGGGCGGCCTGAAGAACGCGATCGATTGGGCAAGCCGCCCGCCCGGCAAGGGTTCATTCGGGCGCAAGCCGGCGGCGGTCATTGGCGCCTCGCCCGGCAAGATCGGCACTGCCATTGCGCAACGCGAACTGCACAGCGTGCTGGGCGCTGTCGGCGCGCCGCAGATGGTCGCGCCCGAGGCCTACGTGCAGTTCACGCCGGGGCTCATCGACGAAGAGGGCAACGTCAGCGACGAGAAGACGAAGGAATTCCTCATGAAGTTCATGAAGGCCTTCCACGAATTCCTCATCCGGTCGAAGTAATGCCTGGCATCGCCTCGAAAATGACCGACTTCGCCGCGGGGATCACCGCAATCGACGTGGACTACGTCCGTCCCCGCCTCGCTGCGTCTCACCTCGTGATCGACGGCGGCCGCGCCGCGTTCGTGGACACCGGCACGACGCACTCGGTTCCGAACCTGCTCGCCGCACTCGCGGAGAAGAATCTCGATCCGGCCGATGTCGACTGGGTGCTGGCGACCCATGTGCACCTCGATCACGCGGGCGGCGCGGGCGCGCTCATGCAGGCGCTTCCGAATGCGCGTTGCGCCGTGCATCCGCGCGGCGCCCGCCACCTCGCCGAGCCGTCGAAGCTCATCGCGGGCTCGATCGCCGTGTACGGGGAAGAGCGCTACCGCAGCCTGTACGGTCAAATCGTGCCGATCGACGAATCGCGGATGTTCGTGCCGGAGGACGGCGCGAAGTTGCGGCTGGGCGGGCGCGAACTCGAACTGATCCACACGCCGGGGCACGCGCTCCATCATTACTGTGTGGTGGACCGCGCGCACGCGGTGATCTTCTCGGGCGACACCTTCGGTATCTCGTATCGCGATTTCGACGTGGACGGGCGGGCGTTCATCTTTCCGACCACGACGCCCGTGCATTTCGACCCCGAGGCGCTCTGCAACTCCGTGGACCGCCTGATGTCCTACACGCCCCGGGCCATTTACCTGACGCATTACGCCGAAGTGCGGGAGCTCGGGCGTCTGTCGGACGAAATGAAGTCGCGCGTGCGCGCCTACGCCGACCTCGGACGTCGTTACGCCGACGCGCCCGATCGCACGAGCAAGCTTCGAAACGGCATGTTTGCGATGATGTCGGTATGGCTCGACGAGCACGGCTTCAAGCGCGACGATAGGGAACGGCATCGGCTGCTCGACGACGACATTGATCTGAATTGCCAGGGCATCGAGTTCTGGCTGGACAGGAAGTGAGATGAAAGAATTCAAGGCACTCCGCATTCACGAGCGCGAGGGAAAGATCGCCGCCGGCTTCGAGCAGATGGCGGTGGACGCGCTGACGGCGGGCGACGTCGTCGTCCGCGTGAAGTATTCGAGCATCAATTACAAGGACGCGCTCGCGGCCACGGGCACCGGGAAGATCCTGCGCAAGTATCCGCTGAACGGCGGCATCGACCTCTCCGGTGAAGTCGAGAGCTCGACTGACTCGCGCTTCAAGCCGGGCGAGTCGGTGCTCGTGACGGGCTGCAGCCTTTCCGAGACTTTCGATGGCGGCTATGCGGAAGTCGCGCGCGTCGCGGGCGAGTCGGTGATCCCGCTGCCGGACGGCATCGACCTTCGCGACGCGATGGCGATCGGCACGGCCGGCTTCACGGCCGCACTCGCGATCCATCGCATGGAGCACAACGGCCAGGCACCGGGCAAGGGCGCGATCGTCGTGACCGGTGCGAGCGGCGGTGTGGGTTCGATCGCGGTCGACCTGCTCTCCGCTCGCGGCTACGAAGCGGTGGCGGTGAGCGGCAAGCCGGAAGCCGACAGCTTCCTGAAGGCGATCGGCGCCGCGCGCATCCTGCGCCGGCAGGAAATCGACCTCGGCAAGCGTCCGCTGGAAGCGACGCAGTGGGGCGGCGGCATCGACAACGTGGGCGGCGAGCTGCTCACCTGGCTCACGCGCACCGTGGACAACTTCGGCAACATTGCGAGCATCGGGCTCGCCGGCAGCCACAAGCTCGAAACGACCGTCATGCCCTTCATCCTGCGCGGCATCAACCTGCTCGGTGTCACGTCTTCCAATACGCCGCGCGAGCTGCGCCTCGCCGTGTGGAAGCGGCTCTCCACGGACCTTCATCCGCGTCATCTCGACCGCATCGTGACGCGCACCGTCGCCTTCGACGAACTGCCCGGCGCCTTCGACGACTTCATCAAGGGCCGCGTCATGGGGCGCACGGTCGTGAAGATCGCCTGAGTTGGCCGGGCCGCTCGAAACCCGGCTGACGGAAGGCGCGACCGCGCTCGGCATTGCGCTCGAGCCGTCGCAGACGGCGGCGCTCCTCGCGCTCGTCGCGGAGCTTGCGGAATGGAATACGCGATTCAACCTGACGGCGATCAAGGAACCGGTGGAGATGGTGGACAAGCATCTGCTCGACTCGCTAGCCGTGCTGCCGCACCTGCGGGGCCTGCGGATCGCGGACATCGGCACGGGCGCCGGCTTTCCGGGCCTGCCGCTCGCGATCGTGAACCCCAACCGGCGATTCACGCTGGTGGAATCGACCGGCAAGAAGACGGGTTTCCTGCGCCACGTCGTGGGTTCGCTCCGCCTCGCCAATGTCGAGGTGGTGCTGGGCAGGTCCGAAGCCCTGCGCCCCGCGAAGCCCTTCGACAGCGTCATCGCCCGGGCGCTCGGCTCGCTGGCGGATTTCGTGCGCGTGGCGGGACATCTCGCGGGCCGGAACGGCCGGCTGCTCGCGATGAAAGGCCGCCAGCCCGCGGACGAGCTGAAGGTCCTGCCGGCGGGCTGGAAAGCGCTTGCCGTGCACCCGATCCGGGTCCCGGGCCTCGATGCCGAGCGCTGCCTCGTCGAACTTGCTAGGGTCTGATTTCATGAAGCGGATCATCGCGGTCGCGAACCAGAAAGGCGGGGTCGGGAAGACCACGACGGCCGTCAATCTGGCGGCCTCGCTCGCGGCAATGAAGTGCCGCGTGCTGCTCATCGACCTCGATCCCCAGGGCAATGCGACGATGGGTTGCGGCGTGGACAAGCGCGGCCTCGAACGCTCGGCGACCGAAGTGCTGCTCGGTGACAGCAACATCGTCGATGCGATCGTCCGCATCGAGGCGGCCGGCTTCGACCTGCTGCCCTCGAACCAGGACCTGACCGCGGCGGAAGTGCGCCTTCTGACGATGCTCGCGGGCCGCGAGCACCGGCTTGCGCGCTCGCTTGAGCCGGTGCGCGACCGCTACGACCTCGTCATCATCGATTGCCCGCCGGCGCTCAACATCCTGACGGTCAATGCGCTGACCGCCGCGGATTCCGTGCTGATTCCGATGCAGTGCGAGTACTACGCGCTCGAAGGCCTTTCGGGGCTCATCAGCACGATCGAACAGATCCGCGATTCGGTGAATTCGCGGCTCGCGGTCGAGGGCATCCTCCGCACGATGTTCGACCCGCGGAACAACCTGTCGAACGACGTCGCCGCGCAGCTCATCGAGCATTTCGGCGATCGCGTGTTCCGGACCATCATCCCGCGCAATGTCCGCCTGGCCGAGGCGCCGTCTTTCGGCGTGCCGGTCATGCTTCACGACAAGGATTCGCGCGGCGCGCTCGCCTACCTCGCGCTCGCGGGCGAAATGATCCGCCGTGCCGACGAACCGGAAGCCTACGCAGCCGAGATCGCGGGCAGCGGCCCGGTCCCCTACGTCGGCGAGATTGCCGAAGCGCCGGCATCGTCAGAAGAGGACGTTCACCTTGACGAGCACCTCGACGAGGGCGACGTTCACGCCGTCGAAGAAGAATCCTCCTCCTCCAAAGGGGACGTTCCCCTTTAAAGGGGAACGTCCCCTTTAGGGCGTCCCGCTTCCGGGACGACGCCCGTTTCCGGTGTCCCACGAGCGGGATGAATGCGTCCGGCGGTTGCTGCCGGACACAGCTCGTATCGAGCGAACGGAAATAATAATTCATTAAGTTACAGCTAGTTACGTCGCTTCAAACCAAGTTGGCACGGTCCTTGCTCTATCTATATCAGGAAGCGGCGCTGCCGCAGTCGAAACAAAGAGTGAGGAGAGAGCCATGAAGACCTTGTTCAATCGCAACACCGGGATCGCGGCATTCGCGGCGGTCGTGATTGTCGGGCTCACGGGCCTGACGCTGGACCGCGGCCACGAAGGCGCGCTGCCGCAGGGCATCATCGAAGTCGGAAACCTCGAGGCCGTGAGAGTCGGCGATCTGATGATCGCGACGCTGCCGGCGGTCGAAGTGTTCGGCGCCCGCGAAGTGCAGCTCGCCGACGTGGCGGCCAATGCCGACGCCCAGGGCTGAGGCCGCCGCGGCCGTGGGCGGCGAGAGCGCCCCCGCCGATGTGCAGATCACGCGCGCGTTCATCGCCGTGGTCCTCGGGCTGGTGTTCAGCTTCTGCGTGCTGCGACCGGTCTGCGAAACGCCGAACGTGCGCACGCTGCCGCCTGAGCTCCGCGTGCTCACCGGCGTCCCGTCACTGGTGATCTGATGGACCGCCCCCGCATCGCCGAGAAGTTCAAGCACCGCAAGCTCGCCTGGGTGGCAGGCCTGTTCGTGGCGCTCTCAGGCGTCGCCTTTGCGATCGCAAACCTCGAGCCCGGCGCGCCATCCGTTGCGCGCGAGCAGCTTTACCTCGACGAAGTGAAGGAAGGCACGCTCGAGAGGAAAGTCCGCGGCCCCGGTGTGCTGCAGCCGCGCGAGGCGCGCTGGCTCTCGACCCGCGTGGATGCTCGTGTCGATCGCGTGCTGGTGCGCGCGGGCGAGAACGTCGAGCCGGACACTGTCATCGTCCAGTTGTCGAATCCCGAAGTCGAGCGCGCGGCCGATGCCGCGGCGCTCGAAGTGGCTGCCACCCGCGCCGAATACGCGGCCGCGCGGCTCGAACTGGAAAGTCAGCGCCTGGATCGGCGATCCTCCCTCGCCGAGGCGCGCGCGACTTCGGAGTCCGCGCGCCTGCAGGCGGTGGCTGAACAGCGTGCTTTCGAGAAGCACGCGGTATCTGAACTCCAGTACTCGCGTTCGAAGATCCTGGCGGCGCAGCTCGGCGAGCGCGTCGAGATCGAGGAACAGCGACTCGCCGCGCTCGATGCCGCCGTTTCCGCCCAGCTCGAAGCGCGAATGGCGCGGCTGAGACAGCAGGAACGGGCGCTCGAAGAGCGCCGCCTGGCCGCCGATTCACTCCAGGTGCGGGCAGGACTCGCGGGCGTCGTGCAGAGCGTTCCGGTGCAGGAAGGCCAGCAGCTCGCGCCGGGCGCCAACGTCGCCCGCGTCGCAAAGCCGGGCACGCTGTACGCGGAACTCCGCATCCCGGAACTCGACGCGCGCGACCTTGCGGCCGGCCAGGCCGCGACCATCGACATGCGCGACCGCCTCGTGCGCGGCCGCGTCGTGCGCGTGGATCCCGCCGTGACCGCGGGCGCCGTCCGCGTCGAGATCGAGTTCGACGAGACGCTGCCCTCGCAGGCGCGTGCCGATCTCTCGGTCGACGGCACGATCGCGATCGAGACCCTGAGGGACGTTCGCTTCGTCGGCCGACCGGTCGGCGCGCAGTCGGAGTCGGCAACCACGGTCTTCCGCGCAAAGCCCGGCGACAACGTCGCCGTGCGGGTGCCGGTGAAATTCGGGAAGGCATCGGTAAACCAGATCGTCGTGCTCGAGGGCCTCGAGCCCGGCGACATCGTCGCGCTTGCGGATACGACGCAATGGTCGGGCGAGGACCGGTTGGTCGTCGACTGAAACAGCAATAACGGAGCCATACGACATGCAGGAACAAGCCATGATCCGGCTTGAGGGCGTCACCAAGGTGTTTTTCACCGACGACCTCGAGACCCACGCGCTCGACGGCATCCACCTGGACGTCGCGAAGGGCGAGTTCCTGTCGATCTCCGGGCCATCCGGTTGCGGCAAGTCGACGCTGCTCGCGATCCTCGGGCTTCTCGACATGCCGACCGAAGGCAAGTACCTGCTTGCGGCGGACGACGTCAGCTCGCTCGCGCCGGCCGCGCGCGCGAAGGTGCGGAACGAACGCATCGGCTTCATCTTCCAGGCCTTCAACCTGATCGGCGACCTGACCGTGCTGCAGAACGTGGAGCTTCCGCTCACCTACCGGCCGGGCATGAGCAACGACCAGCGACGGAAGGCAGCGCTGCATGCGCTCGAGCGCGTCGGCATGTCGCATCGCGTGAATCACCACCCGGCCCAGCTCTCGGGCGGCCAGCAGCAGCGCGTTGCGGTGGCGCGCGCGCTCGCGGGCAAGCCCGCGATTCTGCTGGCCGACGAACCGACCGGAAACCTCGACTCGCGAAACGGCGAGGCCGTGATGAACCTGCTCCGCGAACTGCATCGCGAGGGCTCGACGATCTGCATGGTGACCCACGACCCGCGTTATGCCGATTACGCCGACCGGAAGATCCAGCTGTTTGACGGCCGGGTCGTCGACGACAACACTCTGATCGACCTCTCTTCGCGTCGCGCGAAGGCCTGAGGGGATACCCATGCGCGGATTCATCGATGAAGTGAAGGCGGCGGTCGCAGGGCTCGCACGGGCGCCCGCGTTCACGGCGCTCGCGGTCGGCGTGCTGGGGCTCGGCCTCGGCGCGGTGATCTTCATGTACGGCGTGGCCGACACGCTGATGCTGAAGCCGGCGCCGTACCCGAACGGCGATCGTCTCTACACGATCGTGACGCTGGGCGAGCACCAGGCGGATGACTACAACGAGATGGTAGTGCTGCAGGACTACCGGCTGATCCGCGAAGCGCAGACGCAGTTCGAGGCGATCGGCGCGGGCTACGTCGGCACCGCCTATCTGACCGGTGACGGCCAGGCGGAACGCTACGACGGCGGTTTCGCCGACGGACACATGTTTGACGTGGCCGGCGTCGCGCCGAAGCTCGGTCGCGCCATCCTCCCGCAAGATGCGAGGGAAGGCGCGGCGCCGGTGGTTGTCCTCGGTCACCAGTTGTGGAAGGAGCGCTTCAATTCCGATCCTTCGCTCATCGGGCGCGTGGTGCGTGTGAACGGCCAGTCGTCCGAGGTCATCGGCGTCATGCCGGAAGGCTTCACGTTCCCGGCCGCCGCGCAGCTCTGGGTCGCGATCCAGGAGGACCCGGCGCGCGTCGGCCGCGAGGAAGCCGCGAAAGTCGCCGTCTACGGCCGGCTCAAGCCGGACGGCAGCGCCGACGTGGCTCAGCAGGAGCTCGCACCGGTCGCCGCCGAGATCAAGTCGAAGCTGCCGCAGCAGATTTTCAACGGGCGTTTCGAAGTGACGCCGTTTGCCGCAAGCTTCATCGGTAAGGATGACAAGCTCATCTGGGTCATGCTGGTCGCCGTCGGTTGCGTGCTCCTGATCGCCTGCGCAAACGTTTCGAATCTCCTGCTCGCGCGCTCGGCCTACCGCGTTCGCGAGACGAGCGTGCGTTCGGCGCTCGGCGCCTCTCGCAGCCGGCTCATTGCGCACATGCTGGCGGAAGGTCTCGTCATCAGTGCCCTCGCGACCCTGCTGGGTCTGCTGCTGGCGTCCATCGCGCTCGATGGCCTGCGCATTGCGATGGACAACATGCAGGAAGGCAACCCGGCGTGGTGGGCTTACGAGATCGACTTTCGCGTGACGACAATTGCCGTCGTTGCCGCGCTGCTGTCCACGCTGATCGCCGGGTTGCCCGCCGCGCTCCGGGCCTCGCGCCCCTCGCTCGATGCGCTGCTTCGCGACGGCGGCCGCACCGGCACCGGTCTCGCGATCGGCCGGATCGCGTGGGGGCTGGTCGTATTCGAGGTCGCGCTCGCCTGCCTGCTGCTCGGCACATCCGCATTGATGACCAAGGGCGTACTGAAAGCGACGAGCGCCGACGTCGGCGTCGAGACGGGCGACATCATGACCGCGCGCGTCGGACTGACTGCCGGCACCTACCTGGACGAGGCGGGGCAGGTCCGCTTCTGGGAAACGCTGGTCGACCGGATCCGCGCACAGCCCGGCATCGACGTGGCGACAGTCGCCGACTCCTTGCCCGGGTTACGCAGCGGCGACGGGCCCTACGTGATCGAGGGTCGTGACTACGGCGATGCAAGCACGCGGCCGCTCGCCGGTGGCGTGGGGATAAGCCCGTCGTACTTCGAGACATTCCGGCTTTCGGCCGTCAGCGGCCGCCTGCCGGACAGCCGCGACGGCGTGGACTCCATGAAGGTGGTCGTCGTCAACGAGATGATGGCGAAGACAATGTGGCCCGACGAATCGCCGGTCGGCGCGCGCATCCGCTTCGATTTCAAGGAGAAAGAGGGCTGGAGAACCGTCGTCGGCGTCGTTCCCGACATCCTTCATGACGACGACGGCAAAATCAAGCCGACGGTGTACCTGCCAGTCAGTCAGGGCCCGGAGCGATTCATGAGCATCGCCGTCCGCGGCGACGGCGATCCGCGCGCCCTCACCGGAGCGATCCGCACGGCGCTCGCGCAGACCAATCCCGACCTCGCGCTCTACTGGGTGCGGACACTCGACGAGGCAAGGCGCATCCAGACCGCGGGTATCCGCATCGTCGGCACGATCTTCGTGGTGTTCGCCGTGGTCGCGCTCGTTCTCGCGGCCGCCGGCCTCTTCGGCGTGCTCGCCTTCCACGTGGGCCAGCGCACGCGCGAGATCGGCGTGCGGCGGGCGCTCGGCGCAGACGATGGGCGGATACTCAAGCTCGTCATGCGCGCGAGCGGCGTGCAGATCCTGGTCGGCATCGTCATCGGCATGGGTCTGCTGCCGCTGATGGGGCGGGCGCTCGGCGACATCCTGAACGACAGCCCGTACGACCCCGTCATCTACAGTGCCGTGCTCGCGATCATGGTCATGGTGGCCATCGCGGCAACCCTGACGCCGACCCGCCGCGCGCTGAAGGTGGATCCGGCCGCGGCATTGCGCTACGAGTGAGGGCCATGCACGATCCGCCTGATGCAGCCGCGCATACTGATTGCGGATGACCAGGCGGATATCCTCTCGGCGCTGAAGCTGCTGCTGAAGCGCGAGGGGTTCGAGGTCGCAACCGCGACCTCGCCGGCCGGAGTGCTCGACGTCACCGCGCGCGAGCACGTGGACGTCGCGCTCGTCGACCTCAACTACACGCGCGACACGACTTCGGGCGAAGAGGGCGTCGCACTCGTCGATCAGCTGCACCGCCAGCACCCCGAGCTGCCCGTCGTCGTGATGACCGCCTGGGCGACGGTCGAAGTCGCCGTCAAGGCGATGCGGCACGGCGCCAATGATTTCCTCGAGAAGCCCTGGAACAACCAGCGGCTGCTGAGCGTGCTCCGGAACCAGGTGCAGCTCGCCGAGGCGCGCCAGCGCGGCCGGCGGCTCGCGGACGAGAATGCAATCCTCCGCGCCAGCGACGGCACAAATCTTGTCGCCACGTCGCGGCCGATGCAGGACGTCGTGCGTCTCGCGCGCCAGGTCGCTTCATCGAAGGCGAGCGTGCTGATCACCGGCGAGCCCGGCACCGGCAAGAGCCTGATTGCAAAGCTGATCCACGACTGGTCGGACCGCGCGGAGAAATCATTCATCTCGGTCAACGCCGGCGGACTGCCGGAGAGCGTGTTCGAGAGCGAAATGTTCGGGCATGTGAAAGGCGCGTTCACCGACGCGAAGGCCGACCGCGGCGGGCGATTCGAGCTCGCAGACGGCGGCACGCTCTTCCTCGACGAGATCGGCAACGTCCCGCCGGCGCAGCAGGCACGGCTCCTGCGCGCGCTCGAGACCGGCGAGTTCGAGCGCGTGGGATCCTCGCGCACGCAGCGCGCGGACGTGCGGGTGGTCTCCGCGACGAACGCAGATCTTGCCGTGATGATCCGCGACGGCCGCTTTCGCGAGGACCTGCTGTTCCGCATCAATACGGTCGAGATCCGGCTGCCGCCGCTGCGCGAGCGGCGCGAGGAAATCGTCGAGCTCGCGACCGCGCAGCTGGAGCGCAAGGCCGCTCAGTACGGGCGCGATGTGAAGGGGTTCGATGCCGCCGCGCTCGCAGCGCTCCAGCAATACGCCTGGCCCGGGAACGTGCGCGAGTTGAACAGCGTCGTGGAGCGGAGTCTTGCTGCTTGCAGGCGGCGACGGAGGTCGGCGTCGCGGATCTTCGGCTGTCCGCGGGCAAGGCGCCGCCGACGCTCGAGGAAATGAGTCTCGAAGACGCCGAACGCGCGCTGATCCGCTCCGCAATCCGGCGTAACGGCGGCAGCGTGCCCGCGGCGGCGGAGGCGCTCGGCCTTTCGCGCAGCGCGATGTACCGGAGGCTCGAGAAACTCGGGCTGAAGCCTGACGAGGTGTAACGCGAGGCAGGTGGCGCGGCGGCCGGCGAACGCGCAAACTTTCGCGCCGTGACCGAAGAATCCGAACCGCGAAAGCCGCTCCACTCCCGGCGCGTGACGCACAGCCGGGGCATGCCGTTCCAGACGCGCATCGTGATCCTCGCACTCGCAGGCGGCTCCCCGGCGATATTCACTGCAATCCTGCTGCTCCGCGACGCCCCGATCGCGGATTCCGTGCATCGCCTGATCGTCATCCTGCTGATCGGCGCCTGGGTGGGATTTGCGCTCGCGCTCCGCCAGGCGACCGTGGAACCGCTGCAATCGATCGCGAACCTGCTCGAGGCGCTGCGAGGCGGCGACTATGCGATCCGCGGCCGGCATGGCCGCAAGGGCGATGCCCTCGGGGACATCGTCATCGAGTCAAACCGGCTCGGCGCGACGCTCCGCTCGCAGCGATTCGAGGCGATCGAGGCTTCGGCGCTGCTCAACAAGGTGCTCGCCGAGATCGACGTGGCCGTGCTCGCCTTCGATGGCGACGACCGGATCCGTCTCGCGAATCGCGCGGCGGGCGAGTTGCTGCGCCGTCATCCCGACGCCCTGATCGGGCTCTCGGCCGCGGACACCCGTTTCGACACCCTGCTCGAGGGACCGCCGGTCTCGAACGAGTCGCACACGTTTCCGGGCCGGGCCGGGCGCTGGCAGATCATGCGCGAGACGTTTCGCGAGGCCGGTCGCCCGTTCCGTCTGCTGGTCGTGACGGACCTCAGCCAGGCGCTCCGCGATGAGGAGCGCAATGCGTGGCGGCGGTTGATCCGCGTGATCTGGCACGAGCTCAACAACTCGCTCGCGCCGATCAAGTCCGTGATCGAGACGAGCCGCGACGCGCTCCAGGCCGGGTCGCCGGACAAGGCCGAGCGCGAGGACCTTGCACATAATCTGGCGCTCGTCGCGGAGCGCGCCGAGTCGCTGCGTCGCTTTCTCTCGCGCTACAGCGAGCTCGCGCGCCTGCCCGATCCCACGATCGTCGACTGCAATGTCGGCGCGCTGC
Organism: uncultured Gammaproteobacteria bacterium; assembly: GCA_963775415.1. Classification (GTDB taxonomy): domain Bacteria; phylum Pseudomonadota; class Gammaproteobacteria; order Steroidobacterales; family Steroidobacteraceae; genus SCUD01. The sequence continues at coordinate 360,274 of CAVZIO010000004.1, forward strand.
TCCGGCAGGTGGCCGCGGTGCAGCCGCCGGGCCGGGTGCAGTTCGCGGCGGCCGACGGGCTCAGCCTTCGCGGCGACCCGGATCAGCTGCAGCAGGCCCTGATCAACCTGGTGCGAAATGCCGTCGAGGCGACGCCCGAGGGCGCGGCCCCCGTCGAGCTTCGCGCGATTCGCGGCAAGGACAGCGTCGTCTTCGAGGTCGAGGACAACGGGCCCGGTGTCGCGAATCCCGACAACCTGTTCGTGCCCTTTTTCACGACGAAACCGGGCGGCAGCGGCATCGGCCTCGTGCTCGCGCGCCAGGTCGCCGAGGGTCATGGCGGCACGCTCTCGCTCAAGAACCGCGACGGCACACCCGGCTGCATCGCGCGGTTAGTCATACCGACCTAAAGGGGACGCTCACCTTGGGGATCTAAAGGTGAGCGTCCCCTTTAGAGGTGAACGTCCCCTTCATTCGAGGTTACGATGACGCTGATGAGCAACAAGAAACACGGCCTCGGCCGCGGCCTCGAGGCGCTGCTGGGCGAGGCGAAGCCGCGGCTCGCGCCCGGCATGCCGGCAGCCCGCGATCAGCTGGTGCACCTGCCGCTCGACCTGCTCTCGCGCGGCAAGTACCAGCCGCGTGTCGACATGCGCGAGGAATCGCTCGCGGACCTCGCGGATTCCATCAAGGCCCAGGGCGTCATCCAGCCGATCGTCGTACGGGCCGTCGGCACGCCCGGAGCAGGCGAGCCGCAGCGCTACGAGATCATCGCCGGCGAACGCCGCTGGCGCGCCGCGCAGATTGCGGGCATTGCCGACATCCCGGCGGTCGTGCGCCACGTGGACGACGAGCACGCGGTCGCGCTCGCCCTCATCGAGAACATCCAGCGCGAGGACCTGAATCCGCTCGAAGAGGCGCTCGCCCTCTCGCGCCTGATCTCGGAGTTCGGGCTGACGCACCAGCAGGCGGCGGAAGCCGTCGGCCGCTCGCGCGCAGCGGTCTCGAACCTCCTGCGCCTGCTCGAGTTGCCGCAGGCGATCCGGCCGCTGATCGAAAAACGCGAACTGGAAATGGGCCACGCGCGCGCGCTGCTCGGGCTCGCGACCCCGCGCCAGATGGCCGAGGTCGGCTCGCTCGTCGCCAAGAAGGGCCTGTCGGTCCGCGAGACGGAGGCACTGGTTCGTCGCCTCATCGCGCATGCGGGCGGAGACAGGGGCAAGTCAGGAAGGGCTCGCTCGAAGGATCCGGACATCCTGCGCCTCGAGAACGATCTTGCCGACAAGCTCGGCGCGTCGGTAGAGCTTCAGCATTCGACGACCGGCAGGGGCAAGCTCGTCATCAGCTATCACACGCTCGATGAGCTGGACGGAATTCTCGCGCACATCAGCTAGCGATTCACGGAGGTTGTCATGGTCAATTTCCTTCGAATGGCGCTCGCGTCCTGCGCCATCGCGACTGGACTGCTTGCGTCAAATACGGCACTTGCGCAGGACGCGGACATCCAGGAAGTCCAGAATTACGTCCTGACCGAAGCCGGCCTCGCCAAATTCGCCGAGGCGACGAAGAAGCTCGTCGCGCTCGATGCGGCTTGCAAGGAAGATGAGGACGAGGATTCGGATTCGCAGTCGATCAACGTCATGGTCGCGAAGCTCAATGCCTTGCCAGGCGCCCAGGCCGCGATCCAGTCCGCCGGCTTTTCAACGCGCGAATACGTGGTTTTCTCCTGGTCCATCCTGCAAAACGGCCTGGCGGCCTGGGCGGTCAGCCAGCCGGGCGGCAAGCTGCCGCCGGGCATTTCCCAGGCTAACGTCGAGTTCTACAAGAAGCACGAGGCCGAGATCGCGGCGCTCGGAGGCGATGACCGTTGCGGCGAAGACATGGCTGAAGATGAAGGATGAAGTCGACGAGGAAGGTCCCGAAGTTTGACCTGACGTCGGGCTCCCGCCGGCCGTGAACAGTTATTTCGGCGGGGGCGGGTTCGTCGGCGTGGGCGGATTCGATGGAGTATTCGTGCAGGGTCCCTGAGGGGGGTTCGGCGAAGAGCCGCCTTGATTCGAGCCAGTCGGGCAACCGCCCGGCCCAGTGGATGGCTGCCCGCCCGGCCCCGGGGGGGGCACCCAACCTGCAGGCAATCGCTCAACCCGAATCGTCCAGATCGACTTCTGGACCTTGAAAGGTCCCATGGACGTGGTACTGAGAATCTGGGCGTCCGTGTATTCAAGATTCCCTGACGATGGCAGGGCGATGATGTAACCCCCGCCTTTCATGGTCCAGCGCGTGTCATTGAGAGGAAGGAACAGCTTGCTGGACGTTCCCGTCGTGGGGTCATCAATCGTCGCCTCGGTTTCAATCAAGGTGTGGCAATTAACGACCGTGTCCTGATACGGGTCCCTGTTGATCGGTTGGTCTGCCGGGGCGGTTTCAGGGACGAATTCCAGCAGCAGGTATTCGCTGCTCGGGCTTCCAGCATTGAACGTGACACGCTGAAACTGTGCATTGAAGCCACCGACCAAATGTCCGGTGACCCGGAGCTTCTGCGTGTCACCGTAGGTGGAAGGCCCGCATTGCCCGGTCAAGGCCATGCCGGTTAATCCTTGAGTCGATACGACGTCGGCGTCCACGACCCCGACGTACTTGTCGCCTTCGCGCTCGAGAAGTCCGGTGACCTTGTCGGTTCCATTGCGCGAGCCCTTGCCCAACGCACCAAAATTGAGGCTTGTCGCGTACTCGTTCTCGACTGAAATCTGGATTGGACCCGGCGTGGCAGGGGTAGCGGCGTAGGCGCAAGCTGTGGCCAGACCCAACGTCGCAGCAAGCGAAGACACCCAGTAAGCACCGATTCGATCGAAAGTAGTCATTGTTGGCCCCCTGTGCCGCGCATGACGCGGCTTTTCTGTGGTGCCGCGCCACGCGAGGAATATACTCCCCCGCGTGCAGCGTAGTGGATGGGCAATCCTCATATCGAGCCTGATCGCCGCCGCGGCCTGCTCTAAAGATCCCGCGCCGCCCCTCGCTGCCGGCGCTCCCGCTCGGGATGTCCCGCAGGTCGCGCATGAGGCACCACTGCCGGACACCGACACCAACCTCGCCGCCGCCAATATGGGCGGAGCGGTGGAAGAAGTGACCGACAACTACGGGCCGGGCTTCCTCGGCAGACGCCTGGTCGACGGCCTGTTGACACCGGCCTGGATCGTCGACACGCGAGAAAAGCCACAGCAATTCTGGCTGACCTATCCGCAAGAAGCGGTGCTCTCCTTCTTCGAGCGTGAGCCCGCGGAAATCGACGCCGTCACGATCGTGTTGCCGGATCCCGCGACGCTTGCGCCCAAGGACATTGAGATCTGGACCTCGATGACGAGCCCATATGAAAATTTCACTCGCCGCGCGACCGCGACGCTCGAAGCGAAGCCCGGCGAGACGACGATCGAGTTCGATCCGGTCGAGGCGAAGTTCGTCAAGCTGACGATCCTGTCCGGCTACGAGCGGCCGGTGGTCGAGATCGCGGAAATCCGCGTACGCGAAGCGAATCGCAGGGGCTACATGCCGCTCTTCGTGCGCGCGCCGATGGTGAAGCACTGGCAGGGCAGCCCACGCGAGGCAGCGCAGCGCGGACTCGACTGGCTGCAGCACGCGGCGCCAACCTGGGTCAAGAAAAACGGCTGTTTCGGCTGCCACGTGCAGAGTCAGGTGCTGATGGGCCAGGCGGTAGCGCTCGAACACGGCTATCGCGTGAACATGCGCTCCGTCCGCTTGCTCGATGAACATACGCGCGGGCAAACCTATGGCGGTGCCTGGTGGAACCCGAGCAATTCCGCGACGGCATTCGGTGCGATGGGCATTGCCTACGCCGCGGACATGATCGGGTCCGAGCACGACAAGGCATACCCTTTCACGCAGATCGGATTGCTCGGGGAATCGACACGCAGCCTGATGGCAGGACAGGAGGAGGACGGCGCTTTTCCAGTGGATGAAGTGCATCCGCCAATCGTGCAGGGCAAATTCATGACGACCGCCAATGCGCTGGTCGCCATCAAGCGCCAGGAAGCGCAGACGGGCGATTCGCGCTATGCCGAATCGGCCGGCCGCGGGCTCGAGTGGATTGCCACCCATGAACCGGAGACCACGCAGGACAAGATCTTCAAAGTCATTGCGCTGATGCACTACGGCACGCCGGATCAGAAGCGGATCGCCTGGTCCGTGGTGGAGACGCTGGCGTCCGAGCAGCAGCCGGATGGCGGATGGAAGGAGAATTCGAAGTCCGCCGGCTCGAATGCGTTCGCATCAGGCCAGGTGCTCTATGCCTTCAAGCAGGCGGGCATCAGTATCCACGGCGAGATGTTCCGGCGCGGCGTGGATTTTCTGCTGGGGCATCAGGACAAGGATCCGGCGTCGCTCGGCAACGGCTCTTGGAAGGCGATGAACACCGAAAGCAAGCAGCCCTCGGATTTCGCCCACACCATGTGGGCGGTCATCGGGCTCGCCGGCGCTTACGGCCCGGAGCCGACGGGCGCCCTGCAGATCGTCAAGCAGCAGGGCGACAAGCCGCCCGCGCGCAATCTCGTGATCGTACTCGACGTGTCCGGTTCGATGAACGCGAAGCTCGGCGATACCACCCGGTGGAAGACGGCGCTCGGCATGATGAAGGAAGTCGTCGAAGCGCTGCCGGACGACCTCAATGTGGGGCTTCGCGTCTACGGGCATCGTCAATCATCGAAGTCTCCGCAGACCTGCAAGGACACCGAGCTTGTCGTGCCGATTGCGAAGCTCGACCGCGCAAAGATTCTGAAGGCTGCCACCCGGCTTAGACCGCGCGGCGAGACGCCGCTGATTCATTCGAGTCTACAGGCCGTGGGCGACCTTCAATCGGCGGGCGGCGGCTCGGTCATCCTGATCACGGACGGGGAGGAGAGCTGCAAAGGCGATGCGAAGCAGGCCGCCGCCGAGATTGCCACTTCGAGTGTCGACGTGACGCTCAACATCATCGGCTTTACGCTGACAGGCGAGGCAGTCGAGGCCGAGCTCGGCACGCTCGCCGGTTCGACCGGCGGCCGCTACTACAGCGCGAAAGACGGCGCCGAATTGTCACGTGCCGTGAAACTGGCGGCATTGAACCGCCTTCCGTACGACATCCTCGATGCAAAAGGCCAGGTGCTCGTTTCCGGCCTGACCAGCGAACTCAGCCGTGAACTTGCGCCCGGGAAGTACCGCATCCGCATCGATGCCCTCGGCCAGATACTCGAGGAGCAGCTGACCATCGTCCCGAACCAGACCACGATTCTCGGGCTGGGTGTCGAGAACGACCGCTTCGTGATCCAACGCCAGGGAGAAAGTTAATGAACGAGACGACGTCCAACCCATCGCCCGTGGCCTCGGCCGCCGCCACACCGAGCGCTGACGAGAAGCTGTGGGCTCTATTCGCTCATCTCTCCATTTTGCTGGGCGGACTGGTGACGGGCGGCTGGGGGTTCAGCATCGGCTGCTTCCTGGGTCCGCTAGTCATCTGGCTGATCAAGAAGGACACCATGCCTTTCGTCAACGATCAGGCAAAGGAAGCGCTCAATTTCGCCATCACCCTGGCGATCGTCGGTTTTGCGCTCCTGATGCTGACGATCATGTCGCTCGGCATCGGCGCGCTCATCACAATTCCCGTGATGATGCTGGTCGGCATTGCCGCGCTGGTGCTCGTGATCATTGCGGCGGTCAAGGCGAACGAAGGCGTGGCCTACCGGTATCCGTTCGCGATCCGGCTAGTGAAATGAATCACTCGCGCGTGGTGTAGGTCTTCAGCGCGCCGTAGCCGCGCTCGTCAATGCGGTCGAGGCGCGCGTCGAGCGGCGGATGCGTCTTGTACAGCGCGGCAAGGCTCGCGGAATCGCTGCCGACCGCCATCATCTTCTGCAGCACCGCGTACAGTGCCATCGGGTTCATGCCCGAGCGGGCAAGGTAGATCTCCGCGGCCTTGTCGGCGCGGAACTCCGCCTGGCGGTCGAGCGAGGTGACGAGAATCGTGGCGCCGTGCTGCTCGACGTACTGACGCGCGTAATTCTCCGCAACGCCGGTGCCGACGTCGATCTCGCCAGCCACGACGTCCTTCCCGACGGTCGTCATTTCCTGCTTGCGGATCACGTTGTAGTGGTCGCGCTCGACGGCGTGGCTGATCTCGTGGCCCAGCACGGCGGCGAGCTCCGCGTCGGAGGAGAGCAGTTCGTACAGCCCGCGGGTCACGAGCACGTAACCGCCGGGCGCCGCAAAGGCATTGATTTCGGAGGTGTCGATCACGCCGAAGGTCCAGGGCAGCTCGGGGCGGGTCGTCTGCGAGGCGACCCAGCGGCCGATCACATTGACGCGCTTCTGCGCTTCGGCATCACTCCACAGCGGGCGCGCGCCGAGCACGCGGCCGGCGATCTGCGGGCCGAGCGCAAGTTCTTCCGCCGCCTGTTCCTGCTCGGACTTCGGCGCCACCTTGCTCGCGGTGCCGAGGATCGAGCCGGCCTTCTGGCCGAGCGAACCCATCATGCCGCCCAGGCCCTGCAGGGTCGATGTGCCCGATGACGAGGAGTTCGACGCAGACGCCTTGTCGCCCTTCTTCGACTTCGCCTCGCCGTCCCAGGCGACAGCGGTCGCCTGCCAGCCGTGCCCGCCGGCGTAGGCGGCGGAAGCCGAAGTGTCCGCCCGGTTGGCGACCATCGAGTCGAGCTGTGCCTGGTTGAAAGACGCTGCCTTCAGCTCGCTCTCGTCGATGCCGCGCACGCCCGCGGTCTCGGTGACGCGGCCCGCGCCCGCCTTGCCGCTTGTCAGCACGCGCATGTTGGCGTCGCTGTCCTCGACGCTGCCGTAGTTCACGCGCACGTCGTTGACGCGCACGAAGCCGCTCGTGCCGTCGGGGAGCTTCAGTTCATACCAGAGCCCCTGCTGCGAGGCGATGGTGACCGTATCGTCCTGCTTCAGCTTCTTCAGTTTCCCGGACTCGAGGTTCGGCGCCGCGTACACGTTCACTTCCGACTTGCGCACCGTAGCGGTCAGGTCGGCAGCGGCGGCATTGGCTGCCGCGAACAGCGCGGCGATCAGGCAGGCGGATAGGAAACGCATCATCGTTCTCCTGCAGGAGCCACCGGTTGCAGCGACGCGATGCTGCGCTGCGCCAGCGGCCATTCGGTGGAAGAGGCGAGCACGCGGCCGATCAACTCGTGCAGCGGGCGGTGTCCGGCCGGCGGCTGCGTCGACCTGCTTGCGATCTCGCCGGTGCCGAAGGCGAGCCGGACCGTGCCGTCGTCCGGCAGGCGCGCGTCCTGTTCGGCAAGGCTGCGCTCGAGCCGCGCAAGGTCGCGCGCCGCGGACTCACGCGCGTCCGCCTCGCTCTCGCCGTGCCACATCAGCACGACGAGGTCGCTCAGGGCATCGTGCAGCCAGGTCTTCTCCTCGACGACGCCCTCCAGCATGACGGCGTCGGTGCCAGCGTACAGGAAGCGTCGCAGCCGGCGGCGATACTCACGGCGGCGCCGCACGACGGACCGCGCGTCGAGACCGGCATCCGGCACGAAATGCAGGCGCGCGACGGCGAGCCAGCGGTCTTTTTCGGGTCGAAGTCCGGCAGGTAGTCGCCGTTGCCGACCGCGCGGCCGCGCTGGATCTTGGCGTAGATACGGCACAGGCCGAACACGAGGCTGACGAAGCCGAACGCCGCGAAACATCGAAGAAATAGGCGAAGAACGTGAGCCGATGAAAGCCGCGCCGAGCAGCAGGACGTTGGTCGCGACGAAGATCGAGTCAATGTCGTTGTGCGGCTCGCCACGGAAGAAGACGAAGCCGTGAGCGCGACCAACAGCGCCGCGATGACGTACTTGAGCCAGGCGGGCGGCACGCGGATCGCGCTGCCAGCCACCAGCGCTTCGGTCGCCTCCGCGAGCACTTCGACGCCGGGCATGACCGGGTCCACCGGCGTCGGCTTGGCGTCGTTGAGGCCCGCGGCGGTGTAACCAACGAGCACGACCGCGTCTTTCAGTCGGCACGCGCTGTCGGCGCGCCGGCACACCGGCGGGCCCTCGACGAGGAGGTCTGTGGCGCTCAAGCGCGGCAGGCGCGTGTTCTCGCGCCAGTTGGGCGCACGGAGGGCACGAATTCGCGGGGCGGCTTGCCCGTGGCCGTCATTGCGAGCCGCATCGGCAGCGAGGGCAGGCCCCAGTCGCCGGCCGCTTCGTAGACCCGCAGGTCGCGCAGGACGCCGTCGTCATCGCGCGCGACGTTGACGATTGCGCTCGCCGCCGCCATCGCTTCGCCATACGGCAGGAGCAGCGCGAGCCGCGGATCGCGGGGCCGGCTCGTCCACGAGCGGGAATGCGCCCGGCGTCTGCGACGCGCAGCAAGGGAGCGCCGGCGTCGTAGTCGCGGTGCATGCGGGCCGCGGCGAACAGGAAGCGGCCCTCGCCGCCGAGGGCCATCGCCTCGAGCGCCTGGTCGCCGGCCGGGTCCTCGCGCGAGGGATCCGTCAGCAGCACGTCGTAGCCCACCGCGCGCACGCCCTCGCGGTCCAGCCGATCGAGCAGGTCCGCGTGCCGTTGCCGGCTCCAGGGCCAGCCGCCTTCGCCCCGTGCGCGGAAATGCTCGATGGAACACTCATCGATCTCGACGACGACCACGCGGCCCGACGGCTGCGGCTCGACCGGTCGCCAGTTCACGACCTGGTCGAAGATCGCGTTCTCGGCCGAGTTCAGCGAGCGGTCGTGCGTCCAGTCCCAGGCGAGCCATGCAAGCGCCGCGATCGCGAGCAGCGGGTAGTACGCGAACTTCAGCCGGAATGCGATGCGCGAGAACGGACGGCGGTAGCTGCGCTCGACCTTCGACCAGGCGCGCATGAAGCCATCGCCGAGCGCGGCGAGCGGAGCGTCGAGCCAAGAGAACATGCGGGACGCGGTCGCGGGTCAGGAAAGCGCGGTGAACTGGATTCGATGTCCACGGCCCATCGGCCGATGCGCTTACTCATGATTCTCTCCCCCTATTCGTCGCGTTTCTGCGGGTCGCGATCAGGCGAGTATATGCCGCGAGCCTGGCGCAGAAACGCGAAGATCTTCGCGTCGAAAATCGCTTTTCAAAGCCAAGTCGTTGAATCGACGAGCGCCAGGTTCGGGGCAAATGCCGGGGCGCATAATAAAATGCACAACGCCCGGCTTCCGACGAAGAGCCAAGAATGCCGGGCGCTCGAGGAGTTCGGCATGCGTTCGATCTCTGGGCGGGTTCTCCTGCTGGCGCTCCTGGCCGCGTGCGCGTCCTGTTCGGACGGTTCGAAGGGCGATCAGAGCGACGCGACTTCAAGTACAGAATCCCGCGACGGCGCGAAACCGGCTGCATCGACGCCAGAGAGCGCGGGTGAACTCGCCGCCCTGATCGACTTTATCGTCGCCGAGGCCAACAGGCTGCCGCGTGCTGAACTCGATTCCGCGGCGCTGGCCGCGAAGCTCGGCAAGGATCCTCAGGCGCATTTCATCTGGGTACGCGACAACACGTGGTGGGCGCCCTATCGGGGTGCGCTGCGCGGTTCCACAGGCGTCATGCTGGATCGGGTCGGCAGCAATCTCGATCGGGCGATTTTGCTCGGCGGCCTGTTGCGGCACGCTGGGCATACCGTGCGGCTCGCACATGCAGAGCTGCCCAAGAGCCGGGCTCGTGAACTGCTGACGAAACTCCGGCCGATTCCTGATCAGCGATCCGGTCAAGCGCAGCCTCAGCCCATCCCTGTCGAGCGTCAAAAGGCGCTCGATGCGCTCATCCCCGGGCAGACGAGGAATTTCAACAACAGGTCGCCGAGTCCAGGCGCCGTCAGGCCGAGGCCGAAGCGCTGATCAGCGCACAGTCAGCCAGGCTCTATGCAATTGTCAGGGGCGCAGCGGATTCGAACGCGCCTGGCGACGAGCAGGCGATCGCCGCACTGCGGGACCACTGGTGGGTCGAGCGCGAGGAAAACGGCCGCTGGATCGCAATGGATGTGCTGCTGTCGGACGCGAAGGTCAGAGAGGCCCTGGCTTCGGCATCGAGCACGAGCGAATGGAAATCCGACGCCGACGCGCCGTCGATTCCGGACCGTGATTGGCACACCGTCGGGGTTCGCGTGGTCGTCGAACGTTATGAGAATGGCGTGACGACGGAGTCGGCGGCACTCGAGACGACGCTGCGCGCGGCAGAAGTGCTGGATCGACCGATCACGCTGTTCCACAAGCCCGACCCGTGGCCGGAAAACCTGGCGGAACCCGCAAAGGATCCGAACGCGCTCGGCGATGCCGCGGTGAATGTCAGGGAGTGGGTTCCGGTCCTGCAGGTCGGCGACGAATCGTGGCGCAATCCGGATTCGCGGAAAGCGGCGTCCTCATTGCCGACGCACTGGGTTCCCGACGTGACGTCTCAGAGACGGGCGGTGCCGGCTTCATGTCCGGATTCGGGGAAGCGCTGGGCGGCGACGCGGCGGCTGCCTCGAGCCTGACAGCGGAATGGATCGACTATGAAATCCGCGTGCCCGGAATGCCGGTCCAGCGCCTGCGCCGGCCCGTGTTCGACCTGCTGGGTTCCGCCAGGCGCGCTGCGAAAGCCGCAGGCTTCGATGCCAATACGAACGAACTGCTGATCGAGCGCTACGAGGCGCTGCTGAGCATGACGGACATCCTGCTGCAGGCCTGCAATTTCACGGAGGACTTCGTCGCCGACCTCGGCACCAGGAGTCTCGTCGCCAACCAGTCGGCAATTCGCGAACTGTCGCGGGAGCGCGATCCTGCCAAAGCAGGGCTCCTCGCGACTTCGATTTCGGAGCGCTTAGGAGTTGGGGTCCGCTGAACAACCTGGTCGTCTGGCGCTCGGCGATCGGCGCCCGCCCGGACGCCTGGTTTATCGACCGGCCGAACGTGCTCACCTATCGCATCAGCCAGTCGGCCGTGAACGCCGATCGAGTGGCATTCCGTCACCTGATCGACATCGCGTCGAACTCCACGGGCGTCCATCGAGGCTCCGACGCCAAGGCGTTCGAGGTCCAGCTTCGGCGCGGCGTTGCCGACACGGTTGCGGAGGTTCTCGCCCTCGGGAATGACATTGGCAAGGCAGAAAATACCGCGTCGCTCTTTGGCATGACCGATCCCGACAGCGGCGGCGTTGTGCTCATCAAGCCGAGTTCAGCCGGGACGGTGCAGGAACTGGGCTGGCCCGCGGATGCGGCGGCAAGGCTCGCCATGGATGTCGACGCGGGATTCATGGCCGTGGCGGTCAGGCAGCCGGTTTCGATCAACGGTCGTGGACGACTCGGATGGTGGCGGGTCGACCCGGCGACCGGCGAAACCATCGGCGTCATGGACAATGGCTACCACTCGAGCGCATCCGAGGACGCTGCGATACGCGAGCGCGTCAATGCACTCAGGGCCTTTCTGGACAACAGCCGACGCGCGATCAGGGTCGCCAGGCAGGCGAGGCGCGCAGGTAACGCGACCCCGGCACAGCGTCGTTTGCTCAAGTTGGCGGAAAGGGCTGAAGATGCCATCTCAGCGGCCAAACCGGGCCCACCGGTTTGAATCCGAATCCACATGGGGAGGATCGCATGATCACGTCTTGTACCGGCCGCCTGGTGGCGGCAATCTCGATGAGTCTCCTGGCCACGGCCGCCGTCGCCGACGAGCGCCCCGGCAACCTCTGGAAAACCACCTCGCAGATGGCATGCCGGGTATGCCGTTCAGCCCGCCGCCCAATACGATGCAGCTCTGCACGGCCAAGGAATGGACTCAGCCGCCGCCTCCGCCGCCGGGGCAGAGCTGCACGGTGTCGAACTTCCAGCGCACCGCTGACAGCAAGGTCAGCTGGGACACGCACTGCACCGGCGAGATGGAGATGACCGGCCACGGCGAGATCACTTTCACCAGCGCCGATGCGTATACGGGCACCATCCAGTTCACCGCCGAGGGCATGACCATGACCACGAACTCGAGCGGCGAGAAGATCGACGAGTGCGATAACCCGATCAGCTGACCGCCGTCGCTTGATCGAGGGGAGAACATTCATGACCGCGATTCGTTTCCGGGCGCCGCTCGTTGCGGTTGCCTGCGCCTGCCTGTTTGCTGTTCGCTACGCGCAGCAGGCGCCGGCGAAGACGCCGGCCAAGCCGGCGGCCAGGGCGCCGGTCGCACCGGACCTTGGGCGAAAGTGCCGCCGCTGCTCGACGGCCTGCTTTAGTACGTCGCCGGGAACAACCAGGATCCGTTCTACGCCAGGCTCGAGGCCGCAAAGGCGGCCGTCGACGCCGATCGCGACGGCAACTGGCGATCAATGAGAAGATCAAGGACGGAATTCAAGAGTATCGATCCGATGGAGAAGGCCACGCGGATGCAGCAGTGGATGATGAGCAATCCGCAGGAAGCGGCGAAGTACATGCAGGGAATTCAAAACCGGCGGCGCAGGCATTTCAACGGCCAGATGCCGGAAATCAACGCCGCGGGACAGCGATCGCGGGATGAGGAGGCGTGCGCTGAAGAAGAGATATCAGGCGCGCGCTGATACCGGCCTACGCTCCTGTCCAGGCGCGGCACAAAGCCCTCAAGACGAAGATCGACAACGCCGCTGGAGGCATCCGACGGCCTGCATGTCCCGTCTTCCTCACGGATCCGTATCGGCCATGGACGAAGAGAACGTCATCATGCGGCAGCTCGATCAAGCCTATGCGGCAACGTGCCCGCAATGGTGGGGAGCGAACGGCAGGCCCCGCACATGCCTGGCTGAAGACCAGGGACTGGCTCACGACCGAGTACAGCCCGTTAACGTCAACAGGGCTATCGCAGAACTCACAGACGTACGCAATCATTAGCACACCGTCGGCAGGCTGTAAAGCACAACGGCAGCCCAGGAAGCCGCGCTCAAATACCTGGAAGCCTGCCTATAAGAGTCTACGGCGAGCGGGAGGTCGAAAAGCGCGCTGTGACGCCACAGAGCTGCGACGACGCCTAGACCCTAAAGGGGACGCTCACCTTTAAAGGTGAGCGTCCCCTTTGCGTTCGTCGGGATCAGTTCACGATCGCGGCGACTTCCCGAAGTCGATCTGCTGCACGATGTCCGCGAGGCGATCCCGATCGGCGATGACGTAAACCGAAACGGCGTGCGGGCCAGAAGGGGGCACGCCGGCGCGCGTGCCCGGACTCCACGCGGCGTTCGCGCCCTGTTTCCACGATCCGAAGCGGTAGAGCGCGTATTCGTTGGTGACGCTCGCGTCCTCGTCCTGCCAGCGGACGGCGCTCAGTGCGCCGGCCGGCCTCGCCAGTTGCGTCGAATTCTTGCCGGGGGGTTGCGTGCTTTCGTTGACGCGAACGGAAATGCTCATCTCCAGGTCACGGTGATATTCCCTGCCGGCTGCCTCGATCTGCTGGTTGCTCGCGGTCGCGAGCTTCTCGTAGTCAGCCTGGGCTTTCTCGAGTTGCGGCTGGAGTTTCTGCGCGCCCTCGTAGTCGCGTTTCTGATTGAGCGCCATCTGCTGCTGCATGATCGACATCATCTGCGCCTGCAGCGCATCGAGGCGCGACTGATTCTTCGCGCGCTCGGCGGCGGCGGCCGCAGCGGCATCGGCCATCACTTTCTGGCGTGCCTCGTAATCGCCGATCTGGCCATACGAGCGCGCGAAGCCATGGCTCCACGGCACGTTCTCGCCGTCCCTGCAGATTGAAGACTGTATCGAGAACTGCTCGTCGCCCCGGACCTGCCATCCCTCGGGCGCGGGCGGCAGCGCGGCCTTGGCGAGCTGCAGCGCCGCCGTAATCCGCGCCCGCTCGGCGGGTGTCACATCGCGGTAACCCGCATTGCAGGGCGCGTCGCCGAGCGCCATCGGCGCGACGGCGAGCAGCGAAACCAGGAGCGCAATTCCCGCGCGAAAGCAGCTTGTTGTCATGGCGGACTCCCCCGAACGACCCCGCCGACAGCATATTCCCCCCAAACCCAAAGGGGACGCTCACCTTTAAAGGTGAGCGTCCCCTTTAGGGATCCTTAAGCGAGATTCAGATAGCCGATTGGTTCGGCGGGCCGGGCTTCTCCATAGTCACTCCCACGGAACAAGGAGTGAATTATGTACAGCTCAAACACCTGGAACGCCCGCAACACCCTGAGCGCTGTGCTCGCTGCGGCGATCGTTGGATTCAGCGGCCTCGCCCTGGATCGCGGGCACATCTCGGCGGCCCCGGACGGGATCGTGGAAGTCGGACAACTGATGGCGGTCGATGCCCTGCCCGGTATCGAGGCGCTGGCCGAAGTCATCGTCCTGGCCCCGCGCTACGCGATGGTCAGGGAAGAGCCCCGGGCGTGACGGCGATGGCACACCCAATCCACGACCTGCTGCTGAGGTGGCTGGGCACCGAGCAGTGCGTCTTCGACGCCGACACGACGGTACACGAGAACTACTGGCCGTCGGAACGCCTGCCGGTGGTTCCGGATTTTCGCGATAGCGATGAGCCTGAACCCCAAAGTTGACCGTATCCCAAGGCCCTCCGTGTCGCGAGCCGTAAAACTCCGCCTTGCGACACCGGATGACCTCGAAATTCTTCAATTCTGGGACCGCCAGCCGCATGTCATCGCCGCGAAAGGCCAGCGACGACTGGCAGTGGCAGAAAGAGCTCGCCCGCAGCCCCGACTGGCGCGAGCAGCTGATCGCCGAAGTCGGCGGCCGCCCGATCGGCTTCGTCCAGATCATCGACCCAGCCGCGAGGAGAGCCAGTACTGGGGCTGCATCGACGAGGGCTACCGCGCCATCGACATCTGGATCGGCGAGCAGGACGCACCTCGACCGCGGCTACGGCACGCAGATGATGAAGCAGGCCATCGCAGCGCTGCTTTCGCGGACCCGTCGGTGAAGCCGATCCTGGTCGATCCCCGCGAACGACAACACCCGCGCTCATCGCTTTTACGAGCGCCTGGGATTCGAATATGTCGTGGGCCGCTGCTTCGGCGAGGACCGCTGCATCGTTTATCGCCTGACGCCGTCCCGAGGACCCCGCCGGGCACGCCTAACACCGCGTAAAAACAGCGTTTTTTCGCCCTCCCCGCGGTTGTGCCGGAAGGGTCCGCCCCTCTATAATGCCGCCGGTTTTTGGCCGCCCTGCGGCTTGCTTGCTGCGCGTGAAAACGCCACGGACCGCCCGCAGGGCCACGTGGCGTTTTTGTTGCCGGAGCCGGGTGAATGAAAACCGTCCGCAACATCCTGCTCGCGCAGCTCGGGGCTGCCGTGGTGCTCGCCGCGATCGTCTGGATCTGGCTTGGTTCCGACCGGGCCGTCCCCACCTTGTTGGGTGGATTGATCGGCGTCGTGCCGAACGCATTTCTGGCGGCGAGAGTGATGTCGCCGCGGGCCGGCAGCAGCGCGAGAAGCCTGCTGGCGGCCGGATGGCTGGGCGAGATTGGCAAGCTCGTGATCGCGGCGGTGCTGTTTGCCGCAGTGTTCACGACCTTGAGGCCGCTGCACCCGGAGTTCCTTTTCGCCGGGTACATCGCGACGATCCTGGCCCTGCCGGTGGGATTGCTGTTCGACGGGAGACGCTCTTAGGATCATGGCGGAAACGGGTCATTCGGCTGGCGAGTACATCAGCCACCACCTCCAGAACCTGACCGTCTGCAAGAAGGACGGCGAGTGGGTCTGGAACGAATGCCACGGTAATTTCTTCGCGCTGAACGTCGACTCGATGTTCTTCGCGATCCTCCTCGGCCTTCCTGCTCACCTGGTTCTTCAGCCGCGTCGCGAAGAAGGCGACGACCGGCGCCCCGAACCGCACCCAGGCCGTCGTCGAGATCGTCGTCGGCTTCGTGGACCAGAGCGTCCGCGACACCTTACCACGGCACCAAGAGCCTCGTGATCGCGCCGCTCGCGCTGACGCTCTTCATGTGGATCTTCCTGATGAACCTGATGGACCTGATCCCGGTGGACTGGCTGCCGTGGGCGGCCAAGCACGCGGGCATCGAGTACCTGCGCGTCGTGCCGACGACGGACGTCAACGTCACCTTCGCGATGGCGATCTCGCGTCTTCATCCTGACGATCTACTACAGCATCAAGATCAAGGGCGTCGGCGGCTTCACCAAGGAGCTGACGCTCACGCCCTTCAACCACTGGGCGGCGATCCCGTTCAACTTCGTGCTCGAGGGCGTGTCGCTGATCGCGAAGCCGCTTTCGCTCTCGTTGCGGCTCTTCGGCAACCTCTACGCCGGCGAGCTCATCTTCATGCTGATCGCGCTGCTCGGCATCTGGCAGCTGCCGCTGCACTTCGTGTGGGCGGTGTTCCACATGCTGATCATCGTGCTGCAGGCGTTCATTTTCATGATGTTGACGATCGTGTACCTCAGCATGGCGCACGAGCATCACTAACGGTTTTTCGACCAGGAGACTTGCGATGGAAACTGTGATTGGATTTACCGCGATTGCTGTCGCGATCCTCATCGGCCTCGGCGCACTCGGCGTCGGCATCGGCATGGGCCTGCTCGGCGGCCGCTTCCTCGAAGGCGCGGCGCGCCAGCCGGAGCTCGCCCCGATGCTGCAGGTGAAGATGTTCATCGTCGTGGCGTTGCTCGACGCGGTCGCGATGATCGGCGTGGGCGTCGCGCTCTTCTTCGCCTTCGCCAACCCGTTCATCGGGCAGTTGCAGCAGGCGACCGGCGCGGCGGCTGATCGCGGGAGAGCTTCGATGGATTTCAACCTGACACTGATCGGGCAGACGATCGCGATGATCGTCTTCGTCTGGTTCTGCATGACGATTCATCTGGCCGCCGGTCATGGCCGGCGATCGAGCAGCGCCGCAAGGAAATCGCCGACGGCATCGCCGCGGGCGAGAAGGGCCAGAAGGAACTGGCCGACGCGCGGCACGGCTCGGACGCGATCCTGGCCGAGGCGCGCCAGAAGGCCGTGCAGGTCGTGGACATCGCGCACAAGCGCTCGAACGAGCTGGTGGGCGAGGCCAAGAACCTCGCGGTCACCGAGAGCGAGCGCATCGTGACGGCCGCTCGCGGCGAGGCCGCGAACGAGAAGACGCGCGCGCGCGATGCGCTCCGCAAGGAAGTCGCGGCGCTCGCGCTCGCCGGCGCCACGAAAGTGCTCGGCCGCGAAGTGGACGCGAAGGCCCACGCCGCGCTCCTCGACGAGCTGGCCGCGGAACTGGAAAAGCAGGCGCCGCAACATGGCTGATCGCGCGACCATCGCAAGGCCCTACGCGCGGGCGGCGTTCGCCCATGCGCAGGGCGCGAAGGACCTGGCCGGCTGGTCGAAGCTGCTGGGCGCGGCCGCGCAAGGCGCCGCCGACACGCGCGTCGCACGCCTGATCGGCAACCCGCATGTCACGGGCGAGGAGCTCGTGGATCTCCTGGGCGGGTTGTCGGGCAAGGCGGCGGCGAGGGCGGCCGCAACTTCCTGAAGGCGCTGGCGGCAAATCGCCGGCTCGCGCTGCTGCCGCAAATCGCGGCGCAGTTCGAGAAGCTTCGCGCCGAGGTCGAGAACGTCGTCGACGTCGAAGTCATCGCGGCCCGCGAAGATCGCGGCGCCGCAGGAAAAGAAGCTCGCAGCGGCGCTCGAAGAAGCGCCTCGGCCGCGAGGTGCGCATGCACACGCGCATCGACGAGTCGCTCCTCGGCGGCGCCATCGTGCGCGCCGGGGACCTCGTCATCGACGGATCGCTGAAGGGCCGCCTCGAGCGGCTCGGCTCGGCGCTACAGAATTAGTCAAGGAAAGCGGATATGTCCATCAAGGCATCTGAAATCAGCGACCTGATCCAGGCACGGATCAAGAACTTCGACGCCGCGACCGAAGCGCGAAACGTCGGCACCGTCGTCTCCGTGACCGACGGCATCTGCCGCGTGCACGGCCTCGCGGACGCCGCCTACGGCGAAATGGTCGAGTTCCCGGACAACACCTTCGGCCTCGCGCTGAACCTGGAACAGGATTCCGTCGGCTGCGTGGTGCTCGGCGAGTACCGCCACATCGGCGAGGGCGCGACGGTCAAGACGACCGGCCGCATCCTCGAAGTGCCGGTCGGCCCCGAGATGCTCGGCCGCGTGGTGGACGCGCTCGGCAATCCGCTCGACGGCAAGGGCCCGATCAAGGCGAGCAAGCGCTCGCCGATCGAGCGCGTCGCGCCGGGCGTGATCTGGCGCAAGAGCGTCAGCCAGCCGGTGCAGACCGGCCTCAAGGCGATCGACTCGATGGTGCCGATCGGCCGCGGCCAGCGCGAGCTGATCATCGGCGACCGCCAGACCGGCAAGACCGCGCTCGCGATCGACACGATCATCAACCAGAAGGGCACGGGCGTTAAGTGCATCTACGTCGCGATCGGCCAGAAGCAGAGCTCGATCGCGAACGTGGTGCGCAAGCTCGAAGAGCACGGCGCGATGGCGCACACGATCATCGTGTCGGCCTCCGCCTCGACGCCGGCCTCCATGCAGTACATCGCGCCGTACTCGGGCTGCGCGATGGGCGAGTACTTCATGGACAACGGCGAAGACGCGCTGATCGTCTATGACGACCTGACCAAGCAGGCCTGGGCCTACCGCCAGATCTCGCTGCTGCTGCGCCGTCCGCCGGGCCGCGAAGCCTATCCGGGCGACGTGTTCTACCTGCACTCGCGCCTGCTCGAGCGCTCCGCGCGCGTCTCGGCCGAATACGTCGAGAAGATCAGCGGCGGCAAGATCAAGGGCAAGACCGGCTCGCTGACGGGCCTGCCGATCATCGAGACCCAGGCGGGCGACGTGACGGCCTTCGTGCCGACGAACGTCATCTCGATCACCGACGGCCAGATCTTCCTCGAGACCGACCTCTTCAACGCCGGCATCCGGCCCGCGATGAACGCGGGCATCTCGGTGTCCCGAGTCGGCGGCGCGGCGCAGACCGGCGTCATCAAGAAGCTGGGCGGCGGCATCCGCCTCGCGCTCGCGCAGTACCGCGAACTCGCGGCGTTCTCGCAGTTCGCCTCCGACCTCGACGAAGCGACCCGCAAGCAGCTCGAGCGCGGCCAGCGCGTGACCGAGCTCATGAAGCAGAAGCAGTACTCGCCGATGTCGGTCGCCGAGCAGGCGCTCTCCATCTATCGCCGTCAACAACGGCTACATGGACAAGGTCGACCGGAAGAAGATCGTGGAATTCGAGGAGGCGCTCCAGGCCTACGCGAAGACGCAGCACGCGGCGTTCCTGAAGTCAGGTCAACGACAAGCCCGAGCTCAGCAAGGAAGTCGAGGCCGGCTACAAGAAGATCTGCGAAGACTTCGCAGCGACGGGAGCCTGGTGATCCCATGGCCGGCACGAAGGAAATCCGGGTCAAGATCGCGAGCATCAAGAGCACGCAGAAGATCACCAAGGCCATGGAAATGGTCGCTGTCGAGCAAGATGCGGCAGCGCCCAGGAGCGCATGCGCGCCGCGCGCCCCTACGCGGACCGGATCCGGAGCGTGATCGGGCACCTGCGCGCTCGCGAACCCGAACTCCCGCCATCCGTACCTGGTCGAGCGCGAGGTCAAGGCCGTCGGCATCATCGTCGTGAGCTCCGACCGCGGCCTCTGCGGCTCGCTGAACATCAACGTGTTCAAGCAGGTGCTGGCCGCGGCGCGCGAGTGGCAGGACAAGGGCGTCGAAGTGCATCTCTGCCTGATCGGCAGCAAGGCGCTGCAGTTCTTCCGCCGGCTCAAGCTGCCGATCGTCGCGTCCATCACGCACCTCGGCGACAAGCCGCACATCGAAGGACCTGATCGGCGGCGTCGATGCGATGCTCGACCTCTACCGGGACGGGAAGATCGACCGGCTGTTCGTCGCCGGCAACCGCTTCGTCAACACGATGACGCAGAAGCCGGCGGTGCTGCAGATGCTGCCGGCGGAGACGCTGGACGCGAGCGAGTTGCAGGAACGCTGGGACTACATCTACGAGCCCGCGGCGGACCAGCTCATCTCCGGCTTCATGATCCGGTACATCGAGGCGCCAGGTTTATCGCGTGGTGATCGAGAACCTCGCCTGCGAGATGGCCGCGCGCATGGTCGCCATGAAGAGCGCGACCGACAACGCCGGGCAAGATCATCGACGAGCTGCAGCTCATCTACAACAAGGCCCGCCAGGCCGCGATCACGAAAGAGATTTCGGAGATCGTCGGCGGCGCGGCAGCGGTTTAAGTCCGAAGGATTATTGAATATGGATAAACAGAACACGGCAACGGCAAACGGCAAGATCGTCCAGATCATCGGCTCGGTGGTCGACGTGGAGTTCCCGCGCGAGGGAATCCCGGCGGTCTACGAGGCGCTGAAGCTCGTCGACCATGACCTGACGCTCGAGGTGCAGCAGCAGCTCGGCGACGGCATCGTCCGCACCATCGCGATGGGCGCCTCCGAGGGCCTGAAGCGCGGGCTCGCCGTGAAGTCGACCGGCGCGCCGATCACGGTGCCGGTCGGCGTCGGCACGCTCGGCCGCATCATGGACGTGCTCGGCAACCCGCAGGACGAGGGCGGCCCGATCAAGACCAAGGATTTCCTGCCGATCCACCGCCCGGCCCCGGCCTACGACGAGCAGACCGGCGGCCAGGACCTGCTCGAGACCGGCATCAAGGTCATCGACCTGCTCGCGCCGTTCGCGAAGGGCGGCAAGATCGGCCTGTTCGGCGGCGCCGGCGTCGGCAAGACCGTCAACATGCTCGAGCTCATCAACAACATCGCAAAGGCGCACAGCGGGCCTTTCCGTGTTCGCCGGCGTCGGCGAGCGCACCCGCGAGGGCAACGACTTCTATCACGAGATGATGGAATCGGGCGTCATCGACAAGAAGGACCTGACGAACTCCAAGGTCGCGATGGTGTACGGCCAGATGAACGAGCCGCCGGGCAACCGCCTGCGCGTCGGCCTCATCGGGCCTCACCATGGCGGAGTATTTCCGCGACGAGAAGCAGGCAGGCGGCAAGGGCCGCGACGTGCTGCTCTTCATCGACAACATCTACCGCTACACGCTCGCCGGCACGGAAGTGTCGGCGCTGCTCGGCCGCATGCCGTCGGCGGTGGGCTACCAGCCGACGCTCGCGGAAGAGATGGGCGTGCTCCAGGAGCGCATCACCTCGACCAAGACGGGATCCATCACCTCCGTGCAGGCGATCTACGTGCCCGCGGACGACCTGACCGACCCGTCGCCGGCCACGACCTTCGCGCATCTCGATGCGACCATCGTGCTGTCGCGCCAGATCGCGTCGCTCGGCATCTACCCGGCGGTGGACCCGCTCGACTCGACGAGCCGCCAGCTCGACCCGCTCGTGATCGGCGAGGAGCACTACAACACGGCGCGCGGCGTGCAGGCGATCCTCCAGCGCTACAAGGAACTGCAGGACATCATCGCGATCCTCGGCATGGACGAGCTGTCGGAAGAAGACAAGCTGACCGTGCACCGCGCGCGCAAGATCCAGCGCTTCCTGTCGCAGCCCTTCCACGTCGCGGAAGTGTTCACCGGCAGCCCCGGCAAGTACGTCGCGCTCAAGGACACGATCCGCGGCTTCAAGGCCATCATCGCGGGCGAGTACGACAACCTGCCCGAGCAGGCCTTCTACATGGTCGGCGGCATCGAAGAAGCGGTGGAGAAGGCGAAGACGCTCACCTGATCATGGCGAACACGATCCACATCGACATCGTCAGCGCCGAAGGCGAGGTCTACACCGGCGAGGCCACGATGGTCTTCGCGCCCGCCGTCGGCGGCGAGATCGGCATCGCGCCGCGGCATGCGCCGCTCCTGACCGCGATGAAACCCGGCGAAGTGCGGGTGCAGACGGCGGCCGGCGAAGAGCTGCTGTTCTGGGTCGGCGGCGGCGGCATCGAAGTGCAGCCGCACAAGGTCACGATCCTGGCCGACACCGCGGCGCGGGCAAAGGACCTGGATGAAGCTGCGGCACTCGCGGCGAAGCAGAAAGCCGAAGAAGCGCTGCGCGATCGCGTCGGGGCGATCGAAGTGGCCGAGGCGCAGGCGGAACTGGCCAATGCGGCGGCGCAGTTGAGGGCGATCGAGAAGCTGAGGCAACTCAGAAAAGGCGGATAACGCTTCAGGGTTTCCAATCCACCGCGTGCTCTTCGAGGTAGGCGTCGATGGCGGCGCCCAAGGTGGGATAGAAGTGCTCGGCACCGAAACGGTCGAGCAGTTCGAAGCGCTTCAGCTTGTCCTTGACCGGATCCTTCAATTCGGCGAACCGCAGCTCGATGTCCGATGCGTGCAAGGCCCGCACAAGCTCCGTGAGCATGTCCGCCGAAGTGACGTCGATGCTCGTGACCGGCTCGGCGGCCACGATGATCCGCCGCACCGGCGTCGGCGAAGCCGCCACGGCTTCGAGCACGCGCTGGTGAAACAGCTCGGCATTGGCGAAGAACAGCGGTGCGTCCCAGCGGAACAGCAGCAGGCCGGGAATGAGCCGCGCATCAGGATAGCGCTTGATGTCGTGGTATCCGCGGATGCCGTCGACCCGACCCAGCACGGCGTAATGCGGCCGCCAGCCGTCCCATAGAAATTCCATGACCGCGATGACGATCGCGAGGCCAATGCCCGGAATCGCCCCGAATACGGCGACGCCGACGAAGCAGACGATGGACAGCCAGAACTCCCAGCGCTGGATGCGGAAGATGCGGCGCAGGTCGGCGAATTCGAACAGGCCGATGGCCGCGGCAATCACGACGGCGGCCAGCGCGCTGTTGGGCAGGTCTGTCAGCAGATTGGGGGCCAGCAACACCAGCAGGGCGACGGCGATGGCGCCGACCACGCCGGTGAGCTGGGTCTTCGAGCCCGCGGCTTCGGCGACCGGCGTGCGCGAGGAACTGCTGCTGATCGGAAACCCCTGGAACAGTCCGGCGGCGAGGTTGGCAGCGCCCAGGCCGATCATTTCCTGGTTCGGATCGACGTGGGTGCGGGTCTTGGCCGCATACGTGCGCGACAGGACGCTGGTGTCGGCGAACGACACCATGGCGACGGCGCAGCCGCCGATCACGACCTGTGCCGAGGTCGGCGAAACCGATCCACGGCAGCACGAGCGACGGCAAGCCTTGCGGCAGCGGACCGAGCACCTTCACCCCGGCGATCGCGTCGAGGTCGAACACGCCGACCGCGATCGTGGCGCCCACGACCGCGATCAGGAGGCCGGGGATTCGCTTCCAGGGCTTGAGCAGCAGGATCACGGCCAGCGTGCTGAAGCCGACCGCGAACGCCGTCCAGTTGACCTGACCGCCCAGGATCGACTGCGGCGATCTGCACGACGTTCGCGCACCGGCCCGGCGCTGTCGATCGAAAAGCCGAACAACTTGGGCAGCTGGCTGATCAGCACCGTGAGCGCGATGCCGTTCATGTAACCGTAGCGGATCGGCTTCGACAGCAGCTCGGTGACGAATCCCAGGCGCATCACGCCTACCAGGATGCACACCAGCCCCGACACCACCGCCATCAGGCTGGCCACGATCACGGCGCGCGCCGGGTCGCCGGCAGAAAGAGGCAGCACGACCGCGAGAATCACCGCGGCGAGCGAGGAGTCCGGCCCCAGCACCAGGATGCGGCTCGGGCCGAACAGCGCGTAGGCGAGCAAGCGGGACGATCGTGGCGTACAGGCCGTAGATTCCCGGGACGCCCGAAGCCACTGCGTACGCGATTCCGACCGGCACCAGCATCGTGGTCAGCACCAGGCCGGCCATCAGATCCTGCGGCAGCCAGGCGGCTTCGTACCGGCTGAGCATCTGCAATCCGGGCAGCCAACGCGTCCAGGCGTTCATCCCGGCTGTCCTTCAGAACTGCTCCTTGATGAACTTGAACGGATAGTCCGGTTCCCGGTAGCCACCGCGCTTCTGCCGCTTCGGCAACTTCACCTTTTCCTGCGGCAAGTTCTTGTAGGGAATTTGCTTGAGCAGATGCGAGATGATGTTGAGGCGACCGCGACGCTTGTCGTCGGTGCGCGCCACGTGCCACGGGGCGAAGCTGGTATCGGTCGCGGCAAACATGTCGTCGCGCGCCCGGGAATAGTCGTACCAGCGGTTGTACGACTTGAGATCCATGGCCGAGAGTTTCCAGGTCTTCCGGCCGTCGTCGATCCGCGCCTCGAGCCGCCGCGTCTGCTCTTCCTCGCTCACTTCGAGCCAGTACTTGATCAGCAGGATCCCTGAATTGACCATCGTCTTCTCGACCAGAGGCGCGATTTTCAGGAATTCGTCGCACCTGCTCTTTGTCGGTAAACCCCATCACGCGCTCGACGCCCGCGCGGTTGTACCAGCTGCGGTCGAAGATCACGATTTCGCCCGCCGCAGGAAAATGCTGCATGTAGCGCTGGATATAGATCTGGCTTTTCTCGCGCTCGGTCGGCGCCGGCAGCGCAACCACGCGGAATACGCGTGGACTTACCCGCTCGGTGATCGCCTTGATGGTGCCGCCCTTGCCGGCGCCATCGCGGCCTTCGAACACGATGCAGACCTTGAGCCCCTTGTGAACGACCCAGCGCTGGAGCTTGACCAGCTCGACGTGCAGCCGCTCGAGCTCTTTCTCGTAGACTTTGCCCTTGAGCTTCCCGGTTCTTGTCGTCGTCGTCGCGGTCGGATCGATTTTTCTTGCGCTTCATGGGTCTGCCCCCGCCAATGATTGCCAAGTCTTGCGGCGCAGGATAACCCGAGCCTTGGAGCGATACGACACTGGGTGACCGCCGTTGCTATTTTCCGATACAAATGGCGGCGAAGACCGCCCCGAGCAACGCCACGTAGAAACCTCGCCGGTGAGTACGATAACCTGCCCGAGCAGGCCTTCTACATGGTGGGCGGCATCTCGAGTCTCTCGAGGTAAAGCGGCGCCTTGGCTATTTCGAGAACGAACCTGCCGAGATCGTCTGGTTGCCGCTCCTGTCGATCGCCAGTACTTCGAATCCGTGCTCGCCGGTCTCGAGCGACCTGACGAATTCCGGCGGAACGGTCACGCGCATCCGCGTGTCGCTGGCCGGCACTGTGACCTGGAAGGAGCCGACGATGACCTGATATTCCACGACCTTGATACGCCGGTGCGGAAACACGCCACCGGCAGGATCCACAGCCGGGCCAGCGACCGGGTCCCAGCAAATTCGCAGGCGATTGTCGACTGCGTCCTGCGTGCAGGCGACATCGGGCCCTGCCGGCACGGCATGCGACAGTCGTCCTTCACCTCTAATCGTCCCGCCCTCCGCGAGGGTCCCTACGAAGCGGTATATCCCTTCCGGGAAAAAGGCCAGAAGTTCGTCGAGGGGCACGTCGAACAGGGATGGCTCGGCGCCTTCGGTAAAGAGTTCGGTCAATCCAAATTCGCCGTAGCCCGAATGGCCCTCGACATTGAATATCACATTACCGTTCGGTGAGATGATTCGAAGCGTATTCAAGTCTTCGCCGTCCAGGAAAACGTGAAAGCCAAGATCATTGTCGCTTGAATTGTATTCGATGAAGATTTGCGGCTGGCCATTTCAAGCCTCGGCCGTGACCCGATGGATCCAGACCGTCACGTCGCCGGCCAACACCTCAGCGTGAACCGGCAGCCCCTTCTCGGGCCATAGTCGCTCCTCTTGGTATCGCATGGCTGCGGCTTTCCGGTTCAGCCGAACTCATGATGCTGTGGCAAGGTGTCGGTAATAGTGAACCAGGGCGCTTTCGATCCAACGAAAATATGAGCGGTAGGTGCGAGACTGGGAGCATCCAGGAGCGTTCCAAATGTCACGTGGACGTACTGACCGTCTCGGACGAGCGAGTAGAGGAGCGAACCACACAATTTGCACCGGGCATCGTGGCCGGTCTCGTCACCGTACAACATGAGGCCGCTTTCCCCTTGGGTGACGCGCAGCTTGGTTCGTTCAATTCCGCCGAACGGCTTGAAGGCTGAACCGGTGGCTCGACGGCACTGCGAGCAATGGCAATTCAACGCGTAGCGGAACTCGTCAAGTACCGCGTAACGCACAGCTCCGCAAAAGCAGCATCCGACAAGCGAGCGGGACGATTCGACTACCATTCCATGTCGCCCTGATATTGCGGAAGCCCATCCAGGATCTGGTACCACGATTGCTTGGACTTGACGTAAAGGTGGAACTCGGGTCTCAGCCAACTCGCATCATCAAGACTGCAGGCCTTGACGCACACAAAAAGCGGCTCTGCCGCAAACTCAGTAACGATTGGCGCTCCACAGGTCCGGCAGAACTTGCGGGTCACGGTCTTTCCGGAATCGCCGATCACGCTGTATGCATTCATTTCCCCGGTCACGCTCAGAGATTCTCGTCTAACGTATATCTCGGTTGCGAAAGGACCGCCGGTTTCTCGTTGACAGTCAGTGCAGTGACAGTAAAACACGTGTACGGGAGACTGCCGGATCTCGTAACGGACGGCACCACATGAACAACCGCCTGAGTAAGATTATCCTATTCAGAGGCTCAAGTCGCGTCAGGGCTCACAGCGTCTCTTTTATCCGCCAATCGCGCGTGCGAACCGTCTATCGCGAAAATTCATCAATCTAAAAAAAAAAAAAAAAAAAAAAAAAAAAAAAAAAAAAAAAAAAAAAAAAGTCGACCAGAGTGAGCTGTTTCGCGTTGCCGACAAAGGAGGATCGACTTCGATGATTCGGGAACACGTCGTAGAAAATCAGGTCTGCGTTAGACCGAAGCTTCGCATCCAGTAACTGTTTCGCTTACCGCGTCTAGTGCGTCTCGATGATAGTTGCACGGAACATCTCCGATCGCCTGGACCTTGGCGGGAATCCGCATAGCGTCGACGATCGCTGGTGCAATACCTACTCAGTACGCCCATCATGGAGTTTACGCGTCACCATCATCAATCTGGAATCTCCGCCTCGACCAGTTTCGCCAGAAGGGCAAGAGACTCTTGCCACCCAAGGTAGCAAGCGTCGGCTGGAATGACGTCGGGGACTCCTTCCTGGGTGATATTCAGCTCAGTCCCGCAAGACACTTTCTTCAGGTTGATCGTCACTTGCATCGCGCCGGGCAGATTCGGATCGTCGAACTTGTCGGTGTGGCGAATTCGCTCGTTTGGCGACAGTTCGAGGTAATCGCCGCCGAAAGAGTGGCTCTTACCAGTGGTGAAGTTCGTGAACGACATCTTGTAGGAGCCACCAACGCGAGCGTCCATGTGGTGAACCTTGCCCGTGAATCCGTTGGGGGGAAGCCACTTAACTTTTGCGTCCGGATCAAGGAATGCTCGATAGACGCGCTCGGGCGTCGCCTGAAGAACCCGGTGAAGGCGGATGGTGCTGGGCATGATTCGCTCCTTTCGATGGCTAGCGCCCGGGCGTGGCCCTATGTAGTCGAGCAGACGGACTCTAATTCGACAACGCCAGTGACGCCTGACGTTTGAGGCGAGCGCGCTATGGACGGTAGGAATGGTCGCTCTTACCAACGCATCGTTAGGCATCACGACCTGGCTTGTTGGAGCAGAGCTATCAGCCTGTCCGTTTCGGCGGAAGTGAGCGGCAGGCCGCTCAGGGACGCGCCGAGCGCAGCGCGGGAGGACTGCTCAAGGACGATCTGGCCATCATCCAAGATGTGCACGCGGAGAGTCGTGGTTGCACCCATTTTTCGTCCCAATTCCACCTCACCAATGGTTCTTGCGATTGGGGAGCCATAAAGCATTCCGCGGAGCGCTGCCATGCTTGACGAAAACGGTAAAGGAAGAACCCGGCAAAGAGCAAAGCCAACGGACATGAGCTCAATGATCGCACTTATCGATGCAGCGACCGAGATGGCAGACCTGCGGTAATGGTTAAGCGTCGCGTAGCCAGTTCGAAGATTCCACGCCAGGTCCACCGGCGGTTGATACTCAAGTCCTGAGGCTTGCGACATCCTAGACGTTGATCCAGTACTGCTCAAATGAATCCATAGAATGAGCCAACGCATAGTCAGGACCGCAGGCGCGTGGAACCTTGCAGGACCGGCTCATCGAGCCAGCGCGCCTCCTTGGTCACCGTTGCCGTACGGCGCCAGCTCTGCATCCGATCAATGACCTCGTCTATCGAATGATGTCCTGGCCCGCAATAGTGGCAAGGAAATCGAGACTGAAGCCGACAAGCGGCAACGATTCGCGCATGCGACCGGTGCGGCGGACAACCGTCGCTGACCACTCGCGGAAGCGGACGCTTGGCGGGATCACGCGACGATCTGACGATCCTCGGTATGCGCTCCATACAGTCGATTAGCACTCACCGTCTGCGTCCACTCTGCAGGCGTCTCGTTGGCTGGGACCATTACGTTTGCCCGGGCATGCTCCAACGGCCGGACCTCGAGCGTGAGGCCATAGGCCAGAGCGGGGTTCTGAGCGGCTAACGCCGCCGCTTCTTCGAGGCTCCGCGCAACGATGAACCAGTAGCCTCCGACGAGTTCCTTGGTTTCAGCAAAGGGACCGTCAGTC
Organism: uncultured Gammaproteobacteria bacterium; assembly: GCA_963775415.1. Taxonomy (GTDB): domain Bacteria; phylum Pseudomonadota; class Gammaproteobacteria; order Steroidobacterales; family Steroidobacteraceae; genus SCUD01. The sequence goes on from CAVZIO010000004.1 coordinate 388,623, forward strand.
ACTGAATGCTTGGAGACAACTTTTCCGTCCTTGGTGAGCCGATGACCTGGCTTCATCAGACCCGATTCGAGACTTTGCTCGTACCAGATGTAGAAGGCGTCTATCGCCGCCTGAACTTCCTCCTTCGAAGCCGCCGCATCCCACTGACCACGGGACAGCACCAGGTACTCGCGCAACTCTGACTGTTCGGGCATGCGAAGCGATCCTTCAGGCGTGGCCGCATCGCTATATGACCGCGGCACGCGCGGCCCTGCGACGTCGAAAATACCGCCACACCAACCAGGCCAACGCAACCATCAGCAACACGGCGCCGGCGCCCACGGCCATCAATTGGCGGTTCGGATTCATGACCAACCACTTGCCATGTTGCGTGTAGAAACCGTTGAAGCTCCGCAGCGTCTCGGGTAACGCGAGCAGGTCCTCTTTCGTCAAGGGCAGCGCACGCTCGTGCGGATGGTAGGTGGACTGCCAGGGGAACAGCTCCTCCTCGCGATTCATCTCGATGTGCGCGCCGAGAACATGAGTGATCGGACGACTTCTGATGAAATCCGCGACTCGCTGCGCGCTCGCCAGGTACTCATCGCTGTCGTCGACGAGCAGGCGACCCGGCAATAGAAAATCTCCGGAAAAGAAGAGGCCCGTGTTGCGGTCGTAGAACGCGACGTGCGCGGGTTCGTGACCCGGCGCGGGAATCACGTCGATGGTCCGATCGCCAAGCTCGACTTGCGCCAATCCTTCGGGCCAACTCTTGAAGCCGAAGTGCTTCTGCACGTCTTCCAGGAACGCCGGCACTACTTGAACACCGGGCAGATTCGCAAACTGCGGGTCTCCGGCGCGATGATCGAGATGACGATGGGTATGTAGAACCAGCAGCGGCATCTTCGAGGCCCCCGCCATCGGCAGCAGACCCATCACTGTGTCCGCCAGCGGCATCACTTTCGGGTCCTCGACAGCGCCGGTATCGATGAGCAGCGCCTTTGATGAGCCCAGCAGGAGATAGATGAAAGGCGCCTCGAAAGTCGCGCACAGGCCCTCACGCAGGATAAATGTCTGGGCGTTGTACTGGTGTACCTGAATGGGCGCTTGCGGTGGGCCGGCCTCGCAATCCTCCGCGCCCTCGCTCCATTTCACGTCCAGGGAACCGGGTGCGAGCTGCGCCGATGCGGGTAGTCCCGAAACCAGCAGACCGACCCCAAGCATCATTGAGATCCATGGCGTCGTCCTATTCATCATTGACCCGCCTGTTGCCATGCAGCGAAACTTATCATGTATCAGAGGAAGGTCGAGCTTCCTCACTGTCGCCGGCCACCGCGCGATTGAGAAGCCGAGGCAGCTCAGGAAGGGCGGCTAAGACGAGGAGGCATTCCATGGGTGACGAACTAGCCACAGCCAACGTCAATCGCTCGTATTCGCTCGCCGCGACGAGCATCGCGATCTTCACGTTCATGCTGTTCTTTATGTACCCGAGGTTCGTGAGCGGCGAGGTCAACGCCTGCTGTTTCAGGCCACGCTGGTCGTGATGGGGGTCGCGACGTTCTCGTTCGTGTTCGCGTCCTTCTATTACTACTGCTCCTCGCTTGGCGGCCGGATCGACGAGGCCGAGCGGGCTCTGTTCTCCCGGCGAGGCGATCGCTTCTGGCTGCTCGGCTACACCCTGCTGTTCCTCGCTCCGAGCCTGATCCTCTTCGCGATCGGGCTTCTTGCCGTCGGGTCCGTGTGGTTCGCACTCTGGCTGGTGTACCTGCTCTTCGTGATCCGCTACTTCCCCAGGGTCCAGACCGCGCGGAGGGGTTTAGGGCAATCGAAATAGCTGAGGTAACCTGGAAAGGGCAGCTAAAAAGCGCCGAATCAGGAACGGCCTTCTTGCAGCTGCAAACCACCTTGTTCCCGATGCAAGCGACGCAGCTGTCGCCCAGCGCATCGACATTGGCCTCGGTCGCATCCAGCGCGGCTTGCCGTTGCGGCGGCAGCCATCGGCGAGCTTCGCTGCGCAGCCAGCCGCTCTGCTGTCGCCACTGTGCTGCATGCCGATTGCTTTCCTGCGTCAGCGCCTCGCGCTCTTCGTATTGCGGCAGGCCGTAGCCGGTGTCCGGCAGCAGCGCCGCCGGGCGGCTGAGGAAGCCCTCCAGGCGCAGGACGTCCTGCAGGGCGACGAGCGCATCCGCGCCGCCCGCGCTCCGGTCCGCATCGCGGCCAAGGAAGCGTCGCTTGAGTTCATCGCGCGCCAGCAGTTCCTGGCGGCGCAGCGCGGCCTGTTCGAGCAGCAAGAGCGCGGCGCTCGTGCGCAGGTCGGCGCGTTCCAGCCAGGGCGCGCGTTCGCCCGCGGGCAGTTCCAGCCAGTCCTGCGCCTTCGCTTGCGGCAGCTGCAACGCCTGCCGGGCCACTTCGAACATCGCCTGGTAGCGCGCGCTCAAGGCTTCGAAGCGGTAGCCCAGGCGCAGGGCTTCGTCGCGATCTTCCAGCACCGTGGCATCGGCGATGCCGGCGCGCTCCAGCCGACGCAGCAGGCCGGTGGGCGTGATGCTGGCCAGATGCTCGCCGGCCAGCCGCGGCACGCCGTCGTGCAGCAGCTTGAAGGTCTCCACGGCGCAGTTGTTGCTGAGGAAGTAGTAGCGGCCGTCGTAGCTCCAGTGCAGCCGCGCGGTGCGTTCCAGCAGGGCGGCGATCTCGGCCGGGTCCAACTGCAAGGGGATCGACTGCAGGCCGCGCAGCTCGACCTTGGTGTACTCCTCGATCACCTGCTCCAGCGGCAGCAGGAACAAGCGCGAAGGGTAGGAGCCCGTCAGCCCGCGCCAGCTCGAAATCTGCACGTCACCCACGAACGCGCGAAACGACAGCACCCGGTGGTACTGCAGGTCGAACCGGCAATCGGGCCCGCGCGCGCGGCCCGGCGCGCAGACCACCAGCCGCAGCATGCTGTGGCCCCAGCGGCTCATCGCCCGCTCGTTGCCTTCGGCGAGCAGGTATTCGACCGCGTAGATGCGGTCGGGGTCGAGCTCCAGCAGCGGCGACAGGTCTGCATCGGCGCCGGCCTGCAGGTACACGAGGCCGGGCGCGCATTCGGCTGGCGGCGGCACGCTGCCGAAATGCGCCGCGAAATGGCGGTACAGGGCCGGCCGGCGGCAGGCGTAGGCCGGATCCAGCAGGAAATATTCGAGATTCACTGCGACGAACTCGACCGGGCTCTCCAGCTCGTAGCGGTCCGGGCTGCGGTCGCGGAAGGCGTTGTGCGAGCTGCGCAGGCCCAGCCGCATCGGGCTGACCTGCCAGCCGGCAAGGTCGAGCAGGCGCGGATCGCGCGAGAGCTGGCCTTGCGGCGTGCGGTCGTAGAAATGCGCCAGTTCGTGGATGACTGCCGAAAGCGCTGCGCGCGTGGCCGGATCCTCGATGCCGGCATCGCGCGGACGTGCCATCCAGCCGTCGAGCAGCGCGCGGTCAAGCAGCAGCCGCCGTGCCTGTGCACGGCCGTGGACCTGCGCGGGCAGGTCGTCGCGCCACTCCACTTCAATGCGTTGCTCCAGCGCGTCCGCCCAGGCGGCGGGCAGGCGCTGGACGGCGTCAGCCAGGAGTTGCCGCGTGGCCGCAGCCTGGGCCGGTGTCAGTGAACGGTCGACCGGCTGCAGTTGCGGTGCCGCCTGCGCCGATCCGGTGCAAACCAGCAGGCACAGCGCGGCCACGGCCACGCTGTTCGCAGCCGGCGCCTCAGGCTCACAACGCGAGGATTGCCTGCGCCAGTTGCATGTCGCTGGCGCGCTGTGCGCCCGCATCGCGCTCACGCAAATGCCGCAGCGCCGCCTCCAGTTGGGCGCCGCGGATGCGTCCGTCGCTGGCGACGAAGCTGGCGGCGTCATCGCGGGCTTGCAGCACGACTTTGTCGTCGTCGGGCGATGTGCTGCCGGACGAGGCCGACGAACCGGCGGCGGAGGTGCCGGCCGAGGTGGCGGCGAAGCTGCCGGCGAAGGCCGAGGTGATGGAACATGCCAGCAGGGCGCAAGTCAGGGTTAGTCGGATCATTGGGGGAATCTCGCGAGTGGAATGGAAGGACGCTATTACGAGGCGAAAGGAAACGGTAGAGGCGCAGTCCGACAAATACGCCTAGCGGGGCGACTTGTACACCTCTCCTGCCTTCATCACGAAGGTGACCCGCCCCAGGGCTCCGATGTCCTCCAGCGGATTGCCCTCGACGGCGATCACGTCGGCAAACTTGCCCGGTTCGATCGTGCCGATCTGGCTCTCCATCCGCAGCAACTCGGCACCCGAACGGTCGCCGAGCGAATGGCATCGATCGGCTTCATTCCGTAGTCGACCATGCGGACGAATTCCCGCGCCGAGGTTCCGTGCTCGTAGGCGCCGACATCCGTGCCGAATGCGATCTTCACGCCCATGCGCATCGCCTTCCTGAACACTTCCTTGTGGCTGGCGACGATCCTGCGCTGCAGTTCGGTATCGTCCTCTACCGTTCCGGGTATGTAGGTCGAAAGGGTCGGGCACCAATATGTCCCGTGCTCGACCATCAGGCTGAGCGCCTCGTCATCCAGCATCATGCCGTGCTCGATCGAGCGCACGCCGCCGCGAATGGCGTTCTTCGCGCCACTGCCTCCATAGGCATGCGCGGCCACATCGCGATGCCATCGTTCGCCTCGCCGACGACGGCCTGCACGTCCTCGAGCGAAACCTGGCCGAGCGGCTCGAGGCTGGCGGCATCGACGTGACGCAGCGTCCCGGTCGCGTAGAGCTTGATCCAGTCGGCTCCATACTTCACCTGGCGGCGCACCTCGGCAATCATCGCGTCGCGCGAGTCGGCCAGCGACGCCGGCTCGGGAATGGCGATGTCGGGATTCAGGCCCGCGTTGTTCATGTGGCCGCCGGTGATCGTGATCGACAGCGTGGAAACGAAGAGGCGCGGGCCGGGAATGATTCCCTTATTGATGGCATCGCGTATGGCGACGTCGGCGAAGCCCGCGCCTTCGCTGTCGACGTCGCGCAAGGTCGTGAACCCCGCTTCGAGATCCTTCCTGGCGGCAGCGACGCCCTGAACGGTGCGAAATGCCTGCGATTTGGTGATGACCGGCGGCGGGCCATGCTCGTCTTCGGGCTGAAGCAGGATGTGCGTGTGGCTGTCGATCAGTCCGGGCAATACCGTATAGGCGGACAGGTCGATCACCCGCGCGTCGGCGGGAATCGCCGTGTTCGCACCGACCTGTTCGATGCGGTCGTTTCTCACGATGATGACGGCGTTCCGGGTCAGGGAACCGTCCACCGGGTTGAGTAGCTGACCACACCGAATGGCCGTGACCTCTTCTGCTTGAATTGACGCTGAAGGGAGCGTCAGAAGACAAGCGAGCAGCGCTGGCGCCAAGCGCCTCGGGGATTTCAGGTTTAGCACGATGTTGCGCTCCGGCAGTGGGGAACAAGCGGCAATGTTTGCAGACTACTAGGTCTCGAATCATTTCAGGCAATCCTCCAGCCGGGCAACCGGCAGGCGGCGCAAACCTCACTGAGGCAGTGCCGCGGCTGTGAGCGCGAATTCACGCGCGCGGCGACTGTCCGGATGCTCCGCGCCGATCGTCTCGACCAGTTGCGGCACCGCTTCGACCGCCACGGCCCGCGCGGTAGAGCGCTCGCCGCGGCTTTCGTGGACACGCGCGATCAGCAGGAGCGACTGTCCCGTGAGGCTCGAGTGCGGCTTGTCACCCTGCAAGCTGCGGGAGACCTCCAGCGCGCGGCGCCCATCCGCCATCGCGGCGCCGGTATCGCCGGCCTCGAGATGCGCGTCGCCGCGCGCGATCAATACGCGCGCAAGCGGCGCGACGGTCATCTGCCTGCCGTCGAAGAACTCGACGATCTTCGTGAAGCTCGCGATCGCCTCGGGCAGACGGCCGCGCGCGGCGTCGACGCGCGCCTGGCCTTGCAGGAACGCCATCGCCGGAACGCTGTCGCCCGGGACGGCCTTGCCGATCTCCGGCGCGATCACGGCGAGCTCCTGCTCGGCGCGCCGTATGTCGCCCATGAGCACGTAGGTATTGGCGCGGTACGCGAGGCTGCCGATGCGCACGGCCGCGTTGCCTGACTTCTCCGCCGCCTCGAGGGCGACCTGATAGGCAGCGAGCGCCTCGTCGTAGCGCGCCAGCGCCGACAGCGCGGACGCGCGATTGAGCAGCAGGTAAGGCGGCGGCTCGCCGCCGATCGAGCGGTGGACCGCGATGCGGAGCGCCTCGTCGTACTGCTCGAGCGCGCGGCGCAGGTCGCCGGATGAGTTGCTCGCAGCGCCCCAGTTGTTGCGGAGGAAGAACACGCCCGGGCTCTCGCCGCGGCCCATCCGCGGTGAGCTTGTCCATGCGCCTGCGCGTAGTAGCGCTCCGCGTCGCCGTTCCGGCCCGCCAGGTAATGCGCGGCGGCGATGTCGGCGAGGATCTGCGCTTCCATGTCCGGCTTCGGTACCGGAGATTCCTTGAGGCGTGCCTGCGCCTTGCAGCGCGTACTCGAGCGCGCCCTTGGGATCGTTGGTGTTCTGCGCAATGAAGCCGCGATTCCGCAGGCAGTGGACTGCGGCCGAGGGACTGTCGCGCGCTCAACGCAAGGCCTTTCTCGATCATTGCGTTCGCGTCGTCCAGCCGGCCGAGGAGCGAGGCGGCATAGCGCGCTCTCGCAGAGGAGCTTGGACCGTAGCTCGAGGTCCGTCGTCGCCTTCGTCAACTCGAGCGAGCGCTTGAGAAGCTCGTCGGCCTGCGCCGGCTTGCCCGAGCTCAGGTAATAGCCGCCGAGGACGCTGCAGGATCGCGGCGCGATGCTCCGGGATGGCTTCCTCGCCGAGCAGGATCTCCTGGCTGCGCTCGAGCAGGTCCGCGACGCGTACGGGCTGGTCCGCCGGCGCCACTTCCGTCAGCATGTCGGTGAAGAAGTCGATGACGGCTTCGTTGCGCATGGCGAGCGAGAGCGCGCGGTCGCGCTGCCGCGTCGCCTCGACGGCCTGCCGCACCGCGACCACGGTGGCGGCCACGATGGTCGCAAGCACGATCGCCGCCGCGCTCACCGCCGAGCCTGTTGCGGGCGACGAACTTCGACGCCCGGTACGCGAAGGAATCGGCGTCGCGCGCTGACGGGCTCGTCGTCCAGGTAGCGTCGCAGGTCGTCGGCGAACGCCTCGACCGTCTGATAGCGCTCGGCAGGCGACTTCTTGAGCGCCTTGAGGACGATGTTGTCGAGATCGCCCCGCAATGCGCGCGAACTCTGCGGCTGGCATGGCCGGTGTCGCCGTCCCCGGCGTCCTTCGACCTGCCCGGCATCGCTCGGGCGCGCGGGATCGGTGTCTACGATCGCGCGCAGGCGATCGAGCGGCGACGTTTCCCCGCCGGCGGTGGGATGGCGCCCGGTCAGGAGGACGTAGAGCAGCACGCCGAGCGCGTACACGTCGGTCGCGACGGTCACCTCGCCGCCCTGCACCTGCTCCGGCGCGGCGTAGTCCGGCGTGAACGCGTGGCCCGCGACCTGCGTGAGGCCGGGAGGCGCCGCAGCCCCGGCGCCGTCGTCGAGCAGCTTGGCGATGCCGAAGTCGACGAGCTTCACCTGGCCTTCCGTCGTGACGAGGATGTTCGAGGGCTTGAGGTCGCGATGCAGGATCAGCTTCGCGTGCGCGTGCGTCACGGCCGCGAGCACGTCAAGGAACAGCCGCACGCGCGCTTGCGCGTCGAGTGCGCGCGCGTCGCACCAGCGCGTTGATCGTCTCGCCCTCGACGAATTCCAGCACGAGATAAGGCTGGCCCGCGCCAGTGACGCCGGCATCGATCAGTCGCGCGATATTCGGGTGAGCGAGGCGGCCGAGCGCACGGCCTTCGCGCCGGAAGCGCTCGATGCCGCCCGGGCCCAGCAGCGCCGGATTCAGCAGCTTGATGGCGACGCGCGACTCGTAAAGGCCGTCGCTGCGATGGGCGAGCCACACCGATCCCATGCCGCCTTCGCCGAGCAGCCGGTCCAGCGTGTAGCTGCCGATGATCTGGCCTTCGAGCGTCGGCTCGGGGACCGGGTCGCAGCAGCGCGCCCTCGAGAAATCCCTCGCGTTCGATGTCGGCGTGCTGCGCGAGGAGATCGGCCAGGTCGTCGCCCATCGCGGAATGGTCGCGGCGCAGCTCGTCCAGGCGCGCGGCGCGCGCCGTCCCATCGAGTGCGAGCAGCTCATCGAGCAGCGGGCTGAGCGCGTCCCAGCGCGACTTGTCGAAGCGCCCTTCACGGCTCGCGCAACGCGTCGTGCAGGAACAGCCGCGCCTTGTTCCAGTCGCGCTGCACCGTGCGCTCGGAGACCTCTCGCATCGCGCCGATCTCGGCGAACGAGAAGCCGCAGAAGAACTTCAGGTCGACCAGCTCCGCGAGCGCGGCATCCACGCCCGGCCAGCTCGTCCAGCCCGTCGCTGATCCGTTGCAGCTCGTGCCGTCGACGGCGAACTCTCGGGCTTCGGTCGGCATCGAGGTGATCTCGAAGGCCGCGCCCCGCTTCAGGGCGCGCCGCTCGCGGACGAAGTCGATGACGAGCCTGCGCATGGCGCGCGACGCATAGGCCATGAAACGCACGCGATCGGGAAATTGCAGCGCATCGCGCGCGGAGATCTTGAGGTAGGCCTCGTGCAGCAGCGTCGTCGGGCTGACCGTGAGCTGCGGCCCGCCGCGGCGCAGCGCGCTCTGCGCGATCTGGCGCAGCTGCGCGTACAGCGTAGTGAACAGGTCGACTTGCGCGCCGGGAACGCCCGCTCCGGGATCAGCACTTCCGGGGTCAGCCGTCACGTGAGCTACCCGCAGTCCATCCCACCGCGTAGCAGCGCAGTGTGCCCCAGCAGAGGGCACCGGGAAAGGCCGGGGCGATCGCCAGTGTCGGGTTTCACGACGGGACTCCGTTTTAGTTCATGTCACCCACCATTTGGAGTACCCGCCGATGACCCTTGGACTGATTCGCTGCTTTGCCCTGACGCGGGCGATCGGCGTCGAACCGACCGCGTCTTTCGTTAGTCCGGCTCCGCACCGAGATAGAAGCGGGCGCCGGGATTTGCCACCCGAGATGACCACGAAAGCCCCCAGCAGGGCCGTTCCAATACTGCTGGCCAGCCTCGCCGCGGCGCTATGTTGCGCGAGCGCCTGGGCCAGTGACCTCGACGCCGATCGGCCCGTCGGACTTGTTGCAGGCGGCGCGATCGAGAGAGCCTGTGCGGGGCTGCCGAATCACGCCGGCCTGCGTAACGCCCTGACGTCTGCGCGCAGCCAGCAGAACGGCGGCTTCGATCTCGATATGTGGGGCGCCATCGTCAATCGCGACGGCGTCGTCTGCGCCGTCGCATACACCGGCACCGACCGCGGGCAGCAGTGGCCGGGCAGCCGCGTGATCGCGGCGCAGAAAGCCAATACCGCCAACGCGTTCAGCCTGCCTGGCCTCGCGCTATCGACCGCGAATCTCTGGGCGGCGGTGCAGCCGGGCGGCTCGCTGTACGGCCTTCAGCAGAGCAATCCGGTCGATGCCGACGCCGCCTACGCGGGGCCGGCGACGGCGTTCGGCCGGCCGGACGACCCGCTCATGGGCCGGCGCGTCGGTGGCATCAACGTGTTTGGCGGCGGGTTGCCCCTCTACAACGCTCGCAAGGAGCTCGTCGGAGCGATCGGCGTGAGCGGCGACACGTCGTGCGCCGATCACAACATCGCCTGGCGCACGCGCCGGCGACTCCTGCTCGACTGGGTGCCCGCGGGCGTCGGCGCGAACGGCGACGACAACATCAACTATCAAGGCATCGTCGCGGAGCCGAGCCTGCAGAGCGACTTCTCGCATCCGATCTGCAAGATCGCCGGCGTGGATGGCGTGTCGGCGCTCAGCGCCGGACTGCCGCCCACGCGCAAGTAAGGCACGAGCGGTCGAGGAGGCGCGGAGACGGGACCTTCGCCGCGACCTCGACCCGCTCGTGATCGGCGAGGAGTTGTTCCTCTTTCTGGAAGTCGGCGCAGTTGAGAGCTATCGAAAGGTTGAGGCAGCCGCGCAAGTGCCGATGAAGACAGAGTCTCCCTAATCTTACTCGCGCTTGCGCCCGTGCAGCATCGACCCGAGCAGATTTTCCCGGTGCCTCATGGACGTGAAGACGACGCCCAGGATATGCAGCGCGACGAACCCGAAGAGGATGTCGGAAAGCGTCTCGTGAAGCTCCTCGACCCAGGCGACGCCCCAGAATCGGTCCGTCGTGTAGAGCCAGCCCGTCACGCCGACCAGCGCGACCATCGTCAGCAGTGCGACCACCATCCATCCGCCGAGCGGGTTGTGCCCGATGAAGCGCGCCTCCCGCGCTGCCAGCACGTCGCGCGCATAGGCGGCCGTGACCGAGAGCGGACCGGACGAAGTCCGCAAAGCGCGCATAACGGGACCCGATGAATCCCCAGATCGTGCGCACCACGACGATCGCGAGCGTCGCGTAGCCGAGCCATTCATGCCAGCGACCCGGGCTGTGCCGGGTGAGCCACGCCGCTGCAACGGTCAGCACGAGCGTCCAGTGCAGGACCCGCACCGCGACGTCCCACACCGGAATCATGCGCGACTGCGCGGCGCTCGCGCTCACTCGCTCGGCGGTTTTCACGCGCTCCAGCGTGACCGGATGAAAGTACGCCTCGACACGCTCCCCCTTCTCGTCGAGCGCGTAGACTTCGTAGCATCCGCCGTCGACCTTGATGTTGCGCACTTCCCAGCCCTTTGCCTTCAGCATCGCGGTCAGCTTTTCCTGCGACTGCCAGGTGTCCGGCGATCCCGAGTCGCAGGTGGCAAGCCCGGTCGCGCCCGCGACGTGCACGGGCATCGCCGCATCGCTGCCGCGACCAGCGCCGCCGCCGAAAATCTGTATGACATGTTCTGTTCTCCGCGATTGACGAGAAGACGATTTCATAGCAGACGCGCACCGCGTGTAAGCGCGTGACAATATAATGCGCTTGGCCCGCGTGCGATGAATTCGGACCCGTGCGCGGCACTGGCTGACGCGCGGCTTTGTTATGAACGTCATTTACGGCGAGGTGGCGACATGCATGCAGGCGCCCGCAATTCAACAGGCCCGTTTGCCCGCAAGTCGATCGAGGCCTTGCAGGCGGACGCCGCATTCGCACGGCTTGCAGCCGGACGCTCGGGCCGCTGCACCTCGTGCTGCTCGGCATCGGCTGCATCCTGGGCGCCGGCATCTACGTGCTGCCCGGCACGGCCGCCGCGAACTTCGCGGGCCCGGCGGTGATGATCTCGTTCGTGATCGCGGGCACGGCCTGCGCGCTCACGGCGCTGTGCTACGCGGAGCTCGCGTCGACGATGCCCGTGTCCGGCTCGTCCTACAGCTACTGCTACGCGGCGCTCGGCGAAGTCTTCGCCTGGGGCCTCGGGTGGATCCTGATGCTCGAGTACACGCTGGCGTCCTCGACGCTCGCCGTCGGGTTCTCGAGCTACCTCATGAGCCTGCTACGCAGATTTCGGCGTTGTGGTGCCCGGCATACCTCGCCACGCCACTCGTCGGGACGGCGGCGGGTTCTCGATGAACCTTCTCGCCGTGCTCGCGATCGCGGTCGTGACGGCCGTGCTCTGCGCCGGCGTGCGCCAGTCCGCCGGCGTAAACGCCTTCCTCGTCGTCGTGAAGGTCGCGGTGCTGGCGGTCGTCATCACGGTCGGCGTCGGCGCGATCGACCCGGCAACTGGAAGCCGTTCATGCCGCCGCACGAAGGCGAGTTTGCATTCGGCTGGCCCGGCATCGTGCGGGCCGCGTCGATCCTGTTCTTCGCGTATCTCGGATTCGAGACCGTTTCCACGGCGGCCTCGGAGTCGCGAAATCCTCAGCGCGACATGCCGATCGGCATCCTCGGGGCGCTGGTCGTGTGCACGGTGCTCTACCTCGCGGTGGCCGCCGTGCTGACCGGCGTCGTGCCTTACCGCGAGCTCGGGGTCGCCGATCCCGTCGCGGTCGCGGTGGACCGGATGGGCCACCCGGGCGTCGCAATTTTCGTCAAGCTCGGCGCACTGATGGGCCTCGCATCGGTGCTGCTCGTCAACGCCTATCGGCCAGTCGCGCATCACGTTCCAGATGTCGCGCGACGGCATGCTGCCGGCGATCTTCAGCCGCGTGCACGAGCGGTTCCGCACGCCGCATCGCGGGATCATCGTGCTCGGCGCCATTTCCGCGGTCTGCGCCGCGTTCTTCCCGATCGGGATGCTCGCGGACCTCGTGAGCCTCGGGGCCGGTCTCGCGTTCGCGACCGTCTGCTTCTGCACGATGTGGCTGCGCTCGCAGCGGCCGGACCTGCCGCGTCCGTTTCGCGTGCCGCTCGGCGGCTTCCGGGTCGGCCGCGCCTGGATCGGCTACATTCCGGCGGTGGCACTCGTGCTCTGTATCGCGCATGATCCTTCCGGTGCTGATCGACATCGGCTTGCAGGCGGCCGCGGGCGAACCGCTGATGGCCTTCTTCCTCGCGATTTACGTCGTCGACGGGCGCCGCGCTGTACGCCGGCTACGGCCGGCGGAACTCGACGCTCGCGCGCGAAGGCGCGGCGGCTTGACGGCACCGGCGGACATCTTTGCGCCGAAGAGCGACGAGCAGGTCCTGCGCCTCGTGCTCGAGCATCCGCTCGCCTGGGTCGTCGTCGTCTCGACGCGGGCGAGTTCCGGGCGACGCCGTTGCCGCTGCGGCCGCGCGTCGGCGCCGACGGGCGCATCGAGGCGCTCGAGGGGCACATGGCGCGCATGGAACCCGCTGTGCGCCGCGTTGCAGCGCGATGCGCGCGCGCTCCTCCTGTTCAGCGGCCCGCAGGGCTACATTTCGCCGTCCTGGGTGAGCAACCGGACCTGGGCTCCGACCTGGAATTACGCGGTCGTGCAATTCCTCGTGACGATCGCATTCGACGAAACGCCGGCGCGGCTCGAGGCGCACCTGGATGACCTGATCGGCGCGATGGAGCGTGGTCGCCCCAGTGCCTGGCAGCGGTCGGAGATGGGCGCGCGCTACGAGACGATCAAGCGCAGGATCGTGCCGTTCGAGGCGAAGGTCGTCGAGCAGCGCGCCAAGTTCAAGCTCGGACAGGACGAGCGGGACACAGTGTTCGCCGAGATCACCGAGGCGCTCGGCCGATCGGATTCGGACGAGCTGCTCGCGTGGATGCGGGAACTGAACCCGGGCCGCTGAGCGCGGCCTTCAGTGGTGCTGTTCGGGCTCCTTCGCGCCCGGAATCGAGGCGAGGTATTGCGTCGGCGCACGGCCGAACGCGCGGCGGAACATGGCGGTGAAGGCGCTCGGGCTGTTGTAGCCGACGTCGTAGGCGACCGTCGTGACGGGCTGGCCGATGGCGAGCCTCGAGAGCGCTTCCATCAGCCGGACGTTCTGCCGCCAGGTGGCGAAGCTGACGCCGGTCTCGCGGCGGAACGTGCGCGTGAACGTGCGCCGGCCCATCCCGGCGATGTCCGCCCAGCCGTCGAGCGGCTCGTGCTGTCCCGGGTCGCGCAGGATCGCGGTGCAGACCTTGACCAGGCGCGGGTCCTGCGGCATCGGCACGTCGAGCGGCGTCGCCGGCATCGCGATGAGCTCGGTCATCAGCAGGTTCATCACGCGGCCGTCGCGGCCCTCGAGGTCGTACTCGATCGGGATGCGGCAGGCCTCGATGATGAGCTCGCGCAGCAGGCTGGACACCTCGATGACGCGGCAGGTCGTGGGCAGGTCGGGAAAAGCGGTCGGGTCTATATAAAGAGTGCGCAGCGACACGTGGCCGCGCATGTGCGCTTCGTGCTCGACGCCCGCGGGCACCCACACCGCGCGCTGCGGCGGCACGACGAAACTCGCCTGGTCGGTGATGACGACCGTGACGCCCGCGCAGGCGTAGATCAGCTGCGCGCGCTTGTGATGATGATGGGGATCGTGATGGCCCGGCGGATACTCGTCGGACAGCGCGGCGATCGGACGCGGGATGTCCTGGTAGTCGGCGCCTCGGGTGCTGCGGCCCATGCACCTAGCCTAGTCTGGCCCGTTCACGATGACAAATGATCGCCCGGCGACGGCGGACGACCGCCGCCGATCCGAGGATTCCGCCATGGACCACGCGCGCGGGGAGGTGGTGTCCGCCAACGGCAGCGACCTGGATCCCGACATCCGGCGCTTCATCCGCACGATCGCCGAGCCGGAACGCGCGACATCCGCGTTCAGACAGCGCTCCCTTTCCGCAGAGCGCCGCTGGGCGGAGGAAGCGCGCGCGCCCTGGCGCAGGGCGGGCCGGCGATGCTCGAGACGCGGGAATCTGCGGTGCCGACGCGGCACGGCCCGGTGCGCGCGCGCATTCACCGCCCGGAGCAGCGGCATCCTGCCCGGCCTCGTCTACCTGCATGGCGGCGGCTGGACGCTGTTCAGCATCGATACCCACGACCGGGTCATGCGCGAATACGCCTCGCGCGCCGGCTGTTGCGTGATCGGCGTCGACTACGCGCTCTCGCCCGAGCAGAAGTTTCCGGTGCCGCTCGAGCAGATCGTCGACGTCGTGGACTGGCTGGCGGAGCAGGGCCGTGCGCTCGGCATCGACGCGGATCGGCTCGCAATCGGCGGCGACTCGGCCGGCGCCAACCTGAGCGTTGCGACCTGCCTGCTGCGCCGTGACCAGGCGTCCATCCCGCCGCTGCGCGCCATGCTGCTCAACTACGGCGCCTTCGTGCTCGCACTGTTCCGCGGACGCCTGCCGGCGCTATGGCGGCCCGGAATACATGCTCGGCTGCGAGGAAATGATCCAGTACTGGCGCAACTACATGCGCAGCGACGCGGACGCAGCAGAATCCGCTCGTCTGCCCGCTGCTGGCCTCGCTCGATGGCCTGCCGCCCGCATTCCTCGCGATCGCCGAATGCGACGTGCTCGCCGAGCAGAACGTCGAGATGGCGCGCCGGCTGAGGGACGCGGGCGTGCCCACGCACAGCGTCGTCTATCCTGGCGCGTCGCACAGCTTCATCGAGGCCATGTCGATTGCCGCGGTCAGCAACCAGGCGCTGGCGGACGCTTCCGCGTGGCTCGGGCAGGTTTTCCGCGGACCGGTCAGGGGCCGCCACCATGGCATGGCCTGAACGCGACGATTTCCGACCCTGCCGCGAATGCGCCGGGTACCGTGGGGTCTAGATTGAATACGAAGGGGGACTACACCATGGATTCCAGACACGCTTTGGCCTTGATGGTCGGTACGGCGCTGGCAGGACCTGGAGTCGCCCAGGACCAGGGCCCGCCTACCGACGAGATCGGTCCCGTCATCGTCACCGCGGAACGATACGTGTCGACCGAAGGCACGAGCGCGTCCAAGTCCGACATCCCGCTGGTGGAGATGCCGCAGTCGGTCAGCGTCGTCTCGCGCGACATGATCGACCTGCTCAACTGGACCAGCCTCAACGAGTCCGTCCGCTACTCGGCCGGCGCGACCGGCGAGGCCTTCGGGCCCGACGAGCGTTATGACTGGCTCCAGATACGCGGCTTCGATCCCGTGCAGTTCATCGACGGCGTGCAGGCGCCGATCGGCTCGGTCAACAACACGGGCACCGATCTCTACGGGTCCGAGGCCGTCGAGGTCCTGAAGGGCCCCGCGTCGGTCCTCTACGGCCAGTCGCCGCCCGGCGGCATCGTCAACATGGTGAGCCGCCGCCCGCAGGACGTCTTCGGCGGCGAGATCGAACTGCAAGGCGGCGAGTACAACATGTGGCAGGTCGCCGGCGACCTGACCGGTCCCCTCGGCGAGCGCACCAGCGGGCGCATCACGGCGCTGTACCGCGACCGCGAGACGCAGGTGGACTTCCTGACTTCGAAGCGGCTGTTCATCTCGCCCGCCGTGAAGTTCGAGTTCGGCGAGGACACCGAGCTGACCTTGCTCGCGAACTACCAGGACGACGACCTGGAGAACCAGAGCACGGGCTTCCTGCCGATCTACGGCACGATGCTGCCCAACCCGCTCGGCAAGGTCCCGGTCGGCAGGAACCTCGGCGAGACGGGCTACAACTTCTTCAAGCGCGAGCAGTGGAGCGCGGGCTACGACTTCTCGCACCGCTTCAACGACCGCTTCTCGATCCAGCAGAACCTGAAGTACTTCGACGTGAAGGTGGATTCGCGCGCGGTCTTCGGCGCCGGGCTCGTGGACGACGACTTCGACGGCGTGCCGGACGACTACCGCACGGTCAACCGCTTCGACTTCCCGTTCAACGAGCGGATCGACTCGCTGTCCGTCGATACGCGCGGCTACTTCGATTTCGCCACGGGCGGCGTCGAGCAGTCGCTGCTGGTCGGCGTGGACTACCGCGACTACGACGGCTTCTCCGAGTTCGGCTTCGGCGTCGGCGCCCGCGATCGACCTGTTCGACCCGGTGTACGACGCGGTCATCCCGCCGGCGACGATCTTCCCGTCCATCGACGAAACCCGCGACCAGATCGGCGTCTACTTCCAGGACCAGCTCAAGTTCGGCCGCTTCATCCTGACGCTGAACGGCCGCAACGACTGGGTCGAGCGCGACCCGGCGGCTGGCGAGAAAGTCGACGACGAGGAGTTCACCTATCGCGTCGGCGCCAACTACGTGTTCGACAACTGGCTTCGCGCCCTACATCCAGGCCGCCACGTCATTCCAGCCCGTGTCCGGCGCGACCTTCGCGGGCGAGCCGTTCGAGCCGACCACCGGCGACCAGGTCGAGGCGGGCCTCAAGTTCGACGGCCGCAAGCTGGGCCGCGGCGTGCACGCTCTTCGGCTCGCTCGCGGCCTACGAGATCGTGCAGCAGAACGTGCTGACGCCGGACCCGGTCAACCTGTTCTTCAGCGTCCAGGAGGGCGAGGTCGAGGTGAAGGGCGTGGAGCTCGAAGTCGTCGCCCGCATCCGCGAGCGCCTGACGTTCAACCTGGCCTTCACCAGCATCGACACCGAGATCACCAAGACCTCCGGAGCCGACCTCGGCAACGAGATGGTGGCGGTCCCGGACATGATCGCTTCGGCGCTGGTCGACTACACGTTCCAGGAAGGACCGCTCGGCGGATTCGGGTTCGGCCTGGGCCTCCGCCACCGCGGCGAGATGTTCGGCGACGGCGCCAACCAGTTCAAGAGCGACGATGTGACGATGTACGACGCCATCCTGCATTACGATACGGCGAACTGGCGTATCGCGGTGAACGCCAGCAACTTCACGGACGAGATCTTCGTCGATCGATGCAGCAGCGTGTCCAATTGCTTCTACGGGACGCGTCGCCTGGTCACGGGCAGCGTCACGCGCAAGTTTTGATCGCGCCGGCCGTGAAGGCGGCACGGGCGACGCTGCTGATCCTCGCGCTCGCGCTTGGCAGCGCGGCCCGCGCGCAGCAGCCGGTTGCCCCGCTGCCCTTCGATCACATCCTGCGCTATGACGAGCTGACGACGCTCCTCGAGCAATGGGCGCGCGCGAGGCCGGATCTCGTCGAGCTCGAGAGCATCGGCACGACCCGAAGGGCCGCCCGATCTGGTTCCTCACGCTGACGAACCGGGCGAGCGGGCCCGCTGCCGAGAAGCCGGCGCTCGTCGTCGACGGCAACATGCACGCGACCGAGTGGGCGGGGGGCGTCGCGGCGCTGCACTTCGTCCACAAGCTGCTCGCACGGCTACGGCAAGGACGAGCGCGTGACGCGCCTGCTGGACACGCGCACGGTCTACGTGCTGCCGCGCATGACGCCGGACGGCGTGGATGCGACCCTCGACCAGGGGCGATTCATCCGTTCCGTGGATCGCCCGTATCCGAGCGCGCTGCCGGGGCCCGGCATCATCCCGCGGGACGTCGAACGGCGACGGCCGGAGCGTGTTCATGCGCTTTCGCGATCCGAACGGGCCGTGGAAGCAGCACCCGGGCGATCCGCGGCTGATCGTGCCGCGCGCCCCCGACGAGACGGGCGGCGACTACTGGCGCGTGTTGCGCGAAGGGTTGGTCGAGGGCTACGACGGCGCCACGATCGCCGACGAGCCTGAGCACGAGGCGCTCGATTTCGGCGCCAACTTCCCGGGCGATCGCGGGACGTCCGTCAGCCAGACCGACGGTGCGTATCCCACATCGGAGCCGGAAGTCGCCGCCTATGTCGCCGCGATCGCGCGCCGGCCCAACATCGTGGCGCACGTCACCTGCCACACGTTCGGAGGACTGGTGCTGACGCCGCCGGTGAATCTCGGAGAGCAAATTCCCCGAGCCGGATCGCCTGGCGTTTGAAACGCTGGCCGGGAAGGCGGCGGAGCTGACCGGGTATACCGCGATTTCGTACCTGGAACTTCGCAGCGTGGACCGCGAGCGCCAGATCCCGAGCGCGTTCGGCTGGCTCTACGACCGGCTGGGCCTCTACTCGTTCATCACCGAGTTCTGGAATCCGCTGACGGCCGCCGGCATTTCACTCGAGAACACGACCGCATCCGCCTGGCTCTGGGGCTTTCACCCGGTCGAGGACGAGGTCAAGCTCCTGCGGTGGAGCGACCAGCACCTGGACGGCGACGGGTTCGTCGCCTGGCGGCGCATTCGATCATCCGCAGCTCGGGTCCGTCGAGGTCGGCGGGTTCGACCTGATCCGCTACTGGTACAACGTCCCCTTCGATCGCCTCGAGCGGGAAGTTGCGCCGCACAGCGAGTGGCTCGTTTACCTGGGCCTCTCCACGCCACGGCTGTCCGTCCGCTCGTTCACGGCCGAGCCCGTCGGCGAGAACCTGTGGCGGCTGCGGCTCGTCGTCGAGAACACCGGCTGGATGCCGACCCACGGGACGCAGATGGCGCTCGACATGCAGGCGGTCGGCGGCGTCTCGGCGGAGCTGAAGCTGCCGGCCGGCGCGCGGCTGGTCGACGGCGAGCCTTCGCAACAGCTCGGTCAACTCGCGGGCCGCACCGGGCAACGATCGACGGCGAGCTGGTGGGGATTCACGGCCGGCACGCTGGATCGCGCCGTCGCCGACTGGATCGTCTCGGCGCCCGCCGGCACGGCATTCACGGCCAAGGCGAGCCATGACGCGCGCCGGAAGCGCTCAGGCCGAACTGGTGCTGGGCGCGAAGGCCGAGTAAGCAGGGAGCGGAAGCATGAGTCGAATGTTGACATGCGTTGATGCTGTGCCCTGGGCGTTCTCGCGACGTGCGCCCGCGCTCGGCGATTCGAAGGAAATGGTCATCGAGATCTACCGGATCGCGCCCGGCAAGCACGAGGAGTTCCTGCGACAGATCGCGCTCTTCGACCAGGCGAACGCCGAGGCGGGCCTGCCGCCGCGGCAGCTCTTCGTGCACCAGGGCGGCGCATCCTGGGACTTCCTGATCCTGCAGCCCGCGCATCACACGGACGAGGAAAGCGAGAAGCTGGATGCGGCCTTCAAGAAGCTCGGCATCCCGCAGGGCGCGAAGTTCTTCGTCACGTTCCGGCAGCTCATCGCCGAGCACACCGACACGAACGTGGAAGCGACGACGGCGGCCGAGTACCTGAAGAAGCTGGAGTGAACGTCCCCATGACGCTGATTCGCGGCTGCCTGCCGTTCGCGGTGCTGGCATTTCTCTGGACGGGCAGCGCGGCGGGCGAGACGACGGACCTCGAGGTCGGGCGGCGCCTGTACGAATCGACCTGTGCCGGCTGCCATGGAATGCAGGGACGGCCGGATCCGGAGAATCCCGTCGCGAAGGCGCTCGATCCCCCACCCGCGGATCTCAGCGATCCGTTGTTCAACAGCCGCGAGCCGGCGCTGGACTGGCAGCTCGTGGTCAAGCATGGCGGCACGCGCCTCGGGCTTTCGAAGCAGATGCCGGCCTGGGGCTCGACGTTCACCGACGCGGAGATCGCGGCGATCGTCGCATACGTGAAAACGCTGGCACCGGGATCGGAGCGCTACCCGCCCGGCGAATTCAACCTGATGCTTGCCGATCCGCACGCAGAAGGCGTTCTCCGGAAGACGAAGTCGTCTGGAAGTCACGTTATGCGGACCAGGACGGCGAGGACGTGTGGCGCAACGTCCTCGAGTTCGAGAAACGGTTCGGCCGGGGCGGCCAGGGCATCCTGGAGTTGGTCGAGGAGGAGGGCGACCTCATCGAGGTCGAGGTCGGCTGGAAGCAGGCGCTGACCTGGAGCCTGGAGCGCGGCTACCTGCTGGCGGGCGGGGCCAAGCTGGCCGTGCCGACCGAGAGTGACGCTTCCGAAGAGTTGATACCGTTTCTCGCCTGGGCGCAGGAGCTGTCGGCACGGTCAACGCTGCAGGCAAGCACCCGTGCCGTCCTGCCGTTCGATGACGTCGACGCCGGCGAGCTCGAGCTGTCGGGTGTGGTGCATCTTCATCTGGTCGGACTGGCCGAAACGCGTCTTCCCGGCCCTCGAGGCGCGGCAACGGCGCCATTCGAGAGCGGCGATGGCGATCGCGTGCAGTTCACGCTCGTGCCGCAAGTGCGGATTGGGCTGACGCGAGGCGGTCATGTGGCGCTCGATCTGGGCGCGGAGATCCCGCTGAGCGACCAGCTCTACGACTGGCGCGCGCACCTCACGCTGCTGTGGGATTTCGCGGATGGCGGCTTCTTCAAGGGTTGGGGGCGGAGCCGCGGGCGATTGCCCCGTGGTCCAGTCCGTGAAATTTGCGCGCAGCTACGGCTTGCTAACCGGGATTCGGAGCTTCCTCGCCCGTAGCGATTGTTTGTGAAGGTCGAGACGCATCGCGCGCGGATGGCGCTGGCTAGTATCGACCGGGGCAGGTACGGACGTCAGTGCGATGCCGTCGAAACGGGCACGTAGGCGCCAGCCCGTGCCGCCGGATCAGCAGGTTGCGAATCTCCCACTGGGACTCTTCAGGCACTTCCTTCAGGAAGCGCACTTCACAACCAGCCTGCACTGCGATTTTTTTTTTTTTTTTTTTTTTTTTTTTTTTTTTTTTTTTTAAAATTTACCGGCGGATTAGCAAGTTGCGTATTTCCCATTGCGACTTCTCTGGTACTTCCTTAAGGAAACGCACGTCGCCGCCCGCCTGCACCGCCACTGGTACGCCCTGCTCGAACAGCACGCGATTTCCGGACAGCGCCGGACCCGCTCGCCCGGCGTGACGATCCCGACCAGATTCAAGGGATCGGCCCCTGAAATCGAAACGCGATCCACCGCGGCGTCGCGCGCGACACTCTTCAACAGATGAGATCCACGCCTCCGGCAGCGCGAACTGCTCGCCCGCAAATCCACTGACAAACCGCCCGCCGCGGATTTCGCCGCGCGCCTCCATGCGCCGGTACACGTAGAAGAGCTCGCGCCATGGCGGCAGGCCGCTCTCGCGCTCCAGGAGCTTGCGGAACACGACGCCGTAGCGCCGCAGCAGCACGCGCGCGATGTGATCCACCGCCGGGTCGCCGAGCGCATCGGCGCCAGCCGGCGCCGGCACGCGCCGCGGCAGGCTCCAGCGCCCGGCATCCTCCAGGCTCAGGAACGGGCGGCGGTACTGGCGCAGCCGCTCGCGCCGCTTCTTCGACGTGATCAGTGCGCGTACGCCCGCGAAAGAATCCGAAGTCACGCGCCCGCGGCTGACGAGCTCGCCGAGGCCCAGTCTCGACATCGCTGCGCAAGAGACCCGTGTCGTGCACGAGATCGTCGAAGAACGAAGCGCCGTGCTGCTGCAGGCTCTCGAGGATCTTCTGCGCGCGCGGCGACAAGCCCTCGACGGAATCCGGCGCCTCGCCGCTGCTCTGCCAGTGCGTCAGTGCCTCCCGCTCGACCAGCGTGATCGGCGTCGAGCGCACGGGACCGGCTGCGGGCGCAATCTCGCTGCCGCTCGCCTCGACCGGCCGATACCAGGCGATGCGCCCCGCGGCGCAGAGCTTGTCGAGCTCTGCGGCAGGTACTGCTTGACGCGAAGCGGCAGGATGTCCCGCTCCCAGGCGCCGGCTGGAACCGCAAACCCTTCGAGCTGCTGCAACACGGCAAGCAATCCGGCTTCGCCTTCCTGGCGGTCGTCATGGCTCTCCATCGCCACTCGCTGCCAGCGGAACAGGAAGCGCATGAACTGCGCGGGCGGCACGGCCTGGATCTCGTTGCGCTTGCGGTCGCGGGTGTAGCGGTGGATGCGGATCAGCAGGCGCCGCTCGCACCACTCTTCCTCGCGCCCGCCGCTGAATCGGCCGCGCATGATCGAGCCCTGGGATTCGAGGGCGAGAAGCGCGGCGCGGATCTCGCCGGCCGGCAGGTCGAGCCCGACGCGGAGCGCCGTTTCCGTCACCGGGCCGACCAGCTCGAGGCGGCTGCGAACGATCTCCGCGAGCGCGAGCGTATCGCCTTCCTTCGCGCGCTCGAACTCGGCGGAGCGTTCGACGGCGAGCCAGAGTCCCTCGTGGAAAATCACGCGCCGCTCGTCCCGCAGCCGCGCGAGATGCGCCTTCCACGGCTCGATCTCGGGCGCGGTCAGGAAGCCGTACACCACGAGCGCATCGTGCAGCTCGTCGTGGATTGCCGACCTCCGGCCAGGCCTCTGCCTTCACTTTCTCGATCGCGGCGGGATCGAGGCGGCCGAGATCGGCGGCGTCCTTCGGGTCGAGCAGGCGATCGGTCGAGACGGAGCGCGTGCGGCGCCCCTCGGCATCGCCGTCGTCGAGGAAGGCGTAGGGCCGCGCGCCGAGCACGGCGTGCGAGAGCGGCGAGGGCGCCGAGAGGTCGAGGCAGTGCACTTGCACCGCGCCGTCCTCGATCCGCCTGCAGCAGCGCGAGGAAGCCGTCCACGTCCATGGTCTCGTGCAGGCAGTCGTCGATCGACTGCTTCACGAGCGGGTGATCGGGAATCTCGCGCGCGCCGGTCAGGTTCTCCGCGCAGGCGAGCTGGTCGGGGAACACGACGGCCAGCAGGTCCTCGGAGTCCGCGCGCTGGAACGGCGCGGGCATGCGCTTGCCGTTCCGGATCCTGCGAGCGCGAGCGAGATGGCGGCATCCCAGCGCCAGCGCGTGCCGAACATCGGCGCGTCGAGTAGCGCCTGCACCAGCATGTCGCGCGCCGTGGCGGACTTGAGGAAGGCCTTCACGTCCTCAAGCGGGAAGCTGTGCGTCGGCCCGAGCGAGAGCACGATGCTGTCCTCGAGTGCGGAGGCTTGAAGCTCGAAGTTGAACTGGCGGCAGAAGCGCTTGCGGAGCGCGAGTCCCCAGGCCCGGTTGATGCGCGAGCCGAAGGTCGAGTGGATGACGAGGTGGGTGTCGCCCACGTCGTCGAAGAAGCGCTCGAACACGACGGTATCGAGCGTCGGCAGCGTGCCGAGCGCCGCCTGGCCGGCGGCGAGGTACTGGGCGAGTTGCTGGGCCGCGACGGCGTCGAGCTGCTTCTCGTCGCGCAGCCAGGCTTCGAGCGCTTCCGGCGCCGTCGGCGAGGTGCGTGAGCGCCTCCTCGCGCAGGCGCGAAACGGACGCGGAGAGTTCGTCGCTCCGCGCTGGCGCCTCGCCGAGCCAGAATGGCAGCGTCGGCGCCATGCCCCGGGCGTCCTCCACGAACACCTTGTTCACCTCGACCTTCTGCACGCGGTACGAGGTGTTGCCGAGCTGGAAGATGTCGCCGGGCATGCTCTCGAACGCGAAGTCCTCGCCGATCGAGCCGATGCGCAGGCCCTCCGGGTTCAGCACGACGTCGTAGTCGAACTGGTCCGGGATCACGCCGGCGTTGGTCACGGCGGTGAGCCGCGCGCCGCGCCGCGGGCGCAGCCGCCGGTTGACCGTGTCGTAGTGCAGGTAGGCCGAGCGCCGGCCGCGCCGGGTCGAGTAGCCCTCGGCGAGCATCTGGAGGACCTGCTCGAATTCCTCCGCGGTCAGGTCCGCGTAGGGCTGCGCGCGCCGGAACGCCGCCAGCAACTCGTCCACGCCCCATTCGCGGCAGGCGACTTCCGCCACGATCTGCTGCGAGAGCACATCGAGCGGCTTTGCCGGCACGCGGATGTTGTCGAGCTCGCCGCGCCGCACGCTGTCGAGGAGGGCGGTGCACTCGACGAGGTCGTCGAGCGAGAGCGGGAACAGCCGCCCCTTCGGGATCGCGCCGATGGCATGTCCCGCGCGGCCGACGCGCTGGAGCAGCGCCGAGATCAGCCGCGGCGAGCCCATCTGGCAGACGAGGTCGATGTCGCCGATGTCGATGCCGAGCTCGAGCGAGGAGGTGGCGATGAGGGCCTTGAGCTCGCCGGCCTTCAGCCGCGTTTCCGCGCTCAGCCGGTGTTCCTTCGAGAGGCTGCCGTGGTGGCAGGCGACGTGCTCGGCGCCGATGCGCTCGGCGAGGAAGCGCGTCGCCCGCTCGGCGAGGCGGCGGTTGTTGACGAAGATGAGCGTCGTCCGGTGTGACTGGATCAGCTCGGCGAGCCGGTTGTACAGCTCGTCCCAGACCTCGTTCGCCATGATGGCTTCGAGCGGCGAGCGCGGGAGCTCCAGCGCGAGGTCGCGCTCGCGCACGTGGCCGGTGTCCACGATCTCGACCTCGGCCTCGCGGTTGCCGACCAGGAAGCGCGCCATCGTCCTCGAGCGGCTTCACCGTCGCGGAGAGTCCGACGCGCACGGGCGGCTTGCCGCAGAGCGCATCGAGCCGCTCGAGCGACAGCATCAGGTGCGAGCCGCGCTTGCTGCCGGCGACCGAGTGCAGCTCGTCCACGATCACGCTCTTGACGCTCTTCAGCATCGCGCGGCCGGATTCCGAGGTCAGCAGGATGAAGAGCGACTCCGGCGTCGTGACCAGGATGTGCGGCGGGGACTTGCGCATGCGGTTGCGCTCGAAGGCCGAGGTGTCGCCGGTGCGCACGGCGTCGCGGATCGGCACGTCGTCGATGCCCTGCTCGAGGAGCTGGTCGCGGATGCCGGCGAGCGGCTCCTGGAGGTTCTTCTGGATGTCGTTCGAGAGCGCCTTCAGCGGCGACACATATAAGACGTGCACTTCGTCCGACAGGCCCTTGCTGAGCCCCTCGACCACCAAGTCATTGATTGCGGAGAGGAAGGCGGCCAGCGTCTTGCCCGATCCGGTCGGCGCCGCGATCAGGGCATTACGGTGCTGGGAAGTGACCGCCCAGGCGCGGTTTTGCGCCTCCGTGGGCGCGGGAAAGCGGCCACGAAACCACCCGGCGACGGCCGGGTGGAAGCCGGAGAGAGCGTCCATAGTCATAGGGGCATTCTGGCGGGGTAGATGGCTCAGGTCACGAGCCACACGCTTGGCAATGATGCAGCGGCGCGCCAAGGCGGGCAAAATACCCGCTCCATGGGGGGGATCGGCACCGCGATCGCCGTAGTCGCCAGCGCTCTCGGCTTGGGGGCCGCCATTGCGTCCGCGGCTGGAAGCCTCACCCCGCCGCATGAGCGGCTGAGCGAGACCGGCCTATTCGAACCGGGTTCCGTGGACGCCGTACGCCCAGGCATCCGGACTTTCACGCCGCAGTATCCGCTCTGGTCCGACGGCGCGACCAAGCGGCGCTGGATTTCACTGCCGCCCGGCAGCGTCATCGACGCCTCTCGCGCCGGCGCCTGGGAATTTCCAAGTGGAGTCCGCTTCTGGAAGGAATTCTCCGTCGCCGGCCGGCGCGTCGAAACTCGCCTGATCGAGCGGCTGGCCGACGGCAACTGGCGCTTCGTTGCCTATGTCTGGAACGACGAGGGTACGCAAGCGACACTCGCATCTTCTAACGGCATACGCGCGCTCGAGTTGCCCGGAGGTGCGCGCTACGCGATTCCGTCCGAAGCCGATTGCCGCGCCTGCCATGAAGGCGGCACCGCCCCGGTGCTCGGCTTCAGCGCGCTGCAGCTTTCCCCCGATCGCGATCCGCTCGCTCCGCACGCGGAACCGCCGCAAAGCGGCGACCTCGATCTGGTGATGCTCGTGAAAGAGGGCAGCGTGCAAGGCCTGCCGCAGGAACTCATCGATACGCCGCCGCGCATTCACGCGCCGACTCCCGCGGGCCGCGCCGTGCTCGGATACCTGAATGCGAATTGCGGGCAATGCCATGCCGATCCGAAACTCGCCGTTGGCGCCGTGCCCGTGGAACTGCAGCTCGCCATCGATCCGGCGGATCCGGGCTCCGGCGAGCAGGTGCTGCGCAACCTGGTCGAAAGCGAGAGCCGCTACCGCTCGCGCGGCGCATCCGACACCCGGCTTCTCGTGCCGGGTGACCCCGCGGCAGGCACGCTCCTCGCGCGGATCCGCTCGCGCGATCCGCGCATCCAGATGCCGCCGCTCGGTAGCGCCAAGGCCGATCTGGAAGCCATTGCCCTCATCGAACAATGGATCGAACAAGACCTCAATGAACCCAGGGAGCAGAAACCATGATTCATCGCCATCACATCGCGCCGCTCGCTGCGGCGTCGCTGGTCCTCGCCGCGACGTTCGCAGCCGCGGAAACGCCGGAAAGCGCTGCGGATGCGGTCACCGTCGCACGCGGCAAATACCTGGTCACGATCGCCGGCTGCAACGACTGTCATACGCCGCTGGTGACCGGGCCCGATGGGCCAGGGCCGGATATGTCGCACATGCTGTCGGGACATCCGGAAAGTCTCGAGATGCCGCCGGCGCCAAAGCTTCCCGAAGGACCGTGGGGAACCGTCGCAGCCAGCACGTTCACTGCCTGGTCGGGGCCTTGGGGCGTGAGCTTCACCGCGAACATCACGCCCGATCCGGAGACCGGGCTGGGCAAATGGACGTTTCAGAACTTCAAGGACACGATCCGCACCGGCCGGCGCATGGGTCGCGGTCGTCAGATCCTGCCGCCGATGCCCATCCCCATGTACAAGAACTTCACGGACGAGGATCTCCAGGCGATCTTCGCGTACCTCCAGTCCATCCCGGCCGTGAAGAACCGCGTGCCCGAGCCGCTTCCGCCGCCCGAGGCGCCAGCCGGCCCTGCGGCGCAGTAACCGCTTCGGTCAGTCTCCCGCGCTCAGACCAGCCTGACCTCGACGCCGCGCGCCCGAATCGCTGCCACCGCATCCGGTGCCGCCGCGCGATCCGTGATCAAGAGGTGCACCTGCTCGACCGGGGCGATCACCGACAGGTTGCGTCGCAGCAGCTTGGAGGAATCGCGTCACGGCCACGGTCTGCCGCGCGATGCGGATCATCAGCGCATTGAGCTTCGCCTCGAGCACGTGAGGCGTCATGAGGCCGATGTCCGGGTCGAGGCTGTCGACGCCGAGGAACAACCGGTCGGCCTGCAGGTCGCGCAGCGCCTGCTCGGCCTGCGGCCCCGCCAGCGACCACGATTTCCGGCGGAGGACGCCGCCCGGGATGATGAGGTTGACGTGATGCGCGTTCGCCAGCAGCGACGGCGATGTTGAGCGCGTTCGTGATGACGTTGAGCGAGCGGAGCTTGAGCCCGCGGATCTGGCGCGCGATCTCCGCGGTCGTGGTTCCGGAATCGAGGATGACGGTCTCGCCGTCCTGGATCAGCCCGGCCGCCGCCGTGGCGATTCGCACCTTCTCCGCGTGATAGAGCGTCTGCTTGACGGTGATCGGAAGTTCTTCGCTGTCTCCCGGCGGGAGCGCGCCGCCGTGGACTCGCACGAGGGCGCCGATGTCAGCGAGCGCGGCGAGATCCGAGCGGATCGTGACTTCCGACACGCTGAAGCGTCGCGCGAGCTCGGCGACGTTGCCCTCGGGCATTCGACTCGACCAGCGCGCGGATGGCGCGCCGGCGCTGCTCCTTCGCCAGCCCGCGGCCGCTTCCTTTTTCGTCCTGGATGCGCGTATTCATGGCTTTCGGTTTTCAAACATAAGCGAAAATCAAAAGGGCATCAGTGCCGAGTTTCACGCTATTCGTAAGCATTCGTAAGTTTCTTGTTCTTTCATATAACCTTCACATAGGATGCCACTGCCCGCAGACATAAGGGGAACGGCCATGCGTCTCGTCACTCGTCTCGTCGGCATCGCTTTCGCTACAGTCGCACTCATGCCGCAGCTCGCTACGGCGCAGGCCGCGGGCAACGCCCCGCAACGGAGCTCAGCGAGGTCGTCGTCACCGGCACGCGCGCGGCGCTCGTCGAGTCGCTCGATCGCAAGCGCGGCGCGAAGATCGTGCAGGACTCGATCGTCGCGGAGGACCTCGGCAGCTTTCCCGACGACAACGTCGCCGACTCGCTCTCGCACATCACCGGCATCACCGTGCCGCGCACGCGCGGCGGCGAGGGCCAGTTCGTGAACGTGCGCGGGCTCGGGCCCGAATTCAGCATCGTCACCCTGAACGGCCGCATCCTCGCGACGGACGGCGACGGCCGCGAGTTCGCATTCGACGTACTGCCGTCCGAGGTGATATCCGGCGCGGACGTGCTGAAGTCCGCCGAGGCCCCGAATCTCGAGGGCAGCATCGGCGGCTCGATCAACCTGCGTTCGGCCCGGCCGCTCGAGGGCGTCGGCAAGCGCGTCTCGCTCTCGGTCGAGGGCGACTACAACGACCTTTCGGAGAACGACGGCTTCAAGGTCAGCGGCGTGTTCAGCACCACGTTCGCCGACGACCGCATGGGCTTCATGGTGACGGGCGTCTACCAGGACACCGAGGTTCGCTCGGACGCCGTGCACGAGTTCTTCATCAACCCCGACTCGCCCGGCGAGTTCGACGCGGACGGCGACGGCAATATCTCCGAGGCCGAGAGTTCGCTGCTCGGGCTCTGCTGCACCAGCTTCGGCGCGCGCGTTCAGCAGAAGGAGCGCAGCGGCGTGACGGCCGTCTGGCAGTGGGCCGTCTCGGACAGCTTCAGCATGACGGTCGACGGACTCTTCACGCGCCTCGACGCGCCGACCGTCGGCTATCACCAGTCGTTCTACGTCGAGGACTCGATCCTCGACGAGGACACCGGGCTGCACCGCTGGAGCGACGTCAGCATCGCGGACCACTGGGTCGACGGGATGACCATCGCCGAGCTGGTGCCGGAGATCTCGACGATCACCGAGCACCGCGTCGTCGACACGACGCAGTTCGGCTGGAACGGCGGCTGGCAGGCGACCGACAGGCTGCACTTCGATTTCGACGCCTACCGCTCGAAAGCGGACCGCGATTCCGGCGGCAAGGACACCTGGGTCGTCTCCGGCATCGGCGGAAGCCACGTCGGGCGCGTCGACATGAACAACAACGGCCTGCCCGACATCAGCGTGGCGCTGGAGGACGGCCGCGACCTCGCGACGGCGCTCAGCAACGGCGAGCTCGGCGACGCCGACTTCGGCCTGCACTACATCGGCCTGTCGGGCACGGACGTCACCGACACCGTCGACGGCCTGACGGTCGATGGCGAGCTGGCCTTCGACTCGGGCAGCTTCACTTCGCTGCAGTTCGGCGCGGCGAGCACCGGGCGCTCGAAGACCCGCGACACCGTCGAGAACGACACCAACGGCGGGTCCTGCATCTACTGCAATCTCTACGACGTGACTTTCGCGAGCCTCGGAGCGCAGGTCGTGCACGACCTGCGCCTGCCGAACTTCATGCGCAACGGCGGCGGGCGCTATCCGACGCGCTTCGTCTCCTTCGACGTGCAACAGTACCTCGCGGCGCTCGCCGCGCTCGACGGACAGCCGATCCTCGACGAGAACGGCGACCCGACCGGCGACGTGTACGACTCCTCGCTGGTGGCGCCGGAGTTCAATCCGGTGCAGTCCTACGACGTGGACGAGGACACGCTCGCGGCCTACGTCAACGCGAACTTCGGCGGCGAGAACTGGTTCCTGAATGCGGGCCTTCGCTGGATCGACACGGACACGACGGCGCGCACGGCGATCGACAGCGATCGTGCGCGTCGACGATCCCGACGCCCGAGATCCCGACCTCGAGCCCGGACGTCACGTACAGCCCGGCCGAGCCGCTGACGGAAAAAGGCAATTACAGCAAGGTCCTGCCGTCGCTCAACGTCGGCTGGTGGCCGCGCAAGGACCTTCTCGTCCGCGCCGCGGCCGCGCAGGTCATCTCGCGGCCGTCGCTCAACCAGCTCGCGCCGACGCGTACCGACGGCACGCTCGACCGCACGTACGAGGTGTTCTACGACGGCAACGCCGACCTCGAGCCGGTCGAAGCGGACCAGGCGGACCTGTCGGTCGAGTGGTACTTCGACGACAAGTCCGTCCTCAGCGGCGCCGTGTTCTGGAAGGACCTCGACGGCTTCATCACCTACGAGCTCCAGGAGAACGTGGACATCGGCGTGGTCGCGGACATCGGCGGCGCCGGCGACGCGCCGCTGCTCTACGACGTGTTCCGCCCGATCAACGGCGACAAGGCCAAGGTGCTCGGCTTCGAGGTCGGCTTCCAGCACTTCTTCGAGAACGGGTTCGGCCTCCGTGCCAACTACACCTATACCGATACCGAAGCCTACATCGACGGCGAGAACGTCGGGCCGCTCGAGGGCGTCTCGGAGTCCGCCTATTCGGTCGCCCTGATGTTCGAGAACGAGCGCTGGGACGCGCAGCTCGCCGCGGACTACAGCGGCGAGTACGTGGAGGTCACCGACGCGGTCGGCGGCCTGTCGCAGTACGGCGACCCGATCACCTGGGTCACGGCGTCCGTCGCCTACCGGCTGACCGAGAAGTTCACGGTGTCGATCGAGGGCCGGAACCTCACGGACGAGTATCTACAGGTCGACGATGGGTCGGCCGGACATGCTGGCCGGGTTCGAGACCTGGGGCCGTTCGCTGCTGCTCGGCGTCACCGCCAAGTTCTGATGAGCGCCTGGCTGGTCCATGCGCTCGTCACGACGCTGCTGTGGGGCGTGTGGGGCGCATTGGCCGGCCTGCCGGGCGAGCACGGCGTCCCGGAGACGATCAACTACGTCGTCTGGGCGCTGACGATGATTCCGCCCGCGGTGTTCGTGCTGTCCCGCGGCGGCCAGCGTCTCCAGCACGACCGCCGCTCGCTGATGCTGGGGCTCGCGATCGGCCTGCTGGGCGCGGGCGGCCAGCTGATCCTGTTTCACGCCGTGCGGATCGGCCCGCCGTACCTCATCTTCCCGATCATCTCGCTGTCGCCCGCGCTCACGATCGCGCTGTCGCTGGGGCTGCTGAAGGAGCGCACCGGGCTGATGGGAGCGCTCGGCATTGCCCTTGCGCTGCTGGCGCTGCCGCTCTTCGACTACCGCCCCGACGGCGCCGCGGGCTACGGCCTGTGGTTCCTGCTCTCGCTCGGGATCCTCGTCGCCTGGGGCGTGCAGGCCTACGTCATCAAGCTCGCGAACTACACCATGGACGCGGCCAGCATCTTCTTCTACATGATGCTGAGCGGCCTCCTGCTCGTCCCGGTGGCGCTCGCGATGACGGACTTCTCGCAACCGATCAACACCGGGCTCGACGGCGCCGGGCTCGCGGCCGCGATCCAGGTCCTGAACGCGATCGGCGCGCTGACGCTCGTGTTCGCGTTCCGCTACGGCAAGGCCATCATCGTCGCGCCGCTCATCAATGCGGGCGCGCCCTTGCTGACGGCCGTGCTTTCCATGATTCTGCTGGGTGTCGTTCCCGGGCCCGTGAAAATCGCGGGAATCGTGCTGGCGCTGTCGGCCGCGCTCCTGCTCGCGCTGCAGCCGGAATCCCCGCGCGGAAGCGCGGCCATGAAGGCCCTGCAGGACATCGTCGCGCGGCACACGCGCGGCGAGGCGATCGGCGTCTGGTCGCTGTGCTCGGCGCATCCGGCAGTGATCGAAGGCGCCATGCGCGAGGCCAGCACGGCCGGCACCGCACTGCTGGTCGAGGCGACCTCGAACCAGGTCAACCAGTTCGGCGGCTACACGGGGATGCGACCGGCGGACTTCGTGCGCTTCCTGCGCGACATTTCGGCGCGCGCCGGCTTCCCGCGGAACGCACCTGGATCGGCGGCGATCACCTCGGGCCGAACGCCTGGCGGGCGAAGCCGCGGACGCGGCGATGGCGAAGGCCGCCGACCTCGTGCGCGAGTACGTCGCGGCGGGCTTTCGCAAGATTCACCTCGACTGCTCGATGGCCTGCAGGGATGATTCTCCGCCCTTGCCGAAGAAATCGTCGCCTGCGCGCCGCGAGCCTCGCCGCAGCCGCGGAAGGCGCCTGGCGAGAGGCCGGGAGGCGAGGCGCCCGTG
>CAVZIO010000005.1:0-477970 GCA_963775415.1 uncultured Gammaproteobacteria bacterium
GCGATGCCGTCACGGTCGGTCTTGCGCAATGTCTCGCATTGGTGCCCGGCGTGTCTCGATCCGGTGCGACGATCAGCGCCGGCTTGTTCTTGAACCTGGACCGCGAGCTGGCCGCACGGTTCGGCTTTCCTGGCCATCCCCGCGGTGTTCGCGTCCGGCCTGTTCTCGCTGCCCGACGCCTTCCATCCCGTCGGGGAGGGCATGAGCGCCAGCGGTCCGCAGCTGTTGGTGGCGACGCTGATCGCGTTCGTGATCGGATTCGCCGCGGTGGCATGGTTCCTGCGATTCTTGTTGTCCCACAGCATGTACTGGTTCGTCGGCCACCGGGTGCTGCTGGGCGCGGCGGTGCTGACCCTGCTGACGACCGGGGTGGTGGCGGCGACATGACGGTGATCCTGTTGCGCCACGGCCGCTCGACCTCCAACACCGCGTACGCGCTGGCCGGCCGCACCGACGGTATCGACCTGGACGAGACGGGACGCGAGCAGGCGCTGGCCCTCGTGGACCGGATCGGGTCGCTGCCGATCCGCGCGATCGTGCGTTCGCCGCTGCTGCGTTGCCGTCGCACGGTCGAACCGCTGGCCGCCGCCCTGGGGCTCGAGCCGATCGTCGACGAGCGGATCTCCGAAGTCGACTACGGCCAGTGGACCGGCCGCAAGATCGGCGATCTCGTCAAGGAACCGCTGTGGGCGGTGGTTCAGCAGCAGCCCAGCGCCGCGGTGTTCCCCGACGGGGAGGGTCTGGCCCACGTGCAGGCCCGCGCCGTGGCGGCGGTGCGTGAGCACGACCGCAGGCTGGCCGAAAGACACGACGGCGACGCGTTGTGGGTGGCGTGCACCCACGGCGATGTGATCAAAGCTGTCGTGGCCGACGCGCTGGGCACCCATCTGGACAGCTTTCAGCGCATCACCGCCGACCCGGGCTCGATGAGTGTGATCCGCTACACCGCACTGCGCCCGTTCGTCATACACCTCAACCACACCGGCGCCCAGTTGACGGCGGGTCTGGCGCCGAACCTGCCAAAACCGAGGACGGCCAAGCCGACGACGTGCCGCCCGGGGACGCCGTGGTGGGCGGTTCCACCGACTGAGGTGACCCGCCGTGCGATTACGGCCCAGCTGGCAATGCCGGTATTTTGGGGGGTGCCATGGCCCGCGCAATACACGTCTTCCGCACACCCGACCGCTTCGTGGCCGGAACCGTCGGGCAGCCCGGCAACCGGACCTTCTACCTGCAGGCTGTGCACGACAAACGGGTGGTGTCGGTGGTGCTGGAGAAGCAGCAGGTCGCCGTCCTCGCCGAACGGATCGCCGCGCTGCTGCTGGAGATCAACCGCCGATTCGGAACCCCCATCCCGCCCGAGACCGAGATCGAGGATCTGAGTCCGCTCATCACACCCGTCGACGCCGAATTCCGGGTGGGGACCATGGGTCTGGGCTGGGATTCGGAGGCGCAGACGGTCGTCGTCGAG
The DNA here is from genome assembly GCA_963775415.1 of uncultured Gammaproteobacteria bacterium. Taxonomy (GTDB): domain Bacteria; phylum Pseudomonadota; class Gammaproteobacteria; order Steroidobacterales; family Steroidobacteraceae; genus SCUD01. The sequence continues at coordinate 1,472 of CAVZIO010000005.1, forward strand.
CTGCTGGCGGTCTCGGACACCGAATTCGACGCCTCGGTGGTGCTCGACGACGCCGAGGAGGGCCCCGACGCGGTGCGGGTGTTTCTGACGCCGGAGTCGGCGCGGCAGTTCGCGACGCGCTCCAACCGCGTCATCTCTGCGGGCCGCCCGCCCTGCCCGTTGTGCGACGAGCCCCTCGATCCGAAGGGCCACATCTGTGTGCGCACCAACGGCTACCGGAGGGGCGCCATTGCCGGGTCCGACGATGACGCCGACGAATAGCAGCCCCCCCGACGACTGCGAGGTGTTGCGGCGCGGCGAGCTGACCGTCATCGGACGCATCCGCTCCGCGAGCAACGCCACCTTTCTCTGCGAGGCGCACCTCGGTGAGTGCCACGCGCACTGCGTGTACAAGCCGATCGCCGGTGAGTCGCCGCTGTGGGACTTTCCGGACGGCACGCTGGCGGGCCGGGAACTCGCCGCCTACCTGGTGTCCTCGGCGCTGGGCTGGAATATCGTGCCCTACACCATCATTCGTGACGGGCCCGCCGGTAAGGGCATGCTGCAGCTCTGGGTGGACCAACCCGGCGACGAGGTCGGCGACGAACCGGAGCCCGGGCCGGACCTCGTCGACCTGTTGCCCGCCGGCCACATCCCGGCCGGTTATCTGCCGGTGCTGCGGGCCTATGACTACGCCGGCGGCGAGGTCACGCTGGTGCACGCCGACGACATCCGACTGCGGCGAATGGCGGTCTTCGACATTCTGATCAACAACGCCGACCGCAAGGGCGGTCACGTGCTCACCGGTGTGGACGGACACATCTACGGAGTCGACCACGGCGTCAGCCTGCACGTCGAGGACAAGCTGCGCACCGTGCTGTGGGGCTGGGCCGGCAAGCCCGTCGACGACGAGACGTTGGAGGCGGTCGCGCGGCTGGGCGAGCAGTTGCGGGGCGGTCTCGGTGAGCGGCTGCGCGGGCATATCACCGGGCGCGAGGTCGACGCGGTGCGCCGCAGAACCGTTGGGCTGCTGGACAATCCGGTGATGCCGACACCTGACCGGCGTCGGCCCATCCCGTGGCCGGCCTTCTAGGTTCTAGGTGGGTTCCCAGGTCAAGATGCCGGCGTCGGCCAGCAGTGACATGTGCAGCCGACCATCCTTGATCAGGTAGCCGCGCACGTAGGTCAGCGCCGTCGAGACGCGCTGATCCAGCGACGGCTGCGGGCACATCATCCGGGTGACGGCGATCGGCCCGAATGTGAGTGTCCCGGAACCACCCTCGCCGCCCGTGCCTCCCACGAGCCGTTGCCGCGGTTGCAGTCGATCTGGAAGGCGGCGCGCCCGTCGGCGCCGAAACTCACGGTGAACTTGCTCGGGTCTGCTACCGGCGTGGTGCCCTGCGCATCGTCCGACGACTGGATCGAAACAAGCCGCCAGCTGGTTCCGGCCAGCGTGGGCGAAGCGTTCACAGTGGGACAGCCTACGAATATCAGAGCGAGCGCGGCCAGGATCGGGGCGACGGTTTTCGGCATGGGTCAACCCTCCCTCAAACAAGGGTCGGTATGCCGGTAAACGCGGCACACCGGATACTGAACCGGTGAGCCTGTCCGATGCGGCGTTGGCCGCCGAGGCGGCCCGAGACGCCGGTGAGCTGCTGCTGGCGGTGCGCGAGGAGATCGGCTTCTATGACCCCTACGACCTCGGCGACGCCGGCGACAGACGGGCCAACACGCTGATCCTCGACCGGCTGCAGGCCGACCGCCCCGACGACGCTGTGCTCAGCGAGGAAGCCGTCGACGACCTGTCCCGGGTGCACGCCGACCGGGTGTGGATCGTCGACCCGGTGGACGGCACCCGGGAATTCTCCTCACCGGGGCGCGATGACTGGGCGGTGCACATCGCGCTGTGGCAGCGCAACGGCGGTCCCAACGGCGCCATCACCGACGCTTCGGTGGCGCTTCCGGCGCGCGGCGAGGTGTACCGCAGCGACACCGTCACACCACCGCCACCACGACGGGGCGGCCCGATCAGGATCACGGCCAGCGCCAGCCGGCCACCCGCGGTGCTGTGGCGGATGCGCGACTCGCTCGACATCCAGGTGGTGCGAATCGGGTCGGCGGGCGCCAAGGCGATGGCCGTGGTCCGCGGCGACGTCGACGCCTACATCCACGCCGGTGGGCAATGGGAGTGGGATTCGGCGGCGCCGGCCGGTGTGGTGTTGGCCGCCGGCCTGCACGCCTCCCGGCTGGACGGCTCCCCGCTGGTCTACAACCGCCGCGACCCCTACCTGCCCGACCTACTGATGTGCCGGGCCGAGCTGGCCGATGTGCTGCTGGGCGCCATCCGGTCGGCCTACTGACCGGCCGGTTCGAGTCGACACCTTAGAGTCGAAGGTATGAATTCGTGGCCGGCGGCGAACGTCCCGGCGATGCCGGGACGCGGCCCGCAGCTGCGGCTTTACGACAGCGCCGATCGCCAGATCCGACCGGTGTCCGCCGGGCAGTCGGCCACCATGTACGTCTGCGGCATCACGCCCTATGACGCCACCCATCTCGGTCACGCCGCCACCTACCTGGCCTTCGACCTCATCCACCGGATCTGGCTCGACGCCGGGCTGGCGGTGCAATACGTGCAGAACATCACCGACGTCGACGACCCGCTGTTCGAGCGGGCCGAACGCGACGGCGTGGACTGGCGGCAGCTCGCCGACCGCGAGACCGAATTGTTCCGGCAGGACATGACCGCATTGCGGGTGCTGCCGCCGCACGACTACGTCGCGGCCACCGAGGCCATCGCGGAGGTGGTCGAGTTGGTCGAGAAGATGTTGGCCTCCGGTGCGGCCTACGTGGTCGACGACCCCGACTACCCCGACGTCTACTTCCGTGCCGATGCCAACCTGCAGTTCGGCTACGAGTCGGGATATGACCGCGACACCATGCTGCGGCTGTTCGGCGAGCGTGGCGGCGACCCGGACCGCCTCGGCAAGAGCGACGAACTCGACGCGCTGATGTGGCGGGCCCAGCGGCCCGGCGAGCCCAGCTGGCCGTCGCCCTTCGGACCTGGACGGCCCGGCTGGCACGTGGAATGTTCGGCAATCGCGTTGAGCCGCATCGGCACCGGCCTGGACATCCAGGGCGGCGGGTCGGACCTGATCTTCCCGCATCACGAGTTCTCGGCCGCCCACGCCGAATCCGTCACGGGGGAGCGGCGATTCGCCCGTCACTATGTGCACGCCGGCATGATCGGCTGGGACGGACACAAAATGTCGAAGAGCCGCGGCAACCTGGTGTTGGTATCGCGGTTACGGGCCGACGGCGTCGATCCGGCGGCCATCCGCCTCGGTCTGCTCGCCGGCCACTACCGCACGGACAGGTCGTGGAGCGCCGGGGTGCTCGACGAGGCCAACGCCCGGCTGCATCGGTGGCGCACCGCGACTTCGCTTTCCGCGGCACCCGACGCCACCGATGTCGTCGCTCGGGTGCGGCGCTATCTCGCCGACGATCTCGACACTCCCAAAGTACTTGCCGCACTGGATGGTTGGAGCACCGACGCGCTGGAGTACGGCGGCCACGACGCCGAGTCCGCGCAAACCGTCGCCGCGGCGATCGACGCGCTGCTGGGCGTGGCACTGTAGAACGGCGGACCCGCCGGGTACGTTTCGCCCTATGGGTTCTGTGAACGGAAAAGTCGTCCTGATCACTGGTGGTGCCGGTGGCATCGGCGCGGAGGTGGCCCGTCGCCTGTACGGCAAGGGCGCCAAGCTGGTGTTGACCGATCTGGACGACGGGCACCTCAAGGAGGTCGCCGCCGCGCTGGGCGAGGACCGGGTGCTGACAGCGGTCGCCGACGTGCGCGACCTCGCGGCGATGCAGTCCGTGGTCGACGAGGCCATCGAACGGTTCGGCGGTATCGACATCGTGATGGCCAACGCCGGGATAGCGACCTATGGGTCGGTGCTGCAGGTCGATCCGGAGGCGTTCAAAAGGCTGATCGACATCGATGTGGTGGGGGTGTTTCACACCGTTCGGGCCGCGCTGCCGTCCGTCATCGACCGTCGCGGCTACGTGTTGATCGTCTCTTCGCTTGCCGCGTACGCCGCCGCGCCTGGTATGGCTCCTTACAACGCGTCCAAAGCCGGCGGTGGAGCACTTCGCCAACGCCCTCCGGTTGGAAGTCGCGCACCTGGGCGTCGACGTCGGATCGGCGCATATGTCGTGGATCGACACCCCGATGGTGCAGGACAGCAAGAAGGATCTGACCACGTTCACCGAGATGCTCTCCAAGCTGCCCGGCCCGCTGAAAAAGACGACCTCGGTGGACAAGTGCGGTGAGACGTTCGTCAAGGGCATCGAGAGCCGCAGCGCCCGCATCAACAGCCCGGGCTGGGTCGGCCTGGTCCGCTATGTGAGGCCTTTGATGTCGACCCGCATGGGCGAGTTGCCCATCCGCAAGTTCGTACCGGATCTACTGCCCCGGATGGACGCCGAAGTCGCCGCGCTAGGTCGCTCGACCAGTGCCCACACCGAAGAGCTGGAAAGGCATTGATCCGCCGGATCGGCGCCGTCCTGGTACTTCTCGTCGCGCTGGCCGGCTGCGACAGCCAAGGTTCCGAGGACACCGCCGCCACCACCCCTTCAACCACGCCACCGGCCACCGTGGCTCCCGACGAAGCCCGCGCTGCCGGAAAGCCTGCTCGTCGCCAACCCGGTCGACCGGTACGTCATCAACTCACCGATGCTGGACGACCTGGTCAGGGACCCTGGGGGCGGGATCACCCTCTATCTGCAGAACCAGTCACCGGGACCGGCGAAGGAGGCCAATTGGCTGCCCGCGCCGAAAGGTCCGTTCCTGGTGGCGCTGCGGCTGTCTCTCGCCCAAGCCCAACGCGCTGGACGGCCAGTGGCAGGCCCCCAAGCCGGTGAAGACCTGAGCCTTTCCCGCGAGCGTGCGTGTTTGTTGCGCGACACGCCGATACGGCTTGGCATTGTGCGCACGCTCGCGGCCGGTGAGCGAGCGGTCAACCCCGGAATCCCGGCCCGCGGCGGCGCAGGTAGCGCTCGAACTCGGCGGCCAGCGCGTCGCCGTCGATCTTGCCCAGCGCCTCGGTCATGTCGACCTCGGCGTCGCCGCGCTGCTCGAGTGATTGCACGTACTCGGCGATCTCGTCGTCCTCGGTGGTCATCTCGGTGACGGCCTGCTCCCACTCCTCGGCCTGAATCGGGTGAAAACTGATGCCTTGCTCAGCAAAATGGTTAATAGGGCTTTTTCCGCGTATTGAGCTGCAGAAAGAGCTACCGGTATCGAGATGATGTTGTCGATTACCAACCCGAAGACGGCAACAGTTCAGAATATCCCGCGAAACTTTCCTTCGAACGACATCGACCGGATTACCCCGGTGGTTATTCCGCTGCCGTAAGCCGTGATTGGTGCCGTAGCATATCAGGCTTGTGTTTGATCGAGGCAGTACGCGAAATACTTCGGAGACCTTGACCGCGGCATCGGTCGGAGCCGTAGCAGAGAACGCGGGACATATGACGTTTTTCTGGAACGAAATTCAGTCGGAAGCGACCTGCTTATCATCCCCGACAACGTGTCTGGAAGAAGGAGAACATACCGACCGCTATGGGGCCATGAACGCAGCGATAGAGAAGTCTGTCGACCCAGCGAACTCAACGCGACGGTGCCCGCGTCATTGAAGTTGTAGTACAGGCCGTCGACGGAACAGTCTCTTGCGCTCGTCGCGGTTCGGGCGGCAGATTGTGCCCGCTGGAAGTGTGCGCGATAGTCGATGGAGGACGATGTAAATGACGGCGAAACGCCCGCCGTGCGCAAAGGTTGTCGGTCAGGATCGCGTTCTGCAGAGTTAGTTCGTCGATTGAAACGAGAGAGGCTGTAGGCCGACGGTTTTGCGACCGCCCAATACCGCCGGAACATGCCGACACCATCATTTGTGCAGCATGTGCGACGGGATGGAATTCTGAGAGTCCGTATTTGAAAAGTCCGAGCGATTGAGTCACGGAAGATATCGCGACTCCGTGCGATGGGCTCGGAGCTTGAATATGGGCGTGATCGGTGCCAAGCCGGCAAACACCAGGGCCAGGACCAGCCAAGTTGACGCCGATGCGCGCCCGACCCAGGAAGCGGACCAGCCCAGGCGGCAGCAGCAAAATCTTTGTTCTCGAGTTACTCCAGGCTGGTAGCGCTGTAAGCGTTGTTGATCCGAACAGGGCCAGCAGCGCCCCTATGACGGGAGAAATACTGGCGTAGAGCGAAAGAAAATGTCGAAGTCGTGTCTTTCGGACATGCCACCGGAACCAGGACGATACTTACCGAAGACGACGGTTGCGACCTGCGAATGGCGCGGTTTTAGAAGGTGGTGTCGATCAAACGACTTTGACGGGTACGACCGCGACTGTCAGATTATTCATTTGTCGGTCGAATCACGATTCGGCGTGTTGCAGCGATGGTACCGTAATCGGGGCACTGAAGACTACCGTTGTGACTCCAAGGTGACTGCGGCTTCCGCCAGGGTCCCGCTATCTCGCTCAGTATGGCCGCACAATGATTGTGAGAGCAGAGCTTCCTTGAAGGAGGCATCGGGATGCCTGACCAGGCGCGCGCGGATTCTCCATTCGGCTCGACGCACAGGCCGCCTGCTTCTACGATTGCCGTAGGTTTGCCATGATCATCGGCGTCATCGCTCGTTTGCAAGGGCCTGAATCTCTCGCCGCTCGGGCCGGACGAATACTGCTTTGCGCCGAGATCGGTGCGGAACGGTTTCCTGCGGATCGGGTACTGCCGGGGTGTCCGTGCGGGGGCCCTACTACGGGAGCGTGGGATCGTGCTTGCGTGTGCTGACGGGCCGGGCTGCGAGCTGCTTGGCTTATCCGCTGGACGCGCGCCGAGGTTCCTGGCCGCGGTCTCGAGCCTGGTGGCCCTCCCGGAGCCGTCTACCTGCTCGGTCGCAGGGTGATGCGCGTGCCAGCGGGGCTGCTCGATGGCTCTGGTGTTGAGCCCTTCTTCCCCGTGTGGAAATCGAGAGTGGGCGCCGCTTCGGGCAGGATGTTACGCGTCGTATCAGGCGTGTTCCCTCTGGCACCCTGGTTTACTTTCTTCGCTACACCGTGGATCGCGAAACGCAGGCGCTGCACGGCATCCGTCCTGCTGGCATTTCTCGGCGTGCTATGTGGGAAGGCAGGGGTCCTTCCGGATGCGCACTCGACTTGTTGCCGCCCCTTCATCAATCGCCGAGCGTGGCCGATTGAGCCGAGCGCATGGCGGTGCCTCTCGTGCTGATGGGTTTGCTGATGCTGCCGATCTTGCCTGTGCTGGAATGCCACTGCAAGTCTTCACATAGGCGTCCGAGATTCCGGCGGATTGCCAGCCGATTTTGATGAAGTGCGTCTCGCACACCCGGACCAGAGCAGCGCCGCCGAGCCGCCCGTCCCTTTCGCGCGCACTGACGGCCGGTCCCTTGACTGGTCTATCGGCGTAGATTCACTGCTGCTTGCGTGCTCGGCGCGCTGCCTGTGGATCTGGAGCTGCCGGCAGCGATGAGCTCGGCGGCGGTCGGCCTGGGAGTTGCCGTGCTGGCGGCCGCGCTCGCTCCGGTCGGTTTCTGGTCGTCGGCGCGGTCCTGGTGTCCTGTTGCTTACGCAGATCGTCGAATCGAGGGATGTCGGTCGGAGTGCATGGCGGTTTCTTGCGGCGATCTTGGCCGCAGCGATCGGCTGGATCCTGGTTGGACTGCGATCGCCGGATTCGACGCTGGTGAGCACTGGCGTATGAGCTATTCGGGTTTCCCCGACGTCCTTGAGCATGGTTGCCAGGCCTTCGGCGCGCGCCGTGCCCTGGTTCGCGTTGAGCGTTCTGTTCTTAATGCTCGGTGTGTCGGGCAGACCGCGCCATTTTCAGGGACGATTCACGCCGTCAACTGAGCCAGGGTAGGTCCCTGCTGCTTGTCGCGGAGTGGCCATGCTGCTTCTCGTCGGGAATAGCCGGCGCACCGCGAGTCGAGACACGTTATACGTTCTTTCTTTATGCCGCTGTTTACATTCGTCGATCACAATCAGGTTTGCTCGTGCGCGCAGTCGAGCCAGTTCAGGTGGCGGAAAGTCGGGGTGTCGCTTCCTGGGCCAGCCGCGAACCGGTCTTGGGCTGGTTTATGCTGACGGAGGACTTTCGAGCCTCGCCACCTGCTGCGCATTGACTCGGCCGAGATCACTTTTGAGGCAGCGAGCATGTCGAAAGCGCAGGAGATATCCATTACTACCGTGGTCAGAGCTACAACCTCGTGCCACGGCGGATTGGCTGGGACCTAACGTCCGCCCGTCCCGACTGATCTGATCAGTCAGGGCGGACCAGGAGTCACTGCGCTCGACCTGCTACCCGGAGGTCGATCTCGTGTATGTCGATCCGGAGCGGACCAGCGTCTCCGGGCTTGGTCTTGCCAGCTGGGACCGTGGAAAGGTCGAGCGACTTCCCCCGCTGGTCTGTACAAGTTTACTGAGCTCGAGACGAAAATATCGGCTCACGACCGGACCTATATCGATTTTGGCGCCCAGTCGGGTCCGAATGGTTTCTTGCAAGACTTGCGCCGTTCAGCCCAAGGATCGTACGGCTCACCAACTACAGCTCTTACGTCATCCTGGCGATTGAACGTCCTTCTGCGCCCGACACCGTCTTCTCAATGAAGTACCTGGGTCGTCCCTTGATTTCCGCGTAGGTCTTTCCCAGGTACTCGCCGAGCATGCCGATGCAAAAGAGCCGGATCCCGCCCAGGAAATACATCGGCAATACCAGCGATTCCCAGCCGGGGACGGCCTCGTCGGTAAAAAGCCTTATCCAGAGCGCCCAGAAGGTCACAGCAAGACTGCCGATGAAAATGACAAAGCCGGAGTAGGTAATCATGCGCAGGGGCGTGATGGAGAACGAAGTGATTCCATTCAGCGCGAGCCCAATCATCTTGCGCATCGGATATTTGGACTCGCCTGCAAAGCGGTTCGCGCGATCGTAATAAACGATCGCCGGCCTGAATCCGATCAGCGGCACGATCCCACGCAGGTACAGGTTGGCCTCGCGGAACTGCTTCAGCGCATCGATAGCGCGCCTGCTCATCAGGCGGTAATCCGTGTGGTCGTAGATGGACTCCGCCCCGAGCGCGTTGATGAGCCGGTAAAACAGAGTGCACCGTCCGACGCTTGAACCAGGTGTCGGTCGTACGCTGCCTTGCGGACGCCGTAGACGACGTCCACGCCGCCCAGAAACTTGTCCACCATGGCTTCGATGGCGTCGATGTCGTCCTGAAGATCGGCATCGACACTGACCAGGGCATCGCCTTCTGCGGTGAACAGGCCAGCGAGCAGTGCATTCTGATGTCCGCAGTTTCGAGACAGCTTGATTCCTGCGACATATGGGTTCCTTTCGGTCTCCAGCTCGATGATCTCCCAGGTGCGGTCCTTGCTGCCGTCGTCCACGAAGAAGACCTTGCTTCCGCCGGAGATCTTCCCCAACGACGCGAGGCGGCCGATCAACGCGCTGATACGCTTGATCGACTCGGGAAGCGCCGGCTCCTCGTTGTAGCAGGGGACGACGATGCCAAGTCGAATGCCGCTCTACATGGGCGTCGTATTTCCATCAAAGATCTGCGTTCACTGCCAGAGTCTGCACGCCCAGGTACAACTTACGGTTGCGCTCCACGCGGTCCGCGCCCGTGTCGCCCGCGCGGCGGAAATCGATCCGCATGGCAGTTTGGTCCGCCATGAGCGCGTTGGGTACCGAAAGCCCGTGTGACTCCGACCGGCGTGTATCGACGTGCAAGTTGCCAATTGGACTTCCGTTGACGAGGACCTCGATGTCGACAACCGGCGGCTGCTGGCCGGCGTCGACCGGATGCGTGAGCAGATCCAGAATCAGTGCGGACTGGATTGGCTCGGCTGAATGGCAGCTCCACGTATGCGTTGCCGCCATCCACCTCACTGCCTGTGGAATCCGGTATGAGCCAGCCCCCCGCCAGATAATCCCGGCTGTCGCCGCCGGCCCGAAAGTCTATCGGCGAGCCGAGTTGGTAGAGACGCGGGCTTTCGAGAATCGTGAATGCCGAGAGTTCGCGTGCGCGTTCGAGCGGAGGCCAATGTCGGCTGCAAGAGTAGCCCTGCTCGAACCGGCGGCAGCCGTCGTCGCCGAAGAGTCGACGCATGACGGACGGCGAATAATGGTCGCTGGAAAATACGTAGAGCTCGCGCGCGGCCGGTTGAAGGTCGATGGCGCCTTCCCGCTCCTGGCGGCAGTCCTTCGTGGATCGCGAACGATTGCCCGATACGTACACACTATTGATAGGCACGTTGTTCCTGGCCCCGATCAGCTGAAGCGACAGATCGAGATTCCGCCAAGCTTCTTCGTGCCAGGTTCGACAGGGGAACGAAGGAAAGACCTGCACACCTTCGTGCTGGGCTATCAGCTTGTTCCAGGCCGCGCGGTCCAACAGATCTTCTTGACTCTCGCTGCCTTGCGAATATCGAGTGACGTCGGCTCGGATCGGCGCCGTGTCGACCAGCTGCAATGCGATTGCAACGGACAACAGCAGGATTCCTCCGGGACTACGGAAGCGCCGCGCAGTCAGCACGACCACGCCCGCCAGGATCATGTAGGTGGCGGGCCAGAAGAAACGGCCGGTCCCGCGGAACTGCGTGACCAACCAGCGCACGGGGCCCGGAATCTGGAAACTCAGGACTTCCGTGCCTGCGACGCGAATCGTGCTCGACACGGCAAACAGAGCGAAGCCGGCGAGGAGCAGGAACAGCACGAGATGGCGCTTTGCGCCATTGATCATGGCGCCGCCCGAAGCGAACAGGTGAACTGCGATCAGGAGCAGGAGCCCGAGCCCAAAGTAGTTGTAATGGTCGCCCCTGCGGGTGGGGAAGTCGCTGTCTCCCCGGGCAGCAATCCGCTGCCGCCTTCCGGAAGTCACGGCGCAAGCGCATCCAGCGCATTCATGGGATCGCCGTAACCGGATGGCGACCCGCCCTCGAGCCCGGAACCGATATAGCCGGTGGCGTACAACATCACGACGACCACGACGGTCACCGCCGCCGCGTATGCGAGCGCCGGCCGCCACCATCGCGGCTGATCCAGAACTCTCTGCGCAATGGCGGCGGATAGAATCGCGAACACCATCGCAAACAAATAAGGATGCATGACGAGACTGACGAACGCGAGTACCGCGGCACACCGACATCGCCGCTCTGAGTCGTTCTCCCGCACGAGGTCGAAATAAGCGCGAGGGCGAAGGTGAGCAGGAAATGGGAGGAGAGCGAGGCCAGTTCCACGCGAACCAGAAACGCCGGCAGGCACAATGCCAGGATCGTGGCGGCGACTGTGGAGGCGATGTCGCGATTGCCGAGTGCGATGACGAGCGCCGTAATGCCGATGCCTGGAAAGTAGCAGGTCTGCGAGCCAACAGTCCGAAGACGTTGAATGCCGTCGGGAAGTACTCCGCGGAGACTCTTGACCAGCAGCGTGAGGATGCGAACGGTATCGGTGAATATGACGCTCGAGCCTTCGGGGTAGCCGTGATTCTTCGAGAAGAAAATCGGGTAGCGCCATTCATCCTGGACGTAGTAGTAAAAGCCCGCCACGTGATTCGCGGTGTCGCCGACGACGTTCTGCCAGTACGCGCTCGTGCCCAGCACAAAACCGAGGTCGAACAGCAAGGCAACCGATCGCGATCCCCAGCAAAGCGCTGATGCCATAGAGGACGCCGGAGGAGCGGGGGCTCAGGAGGAGCTTCAAGGAAATCTTGAATTCGCGTCACCGAGTCATTCACTCTTGGCCATGAATGCCTGCAATATAACTGGAATTACGCCGGGTCATGTAGACTTGACCTGCCCAATGCCAGTTAGTCTCAGTTCACGGTGAACAAATGAACCGACGAGCATTGATCGTATCGTTGCTCGTAGCCTCCGGCAGCGCATACGCACAGACAGACAGTTTTGCATCTCCTGGCTCTGACAAGCGCCGTCTGCTGAGGCAAATTAACAGGGCGTTGCCTGGAATCTGGTCGGACCACCATGTCGCATTGGCGCGCGCCTGCGACAAAGCGTGTCCGGATTTCGCTGACAGCCTGCGCTCCGCTTTTGGCAGCGACATGACTGCGGTCTTGTCGCTTGACCCACGAGTTCTCCGTGAGCGTCTATCGTCAACGCAGGTCGGATGATCTGAAATCCCTGAACCTGGTCATTCTGGATGGTTACTTGCTGGCGTCGGCGGAATATTGCCTCGGCAAAGTCTTGCGGGTCCTCGACCGGACATGATTCTCGATTACGAATCGGCAGAAGTCGCGGCAGATATCGAGAGCCAAGTCTGCGTTGTCGGTGGCGGTCCGGCCGGAATTACGCTGGCGCTCGAACTGGCAAAATCCGGACTGGATGTTGCGCTCCTTGAAGGTGGCGGCACGACGCCTACGGCGGAATCACAGGGACTTTATGCAGGTAAGAATGTCGGTACCCGTACTTTCCGCTGGACGCCTGCCGATTGCGCATGCTCGGCGGCTCGTCGGGGCATTGGAGTGGCTGGTGCGTGCCGTTCGAGGCATCGGATTTTCATGCCGAAAGACTGGATCCCGATGAGCGGCTGGCCCATCACCAGGGCCGAACTCGATGACCATTACCGGAAAGCGCACCAGTATCTGAATCTCGGCCCCTTCGAGTATGACCTGGATTTTTGGAAATCCGAATACGCGAGGTTCCCGGACTTCGAGGAAAGCAACCTGGTTGCGCGACTCCTGCAGTTCAGCTCGCCACCGGTTCGATTTGGCACGGCCTATCTCAATCAACTCGAGTCTACCGAGCGGATTCGTGTTTACCTGCATGCAAATGTGACTCGACTCGGGCTCAGCAAGAACGGCGCGCGAATCGAGTCTTTAGACATCCGGTCTCTTGGAGGCAGACGGGGTGCGGCTAAAGCCTCGAAATATGTCGTTGCCTGCGGCGGCATCGAAAATCCGCGCCTTCTACTCGCGTCAAATGACGTCGCCAGGAACGGTGTCGGCAATGACCGGGGCCTGGTCGGGCGCTTTTTCATGGAGCACCCGGAAGCGCCATGCGCTCGGATATTCAATTATGACGCCCGGCAGATGAATGACTTCGGCCGGCTTACGACACGATCGGGTGTGAAGATTGGTGCGCTGTTTGGCGCAAGTCCTGCGAAGCAGCAAAGCCTGCAAATCGGCAGCGGCGCAGGCTTTATCAATATGCATCGAGTGGAGGACGACCTTCCCGAGAACGCCTGGGCCTCCCAACTTTCCGTACGCCGGTCGATTGGCAAGCGGAAGCTGCCCGAGAATCTCGGGTCCATATTGAGCCTTTGGCTGAGGGATTTTGACACTCTCGCTGGCGCCGCCGCACTGAAACTTCGAGGCATCGAGCCAGGGAGAGTCGACGTCATTTCGGTGTGCGAGCAGGTGCCGAATCCAGGCAGTCGCGTCGTGCTGTCGCACGAGCTCGATGATTTCGGCAACCCTCTGGCCAACCTGGATTGGCAACTCACTGATTTTGACCGGCGTACGCAGTACAAGACCATGCTGTTGATCGGTGCGGAAGTGAATCGGCTGGGCTTAGGCCGATTCCAGTTGGAGGAATGGCTTCGAGACGAGACGAGTACCGCCTGGTCGCCGGAATTGGTGGGTGCGTGGCACCATTTGGGAACGACACGCATGGCCGCGAGTCCGGCCAATGGGGTAGTGGACGGGAATTGCCGCGTTCATGGCATCGACAATCTGTTCGTTGCCGGAAGCTCGGTCTTTGCAACCGGTAGCTACGTCAACCCAACGTTGACCATCGTCGCGCTGGCCTCGAGGTTGGCAGAGCATCTCGCAAGCATTCGGCGATAAAATGAAAAATAGAGCCAACTCAACAGTCCTGTTCTCGGTCTTCGTACTGGTAACTTTTCTGGTAATCCTGATTCATGGCGGCCAGTATTTTTCGCAGTCCGGATCGTTGTTTGCGGCAGTCGTGGTGGCTCGACTCCTGGTCGCATTGTCTGCCGGCGTGGCCGCCTACATCTTGCTGTCGACCTGCAGGCGGATCTTTTCGCCGTCCCTTCCAACAGCCACGATACTGAACGTCAGCGGGCTACTGTCGGCAGCAACGGCAATTGTCATGGTCATTGCAAGCCGTGGCGCTGCCATTTCAGAGACTCTGCTCGAGATCTATCTGATGCGTGGGTGACGAAGCGCATTATTCGACCCTGTTCGACGAGAGCGGAAATCCGCTCCCCGAGCCCAACGAGCGGCGCATCGATTCGCTGAATCCGTCACCCCGCATCAATGCGGACTTTCGACGGGTCCCATACCGATTGGGGCGATTGCACTCGGCAGGATGACGATCTTGTCGACCTGGGCATTCGACTCCCGACGCGTAATTCCGAGCGTGTGCACGCCGGTACTGGTCACGGCAATCTGAACCGGCCCTTCCCATTGCCAGCTGCGCAAGGGTCTCATTTGCACCTTCTGCAGCAGCCAGTTGCCGTCAAAGCCGATCCAGGCGGAATCGCTCGAACCCGAGGTGCCGTAGGAACGCAGATACACAAAGTGAGTGCCGGTGCGGCTGAAGTTCACCTGGAACTCCATGCGCGGCTGCTCGAACACGGGCGCCAGCATGGCCACACCGCCGGAGGCACCAGCCGGAACGATCGGGCTCCAGGAGTGACCTCCAATACTGACATTGCTATTGAAGTGCTCGGCTTCCATTGACACCGTTCCATCACCTGCCTGCTGAAAGACGCCGGTTCCGCCGCCCGGGTTTTGGGCCATCACTGTTGCTGTGACCGAGTCGCTACCGGTTTCGAGGTTTGAGTCGGACGCCGATGCAATGACGGTATGCGTGCCCACGCTCAGCGTGGAAATTGAGATGCTGGCACCCAATCCGATCAAGCCATCAAGGTTGGAATGCCAATTGATACTCGCATCCAGATTGCCGTCCTCGATGTCGTTGGCCGTGGCGCTGAAACTGATCGAATCGCCTTCAGTGACATTGACGCCGCTGGTTGGCGAAGTGATTTCGACAACCGGGCTATTGTTGGAACCACCACCTCCGTCATCGTTTCGGGCGCTTTCCTCCGGTCCCATACCGCTTGGGACGATTGCATTCGGCAGGATGACGATCTTGTCGACCTGGGCATTGGACTCCCGACGCGTAATCCCGAGCGTGTGCACGCCGGTACTGGTCACGGCAATTTGAACCGGCCCTTCCCATTGCCAGCTTTGCAAGGGCTCATTTGCACATACTGCAGCAGCCAGTTGCCGTCAAAGCCGATCCAGGCGGAATCGCTCGAACCCGAGGTGCCGTAGGAACGCAGATACGCAAAGTGAGTGCCGGTGCGGCTGAAGTTCACCTGGAACTCCATGCGCGGCTGCTCGAACACGGGCGCCAGCATGGCCACGCCGCCGGAGGCACCAGGCGGAACGATTTGGCTCCAGGAGTGACTTCCAATACTGTCATTGCTATTGAAGTGCTCGGCTTCCATCGACACCGTTCCATCACCTGCCTGCTGAAAGACGCCGGTTCCGCCGCCCGGGGGTGGTGGCGGGGGCGGCGGATCCGTGTCGATCGCCTGCATGATGCGATGCATGAATTCACTGCGGAAATTGACCGCCGCGTCGCCCCGCGGATTGCTGCCCATGCGCACGACGACCATGTGCAGGCTCGGGATGACGATCATCAAGACTTCACCGAAACCGCGCGCATAATAGGCATCGGTCGGCGTCTCAGGCCCGAGCCCCTGGTTATTGCGATTGGTCCAGAACAGATGTCCGAAATGCTGCGGTGAATTTGCCGGCACGACGAACGGTGAGTTCGGTGTGGCGGCAAAGGTCGCTCCTTGCAGTGAACTGGCCCAATTGGTCATCAGCGCCACTTTCTGCCCGCTGATCAGTTGTTGACCTGACCATTCTCCGTTGTGCAGGAGCAGATGCCCGATTCGTGCCAGATGTTGCGTCGACATGCGCGCGCCGCCGGATCCCCTCGTAGTACTCGAGCCGGTAATTTGCTCCCAACTGACATTGGCGCCGATCGGGCCGAGGATATCTAGATTCAGGACCGTGGCGACCGTCGCGCCGGCAGCCGACTGCATTGCGATGCTCGCGAGATCAATGGATAACGAGGAATAGGACCAGGTTGAACCGGGCGGCGACTGAATTGAACGGCCAAGGATAAAGCTCTCGGTATAGCCGGGGTCGTTCGGTTGATCCCAGGGAGCGATTCCGGAAGACAACGTCAGCAACTGTCGGATCGTAATATCATTGCGGCGGATGTCATCAGGGTTCCAGGTCGATGGCAGGTAGTCCGCCACCTTGCTGTCGATGGAAATAATGGTGCCGAGCTGGCCCGTGTCGGACAGATCGAAAATTCTGGCCGCGGCCATCGCGGTCAGAGACTTGGTTACGGACGCCGCCGAATTCGCGCTTGAGGTGTTTCCCCATTCAAACGCGACCCAGTCATCGCGGATCACGATCATCGAGCCGCCGGTCTGGAACTGCTGGGTGTAGTCCCAAGCGGACTTCAGGTGGTCCCAATCCAGCCCCACGGTGGATCGTATAGTGTCTTTCGTGGCCTGGTTCGGAACCACGCCCGGGCCAGGCAATAGAGTTCGCCAACTGCCGGCGACCGGCGGAAAATAATGACTTTGCGCAGGCGCGGATGGAGGTGAGATGAAGCCCAGGGCCAGAAGACCGAGTGCAGCTAATCTGTGATTCACTACCCCTACCCCGGGGACGATCGTGCAGATTTTCGATTGAAGATCCAGCGTCGATTGCCGCCGGATCGCGCGGAAGTGGCTGGATCCACTCATCTCGTCAGCCGCTTCACCATTCTGACCAACTAAACTGAACCTGCTCGACCAGCCCCCTTGCTAACCCAAACTTTTTGTTGCGAGATGATCGAGTTATACCACCAAAAGCATGAGATAGGGGATCGAACGTCGCGGGTCGCGCCTATGCCCATCGGTCGTTTTACATTTGGGGCGCCGTGTCATGTCTAAAACCGGATCCAGGCACGTTGCCGTCATCGGCGTCTCTCATCCGTACCGGGGCGGCATTGCCAATTATTTGACCCTGTCGTGCGCACGCTGCGCGAGCAAACATCGCGTGAGCTTCATCAATTTCTCGCGCCAGTATCCGAGGTTGCTGTTTCCCGGCAAGACCCAGTTCGACGAGAGCGGGAATCCTCTCCTCGAGTCCAACGAGCGGCACATCGAACACCGCTGATCGATTCCCTGGTTCCGCACTGCGGCGCTCCTCAACCAGCGATTCCCGGATCTGATCGTGTTCCAGTGGTGGCACCCGTTCTTCGCTCCGGCTTTCGGCACGATTGTCCGGCGCCTGAGGCCCGCCCTGAGAAAGAGGGTGGTCTTCCTGTGCCACAATGTGCTGCCCCACGAAGCCAGCCCGATGCAGAAAGCGCTGACCCGATTTGCCTTTGGCGATGCCAGGTTCTTCATCGTGCATTCGGAAGAGGATTCACGCCGTCTCCAGGAGCTGCGCCCGGGTGCGATCATCGCAAAGGGTCATCATCCGACCTATGCGGAGTTCGGCGTGGATACGGTCGCCGTCGCCGAGCAGCAGGCCCGCCAGGCATTGGGGATTCCCGGGAAACCAGGACCCTGCTTTTCTTCGGCCTGATCAGGCCCTACAAGGGTCTGACGTCACCTGATTGAAGCGATGCGGATTGTCTCGGCGGCAATGGAATGCCAGTTGCTGGTGGCAGGCGAGTTCTACGAGGACAAGCGTCCGTACATCGAGCAGGTCGCGAAGCTTGGGCTCGCGGACAGAATTCGCATCGTCGATCGGTACATCCCGAATGAGGATGTGGGGCTTTACTTTGCGGCTGCCGACGTCGTGGTGCTGCCCTATGAGACCGCGACGCAGAGCGGCATCGTGAGATTGCGTTCGGCCTCGGTAAACCGGTGATCAGCACCAATGTCGGCGGATTGCCGGAGGCCGTCGATCACGGGAAGACCGGTCTGCTGGTTGAACCGCGGGACCCGGAAGCATTGGCCGCCGCCATCCTCGAATATTTCCGCCTCGATCTGGAGCCCCGCTTCACGGCGGAGATCGGGCGGCAGAAAGGGAGATTCGACTGGTCCCAGGCGCTGACGCACGTCGACGAATTCATTCTCCGCAGCGCGGCGACCTGAAGTGCTGAATATCCTGGTGATATCGCCATGGTTGCCATGGCCGCCGTACGATGGAGCGCGCATCCGGATCCTGGAAACGCTGCGGTATCTCTCGGGCCGGCATCACGTCACGCTGTTCGCGCACATTCACGCCGCCAGCGAGCGGACTCACGTCGCGAAGCTCCGCGAAACCTGCGCGGAGGTGGAGGTGACGCTCCTCTCAGGCCGCCCTGACAGGCGCATTGGACGAATGATTCGCGGGTCGCTGAGCGGAGCCCCGCTGATCCAGGGAATGCACTTCAATGCGGGGTTCGCGAGACGCATCTTCGAAGTCACCGACAGGAAGAAGTTCGACATCGTTCAGGTCGAGCTTTCGCTGATCGCCCGTTACGCCGCTTCGGTGAGCCGTCGTCATCACAGCAAGCTGGTCCTTTCCACGCACAATGTCGAGTCGCAGCGCTTTGCGCGGGAGCTGGAGCTTTCCTCGTGGAGCTTCCGCAGGGCCGTGTTGCAGGCGGATCAGGCGATGTTCGGAAACTGGGAGGAGAAGACCGTCAGGCAGTTTGACGGTGCGATCGCCGTGTCGGACCAGGACCGCCAATGGCTCCAGGAGCAGATGTTCGGTCGACTGGTCGCGCTGGCGCCGAATGGAGTCGATACGGGTTACTTCCGGATGCGCGCGCCGAACTCGGCCAGCGCCGCGACCCTTGTGTTTACCGGTGTGATGGATTACCCGCCCAACGAAGACGCCGTGCTCTGGTTTGCCGAGAATGTCTGGCCCCAGCTGCATTATCGAAATCCGGACCTCGTATTTCAGATTGTCGGCACGCGACCGACCGCGAAGGTGGCGGCGCTCGCTGCGATCGCCGGGATCGAGGTGACCGGCGAAGTTCCTGATGTGCGCCCATTTGTCGGCAGGCATTGGCGTTCGTCGTCCCATTGCGGTCGGGCGGCGGCACGCGGCTCAAGATACTGCAGGCGATGTCCATCGGCTGCCCCGTGATCTCGACGCGCATCGGTGCCGAGGGCCTCGCGGTCGTCGACCGCGACAACATTCTATTTGCCGAACGACCGGACGAATTCGTAGCGCGGATCGAAGACTTGAAGACTTCGGCGGAGCTGTCAAATCGCCTCGCCGGAAACGCCAGAGCCCTGGTCCTCCGGCAGTACGACTGGCAAAGCTGCCTGAAGGCGCTCGATGGCCTGTACGGGGAATTGTTGGGCGCGGAGCCGCGGCCGTGGAGCCCGGGTGTGTTACGCCGCGCCGGGTCAATCCTTGCTGAGCACGGCAGGATCGCACCCGGAACGTTCTGGCGACAGCCGCAGCACTTGCCGAGTGGGTCGACGTGACGGTCGCGTTCCGGGACCTGGCCGAGTCGGCCGGTGCCACCGATTACCGGGTCGTCGCAATCGAGCCGCCGCGCGAGTCCCGTGCGGCCGCGCGAGACGATGTGGCGACACGCGGGCTCAACCCGCTGCATCACTGGCGCTATCTGAGAACGCTGAAACAGTTCGCAGCCGATTCCGCTGAAAACTACGACCTGGTTCTGGAAAAAGGATGGCGACTGTCGGGCTACCTTGCACGCGAATTTACCCGTCGCGGCACACCGGCCGTGCTGATCGAAAACGATGCCCGCCACTGGAGCGAACCGATTCGCGGATTTCGCTCATGGGCGCGTTACGCAACCCACATTGCCGCACAGCGCGTCGCCAGCCGCTGCTCGCGAGCACTGCCCTTGGTCATCGCCGAGACCGGCGAACTCAAATCGGCACTGGTTGAAGAACGGAGCCTGGAGTCGGCGGCGCGTGGAGGTCGCGGCACTGGGCGTCGATCACGACCTGTTCCAGCCACGGCCGCAGAATGCCGCGCGCGCCGATCTCGGACTCTCAAGCGACGCGCTGATCATGCTTTATGTCGGCGGCATGGATCAGTACCACGACTTGTCGCCGTTGCTGGAGGCGCTTTCCCAGTTGGCCCCCGCGGGTCTCGAAGTACATCTCGTCGGCGACGGCGCCTACAGCGGGCGCTACCGCGAGCTCGCAAAGGCATCGAAGGTGCCAGTAAGGTTTCATGGCCAGGTCGGGCATGCGCGGGTACCTGCGTTCATCGCCGCCGCAGATGTCTGCCTGGCTCCGTACCAGACCAGCGGCTTCCATCGCGGCCAGGTCTATTTTTCGACACTCAAGATCCCGGAGTACATGGCCTGCGGTCGGCCGGTCATCAGCGTGGCAAGCGGGAGTATCCTGACGTTGATCGAGAGTGGAGTATCGGGAATTCTGTTTCCGAACGAACTCGCCGCGTGGCGAAACTCTCTAAGCGCGTTTCCCGATCGAGCGCGTCTCGCCGAGATGGGTCGCGCGGCTGCGCCCAGGGTCGCATGCCTGAGTTGGTCGGCAACCGCGCAGCGCTATTTGCAGTTGTGCTCGGCGGCAGTCGGCGCAGATTTCAGCGTATAATTTTGCATGTCGATGAATGTCATACATCTCGGATCAGGTGCTGGAGCCCCTTTGTGGGTTCAAGCGGTTCAGCGATATCCGGGCGGCCAGAATGCGGGCCGGGTACCGGATGATTCTACGGCGGCAGCGGTCGTGGGCGCTGCGCTCCCGGAATTCCGGACGCTCAGCGATGCAATGGGCAACGTCAGCGCCGACGTTGCCGTTGTTTCCGGCGTCGAGCACGACTGGGCGACCCAGGCGCTGCAGGCGAACCTGGCTGTGGTCATGGACGAAGCCGGGTCGGTTGATGCTGCGGCGTTTCGGAAACTTCATTCCGCGGCGAATGCCAAGCCGTCAATCGTGTTGTGGCCCCGTCGCTATCGCTATGCGCGTTGCGAGCGCATGGTAAAGCGCATGGTCGACTCAGGCCGGCTCGGCGGCATCGGGCACGTGGCTTGTGTCGGTCAAACGTCGCAGGCATCGAGCCGCGCATTCTCCGACTTTCAGTCCTTGCGGCATCTGTTTGGCGCCTCGCCGAAGAAAGTCATGGCGCGGCTCGGTCGCGGCTCAGGGTCTCTTGACTTCACCGAGGCGTTTCTCGAACTCGAGAGCGGCTTGCACATCCACTACTCGGCGTACGGCGGAGCACAGCGCGACACGCACGAACTCTGGATCGAAGGCGCCGAAGGTTCGCTGAAAACGGACGGCGGTGCTGTCTGGTGGCGCAAGCGAGGCTGGCGCTTCTTCCTGCCCTTGGAGCTGGGCCCGCACAGGCGATGCCGGACTCGGCGGAGGCACGGTCGACACTGGATGCGCTCAAAGCGGCGCGCCAGGCCGCGAGCGCCTCGCGCCCGGACCTTTCCGCGGTCGCGAGCGTGGCTGCGGCCTTCGAGTCGCATCGTGTGGGCGCCACGATCACCGTCTCGGAGATCGCGGCATGAACGCGTTGCCGTCGCCACTGCCGGCCGTTCGAACCCGAGTCCTGGTCATCGGCATGGATATGGGGGATGCAACGCTGATTCAGCGATGGGTTCGCGAGGGCCACCTGCCGAATTTCGCTCAATTGATGCGCGAAGGAAGCTGGTGGGATCTCGAGACTCCCGCTGAAGTGCTGCACACAGCGACCTGGCCGACATTCGCGACCGGTAGCCATCCGGGCAAGCACGGCGTCTACTATCCGTTCCAGCCGCGCCCCGGCGCCCAGCTGGCTCAGCACGTCACGCCCAATCAGTATTCCGCGCCGGTGTTCTGGTCGCTTGCGGACGCGCAGGGACTCCGATGCGTCGTCTACGATGTGCCGGAGACCTTCCCCACGCGAGACTACAAGGGCCGCGCGATATTCGAGCTGGGGACCTGGGCCTGGTACGGCCAACCGGAATCGCAGCCCGCCGGACTGCTGGACGAACTCCGTTCGAAATTCGGCCGGCATCCATTGAAGTTGGAGGCAACCCGGCTCGGGCTGAAATTCCCGAAGCCGGAGCAATTGCGGCGGCGGCTCATCGAGAGCATCGAGCACAAGACGCAGTCCCTGCGCTGGCTGCTGGGGACCGAAGACTGGGATCTGGCCGTTGTGGGTTATTGCGAAACGCACCCGACGGGACATTACTTGTGGCCGAAGAACGGTCGCGCTGACGACGCCGATGATCGCCTGTCGGCCGTTCGAAGTGTCTACGTGGCGCTCGACAATGCACTCGCGACGCTCCGGCAGTCGCTGCCGGAGCGGAACGGCGATTCTCATCGTCAGCGGAGACGGCGTGCGTGCCAATCACTGCGGCTGGCACCTCCTCCCCGAAGTACTCGAGCGGCTGGGCTATGCGGTTCCGGTCGCTGCCGGACCGGAATCCGGTCGCCGCTGGTCGCTGCGCGACATCAAGAATGCCGTTCCTCCGGGGCTTCGGCGCTGGATTGCGGACCACCTGCCGTCGCGCTTGCGGGACAAGATCAACGTCGCCGTGGAAGGCGCGGGCCTCGACTGGTCCGAAACCCGCGCGTTCACGCTGCCGACGGATCTCGAGGGTTACATCCGCATCAATCTGAAGGGCCGGGAACCCGAAGGCGTCGTGGCGCCGGGACAGGAGTACAGGACCTTTGCCGCGAAATCGCCGCACGGCTCGGAGAGCTTTCGAACCCGGCCAGCGGCCGCGCGGCCGTTCGCAAAACGTGGCTGCGCGACGAGGTGTTTCCGGGCCCGGCCCAGGAACACCTGCCCGACCTGATCGTCACCTGGGATAGCGCCGCACCGGTCGAGGCGGTTTCGTCTCCGCGCATCGGCACCGTCGAGCGACCGAGTCCCGATCCGCGAACCGGCACGCATTCGCCAAGCGCCTTCATGCTGGCCGGTGGCGCCGGCATTGCGTGCCGGCGAACGGCGCGCAGGGGGCGCCTGGAGGATGTTGCGGCGACCGTGCTCGCTCTGCTTGGAGTGCCCGACGATCATTCAATGGATGGCCGGACACTGGCGTCCGGGCGCGATTCGACGGGAGAGAGGCGCAGTGGATGCAGACGCTTTATATCCTTGCCGTGTGGGCTCACGTCTTCACCGTGGCTGTGGATCGGCGCCATGTTTTTCGGCGATCCCAACAGCACCCGGTTCTTCTCGCGACTGTTCGAGCGCAAGCTGAAGGGGATCGGCTGGTACGCGCAGGCCGTGCTGTGGGCTACCGGTATCTTCATGCTGCACTACCGTGGCATCACGCTCGGGCAGATGTTCTCGGCCGACTTCATTGCCAGCTCGTGGGGCCGGCTGCTCTGGATCAAGATTGCCCTGGTATTGACGCTGCTGGTGTTTCAGATCACCGTCGGCAACAAGCCGTCGAAGCTGATCTACGGCTATATCCTGGTCGCCTTCGCCGCCGTCGGCATCGGCGTCCTCCTGGTCAGGCCGGTGATCTGAAGGCGGGCGCCACGATGATCTCGATCATTCATTTGGGGGTCGGCGGCCGCGGTCGTCACTGGCTGGGCTTCATCGCCGATCACCCCGACTTCACCAGCGTCGCCTGCGTCGACGGCGAGGAGCGCGCCCTCGAGGCGGCGCGCGCGTTGCCCGGGTTGCAGAACTGCAAGTTCTTCACCGGCTTCGAGCAGGCCCTCCAGGAGGCGAACGCCGACGCGGTGCTGATCGCAAGCCCCTCGTTCCTCCACGGGCGCGCAGGCGCTGCAGGCGCTGGATGCCGGGCTCGCGGTGATGGTGGAGAAGCCGTTCAGCCTCGAGTCTTGGCGAGGCCGCTCGCGGTGGTGGAACGGGCCCACGCCGTCCGCCGGCCGGTGCTGGTCGCCGAGAACTACCGCTTCTTCCAGGCCGAGCGCACCTTCCGCCGGCTGCTGGACGACGGGGCGTCGGCCAGATCGGCGCCGCGCTCTGCATCGACCGACGCGACCAGCCCAGCGCCACTCAGGGGCCTTGGGTGCAGCAGATCGAGGAGCCGTTCATCACCGAGATCGCGGTCCATCACTTCGACAGCTTCCGCTATCTGTTCGATCGCGAGCCGGTAGCCATGCTCGCCAACTCCTATCAGCCGCCGCTCAGCGACTATCGGGGCCGCGCCGCTCTGGACGCGGTGATCGAGATGGCGGACGGCCTGCTGATCCAATACGGCGGCACCATGGTGGCCACCCGCTACGAGTTCGGCCTGTGGGTCGAAGGCAGTGACGGCGAGCTTTGGACCGATCGCCGCCGGGTCTGGTGGCGGCCTAAGGGGCGCCGCTTCTTCCGCCGCGCGAAGCTCGTCCCGGTGCCGGCCGGCGACGAGGCGCGCTATCCCAAGGGCGGCACCGTGTCGCTGCTCAATCAGTTCCGCGACGCGCTGACGCGCGGCCAAGCGCCGGAGACCAGCGGAGCCGACAACCTGTGGACGCTCGCCATGGTCGAAGCGAGCATGCGCTCGGCGCGTGAGGGGCGCCGGGTCGAGATCGCCGAGGTCTTTGCGCCCGAGATGCAGGCGCGGGCCCGAGGCAGCCGCGACAGGAACGCGGGCATGACCGCAGGAGCCGCGGAAGGCCGGCGCCGGCGCGTCCTCGTTCATGGGCCTGGATGCGGGCGACGCCGAACTGATCGAGCGGTGGTGCGCCGAAGGGGCGCTGCCGCACATCGCCGCCATGCGCGCCCGGGGCACCTGGGCTCGCATGGCAACCACCGCCGACGTGCTGCATGTCTCGGCCTGGCCGTCGATCTTCACCGGCGCGCCGCCGGACGCCCACGGGCTCTATCACGCCTATGTCGACGAAGCCGGGCCACCAGGGCCCGGTCCGTCCGCGGCCCGAGGACAGCCCGGTGCCGTTCCTGTGGAAGCTGCTGAGCGATCGCGGCCGCCGCTCGGTGATCATGGATGCGTTCATGACCTGCCCGCTCCGGGATTTCGCGGGCGCTCAGATCGTCGAGTGGGGCACCTGGTCGTGGTTCACCGAGCCGGCCATCATCCCCGGCCTCGCTCGGCAAGGAGATGCGCGAGCGTTTCGGCCCTTATCCGGCCGAGGACCACAGCAAGATCGGCATGGTTCCGCTGCCGGACCCGGAGGGGTTCCGACGCCGCCTGCTCGCCGCGGTCGCGCGCAAGAGCCGAGGTCGTGACCTGGCTGATGGGCGGGAGGACTGGGACCTGTTCCTGGTGGTGTTCGGCGAGTGCCACGGCGCCGGCCACTATTTCTGGCACTACCAGGACCCGAGTACCTGGCGTATCCGGCGGACGCGGGCGCCGAGCTGCGCTCCGCTCTCCGCGACGTCTATGCCGCGCTCGATCGCGCGATCGGCGAGCTGCTCCGCCACGTCGGACCAGGAGACCACGGTGCTCCTGGTCGCGGGCGACGGCATGGGCCCCAACTACAGCGGCTCGCACGTGCTCGGCCATCTGCTCGCCCGCATGGGGCTGCTGCACGACGCCCAGCTGGGGCCGGCAGACGCGGGCGCGGCGCCGGCGCGAGCCGGCACCAGGGCGCGCGCGATCTGCTGAGCACCCTTCGCGGCATGATTCCGCGCAGCCTGCGGGCGACGATCTCGCAGACGGTGCTGCCGCGCCGGGTCAACGAACGGCTGAGCCTGCGCTGGAAGACCGCCGGCATCGACTGGCAGCGCACCCGGGCTTATCTGATCGAGAACGCCAACGAAGGTTACATCCGGATCAACCTCGCGGGTCGGGAGCCGCAGGGCATCGGTCGCGCCGGGCACGGACTACGAGCACTGTGCGACGAGATCTGCCGCACCGCCGCGGAGATCGGTCAATCCGGCCACCGGCGAGCCGGCCGCGCGGCGGTGCACAAGATCGACGACCTCTATCAGGGGCCATGCCGCGTCCTGATGCCCGACGTGGTCATCAATTGGAACGACCGATGCCCGGATCACGACCGAACTCGCCACACAGCAATACGGCGTGGCACGTTCGGAGCATCCCGGGTTTGCATTGAGCCCGTATTATTCCGGCAACCACCGGCCAAACGCATTCCTGCTGGCCGTCGGCCCCGGCATCCCTTCCGGCGTCGTTCTCGAGGATGCCAGCGTGCTCGATATCGCGCCGACAATACTTGCTCACTTCGGCGCGGCGCCTGCCGTTCACATGCAAGGCAAGATACTGCCGCTGACCGGAACCAGGGACGGATGACAGGCGCATGTGCGGGATAACCGGACTGATCTCACTGTCGGGGAAGAACCTTGCCGACAACGACGTCGCGCTCGTGTCGGCCATGTGCGAAGTCCAGAACCATCGTGGCCCGGATGATCGCGGTGTGACGGCACTCGGCCGCGCGGTGCTCGGCTCCAACCGGCTGAGCATCATCGACCTGAGCAAGGCAGGTCATATGCCCATGCCCGATCCGCGAACGGGCCGCTGGATCACCTACAACGGCGAGGTCTATAACTTTGCCGAGTTGCGCAAGGAACTCGAAGCCGCCGGACATCAATTTCGCTCGCACACGGATACCGAGGTTGTGCTGCATGCGTACGAGCAATGGGGTGTGGCCGCCTTCGATCGCCTCGTCGGTATGTTCGCGTTCGCCATCTACGATCCGGCAGCCGACGTCCTGCTGCTGGTCCGCGATCGCTACGGCAAAAAGCCGGTCTATTTTGCGCAGCGAAGCGATAGGTTGTTTTTCGCGTCGGAGATCAAGACGCTCGCGCGGGCCCTCGACGACCTCAAGCCGAATCATCGCCGCCTGACCGAATGGTCCCTGTATCGCAACGTGGATTTCGGTTCGACCGAGACGCTATTTGACGGCGTCTCGATGCTGCCCGCCGGTCATTTCCTGGAGATCAGCCGCGGCCAGGTGACGGCGCCCAGGCCTTACTACGTGCTCGAGGAGCACGTCAGCCGCGAGGCTTACGAGCGCTTTGACGGCATGTCGCCGAAAGCGATCGGCGATGAGATCCAATCGCTGGTGCGCGCCGGCATCCACGATCGACTGGTCAGCGATGTTCCTGTGGGGACGTTGTGCAGCGGCGGGGTCGATTCGAGCCTGATCACCGCGCTCGCCGCCGATGGCCGCAAGGACTTGCTGGCATTCAATGTCTCGGTGAAGGGCGAGGGGGCGGAGGACGAGAGCCGCTATGCGCGCCAGGTCACCGACGCGCTCGGCATCAAGCTGCTGACGCTCGAAGCCGATGGCGCCAGTTTCCGCGACAACCTGGTGCGGTCCATTTATTTCAGCGATCAGCCGCTGTCACACCCGAACTCGGTCTTCTTCCTGTTGATTTCGGAGTTTGCGCGCGCGCACGGCGTCAAGGTCCTGCTGTCCGGCGAGGCCGCCGATGAACTCTTTGGCGGCTACGCGCATCGCTACCGCAGGTTGCGTCAATACCAGCAGGTCCAGAAAGTGGTGAGACTGCTGCCTGGAAAAGTGCGTCGCGGCATCGCACTGGCGGGCTACGCCCTGGAAGGGGTGCCCGCCACCGAATTCACCGGTTACGAGGGCCTGCTCGCGCATACCACTGGATTCATCGACCGTTTCAGCCGCATCGAGCTTCGCGAGCGCTGCGAGCGCGCCTTTGCATTTGTCGCGGATCCGCTCGATCGCAGCGTGCTCGCGGCTATGCTGGCGGACCTGAGCAATTTCCTCGGGCCGCTGCTCAGGCGCCTGGATCGAATGAGCATGGCGGCCAGCGTCGAATGCCGGGCGCCCTTCCTCGATCATCGCCTGGTGCACGCGGTCATCAATCTTCCGATCCAGTACCGGCTGCGGGGCCGGACGGACAAGTGGGCCCTCAAGGCCGTCGCGGAGCGCCACCTGCCGCGGGAAATCGTGCACCGGAAAAAAGTCGGCTTCCCGTTGCCCCTCACCGACTTTCTGGCCCCGTTGACCGCAATAGATTTCTTCGATCAGGGATTCTGCGTGGACTACCTGGGCATGCACCCGCGCGGCGTCGCTCAGTCGGTCGCCCGCTGGCGAGACAATGTCAACGGGTTTTTCAACCTGCTGTCGCTTGAGATCTGGGGCCGGATGTATTTTCTCGGCCAGTCGGTCGGTGACGTTCAGCGCGAGCTCGCGAAGGCCGACCGGGGCTCCGTCGCCCGGTGATGAAGGTCAACCATTCGATTCCGTCGACCTCCGCTGCGGCTCGCGGCACCGTACAGCTCATTGCGGCCCGCGTGTTCTTCATGGCGGCCGGATATGTAGCCGCGGTGATATTGGCCCGCGAACTGGGACCAGCGGCCTACGGCAGCTACGGGATCGTGATCTCGCTCTTGCTCTGGCTCGAAGTATTCAGCGGGTTCGGCGTGCCGCGCGCGGCCGCCAAGCTGATATCGCAGGCCGACGACCCGAAGCCGATCGTGGAGGCGACGCTCGGTAGCCTGCTCGCAATCGGCGCCATTCTCCTGGCGGTCTGCTGGACTATCGCGCCGACTGTCGCCGAGTTCTTCGACATCGCGGGCGGCACCGAGCTGCTGCGCATCGCGGTTCTCGATCTCCCCTTCAACGGCCTCTATATTGCGTATAACGGTGTGCTCATCGGCTACCAGAAATTCTGGCAGATGAGCGTGACACTCGTCGTCTACAGCCTGACCAAGCTGATTGGCACGCTGGCGCTGTTCTGGCTCGGTTTTTCGGTCGAGGCGGCGTTGGTCGTCAATGTGCTCGCGACCGTCGGCGCACTGATCTACCTGTTGCTCAAGTTCAATTTGCGGCTCACTTTTTTCCCCGACCGAAAGATCCTGCGCGCGATCGTCGCCATCGCGGCGCCGCTCGCGGTCCTGGTCATCACGATGCAATTCCTGCTGTCGGCCCATCTGTGGGTGCTGAAGCGCATGGCCACGGAGACGGCCGAGGAGCTCGGTTACTACATCGCCGCGCTGAACGTGGCGCAGATCCCCGCGATCGTGCCCGCCGCGCTCGGCGTCGTCATCCTGTCTTCGGTGGCTGCCGCGCTGTCGCGCAACGACTTTACGCTCGCGCAACGTCACGTCGCCAACGCCGGTCGTTTTGTCGTCATCGTGCTGGCTCCCGTCTGCGTGCTGGGTGCGACGCATGCAACGGCGATCATGTCGCTGCTGTACTCGCCGATTTACGCGCCGGGCGACGTCTTCCTGGGGATCCTGCTGGGCGGCTTTGGCTTGTTCGCGCTGCTGGATACGCTCTTGCACGCGCTGATCGGCGCCGACCGCCACAACCTCGCTTCGATGCTGCTGGTCGCTCTATTGCCGGTCGTGTTCGTCAGCAGCATCGGCCTGATACAGCTCTGGGGTCCGTTGGGTGCGGCGGCGTCGTTTCTGGTGACATTTGGATTCGGCACTGTGCTCGCGGCGATCGCGGCCTATCGCCGGTTTGGCGTGCTGCCCGTGGCGCTCCTCACCCTGCTCAGGGCGGCGATTGCGGTTGCCGTCGCGGCTTACGTCGGTTCACTGATCGAGTCGTCCGGAATGGCGGTGATCGCCGAGCTCGGCCTGTTGTCAGTCATCTACCTGCTGGTCCTTGCGGCCTTGCGTGAGATCGGGTCGCAGGACCTCAGGCCATTTGCGGTCTGGAAAACCTAGAGCAGGCCGGTGCTCCCGCCAGGACAGTCATGGCAATTCCCGCAGGGGTTTCTGTGGGGCGCGGCGACCGCCGCTCATCAGGTCGAGGGCGATAATCGCCACAACGATTGGTGGGAGGCCGAAAAGGCGGGCAAGCTGCCGTTTCAGTCCGGCAATTGCTGCGATCACTACCGGTTGTTCGAAGCCGACTTCGATCTGCTTCAGGCCTGGGGCCACAACTGCCACCGGTTTTCGATCGAGTGGAGCCGCGTCTGAGCCCCGGGAAGGGCAATGGGACGGCGACGCGATCGAGCACTACCGGCAGGTGATCCGGGCGTTGCGGGCACGGAATATCGAGCCGGTCGTCACACTGCATCATTTCACCAATCCCGCCTGGTTCAGCTACGGCGGCGGCTGGCTGCGCCGGGATGCCGCGGACTTGTTCACGCGTTACGTGTCGCAAGTGGTCACGGCAGTCGGGTCAGAGGTCAAATTCTGGATTACGGTCAACGAGCCCACGGTGTACGTGCTGCAGGGCTACATCAATGGCGTGTGGCCGCCATTCGAGAGCGGCAAGTTGTTGAAGGCGACACGTGCACTTGTTTCGCTTGCCGCTGCGCATCGCAAGGCCTACCGCGCTATCAAGACTCGACTCCCGGACGCGATGGTCGGATTCGCCCACCATGCGCTTCCTGTAGAACCCTGTGACGCTGCCAAAGCCATGGATCGCCTGGCCGCGCGGATGCGGGGGTATGTTCTCAACCGGATTTTCTTCCGCCTGTGCGGCGCCGCGTTCGACTTTGTCGGGCTGAACTACTACACGAGACTCTGCGTGAGGTCTGAAGGCAAGGGATTCGGGCCACTGTTCGGCCGGGCGTGCGCGATGGAGCACCATCCGCATCAAGGGGCGAAGAGCGCGCTGGGCTGGGAAATCTACCCGCGCGGCCTTGGAATCGCCCTGGCGGAGTTTGCCCGCCTGGGCGTTCCGCTATTCGTTACCGAAAACGGGATTGCCACGGACGATGACCGCGAACGCTGCGCGTTCCTGGAAGGCCATCTCAAGCAGGTGGCCCAGGCCGCGAGCGGCGGCATCGAATTGCTCGGGTACCTGCACTGGTCGTCGATGGACAATTTCGAATGGCACCTGGGCACTGGTCCCAAATTCGGGCTGGCGGCCGTCGATCCGGATTCCGGCCTGCGTAAGGCGCGACCGTCGGCAGCGCTTTTTACGCGTATCTGCCGATGACCCTCGAAGCAGTTCACATCCTGGCCGGGCGAAGAGTCGTTACACTATTGCGGTTCATTGACGCCAAAATCAACGCCGGCGTATGGTGTCGGAGAATTTCAAGGGGCGAATTTTGATGATGACGCCTGACATCTCGGTCGTGTTGCCCGTGCTCAACGAACACGAGAGCCTGGAGCAGCTCCACAAGGAGCTGACGGACGTGCTGACCGCCATCGGCCGTGAGTATGAGCTGGTGTTCGTCGACGACGGCAGTACGGACGGTTCAACCGAAATTTGCCGGGACCTGGTCAGGCGGGATCACCACGTGGTGCTCGTGGAGCTGAGGCGACGCTTCGGCAAGGCAACGGCGCTGCAGGCCGGATTCGGCACGGCCCGCGGCGATGTGATCATCACCATGGATGCGGATCTCCAGGATGACCCGAAGGAGATCCCGCGATTCCTGGAAGGCTTCGAGCGGGGCTTCGACCTGATGTGCGGCTGGAAGGAAGACCGGAAGGATTCGCTTTCGAAAACGCTGCCTTCCAAGTTGTTCAACTACGTGACGTCGCGCACCAGCGGCTTGAAACTGCAGGATTTCAATTGCGGCTTCAAGGCGTACAAGAGGGAAGTCGTCCAGGGACTGGATCTCTACGGGGAACTCTATCGCTACATTCCGGTACTGGTTCACGCCAAAGGATTCAAGGTCGGCGAGATCGCGGTGTCTCACCGCGCGCGGCGCTTCGGTGCCTCCAAGTACGGCATCGAGCGCTTCCTGCGCGGACCGTTCGATCTTTTGACGATCCTTTTTCTGAGCAGCTTCCGGCGCCGTCCGCTGCACCTTTTCGGGGTGCTCGGAGTCGGCATCGGGCTCGCGGGATTCCTCATCAATGCGTACTTGGCGATCGGCTGGCTCATGGGCCGTTGGATCGGCGATCGACCGTTGCTCATGATGGGCACCCTCATGATCATCGTTGGTATCCAGATACTCATATTCGGTCTGCTCGGAGAGATGATCGTATCAGCGACCTACCGATCGTCCGAGGTCGACGGCCTGATCCGGCGCGTGCGCCGGCACGATGAAGAGCAGTTGAAGCCACGCCGGGTCATCTAGTTGCCCATTGTCGACGCCAGCGAGCTAGCTGACGACACGCGCATCCGGGCCGATATATGCATCATCGGAGCGGGTGCGGCCGGAATCACCCTGGCCTGCGCGCTGGACGGCGAGCACCGCACGGTCTGCCTGATCGAAAGTGGCGGATTCGGCGTCGACGACGAGCTGCAGGCGCTGTACGCGATCGACAGTGTCGGTTACCCGGTTCGCCCAGACTTCATGTCGCGGGCGCGCTATTTTGGCGGCAGCTGCAACCTGTGGGCAGGGCGCTGCATGAAGCTGAGCCCAATCGACCTTCAAAAGCGCGACTGGGTCGCTCATAGCGGCTGGCCGATTGGCTTCGACGAACTCGAGAGCTACTACCCGCGCGCTCGCGAAGTGCTTCGCTTGCCGGACTTTGGGCCCTATGCGGACTGCGGCGAACTCCCGGGGCTCAGCAATGATGAAAGGGCGCTGCTCAGCGGCGGCGATTTGCATTCAACCGTTGCGTTGTGGGGGACAAAACCGCTCCGGTTTGGCGGCGTCTACCGGCGACAGCTGAAAGCGAGCCGCAATGTCACGACCTACTGCAACGCCAATGTCACGGAGCTCGCCGCAGACCCCTCCGGTAACCGCGTAGAAGCGATGACCATTCGCACGCTGGGCAGGCGCCGGTTGACGGTGGAGGCCGGGCGCTACGTGCTGGCCTGCGGCGGTCTGGAAAGCGCGCGGCTGCTGCTGGTATCGCGCAGTCAGCACCGCAATGGCCTCGGCAATGCGCACGATGTCGTCGGCCGTTACTTCCAGGACCATCCGCGCACCATTTTCGGACGCATCAGGCTCGCAAAGCCTGTCAGCCTGCCCTACGTGCTCGGAATGCCGATCTCCGACGGAAAGGTGCAACTCGGGCTGAGATTGTCCGACGAACACCAGCAGGCCGAGGGATTGCTGAACAGCTACATCAGCCTCGAGCCCCAGCTTTCCAGGATCGCGGAACAGCAGTACGAGAGCGCCGTCAATGCCGCCAAGATTCTGCTCAGAAAGGGTCACGCGGGCCGCCGAAGCGACGTCTTTCGGCGGGACCAGAACGAGTTGCGCGACATGATTTACCTGCTCACGCCCAAGGAAATCATGCCGCACTCGGTTTACCGGCTGTACGCGTGGCTGAAGCGCCATTTCCGTCGAACGGTCTCGGCGAGTCACCTCACGGTGATCAACTATTGCGAACAGGCGCCGAATCCGGAGAGCCGCGTTTACCTCAGCGACAAGCGCGATGCGCTCGGCATGCAGACGCTGATTCTTGATTGGAGGCTGGGAGAGCAGGAGCCGCGCAGTGTCCGCCGGCTTCACGAAATTCTCGACCGCAAGCTCAAAAGTTCCGGTCTCGGTGAACTGGAGACGAATCCCCAGGACATCGAGTCGGCGCGATTCACCGATGCCTCCCACCATATCGGCACTTTGCGCATGAGCAGCGATCCGCGAGCCGGCGTCGTCGACAAACACTGCAAAGTGCACGGGATCGAGAATCTCTACGTTGCCGGTAGTGCCGTTTTCCCGACGGCCGGACACGCGAACCCGACGCTGACAATCGTCGCGCTGGTGCTGCGTATGGCGGATCGGTTGCGGGGGACAGTCGGCGAGTAGCGGAACCCTTTGTAGGACTGACGGAAATCCGCGTTTCGCAGGGCCCCCGGCTCAAAGCCGTGTTGAATATTCATTTCAGGCTGGACAGACAGCAGCGGATTGGAGCTAAGATTGAATCCGGCACACAGGAGGTGTGGCCATGAGCTTCAATCTTGCAAACTGGTTTCTGCGCAAGAGGATCGACGCGCAGGTACGCAACTCCGGCCGTCCGATGGAGCACCGCCGGGTCGTCAATCCTTACCATGCGGTGAGTATCGAACCCGGCCCGAGGGCCTGCGCAGAAGTGCACAAGGTCGAAGGCGACGCGCTTTCTCGCGTCGGACCCGCCGATGCTTCCGCTGCGTGACTGTGGCTCGGCGACCTGCCAGTGCCGCTACGTCCACCACAACGACCGGCGCAGCGTGCGCGACCGCCGCGTCAATTTCGCCAATCCGTACGCGCACAAGATGAGCGAAAGAAGGTTGAGCGGCCGCCGCGTGACCGACTGAAGGGGACGCACCCCTTCATATTCGTGAAGGGGCGCGTCCCCTTCAGCGGATCTTGAATTCTTCCGACTGGAGGCCATGCCGCGCGAGCAGCTTGTAGAAGTCCGTGCGGTTCCGGCCCGCGAGCTTGGCGGCCTGGGTGACATTGCCCCGCGTGATCTGCAGGAGCTGCACCAGGTAGTTCCGCATGAACTCGTCGCGCGCCTCGTCGAAGGTCGAGACCTGCGGCGCGGTGCCGGTGCCGAGCGCGCGCTGCACGAGTTCCGCGCTGATCACGGGCCCGGTCGCGAGCGAGGCCGCATGCTGAAGGAGCGTTGCGAGCTGTCGGACGTTGCCCGGCCATTCGCCGACCATCAGTAATTCGACGGCCTCCGGCGCCAGCACCTGGCGATTGCCGGTCTCACGGGCAAGCTCGTCCATGAAGTGGGCGGCCAGGATTGGGACGTCATCGCGACGCTGCGACAGGGGCGGCAGCTCGATGCGGCTGACGCTCAGGCGGTAATAGAGATCTTCGCGGAAGCGTCCTTTCGAGATCAGGTCCGGCAGGTTGCGCGCCGTGCTCGAAATGATGCGCGCCGGCTCCTCATCCTGCAGGCTGTTGAGCGCAATCTGAAGATCCGGCGCCAGATCGCCGACCTCGTCGAGCAGCACCGTCCCGGCCGGTGCGTCGGGCCGTGCGGGCTCGGCGGAAACCTCGCGGCCTTCCAGGATCGCTTTCAGCGTCTCCTGGGTCGCCGTGACGCAGGAAAGCACCAGGAAACTCGCTCCGCGCCGCGGGCTCGCCTGATGCACCGCCCGCGCGAGCTGGGCCTTGCCCGTGCCCGGCTGGCCCGTAATGAGCAACGGCGCGTCGGAGCTCGCCGCCATCAGCGCCTGGGAAAGGCGCTCTTCCATGACGGGATTGCGCGTGATGATCCCTGCGCGCCAGTCTTCGGTCACACTCGCAAAGCCGGATATCTTGAGCGCGCCCGCGATCTGCTCGAGAAGCTGATCCTTCTCTACGGGCTTGGTCAGGAACGCAAAGGCGCCGCTCTTGGTTGCAGTGACGGCGTCCGGAATCGTGCCGTGGGCCGTCAGGAGGATCACGGGCAGGGCCGGGTAGCGGCCCTGCAGCTCTTTCAGGAGCATGATCCCGTCCTTGTCCTTCATGCGGAGGTCCGTCACGAGGACGTCCGGCAGGAAGCGGGGAACGGTGGTCAGCGCCTGGGCCGCGTTCTCGCAGGCGGCCACTTCGAAACCCTCGGAACGCAAGCGGATGGTGATCAGGCGCAGAAGCCCCGGGTCGTCGTCGACCAGCACGATGCGCGGACGGCGGCCGAGCGGGGTTTTCACGGCCGCGGATCCACGGTCCGGCCCTCGAGCGTCGCAATTGCCTCGAGCTTGGCCTCGGCGCGTTCGAGTTCCCGGCGCAGCCGGTCCTTCTCGGCGGATTCGGCCTGGAGCCTCCGGTTCAGATCGGCGATACGGTCATCCTCGTTCGTATGGCTGCCATTCCTGAGTGTCTCGTTCTCGCGGGCGAGCGCGAGCCTTGCATCGAGGTTGAGGACCATCACCTCCGCCAGGGCGCGTTCGGAGGGAAGCATGGTCTCGGGCGTCGCGAGCGCCTCGCCGATCAGGGACCGCGCGCCCGCGGGGTCGCTTGCCGCATGCCCGGGTATGGCGAGCACGAACGCATAGCGGAGGCGCTTCTGCGTCGAGGGATCCGTGAGATAAGCGGAGCGCGTCGCCTCCAGAATCTCGGCCTGCTCGGCTGCGCCTCCGCGCCCGAGGCGATCGAGTGTCGCGAGATAGTCTGCAACGATCTGGCCGTCGTCGGTCAGCGAGACCGGCGTCGTGTCCTTGCGCTTCTTGAGGCCGCTCCAGTCATCGACGCTCTTGCAGCCCGCGATGAGGCAGGCGGCGAGCGCAAATACGAGAATGCGCTCATGCCGCATGCGCGGACTCCCGCCGTGCGGCGGCCGGCAGGCGGATGCGAAGGTGCGCACCGGTGAACTGACCGGTGACGATATCGACCGTTCCGCCGTGTGCCTCGACGAACTCGCGGACGACCGAAAGGCCGATCCCCGTGCCCTTGAGCGGGCCACCGTGGGGCGCGTTGCCCGAATAGAAGGCGTCGAACACCTTGTCGCGCTCGTCGGGAGCGATGCCGGGGCCGGTGTCGGCGAAGTCGATGACCGTCGTCTTTCCGTCTGGATACGCGTGTACGTGGATCGTGCCGCCGCGCGGCGTGTACTTCAGCGCATTCGAAAGCAGGTTTTCGAGCACGAGCTTGAGCTTTGCGCGATCGGCGACGAGATCGAGCTCCGCAACGTGCAGGTCGAGCGTGAGATTGCGCGCCGCCATGGCGAGCCGCTGACTGTCGACGACCGTGCCGACCAGCGAGTTCAGGGCGGAACGAGGTCAGCTCGACGCTGCTCGCCTTGGATTTCCACGCGCTGTAAGACAGGAGGTTCTCGATGAGCTGTTGCAGGCGGATCGCGTTCTCGCGAAGGATCGAGGCGACTTCGCGCTGGTTGTCGTCGATCGGACCCACTGCGCCGTCCAGCAGCAGATCGGTGCCTTCGCGGATGTTGGCCAGCGGCGTCTTGAGCTCGTGCGACATGTGCCGCAGGAAGCGGTTGCGCTCGAGAGCGATGTCGAGGAGCCGCGTACGCAGCCATTCGAGCTGGCGGCCGAGCGCCGAGAGGTCCGCCGGGCCGCTGATCGAGATCGCGTGCGAGAAGGCGCCGCGGCCGAGTTCGCTGATCGCGCGGTCGATGGCGCGCAGCGGTCGCAGCACGTAGAACCAGAAAATGCCCGCGACTGCGAGGGCCGCCGGCACGAGCGCCATGATCGCCCACAGCAGGCCCTGCTGGGTTGCGCTTGCCTTGCGCTCGACCGCGCTGAGCCGGCTCTCGATGCCCAGGCGGGCCTGCTCGGCGAGGTCGTTCGCCTCCTTGCCCAGGGCGGTGAAACGGCTTACGAGGCCTGAAGAGGGCACGTCGCGCTGGCCGCCGTGGACCAGGCCGACTGCGGCCTCGCCGGCCGCGCGAACCGTCTGGATGTCGGCCTCCGGGACATAATCCGCGAGCTTCCTGAGCGTACGGCCGAAGGCGGCGTAATTGGAGTCGAATGCGGCCGCCAGGCGCGGGTCATTCAGCACGCGATACAGGCTCGCGGCGCGCTCCATCGCGGCGATGTTCTGGAACAGCAATTGGGTGTGCTGGGTGAGGACGATGCTGTCGCGCACGAGCACGTCGCTCGTTCGCGAGAGCTGGCGCAGCTGCATGCCGCTGTAGACGAGCGCCACGGTCAGCGGCAGCACGATGAGGAGCAGGGCGGCCGACAGCAGCCCACTCAGGGATCGCGGGCGAATTCGTGTCATCCGCGTATGGTACCGTCAGGCCATCGGTTGGCGCAGAAGCCTTTTTTCCCAGGCCAGCGCCGTGGCGACAATACCGCCGAGATCCTGGTAACGGGGCGTCCAGCCGAGCGTCTCGCGGATCTTTGCGGCGGCGGCGACGAGTTCGGGCGGGTCCCCGGCGCGCCGGCCGGACTCCGTGATCGAGAGCTTCATGCCTGAGACGCGGGCGACCTCGTCGAGCACTTCGCGCACGCTGAACCCTTTGCCATAACCGCAGTTCATGGTCGCCGAGGCTCCGCCCTTGCGCAGGTAGTCGAGCGCCTGCAGGTGTGCGGACGCAAGGTCCTCGACGTGGATGTAGTCGCGGACACAGGTGCCGTCCGGCGTGCCGTAATCCGTGCCGAAGATCGCGATCTGCTTGCGCCGGCCGACGACGTGCTCGCAGGCAACCTTGATGAGGTGCGTTGCCTCCGGCGTCGACTGGCCGATGCGGCCGCCCGGGTCGGCGCCGGCGACGTTGAAGTAGCGAAGGGCCACGTAGCGCAGCGGCGTAACCGCGGCGACGTCCCGCAACATGTACTCGCTCATCAGCTTGGACCAGCCATAGGGATTGATCGGCACGGTCGGCGTGTCCTCGGTCGCGATGCCGGAGGCCGGGATGCCATAGACCGCGGCGGTGGATGAGAAGACGAAATGCTTCACGCCGGCGGCAATGCAGCATTCGAGGAGCGTGCGCGTGTTCGCCGTGTTGTTGCGATAGTACTTGAGCGGGTTCGCGACGGATTCCGGCACCTGGATGTGCGCAGCGAAGTGCATGACGGTGTCGATGCGGTGCTCCGCGAGCACGCGCGAGACGAGTTCCCCGTTGCCCGTGTCTCCCGCGACGAAATCGCCGTGCAGCACGGCGCCGCGGAATCCGGTCGACAGGCTGTCGAGGGTGACCAGCTTTTCGCCGCGTTCGCCGAGCTGGCGCGCGACATGACTGCCGATATAGCCGGCACCGCCGGTGACCAGGATGGTAGTCATCGAAACTCCACGATATCGTGCCGGCATGATACCAACGGCCGACTCGGCCCCGTTTGCGAACCTGTCACCAGATTTGATCGTGGATGCCGTCGAAGCCGCGGGTTTTCCGAGCGATGGGCGGATTCTCGCGCTCGGCAGCTACGAAAACCGGGTGTTCCAGATTGGACTCGAGG
The DNA here is from genome assembly GCA_963775415.1 of uncultured Gammaproteobacteria bacterium. Classification (GTDB taxonomy): domain Bacteria; phylum Pseudomonadota; class Gammaproteobacteria; order Steroidobacterales; family Steroidobacteraceae; genus SCUD01. Next base: position 39,975 of record CAVZIO010000005.1, read on the forward strand.
ACGCCGAGCCGGTCGTCGTGAAGTTCTACCGTCCCGGCCGCTGGACCGATGCGGCGATCGCCGAAGAGCATGCCTTCGCACGCGAACTCGCGGCTGCGGAAATTCCAGTGATTGCGCCGCTCGAACCATTGCAGTGGGATGAGCTCGGCGAGGGTCCCGTGCCGGTCTTCGGCGGATTCCGGCTCGCCATCTATCCGCGCCGCGGCGGGCAATGGCCGGAACTCGGAAGCGAAGACGATCGCCAGTGGATCGGGCGCTTCCTCGGGCGCATTCATCTCGTCGGCGGCTCGCGCAGCTTCGAGCATCGCGCGCGGCTCTCGCCCAGCGCAATGGGCCGCGATTCCGTCGCTTTTTTGACGGAGGGCGAGCGCATTCCAGATTACATCCGCCATCGCTATCTGGAGGTGACGGACGAATTGCTGGATCAGGTCGAGGCGCGTTTCGAGGGCGTGGGGCCGCTGCGATACCTGCGCATTCACGGCGACTGCCATCGCAATAACGTGCTGTGGACCGCGGCGGGGCCGCATTTCGTCGATCTCGACGACTGCATGATGGGCCCGGCGGTCCAGGACCTGTGGATGCTGCTCGCCGGAAGGCCAGAGGAGATGCGAGTGCAGCTCTCGGAAATCCTCGAGGGTTATTCGCAGTTCGCCGCTTTGACCCGATCGAGGCGACGCTGATCGAGGCGCTGCGCGCGTTGCGCATGATCCACTACGCGGCCTGGCTGGCGCGCCGATGGCATGATCCGGCGTTTCCGAGGGCGTTTCCCTGGTTCGGTGAAGCGCGCTACTGGGAGCGGCACGTTGCCGAACTGGAAGAGCAGTTGACCGACGCTTGAGTCACAGACTAGCTAAATCAATCAGTTACTTGATGCTATCTTGATGTAGAACCTGTGCGGTCTACGGGTTACAATCCGCGGCCATTTAAAGGGGGCGTTCCCCGTAAAGGGAGCGTTCCCTTGAGGGGAACGTCCCCTTCTTACCCGGACATGATCCAGAACCTCCGCAATATCGCGATCATCGCGCACGTCGACCACGGCAAGACGACTCTGGTCGACAAGCTATTACGGCAGTCAGGCACGCTCGATGCGCGCAAGCCCCTGACCGAGCGCGTGATGGATTCGAACGCACTCGAGCGCGAGCGCGGCATCACGATTCTTGCGAAGAATACTGCGATCCAGTGGCGTGATTACCGGATCAACATCGTCGACACGCCGGGGCATGCGGATTTCGGCGGCGAGGTTGAGCGCGTGCTGTCGATGGTCGACTGCGTGCTGCTGCTCGTCGATGCGGTGGATGGGCCGATGCCGCAGACGCGCTTCGTGACGCAGAAAGCCTTCGTGCATGGCCTTGCGCCGATCGTCGTCGTGAACAAGGTCGACCGGCCTGAAGCCCGACCGGAATGGGTCGTCAACCAGACCTTCGATCTCTTCGATCGCCTGGGCGCGAGCGAACGCCAGCTCGATTTCCCGATCGTCTATACATCCGCGCTGCAGGGCGTCGCCGGGTATTCACCGACCGCGATGACCGCGGACATGACGCCGCTCTTCGAGACAATCGTCGCGCGCTGTCCGGCGCCCGACGTCGATGTCGACGGCCCGCTGCAGCTTCAGGTCAGCCAGCTCGACTATTCGAACTATGTCGGTTCGATCGGCATTGGCCGCATCCGCCGCGGGACGCTCCGCCGCGCGATGCCGGTCGCCGTGATCGATCGCGACGGCGCGGTTCGGAGCGGACGCATCGGCCAGGTATTCGGGTTCATGGGTCTCGAGCGAGTCGAAGTCGAGGAAGCTCGCGCCGGCGACATCGTGGCGTTCTCGGGTCTCGAACTGCCTGCGATTTCCGACACCGCTCTGCGATCCCGACACGATCGAGGCGCTGCCCGCGCTGGTCGTCGACGAGCCGACGATCAGCATGACGTTCGAGACGAATAACTCGCCGCTTTTCGGGCAGGAAGGGAAGTTCGTCACGAGCCGTCAGCTGCGCGAGCGGCTGCTGCGGGAAACGCTCGCGAATGTCGCATTGCGCGTCGAGGAGACCGACGACCCGGACCGTTTCGTCGTATACGGCCGCGGCGAGCTGCATCTCGGCATCCTGATCGAGAACATGCGCCGCGAGGGCTATGAGCTCGCCGTGTCGCGGCCCCGCGTCGTCATCAAGGAGGAGGGTGGCGAGCGCCTCGAGCCCTGGGAACAGCTCACGGTGGATGTGGAATCGACCTCGCAGGGCGCCGTCATGGAAGCGCTCGGTGCGCGCGGCGCGGAGCTCGTCGACATGGTGCCGGACGGCAAGGGCCGCGTGCGCCTCGACTACAGGATCCCGTCGCGCGGCATGATCGGCTTCCAGACCGAGTTCCGAACGATGACGAGCGGCACCGGGCTCATGTACCACGTGTTCGACCACTTCGGTCCGGTGGTCGACCGCCAGCTCGCCGAGCGCACGGCCGGCGTGATGATTGCGAATGGCCGCGGGCCCGTGCTCGCCTACGCGCTCTTCAACCTGCAGGAACGCGGCACGCTGTTCGTCGGTCCGGGCGACCTGGTCTACGAGGGCCAGATCGTCGGCGAGACGAGCCGCGAGGGCGACATGGTCGTCAATCCGCTGAAGGGCAAGAAGCTCACGAATATCCGCACGCAGAGCAAGGACGAAAATGTGCTGCTGACGCCACCGATCCGCATGTCGCTCGAGCAGGCGATGGAATACATCGGCGACGACGAGCTCGTCGAGGTCACGCCGAAGAACATCCGCCTGCGCAAGCGTTACCTGCGTGAAGGCGAGCGCAAGCGCGCCGAACGGACTGCCTGAAGGGGACGCGCCCCTTCATGTTCACGGCTACGCCTTTCGCTGACCTCCGCGTGACCTGAGTCGCAGCTCGCGCCCGGCGACCTTCTCGAGTCCGCTAACGAATTCAGCAGAGCCACACGGAAGGTTCTGGCGTCCATGGCGCCGCAACAGGTTTCGGCAGTCGTCAGGAACGCCCTGGGCAAGCCAACCAGACCAGTCCGCGATGCCGTTAAGGAGACTCGAGCGTTGTTTCGGTTCGAGTAGCGGGTCGATGCGGCGGCCGCATCGGGCGGCTGCACTCGACCAGGCGTAGTCCTCGGCTTTCCCGATCATGCCCGCGTTAACCGGATTCAGCTCGACGTACCGGATCGCATTCAGGAAATGCGATGCATCCAGGGCGGAGGAATAATAGCGGCCTTGCCAGAGGTGGCCGCTGATTTCGCGCATGCGATTGACTCGTTGCGCGTACTGGCTGTGCACCGCGCGCAGCGCGCGGTGCATACCATCGGTGCTCGTGGGCGTTGCCACCAGATGCACGTGGTTCGGCATCAGGCAGTACGCATGGATTTCGAGTCCGTAGCGCCGGGCGTATGCATGCAGGAGGCTCAGGTACGCCTCAGGGTCTCCCGCCGACAGAAACACGCGCTCGCGGTGATTGCCGCGCTGCGTGACGTGGTGAGGGACTCCCGGGAACACGACTCGGCCCTGTCTCGGCACCGTCATAACGTAGCCGGATCGTTGCCGTGGGCCCAGACGGCTTCGCAGTGAAAAAAAGCAAATATGAAGGGGCTTGTCCCCTTCGCGAGTATGAAGGGGCGCGTCCCCTTCGATTGCCGTCAATAACGCGTCCTGGATCACGAGTCGGCTCCGGTCGAACCGCGAACGACGTCACGCTCGGCCCCCGGGGCATCCCCTAGCATCGCTGCATTACGTCGCATTCCTCGGGATGCGGCGGCTTTGCGCTTGGGGTCAGAGTGACGACGCAGAATACCGGCAATGTCGTGCAGCTGAAGAAGACCGCCGAAGCGGATTCGGCGGAGCACACGCGTCCGCCCGCGCCGGCCCCGGAGCGCCGAAAGAGCAACATTCACCCTGCACTCGAACAGCAACTGCTGGAGGCGGCAGACACCGCCGGAAAGATGCAGCTTCGCAAGCTGATAGAGATCGTAAGCCACCAGTACGACGCGTACGAGAACGACCGCACGAGCCTCGAAACCGTCATGCGCCTCGCCTCGGACGAGGCGACCGCGATGACGGAGCAGCTCGAGCGCGAAGGCGTCGTCCGGCTCCAGGCCATCCTGGACCACGTCAAGGACGGCATCATCTCGGTCGATCATCTGGGGCGGATCGAGAGCATGAACCGCACGGCGGAGCGCTTCTTCGGCGTGCGCCAGTGCGACGTCATGTCGGACCTGATCGACACTCTCATCCCGGATCTTGCTCCGGGCGGCGATATCGCTCATTCGCTCGAGGAACTCGCGACTGCGCAGGAAACGACGCACTACGACCTCGCGGCCCGCGAGGTGATCGCAAAGCACCGTCGCGGCGAGATGATGCCGGCCGAAATCCTCGTCAGCCTGATGAGGATCAAGCGGCGGCCGACCTACATCGTCTGCATCCGCGACACGGCAGAGAGGTCGAAGGCCGAGGAGGCGCTCAAGGACAGCGAGGCACGCTATCGCGTGCTGGTGGAGAACGCGCCGGAGGCCGTCGTCGTGCTCGACGTGGATAGCGGTCGATTCGTCGACTGCAACGACAACGCCGCCGATTTCTTCAAGATGACACGCGAGGCTCTCCTTCGCGTCGGTCCTGCCGCTGTCAGTCCCGTAGAACAGGCCGATGGCACGCCCTCGTTCGGAATTTCCCGCGGCCATGTGCAGAAGGCGCTCGCCGGCGAGACGCCGGTGTTCGAGTGGCTGCACAAGGATGCGCAAGGCAAGACGATTCCCTGCGAGGTGCGGTTTGTCCGGCTGCCGAGTTCCAACGGCGGCCTGATCCGCGCGAGCATCATCGACATCACCGAGCGCAAGCAGGCGGAACTCGTCGCGGCCGGCGAACGCCGGGCGCTCGAAAAGATCGCGTCGAGCGAACCGCTCGAAGTCGCGCTCTCGTCGATCACCGAGGTCGTGGAGCGCGTGATGCCGGATTCGATCTGCTGCATCCGCATGTATGACCCAATGAGGCGCGTGCTCATGCATCTCACCGGCAAGAGCCTGCCGCGCGAATACGTGGCCCTGATGGACAACTTTCCGGCCGAGATCCGGTTCGGGTCCTGCGCGGCCGCGATTGCGCTTCAGCGCCAGATCATCGTGCCGGACATTTCAAAGGACGCTCTCTGGGAGCATCGCCGCGAGGCCGCCACGCGTGCGGGCCTGCATGCCTGCTGGTCGACGCCGATCACGGGGGCCGACGGACGCATGCTCGGCACGTTTGCGACCTACCTCAGGCGCACGGGCATGCCGTCGCGCCGCGACCTCGAGCTGGTGGGCCGCATGGCCCAGCTCGCCCGCATTGCCATAGAACGACGGCGCGCCGAAGACGCGCTGCGTGAAAGCGAGGGCCGGTTCCGCGGCCTCTTCGACAATGTCGTTGAGGGCGTCTACCAGGTGACGCTGGACGGTTACCTGCTCTCCGCCAACCCGGCACTGATCGCGATGCTGGGTTACGCATCACTCGAAGAGCTGCGCGCCATCGGCTCGACCGAGGGTCTTTATGTCGAACCCCCGATGCGCCACGCGCTGATCGAGAAGCTGAAGCGCGACGGCAAGCTGGTCGAGGCGGAGTACGAACTGAAGCGTCGCGATGGCAGCGTCATCACGATTACCGAGAACGCCCGCCTGAACCGCGACGAGCGGGGCCAGCCGGTCGGCTTCGAGGGCACGGTGACCGATATCACCGAGCGCAAGCGCGCCGAACAGCAGTTCTACGACGAGAAGGAGCGCGCCGAAGTGACGCTCCAGTCGATTGCCGACGCCGTGATCACGACCGACCGTTCAGGCACCGTGGACTACATCAACCCGGTCGCCGAGAAGATGACGGGCTGGCCCTCGGACGAGGCCTGCGGCCGGAATGTCAACGGGATCGTCAAGCTCGTGAAGGACGGCGGTCAGGAATTCATTGACGATCCAGTGAGCCTCGCGCTGGCGAGCGGCGACCCGATCCATCTCGCCGACCAGACGGCGCTTGTGAGCCGCCGCGGCCTCGAAGTGCCGATCCAGGCGACGGTCGCGCCGATCCGCGACCGCGCGGGTCAGACCGCCGGCGCCGTGATCGTGTTCAGCGACGTGAGCCGCGAGCGCCGCATGAAGCGGCTTCTGTCGTACCAGGCGGCGCATGACGGCTTGACCGGGCTCATCAACCGGCGCGAGTTCGAGAGCCGCCTGAGCAGCGCGATCGAATCGGCGAGGGCGGACAAGAACATCCGCCACGCGATGATTTACGTCGACCTCGACCAGTTCAAGGTCGTCAACGACACTTGTGGGCATCCCGCGGGCGACCAGCTGCTTCGCCAGGTGACGGGCCTGCTCCAGACCCGCGTCCGCGCGAACGACGTGCTCGCGCGCCTCGGCGGCGACGAGTTCGGCGTGCTGCTCGAGCATTGCACGCCGGAGCAGGCGCTTCGAATTGCCGATACGCTCCGCCAGGCAATCCATGACCTCCGTTTCCAGTGGGGCGCGAGCACGATGCAGATCGGCGCGAGCCTCGGCATCGTCGAGATCGATCAGCATACCGAGACCGTTGCCACGCTCCTGTCCGCGGCAGACATCGCCTGCTATTCGGCGAAGGACGGCGGCCGCAACCGCGTGCAGGTCTACGACCCGGCGAGTGCCTCGGCGCGGCATCGGGAGATGCGCTGGATGGCGCGGCTCACGAACGCCCGGGACGAAGGCCGCCTCGAGATCGTATTCCAGCCGATCGTCCGGATCGCCGAGTCGTCCAAGGTGCGACCGCATTACGAGCTGCTGCTCCGGCTCCTCGACGAGAACGGCCAGATGGTGCTGCCCGACGAATTCATTCCGGCGGCCGAACGTTACAACCTGATGCCCTCGCTCGATCGCTGGGTCGTCGAAAAGGTGCTCCGCGACTACGTGCCGTCCACGCGCGACGGTATCGAGGAGGCGGCTTTCACGGTCGCAGTCAACCTGTCGGGCACGACGCTTTCCGATCCGGGCTTCCTGGAATTCCTGATCGAGACCCTGGAGGCGCACGAACCGACACCGGGCGTGCTCTGTTTCGAGGTCACCGAAACCGCCGCGATCACGAACCTCGGCCATGCGAGTTACCTGATGCGCGAGATGGCGAGCCGCGGCTGCCTCATTGCGCTCGACGATTTCGGCAGCGGCCTGTCCTCGTTCAACTACCTGCGCACGCTGCCGGTGAACTACCTCAAGATCGATGGCAAGTTCGTGCAGAACGTCGCAAGCGACCCGATCGATCGCAGCATGGTCGAGGCGATCGTCCAGATCGGCAGGGCGATCGGCATCGAGACGGTTGCCGAGCGGGTCGAGACGCCCGCGGTGCTCGAGACGCTGCGGCGCATCGGCGTCGGCTATGCGCAGGGATTCCTGTGCGGCCGCCCGACGCCGATGGGCATGTTTCCGCACCGCAAGTGATTGAACAGAATCCCGCGGGATGTACCGGGAATGAGACTTCCCTTCATAACTGGCATTCGCCCTTGAAGTATTAGTTCACCCACAGTGAAACGCGGCAAACCCGTCGAAAGGCGGGGACGCAAAGCTTCCGGTCTGTCGGCCCGAGTGCCCACGATAGCGGGGTTGCCACTTGAGAGAAAACGCCACTTCAGCGTCATCCGCGCGCACTTGCGTGGTCCTGACACTACTCGCCGCCGTCCTGACATTTGCGACAGTCGCCGAAGCCGGAAGTCAGAACTGCAAGTCCCGGCGGTCGCGCCAAACCTGCGAGGTGACGACCGCGCCGCCTCCGACGAACAGTGCGCCGTCGATCTCCGGCACGCCGCCCACATCCGTCATCGCGGGCCATTCCTACACGTTCACGCCGACGGCCTCCGACCCCGACGGCAGTCCGCTGAATTTCGCGATCGTCAATCGGCCTGCCTGGGCGTCGTTCAGCGCCTCGACGGGCCGCCTGTCGGGAACGCCTTCGCAATCGGCGGCCGGCGAGTACATCGGGATTCGCATCAGCGTCACCGACGGCCAGGCGCAGGCGTCCCTTGCGCCCTTCAGCGTCATCGTCAACAACCCGAATCGGGCGCCAACGATTTCCGGCACACCGCTCAGCTCGGCGCGGGAAGGGCAGGCTTACGCCTTCGCACCGAACGCTGCCGATGCGGACGGCGATGTGCTGACATTCAGCATCGCGAATCGGCCCCCATGGGCCAGCTTCAATTCGGCCACCGGCGCGCTCGGCGGCACGCCGGCCATCGGCTCGGCGGGAAATTACTCGGGCGTCCAGATTCGAGTCAGCGACGGCGCGGCGACGACTGCACTGCCCAGCTTCTCGATCGAAGTGCAACAGTCATCGATGGGCAGCACGACGCTCTCCTGGCTGCCGCCAACTGAGCGCATCGACGGGACGCCACTCACCAATCTGGCCGGCTACCGGATTCGGTACGGTACCTCTTTCGGCAGCTATCCGAATGCCGTTGTGATCCGGAATGCCGGTGTGACCAGCGCCGTCATCGAAAACCTTCCGCCCGCAACTTATTACTTCGTCATCACCGCATTCGATTCGGCGGGCCTCGAGAGCGATTATTCGTCGGCCGTGTCAAGAACCATAAGCTGAAGAGGCACATGGTTGCGCCGGTGGGGGAACATCGGCCACAGTTGACGGAATGCGCAAGAGCCGCCTGACCACCTACATCGTGATCGGCCTCGTCATCGGCATCTTCGCCGGCTACGTGAGCCACATCGCGTATCCGGAAGACAGCGCCCGATTTGCGGAACTCACGGCACTCCTGCCAGGCGCGTTTCTCCGCCTGATCAAGATGATCATTTCGCCGCTCGTGTTCACGACGCTCGTCGTCGGGATCGCGAAGATGGACGATATCCGGACCGTCGGGCGAATCGGCGGCAAGGCGCTCGGCTGGTTCATCTTTGCCTCGATCATTTCGATCAGCCTCGGCCTCCTGGTCGTCGGCTTCTTCGAGCCGGGACGGGCGATGCAGTTGGCGATTCCTGAAGGATCGACTGCATCGGGCATCGCCGCGGACGGCCTTTCACTTCAAAGCCTCATCTCGCACACGATCCCGACCAGCATCCTCGACGCCATGGCGCGGAACGAGATCCTCCAGATCGTCGTATTCGCGGTATTTTTCGGCATCGCCATGGCGGCGCTCGGCGAGCGCACCCGTCCCCTCGTCGCGCTCTTCGACACCGTCGCGCACATCATGCTGAAGGTGACGGGCTACGTGATGATCGTCGCACCACTCGCGGTGTTTGGCGCCATGGCGAGCATCGTGGCGAAGGAAGGCCTCGGCATCATCCGGGTCTACGGGCTCATGGTCGGCCAGTACTATATCGGCGTCGCGATCCTCTGGGTCGTGCTCATCTGCTCTGGGTGCCGTCATCATCGGGCCCCGTGTGCTGCGCCTCATGCGGCGCATCCGGGAGCCGGTGCTCCTGGCGTTTTCTACGGCGAGCTCCGAGGCCGCCTATCCGAAGACGCTCGACGAGCTCGAGCGCTTTGGCGTCAGCAACCGGATTGCGAGCTTCGTGCTGCCGGTCGGTTATTCATTCAATCTCGACGGATCGATGATGTACTGCGCCTTTGCAGTCATGTTCATCGCCCAGGTCTACGGCATCGATATCCCGGTGGGCCAGCAGGTCCTCATGCTGGCGATCCTGATGCTCACGTCGAAGGGCATTGCCGGCGTGCCGCGCGCTTCGCTCGTGGTCGTCGCCGCGACGCTCGCGCAGTTCAATATTCCCGAGGCCGGCATCTTCCTCCTTCTCGGCATCGACCATTTCCTCGACATGGGCCGTTCGGCGACCAATGTCGTCGGCAACAGCATCGCGACGGCAATCGTCGCGAAGTGGGAAAAGGAGCTCGGTCCCGAGCAACCTGACGCGGGCCCCGGGGCCGATTCGACGACTGCCCGCGCGGCTAATGCTGGTCAGCCCGTTACTTGAGCTTGGGCTTGCGCTCGCCGCGGTTCCGGCGCAGGCGGAACCGCTGGGGCAGGCCAGCGAGCGCCACGGCGCTCACGCGATGCCGATGGCGATGACGGGCGCCCTGGGTCCCTATCCGATGTCGCGGGATGCCTCGGGTACGGCCTGGCAACCCGACAGCACGCCACATCACATGGGTCACCTGATGCGAGGCGACTGGATGCTGATGGGCCACACGATGCTGAACGCGGTCTATAGCGATCAGCACGGTCCACGCGGCGACTCGCAGTCGTTCCTGGCCGGCATGGTGATGGGTTCGGCCAGGCGCGATTCCGCGGATGGGGACGCGTTGACGCTTCGCGCCATGCTGAGCCCCGATCCTTTCATGGGAAAACGAGGTTATCCACTCCTGCTGGCGGCAGGGGAAACCGCGGACGGAGTCACGACGCTCGTGGACCGCCAGCATCCGCATGACTTGTTCATGGAGCTCTCGGCAACCTGGTCCTGGCGCCTGGCAGAGAAAAGCAGCGCATTCATCTACGCGGCCCTGCCGGGCGAGCCCGCCTTCGGACCTCCCGCCTTCATGCATCGGTCGTCGGCGATGATGAGCCCGGAGGCGCCCATCACGCATCACTGGCTCGATTCGACGCACATCAGTTTCGGCGTGCTCACCGCAGGCTGGGTGCGGCGGGATCGATGGAAGTTCGAGGCCTCGCAGTTCACCGGCCGCGAACCCGACGAGAATCGATACGACATCGAGCGGCCACGCCTGGACAGCACCGCGCTGAGGGTGAGCTGGAATCCGGGCGAGCGCTGGTCCTTGCAGCTGTCCTGGGCCGACGTCGAAAGCCCGGAGCAACTCGAGCCTGAAGTCGACGAAACCCGATTTTCGGCGAGCGCCATCTACACGGTCGCGCTTGACGCCAATCGCTCGTGGTCGACGACGCTCGCCTGGGGGCACAAGGATCCGAGCGAAGGCGAATCGACGGATGCGTTCGCCTTCGAGTCGGCGTACGTGCCGGCGCGGAACTGGACCGTGTTCGGCCGCGCTGAATGGGTGGAGACGCACGAACTCACGCCGACAGAGGACGTCTTCGAGGTGGCCAAGGCAAGCGTCGGCGCACTGTGGGAATTCCGCCTGACCGAAACCATGCGCCTCGGTTTCGGTGCACTCTACAGTTTCAATTTCGTGGCGGATGAGCTAAAGCCGGTCTACGGCGGTGATCCCGAAGGCGCGATGGTTTTCCTGCAATTGACGGCCGGCACCTGATTCAGTCGATGTGCGTGTACTGCCAGGCGATGCCGTAGTTCGTGAAGTCGCTGCCAATTCGCGTCGTCGCACCTTCGCTCCAGCTGAATCTCAGGGACTGGGTCTTCCCGAGGGGCAGGGACAGCGTCAGGCCAAGGCGTGAGTTCGATTGCCTGTCGGCTGAATCCCCGCCGTCGATGCTCGTTTGCCCGCCATCATAGAAAGTCGAGTTCAGGGCAAGCCACAGCCGCGGCCGGAAGGTGTAACTCACATGAGCCTGCAAGCTCGTCAGCGGGTCCTGTTTGCGCCGCCGTCCGCCGAAGAAGTCGTCGTTTTCGCCAAACAGCCAGACACCCGCGTAGACATCGAATAACCAGCGACCGACGGGATGCGACAGGCCGATCTCCGGCTTGAAGGCCCAGCGATTGTTGCCGACATTGATGAGCTTGTCGGAGTGGTATTCGCCGGTCGGCATCGAGATCGTGAGGCTTGCGCCCAGGACGGTCTGCGGGGTGCGGCGCGCAAATTCCGCAGGACTCAGTGCCGGACCGCCGAGCAGATTGGCGGCGATCCGCAGTCTTACGTCACCCACACCGGAGCGCGACACGGCGCGGGCGACGTTGTCCACGTTGCCCGTGAAATCGCCCTGGACATAGGGCATCGCGAAGCCTGCATTGGCCGAGCGCCCGAACAGGCCGAATGTGCGGCCAGCGCCGACGACAGCGGCATTCAGTTCGGCTTCGACGTCGTCCACGGGCAATGACGGGTCGGTGAGGACCGCACCGGTCGATCGACCGACTGCGGCGAGGACCAGCGTCAATCCCGTCGGAGTCGGAGAGTACGCGCGCGGTTCGATCTCCTGGCCGATGGCGGAGACCGGGGCGCATCCGGAAATGACGAGCGCAATGACAGCCAGCCGGCGTGAGTAGAGTCCCATCGGTGCACAGCCTGCTACAGTACGCGTCATCACGGCAATCCTTTCGGGAGAACGAAAATGAATGTACCGCGGCCAGGGACGGGAATTGCGGCAGTTGCCGCGCTGTGTATTGGAATGATTACCGGCGTTGCGCAGGCCGACCCGGCCGGCAAATGGCGCGTAGGGTTCGACGGTTACACGGGCAACGACGGCACGATTGTGCTGCGCGTGACGCCTGAAGGGGGTACGGCGGTCGATGTCGAGTCCAAGATCGCCGCCAAGACCAGTGACAGCGGAGTTGCGAAGGCCGTACGCGATTCGCTGAGGGTCAATTTGGGTGAAGGTTACAAGATCGAGACCGACGACGGCCAGGATGTCGTTGTTGGAAAGTCGGGCAATACACCCAAGTTCGGCGTCACGCTCGTAAGTTCATCGCTGCTGGGACTCTCAATCGGAATCAGACACGAGTAGAGCCGGGAAAGCCGACAGGTTCGCGCAGGCGGCCCTGTGAACAGGCGCTTCTTGGGCATTCTGGCGCTGGCCGCGATCAGCGGCTGCGCGCAGTTGCCGCCCCGTCCGGCGCTGCCCGATACGGCGGCCATCGCGCCGACCGAAGGAGGGCCCCTGGACGATCTTGTTGCATCCGCCGAGGCCCGTCATCCGGGCGAGTCTGCATTTCACCTGTCGGCCCAAGGCACCGAAGCCTTCGTCGTGCGCATGCAGAGCGCGCGGCTCGCGTCGCGGAGCCTGGACGTCCAGACGTACATCTGGCACGCCGACCTCACCGGAATCTATCTCGCGCAGCAGCTCCTCGAGTCCGCGGATCGTGGCGTGCGCGTACGGCTCCACGTCGACGACCTCGACGCGCGCGCGAAGAACGACGGCTATGCGGCGCTCGCGGCCCACCCGAACATCGAGGTGCGGATGTTCAATCCGTGGGTTACGCGAAGCGGCGGCTTGCGCAAAGCGGGTGAAGGCGCGATGAATTTCAAGCGTATCAACCGCCGCATGCACAACAAGAGCTGGATTGCTGACAACCGTATCGCGATCGTCGGCGGCCGCAATGTCGGAGACGAATACTTCGGCGCGGACGAGGAGATGAACTTCGTCGATCTCGACTTCGCGATGCTGGGCCCCGTCGTGCGTGATGCGTCCGCGTCCTTCGACAAGTACTGGAATTCCGCATCCGCCTATCCGATCGAGTCGCTCGATCCGGAGGCCGTCAGCGACGAGGCGCTCGTAAAGCTCCGCGCAAGGCTTGCCGAATACCTCAGAGAGGCGGAAAGCGGGCGCTATGCGGTCGCGCTTCGCGGCGACGACGTGGTCCGGAAGATGATCGCGGGCGACTGGCCGATGCACTGGACTGCGAAGTATCGCTTCATCTCGGACGACCCGGCAAAGGTGACGATGAAGAAGCGCGATGCGAAGCGTGCACTGGTGGGCTCCGCGCTGATGCCGATAGTGGAGTCCGCGGAGCGAGTCGGTCAATATCATCTCGCCGTATTTCGTACCGGGCGACGAGGTGACGGCAGCGCTCGTTGGCGCAGTGGGCGCGGGCAAGCGGGTGCAGGTCCTGACGAATTCACTGATTGCCAACGACGTCGCGGCCGTGCACGGCGGTTACTCGCGCTATCGGCGCCCCCTGCTCGAGGGCGGGGTGCAACTTTGGGAACTGAAACCCTTGCCGGGCACTGCCCGGTCGTCGAGCCTCTTCGGCTCGTCCGGCGCCAGCCTGCACACCAAGGCGCTGTCGACCGACGGCCGGACACTCTTCGTCGGGAGCTACAACGTCGACCCGCGTTCCACCTGGCTCAACTGCGAACAGGGCGTGCTGGTCGAGGATCCGCTGCTGACGGCGGAGCTCGACGGGATATTTTCCAGGCAAACGACCGGGCAACACGCCTGGCAGGTCACGATCGAAGAGGGCGAACTCAGCTGGAGCGATGGGGAGGAGAAGTTTCGATTCCGATCCGAAAGCGACCGGCATGCGCAAGTTCCAGGCCTGGCTGACGCGCGTATTGCATCTGGACGCCCAGCTCTAGGACGACTCGAGTCCCAAACGCGCTACCGCATGCTCTCGCGCAGCTCGATCAGCACCTGGTCCGCGTAATCGACTCGAATCAATCCGGCGCGAGGGAATTCGAGGTCGACGATGACGTAGGTCGTCACCACGAGGATGGCCGCGAACACCAGCGTATGCAGCCAGTTTCGCCGCTTGTTCTCGGAAGTGTCGTATCCGACGAGCAGTGCGCCGACGACTGACAGCACGGCCAGCATGATAAAGATGATCAAGGGTGGATGATTCCGGGTCGCCATCACCCGGGTCGTCGTGATATCGATCATCTCATTCAGCGCGGGCAGCAGCAGCATGGGCGCCTGGGTCGGAGCCCCGGGACTGAGGGACGCCGTCACCGCTTTCGCCCAGATTTCGCCTTGCAGAGCTGCGCCTTCCGCAAGCCTTGCCGTCACGACAGCCACGTCTTGGGCATCGTGATAAGTCGCTACGCGGACATCGAGGTACCGGCGAAAAAGCTCCTTCAACTCAGGTCTCGCGTCGGCCGGAAGCAGATCGATGCGCAGGTACGCCGTGCCGATCGCATTTGCCTCCGAGGTGATCAGGTGACGGCGGCTCCTCGAATCTCGACGCTGCGCCGGAAAACGTGAATGCGAGCAGCAGGCCCAGCAAGGCGAACACGGCAGCTTCTGCGGCGCCCGCGCCTTTGGCCAGTCCCTCGGAGCCGCGTGCCAGGTGACGAATGCCGAGATGCCGTCCCATTTCGGACGCAATGAGCATCGCAATCAGGAGGCCGCCGATTGGAAGGAATACGTACAGCAGAAAACTCACTTCTCGTTCTCCGAAGCGGTACTCGGGCCGCAGATGAGATCCGGCCCCGCGCAAGCGCGATGTATATCATGAGCCCATGATCAGGTGCGCGAGTTGCTTCTGTGTTCTCGGGGGCTGCGTGTCGAAGGAGTCGATCCGCGTAAATGGGCGGGCAAGATGCTCGTTGTGAAAGCTGATGACTGACATTGACCGGCGCATCAGTGTCGCGCCCATGATGGACTGGACCGACCGGCACTGCCGCTACTTCCTGCGCCAGTTCTCGCCGCGCGTCCTGCTATACACCGAAATGATCGTGGCGCAGGCGATCCTGCGGGGCGATCGCCGGTACCTCCTCGAGTTCGATCCGGAGGAGCACCCGGTCGCGCTCCAGCTCGGCGGCGCCGACCCGGGCATGCTCGCCGAGGCGGCCGCGATCGGCGCCGGGTTCGGCTACGACGAAATCAACCTGAATGTCGGCTGCCCGAGCGACCGCGTGCAGCAGGCGACTTTCGGCGCCTGCCTGATGGCGCGGCCGCGGCTCGTCGCCGACTGCGTGCGCGCGATGCGGGCAGCGGTCGCGCGTGCCGGTGACCGTCAAGTGCCGGATCGGCATCGATGATCACGACGACTGGGCGTTCCTGCGCGACTTCGTCGCTGCCATTCGCGAGGCGGGCTGCCGAACCGTGATCGTGCACGCGCGCAAGGCGATCCTGAAGGGGCTGACGCCGAAGGAGAATCGCGAGGTGCCGCCGCTCGACTACGCGCGCGCCTGGCGGGTCAAGCAGGAGTTTCCGGCGCTCACGGTCATCGTCAATGGCGGCCTGCGCACGGTGCCGCAGGTGACGGAGCAGCTCGCGCACGTGGATGGCGTGATGCTCGGCCGCGAGGCATATCACAATCCCTACCTGCTGCCGGCGCTGCATCGCGCGATCCACGACGACGGCTTCGAGACGCCGCCGGTCGAGGACAGTCGTCGCGCGCATGCGGCGCTACGCGGAACGGCAGGTCGCTGCCGGCACGCCGCTGCGCTCGATCACGCGTCACATGCTCGGGACTCTTCAACGGGCGCGCCGGCGCGCGCGCCTGGCGGCGCGCGCTCTCGGAGGGCGTGAACCGGGAGAATCCGTCGCCCGCGCTGATCGAGGACGCGCTGCGCGCCGCTAGCCGCTGTCGATGAAACGCCGGAATCGCGCGAGCCCTTGCCGTCGCGCGGGCCGAGCAGGTCGTAGAGCGGCGTGGGATCGAGCCAGGCCGGCGCCGCGCAGAGGCCGAAGGACTCGCGCGCGCTCGAGTGGGGCCAGTCGATCACGCGGCGGACGAGTCCGCCGCGCACGGGCGCGAGCAGCGCGTGGCGCGCGAGCTTCGAGCAGGTAGATGTCCGGGTTCACCTTCGTCGACTGGCAGTGGCCGTGGCGCAGGCGCGCGCCGCGCGAGCTCGTCGGTCGCGAGCGTGATCTTTCCCGGCGATCCGCGCACGACGAGATGCAGGAAACGGTCCGTCACGCACCAGACCACGCATTGCAGGCGATGCCGGTCGCAGGCATTCGGCGATTCGCCGCGCCGCCTTTGCGCGCGAGCCGGCGTCGGCATAGAGCAGCCGGCGGCCGTGGGACCGCGCGACGACGTGGCGCAGGTATCCGGCGGTCGAGATTTCGACGCTCAGGGCCATGGTCCGCCTCCCTGCGGAACAGGCGTCGAGCATGTCAGCGCCCCGGTTTGGGCGTCCCGCCAGTTTCCTGCCTATAATCCGAATTATGTAATCCACGGGGGGACGCGGCACGCCGTATGGGCCAGGAACAGGAACTCGCGATCCTTTTTGCGGACGTCGTCGGCAGCACGCGGCTGTTCGAGACGTCCTGGGCGACGTCGCGGCGCGCGACAAGGTTTCCGTCTGCATCGAGATCATGCGTCGCGCGACCGAGCAGCACGGCGGCTCGGTCGTCAAGACCATGGGCGACGAGATCATGGCGACCTTCACGACTGCGACGCCGCGATCGACGCCGCGGTCGAGATGCAGGCGGCGATCTGCCGGCCATCCGGACCTCGAGGTCGAGGGCCAGCAGATCACGATCCGCATCGGCTGCCACTATCGGCCCGGTCGTGATCGAGACGCGCGACGTTTTCGGCGCGGCCGTGCACACGGCGAACCGCATGACGAGCCAGGCCAAGGCCGGCCAGATCATCATCACGGATGCGATCCAGCAGCGACGTCTCGGAGCAGTGGCGCGCCGTCGCGCGCCGGGTCGACGTGGCCGTGCCGCGCGGCCAGCACGACGAGGTCACGATCTTCGAGGTGCTCTGGCAGCACGGCGAGACGACCAGCATGCTGCCGGCGATCGCGACGATCACCGAGCTGCAGAAGCAGTTCAGGATCCGGCTCCGGTATCTCGGCACCGAGCTCGTGCTCGACCACCGCGAGCGCACCTTTGCAACTCTCGGCCGCGGCCAGGAAAACGATCTCGTGATCAAGGGCAACCTGGTGTCGCGGCTGCATGCGCGGATCGAGGCCGGCAAGAACCGCTTCATGCTCGTGGACCAGAGCACGAATGGCTCTTTTGTCCAGTCCCAGAACGGCGACGACGCCTTCGTGCGTCGCGACGCGATTCCGCTGAAAGGGCAGGGCGTGATCGGGCTCGGTCGCGTGCCCGAGCCGCAGTCGTATCACACGGTCGAGTTTTTCTGCGAGGACGGCCCGGAGCTCGCCGGGCCGACGCTCAGCTGGTTGCGGCTAACCCGCGAGGCGAACGCCCTTCATCGAGCCTCGCTCGACTTCGTCGCGCAGCGCCGCCGGCAGGCGCGCACCGTAGCTTTCGAGATACGTGCCGATCTCCGCGGCTTCCTCGCGCCAGGCGCGCGTTGTCGACCGCGAGCAATTCGTCGATCGTCGCGTCGTCGAGGCCGAGGCCCGAGAGATCGAGCGCGTCGCGGCGCGGCACGGCGCCGATCGGCGTGTCGACCGCCGCCGCGCGGCCGTTGCAGCGTTCGATGATCCAGGCAAGCACGCGCAGGTTCTCGCCGTAGCCCGGCCACAGGAAGCGGCCGCGCGGCGTCGCGGCGGAACCAGTTGACGTGAAAGATGCCCGGCAGCTTGCGGACCCGCTTGGCCATCGACAGCCAGTGGCCCCAGTAATCGCCGAAGTTGTAGCCGGCGAAAGGCTTCATCGCCATCGGGTCGCGGCGCACGACGCCGACGTCGCCGGCGGCAGCAGCCGTCGTCTCCGACGCCATGCCGGCGCCGACCAGCACGCCGTGCGCCCAGTCGCGAGCCTGATAGACCAGCGGCGCAAGGGCTCGCCTGCGGCCGCCGAACACGAGCGCGGTGATCGGCACGCCGGCGGGCGCGTCGGCCATGCGGCGAATAGCTCGGGTTCTGCTTCGCCGAAACCGTGAAGCGCGAATTCGGATGCGCGGCCGGACCGCGTGCGGGGTCGATAGGGACGACCCTGCCAGTCGAGGGCCGGCGTGCCTTCGTCGAGGCCTTCCCACCAGGGTTCGTTGTTCGCCGTCAGCGCCGACATTCGTGAAAATCGTGTCGCGGCGGATCATCTCGAAGGCGTGGCGATTCGTCTTCTCGTTCGTGCCGGGCACGACGCCGAAGTAACCGGCCTCGGGATTGATCGCCCACAGCCGGCCGTCCGGACCCGGATGCAGCCAGGCGATGTCGTCGCCGACCGTCCAGATCTTCCAGCCCGGCATCGAGGCCGGCGGAATCAGCATCGCGAGATTCGTCTTGCCGCAGGCGGAGGGAAAGGCGCAGGCGAGGTAGTGCGTTTCGCCCGCGGGATTCTCGACGCCGACGATCAGCATGTGCTCGGCGAGCCAGCCCTCGTCCCGCGCCTGCCAGCTCGCGATGCGGAGCGCATGGCATTTCTTGCCGAGCAGCGCGTTGCCGCCATAGCCCGATCCGAAGCTCTGGATCTCGAGCGATTCAGGGAAATGCATGATGAAGCGGCGCTCCGGATCGAGCTCGCCGATCGAGTGCAGCCCCTTGACGAACACGCCGTCGCGCGCGATGCGGGCAAGCGCCGCCGCGCCCATGCGCGTCATGAGCTTCATGTTGGCGGCGACGTAGGCGCTGTCCGTGATCTCGACGCCGCAACGCGAGTACGGCGAATCGATCGGCCCCATGCAATACGGGATCACGTACATCGTGCGCCCGCGCATGCAGCCTTCGAAGAGCGCATCCATGCGGCGGCGAGCATCGGCGGGCGCCATCCAGTGATTGTTCGGGCCGGCATCGTCCTGCCGCTCCGTGCAGACGAACGTCAGGTGCTCGACGCGGGCGACGTCCGACGGGCTGGAGCGATGAAGGTGGCAGCCGGGGAACACGTCCGGATTCAGCTTCATCAGGTCGCCGCTCGCCTGCATGCGCCGGATCAGTTCGCGGTATTCCGCCTCGGAACCGTCGCACCAGTGCACCTGGTCCGGCTGCGTGCGCGCGGCGACCTGCATGACCCACTGCTGCAATGCGTCGGGTGCGTCATCGGGTACGGCCGTGCGGTCGGGTGCAGTTGCCATTCAAGCCTCGCGGGAGTCAGACCTGAGTTTAGCAGGCGAACGCCGAACCGACCGAAACTGCAGGTCTGCACACACGAAACTCATTGATCTCGAAAAGATTTGCCGGGAGACTGCCGTCATGAACGTACATGGAGAATATGGACGATTGCTCGGGCCACAAGGGCCGCTCGCGCGCGTCATCGAGAATTTCGAGTCACGCCGCGAGCAGCAGCTCATGGCGGACTGGGTCGGCGAGACCCTCGAGGCCCGCGGCATGCTTGCGATCGAGGCGGGCACCGGCACCGGAAAGACATTCGCCTATCTCGTGCCCGCGCTGTTGTCCGGGCGGCAGGCGATTCTCTCGACCGGCACGCGCACGCTGCAGGACCAGCTCTTTCACCGCGATCTTCCGACGGTCGCCAAAGCGCTCGGCCGACCAGTGCGCGTGGCGCTCCTGAAAGGCCGGGCCAACTATCTCTGCCGTCACCGGCTCGACCTCGCCGACTCGATGCCGGAGCTGCCGGGACTCCGCGCGCCGAATGCGCGCACGATCGCACGCATCCGTCGCTGGTCGCGCGAGACAGTGACCGGCGATCTCTCTGAAGTGAAGAGCCTTCGCGATTCGGATCCCGCGTGGGCCGCCGTGACCTCGACGCGCGAGAACTGCCTTGGCACGTCATGCCCGGCGTACTCGCGTTGCCACGTCGTCGCCGCGCGCCGGGAAGCCCAGGCGTCGGACATCGTCGTCGTCAACCACCACCTGCTGCTCGCCGACCTTGCGCTGAAGGACGAAGGCTTCGGCGAATTGCTGCCGGGCGCCGAGGCGGTGATCCTGGACGAGGCGCACCAGGTGCCGGAAATCGCAGCGCAGTTCTTCGGCCGCGAGTTCTCCGCACGGCAGGCCGCGGCTTTCGCACGCGATGCGCTTGCGGAACTCGCGCGTCTCGGGCTCGCCGGTTCTGCTGCGCGGGAAAAGATTCGCGGCGCTCGAGGCGGCGATTGCCGAAAGCGCCGTTGAGATCTCCGGCGCCGGCGAGCGCATCGACTGGAGTGCGCTGCCGGATGCGTTCCTGGGCGCACTCGAACGGACGCGGGAGACGCTCGGACAGCTCGGCGTGGAGCTCGCCGCGGCCGATCCCGAGGACCCGGGCCTGCGTCACGCGATGCGGCGTGCCGCCAAGCTCGCCGAGACTCTGGTCGCAATCATCGATGCCGGGGCGGAAGCAGGGCCTGCGCTGGGTCGAGTCGGGCGGGCGAGGCTACAAGCTGTCCTTTACGCCGTTCGAGGTCTCGAAACGGCTCGGTGATCTCATGCGCGCCCAGGGAGGCGCGTGGATCTTCACGTCGGCGACTCTCGCGGTCGGCGAGGACTTCTCGCATTTCCTGGGTCGCATCGGGGCGCCCGAGGCAAATGCCGTCCGGATCGAAAGCCCATTCGACTTCGAGAGCCAGGCCCGGATCTACCTGCCGGAAGGACTGCCGGACCCGGCGAGCCGCGAGTACACGGCCGAAGTGCTGGCGACGGCCCTGCCGCTGGTCGAGGCCGCCGGCGGCCGCAGTTTTCTCCTCTTTACGAGCCATCGCGCACTCGCGGAGGCCGCCCGTATTCTGGAATCGCGGCCGGAGTTCGGGCAGCGCTATCCCGTGCTCGTGCAGGGCGAGGCGCCGCGCGAGACACTCCTGAAGCGCTTCCGTGAACTTGGAAACGCGGTGCTGCTCGGCACCGCGAGTTTCTGGGAGGGCGTGGACGTCCGCGGTCACGCGCTCGCGCTCGTCGTGATCGACAAGCTGCCGTTCGCGGCGCCCGAGGATCCGCTGCTGAAGGCGCGCCTCGAGGGCATCCGCCGTCGCGGCGGCAATCCATTCCAGGAATTCCAGTTGCCGCAGGCGGTGCTCGCGCTCAAGCAGGGTTTCGGTCGGCTGATCCGGGACCGCGAGGACTTCGGCGTCGTCGTGCTCTGCGATCCGCGATTGCGCACACGCGGCTACGGCAGGCTCTTCCTCTCGTCACTGCCGCCGGCCACGGTCGTCACCGACGGCGACGAGGCGGCGTCCTTCCTGAGACGGCGGCTCGCGCTCGCGGGCGTTGCCGTGCCAGCCGCCTGCGAAGCATGAAACTGCTCGCGCTCGACTCCGCGACGGAAGCCTGTTCGGCAGCGTTGTTCCTGGATGGGGAGGTGAGCGAGCGCTTCGAAGTCATCGGGCGTGGCCATGCGGGACGGCTGTTGCCGATGGTGGACGAGCTACTGCGGGAAGCCCGGATCTCGACGGCCGACCTCGATGCAATCGCCTTCGGACGCGGTCCGGGCGGATTTACCGGGCTTCGCATCGCCGCAGGCATCGCGCAGGGGCTCGCGGCAGCGAGCCGGCGCCTCGTACTACCGGTCAGCAACCTCGCGGCAGTCGCGGCCGCCGCAAAGCGCAGTGTCGGTACCGAGCGCGTGCTCGTCTGCATGGACGCGCGCATGGGCCAGGTGTATTGGGCCGCCTTCGATTGCAGTGGCCAGATTCCGGTCGCCATGACCGAGGAGCGGCTGTCGGGTCCCGATGATGTCTCGCCGCCAGGCGGAGCCGCCTGGTTCGGCGCGGGCCACGGATTCGGAAACTACCCGCAACTCGCCGCTCGGCTCGCCGCAAGTATTGGCGGTGTCGATGCGTCGATCCTCCCGGGCGCGGGCGAAATCGCGCGAATTGCCGCCATCGACCTGGCAGAGGGTCGTGGCCTCGATGCGAGTCGCGCACTGCCGGTTTATCTGCGAAACGACGTCGTGCATAAGCGATGAAGCCGACGGTGTCATAATTCCTCAATAATGAGCCGTCACGCTGACCGCCTACGCATGGCGGACACACGCATTCTGGTCGTTGAGGATGAGCAGCCGATCCGCGATCTCATCGCCTTCGGATTGCGCCGCGCCGGCTGCGATGTCGCGCTGGCGGAACACAGCCAATCTGCGCTCGCAAGCGTCGGCGATCGGCGGCCGGACCTGATCCTGGTCGACTGGATGTTGCCGGACATGAGCGGGCTCGAACTCGTCCGGCAGCTTCGCCGCGATGCCAATACGCGCGACATCCCGATCGTGATGCTGACCGCCCGCGCGGAGGAAGCCGACAAGGTGGCCGGCCTCGAGAGCGGCGCCGACGACTACATCACGAAGCCGTTTTCCGCCCGCGAATTGATTGCACGCATCCAGGCAGTGCTGCGGCGGAGTGCCCCGGCGTGGCGATTCGGAACGCGTCGAACTCGAAGGCCTGACACTCGACCAGGCGGGCCACCGGGTGCTGGCTTCCGGCAAGTCCGTCAGCCTGGGCCCGACCGAGTATCGACTGCTCGCCTTCCTGATGACGCATCCTGATCGCGTCTATGCGCGGAGCCAGTTGCTGGACCGTGTCTGGGGCGGCAATGTCTACGTCGAGGAGCGCACGGTCGATGTGCACATACGGCGCTTGCGCAAGGCCCTCGAAGAGAGCGGTTATGACCGTTTTATCCAGACGGTGCGGGGTTCGGGCTACCGGTTTTCGACGCGGCAGGAATGAGCCATGTGGCGGGCCTGGTCATTCGCATTGATCCGGTTGTGCGTCGCTGGTTGCAGTCGCGATCGTGCTGGGGCTGGTTTTTGGCCGCATGGGCTCTGGCTGACGGCCGTGCTCGCGGCCGTTCTTGCGTGGCAGTTCGTCAATCTGTTCCGGCTCCACCATTGGCTGCGCCACCGGTCCGCACGAAGAGCCGCCCGAGTATCGGCGGACTCTGGGGCGACGTGGTCGCGGTTGATCGGCCGCATCTATCGCCGCAAGCAATTTCACAAGCGCCGCGTCACCCAGCTTTTCCGCGAATTCCGGCGCTTGAGCGCGGCGCTTCCGGACGGCGTCGTCCTACTCTCGGAGGACCGGGAGATCCTGTGGTTCAACCGGACGGCCGCAGGCTTGCTGGGTCTCCGCCGCAAGGTCGATATCGGCTTGCCGATCGCAAACCTCGTGCGGAACCCGGAGTTTTCCAGCTATCTGGAACGCCTGCCTGCAACCGGCGGGGTCATCGTCCGGTTGCGGGGCGGGGAGACCTGGCTGGCGCTCTTCGTGATACCGGCCGGCGGCCAGTACCTGATGCTCGTGCGGGACGTGACCCGCGAAGCGCGTCTCGAACAGATGCGCAAGGATTTCGTCGCGAATGCCTCGCACGAACTGCGCTCGCCCCTGACTGTCATTGCCGGTTACGTCGACGAACTGGCTGAGGGCGGCGGCGTTGGCGAGGAGTGGCGCGAGCCGATCGCAGACATGCGTCGCCAGTCCAGGCGCATGCGCGAAATTGTCGAAGACCTGCTCGAGCTTTCCCGGCTGGAATCGTCCGCCGACGAGGCGCCGATGAGCGCGGTGGACATGCCGGCGCTCCTCGAGCGCCTCGTCCAGGAGGCGCGGGCCTCGACACCAGGGGCGCCCCGCTTCGAGCTCGATATCGATTACGCCTGTGTCTTGGGCGGCAGCGAGGGCGAATTGCATTCGATCGCTGCCAACCTGCTTTCAAACGCGGTCAAGTACACGCCCGCCGACGGGACGATCACGCTCAGCTGGGGACGCGATGACACCGGTGCGCGCCTCGCGGTTGAAGACACCGGCATCGGAATCTCTCCGGAGCATCTGCCGCGGTTGACCGAGCGCTTCTATCGCGTAGATCGCGCGCGCGCGCGGGCAAAGGGCGGTTCTGGACTCGGGCTCGTCGATCGTAAAACACGGACTCCAGCGGCATGGCGGGCGGCTCGAAATCGAGAGCGATGAGGGCCGCGGTTCGACTTTCACCGCGCACTTTCCTGCACGGCGCGTCCTGTCACGCGAAGCGGCTGCAATAAAAGCGTCATAGTCCGCGACCATAATCCGGCCGCGAGTACCGATCCTGGGTGCTCGCATTACATCACAACAAACCGGAGAACGGCTCGTGAAAAAGCTCTTGATTGCCAGCGCGCTCGGCATGCTCGTCACGGCACCGGCGCTCGCGCAGCAGAACTCGACGATGGACCAGGTCCTCAAGGAACTGGCGGCGTTGAACGAACGGATCGAGCAGGCTGGAGCAGGACAACAGCCAGCTGCGGACTGAAAATGCCGCGCTCCGCGAGAGCAACGATCGCATGGAGGCGACGACGGAGTACCTGAAGGACAACGCCACGGCGACCCGCAAGCAGCTCGCGCAGGACGCGCCGAAAGTGGCGGAGGCCGACCGCATCACCAAGGCGGCCGAATGGGCGTCGCGCCTCAGCTGGAAGGCCGACATGCGCTATCGCCACGAGTTCGTGGATCCCGAGGAGGCGGTCGACGACCAGACGCGGCACCGGCTCCGGGCACGGCTCGCGATGACCGCGAAGATCAACGACACGCTGACCGGCACGATCGGGCTCGCCACGAATGGCGGCAATGGCGACCCGCGCTCGACCAACCAGACGCTGGGCGAGGGCTGGACCCGAAAGGGCATTGCACTCGATCTCGCCTATGTCGACTGGAAGCCCGTTGAAAGTTTCGGCATGAGCTTCGGCAAGATGCCGCAGCCCTGGTACAAGGTCACCGGCTACTTCTTCGACAACGACATCAATCCGGAAGGCATTTCCGCGCGGTTTGCGAGCGGTCCGTTCTTCGCGAACGCCTTCGGCATGTGGCTGTCGGAGCGCAGTGCGGCGACCGATTCGACGCTTGATCGGGCGGTCAACTTGGCCTGACGGGCCAGTTCGGCGGCGTCAAGCTGACCGGCGCGCTCGGCTACTTCGATGTCGGTGCCGTGCGTGGCAAGGTGACGACGACCAATACGGTTCCCTGCACGGCGAACCCGGCCTTCTTCGGCGGGCCGCAGGGCAATACGACGGTGCTCAACGCGTCCGGCTGCCCGATTCTGCTCAACGACTACAACATGATCGAGGCGCTTGCGCAGGCGGAGTTCACGATCGCCAACCAGCCGCTGCAGGTCTTCGCGCAGTACATCCAGAACCAGGAGGCGGACGACCTGGACGGCGGCTACCTCGCCGGCTTCAACTGGGGCAAGGCGAGCAACCCGCGCACCTGGGAATTCGGCTACGCCTATGGGGTGGTCGAGAAAGACGCGCAGTTCGGCCAGTTCGTCGACTCCGATTTCGGCGGTGGACTCACGGACGTGGACGGCAGCGTGCTCAAGGTGGGATTCGCGCCCGCGAAGAACTGGGTCATGAACGGAACTTACTTCATGAACAACCGGTTCATCGACGCGCCGGGCGCGACCGAAAGGAATTATGACCGCTACCAGGTCGACCTGAACTTCAAGTTCTGACAAGAAATCGGTTGTCACGAGACTGTCATGTACCTGACAATAGAGTTACGGAAGAAGCCAAGGAGCAGATTAGACAATGAAAGCCATTTCACTCTTGGCGCGCCGCGACGCTCGCGTTCGCGGGCCTGGTGCTCGCGCCGAAGCCGACGCGCAAGTCATCAAGATCGACGGATCGAGCACGGTATTTCCGATCACGGAAGCCGTGGCCGAGGAATTCCAGATCCAGGAACGCGGCAAGACGCGCGTGACGGTCGGGATTTCCGGCACCGGCGGCGGATTCAAGAAGTTCTGCCGCGGCGAGACGGACATCCAGGACGCTTCGCGCCCGATCCTGGTGGCCGAGATGGAAGCCTGCCGCGCGGCCGGCATCAAGTACTACGAACTGCCGATCGCGTACGACGCGTTGACGGTCGTCGTGCATCCGCAGAACACCTGGATCACGCAGCTCACGATTCCCGAATTGAAGAAGATGTGGGAGCCGGCTGCTCAGGGCAAGGTCACGCGCTGGAACCAGATCAACCCGAAATGGCCGAACGAGACGCTTGCGCTGTTCGGGCCGGGCTCTGATTCCGGCACCTTCGATTACTTCACCGAGGCCGTCACCGGCAAGGCCAAGTCGAGCCGCGGCGATTACACCGGCAGCGAAGACGACAACGTGCTCGTGCAGGGCGTCGCGAGCAACAAGAATGCGCTCGGATATTTCGGCTATGCCTACTACTTGCCGAACGCGAGCCGGCTGAAGGCCGTGCCGATCGTCGGCAAGTCTGGCAAGGCTGTCGGTCCGTCGCTCGATAACGTCGTCAATGGGAGCTACGAGCCGCTGTCGCGCCCGATCTTCATCTATGTCAGCGAAAAAGCGGCGCAGCGGCCGGAAGTGAAGAAGTTCGTCGAGTTCTACCTGGCGCAGAGCACCGACGCTGGTCGAGGAAGTGAAGTACGTGCCGCTGCCCAAGGCAGCCTATGATCTCGCGGCAAAGCATTTCCGCGAAGGCAAGCTCGGTACGGGCTTCGGCGGCGTGCCTGAAGTCGGCCTCAAGGTCGAGGAACTGCTGGCTCGCGAGGCCAAACTCTAGGCCGTTTGCCTGGCACGGGCAGCGCGACTAGCCTGTGCCGATCATGAAGAATCAGGGAGCGGGATCGTTCGATCCCGCTCCCCGTTTTGCGGGGAGTCCGTCGAACCAGCGCGGAGGCACGTGGTAGCAAGCCATGACTGACCCGATTGCCGTTTCATCGACGGGAACGCCTGCGGGCCTCCGGTTCCGCAAGGCGCGCGATCGCGTGATCGAGGCCGGCCTCCTGATGGCGGCACTCGTCGCGGTCTTCACGACGCTTGCGATCGTCATCGTCCTCGTCGTCGAATCGCTGCCATTCTTCCGCGTCGTGTCAATCGTCGATTTCCTGACCGATACGATGTGGATACCGCTGTTCGCCGAGCCGCGCTACGGCATCCTGCCGCTCGTGGCCGGCACGCTGGTGACGACGCTCGTTGCACTCGCGGTCGCGATCCCGGCAGGCACGATCATCGCCATCTACCTGAGCGAATTCGCGCCATACAAGCTGCGCGAAACGATCAAGCCGGCGCTGGAACTTCTTGGCGCCGTGCCGACGGTCGTCTACGGCTACTTCGCGCTCATGATCGTCACGCCCTTCCTGCAGAAGCTGATTCCCGGGCTTCCGGGATTCAACATGCTTTCGGCGGGGCTCGTGATCGGCATCATGATCATTCCCTACGTCGCCTCGGTCAGCGAAGACGCGATGCGGGCGGTGCCGAACTTCATGCGGGAAGGCAGCTACGCCATGGGTGCGACGCGCTTCCAGACCGCGACGCGAGTGGTCGTGCCCGGGGCGCTTTCCGGCATTGCGGCGGCATACATCCTCGGCATCTCGCGCGCGGTCGGCGAGACGATGGTCGTCGCGATCGCAGCCGGCCTGCAGCCAAACCTGACCTGGAACCCGACCGAGCCCGCGGCCACGATCACCGCATTCATCGTGCAGGTCAGCCTCGGCGACCTGCCGCACGACAGCATCGGCTACCAGTCGATTTTCGCCGCAGGCCTCGTGCTCATGCTGATGACGCTCGTCTTCAACATTGCGGGCTTTTCGCTGACCCGCAAGTTCCGCGAGACCTACTGACATGCACGCTGCAACCGCCGGGGCCACGCTGCAGCAGATCCGCGCCGACGTCAGCCGGCGGAAGATATTCGATCAGGTCTTCGTGATCGTCGGGCTCCTGGTCATGTTTTCGGCGCTGCTGGTGCTGGTCGTGCTGTTCCTGGACCTCGTCCAGACCGGAGCGCCGCGGCTGAACTGGGACTTCGTGACCTCGTTCCCGTCGCGCAAGGCCGAGCGCGCCGGAATCCTGTCGGCCTGGGTCGGCACTTCGCTGATCATGCTGACCACCGCAACGGTGTCGATGCCAGTGGGCGTTGCGGCCGCGATCTATCTCGAGGAGTACGCGCCAAAGAACTGGATGACCGCGATCATCGAGATCAATGTGACGAACCTCGCGGGCGTCCCGTCCATCATCTACGGCCTGCTCGCGCTCGGGCTCTTCGTCTACCAGTTCAACCTCGGACAGAGCATCGCGGCAGCCGGACTGACGCTCTCGCTGCTGATCCTGCCGATCGTGATCGTCGCGACCCGCGAGTCGCTCCGCGCGGTACCGCGCGCGATCCGCGAGGCCGCGTATGCGCTCGGCGCGACGCGCTGGGAAGTCACGGCACACCACGTGCTGCCGTATTCGACCGGCGGCATCCTGACCGGCATGATCATCGGCCTGTCGCGCGCGATCGGCGAGACCGCGCCGCTCATCACGATCGGCGCACTGTCTTTCATCGCCTTCCTGCCCGAGTCGCCATTCCGGGGCGAGTTCCCGTTTTTCTCGTTCGATTGGCTCAAGGAATCCTTCACGGCCATGCCGATCCAGATGTTCAACTGGGTCTCGCGGCCGGACCCGGCATTCCAGGTCAATGCGGCGGCGGCCGGAGCCATATTGCTCGGCATGACGCTGCTCATGAACGGCATCGCGATTTACGTCCGCTTCCGCTTCCGCAAGAGAATCAACTGGTGAGCACCATGCAACCCGGATCCAGCACGTCTGACATCCCGGCGCGGCCGGCCGCACCAACCCATGCAGTGGACGGCAAGCTGATGACTCCGCGGCCATCCGTCGACATGACGCGGAGCCCCGCGAGCGCCGAGGAAGCACTGGTCGTCAAGTCGCGTGCCGAAGGGCTTTCTTTCTATTACGGCGAGGTCAAGGCGCTCAAGGGCCTCAACATCGAGATCCGTGAAAAGCGCGTCACTGCGCTCATCGGGCCGTCCGGCTGCGGCAAGACGACGTTCCTGCGGTGCTTCAACCGGATGCACGACCTGACACCCGGGACCCGCTACGAGGGCCGGATCATGCTGTATCCGGACTCGCTCGACCTCGTGGCCAAGGGAGTCGATCCGATCGAAGTGCGGATGCGGATCGGCATGGTGTTCCAGAAGCCCAATCCGTTTCCAAAATCGATCTTCGAGAACGTGGCGTATGGACTTCGGGTGCGCGGCCTGCGATCGAACGCGCGCCTCGAGGAAGAAGTCGAGCGCGCCCTGCGGCGCGCGGCCATCTGGGAGGAGGTCAAGGATCGCCTGGACAGCTCCGGGCTCTCGCTGTCGGGCGGCCAGCAGCAGCGGCTTTGCATCGCGCGCGCGCTCGCGACGAACCCCGAGATCCTGCTGTTCGACGAGCCGACTTCGGCCCTCGATCCGATCGCGACGGCGCGCATCGAGGAGCTGATCGCGGAGCTTCGCGACCAGGTGACCGTGATCATCGTCACGCACAACATGCAGCAGGCCGCGCGCGTTTCCGACTACACGGCTTTCATGTACCTCGGCGAACTGATCGAGTTCGACAACACCAGCAAGCTCTTCACCAATCCCTCGCAGAAGGCGACTGAGGATTACATCACCGGCCGGTACGGCTGAGCGGCGCGCAGGGACTCAAGGTGAACGAGCCGACCGAGGGGCATACTTTCAAGGCCTACGACGGGGCCCTGTCGGACCTGCGCCTGCGGGCGCATGCGATGGGATTGATGGTGGCCGAGCAGGTCGAGACCGCGGTCCGGGCACTTCTGGATTCCGACCGGGAAGCGGCCGAAGGCGTCCTGAGTCCGCGAGCGTCAGATCAACGCCTACCAGACCGAGATCGAAGCCGAAAGCTTCCGGCTGCTGGCGCAGCGCGCGCCGGTCGCCAGCGACCTCCGGATGGTGCTCGCCATCTCGCGCGCCGTAACGGATCTGGAGCGGGCCGGCGACGAGGCCAAGAAGATCGCGCGCTTTGCGCTCGCAAGCGCCGGCCGCACGTCGGGCGGACCTTCGCGCGTAATGCACCGGCCGCTTCGGCACATGGCGGAACTCGCATCCGAATCGATGCGCGTCGCGGTCGACGCACTCG
Source organism: uncultured Gammaproteobacteria bacterium (assembly GCA_963775415.1). Taxonomy (GTDB): domain Bacteria; phylum Pseudomonadota; class Gammaproteobacteria; order Steroidobacterales; family Steroidobacteraceae; genus SCUD01. The sequence goes on from CAVZIO010000005.1 coordinate 70,047, forward strand.
ATCGCGGCGATGCCGGCGTCGCGCATGAGGTCGCTCGCCTCGACCGGGAGCTCGACCAGGAATTCGAGGCGGCGCTCCGCCAGCTGATGACGGTCGCGATGGAGCGGACCCGCCTGCTGCGGCCGATATTCGATACGGTGTTCGCGCTCAAGAGCCTGGAGCGGATCGGCGATCACGCGAAGAACGTGGCCGAGCACGTCGTATTCCTGGTGAGCGGAGCGGACGTGCGGCACGCCGCGGCGCGCGATCGCGATCTGCCCGGCTGCGAATGCGCAGCATTGATATGATGGATTGACGCCGGCGCCGCCGGCCTGGAGTGCGTTCGATGGAATCCGCTGACCTTGGCCAGCACACGTCCCGGCGATTCAACGAGGACATGGAGCGCGTGCGCACGCGGGTCATGCAGATGGGCGGCTTCGTCGAGCAGCAGTTGCAGCGCGCGGTCAAGGCGCTGATCGAAGGCGACAGCCAGCTCGGAGAAGAAGTCGCGCGGGACGACTACCGCGTCAACCAGATGGAAGTCGAGATCGACGAGGAGTGCGGCCGTATCATCGCCACACGGCAGCCCGCCGCATCGGACCTGCGCGTCATGGTCGCCATCATCAAGACGATCACCGACCTCGAGCGGATCGGCGACGAGGTGGAGAAAGTCGGCAACATCGCCGCGCGGCTGGCGACCATGGAAAAGCCGGCCGACAACTTCCGGGAGATACGCCACCTCGGCAAGCTCGTGACCGACATGGTCCACGATGCGCTGCATGCGTTTGCGCGGCTCGAAGCCGACGAGGCCTTCGAGGTCGCGCGCCGCGACCGCAAGGTGGACGAAGAATACGAGGCGATCCAGCGCCAGAGCATCACCTTCATGATGGAGGACCCGCGCTCGATCCGGCGCGCCCTCGAGATCATGTGGGTCGTCAGGGCGCTCGAGCGCATCGGCGACCACGCCAAGAACATCTGCGAGTACACGGTGTACATGGTGCACGGCAAGGACATCCGGCACCTGTCGCTCGACGACGCGGAGCGCCAGATCCGCGATATTGCAGGCGGGAAAAAGGGCGCCTGATGGTCTCGCGCCGCGCCGGCAACTGGCTTGGCGCCGGGACCTGCGCGGCGGCGCTCGGCTTCGCCTTCTATTCGCAGTACGGCCTGGGTCTCGTGCCCTGCCACCTGTGCATATTCCAGCGCGTGACGATGGCGGCGCTCGGCGTGGCCTTCGTGCTCGCCGCGCTCGGATCGCGCCCGGGGACGCGCGGCGCGGTATTCGCGGTGCTGATCGCGCTTGCCGGGCATTGCGACGATCGCGACGTCCGGCCGCCATGTCTGGATCCAGCTGCAGCCCGAAGGCTCGATCCCGGCCTGTGGCGCCGACCTCGCATTCATGCTCGACCTGTTCCCGCTGACCGAGGTGATTCTCAAGGTGTTCAAGGCGGGCGGCGAGTGCGGCAAGATCGACTGGTCTTTCCTGGGACTCTCGATGCCGGCGTGGGTCCTTGCACTCGCTTTGGCGCTGACCGCGGTCGGGATATGGATCAACCTCCGAAAAGCCGCCTGAGCAAGGATTCGAAAACCCGGTGCAGCCGGTCGATGTCTTCGATGCGGCAACATTCGTCAATCTGGTGAATCGTCCGGTTGACGACGCCGAACTCGACCACCTCCGCTCCGAGCGCGCCAAAGAACCGGCCATCCGACGTGCCGCCTCCCGTCGAGAGTTCCGGCCGCCGACCGGCAACTTCATCGATCGCGGCCGCGAGCTGCGAGGACAGCTCGCCAGGGGGCGTGTAGTACGGTAGCGATGCCTCCGACCAGGTTGATTGCGTGCCGCAGTCCGTGCCGGTCCAGGACGCCCCCGATCGCAAGCTTGAGACCATCGAGCGTCTGCTTCGGCGACCAGCGCAGGTTGAAGACCGCGGTCAGCTCGCCGGGGATCACGTTCGTCGCGCCGGTGCCGGCGTGGATATTGCTGAGCTGGAAACTGGTGGGTGGAAAATGGTCGTCGCCTCCGTCCCAGCGCCGCGCCGCCAGTTCAGTGAGGGCCGGCAGGATCGCATGGATCGGATTGAGGGCGCGGTCGGGATAGGCGACGTGGCCCTGGACACCTTGCACGGTCACGGTCCCTGACAACGATCCGCGCCGGCCAATGCGGACCGTATCGCCAAATTCCTGCTGGCTCGAAGGTTCGGCAACGATGCAGTATTCGACCTTCTGTCCGCGATCGCGGAGTGCATCGACGACCCGCCGCGTGCCGTCGACCGACGGGCCTTCCTCGTCGCTCGTGACGACGAAGCCGATCGCGCCCGCGAAACGCGGATTGGCGGCGACGAACGATTCCGCGGCGGTGATCATCGCGGCGACGCCGCTTTTCATGTCCGCGGCGCCGCGGCCATACATCAGGCCGTCGCGGATGACGGGTTCGAACGGATCCGCGCTCCAGCGTTCTCGCGGCCCCGGAGGCACGACATCGGTATGACCTGCAAAGCAGACGACGGGACCCGGTCCTCCGCGACGCAGCGCCCAGAAATTGTCGACCTCGCCGAACCGCATCCGTTCGACTTCGAATCCGGCGGCCTTCAGTCGCGCGATCAGGATGTCCTGGCAGCCCGCGTCGTCCGGCGTCACCGATGGTCGCGCAATCAGCTCTTGCGTGAGTCGACGGTCGCGGAATATTTCTGCATGCGCGCGCATTTATACCGTCATCGCGGCCAGCGCGCGACTACGGCGCCCGGCAACCCGGCTCGCGCGCTCAGAAGAACGGACATTCGCTTGCTCGCCGGTTGCCGTCCACCTTGTCGCGCGCTGACCGCGTGGCAGCGGTCGCGCGGGCGAGCAGGCCGGGACCCCCGAGCGAGCGAATAAAGTTCCGGCTGAGCGAACGAGGGGGGTCCCGGCCAGCGTCGACCGCGCGACCGCCGACCCTACGTCCGCAAGAGTTCGTTGATCGATGTCTTCGCGCGCGTCTGCGCGTCGACTTTCTTGACGATGACGGCGCAGTAGAGTGAGTGGGACCCGTCGGCTGCCGGGAGACTGCCGGGCACGACGACTGAACCTGCGGGCACGCGGCCATACGTGATCTCCCGCGTCTCGCGATCATAGATGCGCGTGCTTGCACCGATGAAAACACCCATCGAGAGGACGGCGCCGCGCTCGACGATCACGCCCTCGACGACCTCCGAGCGTGCGCCGATGAAGCAGTCGTCCTCGATGATCGTCGGCTGCGCCTGCAGCGGTTCCAGCACGCCCCCGATCCCGACACCGCCCGAGAGATGGACGTTGCGGCCGATCTGCGCGCAGGAACCGACCGTCGCCCAGGTGTCGACCATCGTGCCTTCGCCGACCCAGGCGCCGACATTGACGAAGCAGGGCATCAGCACGGCGTCGCGAGCGACGAACGCGCCGCTACGCACGATCGCGCCGGGCACGACGCGGGCGCCGTCGGACCTGGAAGCGGGCGAGGTCGTAATCCGAATACTTGAGCGGCAGCTTGTCGAAAGACCGGAAGACTCCGGCGTCCTGGACGACGCTGTCGTGAGTGCGGAAATACAGCAGCACGGCCTTCCTGAGCCATTCGTTGACGCGCCAGCCGCCGTCCGCGGGTTCCGCGACCCGTGCGCGGCCGCTGCCGAGGAGATTCAGGCAGTCGTCGAGTGCCGCTAGCAGCTCGCGCGGGGCCTTGCCCGGCGCGAGCGCCGAGCGCTCGTCGAAACTTCTGTTCGATGAGTTCCCGCGTGTCCATCGTCGCCTCAGGCGCTTGCGACGCGCGCGTCGAGCGCACGTTGCAGCGCATCGGCGAGCGCCTGGCAGCGGGCGGACTCGAGCGGCCGGCCGGTTTCGTCCGTCACGGTGAACACGTCTTCCGCACGCTCGCCGACGGTCATGATCTTGGCGCCATGCAATTCCACTTTCTGGTCCCAGAATACCTTGCCGATCTCCGAGAGCAGCCCGGGCCGGTCGCCGGCGACGACTTCGAGGATGGTACGCCCGTTCTCCGGATCGGCGCTGAAGGTCACCTGCGTCGCCGTCGTGAACATGCGCGCCTGACGCGGCATGCGACGGGTCACCGGCCGGTGCGGCGGCGCTCTTCTCCGACAGCGAACGCACGAGGTGCCGTTCGATGCCCGCGATGCGATCGCGGTCTGTGATCGGCGAACCCGTGTCCTCGAGCACGAGATAGCTGTCGAGGCTGCCGCCGTCCGCGGTCGGGGTGATGCGCGCGTCCTGGATGCTGAGGCCCTGCTGGTCGAGCGCGGCGGTCGCGCGCGCGAAGCTGTGGTGGCGGCCGTGCGTGTAGACGAGGACGGCGGTCGCGCCGCCGCGATCGGGATGCTCCGCGACCGCGATCAGCGGACTGGTCGTCGCCGGGGCCGCGCGCCGCGAGCCGAGCGCGTGTGCCAGGCGATTTCCGCGGCCGAATGCCGCAGGTAATACGCATCGGTCAGCGTCGACCAGACGCGGACTACCGCCGCCGGCGTCGACGCCGGCCGCGGCGAGGCGCTCGCGCGCGAGCGCCTGGGTTTCGGCAACGAGTTCCTCGCGGTCGAGCGGCGATTCGAGGCCGCGCCGCAGCGCCTGCTTGACCCTTTCGTACAACTCGTCGAAGAGCGTCGCCTTCCACGAGTTCCACAGCTTCGGGTTCGTGCCGCGCACGTCCGCGACCGTCAGCACGTAGAGGTAGTCGAGGCGGACCTGGTCGCCGACCGCGCGCGCGAATTCATTGACGACCTGCGGGTCGGCGATGTCCTGTTTCTGCGCGGTGACGGAGAGCTTGAGGTGGTGACGCACCAGCCAGGCGACGAGGCGCGCGTCATAGCGCGACAGGCCCTGCTCGAGGCAGAAGGCCTCGGCATCCACGGCGCCGAGCTCGGAGTGATCGCCGCCGCGGCCCTTGGCGATGTCGTGGAAGATGGCGGCGAGATAGGCGAGTTCCGGTTTCGGCAGCGAGCGGAAGATCTGCGCGAGCTTCGGAAACTCGTGGTCGTAGCGCTCGAGCGCAAAGCGCCGTAGATTGCTGACCACGAACAGCGTGTGGGCGTCGACCGTGTAGGCGTGGAACAGGTCGTACTGCATGCGCCCGACGATGCGCCCGAATGCCGGGATGTAGCGGCCGAGCACGCCGTAGAGGTTCATGCGGCGCAGCTCGTGCGTCACGCCCGCCGGCGCCCGCAGGATCTCGAGGAAGAGCCGGTGATTGCGCGGGTTCTGGCGGAATTCCTCGTCGATCAGCCACAGGTGCTGCGTGACGAGGCGGATGGTTCGCGCGCGTACGCCGCGAAGCCGCGGGTTCTGCTGGAGCACGACGAATAGCTCGAGCAGCGCCGACGGATTCCGCGCGAAGACGTCGTCGGCCGTCGCCTCGAGGCACTCGTCGCGCTCCTGGAAATGACGCGACAGGGGCAGTGCCGGCGCGTCGCGGTCGGCGAGGATCTCCTCGCGGAACTGCTGCAGCAGCAGTTCATTGAGCCAGCTCACGACCATCGCCGTGCGGTAGTAGCGCTGCATGAACTGCTCGACTGCGAGCGTATAGGTCGCGTCCTCGTAGCCGAACAGGCGCGCGAGCCGGATCTGGTGATCGAACAGCAGCCGGTCTTCGCGCCGACCGCTGACCAGGTGCAGCGCGAAACGGATGCGCCACAGCCAGGACTGCGCGGACTCGAGCTGCGCGAGTTCGCGCGCCTCGAGGAAGCCATGCGCCGCGAGCTCCTGCAGAGTGTCCGCGCCGAAGTGACGCTTGGCGACCCAGGCGATGGTCTGCAGGTCCCGGAGTCCGCCCGGGCCCTGCTTGACGTTGGGCTCGAGGTTGTAGGCCGTGTCGTGGAATCGATGATGGCGCTCCGCCTGCTCGCGGAGCTTGGCATCGAAGAAATCGCGGGAGGACCACAGCCGGTCGGGGGCGAGCGCGCGGCGCATCGCGTCGAAGAGCGCCGGACGATCCGGCGAGGAGGCGCGCCTCGAAGAGCGTCGTCGCGACGCCGAGGTCCGCGAGCGCCTCGCGCTGGCAATCGTCGATCGTGCGCACGCTGTGCCCGGTCTCGAGGCCGATGTCCCAGAGAAAGGTCAGAAAGCGCTCGAGCGGCGCCGTCCACGCCGGCTCCTCGCCTGCGGCAGGAGCACCATGACGTCGACGTCGGAGCAGGGCAGGAGTTCGCCGCGGCCATAGCCGCCGACGGCGACCAGCGCGAGCGGCCGGTGCGGCCGACCCGGCATGTGGAGGCTCCATGCGCGCGTGACGAGCGCATCGACGAGTGCCGCGCGATCGCGCACGAGCGCTTCGACCGGCTCATCCGCATGAAAACGGCGCGCGAGCTCGCGGTCGCCCTCGGCGAGCGCCGCGCGGAAATCGGAGACTGGATTCGTGCCGGTCGCAAGCCGAGGCGCCAGCGTGTCGAGAAAGCTCCAGCCGGGGGTTGCCAGGACGGTGCGGGCCCCTGAGCCCTCGTCCACCGTCCGGATGCCGCTCGGCACCGATCAGGCCGCGGCGCGGTCGGCCGCGCCGAGTGTCAGCACTTCGAAGCCGTCGGCCGTGACGAGCACCGTGTGCTCCCACTGCGCCGAGAGCGAATGATCCTTGGTGACGACGGTCCAGCCGTCGCCGAGCAGCTTCACGTGACGGCGGCCGGCGTTGACCATCGGCTCAACCGTGAAGGTCATGCCGGGCACGAGCTCGAGCCCGGTCCCGGCCTCGCCGTAGTGCAGGACCTGCGGGTCCTCGTGGAAGACCCGCCCGATGCCGTGGCCGCAGTACTCGCGGACGACCGAGTAGCCCTGGGATTCGACGAAATGCTGGATCGTATGTCCGAGATCGCCCAGGCGGGTGCCGGGCGCGATGCTCCGGATGCCGCGCCACATCGCCTCGAAGCCGATGTCGCAGAGCCGCTTCGCCTGGATCGAGGCCTCGCCGATCAGGAACATGCGGCTGGTATCGCCGTGGAAGCCATCCTTGATGACGGTGATGTCCACATTGAGGATGTCGCCCGGCTTCAGGACCTTGTCGCCGGGGATGCCATGGCAGACGACGTGGTTGACCGAGGTGCAGATCGACTTCGGAAACCCCTTGTAATTCAAGGGGGCCGGGATCGCGTGCTGCACATCCACGATAAAATCGTGGCAGATCCGGTCGATTTCCCCGGTCGTCATGCCGGGGGCGATGCGCGGCCCGATCATGTCGAGCACGTCCGCCGCGAGGCGGCCGGCCGTGCGCATCGCCTGCTGTTCAGCAGGCGTCTTGACCGATACCCGGCTATGGCTTTGCATCAGCATGGGTCAGGGCCGCAATGGGGTGGCAAAATGCGCCTATCACGTTGTTTCGACGGGACAAAGATGGTATAAAGCGCGGCGTTTTTTCTCAACCAAATCCACACGCGTATCGTCACGTGCGGCTGGGTGCCGGGTCCGAAAGTCCGGTTGCCGCATGCGGATTCGCGGAGGGCTAACCCGAAAAGGAGTAATCATGGCCAGTTTGTCCATGAGGCAGATGCTTGAGGCGGGGGTTCATTTCGGCCATCAGACCCGCTTCTGGAACCCGAAGATGGCGCCGTTCATCTTCGGCGAACGGAACAAGATCCACATTATCAATCTCGAGCGCACGCTGCCGCTCTATAACGACGCGGCCGGCTTCATCAAGGGCGTGGTCGGCGACGGCGGCAAGGTGCTGTTCGTCGGCACCAAGCGCAGCGCCCGCGACGCGATCCAGGCCGAAGCGACCCGCTGCGGCATGCCCTACGTCAACCAGCGCTGGCTTGGCGGCATGCTCACGAATTTCAAGACGATCCGGCAGTCGATCAAGCGCCTGCACGAGCTCGAGGAACTGCGCGACTCGGGCGCGCTCGACCGTCGCAACAAGAAAGAAGCGCAGATGCTTCGGCGCGAGATGGACAAGCTGATGCGGAGCCTCGGCGGCATCAAGGACATGAACGCGCTGCCGGATGCGCTCTTCGTCGTGGACGTCGGCCACGAAGAGATCGCCGTGCACGAAGCGCGGAAGCTCGGCATCCCGGTCGTCGCGATCGTGGACAGCAACTGCTCCCCGGACGGCATCGACTACGTGGTTCCCGGCAACGACGACGCCATGAAGGCAATCCAGCTCTACGCCGCCGGCATCGCCGATGCGGTGCTGGACGGCAAGTCCTCCGTGCCGGTCGTGCCGGCCGGCGAAGACGAGTTCGTCGAGCTCGACGAGGAAGGCCAGCCGCGGCGCAAGTCGCAGGCCCGTGCGCCGCGCAAGGCCGCAAACGTCCGCCGCAAGACGCCGGCGCGCGCGCGCCAGTCCGCGGAGACCTCTTCGGCGGCGACCATGCCGCCGGTCGGCGCGGCCGAAGTCGTCGTGGATGTCCCGGACGACGAGCCGGTCGTCGACGAAGTCGTGGCAGATGCCGCGCGCGCGAAGCCGGCCGCGCGTCGCCGCCCTGCGGCACGCAAGCCGGACAAGGCCGGGGATTGACGATGAGCATCAGCGCTGAAACGGTCAAGACGCTTCGCGAGCGCACCGGCGCCGGCATGATGGAGTGCAAGAAGGCGCTCATCGAAACCGGCGGCGACCTCGATGCGGCGGCCGAGATCATGCGCAAGGCCGGCCTTGCGAAGGCCGACAAGAAGGCCGGTCGCATCGCCGCCGAAGGCGCGATCGTCGTCGCGAAGAGCGCCGACGGCCGCTCGGCCGTGCTGGTCGAAGTCAACTGCGAAACGGATTTCGTCGCGCGCCAGCCGGAGTTCCAGTCCTTCGCGGCCCAGGTCGCCGAAGCCGCCTTGCGGGCCTCCGCCACGCAGCCGGAAGCGCTGGCCGCGCTCAAGCTCGCAGACGGCAGGACGGTCGACGAGACGCGCCGGCACCTGATCGCAAAGATCGGCGAGAAGATCGACGTGCGGCGCTCGAGCCTCCTGCAGTGCTCCGGATCGCGTCGGCAGCTATGTCCACGGCAGCCGCATCGGCACGCTGGTCGGTCTCAGCGGCGGCGACGAAACGCTCGCCCGCGACCTGGCGATGCATGTCGCCGCCGCGAATCCGCAGTACGTCGCGCCGGCGGACGTGCCGCCGGACGTCGTCGCCAAGGAGCGCGAGATTCTCGCGGCCCAGGCCGCGGCGGAGGGCAAGCCGCCTGCGATCGTCGAAAAGATGGTCGAAGGCCGCCTGCGGAAGTACCTGGCCGAGATCTGCCTGACGGGCCAGCCGTTCGTGAAGGATCCGGATGTTTCGATCGGGCAGCTGCTCGAGAAGGCGAAGGCCGCGGTCAGCGGCTTCCTGCGCTTCGAGGTCGGTGAGGGCATCGAGAAGAAGCAGGAGAATTTCGCCGCCGAGGTCATGGCCCAGGTCGAAGCCGCGAAAGGCAGGGCCTGAAACGTCAGAATGGTGTCAGCAGAGGGGTAGGGGCATGGCCGATACGCAGGCCCGGCAGCCGCTCACGAGAATCCTGCTCAAGATCAGCGGCGAGGCCCTGCTCGGCGCCGCGGATTACGGCATCGACCCGGCGATCCTGAAGCGCATCGCCGGCGAGATCCGGGAAGTCATGGCCCGCGACATCCAGGTCGCCGTCGTCATCGGCGGCGGCAACATCTTCCGCGGCGCGGGCCTCGCGCGCGCCGGCATGGACCGCGTCACCGCCGATCACATGGGCATGCTCGCGACCGTCATGAACGGCCTCGCCCTGCAGGACGCGCTCGAATCGCTCGGCAGCTACGCGCGCGTCATGTCCGCGGTCCGCGTCCAGGAAGTCTGCGAGGACTACATCCGGCGCCGCGCCGTCCGGCACCTCGAGAAGGGCCGCTGCGTGATCTTCGCCGCCGGCACCGGCAACCCGTTCTTCACGACCGACACGGCGGCCGCCGCTCCGGGCGATCGAGATCGGCGCCGACCTGCTCCTCAAGGCGACCAAGGTCAACGGCATCTACGACGACGACCCGGTCCGCAACCCGAAGGCGAAGCGCTACCGCACGCTCTCGTTCGACAAGGTGCTGGACGACCGGCTCTCCGTCATGGATGCGACCGCGATCGTCATGTGCCGCGACAATGCGGTTGCCGCTCCGGGTCTTCAACCTCATGAACGAAGGCGACCTGCTGCGCATCGTCGACGGCGAGGACGTCGGCACGCTGGTCGCCAACGGGCTGTAATCGGGGCGGGGAGGGCTGTCATGCAGGATGAGATGAGCAAGGACGCGACGCAGCGCATGTCGAAATGCGTGGCGCTCCTCAAGGACCACTACCGCAAGATGCGGACTGGCCGCGCCAACGTCGGGCTGCTCGACGGCCTCAAGGTCGAGTATTACGGCAGCGAAGTGCCGCTCAGCCAGGTGGCGAGCGTCAGTGTCGAGGACTCGCGCACGCTCGTCGTGTCGCCCTGGGACAAGTCGGCCGTCAGCGCCGTCGAAAAAGCGATCCTGAAGTCCGACCTCGGGCTCACGCCGAACACCGCAGGGCAGGTGATCCGCTGCCGCTGCCGCCGATGACCGAGGAGCGGCGCAAGGATCTCACCAAGGTCGCGCGCCACGAGGCCGAGAACGCGCGGGTCGCCGTGCGCGGCGTGCGCCGCGACCTCATGAACGAACTGAAGGAAATGCTGAAGGAAAAGCTGATTTCCGAGGACGACGACCGGCGCGCCCAGGACGAGATCCAGAAGCTCACGGACCGGCACGTGCACGACATCGACGCCGCGCTGGCCGAAAAAGAGAAAGAGCTGTTGCAGGTCTGAGATGACCGGTGCCAGCCACCCAATCGTCGGGCGCGAGCCCGGTGCCGCGCCACGTCGCCGTGATCATGGACGGCAATGGCCGCTGGGCGGAGCAGCGATCGCTTCCGCGCGCCGCCGGCCATCGCGCGGGCGCAAAAGCCGTGCGGACGACCATCGAGGAATGCGTTCGCCATGGCGTCGGCGCGCTGACGCTGTTCGCCTTCTCGAGCGAGAACTGGCAGCGGCCGGCGGGCGAGGTCGGCGTGCTGATGCAGCTCTTCCTCGAGTCGCTCGATCGCGAAGTGGCGGAGCTCGACGCGAATGGCGTGAGGCTGCGCTTCATCGGCGACCGCGCGCGGCTATCGCGTCCCGCTCATCGAGCGCATGGCCGCTGCCGAGGCGCGCACGGCCGGCCGCGACCGGCTCGATCTCGTCGTCGCGGTCGCCTACGGCGGACGCTGGGACCTCGCCCAGGCCGCGCGCAGGCTTGCGGTCGAATCCGTCGCCGGGCTGCGTCAGCCCTCGGCGATCGACGAGGAGCTGCTCGGCGCCTGCCTCAAGACCGCGGGGCGGCCGCGCGCCGGATCTCTTCATCCGGACGGGCGGCGAGCGGCGCATCAGCAATTTCCTGCTCTGGGACCTCGCCTACACGGAGCTCTGGTTCACCGACACGCTGTGGCCGGATTTCGACGCGGCATGCTTCGCCGCCGCGCTTGCGGATTTCGGCGGCCGGCAGCGCCGCTTTGGTCGCGTCGCCGGACAGGCGGGCGCCAACTGATGCTGGGGCAGCGCATCCTGACGGCGGTCGGCCTCGTCGCCGTGCTCGCCCTCGTCTCGTCGTGCTGCCGCGCGAACTTCGCTGTCGGCGCCCTCGGCCTTCTCATCCTGGTCGGCGCCTGGGAATGGTCGCTGCTCGCCGGGCCTCAAGGCACGCGGTCCTGCGATCGGCCTACGTCATCGCGTGCGCGGCGCCGATGTTCGGGCTCTGGCAGGCGACTGTGCAGCTCGCGGATTTCGAGCGCGTGATGTTCCTGACGATGCTCGGCTGGATCCCGCTCTTCGGCTGGATCGTGCTCGCGCCGCAGTGGCGCGCGACCGCGCTCGCGGCCGTCGCGGGGCTCTGGGCGCTCGTGCCGACCTGGCTCGCGCTGTCGCGGCTCTACCTGCAGGAAGAGAACGGCCGCGAACTCGTGGTCTTCGTGCTGCTGCTCGCCTGGGCGGCGGATATCGGCGCCTATTTCGCGGGACGGCGCTTCGGGCGGATCCGGCTCGCGCCGAGCGTCAGCCCGAACAAGACCTGGGAAGGCGTGCTCGGCGGGCTGGTCGCGGGATTCCTGGTGGCGCTCGCCGGGCGCGCCTGGTTCGACCTGCCGGCGCTCGCGTTCCTGTCGCTCTGCGTCGCTGCCGTGCTCGTCTCCGTGGTCGGCGACCTCCTCGAAAGCATGTTCAAGCGCCAGAGCGGACTGAAGGACAGCGGCAGCCTGCTGCCGGGGCATGGCGGCATGCTCGACCGCATCGACAGCCTGACGTCCTCGGTACCGCTCGTCGCGCTCGGGCTCGGCTGGCTCGGGGTCCTCGCATGAAGGGCGTCGTCGTGCTCGGCTCGACCGGGAGCATCGGCGAGAACACGCTCGACGTCGCCGGCCGACATCCGGAACGGTTCCGGATCGTGGCGCTCGCCGCGCATTCGAATCACGAGGCATTGTTTGCCCAGTGCCAGCGTTTCCGGCCGGAGATTGCGGCGCTCGTCGATCGCGCGGCGGCATCGAAGCTCGCCGCGCGGGTCGCGTCGGCGGGACTCGGCACGCGCGTGCTCGCCGGGACCGAGGCGCTATCGACGATTGCGACGCTGCCGCAGGCGGACCTGGTCATGGCGGCCATCGTCGGTGCCGCGGGCCTCGCCCCGACGCTCGCGGCCGCGGCCGCGGGAAAGTGCCTGCTGCTCGCCAACAAGGAAGCGCTCGTGCTCGCGGGCACCCTGCTGCTCGAGGCGGCGCGTGACTCGGGCGCGCGGATCCTGCCGATCGACAGCGAGCACAACGCGATCTTCCAGTGCCTGCCCTCGGGCGGCGAGCCGGGGGCCGCGCCGCGCGGCGTGTCGCGCATCGTGCTGACTGCGTCGGGCGGTCCCTTCCTCCGGACCCGCCGCGAGGACCTTGCATCCGTGACGCCCGAACAGGCGGTGGCGCACCCGAACTGGCGCATGGGCCCCAAGATCTCGGTGGATTCGGCGACCCTCATGAACAAGGGCCTTGAGATCATCGAGGCCTGCCATCTTTTCTCGGTCTTGCCCGAGCGGGTGGACGTCGTCATCCATCCGCAGAGCATCGTCCACTCGCTGGTCGAATACGACGACGGTTCGGTGCTCGCGCAGATGAGCCAGCCCGACATGCGCGTGCCGATCGCGCACGCGCTCGGCTGGCCTGAACGAATTGTCTCGGGCGTGCCGGCTCTCGACCTCGTGAAGATTGGGAGATTAGCGTTCGAAGCGCCTGATTTAGAACGATTTCCTTGTCTCGCATTGGCCCAGGAAGCGGCCCGGCTCGGCGGCACGGCACCGGCTGTCCTGAATGCGGCGAACGAAGTCGCCGTCGCCGCGTTTCTTGGCCGGCGGCTGAACTTTGCCGGCATCGCGGGAGTCATTGAAAGCGTGTTGCAACAACACGAGGCGGGGCCGGTGCAAGGCCTGGACGATGCGCTGGCGGCGGATGCCTGGGCGCGCGAGCGCGCGAACGCAGTCCTGACCACGCGGCAGGCGGCGGGCGCATGAGCCTCACGATCATCACCTCGATCGTCGCATTCGTCATCGCGATCGGCGTCCTCGTGTCGGTTCACGAGTTCGGTCATTTCTGGGTCGCGCGCCGGCTCGGCTTCAAGGTGCTGCGTTTTTCGCTCGGGTTCGGCAAGCCGCTCCTGCGCCGCATGAGCAAGGATGCGGACCCGGTCGAGTACGTGCTCGCCGCGATTCCGCTCGGCGGCTACGTGCGCCTTCTCGATGAACGCGATGGCCCGGTGCCGGCCGGCGAAGAGCACCGCGCGTTCAATCGCCGGCCGCCGCTCGCGCGCATCGCGGTGCTGCTCGCGGGACCGGGGGCCAATTTCCTGTTCGCGATCTTCGCGTACTGGCTCCTGTTCATGCAGGGCGTGCCGGGACTCAAGCCGGTGATCGGCGAGGTCGCCCCGGAGTCCCACGCCGCGCGCGCAGACCTTCGCGCCGCTCGACGAGATCGTCGGCGTCGGCGGTGCAGCGACACCGACGCGCCAGGCCGCGGTGCTCGCGATCCTCGAGCACGTCGTCGAGGATGGCGAGGTTCCGCTCGAGGTGCGGGACGAACGGCGGCGCTTCCCGGAGTCTCACGATCCGCGTGCCGGAAACCGAGCGCCGGGCCCTCACCGAGCCCGGCATCCTGCTCGACGGTCTCGGGCTTTCTTTCTGGTATCCGCCCCAGCCGGTCGTGGTCGCCGAACTGACGCCGGGTGATCCCGCGATCGGTGCCGGGCTCGCGCTCGGCGACCGGATCGTCGCAGTCGACGGTACGCCGGTCGATGACTACGTCGAAGTTCGTCGAGAAGATCCGATCGCGCCCCGGTCAGCCGACTCGCCTCACCGCGATCCGGGGCGAGCAGCGGGTCGAACTTGAACTCGTGCCGAAAGCCGGTCGTCGAGGACGGCCGTACGGTCGGCAAGATCGGGCTCGGCGCGGCGCGTGGCGATGGCAGTCTGTTCCCGGAATCCATGCGGACAGTCGAGCGCTACGGCCCGTTTGCGGCATTCCCGCCCGCGGTGCGCGAAACCTGGCAGAAGAGCGCGCTGACCGTGCGATTCCTGTGGCGCATGGTGACGGGCGACGTCTCGACCAAGAACATTTCCGGGCCGATCAACATCGCGCAATACGCGGGACTCACGGCGACCGAAGGGCTTCACCTACTATCTCGGCTTCCTCGCGCTGGTGTCGATTTCGCTCGCGGTGCTGAACCTGCTGCCGGTGCCGGTGCTGGACGGCGGCCAGATCGTCTTCCAGCTCGCCGAGATGGTGAAGGGCGCGCCGCTCTCGATGAAGGCGCAGATGTTCGGCCAGAAAGTCGGCATCGCGATGCTCGTCGCGCTGATGGGCTTCGCGTTCTACAACGACCTCACGCGGCTTTTCGGCTGAAGGCGCGAGGGCTGAACGGCAATCATGCTGCGGCAAATTCCTGATCGGCATCCTGGCTTGCTCACGCCGGCGCCGCATTCGCGCAGGCGCCGGAGGCTTTCACGGTCGGCGACATCCGCGTCGAAGGCCTGCAGCGGATCTCCGAGGGCACGATCTACAACTACCTGCCGGTGAACATCGGCGACCGCATGGATCAGCGGCGGATCCAGGAGGCGATCCGCGCCCTGTTCGGGACCGGTTTCTTCAGCGACATCGAGATGCGGCGCGACGGAGGCGTCCTCGTCGTCGTGGTTCAGGAGCGCCCGTCGATCGAGAGCTTCGAGATCACGGGCAACAAGGACATCAAGACCGAGGATCTCCAGAAGTCGCTGCGCAGCGGTCGGACTCGCGACCGGCAAGACCTTCGACCGCTCGGTGCTCGATGAAGTGCAGGGCTTCCTGACCGACCAGTACTTCAGCCGCGGCAAGTACGCCGTCCGCATCGATCCCCAGGTCGAGGAGGTGCCGGGCAACAAGGTCCGCATCAAGATCGACGTCGTGGAAGGCGAGCGGGCGCGGATCCGCCAGATCAACCTGGTCGGCAACACGGCCTACGACGACGAAGAGCTGCCAGGAAGCCTTTGAGCTCAGGACGCCCAACTGGCTTTCCTGGTACCGCCAGGACGATCGCTATTCGCGCGAGTCACTGCAGGGCGACATCGAGACGCTGCAGTCCTGGTACCAGGACCGGGGCTACGCGAACTTCGAGGTGGAATCGACCCAGGTCGCAATCGCGCCGGAGAAGGACGACATTTTCATCACGATCAACCTGCGCGAAGGGGAGGTCTACACGGTCGGCGAGGTCAAGCTCGCCGGCACCATGAAGGTCCCGGAAGCGGAGCTCAGGCGGCTGCTGCTGGTCCAGCCGGGCCAGACCTATTCGCGCAAGCTCATTACGCAGACCCAGGAATTCATTTCGTTCCGGCTCGGCGTGGACGGCTACGCCTTCGCCAAGATCGACCCGGTCCCGCAGGCGAACGAGGAGACCAAGACCATCGACCTGACGTTCTTCGTCGACTCGGGCAGCCGCGCCTACGTGCGCCGGATCAATTTCATCAATACGAGCGCGATCGACGACGAGGTGCTGCGTCGCGAAATGCGGCAGATGGAAGGCTCCTACCTTTCCAATTCGCTGCTCGAGCGCTCGAAGGAGCGGCTGCAGCGGCTGCCGTACATCGAGACAGGTCGAGTTCGAGACCGCGCCGGTGCCCGGCACGCCGGACCTCGTCGACGTGGATTTCGACATCAAGGAAGGGCTTCCAGGCCAGTTCAGCGGCGGCATCGGGTATTCGGAGGCGCAGGCGTTCATGCTGAACGGCAGCTTCGTGCACTCGAACTTCATGGGCTCCGGCGAGCGCGTGGCGCTAGAAATTCTGACTGGCAAGTACTCGCAGCAGTACAGCATCTCGCACACCGATCCGTACACCAGACATCGACGGCATTTCGCGCACGACGGCGCTGCAGTACCGCGACGTCACGCAGTATGTCTCCGCGGCGTCGGACTTCTCGACGACGACCATGTCGGCGACGCTCGAGTACGGCTATCCGATCAGCGGAGTTCCAGGGCCTGCGCTTCGGCGTCATCGCGCAGCGCTCGGACCTGATCGTCAATCCGCAAAGCAGCGCGCCGGAGGCCGTCACCTGGGTCCGGAACAACGGCAATCCGTACACGCGCGTGATCGAACGTGCGGTCGATGTTCCGGGCGACGACGATCCGACGGTCATCGAGTCGATCCTCTTCGGAACGAAGTTCGACACCTTCGAGCTCGTCGGCGGCTGGTACTACGACTCGCGCAATCGCGCGATTTTCGCGGACCGCGGCGTGCAGCACTCGGCGAGCCTTGCGGTCACTGCCCCGGGCAGCGAGGTGGATTACTACACGTTCCGCTACGACTATCTCCAGCTGGTTCCGATCTTCAGGCAGTGGACGCTCGCGTTCGCGGCCGAACTCGCGTACGGCGATGCGATCGGGGACGACACGACCTCCCTGCCGCCCTACCGCCAGTTCTTCGCGGGCGGCCCGGGCTCCGTGCGCGGCTTCACCGAAAGCCGGCTGGGGCCGAAGGACGGTTTCGGCAATCCGTATGGCGGCAACATGAAGGTGATCGGCCGGGCAGAGCTCCTGTTCCCGGTGCCGGCCAAGTGGCGCGCGAGCACGCGCATCAGCGCCTTTTTCGACATGGGCAACGTCTTCTCGCAGGGCTCCGCGATCAACTTCGTCGGCCAGGATGGGCGCACGCCAGTGGACTACGAGTTCGATTACAATGAGTTGAAGCAATCGGCCGGCATCGCAATCCAGTGGATGGCGCCGCTGGGCGTCTTCCGGTTCAGCTATGGCTTCCCGCTGAACGAGTTCGAGGGCGACGGCATCCGTTATGAGGACGAGGTCGAGCGCTTCCAGTTCACGATCGGTTCCGCATTCTGATAGTCGAGGCAAGATGACATTTATGATCAGACACATCCTATTCGGCGCAGTGATCGCCATTGCGACGCTCGCAGCAGCCCCAGCCGTGCAGGCACAGGCGCTCAAGATCGGCTACGTCAATTTTGGCCGGCTCCTCGAGGAGTCGCCGCAGGCGAAGGCCGCCCAGCAGGCGCTCGAGGGAGAGTTCCTGCCGCGCCAGCGCGAGGTCGCGGCGCAGCAGAAGTCGCTCCAGGAAAAGCGCGAGAAGCTCCAGAAGGAAGCCGCCGTAATGTCGGAGGCGGACCGCGTCCGCACCGAGCGCGAGGTCCGTGACCTCGAGCTGAACGTCAACCGTCGCTTCAACGAACTGCAGGAGGACCTGAACCTCCGCCGCAACGAGGAAGTGGGCCGGATGCAGCGCGCGCTGCTTCAGGAAGTGCAGGCCTACGCGCGGGCGAATGGCTACCAGCTCGTCGTCAGCGAAGGCGTCCTGTTCGCCGCCGAGGGCATTCGACATCACGCCGCAGGTCGTCGCGGCGATCAAGTCCAAGTCGCCGGCGCCCGCAGCACCGCCCAAGACCTGAGTCGCGGGCAGCCGCGAGGGGAGCGCCGCGATGGCGACTACGCTCGGCGAACTCGCGGTCCGTTACGGGCTCGAGCTTGCAGGTGATCCCGGCCAGGCGATCGACGGCGTTGCCGCGCTCGCTGCGGCGACACCCGGCAAGCTTTCCTTCTGCACGGGCCCGAAGTACCGCAAGCAGCTTGCGGCTACCCGCGCGTCGGCAGTCGTCATTCCGCGCGAGCTCGCGCCGGATTGTCCGGTTGCTGCCCTTATCAGCGAGCGCCCGTACGCTAGCTTCGCGCGCATCGCCGCAGGCCTGAACCCGCCCGTGCCGGTGAAGCCGGGCACGGCGCCCGGGGCGCAGGTCGCGGGATCCGCGACGATTGCGGCCAGCGCGTGGATCGGTCCACATGCCGTCATCGGCGCGGATGCCGTGATCGGCGAACGCTGTTCGATCGGGCCGCATTGCGTGATCGAGGACGGTGTCCGGCTTGGCGACGATTGCCGGCTGCAGGCGCGGCGTCACGATCTGCCGTGACGTATCGGTCGGTGCGCGCTGCGTGTTCAAGCCGGGCTCGGTGGTGGGCAGCGACGGTTTCGGGTTCGCGCCCGACACCGATGGTTACGTCAGGGTGCCGCACATCGGCAGCGTGCGCATCGGCAACGATGTGGACGTCGGCGCGAATACCACGATCGATCGCGGGACGATCGAAGACACGGTGATCGAAGACGGCGTCAAGCTGGACAACCAGGTGCAGGTCGGCCATAACTGCCGGATCGGGGCGCACACGGTGATTGCCGGTTGCGTCGGGATTTCCGGCAGTTCGATCATCGGCAGCCGCTGCATGATCGGAGGCGCGGTAGGGATCGCAGGACATCTCGAGATCGGCGATGGCGTCGTGGTGACCGGCTACTCGCTGGTCACCCGTTCGCTGCCCGGACCGGGTGTTTATTCCTCGGGCATGCCGGCGATCGAGGCCGCAAAATGGCGTCGCGCGGTCGCGCGCCTGCACCGGCTCGAGCGGGAGAAGGGGCAATGAGCGAAGGCTTTTCGATGGACATCCAGGCCGTGCTCGCGCAACTGCCGCACCGCTATCCGTTCCTGCTGGTGGATCGTGTCATCGAGTGCGTTCCGGGCAAGCGGATCGAGGCGATCAAGAACGTCACGATCAACGAACCCTATTTTTCAGGGCATTTTCCAGGCCGCCCGACGATGCCCGGCGTCATGATCCTCGAAGCGCTCGCCCAGGCAGCGGGGATACTCGCTTTCAAGACCGCGGGTGTCGTGCCGGACGAGAACTCCCGCTTCTACTTTGTCGGCATCGACGGGGCCCGGTTCCGCCGGCCTGTCGTGCCGGGAGACCAGCTGGTACTGAAGGCGACATTCGAGCGGGCGATGCGTGGAATCTGGAAATTCGGCACGGTGGCGGAAGTCGCATGGCAAGGAAGTGGCGTCGGCCACGATGATGGTCGCGCCGGAGGTCAAGTCTTGATCGATCCGCGGGCGATCGTGGCGGCGGACGCCGAAATCGGCGATGGAGTCGAGATCGGGCCCTTCGCGGTGATCGGCGCCGGCGTGCGCATCGGAGCCGGAAGCCGGATCGGTCCGCACGCGGTGGTCATGGGACCGACGACACTTGGCCGCGAGACGAAAGTCTTCCAGTTTGCGTCGATCGGCGACGCGCCGCAGGACAGGAAATATGCCGGCGAGCCGACGCGGCTCGAGGTCGGCGACCGGAACGTCTTCCGCGAGTTCTGTTCGATCAATCGCGGGACGGTCGGCGGGCGAGACGTTACGACGATCGCGGACGATTGCCTGTTCATGGCCTATTCGCACGTCGCCCACGACTGCATCGTCGGGAGCCACTGCATCATGTCGAATTGCACGGCGCTCGCAGGCCATGTGGAACTCGGCGACTGGGTCATCCTGTCCGGTTATGCCGGGATACATCAGTTCTGCAAGGTCGGTTCTCATTCGTTCCTGGCCAACAATGCCGCCGTGACGCGCGACGTGCCGCCTTACCTGCTCGTTGCCGGCTCGCCCGCCGAGCCCAAGGGCGTCAACAGCGAAGGCCTGAAGCGCCGCGGCTTCGATGCGAACCAGATCTCGAACATCAAGAGCGCCTACCGGCTCTTCTACCGGTCCGGACTGAAGCGGGCCGAAGCCGAGGAACAGCTTCGCGCCCTCGTGCCGGACCCAGCCGGAGTTGAAGCCGTTCGTCGATTTCCTCGTCGCGAGCGAACGCAGCATCATCCGCTGATGGACCGTCCGTTGACGATCGGCCTCGTCGCCGGCGAGTCCTCCGGCGACAATCTTGGGCGCCGCGCTCATGCGGTCCATCGCCGCGCGCGCGCCTGGCACGCGCTTTGTGGGCGTCGCCGGCCCGGCCATGCAGGCGGCGGGCTGCGAGGCTTTGGCGCAGTCCGAGGAACTCGCCGTGATGGGACTCTTCGAGGTGCTGCACCACCTGCCGCGCCTGCTCCGACTGCGGCGCCGGATCAGGAAGGCCATGCTCGAGATCAAGCCCGACGCATTCGTCGGAATCGATGCGCCGGAATTCAACCTCGGGATCGCGCCCGCGCTGCATGCCGCCGGTCTTCGCACGGTCCAGTACGTGAGTCCGCAGGTCTGGGCCTGGCGCCGCGGACGTGCGCGCCGCATGGCAGAGTTCCTGGATCTCGTGCTCTGCCTGCTTCCATTCGAGCGCGCCGTATACCAGGAGGTGGGCCTTGCCGCGATCTTCGTGGGCCACCCGCTGGCCGATCAACTGCCGCTCGAGCCGGATCAGGCGGCGAGCGCGCGCGACGCTCGGTCTCGCACCGGACGCACCGGTCATCTCCGTACTTCCCGGCAGCCGCGAGGGCGAGGTGAAGCGGCTTGCCGCCGATTTCGCAGGCGCTGTCGCGTGGCTCGCCGCACGCCGCCCGGGCCTGCAATTCGTTGCCGCCCTTGCCAATGGCCGCACGCGCAGCGAGTTTGAGCGTTCACTTGCCGCGGAGGCGCCAGGCGTCCCGGTCCTCGTGACCGAGGGGCGGACGCAAGCCGCGCTTGCGGCCGCGAACGTGGTCCTCGTCGCTTCCGGCACGGCGACGCTCGAGACACTCCTCTGCAAGCGCCCGATGGTCGTTGCTTACCGTGTCGGGCGCGCTCACCGCATTCGCACTTCGGCGCCTTGGCCTCCTGAAGTCGCAGTACTTTGCTCAGCCCAACCTGCTCGCGGGACGCGAAGTCGTCCCGGAGGTCGCGCAGGCGGATGTGACGCCCGGAGCGACTCGGACGGGAAATCGAGCGATGGCTCGACGAGCCCGATGCGGTCGCGGAACTGCAGGTCCTTTTTGCGGCCCTCCACAGGCAGCTCAGGCGGGGCGCAAGCGAACAGGCGGCAGAAGCGGTTCTCGCGCTCGCCCGCAGGCCGGCTCCTTGAAGGCTGGCAGGGGGTTGCCGCCGCGGCCCGCCGGTCGGCTGACGGCGGGCGTCGATGAGGCTGGCCGGGGTCCGCTCGCAGGTCCGGTCGTCGCGGCGGCGGTCATCCTGGACCCCAGGCGACCGATCGCGGGCCTGCGCGATTCCAAGCTGCTGCCGCCTGCGGTCCGGGCGGTGCTCGCCGGCGAAATCCGCACACGGTCACTGGGCTGGGCCATGGGCTGGGTCGATGCGGGCGAGATCGACGTGCTGAACATCCTCGAGGCGACCCTGCTCGCAATGCGCCGGGCACTCCAGGGGCTCGCGATCGCGCCGGGCCGCGTCTGCGTGGACGGAAACCGTTGTCCGGGCGGCGCCATGCTCGGCTTCGCCTGCGACTTCGAGGCCATCGTCCGCGGCGATGCGCAGATTGCCGAGATCAGCGCGGCTTCGATTCTCGCGAAGGTCAGCCGCGACGCGTGGATGACGCGTGCGGCGGGCAACTATCCCGACTACGGTTTTGAGCGGCACAAGGGCTATCCGACGGAGGACCACCTGTCGCGCCTGGCGCGGCATGGCCCCAGCCGGCTGCACCGGCGGAGCTTCGCGCCGGTAAGATCGCTCCATGCGTCGGACTGAGGCAAAGCAAGGCAATCCGCAGTTCGTTCACCTGCGGTTGCACACGGAGTACTCGCTGGTGGACGGCATCGTTCGCGTGCCGCGCCTCATGCGTGCGGCTGCGGATGCCGGTATGCCGGCCGTCGCGCTGACGGACCACGGCAACCTGTTCGCGATGGTGAAGTTTCACCGCGAGGCGGAGAAGCAGCGGTGTCAAGCCGATCATCGGCGCGGACTTGTGGATCGCCGAGCCGGGCGATCGCGCGGAGCCCGTGCTGCTGACGCTTCTCGCCCAGAACCCGGCGGGATTCCGCAACCTCACCCGGCTCGTTTCCCGCAGCTATCTCGAGGGCCAGGACCGCGGCCGGCCCCTGCTTGCGCGGGAATGGCTGGACGCCGGCTCGACGGAAGGGCTGATCGCGCTTTCGGGCGGTATCCAGGGCGACATCGGCCGCGCGCTGCTCGCGGAGCCGTGCCGCGGATGCCGCGAGCGCAGCTCGAACGCTGGAGCGTGCTCTTTGGCGACCGCTTCTATCTCGAGGTGCAGCGCACGGGACGGCCCGGCGAAGAAGAAGTGATCGCCGGCGTACTGTCGCTCGTCGCAACCCGGCCGACCCCCGTCGTGGCGACGAACGACGTGCGTTTCCTGCGTGCGCGACGAATTCGAAGCGCACGAGGCGCGGGTCTGTATCCACGAGGGCCGGCGCCTCGACGATCCCGGACCGTCCGCGCGCCTATTCAGCCGAGCAGTACCTGAAGACGCCCGCCGAAATGGCCGCTCTTTTCGCGGACTTGCCCGAGGCGCTCGAAAACAGCGTCGAAATCGCGCGACGCTGCTCGCTGCCCTTGCCGCATGGGGACATTTTCATGCCGGCGTTCAGCGTGCCGCACGGCACGACGGCTCCGGCATTCCTGCGCAAAACTCGCCGGCGACGGACTCGCGCGACGGCTTGGCGCGGCTGCGGCCGAAGCCCGCTACCGGGAGCGCCTGGACGCCGAGCTCGCCGTGATCTGCAACATGGGCTTCGAGGGATATTTCCTGGTCGTCGCGGACTTCATCCGCTGGGCGCGCGAGCAGGAAATCCCGGTCGGCCCGGGACGCGGCTCGGGCGCAGGATCGCTGGTCGCCTGGGCGCTCGGCATCACGGACCTCGATCCCATCCGGCACGATCTGCTGTTCGAGCGGTTCCTGAATCCCGAGCGCGTCTCGCTTCCGGACTTCGACATCGACTTCTGCATGTCGCGGCGCGACCGCGTGATCGAGTACGTCGCCGATCGCTACGGCCGGGACCGCGTCTCGCAGATCATCACCTTCGGCTCGCTCGCCGCGCGCGCAGTGGTGCGCGACGTCGGCCGGGTACTCGGCCTGCCTTACGGCTTCGTGGACGGGGTCGCCAAGCTGATTCCCTTCGAGCTCGGCATCACGCTCAGCGAGGCGCTCGAAAAGGAACCCGAGCTCGCGCGCCGCTACGGCGCCGAGGACGAGGTGCGCGACCTGATCGATCTCGCGAAGCGCCTCGAGGGCCTGGCACGCAATGCGGGCACTCACGCCGGCGGCGTCGTGATCGCGCCGTCGCCCGCTCACGGATTTCACGGCGCTCTATTGCGAGGCGGGCGGCACGAGCGTCGTCACGCAGTTCGACAAGGACGACGTCGAGCAGGTCGGCCTCGTCAAGTTCGATTTCCTCGGGCTCCGGACGCTCACGATCATCGACTTGACCGTGAAGGCTCATCAATGCGAAGCGGCTCGAGGCCGGCGAGGCGCCGCTCGATCTCGCGCGTCTGCCGCTCGACGACGCGGAGACCTACAAGCTCTTGCGAAGCCTGCCGGACCACGGCGATCTTCCAGCTCGAATCGCGCGGCATGAAGGACCTGGTCCGCAAACTCCAGCCCGACTGCTTCGACGACATCGTCGCGCTCGTCGCGCTGTTCCGGCCGGGACCGCTCCAGTCGGGCATGGTGGACGATTTCATGGCGCGCAAGCACGGGCGCACGAGCGGGCCGATCGATTACCTGCATCCGAGCCTCGCCGGCATCCTGAAGCCGACCTACGGCGTGATCCTCTACCAGGAACAGGTGATGCAGATCGCGCAGACCCTGTCGGGTTACACGCTGGGCGGCGCCGACCTGCTGCGCCGCGCCATGGGCAAGAAAAAGCCCGAGGAGATGGCGACGCAGCGCTCGGTCTTCGTCGAGGGCGCGGTAACGCGCGGCGTGCCGGCCGCGCGCGCGGCGCAGATCTTCGACCTGATCGAGAAGTTCGCGGGCTACGGCTTCAACAAGTCGCATTCCGCGGCCTACGCGCTGCTTGCTTACCAGACCGCCTGGCTCAAGGCGCATTATCCGGAGGCCTTCATGGCCGCGGTCCTGTCCTCCGACATGGAACACACGGACAAGGTCGTTTCGTTCATCGA
This sequence comes from uncultured Gammaproteobacteria bacterium, assembly GCA_963775415.1. Classification (GTDB taxonomy): domain Bacteria; phylum Pseudomonadota; class Gammaproteobacteria; order Steroidobacterales; family Steroidobacteraceae; genus SCUD01. The sequence goes on from CAVZIO010000005.1 coordinate 94,294, forward strand.
CGAGTGCAGCGGCATCGGCCTCGAGGTCCTGCCGCCCGACGTCAACGATTCGATGTATCCGTTCACGGTCGCGGGGCCGGGCACGATCCGCTACGGCCTCGGCGCGATCAAGGGCGTCGGCGAGGGCGCCGTCGAGGCGATCGTCGGCGAGCGCGAGCGCGGCGGCGCGTACCGCGACCTCGTGGATCTCTGCCGGCGCGTGGACCTGCGCCTCGCCGGGAAGCGCACGCTCGAGGCGATGCTGAAGTCGGGCTGCTTCGACTGTTTCGGCCGGATCGCGGGCGACGCTCGCGCAGGCCCTTCCTGCCGCGATACAGCTCGGCGAACAGCGCACGCGCGCATTCGCGGCCGGACAGGACGACCTGTTCGGCGGCCTGGCGGAGCCGGCCGCGGGCGACGCGCCTGCGGCGATCGAGTTTGCCGCGGTTCCCGAGTGGAGCGAATCGCAGCGACTGCAGGGCGAGCGCGAAACGCTCGGCCTCTTCCTTTCCGGGCATCCGATCGCCGAATACGAACAGGAACTGCGCCAGGTTGCGCCGGCGCGGATCGTCGGATCTCGGCGGCCCGCGGCCCGCGGCGGATGTCCGCGGTTTCGGCGGCGGCCGGAACGTCACCGTTGCAGGACTCGTGCTCGAGATTCGCCGGCGCGGCTCGCGCATGACGCTACTTCTCGACGACCGGAGCGCGCGTATCGAAGTGAGCCTCTTCGAGGACGTCTGGCAGCAGTATCGCGCCGTGATCGCACGCGACGTGATACTCGTCGTCGAGGGGCAGCTGCGCTTCGACGAGTTCGTCGAGGACTGGCGGATCAACGCGAAGAAGCTCACGCCGATCGACGAGCTGCGCGAACGCGAGGCGCGCAGGCTCCAGATCCGGCTCCCGGCGGGCGGCGGCGACGACCGCTTGCTGCAGCGGCTCGAGGACATCCTCCGGCCCTGTCGCGGCGGACGCTGCAGCGTCGCCATCCACTATATCGGCGGCGAGGCGAGGGGAACGCTGGCGCTCGGCGAGGAATGGTCCGTCAGGCCGACACGCGCATTGCTGGACGCACTCAGCGGGCTCGTCGGTCGCGACGGCGTCCGGCTTGCCTACGGGCCGCCGGAAACGAAGGGGACGCACCCCTTTAGCAGGATCGCCGTAGCTTCTTGCATGGCGCTCATGTCCGCTGAGGTGCGTCCCCACTATACTGCCGGCATGCCGCTCCAGTTCCTGGACTTTGAACAGCCAATCGCCGAGCTCGAGGCGAAGATCGAGGAATTGCGCTTTCTCGCCGAGGATTCCGACCTCAACACGGCCGGCGAAATCGAAAAGCTGCGCGCCAGGAGCCGCACGCTGACGAACAGCATCTTCGCGAGTCTCACCTCCTGGCAGATCACCCAGCTCGCGCGTCATCCGCAGCGGCCTTACACGCTCGATTACATCCCGGCGGTCTTTACGGAGTTTCAGGAGCTGCACGGCGACCGCATGTACGCGGACGACCAGTCGATCGTCGGCGGCCTTGCGCGCCTTTCCGGCACTGCGGTCATGGTGATCGGACAGCAGAAGGGCCGGGATACCAAGGAGCGCGTGCGCCGCAACTACGGCATGCCGAAACCGGAAGGCTACCGGAAGGCGCGGCGACTGATGCTGACCGCGGAACGCTTCGGGCTGCCGCTCGTGACGCTGATCGATACGCCGGGCGCGTATCCCGGGGTCGGCTCGGAGGAACGCAACCAGAGCGAGGCGATTGCCAGAAACCTCTTCGACATGTCGCAACTTTCGGTTCCGGTCGTCAGCTGCGTCATCGGCGAAGGCGGCTCGGGCGGCGCGCTCGCGATCGGGGTCTGTGACCGCCTGCTGATGCTCCAGTACAGCATTTACTCGGTGATTTCTCCGGAGGGCTGCGCATCCATCCTGTGGAAGAGCGCCGACCGCCGGGAACTGGCCGCGGAGGCCATGGGAATCACCGCGACGCGGCTTCAACAGCTCAACCTGATCGACGAGGTGATTCCGGAACCGCTCGGCGGCGCGCACCGCGAGCCGCAGACCACCGCGGATCGGCTGCGCGACGCCTTGACACGGCACCTCGAGTCGCTCGCAGCCCTGCCGGCCGGGCAGCTCCTGGCCGAGCGGCAGCGGCGGCTGCGCGGATTCGGGGTTTACGGCGGAACCTGAAATGGAGTTCGTCGCGGAGCGCCTTGCATTGGCACTCGCGGCCATCGATCCCGACTGGCCGGCTGCCGATTTCTGTGTCGCTTTCTCCGGTGGACTCGATTCGACCGTGCTCCTGCACACGATGGCAGACCTTGCCACGGCCCGGGCGCTCCGGCTGCGCGCCATTCACGTCGATCACGGCCTGCAACCGCAATCCGGCGCCTGGGCGGATGCCTGCCGGGAGGCGGGCCGGGCTGCGGGCGTCGCGGTTGAAGTCCTGACGCTCGGACTCGTGCCGCCACCGGGCGAGAGCGTCGAGGCCGCCGCCAGGGATGCGCGCTATGGAGCGCTCGCAGGTCGGTTGAAGCCGCGCGAGTGGTTGCTGACAGCTCACCATCGTGACGATCAGCTCGAGACGGTGCTCATCCAGTTGCTGCGTGGCGCCGGAGTGCCGGGCCTTGCGGCCATGCCGGCTCGCGTGCCGTTCGGGCCGGGCTATCACGCGCGGCCACTGCTGGACTTTGATCGCCGGTGTCTCGCGCAATACGCGTCGCATCACAGGCTTTCCTGGCTCGAGGATCCGATGAACGTTGCGTGCCGATTCGACCGCGGGTGGCTGCGTACGCGTGTCCTGCCGGCGGTTCGCGAGCGCTGGCCCGCAGCGGGGGCGACCGTCGCGCGAAGTGCCGCGCATCTCGCACAGGCATCGCGCCTGCTCGCAGAGTTGGCGGCAGCCGATGCGGCCGGTGTGATCGACGACGGTCGGCTCGCGATCGATGGGCTTACACGGCTGTCGCCGGACCGGCGGGTCAATCTCGTACGCTGGTGGCTCCGCAGCAGAGGCCTGAAGCCGCCGCCGGCCGGGCGGCTGGTCCCGGCGCTGCGTGCCCTACTCGAGGCACGGCGAGATGGCGCACCCTGCCTGCGCTGGGGCGAGGGCGAACTTCGCCGCTATCGCGGACGGCTTTACGCCCTGTCCCCGCTCACTCCTCCGCCGGTGCTGGCACCGGCAACCGATGCCGGCGCGATGCTTGACCTCGGTCCGGGTCTGGGCCGTTTCGGCCTGGTTGCAGGAGAGCAGGGCGGGCTCTGCGCCAGGCGTTCGGCGGGCGCCGCATTGCGGTTCCGCGGCGGCGGCGAGAGCCTGCGGCCCCACCCGGATCGTCCGCGCAAGCGGCTCAAGGACCTGTGCCAGGAAACCGGGGTCGTGCCCTGGATGCGGGATCGCCTGCCGCTCGTCTACGTGAGTAACCAGCTTGCGGCCGTCGGCGACCTGTGGATCGATGTGGAATTCGCCGTGCCGCCGGGGCAGCCCGCACTGAAGCCGGTGTGGGCGGGCAGGCCGCTGATCTACTAGCGCGTCAGCGCCAGCATTCGGCCGTGTTGTCAGCGCCGCCCGCGTCCAGCGCCGTGCGGACGCCGCGGTCGGTCACGTCGAACGAGCGGCACGCGGTGTCCTGGAACTGATTCTGGCCCGCGGTCGCAGTCGCCCTGACCGTGAAAGCAATTGCAGTGGCGGCCGGGATCGTGAGCGTGTACCAGCCGTTCTTGCTCGCATTGGCTGCCTGCAACTGGTCAGCCGCGCAACTGGTCGCGGCCGCGAACGCGGACGCATAGTCATTGCACTGGAGGTAATGCTTCTCCTGCTGGGTTGCGAGCGCGAGCAGCGCGTCCTTCGCGTCCGAGCGCTGGCTGCGGACCACGTAGTTCCGGTAGGACGGGATGGCGACCGCGGCCAGGATTCCGATGATGATCATGACGATCACGAGCTCGATCATGGTCACGCCGCGTTGGGTTTGCATCGATTTCATGTTATCGCTCCGGCTGCCCCGGCCGCCGATGCGGCCGGGGGCGTGCCATCAGTTCACTCCGGTCTGCCGCCAGTACGTACGAACCGGGGCCAGGTTGACGCCGACGCCGCAGTTCTCGAGGCCCACGAGGCACACCGGTTCGGGCCGGCATTCCTCGCCGACGCAGGTCGTCGGGTTGTCAGGGCTCGGGAAGAGCCAGACCACTTCCGGCGCGATGCCGCCCTGGGCGAGCTCGGTGTCGCGATCGTCGGTGGAATCCGGCGGGTCTGTCGGGTTCTCGCGGTCGAAGACCGGCGCACCCGTATAGGCGCTGATCGTGTACAGCCGGTTCGTGCCGACGCCGGGTGCGCAGCTTGCGCTCGTCGTCGTCGAGTCCGCGTTCGGCTCGTAGGTCGTGAACTGGATCATGCTCTCGATCGTGCGCGCCTCCGCGAGCGACTTCTCGCCCGTGAAGCCTGCGAGCGGCCGGCGCAGATCCAGGCGCCATCCGGACGCACCCGGCGGGATCGTCGGCGTGATGTCGATCCGTGATGTCGATCAGGTTGACGTCCGCCTCGGTGATGACCGTCGCCGCGTCGTACTGCGCCTGCGTCAGGCGCGCGAACGGCAGGTGATCGCGCAGGCTGTAGAAGCGGTCCTGGGTCTCGATGTTGAGCGGATGTCCGCGGATAGCCCGAGCCAAGGGCGACGTTGAGCCAGGTCTTGCCGCCCGGGCGAGGAACGCCACGTCCGGCGCGCTGTAGAAGCGCCGCGTCGTCGCCACCGGGTGCGACGCCAGGTGCGCGTTGCCGAGCGACGCGAACACGCCGCCCGTCACGAGGTTCGGGCGTGTCTGGCCGTTGTGGATGTCGAAGCGCCACACGCGCCCGCCCATGTCCGCCGCATACATGCGGTCCGCAAAGCCGTCGCCCGAGAGGTCGAAGATGCGGATATCGGCCGGTATGCCGTGCGTCATCGACGCATGACGCAGGTCGGCACCGGTGTCCGCGGTCGGGCCCGCATACCACAGCACGTTGCCGGTGGCGGCGTCGACCATGAAGACCTGATTGCCTACGGCATTCGGGGTCGTGTAGGCGCCATTGTCCTCGACGGTGTCGTAGCCGCCGCCGAACACCAGCACCTGCTGCTGCGTGTTCTGCGTGGCGCCGCTGATGTTGACCTTGGCGACTGCCGGGGTCGACCAGCTCTGGCCGCCGCCGGTCAGGCGCTTGCTGCCGGCCTCGTTCGGCCCGATCTTGAACAGCAGCGTCGGCGCGTTGCGGTCGGTCACGTCCAGGCCGTAGTAGTCGTTGCCGCCGCGGCGCATGCCGAAGTAGATCCGGACGGTCTCGCCGAGTCCCGGCTCGAGCACGCCGTTTTCGTTGATCTCGTTCCGGATGACGCGGATATTGCCGTCGAGGCCGTACTCGCGATCCGTCGACGGCTTCATTGACGTACAGGTCGCGGGCGCGCGCGAGCAGCTGCTGCGGAATGAAGGCCCACAGCTCGTCGCCGTCGACGGCATCGATCGCGTGCAGGTAGCCTTCGTTCGTTACCGCGTACACGACGCCGTCCGTGCGGGTCGGGGTTCGCGAGCGTGCCGCCGTAGATCACGGTGGCGGGACGGCCATTCATCGGGTCGCCCATCGCGTAGCGTGCATCGGTGATGATGCCGTCTCCGTCCGCATCCGAGATGTCGGTGCCGCGCATCCAGTTGATGAGCGGGATCGCGACCCGGCGCCTCCGCGGCGCCGAGGCCGAGCATCGCGGTCGTGATCGAGGCGTTCGCGGTCTCGACGGAATTCGCGGCCGCGGTCAGGGCAGAGGCCGTGTTGATGTCGCTGTAGACCTTGCGCGGGCCGGGGTCCGGCAACTCGTTGGCCGCGCCGCCGACGGCTTACGTTGTCACCGTCGACGCCGGCGCTCCAGTAAGCTCTGCGCGACGTGTCCCTGAAGAATCCGGTCGACACTTCGACGGCCGGGGTGCCGGTGACGTCCTCGATCACGCCGAGCGGATCCAGGCTGTACTTCTTGATGTTGCCTTCCCAGGTGTAAGTCTCGCTGGGACGGAACACGGTCACGTAGAGGTCGTTCAGGTTCTGCGTGCGGTTGAAGGCGTTGACCGACACCGCAGGCGCCGTGAAGGACGTATTGAAGGAGAGGATGTCGCGCGTGATGTTCGTCAGCACCGTCGTGAGCGTCGCCGTATCCGCTCGCCTCGTAGAACACGCCACCCGCGCCAGCCGCGGTGTTCTGCAGGGCGGCCGAGCCGCTGACCTCGGGACCGAAGCCGATGGTGTAAGTCGTCGCGTTCTGCGTGCCGAGCAGCGTCGGGCGGATGTCGTTGTTGTACATGTAGGCCGCGATTTCTTCGAGGCAGCGGCCATCGCCGGCGCCCGCGCAGGTCCCGCCGATCAGCGCCTGGATTTCGGCATTCGCGCTGTTGTCCGCGGTCGGGATACCGTCGGTCAGCAACACGATGAAGTTACGCTGGCAGGAAATCGTCAGCGGGCTCTGATAAATGCCCGCGTTCGGCGCCGGCTGGCGCGAGCTCGAAATGCTCGGGTGCGCAACAGTCGGGCTTTTCCGCGAATTGATGCCGTAATCAACACTGCTGCCACTGAGGTACAGGTAGGCCTCGTACATCGACTCTGACAGCGGCGTGCAGCCATCCGCGTTCAACGACGCAATGTCGGCGACCAGGTTTGCTCGATTCGCCGCGATCGGACCCATGGCGCGCAGCACCATTCCGCCCTCGGACGTTCCGGTTGTGCCGCAGCCGCCGTCGGTGTTGTTGCTGAATTGCATCAAGGCCGACGTTGACCGCGTCGTCGACCGCCAGCGAATTGATCGTCTGGGTCGCCACCTGCTGAACGATCTCCAGGCGACTCTGCGTAATCGTGCCACCGCTGTTGAGCCAGTTGACGTAGTTGCCGGCGTAGAACACGTAGCCCTGGTTGGCGCCATTCGCATTCCAGCCGATCTGCGCGGTCGAAGTCACGGTCCAGGGGCCGTTGGTGCCGTCTGCGGGCCCATAGCCGGGACAGGTCCACGCCATTGCCGTGGATGCCGGCATCCGCGCGGCATTCGACCCAGCACCGAATTGCCGGTGTTGCCATTGATGCCTTGCCACAGGCTGCTGCGCCATTGGGCCGCGCGGTCCGCGACGTAATAGCCCGACGAGCGCCATGTTGGTCAGCGCCGCATTGCACTTGAAAGCCGCGAGCGGCACCGAGTTTGCGTTGCTGCAGGCCGGCGGACTGCTCGAGTTCGAGCCCGTCCTGAAATAGACGCGGTCGTCGGCGCAGGAGCCCGGAAAGTCGGTCGCCGGGTTGAACGGGCACCTGGGTCGTGACGTCGGTGTCCATGCTGCCCGAGGTGTCGATGACGAACAGGATGTTCGGGCCGCTCAGTCGTGACCGTGTTGCCGGTCCCGACGAAGATCTCGGCTTCATCGGCTGTCGCCGCGCATCCGAGCGCAGTCAGGGCGACGGCGCCGGCGAGGTTTAAGAGGCGGGTGGCTGTTTTGTTCATGTCAGTGCACTCACTTGACGCCGCCGGCCGCGGCAAGGCGCAGGCGGGTCAGACGTCCGGCTCTTGGGTTCGTAAAAGAGGTCGAGGCGCAGGTCGCCCTTTGCAGCGGCTTCGCGCAGCTTCGCGTAGGAAACCTGCTCCTTGCCGATGAAGAAGCGGGTCTTCGCGTCGAAGCTCAGGCGGAGCGTCGGGCAACCGACGCAGGTGTTGGCCGACAGCGTGCCGCCTGCTGTACCAGGCAGGCTGACTTCGCGGGTGCCCGATTCCAGGCATTCCTCGATGGTCCCGAGCTGCGGCGCCGCATGGCCGGCGGCGGTCGCGAGCGCCGCGAAAGCGGCTGCGAGCCAGGGCGCACGTCGGCCACGGCCCCGTGCCTCAAGTTCAGTCCGAGAATTCGTGTGGGAACGGTTCATGTGACTCTCTCCGCGGTGCGTCAGGTGCCGGGACCGACGACGTAAAAGGCCTGCGTGTGCTGTGCGGTGGCACTATCGGGTCCGTTGCCTGCCGCATCGACCTGGAAGTGGTAGGTCTGGAACGCCGTACCGATGCTGTAGCCAGTCATGCCCGTGCCGAGCGGCGCCTGGCCGACGAACGCCAGCTGGTACGAGTAGGTGTCACCGGGCGCGTTCGGCACTGCGACCGTCGCCTGGCTGAACACGGCGCTGGTGCTCAGCACCGGATTCCCGAGCGCATCCTCGATCCCGACTTCCGCGGCCTGGAAAGCGCGCTCCTGGCTCTGCGTGTTGCGGACCATGCGCAATTCCATGGTCGACGTGAAGACGCCCGATACCGCGAGGATCGTCAGCACGAGAAGCAGGATGAGGCCGACGACGAGGGCCGCGCCCTGCTGCCGGCCAGGGTTGAATGTCATTCCGTTCATCGCCGTGTATTCCTGAGCGCTATGGTCTTGCCGACGAGGACCCGTCGGAACGAGTCCGCGGGCGTGTAAGCGGCGCCGCCTACGCGGCTCGCATAGGTGTAAGTGCGGCCATCGATGAACCCGCCTTCCTGCTGTTCCGCGCGCACGAGCAGCCACACGCGAATCGCGACGATCTGGTCGCCCGCGGGGATGGCCGCGTTCGGCTGCACGAAATAGTCGGCATTCTGGTCGTCGTTGAAATCCCCGCCGAACTCGATCTGGAGGTCCTCGACGCCCGGCACGATCTGAAGGTCCGTGATCGCGGGCGCGCCGCCGGCGACGTCGAGCTGCTTGCGGCGCAGCGACGGCGTGCCGATCCGCTCGTTGGAATTCTGGTCCACGTAATAGCCGTTCACGACCAGCGCGCGCGTTTCCGACAGCGGCGGCAGGTAACCGGCCGGCAGCGTGCCGCTCGAGAACAGCGAGCCCTGGACGCGGCTGGTCTGGAGCTTGATCTGGCCGGCGCTCGCACCGAGTGCGCCGGCTGCGATGGTCTGCGTCGACGCGCGGCGAATTGTCAACTGGTCGGAACCGGGCACGGCCGTGCCGAAGGCCGCGCAGGCAAATCCGTAGGCATCGTTGTTGGCCTCGACGTAAGCGGGCAGCTTGACCGCCCACATGGCGCCGCACTGGTTGATGGTGCCGGCAAAACCCGTGAGCTCCGCAGGCAGCGCATAGCCCGGATCGACGGCCGGCCAGGTTCGCAAGATCGAGCGCCGGGCCGTTTTCGATCAGGTCGGCGCGGCTCATCAGGCCCCAGTAATTCGCCATGCGCAGGTCTGCCTCGATCGTGCCCATCGCATATCGCGCCGTCTCCTGGAGTCGCGCAGCGGCATCATTGGTCCGGTACAGGTCCCGGGTCTTTCCGAACACCGTGACCGCGCCGGCGAGCAGGAAAGTGCCGATGGACAACGCCACCATCAGCTCGACGAGGCTCAGCCCCTGTTGTGTACTTTGTGTCGATGTCTTCATGTCGGCGAATCCGATCTGGAAGGTGACCGGCGCCGCTTCGCCGACTTCGGCCCAGCGCACGGTGACGACGTAATTGGCGGGTTCGCCGGCGGCGACAGGGGCCGTCACGACGACCTGTCCCTGGCCATTCGGCAGCAGCTGGGCGACCGTTGCCTTCCAGTCGCGAAAGATCCGTCGACGCGAGGTCGGCATCCGAGCAACCGCCGGTCGTATCGCAGGCCGGCACCGCGACCTCGGCATCGGCGAACAGCGTGCCGTAGGCGGCCTGGGCCGTACGATTCATGCGAATGCGATCGGCAAGGTCTGCCGCAAGATTGACGGCCTGCGTGCGATAGATCGCCGTGCGGCCGGACTGCAGGCTGTTGAGGTAGAGCGCCGCAATGCCGAGCAGGCCGATCGCCAGCACGACGAGGGCGACGAGCACCTCGACCATCGTGAAACCCGACTGCGCCGGGCGATTGAATGAATGAATCGTTTCATGTTGGTTTCCATGACTCAGGCCGCCGTCGCAGCCGCCGACGTCTACACTGATCAGGTCGAGGAGGCCCTGAATCTCGCCCAGATCCCGGGTTACGCCCGCGCGGCCCGTGACGGAGACCAGGATCCCGCGTGCAGCCGACAGTTCACCGCCGCTGGGTATATTGCCACGCTCGTCGCAGAGCACGAGCTGGGCGGCGTTGGGGTTCAGCGCGAAGCCGTTCATGCAGGTAGGTGACGAAAAACGGATCCTCCGACGCACTGCGCGGTGATCTGGGCATTCATCGCTTCGTGCTGCAGCAGCACCACTTCGCCCGCGTCACGATTGCCGCTCTGGTTGGTATCGACGAAGGCGATCCAGCCGGTCAGCATCGGTCGACGCGGCACAGGTCGGATTCGGATTCGTCGGCGCGCTGGTGCTGGTGCAGAGCGTGACCGGCAGGCGCCGCTTGATGGCCTCCGATCGCGTGAAATGCAGGCCCGCCATCACGTCATTGGCGGCGCCCGTGATTCGTGAATTGCGGATGAAGTTACCCATCGCCGGCACGGCGACGGCGAGCAGTACGCCCGCGATCGCGACCACCATCATCAATTCGAGCAGCGTAAAACCGGGTTGGGCTCGTTTCATGGGTTGCACTATAGGGAGTGCCGACGCCTCATCAGCGGGCCTTCCGATGGGCGCTCGCAGCCCGGCGACGAACGGCGAAAACACGGTTTCCCGGCCGACTTATGTCCGGCGCCGCGTGAAGCGCTTCACATTTCCGCTGGCACCGGCAGCCCCGCTCAACTAGACTGAACTCCCGTCGTTTCGCACCGACGGCGGGGTCCCAGATGACGCGATTCGTGTTCGTTACCGGTGGCGTGGTTTCCTCCCTGGGGAAAGGCCTCGCATCGGCCAGCCTGGGAGCGATTCTCGAGGCCCGCGGGCTCAAGGTCCGCATGGTCAAGCTCGACCCCTATATCAATGTGGACCCGGGCACGATGAGCCCGTTCCAGCACGGCGAGGTTTTCGTCACCGAGGACGGGACGGAGACCGACCTGGACCTCGGGCATTACGAGCGCTTCGTCCGCACCACGACCGGCCGCAACAGCAACTTCACGACCGGGCGGATCTACGAGCGCGTGATCGCGCGCGAGCGGCGCGGCGACTACCTCGGCGCGACGGTGCAGGTGATTCCGCACATCACGGACGAGATCCGCCGCAGCATCATGCTCGGCGCCGGCGACGCCGACGTCTGCATGGTCGAGATCGGCGGCACGGTCGGCGACATCGAATCGCTGCCGTTCCTCGAGGCCATCCGTCAGATGGGCGTCGAGCTCGGCCGCAGCAATTGCGTCTACATCCACCTGACCCTGGTTCCGATCGTCGGCGGTTCGGGCGAAATCAAGACCAAGCCCACCCAGCATTCGGTCAAGGAGCTGCGTGGCATCGGCATCCAGCCGGACGTGCTCCTGTGCCGCTGCCGCGATCCGCTGCCGGAAGAGCAGCGGCGCAAGATCGCGCTCTTCACCAACGTCGAGGAGCGCGCGGTGATCTCCGCGATCGACGCCGACGACATCTACCGGATTCCGATCCTGCTGCACGAGCAGCAACTCGACGCGATCGTCTGCGACAAGCTCGGGATCAACGCGCCGCCGGCGGACCTCCGCGAGTGGCAGCAGGTCGTCGCGGCCCGCCAGCAGCACGATGCGACGGTCAACGTCGCGATGGTCGGCAAGTACGTCCAGATCCGCGATTCCTACATCTCGCTGAATGAGGCGCTGCGACACGCCGGCCTCAAGACACGCACGCGCGTTCAGGTCCATTACGTCGAGTCGACCGACCTCGAGAGCGCCGGCACGGCCTGTCTCGCGGGCATGGATGCGATCCTCGTGCCCGGGCGGCTTCGGCGAGCGCGGCATCGAGGGAAAGATCGCCGCAGTGCGGTATGCGCGGGAGTACGGCGTTCCCTATCTCGGCATCTGCCTCGGCATGCAGGTTGCGGTGATCGAGTTCGCGCGCGGCGTGCTTGGGCTTCCGGGTGCGAATTCGACGGAGTTCGAGCGGGGCGCGGCGGATCCGGTCATCGCGCTGATCACCGAGTGGCGCGATCGCAGCGGGGAGACGCTCCGCCGCGACGACCGTTCGGAGCTCGGCGGCACGATGCGCCTCGGCGCCCAGGAGTCGCGGATCCTGACCGGTACGCTCGCCGCGCAAGGTCTACGGACGGGACGCCATCCACGAGCGGCACCGCCACCGCTACGAGTTCAACAACAACTACCTCGAGCGGATGCAGAAGGCCGGGCTCGCGATCTCGGCGTTCTCCGAGGACGGACTGGTCGAGATCGTCGAGCTGCCGTCGCACCCATGGTTCATCGGCGTGCAGTTCCATCCGGAGTTCACGTCGAATCCGCGCGACGGGCATCCGCTGTTCGCAAGCTTCGTGCGCGCCGCGCGCGAGCACGCGATCGGCAAGCTTCCCAGGGCAGCGAGCGCGTGAAACTGGCAGGCAGCGAAATCGGGCCGGATCGACCGCTGTTCCTGATCGCCGGGCCCTGCGTCGTCGAGGACCCGGGTCTCACGAAGGACATCGCGGGCGAGCTCAAGGAGATCACCGGCAAGCTCGGGATCCCGTTCGTCTTCAAGGCGTCCTACGACAAGGCCAATCGCTCCTCGCGCAGCTTCATTCCGCGGCCCCGGGATCGAACAGGGCCTGAAGGTGCTCGCCGACGTGAAGCCGCCAGTTCGGCGTGCCCGTCCTCACGGACGTGCACGAGGACACGCCGCTCGCCGAGGTCGCGTCCGTCGTCGACGTGCTGCAGACGCCCGCGTTCCTCTGCCGCCAGACGAATTTCATCGTGAACGTCTGCTCGCAGGGAAAGCCCGTGAACATCAAGAAGGGGCAGTTCCTCAGTCCCTGGGAAATGTCGAACGTCGTCGACAAGGCGCGCTCGACCGGCAACCCGGACATCATGGTCTGCGAGCGCGGCTTCAGCTTCGGCTACAACAACCTGATCTCCGACATGCGGGCCCTTTCGGTGATGCGGGAGTTCGGGGCGCCGGTCGTGTTCGACGCGACGCATTCGGTGCAGCTGCCGGGCGGGAAGGGCACGGCGTCGGGAGGGCAGCGGGAATTCGTGCCGGTGCTGGCGCGCGCCGCGGTCGCGGCCGGTGTCGCCGGCATCTTCATGGAAACCCATCCCAGGCCGGAGCAGGCGCTGTCGGACGGCCCGAATGCCTGGCCCTTGCCGCGCATGCGCGAACTCCTTGAGTTGCTCGTCGAGCTGGACCGCGCCGTGAAGTCGCGGCCTTTCGCCGAATCCACGCCTCTGATGCGCATCGTCGACATACGCGGCCGCGAGATCATCGACTCCCGCGGCAACCCGACTGTGGAAGCCGAGGTCGAGCTTGAACGACGGCATCGTCGGCCGTGCCGCCGTGCCGTCCGGCGCCTCGACGGGAACGCGCGAAGCCGTCGAACTCCGCGACGGCGATATGAAACGCTACCAGGGCAAGGGCGTCCTGAACGCGGTCCAGCATGTGAACGCGGCGCTGCGCGACCTGCTCGTCGGACGCGATTCCGCGGACCAGGCCGGGATCGACCGCGGCATGTGCGAGCAGGATGGCACCGAGAACAAGTCGCGCAATCGGCGCGAACGCGATACTTGCCGTGTCGCTCGCCAACGCCCACGCGGCCGCGCGGGCGCAGCAGTTGCCGCTCTACCGGTATCTCGGCGGCGACGACGCGGTCGTCATGCCGGTGCCGATGATGAACATCATCAATGGCGGCGCCCATGCGGACAACAGCCTCGACATCCAGGAATTCATGATCGTCCCGGCGGGACTCCCGAGCTTCCGCGAGGCGCTGCGCTGCGGCGCGGAAGATTTTCCATCGGCTGAAGAAGATCCTGCTGGATCGCCGCTTGTCGACTGCGGTCGGCGACGAAGGCGGCTTCGCCCCGAACCTGCCGTCGAACGAGGCCGCGCTCGGCGTGATCCTGGAGGCGATCGACGAGGCCGGCTACCACGCGGGGCACGACGTGTGGCTCGGCCTCGACGTCGCGAGCAGCGAGTTTCACCGCAATGGCAGCTACCAGCTCGAGTCCGAAGGCCGGAAATTCAATGCCGCGCAGTTCGCCGACTACCTGGCGGCGCTCGCGGAACGCTACCCGATCCTCACGATCGAGGACGGCATGGCGGAAGCCGACTGGGAAGGGCTGGGCCATCCTGACGCGCCGACTCGGACAGAAGGTGCAGCTCGTGGGCGACGACCTGTTCGTGACGAACACCGAAATCCTCGCGCGCGGCATCGCCGACAACGTCGCGAACGCCATCCTGATCAAGCCGAACCAGATCGGCACGCTCACCGAGACGCTCGCCGCGATCGAGATGGCGACTCGCGCGGGCTATGCCTCTGTCGTATCGCATCGTTCCGGTGAAACCGAGGATTCGACCATCGCCGACATTGCGGTCGGCACCTCGGCGACGCAGATCAAGACGGGGTCACTCTCGCGCTCCGATCGCATGGCGAAGTACAACCAGCTGCTCCGCATCGAGGAGCAGCTCGGCGCGCGGGCCCGTTACGCCGGTCGCGAGGCTTTTCCGGTGAAGCGCAGATGAGCGTCTGCGAGCCCGCTGCCGCAGGAACGTGCTACGCTCCCGGCCCCATGAAGTTCCTCGTTGCAGGGCTCCTGGCCGCGCTCTCCTTGCTCCAGTACCGACTGTGGGTCTCGGACGAGGGCATGCGCGAGGTCTGGCACCTTTCGGCGGCGGTCGACAGCCAGCGGGCCGAGAACACGGTGCTTGCCGAGCGGAATGACCAGTTGAAAGCGGAAGTCGCGGACCTCAAGCAGGGACTCACCGCGCTCGAAGAGCGCGCCCGGCACGACCTCGGAATGGTTGCGGTCAACGAGACCTTCTACCAGGTCGTCGATTCGCCGCATCGGCCTGTGGACGGGAATCCGGTCGAGCCCCCGGCATCGGTACAGGCCGCGGCGAAGCCGTGAATCCCTGGTGGCCGAGCGAATCTGGTTTCTGATCGCCGCCGCAGGCAGCGCAAGGCGCTTCGGCGGCACGGTTCCAAAACCTCATCTGAAGATCGCAGGCAAGACCCTGCTCGAGCATTCCCTGCGCACGCTCTCGGCCGTGCACGGCATCGCGGGCGGCGTCGTCGTCCTTGCACCGGGAGATCGCCGGTTCCGCGCGCCTGCCCAAGCTCCTGCAAAGGCGCGTGATCGCGACTTCCGGCGGGCCGACGCGCGCGATTTCCGTCCTGAACGGGTTGCATGCGCTCGTCACTGCCTCCGAAGATGACTGGGTCCTCGTGCATGACGCTGCGCGGCCCTGTATTGCGCGCAAGGATGTCGATGCGCTCATCGCCGAGTGCCGTCGCGATCCCGTGGGCGGATTGCTCGCGGTGCCGATCGCGGACACCGTGAAACAGGCGGACGACGAGGGACGTTGTGCACGCACTCTGCCGCGCGAGCGCCTGTGGCGTGCGCAGACACCGCAAATGTTCCGGCACGGGCGCCTGGTGCGCGCTCTGACTCAGGCGCTCGAAGAGGGCTTCGAGGCGACGGACGAGGCGGCCGCGATCGAAGGGCTCGGCCTGCGGCCGCGCCTGGTCGAGGGCTCGCCGCTCAACATCAAGGTCACGCGACCCGCCGACCTCCGGCTTGCGCAGGCGACGATGCGATCTCAGAAGGGGCGCCGATGAGGGTCGGCAGTGGCTATGACATCCATCGCTTCGGTCCCGGCGATCACCTGCGACTCGGCGGCGTGTCGATTCCACATTCCCAGGGCCTGGTCGCGCATTCGGACGGAGACGTGTTGCTGCATGCGCTCATGGATGCATTGCTCGGCGCGGCGGCAGCCGGGGACATCGGCCGTCACTTCCCCCCGGACGACGCGCGCTTCGCGGGTGCCGACAGCCGCGCTCTCCTGCGCATCGTTGCGAAGCAGGTTGCAGCACTCGGATTCGCGATCGTCAATTGCGACCTGACACTCATCGCCGAGGCGCCCCGCATCGGGGCCTACCGCGATGCGATGCGCACGAACATCGCGTCCGATCTCGGAATCACGCAAGACCGGGTCAACGTCAAGGCGACGACCGCCGAGGGCCTGGGCGCGCTCGGCCGCGCCGAAGGCGTCGCCGCGCAGGCAGTGGTACTGCTTCAGGAAGTGCATGGAAGCTGAGGCGCAGGCCAGCGAGGCCTGGCGTCGGATTGCACTCGGGGCCCCGCATGCGTTTGGCGAGCCGCCGGTGTCCGGCGCGCTTCGCGTCGATGCGGCCGATTTCGTGGTCGATGAGCGCCTCGGATTCGAACCCGATGGCGGCGAAGCGCATCGACTCCTGTGCGTCGAAAAGCGCGACGCCAATACGCTCTATGTGCGTGCGCCAGCTTGCGGCCCGCGCGGGCTGCCCGCCGGGCGACGTCGGTTTTGCGGGCCTGAAGGACCGTCGCGCCGTCGCGCGGCAGTGGTTCACGGTGCCGGCGGCCAGGGGCTTGTCCTCGCTGAATGGTTTCTCCGGCGATGGATTCCAGGTGCTCTCGGAGGCAGCGCACTCCCGGAAGCTGCGTCGCGGCGCACTCGCCGGAAACCGATTCCGGATCCGTATCCGCGAACCGCAGGGCGATCCGGGTGGCGTGGCCTCGCGCATTGCACGAATCATCGAAACCGGCGTGCCGAATTATTTCGGGGCGCAGCGATTCGGTCACGATGGCGCCAATCTGCTGCGCGTCGCCGAATGGATGTCGACCGGGCGCCTGCCGCGCGGACGGGAGCCAAGGGGTTTTCTGCTGTCTGCCGCGCGTTCGCTCGCTTTCAACGCGGTCCTCGGGGCGCGTGTCACCGCGGGTAACTGGAACCGCCTGCTTCCGGGCGAGATCGTCAATCTGAGCGGTAGCCGGTCCGTATTCACCGCGGAGGGGCTGGATGAGTCCCTGCTCGAACGCTGCGCCGAGGGCGACGTCGGGCCGACAGGCCCACTCTGCGGAGCCGGCGGCATGCTTCCGCGGGGGTTGGCGGAGCGCATGGAGCAATGGGCGCTCGCGCCGCTGGAACCACTGCCGTCCCGGCTGGCAGCCATCGAAATGAACGCCGAACGGCGCGCGCTCGTGCTGCGGCCGAAGGAATTCACGCACAGGGCCGAGGCCGGAGGGCTTGAACTCGCATTCGAGCTGCCGCGTGGAGCATTCGCGACGAGCGTACTGCGCGAGATCGTGATTGCCACCGTGCCGGAGCCGGACCCCGACTGAGACTCAGGCGTCGAGGAGAACGTAGAGGGCGCCGGTCCCGCCGTCGTTCCGGCGCGCCGAGCAGAACGCCCGCACCACCGCATGGCGGCGCAGCCAGCGGTTGACGGCGGACTTGAGCACCGGGCCCCGATGGCCGGAGCCGCGGCCCTTGCCATGGATGATCCGCAGGCAGTGCCGTTGCTGTTTTGCGGCCTCGGCGAGAAATGCGCCGAGCGCATTGCGCGCCTCGTCCTGGGTCAGGCCGTGGAGGTCGAGTTCGTCGCGCACTGCGTAGTGACCGCGGCGCAGCCGGCGCAAGGTGGCTTCGGAAACGTCCGTCCGGCGCCAGCTGAGTTCGTCGCCGGATTCGACATCGAGCTCGCCGGCGTCCAGCGCAAGCGATTCAGCGAGCACGCTGGCCTCGTCGGCGCGCCGCGATGCCGCGCGCGGCCGGCGGCGCACGCGTTCCGGGGCCGGTTTTGCCTGTCGGAGCGGCCTGACGTCGCGTACCGCGGCGCGGAACAATTCGCGTTCCTCATCCTTGATGACGGCGGCCTCCGTCGATGCGCCCCGGAGACGGGGCTTACAGTATAGTGCGGCCCGGTCGCGTGACGCGCGACAGGGAAATGCCGGCCTTGAAGATCCTGCTCGCCAATGACGACGGTTATCGCGCGGAAGGTCTGCGCTTCCTCCGGGAGGCGTTGACGGGCGTCGCGCCGCTCACGGTCGTGGCCCCGGACCGCAACTGCAGCGGCGCGAGCCACTCGCTGACGCTCGAGGTGCCGCTGCGCGTGCAGCGGGTGGACGAGGACACCTGGTACGTGATCAACGGCACGCCGACCGACTGCGTGCACCTGGCCATCACCGGCCTTTTTGATTTCGAGTTCGACATGGTGGTTTCGGGCGTCAATGACGGCGCGAATCTCGGCGACGACGTCCTGTATTCCGGCACGGTGGCCGCGGCCATCGAAGGCCGGTTCCTCGGCCTGCCCACGGTCGCGGTGTCGCTCGTGGCTGCGGCGGGTGGCGGACCGCACTTCGCGACGGCGGCACGCGTCGCGCGCGAGCTCGTGTTGCGGCTGCTCGCGCGGCCGCTGCATCGCTCGATGATCCTGAACGTGAACGTGCCGGATCTCCCGTATGAAGCCCTGCAGGGTTTCGAAGTCACGCGGCTCGGGCATCGCCATCGTGCGAAGGCCGCCGTGCGCGGGCTCGACCCGAGAGGGCGCGAGATCTACTGGGTGGGAGCGGCAGGTGCGGGCCAGGACGCGGGACCTGGAACCGATTTCCACGCAGTCGCGAACGGTTTCGTGTCCGTGACGCCCCTGCAGGTGGACCTGACGAGACACTCCGCCCTCGACAGTCTCCGCGAATGGTTGCGGGAGCCCGCCTGGCGAATGAGCGAGCGCAGCGGCATCGGAATGACCTCGGCGCGCACGCGCGAGCGCCTGATCCAGCGACTCGTGGAACAGGGCATCCGTGACCCGCGCGTGCTCGACCGGATCCGGAATGTCCCGCGTCACCTGTTTGTCGACGAGGCGCTGGCGAGCCGCGCCTATGAGGATACCGCGTTGCCGATCGGACACGGCCAGACGATCTCGCAGCCCTATGTCGTCGCCCGGATGACGGAAGCCATCACGATCGGGGGCACGCCTGAAAAAGTGCTCGAAGTCGGGACAGGCTGTGGATACCAGACTGCGGTGCTCGCGCCGCTCGTGGGAAAGATCTACAGCATCGAGCGCATCGAGGCCCTGCTCGAACGGGCCCGCGAGCGGCTGCGCGAACTCGAGATCAAGAATGTCCGTTTCAAGTATGGCGACGGTGCGGAAGGCTGGCCGTCGCTGGCGCCCTTCGACGGGATCCTGCTTGCCGCGGCGCCGCATGCGCTGCCCGCAGAAGCTGCTCGACCAGCTCGGCGAAGGCGGCAGGCTCGTCGCGCCGGTTGGGCCGGAGGGCCGCCAGGAGTTGTTGCGCATTACGCGGCGGGGCGACCAGTTCCTGCGCGAGCGGCTCGGCTTCGTGAGTTTCGTACCGCTACTGGGTGGTGTTTCCTGAAGCTGTGGGTTGCATGTGTCGCGGCGATCGCCATCGCCGCATGCGCCGGCAGTGACCGCCGACCATCGATTCCTGACTACCACGTCGTCAAAAGCGGCGAGACCCTGTATTCGATCGCGAGGCGCTACGGCGTTGACTACCGCGACATCGCGCGCTGGAACGGCATCGGCCGCGACTACCTGATCCATCCGGGCAAGCGGCTGCGGCTCAATGCGCCGCGCGGCGAGCGTGGCGTGGCAGCGGCGGAACCCGCCGCTGCCCGGCAACCTGTGGCGCGTGCCTCAGCCGAGCGATCCCGCGCACCGTCCGCCCGAATGGAAATGGCCGGTCCAGGTCGGGCGCGTCGTGGGAACCATTCGCCAGCCGTCCGGCGGCCTCG
Source organism: uncultured Gammaproteobacteria bacterium (assembly GCA_963775415.1). Classification (GTDB taxonomy): domain Bacteria; phylum Pseudomonadota; class Gammaproteobacteria; order Steroidobacterales; family Steroidobacteraceae; genus SCUD01. The sequence continues at coordinate 113,771 of CAVZIO010000005.1, forward strand.
GGCTTCGCATCGACGGCGGGATGAACCAGCCGATATTCGCGGCCGCGGACGGCAAGGTTGTTTACACGGGTAGCGGGCTTCGCGGCTACGGACAACTGATCATCATCAATCACGTGCGCGGCTGGCTTACGGCCTACGGCCACAACGCATCCGTCCAGGTGAAGGAAGGTGACGACGTGCGTGCAGGGCAGGCCATCGCGGCCATGGGACTCGGTCCTGGCCAGCAGGCGATGCTCTACTTCGAAATCCGCCTCGAGGGCGAGCCGCTCGATCCGCTGTCCCAGTTGCCGCCGCGCAATTGAAGGGGACGCACCCCTTCAGCGGCAATCGACGCCTGGAGTAATCGCCTTTTCGCTGAAGGGGTGCGTCCCCTTCAATTTCAGAGTATCAGCGCGAGCGCGACGTCACGGTATTCGGACAACAGCAGGTTGAAGGTGCGGCAGGCAGCCCGGTTGTCCATGACCTCGAGCCCGATGCGCCGCGCGGCGAAATCGGCGTACAGCGCCGGCGGCGGAATGCGCTGCCGGGCGCCGGTGCCAAGCAGCACGACTTCCGGCTTGAGCTCGAGAAGCCCGCTGAAGTCCGCGATCGTGAGCGCTTCGGCGGCGGCGGGCTGCCAGCGCTCGATGATCGCATTCCGCGTCACGATGAAGCTCGCGGTGCAGACGCGGTCGCGCAGTCGCACCTCGCCTTCGGCGCAGGCGACGATCGCATGGGTTTCGTTCGCGTCTTCCCGGGTGAATTGCATCGTGGCTCGGTCCGAAATATAGCCAATCGCGCGCCCCCCGCGCCGCTATGATTGCCGCCGATGAAATCCAGCGACCTGCCGCGCGCGCAGCCCGTCAAGCTCCGGCGAAGACCCGCGGGCCCGGTCGATGACTTGCCGGCGTCGCTTCACCCGGTACTCCGGCGTGTCTATGCATCCCGCGGGATCCGGCACGCAGACCAGCTCGCCGCTCGAACTCCGGTCGCTGCTGCCGGTGTCGACGCTCGATGGGATCGGGCCGGCGACGGCGCTTCTCCTCGAACACGTCGCACGCGGTTCGCGGATCCTCGTCGTCGGCGATTTTGACGCCGACGGTGCGACCAGCACGGCACTCGTGATGCGACAGCTCATGCGTCTCGGCCACCACAATGTCGGGATGCGCGTGCCGGATCGCATGCGGCATGGCTATGGACTGACCCCGGCGCTGGTCTCGGAACTCGGACCCGAAAAGGCGGATCTCCTGGTCACGGTGGACAATGGCGTGTCCGCTTTCGCCGGCATCGAAGCTGCGCAGGCGCTCGGCATGCAGGTGCTCGTGACCGATCATCATCTTCCGGGCCCGACACTGCCGGATTGCGCAGCGCACGTGAATCCCAATCTGCGGCAGGCGGCGTTCGGCAGCCGCGCCCTGGCGGGCGTCGGAGTCGCGTTCTACCTGATGGCATCGCTCACACGCGAGCTGGAAAACCAGCGCGGAGTCCGCCTGCCGGCGGTCGCGGACCTCCTCGACCTGGTGGCGCTCGGAACGGTCGCCGATGTCGTGCCGCTCGACCACAACAACCGTATCCTCGTGCAGGAAGGCCTGAAGCGCATTCGCGCGCGTGCCGCGACCAGCGGCTTCATGGCCCTTGCGCGCGTTGCCGGCTGCCGGCTTGACGACTTGTCAGCACGCCAGCTCGGACATCAGATCGCGCCGCGGCTGAATGCGGCGGGCCGCATCGACGACATGTCGATCGGGATCCGCTGTCTGCTGACCGATGATCCGTCCGAGGCGTTCGCACTCGCCGGCGAACTCGACCGGCTCAATCGCGAACGTCGCGAGATGGAATCGCGCATGCGTGACGAGGCTGCGACCGCGGTGCGGAATCTCCGCATCGCCGATGGTGACCTGCCGCCAGGCCTCACGCTGTTCGACAGCAGCTGGCATGCCGGCGTCGTCGGTCTCGTCGCCTCGCGGATGAAGGACCGGCTGCACCGGCCGGTGGCCGCCTTTGCGCCCGTGGGCACGGACGAACTGCGCGGCTCCGTGCGTTCGGTCGCGGGCGTGCACGTGAGGGATGTGCTCGAGTCGATCGCGACGCGGCATCCGGGTCTCATCGATCGCTATGGCGGGCATGCGATGGCGGCCGGCCTCACGCTGAGACGTCCCGCAATCTCGCGTTTCGCGGACGCGTTCTGCCGAAGAGATTGGCCGCCTGCTGTCGCCGGCGCAGATGCAGAATGTCCTCGAGACCGACGGCGAACTCGAAGGCGCGGAGATCTCCCTCGAAACCGCGCGCGCAATCGAAATGGGCGGCCCCTGGGGACAGGGATTCCCGGAGCCGGTGTTCGAGGGTGAATTCGAAGTCGCCGAGACGCGCGTAGTCGGCGACCGGCACCTGAAGCTGTGGGTCCGGCCGCAACCGGCGATGCGCCCGCTCGAGGCAATCTCGTTCGGGTACTTCGACGAGTCGGAGGCGAAACGGCCCGCGGACGGTGCCCGCGTGCGCCTTGCGTATCGCCTGCAATCGACGACTTTCGGGGGTGATGCGCGCGCGGAATTGCTGGCGGAGCACGTTCTCTGGAACGACTGACCGTCTGCTAGACTGCCGCCCGCATGGAAGCCGCACCGACCCGCCGCCTGATTGACGACCTCACCGAGCGCCTGAAAGCGCTGAGGGGGTACCTTTGAGTACGACACGAAGCGCGAGCGTCTCGAAGAGCTGAATCACGAGCTTGCGGATCCCGCGGTCTGGAACTCGCCGGAAAAGGCGCAATCACTCGGTCGCGAACGCGCGCGGCTCGAGGCGACGATTTCCGAACTCGACCAGCTGGCGAGCGGCCTCTCGGACGCCGCAGAACTTCTCGCGCTCGTCGAGGCTGAAAGCGACGAGGCCGGATTCGCCGAGATCGTAAAGGACACCGCGAAGCTCGACGAGCGCGTGCGCCGGCTTGAACTGTCGCGCATGTTTCCGGGCGAGATGGATCCGCGCGGGGCGTTCCTCGACATCCAGGCCGGCGCCGGCGGCACGGAGGCCCAGGACTGGGCGCCAGATGCTGCTCCGGATGTACCTGCGCTGGGCCGAGTCCCGCGGGTACACCGTCACGGTGACCGACCAGAGCGCAGGCGAAGTCGCGGGCATCAAGAGCGCATCGATCGAAGTCGACGGAGACTATGCGTACGGCTGGCTCCGCACCGAGACCGGCGTTCACCGGCTCGTGCGCAAGTCGCCGTTCGATTCCGGTAACCGGCGGCACACGTCATTTGCATCGGTCTTCGTCTCGCCCGTGATCGACGACGAGATCAATATCGAGGTCAATCCGGCCGACATCGAAATGGATACGTATCGCGCGAGCGGGGCGGGCGGCCAGCACGTCAACAAGACGGATTCCGCCGTGAGGCTGCGCCACCTGCCGTCCGGCATCGTCGTCGCCTGCCAGGGCGAGCGCAGCCAGCACAAGAACCGCTCGACCGCGATGAAAATGCTGAAGGCGAAACTCTACGAACTCGAGGTGAACAAGCGCAACGCCGCCGCGCGCGTGCTCGAGGACCAGAAGACGGACGTTGGCTGGGGCCACCAGATCCGTTCGTACGTGCTCGACCAGTCGCGCATCAAGGACCTGCGGACGGGCTACGAGACCGGCAATCCGTCGGCCGTGCTGGACGGCGCGCTCGATCCTTTCATGGAGGCAAGCCTGAAACAGGGCCTGTAAGCTTCCCGCCATGACGACGAAAGAGCCGCCGGACCGACCCGACGACAACACGCTGATCGCGGAACGGCGCGCCAAGCTCGCGCGCCTGCGCGATGGCAGGATCGCGTATCCGAACGACTTCCGCCGCGATGCGCTGGCGGCCGACTTGCATGCGACCTGGGGCGGACGGAATGACGAATGGCTTTCCGCAAACCCGGTCCGGGTGCGCGTCGCCGGGCGGATGATGTTCAAGCGCGTCATGGGCAAGGCCTCGTTTGCGAAACTCCAGGACGCGAGCGGGCAGATCCAGGCCTACCTGCAATCAGACACGCTCGGGGGCACGTACGAGGAGTTCAAGGGCTGGGACGTCGGCGACATTGTCGCGATCGAAGGCGTGCTGATGCGCACGCGGGCGGGCGAATTGACGGTGCGCGCCGAAAGCGCGCGCCTTCTCGTGAAGGCGCTCCGTCCCCTGCCCGACAAGTGGCACGGGCTCGCGGATACCGAGACGCGCTATCGGCGGCGTTACGTCGACTTGATCGTAAGCGAAACTTCGCGCGAGGTTTTCCGCACGCGGACGCGGGTCGTCCGCTACCTGCGCGACTTCCTAGACGCGCTCGGCTTCCTGGAGGTCGAGACGCCGATGATGCAGCCGATTCCTGGCGGCGCCGTCGCCCGCCCGTTCGTGACGCATCACAACGCGCTCGGCCAGGACATGTATCTGCGCATCGCGCCGGAACTCTATCTCAAGCGTCTCGTCGTCGGCGGTTTCGAGCGGGTCTACGAAATCAACCGCAATTTCCGCAACGAAGGACTGTCGACACAGCACAATCCAGAATTCACGATGCTGGAGCTGTACCAGGCGTATGCGGATTTCGAGGACTTCATGCTGCTCGTCGAGCGCATGATTCAGGGCCTCGCGGACGCGGTCGCGGGCGCCCGCGAGCTGAACTACCAGGGACGGATCATTTCATTCAATACGCCGTTCACGCGGCTGTCGATCGAGCAGGCGCTCATCGCGCACAATCCGGCGACTCGATCCGAAGCGGCTGCGCGATGCGGCTTATCTCGGCAAGTTCGGCGAATCGCTCGGCATCGAGTGCGGCGCGGCGGACGGGGCCGGCAAGCGGCAGATCGGCATCTTCGAGAAGACCTGCGAGCAGAAACTGCTGCAGCCGACTTTCGTGCATTCCTATCCGACCGAGGTATCGCCGCTTTCGCGCAGGAATGACAAGGATCCATTCGTCACCGACCGCTTCGAGTTCTTCGTCGACGGGCGCGAACTCGCCAACGGCTTCTCCGAGCTGAACGACCCGGAGGAGCAGGCGTCGCGCTTTCGCGAGCAGGTCGCGCGCAAGGACTCGGGCGACCTCGAGGCGATGTACTACGACGCCGACTACATCCGCGCGCTCGAATACGGCATGCCGCCGGCGGCCGGTCTCGGTGTCGGAATCGACCGGCTCGTCATGCTGCTCACGGACTCGCCGAGCATTCGCGACGTGCTGCTGTTCCCGCAGTTGCGGAATCTGGACACGGACGAATAGAGTAAAAGGCCGAAGGGACTCGACTTTTTCCCGAAGGACCGAAGGAAAAAGTTCGAGTCCCTTCGGCCTTTTACTCTTCGTCGTTCAGTGCAGGCGCCGGGATTGCGTAGGGGAGATCGGCCGGAACGAATTCCGATCCGCCCGGTTTGGCGCCGAGCAGGTCGCTGCAATATCGAAGCTCGACGACGGCGAGGCATTGCGTGGACGTTTCATCGCGCGAGGCCGTCACGACCTGTGCGGCGAGCGTCTCGCCGCTGAAGAACGCTTGCGCGGGCTGCAGGACGGCATCCGGGGGACCGACATAGCGCAACATGCGGCGCTTCATGCGGCCGAGGTGCTGGGAGCGTGCCACGATCTCCTGGCCGACGTAACAGCCCTTGCTGAAACTGACGCCGCCGATCAGGTCGAGGTTGAGCATCTGCGGAAGCCAGAGCGCGGCGGTTGCGGGCATCACGGAAGGCTCGCCATCCTCGATGCTCGCACGCTCCCAATCGCCTGGTAGCGTGCGCGGAATTGCAGCAAGCGCGGCATCGAGTGCCGGCCGTGGGCCGGCAAGGAGAATCCGGCGCGGACTCGCAACCATCATCGCGAGCCCTGCTGCCGCCGCCGCGCGCCTGCGACCAGTGCGCGTCCGGCTCGGCGTCAATCAACCCGGCGACCTGGACATCGGCGCCGCGCTCCTCGAAGCGCGCGTCAGCGCGCAGCACGAATGAGGAGAGTTGAGCAATCAGTGTCGGGGCGAGTGCTCGGTGCAGCAAGAGCAGCACGTCATCGCCGTCGGCCGCAAGGCGCATCGTCGCGAGGACCCGTCCCTGGCGATTGCAGGAAGCCGCCAGCATGCCGGGATGGCGCTCGATCCCGAGAAGATCGTTTGAAAGCTGGCCCTGGAGAAAGCTTCGTGCATCGCGGCCGGTGACTGCGACGACCACATGGGACGGCAATGGCGTGCAACGGGTCAGCGGCATTGCGCCATCCTATCGCAGCACATCTCGCCGAACGCGTGGCAATTGCCCGTGGGAAGGCATGGCCCCTTCTGGCAGAATAGCTTAGCGATGCAGTCCCCCGCAGAACGGCCGTTGTCCCCGCACCTGCAGGTGTACCGGCCGATGTACACGATGGTGCTGTCGATTCTGCATCGCGCGAGCGGCCTGTTTCTCTCCGGCTGCAGCCTGCTGTTCGTCGCCTGGCTCGCCGCGATCGCCGCGGGACCCGCGAGCCTACGCGGCAGTCGGACGATTGCTTTCGAGCCCGCCGGTTCGCATCGTGATCGCCGTCGCGCTCGCCGCCTTCTGGTATCACCTGTTCGCCGGCATCCGCCACCTGGCCTGGGACCTGGGATACGGCTTCGAGAAATCCGCCGCCCGCGCGACTGCCACAGTCGTCCTGATCTTGGCGGCGACCGGCACTTGCGGCGACACTTTTCCTGACGCCCGCGTGGCGCTGGTTCGCGGGGTTGCCGTGAGCCGACGCCCCGGCAGCGCGAGCCGGCATTGGCGCAACCAGCGCATGACCACGATCGCTCTGGTGCCGCTCGGATTGTGGTTCCTGGCGGCGCTCCTTCGCCAGCCGGATCTCGATCACGCGACGGTGCTGGCGTGGCTCACGAAGCCGCTGCAGGCATTCCTTGCATTGCTCTTCGGAATCGCGATGCTCTGGCACTCGGCGCAAGGCGTTCAGGTCGTTCTTGAAGACTACGTCGGTGGCCGCCTGCGCAGGCTGTCGATCCGGCTGTCGCAACTGATCCACGCTGCCGCAGCCGCGACGGTCGCCTGGGCAACATTCGTGCTGGTCGCCGGCGGCGCAGCATGAACGCCTATCCGATCACCGATCACGCTTGCGATGTTATCGTCGTCGGCGCGGGTGGCGCGGGCCTCAGGGCGACCGTGGGGCTCGCGCAGGCGGGCCTCGACACGGCCTGTATCACGAAAGTCTTTCCGACGCGAAGCCATACGGTGGCTGCGCAAGGTGGCATCAGTGCTGCGCTCGGCAACATGGGTGAAGACGACTGGCGCTTCCATTTCTACGATACGGTCAAGGGTTCGGACTGGCTGGGCGACCAGGATGCGATCGCCTACATGTGCCGGGAGGCGCCGGCGGCAGTCATCGAGCTCGAGCATTTCGGCCTGCCGTTTTCACGCACCGAGGACGGACGCATCTACCAGCGGCCCTTCGGCGGAATGACGACGCATTACGGCAAGGGCATTGCGCAGCGCACTTGCGCGGCGGCCGACCGGACCGGCCACGCGATGCTGCACACGCTCTATCAACAGAGCCTTCGTCACGAGGCGAAATTCTTCATCGAGTACTTCGCGATCGACCTGATCATGGAGGAGGGGGCCTGTCGCGGCGTGCTTGCGCTCGATCTGGCGACCGGCACGCTGCACCGCTTCATCGCACAGGCGACGATCCTGGCGACCGGAGGCTACGGTCGAGTCTACTTCTCATGCACGTCTGCGCACACCTGCACCGGCGACGGCAACGGCATGGTGCTGCGTGCGGGACTGCCGCTCCAGGACATGGAGTTCGTCCAGTTCCACCCGACGGGAATCTACGGCGCGGGATGCCTGATCACGGAGGGCGTGCGAGGCGAGGGCGGGATCCTCCGGAATTCGGAGGGCGAGCGCTTCATGGAGCGCTATGCACCGAATGCGAAGGACCTCGCCTCACGCGACGTCGTGAGCCGCGCGATGACGATCGAGATCCGCGAGGGACGTGGCGTAGGGCCGGAGCGGGACCATCTCTACCTGCACCTCGAACACCTCGGAACCGGGGTCATCCACAAGCGCCTTCCCGGGATCGCGGAGACCGCGATGATCTTCGCCAACGTCGACGTTTCGCGCGCGCCGATTCCGGTGCAGCCGACCGTGCACTACAACATGGGCGGGATACCGGCGAATCTGAACGGCGAAGTCCTGACCCGGCACAGCGGCACGGAATCCGTCGTTCCGGGTCTGATGGCGATCGGCGAGGCCGCATGCGTGTCGGTTCACGGCGCGAACCGGCTTGGATCGAACTCACTGCTCGACCTCGTCGTTTTCGGGCGCGCTGCGGCTGCACACTGCGCGAAGGCATTGCGGCCTGGCGCAGCCCTGCCTGAGCCGAGCGCCACGTCGCTCGACGCGGCCCTTGGCCGTTTCGACCGGGTCCGGCAGGCGAACGGCAGCCGCCCGACGGCATCGCTTCGCGACGAAATGCAGCGTGCCATGCAGCGCGATGCCGCGGTATTCCGCACCGGCGAGACGCTCTCCGAAGGTTGCGCGGCGCTGGAGCGCTGCTTCCGCGCGTTCGGCGACCTTCGAATCTCCGACCGCTCCCTCATCTTCAATACCGACCTGGTCGAGGCACTCGAGCTCGACAACCTGCTCGGTCAGGCGCTAGCGACGATTCATTCGGCGAAGAACCGCACCGAGAGTCGCGGCGCGCACGCGCGCGAGGACTTTCCGTCCCGTGACGACGCTGAGTGGATGAAACACAGCCTTGCCTGGGTCGACGAGCGGGGCGGCGTGCGATTCGACTATCGTCCGGTGCAGGGTCAGACGCTTTCCGACGACGTCGAACGCATACCGCCACAGATCCGGGCCTACTGAGGAACCCCATGGCCGAATTCCGATTGCCCGCGAATTCCCGTTACACCGACCGGCCGGGCCGGCACCACGCGGCGGCGACTGGAGCCACGCGGGTCAGGGAGTTCCGGATCTATCGCTGGGACCCGGATTCGGCCGAACCGCCGCGGCTCGATCGTTACGATGTGGATCTCGACCGTTGCGGGCCGATGGTTCTGGACGCGCTGATCAAGGTCAAGAACGAGGTGGACTCGACAGTGACCTTCCGGCGCTCCTGCCGCGAGGGTATCTGCGGTTCCTGTGCGATGAATATCGACGGCGTCAATACCCTCGCCTGTACGCTGCCGATCGAGTCGATCAAGGGGCCGGTGCGCATCTTTCCGCTGCCTCACCTGCCGGTCGTGAAGGACCTCGTGCCCGACCTGAGCCATTTTTTCGCGCAGTACGCTTCCGTCCGACCCTGGTTGCTGACGAACGAACCTGCGCCGAAGGGAGCGGAGCGACGACAGCTGCCCGCCGACCAGGAGCTCATCGACCGTCCCTCGGCGTGCATCCTCTGCGCCTGCTGTTCGACAGCCTGCCCGAGTTACTGGTGGAACGGCGACGAATTTCTCGGACCCGCGGCACTTCTTGCCAGCTACCGTTTCGTTCGTGGATACGCGGGACGAGGCGCAGGCGGAGCGGCTTTCGCAACTCGACGATTCGTTCCGCCTCTATCGCTGCCACACGATCATGAATTGCACCGAGGCCTGCCCGAAGGACCTGAATCCCGCGCGCGCGATCGCCGATATCAAGCGCAGGCTCCTCGATCGCGACGAGTAAGCGATGCACGATCCGGTACAGGCACGCATGCGGTGGCAATGCCGGCGCGGCATGAAGGAACTCGACGTGCTCCTGGGCCGCTGGCTCGAGAGCCGGTGGACCGGGGCCGACGACACACGGCGTCGTTCATTCCAGTGGCTGCTCGAACAGCCGGATCCGGACCTTGTGGACTGGCTGATCGGCGGCTCGCGGCCGTCGGATTCCGTCCATGCGGCACTCATCGATGACATCGTTCGCAGTCAGGATTGAGCCGCGGGCGCAGCCACGCCTCGCGGCGACCGTGCTTCTCGCCCACGTTCTGGCCGCGGCATGGCCGTGGTTCGCGGGCGCCATGCCGGTCCTGGCGGCCAGCTTGTCGATCGTTACGCTCGCGGGATTCGTCCTGTCGCTTGGGTTCGTGCCCGGCCGGCACTGCCGGCTCCGAGCGTTCGCATTGGAGGGCCGCGACTGCCGCGTGCGCCTGGCCGGCCGGCCGCTCTGGTTGCCGGCCAGGCTCGGTGCGGGTGCCCGCGCCTATGCGTCACTGGTGCTGATGGAGGTCATGGTCGGCGGACGCCGATTTGGATGGCTTCTGCCGCGGACAGCGTTGCCATCCGACGAATTTCGCCGACTCAAGGCCCGGATCCGGCTCTCTTGCTAGAATCCGTGGCTTATCTCACGAAAGGAGGCGTTTCGCCCCACCGCGACAGGACCTTGCGAACTATCAGGGGGTCGGCCGGTCATATCCGGCGTGCACGTGGAGGGCGCAGCGCGAAACGTCGAGCCAATGCGGGCTGAAGCAGGCGACATTGCGCTGGTCCGCCGGGTCCAGAAGGGCGACAAGGCGGCTTTCGACGCCCTGGTGCTCAAGTATCAGCACAAGGTGCTGAAGCTTGTGCAGCGCTACGTCCGGAATCCCGCGGAGGCGGAGGACATCGCGCAGGAAGCCTTCATCAAGGCGTACCGCGCCTTGCCGGCGTTCCGCGGTGACAGCGCTTTCTACACGTGGCTGTATCGGATCGCCATCAATACGGCCAAGAATGCGCTCGTGGCGAGCCGCCGCAGGCCCGTGTCGTACGACCTGGACCTCCAGGACGGGTCGCAGGTCCAGGCGCACGCCCGGCTCTCGGACACCGAGACACCGGAAGCGCTTGCGCTGACGGACGAGATACGCAGGACGGTCAACGAAGCCATCGAAGCCCTGCCGGACGATCTGCGCCTCGCGATCGTGTTGCGGGAGCTCGAGGGCCTCAGCTACGAGGACATTGCCAAGACGATGGAATGCCCGGTGGGAACGGTCCGTTCGAGGATCTTCCGCGCGCGCGAAGCGATCGATCGCAGCCTGCGCGAAGTCTTCGACGGCGGCCTCGGGCGAATTGGAGACTTTGAATGACGGATCGGATCAAGGAACAGCTTTCGACTTTTCTGGACGGCGAATTGCCCGAACCGGAAACCGCGTTGCTGCTGAAGCGGCTCGAACGCGATGACGAGCTGCGGGGCGCCTTGTCGCGCTACTCGCTGATCGGCGCGGTTCTCAGGAACGACGGCGACGTTCCGGCTGCACGCCAGGTCGCGGCGCGCGTGAGTGCCGCGATTGCCAGGGAGCCGCTCCGGGTTTCCGCATTCGTGCGGCTGCCGCGACGCGACGCGTTGCTGCGCTCGCTCTCGGGTCTCGCCGTCGCAGCGGGCGTTGCCTTCGGCGCGGTGCTCCTCGTCCAGCAACTGGGGGCGCAGGATCAGCCCGCGCCGGAGGCCGTCATCGCCCAGGCGGTCGATTCCCCGGTCGAGCCGGTTGCGGATTCGGCTGACGCCACGGATGAGCCGGCGACGACCTATGTGACGCCGCCCGCGACCGAGGCGCCGGGCGGAATTGCGCCGGCCCAGCTCGCGAATTACCTCGTCGCCCATTACGGATACGCGACGCCGCTCGTTCGCAGGAGCGTCGGCGCCGGACTGATGAGCGCCCCGGACGGCGCGGCCCTCGCCGACAGCGCACCCACCAAAGGCCGGGCCGATCCGTGAGTCCGCGACTGGCCATCGCGCTCACGCTCGCGTTCGCGACCACGCCGGCATCTGCCGAGAGCGGCCAGGAATGGCTCGCTCGCATGGCGACGGCGCTGAACAATACGAGCTATGTGGGCGAGTTCATTTCGGAATCGGCCGGCCGCTCGGAACAACTCGCCATCACGCATCGGGTCCGGAACGGCATCGTGTCGGAGCGCCTCGTTTCGCTCTCCGGCAATGGACGCGAGCTCGTGCGTGAAAATGACGAGGTGGTGGTTTACCTGCCGGATCAGCGCCTCGCGATCATCGAACGGCGCTCCGGGCGCAGCGATCTCATGGGCGCATTGCCGCAATTCGAGGGGCGGATGGAGTCCTGGTACAAGATCGACTACGTCGGCCGCGAAGCGACGATCTTCGGCCCGACCGCGGTCGTCGCGGTCAGGCCGCTCGACGACTTTCGCTTCGGTTACCGGCTGTGGATCGACGTCGATTCGCACATGCCGGTGCGAAGCGATCTGCTCGATGGCGCGAATCGCGTGATCGAGCGCCTGCGATTCACCAAACTCGAGTTCGACGACGATATCCCGGATTCCGCCTTCGAGCCCGCGCTCGATCGCAGCAAGCTCCGTTGGGTGCGCCAGTCGCCGCAGGCCGACGAAGACGCGCCGGCCTGGCGCGCGGCGCGGGTGCCTCCCGGATTCCGGCTGTCAGTCAGCGGCATGCAGGCGGTCGCCGGCGCGGGCGCGCCGGTCAATCATCTGGTCTATTCGGATGGACTCGCCTCGATCTCGGTTTTCATTCATGCGCCGGCGCCGGACAAGCCGCCCCTGCGGGGATCCGGCCGCTCCGGCGTTGCTTCGGCCTTCTCGACGGTCGTCGACGGCCATCAGGTTACGGTCGTCGGCGAAGTGCCTCCGAGCACTCTCAAATTCATCGCGACCGGGCTCCGCCCTTCGACGGCGCTGACGCCGCCACCCGCGACGGCCGCAAGCCGCAACTGATCTGGAAGCCAGGTTCGTCGTCTATACGCGCGAAGGCTGCGCGCTCTGCGACGAGTTCATCGCCGGACTCGCACAGCTGCTCGATAGCTTCGAAGTGCAGGACGTCGATGCCGATGCGACGGCCCGCCGCCGCTACGGCCTGAAGGTTCCCGTATTGACCTGTGATGGCAGTGTCGTCTGCCATGGCCACCTCGATCCCACCGCCATCGCGCGACTTGTCCGCGACTGACGGGGGCGGAAGCGCCTGACTGCTATAATCCATTTTTCCCGGACTCGCCCGTCCGGCAAGGGCGTTCCGGCTTCCCCCCGATGCAGCAGATCCGCAATTTCTCGATCATTGCGCACGTCGATCACGGCAAGTCCACGCTCGCGGATCGCCTGATCCAGACCTGCGGAGGCCTCGAGGCCCGCGAGATGCAGGAGCAGGTGCTCGATTCGATGGATCTCGAGCGCGAGCGCGGCATCACGATCAAGGCGCAGTCAGTGACGCTCACGTATCGGGCTGTCGACGGCAAGGACTATCAGCTCAATTTCATCGACACGCCCGGGCACGTGGATTTCTCGTACGAGGTCTCGCGTTCGCTCGCGGCCTGCGAGGGGGCACTGCTCGTCGTCGATGCGGCACAGGGCGTCGAGGCGCAGAGCGTTGCGAACTGCTATACGGCGCTCGAGCAGGGACTCGAGGTGGTCCCGGTCATCAACAAGATCGACCTGCCGTCGGCGGAGCCGGAGCGGGTTATCGAGGAGATCGAGAACATCATCGGCATCGAGGCGACCGATGCGGTCCGCGTCAGCGCCAAGACCGGCGAAGGCGTGCCTCAACTTCTCGAGGAGCTCGTTCGGCGCATACCGCCTCCGCGCGGCGACACGGCGGCGCCCCTGCAAGCGCTGATCATCGACTCCTGGTTCGACAATTACGTCGGCGTCGTCTCGCTCGTGCGCGTCATGAACGGCGTGCTGCGCCCGAACGACCGCATCCAGGTGATGTCGACCGGTCGCGGCTGGCAGGTCGACCGCGTCGGCCGTTTCACGCCGAAGCGGGTCGCGACGGATGCGCTGTCTACCGGTGAGGTCGGCTGGATGACCGCCGGGATCAAGGACATCGACGGAGCCCCGGTGGGCGACACGATCACGGGCGAATCGCGGCCCTGCGCGAAGCCCCTGCCGGGATTCAAGATGGTGCAGCCGCGCGTGTTCGCGGGCCTGTTTCCGGTTCAGTCCGACCAGTACGAGTCATTCCGCGACGCGCTGCAAAAGCTCAAGCTCAACGATTCGGCGCTGCACTACGAGCCTGAGGTGTCGACCGCGCTCGGGTTCGGCTTCCGCTGCGGCTTTCTCGGGCTGCTGCACATGGACATCGTGCAGGAGCGGCTCGAGCGCGAGTACGGGCTCTCGCTCGTCACGAGCGCGCCGACCGTGATCTACGAAGTAGTCAGCAATGACGGGGATCTCAGCCTGGTCGACAATCCCTCGAAACTGCCGCCGAGCTACCGCGAGCTGCGGGAGCCGATCATCACCGCGAACATCCTGGTGCCTCCGGTCCACGTTGGCGGGGTGCTCGGGCTCTGCCAGGAGAAGCGGGGCGTGCAGAAGAAGATGCAGCAGCTCGGCACGCAGATGTCGCTGCAGTACCAACTTCCGCTCGCGGAGGTCGTGCTCGATTTCTTCGACCGGCTGAAGTCCGTGAGCCGCGGTTATGCGTCGTTCGACTACGAGTTCAGCCACTTCCAGGCGGCGCCGCTCTCGCGGCTCGATGTGCTGATCAACGGGGACCGCGTCGACGCCCTCTCGATGATCGTCCACCGCGAGAGCAGCTATCAGCGGGGCCGCGAGCTCGTGGACAAGATGCAGGAACTGATACCGCGGCAGATGTTCGAAGTCGCGATCCAGGCGGCCATCGGCGGTCAGGTCATCGCGCGAGCGACGGTCAAGGCGTTGCGCAAGAACGTGCTCGCGAAGTGCTATGGCGGCGATGTGACGCGAAAGCGCAAGCTCCTGGAGAAACAGAAGGAAGGCAAGAAGCGGATGAAGCAGCTCGGCACCGTCGAAATCCCGCAAGAGGCCTTTCTGGCGGTCCTCAGCATGAGCAAGAAATAGGCGGCGGGAGCGGAAGATGGTATTCGATTTCGCATTCGTATTGGTGGTGCTCGGCGCGGTCACCGGCGTCGTATGGGCCGTCGACCGGCACTTCTTCGAGCCGCGGCGCCGGGAGCGCGGCATCGCCAAGGATCCGATCCTCGTCGATTACTCGCGCTCGTTCTTTCCGGTCATCGTCATCGTCTTGGTGCTCAGGTCCTTTCTCTACGAGCCATTCCGGATACCGTCGGACTCGATGATGCCGACCCTCATCCAGGGCGATTTCATCTTCGTCAACAAGTGGCGCTATGGGCTGCGCCTGCCGGTGCTGAACACGCGCATTGTCGAGATCGGCGCGCCTGCGCGTGGTGACGTCATCGTATTCCGGAAGCCCTCGGATCCGTCGCAGGTCTTCATCAAGCGCCTGGTCGGGCTGCCCGGTGACACGATTCGTGTGACCGGGACACAGGTCTCGGTAAACGGAACGCCGTCCCAGATCTCGGCCGGCGGGTTGTATTCCGGGGCCAAGAACGAGCAGTATCCCTTCTCGCATGTGGGTGAGGAGTCATTCGGCGACGCCGCGCACAGCCTCCTCCTGGATCCGGCGCGGCCCGGCATGGAAGGCGAATGGCAGGTGCCGGCGGGTCATTACTTCATGATGGGCGACAATCGAAACAACAGCCGCGACAGCCGCTTTCCTGAGGTCGGGTTCGTCCCCGAGGAAAATCTCATCGGCAAGGCGGAGGCGATCTGGCTATCGTTCAATCCGGGGCCGGGTTCGATCCTGCTCTGGGACCGCATGGGAACCGGAATCCGATAGGGAGACAGGATATGCAGCACAGACAGCGTGGCATGACAATGCTCGGGATCATCTTGGTCATCATCGTCATCGGTTCTTGGATCTACGCGGGCATACGCCTGACGCCGAAATATCTCGAGTTCATGCGCATCGCATCGACGCTCGAAAAAGTCCGCGATGAATACGACAGCAACCCGGGCACGACGGAATTCATGCTGCGCAAGGCGGTCGAGCGCCACTTCGACATCGATATGGTCGAGGTAATCACCCCGCACGACATCGAGATCGACAAGGATGGCAGCGTGTTCGTGATGCGAGCCGCCTACGAAGACACGGTGCCGCTCGCCGGGAACGTCTCGTTCCTGGTGGAGTTCGACAAGACCGTCGAGGTCGCCGCGCGCTGAGCCGCGCCGCGGGCGCCGTGGTTGCCGCTGCCGGCTGGTTGCAGGAGCGCCTGGGCTGCGGCTTCTCCGATCCCGCACTGCTCGAGCGCGCACTGACCCATCGAAGCCAGGGGTCGGACAATAACGAGCGCCTCGAGTACCTGGGCGACGCCGTCCTTTCGTTCGTCGTGGCCGAGAACCTTTTCCGGCGATTTCCGGCAGCGACCGAAGGCGAACTCTCGCGCTATCGTGCAAGCCTCGTGAGCGGCGAGGCGCTGGCGGCCATTGCGGCCGAAATCGGCCTTGGTGAGCATCTTCGCCTCGGCGACGGCGAGATGAAATCGGGCGGCCAGCGTCGCGCCACGATCCTCGCGGACGCGCTCGAGGCCCTTTTCGGCGCGCTCTTCCTTGACCGCGGACTCGATGCGGCACGAAGCGCCGCGGAGCGCCTGTTCCACGACGCACTCGCGGCCCTGCCTGAGGCGGCCGAGCTCAAGGATCCGAAGACGCGATTGCAGGAATGGCTGCAAGGTCGCGGCTTTGCCTTGCCGGCCTACACCGTGCTCGAGGTTTCCGGAGAGCCGCATGAGCAGCGATTCCGGGTGCGTTGCGATGTCGGCGTCCTCGACCTGACGGCTGTCGCCGATGGCAACAGCCGGCGACGCGCCGAGCAGGAAGCGGCGCAGCGGATCCTCGAGAGCCCTGCGCTCGGCGGCGGGAAATGAACGCCAGCGTCCCGTTTCGCTCGGGCACCGTCGTCCTGGCGGGTCGACCGAACGTCGGCAAGTCGACGCTCCTGAATGCACTCACAGGCCGCAAACTCAGCATCGTCACGCCGAAGGCCCAGACCACCCGTCACCGGATCCAGGGGCAGGTCGACGGGCCGGGATTCCGAATGGTCGTGACGGACACGCCCGGCGCGGGTGCTGCGGCCGGCAGCCGGCTCGGTCATTCGATGAATCGCGAGGCGCAGGCCGCGTTCGGCGCTGCGGACGCGGCCCTCCTCGTCATCTCGGCGCCGCGCTGGAACTCCGCCGATGACGTGGTGCTTGCGCGCTTGAAAGGGGCGGGCCTGCCGATCATCCTGGTCGTCAACAAGATCGACCGCGTACGTCCACGCGCGGAGCTATTGCCGCTGCTCCTGCGTGTCGCGGCGAAACATGATTTCGCGGCAATCGTGCCGGTGTCGGCCGAGAAGGCGGAAAACCTCGCGAAACTCGTCGAAGCGGCAGTGGCATTGCTGCCGGAGGCAACGCTCGAGACCGCGGCGGCCCCCGCGGAGCGGGGCGAACGCTTCCAGGCGGCCGAGGTCCTCCGGGGACAACTGATGATTGCCCTCTCGGACGAGTTGCCCTATGGCCTTGCGGTCGAGATCGAGCGATTCGAACCGACCGAGGACGGGCGTACCGAAATCGACGCCGTGATCTGGGTCGAGCGTGTCGGCCAACGCAAGATCGTGATCGGCGCAAAAGGCGAGCGACTGAAGGCGATCGGCCGTGCCGCGCGGCTCGCACTCAACGAGCTATTCGGCCGGCGAGTTCATCTCTCGACCTGGGTCAAGGTGCGCGAGGGCTGGAGCGACGACGACCAGATGCTCAGGCGGCTCGGCCACGAGCCATCATGAGCGGAAAGAAGCAGAAGCTCCTCGAGCCCGCCTATCTCCTGCATCACCGGCCCTGGAGCGATACGAGCCGGATTCTCGACCTGATGACCCGCGAGCACGGGCGGGTGACCTTGTTTGCGCACGGAGCGCGCAGGCCAAAGTCGCCGCTCCGTTCGGTCCTGCGGCCATTCCAGCCGCTGCTGGTATCCTGGTCGGGCCGTGCCGACGGCGGCACGCTGACGGCTGCCGAAGCGGGTGACGGTCCCCTCGCGCTGCCGGCCGAACGCCTGATGTCCGGTTTCTACCTCAACGAATTGCTGCTGCGGCTCCTTCCGAAGGAGGACCGTCACGAGGCGCTCTTTGACGCCTACGCGGCGGCCCTGCGGCAGCTCGCGGGCGGAGCGGAGCAGGCGGCGCTCCGCGCCTTCGAGAGTGTCCTGCTCGAAGAACTCGGTTATGGACTCGATCTCGTGCGCGACGCCGGAAGCGGCCGGCCGCTCGAAACGGATCGGTATTATCATTTCGAGCCGGGCCGTGGAGTCATCGCGGTGCGCGATGCCGGATCCGGCGCAGATTCGTTTGCCGGATGCGACGTCCTTGGGGTTGCGCACGGTGAGTTCGGGCAGGCGCCCGTACTCAAGGCGGCGCGCCGGATCTATGGCGCCGCAATCGCGCATTGTCTCGAAGGGCGCGGTCTCGCGAGCCGCGACGTGATGCTGGCCATGCGCCGGCGGGAGCAGGGGGGATGACGGCGACGGCGATCATGCTCGGCGTGAACATCGATCACGTGGCGACGCTTCGCCAGGCACGCGGTGGCCGTGCGCCCGATCCGTTGCTCGCGGCGCTCGTTGCAGAGCAATGGGGCGCGGACGGCATCACGCTGCACCTGCGGGAAGATCGACGCCACATCCAGGACCGCGACGTGGCGGCGCTCAGAAGCGCCCTGCAGACGCGCCTGAATCTCGAAATGGCGGTCACCGACGAAATTCTCGCCATTGCGCTCAGGACACAGCCGCAGGACGTCTGTCTGGTCCCTGAACGGCGCGCCGAGGTGACGACCGAAGGCGGCCTCGATGTCGCGGGTCAGCAGGCTGCAATCGCTGACGCCTGTCGGAGGCTCGCAGCCGGCGGGATTCGCGTCTCCCTGTTCATCGACCCGGACGACGCACAGGTCGATGCTTCGGTTCGTGCGGGAGCGGCGGTCGTTGAGTTGCATACCGGCGCCTATGCCGAGGCCGAGGGCGCCGGCCGCGCGCGCGAGCTCGCGCGACTGGCGGCGGCTGCAAAGCGGGCGTCGGCTGCGGGCCTCGTCGTCAATGCCGGTCACGGCCTCGACTACCACAATGTCCAGCCGGTGGCCGCGCTCCGCGAGCTCGCCGAACTCAACATCGGTCACGCGATCGTCGCGCGGGCGGTCATGAGCGGCATGGGGCCGGCCGTCGCCGAGATGAAGCGGCTGATGCTGGCCGCGCGCGAACGATGATCTTTGGCGTCGGCACGGACCTCGTGAAGATCGAGCGCATCGCGGCGACCTGGGAGCGCTTCGGCGAGCACTTCGTGGAGCGGCTCCTGTTGCCCGAAGAGCGCGCGATCTTCGACCCCAGCCGGCGGCCGGTGCGCTTCCTCGCGATGCGATTCGCGGCCAAGGAAGCGATCGCAAAGGCGCTGGGCACGGGCTTTCGCCATGGCGTGTGGATCCGGGACTTCGGGTTCATGCCGAACGCCTGGGGGCGCCCGGAAGTGCGCTTCTCGCCGCGCGGCCGCGCCGTTGCCGACCGGCTCGGCGCGGGCGAGGGGCACATCAGCCTCACCGACGAAGCGGGGCTCGTGACGGCGTTCGCAGTGCTGATGAGGAAGGCGTGAGCGGCGCGCCGCATTGCCTCGTATTCGACATCGAGACCGTGCCCGATGCGGAGCTTGGGCGGAAGATCGGGGGATTCGAGGGCGACGACATGCAGGTCGCCGCGGACATGATCGCGCGGCGCATGGAGGAGACTGAATCCGGCTTCCTGCCACTCGATCAGCACCGCGTGGTCGCGATATCCACGCTGCTGCGCAGCGGCGACCAGCTCCAGGTCTGGAGCGTCGGCGCGGCGGACAGTCCGGAAGACGAGCTGCTGCGGCGGTTCTTCGGCGGCATCGACAAGCTCCGCCCGACGCTCGTGTCGTGGAATGGCTCGGGCTTCGACTTGCCGGTGCTGCACTACCGGATGCTGAGGCACGGCGTTGCATCGCCGACTTACTGGGACACCGGCGAACGCGACCGCGATTTCAAGTGGAACAATTATCTCAATCGCTATCACATGCGGCACGTCGACCTGATGGATGTGCTGGCCGCCTACCAGGCCCGCGGCCGGGCAAGCCTCGATCACGTCGCGCTCCTTCTCGGCCTGCCGGGCAAGCTCGGCATGAGCGGCGAGCAGGTCTTCGATTACTGGCGTGCCGGGAGGATCGCGGAGATCCGCGCCTACTGCGAGACTGACGTCCTGAACACCTACCTGGTCTGGCTCCGGTTCGAGCTGATACGCGGCCAGCTCACGCCGGCGGAGTACGAATCGGAACTCGCGCGGGCGCGCTCATGGCTTGGCGAGCGGGAAGAATCGCACTGGCGGCAGTATGCCGCCGCGTGGGCCGGCCCTTGAAGCCGCCGCCCGCGATCGAGATCGCGGACATCGAATCGCTGGATCACGAGGGCCGCGGCGTCGCGCGCGTCGGGGGCAAGGCCGTGTTCGTCGACGGCGCACTGCCGGGCGAGTCCGTGCGCTTCCAGCGTGTCCGTCGCCGGCGGAGGTACGACGAAGCAGTCGTGGTGGACGTGCTCCGCCCTTCGCCACAGCGCGTGACGCCACGCTGCGCGCATTTCGGGATTTGCGGTGGCTGCACGCTGCAGCACCTCGATCACGCAGCCCAGCTCGAGGCGAAGGGCCGCGTCGTCGCCGAGGAGCTTGCGCGCATCGGCGGCGTTGCGCCCGATCGCTGGCTCCCGCCACTCGCGGGACCCATCTGGTCCTACCGGCGCCGCGCGCGGCTCGGCAGCAAGTTCGTCGATCGCAAGGCCCGTGTGCTCGTCGGATTTCGCGAGCGGGGGAGCCCCTTGCTCGCGGAGCTCAGGCGCTGCGAAGTGCTCGCCGCTCCGGTGGGGGAAATGCTGGCGGAACTCGCGATGCTCATCGGCGGGCTCGAGTTGCGTCGCCGCGTGGCGCAGATCGAGGTCGCCGTCGCCGAGAACGTCACGGCACTCGTGCTGCGCGTGCTCGACGACCCGCAGGAAGCCGACCTAGCGGCGCTCAGGGACTTCGAGGCCCGGCACGGGATCGCGCTTTACCTCCAGCCGGGCGGTCTCGACAGCGTGGTGCCGCTCTCGCCGCCGGCGGTGCCGCTCGACTACAGCCTGCCCGGGTTGCCTGCGGGAATCGAATTCGCACCGACCGATTTCATCCAGGTCAACGGTGAGCTCAATCGCCTCATGGTCGCTCGCGCGCTCGAACTGCTCGAGCCACGCCCGGGCGACCGCGCGCTCGACCTTTTCTGCGGGCTCGGCAATTTCAGCTTGCCTCTCGCAAGCCATGTGGCCACGGTCACGGCGGTCGAGGGCGATGCGGCACTCGTGCGGCGCGCCGAAGCAAATGCCGCCAGGAACGGCATCGGCAACGCACAGTTCCACGTGGCGAACCTCGCGACGGAAGGCCTTCAGGCTGCGTGGGGGCAGGAGCGCTACGATCTCGTGCTGCTGGATCCGCCGCGCGCCGGCGCGCGCGAGGTCCTGCCGCTCGCGGCGGCGAGCCGTCCGCGGCGCATCGTCTATGTCTCCTGCCACGCGGGCACCTTCGCCCGTGACGCAGGCATACTCGTGGCGGGGCTGGGCTACCGGCTGGTCGCGGCGGGCATCATGGACATGTTTCCGCACACGTCACACGTCGAGTCGATCGCGCTCTTCGAGCCTGCGTCGTGACACTCGGTCCCGTCATGGTGGACCTCATGGGCGTCGCGCTCGAGCCGGATGAGCGGGAGATGCTCCTGCATCCGCGCGTCGGCAGCGTGATCCTGTTCACCCGGAATTACGATAGCCCGGAGCAGCTCCAGAGGCTTGTTGCGGAGATTCACGCGATCCGGACGCCGCCATTGCTCGTTGCAGTCGACCAGGAAGGCGGTCGTGTGCAGCGGTTTCAAGACGGGTTCACGCGTTTGCCGGCACTGCGCGAGGTCGGCCGGCGTTACGACCTCGGCCATGCGGAAGGGATTGCGCTGGCGCGGGAGCTCGGCTGGCTGATGGCCGCGGAACTCCGTGCGGTGGGCGTGGACATGTCGTTCGCGCCCTGCGTCGACATCGACTACGGCGTCAGCCGCGCGATCGGCGATCGTGCCCTGGCCGCGGATGCGGTTGCAGTTGGCGAGCTCGCGGTCGCCTACATGCTCGGCATGCGCGACGCTGGAATGGCTGCAACGGCCAAGCACTTCCCGGGCCATGGCGCAGTCGCGGCCGATTCGCACGTCGCGCTGCCGGTCGATCGCCGCGAATGGCCGGACATCGAAGCGGATCTTCGTCCGTACCGGCGCCTGATGGCCAATGGTCTGCCAGCCGTGATGGCGGCGCATGTCGTGTTTCCCGCCGTGGACGAAATGCCGGCGAGCCTCTCGCGGCGCTGGCTCGACGGAGTGCTGCGCGGCGAACTCGGATTCCAGGGCGCGATCTTTGCCGACGACCTGTCGATGAAAGGAGCCGCTGCGTTTGGCGACATCTCGATACGCGCGGGTCTTGCACTCGCGGCGGGTTGCGACGTGCTGCCGGTCTGCAATGATCGCGCCGCGACACTCGCGCTCCTCGATTCGATGCGGGGCGATCTGGATCCGGTGAGCCGGATGCGTCTCGTGCGCCTGCACGGGCGCGATGCCGGCGAGGCTGCGCTCGCTTCGGACCCACGCTGGCAGTCGGCAGTGGCAGCCGCGCGCGAACTCGTGGAAAGGCCGGCCTTGCAGCTCGAGGGGGATCGTCCCGCCTGAGGATTAAAGGGGACGCTCACCTTTGTCCAAGCACAAAGGTGAGCGTCCCCTTTAATCCTCAGGCGCCGAGCGCGTCGAGCAGCGCGCCGGCGGCGGCGATTCGCGCCGGCCCGTCGGCCGCCGTGTGCCGGACACGCAACCGATTCGGGCCGTCGAGTCGATAGCGGCCGTCCTTGCGCTGCACCAATCGGACGACGCGGTCGGGATCCACGCGATGATCAGGGCGGAACTCGACGAGTCCTGCGGCCGAGCCGATTTCCAGCCTGCGGATGCCAAGGCCTTGCGCGCGCTGTCGCAGGCGATGCACCACGATCAGGGATCTTCGCCTGCGGCGGGAGCGGGCCGAAGCGGTCGATGAGTTCGGCCTCGAGGTCGTCGAGCCGCTCGCGGTCGACGGCGCCCGCCATCCGTTTGTAGAGCTGCAGCCGCAGGTGGACATCCGGAATGTAGTCCTCCGGCAGGAGCGCAGGAAGCTGCAGGTCGACCTCGCAACCGTTGGAAATGCGGCTGCTCGAGTTCGGGCTCGCGGCCTTCACGCGAGCGCCGTCACGGCGCGCTCCAGCAATTCGAGATAAAGACCGATCCCGATTTCCTGGATCTGTCCGCTTTGTTCCTCGCCCAGCAGCTCGCCGGCGCCACGGATCTCGAGATCCTGGGTTGCGAGCGTGAAGCCGGCGCCGAGGTCCTCGAGCGATTCGATGGCCTCGAGGCGCTTCCGCGCATCGTCGGGCAGTGTCGCCACAGGCGGCGCCAGGAGATAGGCCCAGGCGCGATGGTGCGAGCGGCCGACCCGTCCGCGCAGCTGGTGCAACTGCGCGAGCCCGAACCGATCCGCGCGGTCGATCAGGATCGTATTGGCGGTCGGCACGTCGATGCCTGACTCGATGATCGTCGTGCAGACCAGGATCTGGAACCGGCGGTGATAGAAATCGAGCATCAGCTGCTCGAGGTCGCGTTCCCGCATCTGGCCGTGACCGACGCGGATCGCTGGCCTCGGGCACGAGGCGGCGCAGTCGCGTCGCGTGTAGCTCGATGTCCTCGATCGTGTTGTGCACGAAATAGACCTGTCCGCCGCGGCGGATTTCGCGGAGGCAAGCCTCGCGTACGAGGCCGTCGCTCCATTCGGCGACGAAGGTCTCGATGGCCACGCGTTCTGCCGGCGGCGTCGTCATCAGGGAAAGGTCGCGAAGCCCGCCGAGGGCCATGTTGAGCGTGCGGGGAATTGGCGTCGCGGTGAGCGTCAGCATGTCCACGTCGGCGCGCATCTGCTTGAGCCGTTCCTTGTGGCCGACACCGAAACGGTGCTCCTCGTCGACTACGACGAGCCCGAGGTCGCGAAACGACACGTCGCGTTGCAGCAGGCGATGGGTGCCGATGACGACGTCGACCTTGCCGGACTTGAGGCCCTCGATGACGGCCTGCTGTTCGGCAGCGGTGCGAAAGCGCGAAAGGTTTTCGACACGCACAGGCCAGTCTGCGAAGCGGTCGGCGAATGTCTGGGCATGCTGCTGCGCAAGGAGCGTCGTCGGAACGAGCACCGCGGCCTGGCGGCCGCCGGTGACCGCGGCGAAGCAGGCGCGCAGCGCGACCTCGGTCTTGCCGAATCCCACGTCGCCGCAGACGACGCGGTCCATCGGGCGCCCCGATCGCATGTCGGCGAGGACCGCCTCGATCGCATCGTGCTGGTCGATCGTCTCCTCGAACGGAAACGCGGCCTCGAAGCGCGATAGGCATTCTCGTCGAATGCGAGCGGCCCGCCCTTCGCGGGCCGCGCGCCGTGAATACAGGTCCAGCAACTCCGCCGCCACGTCGCGAACCCGGTCGGCGGCGCGGCGACGCGCGCGCGCCCATTGTTCGGTGCCGAGCCGATGCCAGGGGGCAGAATCCGGCGACCCGCCCGTGTAACGCGTCACGCGGTCGAGCGCGTGCACCGGGACGTAGAGCGAGGTCGCCGCCTGCGTACTCGATGACGAGGAACTCCGCCGGATTGCCTGCGACCTGCATGACTTTCAGCCCGCGATAGCGCCCGACGCCGTAGTCCTCGTGCACGACCGGCGCGCCTGGGGACAGTGACGCCAGTTCGCGCAGGATCGATTCGGGATCGCGCTCCGCGCGGCGGCGGCGGCGCTCCTGCCGCGCCCGCTCGCCGAAGAGCTGGGGCTCTGCGACCAGGGCGATCGAGCGGCCGGGCAGCCAGAGTCCGCGGACGTCTGGCGCGACCGTCAGTGCCAGCGGCGCGTCGCCGCCGGCGAACGAAGCGCCAGTCGGGCAAGACGTCCGCCGGGCAAGCCCTGGCGGCGAAGCATCTCGAGCAGGACCTCGCGGCGCCCGGCGGAGTCGGCGGCGATCATGACGCGAGCGCCGGAGTCCGCGAGGAACTGCGCGAATTTCTCGAGCGGCTGCGGCGGCGCGAGGATCGCCGCGAAGCTCCGGCGGTGGCTCGGAGGAGAAATTGACGAACGGGACGTCGGTCGCGATGGGCTCGACTTTGACCGGCGTGACGGCGATTCGCGGATGCGCCGGCGAGCGCAGCGAGCGCATCGCCGGCACGGCACGAAAGCTTCGGCGGGTGGCAGCAGGGGGCGTTCGCGGTCGTGAGCCCGCTGATCGTGACGGCCCTCGATCTCCGTCCAGTACGCAGGCAAGCGAATGCTCGAGATCCGCGAGATCGACGATCACGCTGCCGGCGGGCAGGTAGTCCGTGAACGCCGCGGTCGTGCCGAAGAAGAGCGGCAGCCAGGATTCGATGCCGGCGGGCACCTGCCCCGCGGTCACGGCGCGATAGACGCCGCTCTGTTGCGGGTCGCCTTCGAAGCGCTCGCGCCAGCGCCCGCGAAATTCGGCGATGGCCTCCGGCGAGGCGGGTGTCTCGCGCGCCGGCAGGAGCGGCACGGCGGCGAGGCGCTCGCCGGAGCGCTGGTCTGCGGGATCGAAAATGCGCACCGATTCGATCAGGTCGTCGAACAGGTCGAGTCGAAACGGTTGCTGCGCGCCCGCCGGGAACAGGTCCACGACCGATCCGCGAACAGCAAACTCGCCGGGGCTCAGGACCTGGGTGACCTGCGCATAGCCGGCGTCGGTCAGCCGCTTGCGGAGCCGCGGCAGGTCGACCCGTTCGCCGAGCGCAAGCGAAAAGGCATGCGCCTCGATGAAACGTGCGCGGCGGCAGCCGATCGAGCAGGGCGGCCACGCGTCGTGACGACGATGCCCTGGCGCAGCTCCGGCAGCGCCGCGAGCGTGCGCAGCCGCTCCGAAACGATGTCCGGATGCGGCGAGAACGGGTCGTAGGGCAGGGTCTCGCGGTCCGGGAACGACCAGACCGCCTGCCGGCCCGCCGAGAAGAAGCGGAGTTCCGCGAGGTACTGGTCCGCTTCGCGGCCGCTGGCCGCGATGACGACGAGCGGCGCGCCGGCCTCGCGGCAGCTTCCACGAGGAAGTAGGCCGGGCTGCTGCCATACAGCTCGCCCCAGCGGACGGGCTGGGCCGCCGCGGGCAGTGCGGGCTGCGGGCGTCGAATCGCGGGTCATGCGCCGTCCTGAAGGCAAAACTTCCCGTTCCGGGCGAACCCGGCGGGATCAGGCTGCGCAGGATACCTGTGCCGAGGCGGCCCGGAACGCTCAGCTCGGCGGGCGCGCCCCTCACGAGGACCGCGTGCAGCACGCGGTCGTTCTCGAAATACACGGCGAACTGCGGGTAGTCCCAGCGGGTGATCGGCGGATTCGCCGACCGTGGCATGGCGGTTGGTCGGCTCGCCATAGCGGCTCTGGACCGTCGGCCATCGAACTGCCCCGGTTCGGCCGGTCGCCGGCCGACGGCGGGATCGCCGGTCTCCGTGCTGAGCGTCTCCGCCAGGGCCGGCTGGGCCGCGCCGAGCGCAAGCAACAGCAAAATGCGTAGGATAGGCATCGCGATACCTCCGCTTTCGAGTGTAGCACCGGGTGGGAGCCTGTCGAGGTTGCCACGATAAATCCTTGATAGGCATCCCGAATCCTGATGAATAGCCGCTCATGCTGACACCGCTGCCGCTGGGGCTCGGGCTGCGGTATGTCCGTGCCCGCCAGCACCAGTATTTCGTCTCGTTCATCAGCTGGGTTTCCCTCGCCGGCGTCTGCCTGGGCGTCGCCGCGCTCATCACGATCCTGTCGATCATGAACGGGTTCGAGGGCGAGCTGCGCAACCGACTGCTCGCGCTTTCCGCCCACGCGACCCTGCCGGCACCGGCCGATGCCGGGCCGCTGCGGGACCTCGCAAACGCGCGCGCGGCGCGAGACCGGAGTCGAGCGCGCGCAGCCCTTCGTCGAGGCGCAGGGACTCCTCTCGAATGGCGCGACGCTCGCCGGCGCCGTCCTGCGCGGCATCGATGCCGCGCGACCACGGCGCCGGCGCGCCGCTGCGAGCGGGCCATGGTCGAGGGCTCGGTCGAATCACTCACCGCGGGCAGCGGACGCGTCGCGCTCGGCCGCGCGCTCGCTATCCAGTTGCAGGTCGGCGATCGGCGACCGACGTCACCGTCCTGCTGCTGCGGACCGGCGCCGACGGCGAATTGCTGCCCCGCATCGGCGCCTTCGAAGTGTCGCGGCATTTTCGAGATCGGCCTCGCCGACCACGACGCGGGCATGGCATTCGCTTCGCTCGAGGATGTCGCGGCGCTTGCGGGACCCGCGGCTACTGCCGGGATCCGGCTCTTCTTCGAGGATCCGTTCGATGCGCCGGGGCGCGCGCCCGAGGCTCGCGGCCGCGCTCGGCACGCGCGCGGGCAGCGACTGGACCGAGGAGCACGCGGCGTATTTCCGCGCGATCCGGCTCGAGAAGACGATGATGACCGTGATCCTGCTGCTCATCGTCTCGGTCGCCGCGTTCAACATCATCGCGAGCCTCGTCATGGTGGTGGCGGAAAAGCGCAACGACATCGCGATCCTGCGCACGATGGGGCTGTCGCGCGGCGGCGTCGTCGCGACCTTCATCGTCCAGGGAACGGTCATCGGCTGGATCGGCACGGCCGCGGGGATCGGTCTCGGCATCCTGCTCGCGATGAATGCGGGCGACATCGCGCCGGCGCTCGAGCGCTGGTTCGGCTTCGAGATCTTCGACCCCGCCGTCTACTACATCACGCGCATCCCGTCCGAGCTTCGCGTCTCGGACGTCACACTCGTGTCGGCCACGGCGCTCGCGCTGACGCTGCTCGCGACGATCTACCCGGCGCGCCGTGCGGCTGCGACCGAACCTGCCGAGGCGCTGCGGTATGAGTAGGCCGGGAGGCTGGCCCGTGTGGATCGGCCTGCGCTACCTGCGCGCGCGCCGGGAGAACCGCTTCGTCGGCTTCATCTCCGGCATCGCGATGACCGGCATCGCGCTCGGCGTCGCGACGCTGATCGCCGTGCTGTCGGTGATGAACGGGTTCGAGCGCGACCTGCAGGCCGGATCCTCGACATCGTCTCGCACGCGACACTCGAGGGCGACGGCGGCCGGCTGGCCGACTGGCGGGAGGTCGGCGCTGCGAACTGGCGACCAGCCGGGCGTCGTCGCGGTCGCGCCATTCATCGAGGGCCGCGGCATGCTGGTCGCCGGCGAGCGTTCCGCGGCCGTCGAGCTGCGGGCCGTGCTGCCCGACGATGGAGCGCCGGGTGACCGCGATCGAACGGCACCTCTCGGGCCGCGGCCTCGACGAACTCGAGCCGGGCAAGATGGCGCATCCTGCTCGGACGCGGGCTGGCTGAAAAACTGGGCGTCGCCGCGGGCGATCCGGTGCAGGTCGTCATCGCGCAGGGCAACGTGACGCCGGCGGGCGTCACGCCGCGCATGCGGCGCTTCACCGTCGCGGGATTCATCGACGCCGGCATGTACGAGTTCGACCAGGGACTCGCGCTCGTGCATCTCGACGACGCCCGTCGGCTGTACCGGTCGGCGACGACGTGACGGGGCTGCGCTACGCCTTCGACGATCCGGCAAGTGCCGGGCGGCGAATCCGCGAACTCGCCGAAGGACTCGACGGCCGCTACTACATCAGCGACTGGAGCCGCCGGCACGGGAATTTCTTCCGCTCGATCCAGGTGACGAAGTCGATCATGTTCGTCGTCCTGCTGCTGGTCGTTGCGGTCGCGGCATTCAATATCATCTCGACGCTCGTGATGGTCGTGAAGGAGAAGCGTGCCGACATCGCGATCCTCCGCACGCAGGGCGGCTCGCCGCGCGACATGGTGACGATCTTCATGACCCAGGGCTCGATCATCGGCGTCGTCGGCACGGCGGCCGGCGTCGCGCTCGGGCTCCTGCTCGCGGCCAACATCACGACGATCGTCACGGCGCTCGAGCAACTGATCGGAATCACGCTGGTGGATCCCCGGGTCTACTTCATTTCCGAGTTGCCGGCCGACGTGCGGTCCCGCGACGTGCTGGTGATCGCGGGTGTCGCATTGGCGCTTGGCGTCCTGGCGACTCTCTATCCGGCCTGGCGCGCGGCGAAGACGCAGCCCGCAGAGTCCCTGCGCCAGGAGGTTTGAGCGCCGCCATGAACGAATCGGTCGTGCTGGCCTGCGAGGGCCTCGTCAAGGAATTCCGGCAGGGCCCGGCCATCGTGCGGGTGCTGCAGGGCGTCAATACGGCTATCCGCCGCGGAGAACGGCTCGCCGTCGTCGGCTCGTCCGGTTCCGGCAAGACGACGCTGCTGCAGTTGCTGGGCGGCCTCGACCTGCCGACCGCCGGGCGCGTCCTGATCGACGGTCGCGAGATGTCGGCACTCCCGGATGCGGAACGCGGCCGCTTGCGGAATGCCGCGATGGGATTCGTGTACCAGTTCCACCACCTGTTGCCGGAATTCAGCGCACTCGAGAACGTGGCAATGCCGCTACTCATCCGGCGCATGCCGCGGGCCGATGCCTCGCGGGAGGCGGCGGCGCTGCTGGCGCGAGTCGGGCTCGGCGACCGCCTCAATCACCGGCCGTCGCAGCTCTCGGGCGGGGAACGCCAGCGCGCTGCCGTTGCACGAGCGCTCATCACGCGCCCGCGCATCGTGCTGGCGGACGAGCCGACCGGAAATCTGGATGGCAGGAACGCCCGACAGGTGCTGGACCTCATGATGGAGCTCAACCGGGAACTGGGAACGAGCCTCGTCATCGTGACCCACGACCACGCGCTCGCGGGGCGCATGGATCGAGTGCTCGTGCTCGAGGATGGAATTCTGCGCGAAGGCGAAGGCTGACGCCGCAACGCTGGCCGTAATCCTGCGGCAACATCGCCTGCACTCGGCCGCGGGCGGTTCACGATGTTGGCGTTTGCACTCGCATTCTGCGCGGGCGCGGCGGCCCTGCAGTTGCTGCCGACGCTCTGGCCGGCAGGCATCCTCTTGCTGCCGCTGCTTGCGGCAGTGCTCGCGATCCGCCGGTTTCCCGCCATCGCGGCCTTCCTGATCGGATTTGCCTGGAGCCAGCTGCCGGTGTCGGCCCGGCTTGACTCAGGCTGGCCCTGCGAGCGCGATCGCGAGGAGCTGGTCTTGACCGGCCGCGTTTCGACGCCGGCGATCGAGCGGGGTGGCCGGACCGATTTCGATTTCGAGGTGTTCGATTCGGAAACAGAGGGCCGGCGTCCAGGGCGCGTCAGGCTTTCCTGGTACGAGGCGCCTGCATGGCCGCGGCCGGGTGAATGCTGGCGAATGAGCGTCCGGCTGCGCTGCCGCCACGGCATGGCGAATCCCGGCGCCTCCGATCGCGAACTCGATCTGATACGCCAACGCATCGACGCAACAGGCTATGTCGTTCCGAAGCGGCCACCGGAACGACTGTCGCCGTCTTCGAAGCAACCGATTGAACGCCTTCGATCGCGCATTTCAGATGCGATCGCGCAGGCGCTGCCACCGGGGCCTTCCGTTGCCGTGCTTCAGGGCCTGTCGGTCGGCGTGCGGGGCAGCATCCCCGAGACGCTCTGGGAAGCGTTTGCGATCACGGGCGTCGCGCACCTGATGGCGATTTCAGGCCTGCACGTGACCGGTTGTGCGCTCTTTGCGCTGGCGCTGCTCCGCATGGCCTGGCGCCTGCCGTGGATGCCGCAGGTTCCGGCGCGACTCGAGGTCGAAACAATCCTGGTCGTCCTCGTGACGGCGGGCTACACGCTGTTGTCCGGCGCCTCGCTCCCGGCACTGCGGACGCTCGCGATGGTCGCCATCGTCGCCGCACTGCGGTTGCTGCGCCGCACGCTGCCTGTCCACGAGACTGCTTTCGCTTGCCGCGCTCGTGCTGGTGGCAACGGATCCACTGGCGCTGACTTCCGGCGGATTCTGGCTTTCTTTCGTCGCAACGGCTGCGCTGCTGTCGATCCTCGCTCGTGACACGCATTGGCGCGGGAAGGTCCTGGACTTTGCGCGGGCGCAAGTGGCGATCGCGGCACTCCTTGCGCCGGTGCTGGTCGCGACATTCGGCCGCATGTCGCTTGTGGCACCCGCGGTCAATGCCGTCGCGATACCCGCTATTCAGTGCGATGCTGCTGCCGGCAGTGCTCGCGGCAACCCTCGTGGAAATCGATCGCGCCGGGTAAGGCGCAAGTGCTCTGGCGGGCGCTCGGCGGAGTGCTCGATTCGGCGTGGCCTCCGCTGATCGCGATTTCAGAATGGCCCGCGGCGAGCTGGGCCCCTGCCGCACAATCCGCGCCGCTCGTCGCAGGCGCCGGGCTCCTGCTGCTCGCCGCCTTGCTGTTGCCGCAGAACGGCCTGCGACTGGCCGCGCTTGCGATGCTGGGAGCCGTCACGCTCGGCAGCGCGGAGCGCCCGCCGGCGGATGGCTGGACACTCACAGCAGTCGACGTCGGCCAGGGCCTCGCTGTTGTGGTCGAGACGGCTCACCACGTTCTGGTATTCGACACCGGCGCAGCGTTGGCCGGGCGGCGGCACCGCGGCCCGCGTCGCGCTGTTGCCGTACCTGCGCGCTCGTGGAATACGGCGCATCGATCTCCTGGTCGTCAGCCATGACGACATGGATCACGCAGGCGGGGCCGACGCGCTGCGGCGATCGCTTCGGGTCGAACGCACGATGACCGCGCCCGGTAGCCGGATACCCGCGGACGGCGCATGCCTGCACGGCGATTCATGGCAATGGGACGGCATCGAATTTCGCGTTTTGCATCCCGCGGCCGGAGACGTCGGCAGCGAGAACGACCGCTCGTGCGCGTTGCGCGTCGCCGGTCCCGGCGGCAGTGCACTGCTGCTCGCCGATACCGAAGCGGCTGCCGAGTCCATCCTTGTTGCAAGGCCGATTGCATGCCGACGTCGTTCTCCTGCCGCACCACGGAAGCCGCAGCTCGTCGACGGCGGCAATGGTCGCAGGCCGTTTCGGCGCGCTTCGGCATCGCATCCGCGGGATTCGGCAATCGCTGGGGAATGCCCGCGCCGGAGGTCGTCGCACGCTGGCGCGCTGCCGGGACGACCGTGCTCGATACGGCTGGAGAGGGCGCGATCAGCGTGCGATTTCCGGCCCGTCCAGGTGTCATCGAAGTCGATGACCGAGCGCGGTCGAGCGCGGCGCTGGTGGCGGCGGGGTGTTGCGGTTCCCGCCGCGCGGGCAGCGGAGCCGTCCTCACGGTATCATGCCGCGCCATGTGGGAAATCATCATCGCAGGCGGACCGGTCATGTGGCCGATCATCCTGTGCTCGGTCGTCGCGGCCGCAATCATGCTGGAACGGCTGTGGACGCTGCAGCGCAAGCGCGTGATCCCGCGCGAACTGACCGACCGCATCTGGAAGCTGGTCGAGTCGCGAAGCCTCAATGAGCGCCACATCGAGGCGCTCGCCCAGAATTCGCCGCTCGGCCGCGTACTGGCGGCAGGCCTCATGAACCGCGACCAGGGCCGCGAGATCATGAAGGAGGCCATCGAGGATACGGGCCGCCACGTCGTGCACGAACTCGAGCGATTTCTGGGCACGCTCGGGACCATCGCGGCGATCACGCCCTTGCTCGGGCTGCTCGGTACGGTCACCGGCATGATCCAGGCGTTCGAGGCGATCTCGGCCGAAGGGGTGGGAGATCCGAAGGTGCTTTCCGGTGGCATCGGCACGGCCCTCATCACGACTGCGGCGGGCCTGATCGTCGCGATTCCGGCGCTGTTCTGCTATCGCTACCTGCGTGGCGTCGTCGACCTCCTCGTCGTCGACATGGAAAAGGAAGCGATGAAGCTCGTTCGAGCGTTCGATCGACTGAATACACGCGCACAGCCGGGCGCGCGGCGTCGCGAGGCGGCCTCATGAGGCTGCAGGTCAAGCGCACCGACGAGCTCGAGCTGAACCTGATCTCGCTGGTCGATGTCGTGCTGCTGCTCGTGATCTTCTTCATGCTCTCGACGACCTTCGTGCAGGAAGGGAGACTCCGCGTCGAGCTTCCGGAAGCCGGCGCCGCAACGGCCGAGGGCGCCATCAACCCGATCGTCATCACGGTCTCGGCACAAGGCAGCTTTCGCGTGAACGACCGCGCCCTCGTGAACAACGAGCGGGCCACGCTCCGCGCGGCGCTGCGGCAGGTCGGCGGCGATGCAAATGGCCAGCCGGTCACCATTCGCGCGGATGCACGGGCGAGCCATCAGTCCGTCGTCACGGCAATGGACGTCGCCGCGAAGCTGGGCTTCACGCAGGTCAACATTGCGACTGTCAGCGCGCAGGAATAAGTCCGACCTGCCGCCGCTCACCGCGAGCGGCCTCAGCATCTACCTGCGGCTGCTGGCCTATGCGCGGCCGCACTGGCCGATGTTCCTTCTCGGCGTGCTCGGCATGGTGATGTTCGCCGCCGTGGACACGGGCTTCGCCTTCCTGGTCAAGCAGTTCCTGGACGGCGCCTTCGTCGAGCGCGACAGCCGCATGCTGGTTCTCGTGCCCGCCGGGCTCGTCGTGCTGTTCCTCGTCCGCGGGCTCGGGGACTACCTGTCCGTGTACGCGCCCGGCTGGGTCGGGCGCCAGGTCATCAAGGCGATCCGCCGCGAGGTGTTTTCGCGTTACCTGCGGCTTCCGGTTTCCTATTTCGACCGGAACGGGGTCGCTCCGCTCCTGTCGCGCCTCACTTACAACATCGAGCTGGTTGCCGAGGCTGCGACGACGGCAGTCACGTTCCTGATCCGCGACACGCTGACGATCATCGGCCTGATCGGTTACCTCATTTACCTCAACTGGCGACTGACCGTATTTGCGCTGGCCGTGGCGCCGCTGATCGTCGGCCTGATCCGCATCACGAGCGTCCTGTTCCGCCGGTACAGCACGCGCATCCAGGCGTCGATGGGCGACGTCACGCGGGTCGCAAAGGAGTCGCTCGAGAGCCAGCGCATGATCAAGGTGTTCAATGCCCAGGATCAGCAGCTCGAGGCCTTCGAGCAGGTCAACGAGCGAAACCGCGCGAGCTTCATGAAACTCGTGACGGTCAAGGCCGTCTCGAATCCCGTCGTGCAGATGATCGCGGCATTCGGCCTGGCGGCCGTGATGTACGTGGCGATTCGCGATGTACTTGACGAAGGCCTGAGCATCGGTGAGTTCACTTCGTTCCTGACCGCGCTGTTGCTGGTCACGGCGCCGCTTCGCCGGCTCGTCAGCGTGGTCGGGCCCCTGCAGCAAGGCATCGCCGCCGGCGAAAGCGTATTCGAAGTGCTCGACACGCCCATCGAGGATGCGGGTGGCGACCTGCGCATCGTCCGGGCGCGTGGCGAGGTCGAATTCCGCAATGTCGACTTCACCTATGACGCTGAAAAAGGCCGGGTGCTGAATGGAATCAGCTTCCGGGTCGCGCCGGGCGAGACGATCGCGATCGTCGGGCGCTCCGGCAGCGGCAAGTCGACCCTGATCAGCCTGCTGCCGCGTTTCCACGATCCGGACTCGGGCGTCGTGCTGATGGACGGCATCGACCTGCGCAAGTACCGGTTGCAGGACGTCCGCAACCAGCTGGCGCTCGTCAGCCAGGACGTGATGCTGATCGACGACACGATCCGCAACAACATCGCCTTCAGCGCGCCCGGCGGCAAGTCGCCGCGGACGTCGAGCGCGCGGCACAGGCGGCGCACGTACTCGAATTCGCGGAGGGGCTTCCCGCCGGTCTCGACACGACGATCGGCGAGCGCGGGCGCTTTGCTCTCAGGCGGGCAGCGCCAGCGCGTCGCGATCGCGCGCGCGATACTGAAGAACGCGCCGATCCTGATTCTCGACGAGGCGACTTCGGCGCTCGACGCCGAATCGGAACACCTGGTTCAGACGGCGCTCGCAAGCCTCGTGCAGGGCCGCACCACGCTGGTGATCGCGCATCGGCTGTCCACGATCGAGCGGGCCGACCGCATCCTGGTGCTGGACGAGGGCCGCATCGATCGAATCCGGCACACATGTCGCAGCTCGTTGCGGCCGGCGGCGTCTATGCGGCGCTGCACCGGATGCAGTTCAGCGTCTGAGCGGCACGCATCCGACATGGGCAGGCGCCTGCATGACTGGTTCCTGGCGACCTGGTACGGCGACACGGCGCGCGGGCGCTGGCTGCTGCCCGCCGCCTGGCTGTTCGGCCGGATCGCGCGCCTGCGGCGCGCGCTGTACGCCTGGGGCTGGCTCCGTTGCTATCGTCGCACGCCGACCCGTCGTCATCGTCGGCAACCTCACGGTCGGCGGGACCGGCAAGACGCCTTTCGTGGTCTGGCTCGCGCGCGAACTGACGCGTCGCGGACTTACGCGTGGGCGTGGCGCTACGCGGATACGGTGGCGCAGGACGGCCGGCGCGGCTCGTGGCGGAGTGCGGATTCCGCCGCGGCGGTCGGCGACGAGGCGCTCCTGCTGTCGCCGCAAGCTCGCAGGTACCGGTCGCAATTGCGGCGGCGACGCGCGGACGCAGTGCGACTGCTCGAGGACGCCTGCGACGTGATCGTCTGCGACGACGGCCTGCAGCACTACGCACTTGCGCGTGACATCGAGATTGCAGTCGTCGATGGCGCACGCGGCTTCGGGAACGGGCGCCTGCTTCCCGCGGGACCGCTGCGCGAGCCTGTGGCGCGCCTCGACTCGGTCGATGCGGTCGTTCTCAATGGCGACGGATTCGACTGGCCATCCGCGATCCGCATGCTGCTCGAGCCGGTCGCGGTCGTCATGCTCCGGGACGGTACCCGCAGGCCGCTGTCGGACTACGCGGGCCGCGAGGTCATGGCCGTTGCCGCGATCGGCAATCCGGAGCGGTTTTTCGCGCTGTTGCGCGCGCACGGCCTGCGCGTCGAGACGCGCGTCGCTTCCGGATCATGCGCGCTTCACGCCGCGGAGGCCGGGGCCGGGCCGGGGCAAGCCGCTGCTGATGACGGAGAAAGATGCCGTAAAATGTAGCGGGTGACGGCTGGGGCGATGCGGGCTACCTGGAAGTGGAGGCGCGCATCGACGAGACGCGCGGCCGCGGGCCTGCTCGCGCGCATCGCGTCACTGGCGGCCGGAATCGAAAGGAAAGACGCCGTGAGTGAACGACTGACCGACATACTCGCCTGCCCGGTGTGCAAGGGACCGCTGCAATGGCGCGCTGAAACCCAGGAATTCGTGTGCCGCGCGGACCGGCTCGCGTATCCGGTGCGCGACGGCATCCCGGTGATGCTGCCGGACGAGGCGCGCACGGCTCGCGCCGGACGACGGCGCCGCCGGTCGCTGAGATGTTCCGCGTCGTCATTCCCGCGCGGCATGCCTCGACCCGCCTGCCGGGCAAGCCGCTCGCGCTCGATCGCGGGCTGCCCATGATCCTTCACGTTCATCGGCTTGCGCTGCGTTCCGGCGCGACCGAAGTGGTCGTCGCGACGGACGATGACGCGGATCCGCGCGGTCTGCGTTGCGGCCGGCGCCGACGTCGAGATGACCGGGCGTGATCACGCATCCGGCACGGATCGCATTGCGGAAATCGCCGCGCTGCGCGGCTGGACGCGAGGACTCGATCGTCGTCAACGTCCAGGGCGACGAACCGATGCTGCCGCCGGCCCTGATCGGCCAGGCCGCGGCGCTCCTGGCGGCAAGTCCTGGGGCCGCGATCGCGACGCTTGCGACGCCGATCGCGACGCGAATCCGAGTACCTGGATCCGAATGTCGTCAAGGTCGTCATGCGCGACGACGGGCAGGCGCTCTATTTCAGCCGCGCGCCGATTCCCTGGGATCGCGACGGTGACGCGGCGTCCGGGAACGGGACGCGTCATCGCGGCGCGCGCCGCCATCTCGGGATCTATGCGTATCGCGTCTCGGCGCTGACGGCGCTGTCGCGATCACCCGCAACGGCTCTCGAGCGGCGCGAACGGCTCGAGCAGTTGCGTGCCCTGCAGCTGGGACTCGCGATTGTCGTCGCCGATGCGATCGAGCCGCCGGGACCTGGCGTCGATACGGCGGAAGACCTGGCGCGCGTCGGAGAACTGATGCGCCGGGGCGCGCGCTCATGAACCGCGCTGCGGAACTCGTCGCGCCGTTCTACGCGGTCGAGATCAATCGCATCGCAAACGAGCGCGAGCGGCGGGGCCTGCCCGTCATTCACATGGAAGTGGGCCAGCCCTCGGCCGGCGCCCCGCGCGGCCGCCATCGCGGCCGGCGAGCGCGCACTGAAGGAATGCCCGCAGGGCTACTGGGAGAGCGGCGCCCTCGCGGAACGGATCGCGGCGCCACTACCGCCGGAACTCACGGGCTCGAGATCGATCCTTCGCGAATCCTGCTGACGATGGGCGCGTCGGCGGCGCTCGTGCTCGCGATGTCCGTCCTGTTTGCCGCGGCGCGCGGGTCGCCCTGGCCCGTCCGGGTTATCCCGCGCACCGGAACGTGCTGCATGCGCTCGGGCTCGTGCCGCTCGAACTCGATTGCGGCGCCGCCACGCGATTCCAGCCGACGGCGGCCATGGTCGCGGCGCTCGAACCCGCGCCTGCCGGCCTCATCCTGACGAGCCCGTCGAACCCGACGGGCTCGATGCTCGGATGCCCGGAGCTCGCCGCGATCGCCGCGCGTCTGCGTGGAGCGCGGCATCCGGATCATTTCCGACGAGACCTATCACGGCATCACGTACGGCGCGCGCGGCACCATCGGTCCTTGAATAGGCGCCCGATGCGATCGTCGCGAACACGTTCTCGAAGTACTGGTGCATGACCGGCTGGCGTCTCGGCTGGGCCGTCGTGCCCGATCCGCTGGTGGACACGATGCGCCGCTTTGCAGGCAATCTGTTCCTGGTGCCGCCGACGCTCTCCCAGCACGTGGCGCTCGCGGCAATGGAAGAGCACGCGGAACTCGACCAGCGACGTCGCGACTATGCCAGGAACCGGCGACTGCTGATCGGATGCGCTCGCCGGCCTCGGGATCACGCGCATCGCGCCGGCCGATGGCGCGTTCTATCTCTACGCCGACGTCGGGCACCTGACCCGTGACTCGTTTGCCTGGTGCCGTGAGGTCCTCGACGCGACCGGTGTCGCGATCAATACGGGCAGGGACTTCGACGGCGTCGCATGGAGATCGTTTCATCCGGATCTCCTTTGCCGTGTCGACGGCGGAAACGATCCGGGCGATCGAGTGCCTGGACGGTTGGCTCCGCAAGCGAAAACGCGCGTGACGCGGGTGCTGTTCGTCTGCCTCGGCAACATCTGCCGTTCGCCGACGGCGGAAGCGGTGTTCCGCGATCTCGCGAGCCGCGCATGCGCCGGGGCTCGCGATCGAGGTGGATTCCGCCGGCACGCATGGCTTACCACGCGGGCAGTCCGCCCGACGACGCGGTCGATCGCGGCGGCGCGGCGCCGCGGCATCGACATGAGCGCGTCTGCGCGCGCGCGTCGTCGAGGCGGGCGATTTCGAGCGCTTCGACCTCTTGCTCGCGATGGATGAGCCGGTCTACGAGCGCCTGCGGCGAATTGCGCCCGCCGGCCAGTCAGGGCGCGTGCGACTGTTCATCGAATACGCGCCGCAAGCTGGACCGTCGCGATGTTCCCGATCCCGTATTACGGCGGCGAGACCGGCTTCGAGGAAGTGCTCGACCTGGTCGAAGAGGCCGCGCGCGGCCTGCTGGCCGCGCTCGGCGCCGATGAATAGATCATTCCTTCGGTTCGAAGTGGTGTCCTTCGCCTGGGCGACGAGGACCACACGGTATGGGTCTGCGACCGGCTTCGGCGCGGACGCAGCCGGTGGTTCGGGCTGCGCGACGACCGGCGCGGCGGCAGGTGGCTCGGCAGCAACTGCGGCGGCGATCGGGGGCGCTCGCTCGACCATCGGCTCTGAACTCGCTCGCGGGTCCGGAATTGTCCGGCGCATCGTTCCGCGGCGTGTGAGTCGCCATTGCCCTGCGCGATCGGCTGCGTGTCGGTCGGCCGGTAGGAGTCCTGTCGGCCGCCCCGCCCGCCGCGTCCACGCCGGCGACGGCGGCGCGCTGCGCATCGCCTTCAGCAGCCTGCTGCGGTTCCGGGCGCGGGTCCTGCGCGGGCTGCGGCCTGGACGCGGCGGCTTCGCGCTGGCCGCTCGCGATGACGTGGCTGTCGTCGCGCGGCTGCTCCGCGCGCGGGCGATCGTTGCGCTCGCCGCGCTCCGTCGCGATGGCGATCGCGATCCCGGTTGCGGTTCCGGTCGCGGTCCCGGTCCCGATCGCGGCGTGGCCCGCGCTCGCCGCGATGCGGCCGGCGGCCACCGCGATCGTCGCGATGATGATCGCGGCGCTGGCGTCCGCCCTGGCGCTCCTGGCGATCGGAACCCGCGGGCGCGGCGCTCGCCTTTTTCCGGACGCTCGGCGCCCTGGAAGAAGCCCATGAGCCACGACCAGAACCGGGCCGCGCGAGCTCTCGCGGGCGACTGGCGCGAGCCGGCGTCGGCGCCGGCGCGCGCGGGGCGATGGGCTGCACGGCCGCAGGCTGCGCCGCGGCCCGCTTGTCCGACTGCGACTGGAAGTCGAGCTCCTTGTTCGGCTGGCCGGCCATCTGGTAGCTCGTCACCGCGTTCTCCGGCAGCGTCAACTCGTCGTCGCGCACGCGGCGGATCGAGTAGTTCGGCGTCTGCATGTTCGGGTCGGGCACGAGCACGATGTCGATCTCGCGCTGGCTCTCGAGCCGGTGCAGCCACTCGCGCTTCTCGTTGATCAGGAAGGTCGAGACGTCGACCGGCAGCTGGGCGACGACGCGGGTCGTGCGGTCCTTGCGGACTTCCTCGCCGATGAGCCGCAGCACGGCGAGCGCCATCGATTCGACGCTGCGGATCGTGCCCATGCCGCTGCAGCGCGGGCAGGCCATGTGCGTGGATTCGCCGAGCGAGGGCCGCAGCCGCTGGCGCGACATCTCCATCAGGCCGAATCGCGAGATGCGGCCGAGCTGGATGCGCGCGCGGTCGGAACGCACGGCATCGCGCAGGCGGTCCTCGACGCCCTGCTGGTTCTTCTTCGATTCCATGTCGATGAAGTCGATGACGATCAGCCCGCCGAGGTCGCGGATCCGGAGCTGCCGCGCGATCTCGTCCGCGGCCTCGAGGTTCGTGTTGTAGGCGGTCGTCTCGATGTCCGCGCCGCGGGTCGCGCGCGCCGAGTTGATGTCGATCGACACGAGCGCCTCGGTGTAGTCGATCACGATGCCGCCGCCCGAGGGCAGGGTGACGGCGTGCGAATACGCGGACTCGATCTGGCTCTCGATCTGGAAGCGGGTGAACAGCGGCACGTCGTCCGTGTACAGCTTGATCTGGCGCATCCTTCGGCCGACTGGAAGCGCTGCACGTACTCGAGCGCGCGCTGGTGGGCGCCCGGCTCGTCGATCAGCACTTCGCCGATGTCGTCGGACAGGTAGTCGCGCAGCGCGCGCGTCACCGCGTCGCTTTCCTGGTAGACGAGGAACGGCGCAGGCCGTTCGGCCGCCGCGGTCACGATCGCGTCCCAGTTGGCGCGCAGGTTGTCGAGGTCCCACTGCAGTTCCTCGGGGCTGCGGCCGACGCCCGCCGTGCGGACGATCGTGCCCATGCCGTCCGGCACGTGCAGCTGGTCGAGCGAGTCCTTGGTCGCGTCGCGCTCCTCGCCTTCGATGCGGCGCGAAACGCCGCCCGCGCGCGGATTGTTCGGCATCAGGACCAGGAAGCGGCCGGCGAGGCTGATGAAGGTCGTGAGCGCGGCGCCCTTGTTGCCGCGTTCCTCCTTCTCGACCTGGACGAGGAATTCCTGGCCCTCCTGGAGCACGTCGCGGATGTTGAAGCGCGCGCCGGGCGCCGGCTGGAAGCGGAAGTACTCGCGCGCAACTTCCTTGATCGGCAGGAAGCCCTGGCGCTGGGCGCCGTACTCGACGAAGGCGGCTTCGAGACTCGGTTCGACGCGCGTGACGCGCGCCTTGTAGATATTGCCTTTCTTCTGTTCGCGGGACGGTATCTCGATCGAAAGATCGAATAGCTTCTGGCCGTCAACCAGAGCGACGCGCAATTCCTCTTGCTGCGTCGCGTTGATGAGCATTCTTTTCATGGGCCCCATCCAAGGTGCTGGGGGCCGCTTCGCGAAAGATGTCGCGCGTTGTCACGAGTAAAACCCGTTGCCCTGCAGGCGCGGATCGCGGGCGCAAAGGAAGCGCGCCGCAGCGACTGGCTGCGGGCGGGTTGACTCCTGCACGATCCAGCGAGATCGACACGCGCGGGGAACATGACATCCGAACGAAGGGCCGGCGATGGTCCGGACATGCCGGACCAACTAACATGCGGCCTGCCCGAAGGGGCGGACCGCGTACCGGTCAGCGGCCACGCTTCGCTTCGCGAAGCCTGCGCCGTAAGACCTGACTGCGGATTACGATATCAGATGCGCCCGGAAAATCAATACGTTAGAGAGACTCCATGACGACTGGTCGAAATCCGGGCGGGAAGGTGCAGACGGGTGCGTGCGGGCGAAGGCTCGGAGGGCCAGCGGCTCGACAACTTCCTGCTGCGCGAGCTCGCCGGCGTGCCGCGAAGCCGCGTCTACCGGCTGCTTCGCAAGGGCGAAGTGCGCGTCAATGGCAAGCGCAAGCAGGCGGATTACCGGCTTGCGGCGGACGACGAAGTGCGCCTGCCGCCGGTGCGCGAACTGCCAGCGCGCCGGCCGGCATCGCGCCGCGTGCCGGATGCGCTGCTCGCGACCGTACGCGATGCAATCGTGCATGAAGACGCGCGCCTGCTCGTGCTGAACAAGCCCGCGGGGCTCGCTGTCCACGGCGGTTCGGGCCTCGCGTTCGGCGCGATCGAGGCGCTGCGGGCGCTGCGGCCGGACGAATCCGCTCGAGCTCGCGCACCGGCTCGATCGGGACACGAGCGGATGCCTGCTGGTCGCGCGCACGCGCAGCTGCGCTGCGTGCGATTCACGCGCTGCTGCGCGAGGGGACGGTCGAGAAGCATTACGCGACGCTCGTCGCCGGCCGCTGGCGGCTGGGCCGCAAGACCATCGACGCACCGGTGCTGACGAATGCGCGCCAGGGCGGCGAACGTGTCGTGCGCGTGCATCGCGCGGGCAAGATCGCGGTCTCGGTTTTCATGCCGCGGGAACACTTCCGCGACACTCGCGACGCGGATGGATGTCGCGATCCACACCGGCCGCACGCACCAGATTCGCGTGCATGCGGCGTTCGCGGGGCACCCGGTCGCCGGCGACGAAAAATACGGCGACCGCGAGTGCAATGCGCGGCTGCGCGCGCTCGGGTTGCGGCGGATGTTCCTGCATGCCGCATCGATCGCATTCGGCTGGCCGGATGACGGGCGACGCATTCCGCATCGAGGCGCCATTGCCGGCCGACCTGGAGGCGGTGCTCGAGCGGCTGCGGGAGTCGCCGCGCGCTCAGGACTGAGCGGCGCGAGCGGGTCGAGTCCCGCGGCGCGCAGCGCGCCGGGCGAGCCAGATGAGCGGCAGGCCGACGAGCGCCGCCGGGTCGCTGCGTTTCGATCGACTCGAACAGCGCGGCTGCCGAGTCCCTCGCTGCGGAATCCGCCGGCGCAATCGAACGGCCGGTCGATCTCGACGTAGCGCGCGATTTCGTCCTCGGTCAGCGTGCGGAAACGGACGCGCGTGCAATCGACATGCTCGAACGGAACGCCATGCGGTTGCCCGCGCAGCAGCACGACGGCCGTATGGAACTCGACGCGCCTGGCCGCTGCTCGCGCGCGAGCTGCGCGCGGCAGCGGACGGCGTCGCCGGGCTTGTCGTGAATGCGGCCGCCGCAGACGGCGACCTGGTCCGAGCCGAGGACCCAGGCTTCCGGGGCATCGCGCGCGAAACGGCCGCGGCCTTGGCCCTCGCCAGCCGCAGTGCCCGCTCACGGCGGCCGCTCGCCCGCGATCGGTGCTTCGTCGACGCCCGGCGCTTCGGTCGCGAAATCGACGCCCAGCCGCGCGAGGAGGGCGGCACGGTAGGGGGAGGTCGACGCCAGGATGAGGCGTGCTGTCATGGCAGTCAGCGCTTAAAAAACAAGGATTTGCGCCGCGTGTTCTTTGACACCCCGGCGCCGGTCACTATCATACCGCCCCCATGTCGACGCCCCCGGATCGGCCGCTCGATGCGCTGGGCCTGGCGCGCAGCGGGGCAGTCGTCGAGAGGAATTTTCCGATTGCCGGCTTCGCGCGATTGCGCGACCGGCTGGCGGAGCCACGCGGGCACGGCCGCGGTGCGGGCGGAGTTTCGGCTGCAGGACGCTGGCCGGCCGCCGGCTGGCGGTGAGGCCGGCGGTCGTGCTGACCTGCCAGCGTTGCCTGGGGCCGGTGCCGCCGAAGCTGAAATCGGTAGCGCATCTGGTGTTCGCGCCGGAGGAGACGCCGGAGCTGCCGCCGGATCACGAAGCGATCGGCGGCGATCCGCAGAAGCTCGACCTGGCGGCGCTGGTCGAGGACGAATTGCTGCTGTCGCTGCCGCTGATCGCGCAGCACGCAGGCGGGCGAGGCCTGCGGGCTGC
The DNA here is from genome assembly GCA_963775415.1 of uncultured Gammaproteobacteria bacterium. Classification (GTDB taxonomy): domain Bacteria; phylum Pseudomonadota; class Gammaproteobacteria; order Steroidobacterales; family Steroidobacteraceae; genus SCUD01. Next base: position 157,042 of record CAVZIO010000005.1, read on the forward strand.
CGGCCGGCGGCCGCAGCGCAGTCGGCCGGGCGAAGGCGCCGGAGATGCGCCGGCCATTCGCGGGACTGAAGGATTTGCTGAAACATTGAACCGGAGATGACGTTCCATGCCCGTACAAAAAAGCCGCAAGACGCCGTCGAAGCGCGGCATGCACCGTTCCCACGACCGCCTCACGAAGCCGGCGCTGTCGAAGGACCCGACCACGGGCGAGACGCACCTGCGCCATCGCGTGAGCCGTGACGGCTTCTATCGCGGGCGCAAGGTGATCGACGTACCGGTCGAGGACGCCGGGCAGGAATGAGGCCGGCGCCCGCCGGCGGCTGACATCGGCCACGCCATGATCCGCTACTCGCGCGTCGCCGGCACCGGCAGTTACCTGCCGGAAAAGATCGTGACGAACAAGGACCTCGAGTCGCGCATCGACACCACCGACGAGTGGATCCGCTCGCGCACCGGCATCGAGCGGCGGCACATCGCGGCGCCCGACGAAACCAGCTCCTCGCTCGCCGAGCACGCGGCGCGGCGCGCGCTGAAGGCGGCAGGCCTGACGCCGGCCGACGTGGACTTCATCGTCGTCGGCACGACCACGCCCGACCTCATCTTTCCGAACACGGGCACGCTGCTGCAGCAGCGGCTCGACATCCACGGCTGCCCGGCGTTCTCGCTCGAGACCGCCTGCAGCGGCTTCGTCTACGCGCTGTCGATCGCCGACAAGTTCGTCCGGCTCGGCGAGTCGAAGTGCGCGCTCGTGGTCGGCGTCGAGTGCCTGTCGCGATTCATCGACTGGACCGACCGCGGCACCTGCGTCCTGTTCGGCGACGGCGCCGGCGCCGTCGTGCTGACGCCCGCGGACGAGCCGGGCATCATCGGCACGCACCTGCATTCCGACGGCAAGTACAAGGACCTGCTGTACTTCCCGTACGGCGTGTCGAGGGGCTTCGAGAAGCTGCGCAACAATTCGACCGACGGTCTCAAGATGCAGGGCAACGAGGTATTCAAGGTCGCCGTGCGCACGCTGTCGAAACTGGTCGACGAGACGCTCGCGAAGAACGGCGTGGAGCGCGGCGACATCGACTGGCTCGATCCCGCACCAGGCGAATCTGCGCATCATCCAGTCGGCCGCCGACAAGCTCGGGTTGCCGATGGAGAAAGTCGTCGTCACCGTGCAGAACCACGGCAACACGTCGGCCGCCTCGATTCCGCTCGCCTGGACACCGCGGTCCGGGACGGACGCATTCATCGCGGCCAGCTGCTGCTGCTCGAGACATTCGGCGGCGGTTTTACCTGGGGTTCCGCGCTGATACGCTATTGACGATGCGGCAAACAGACTGTCAGTAACGCATGCGGGCTGTCGCTGCTCGCTTTCGGCCGTGGGGCCGGCATGCGCAGCCGAGCAATTCGCGTTGCCGGCCGAGGGCAGCGACGTCATCGGCGCAGACGATCACGACGCAGGCCGGACGCGAGCGACACGCTGCTCGACATCGCGCGCCGCCACGGCCTCGGCTACGAGGAAATCACGAACGCGAATCCGGGCGTCGATCCCTGGCTGCCCGGCGCGGGCACCGTGGTCACCGTGCCGAAGCAGCGCCTCCTGCCGCGCGCGCCGCGCACCGGCATCGTGATCAACCTGCCGGAGCACCGGCTCTACTGGTATCCGCCCGACGCGGCGGGCAAGCCGCCGGTGGTGTGGACGTTCCCGGTCAGCATCGGGAAGATGGACTGGAACACGCCGCTCGGCAGGACCACGATCGTGTCCAAGGCAAAGGAGCTCCGCTGGATACCGCCGAAGTCGGTGCGCGAGGAGCATGCGAAGCGCGGCGAGCCGCTTCCGGCAGTCGTTCCGGGCGGGCCGGACAATCCGATGGGCCGCTACAAGATGGCGCTCGGAATTCCCGGCGGCGCCTACCTGATCCACGGCACCAACCGGCCGGCCGGCATCGGCATGCAGGTGACGCACGGCTGCATGCGGCTCTATCCGGAGGACATCGAGACGCTCTTCGGCATGGTGCCGATCGGCACGCCGGTCACGATCGTGAACCAGCCTTACAAGTGGGGCTGGCACGACGGCGAGCTCCTGATCGAGGTTCATCCGCCGCTGCAGGAAGATGCGGTCGAGCCGCCGACGCTGACCGACCTCACGCGGCTGATCGTCGAGGCGACGCGTGCGGAGCCGCTCGCGATCGACTGGATCGGCGCCGAGCGCACCTGGCGCGAAGCCCGCGGCATCCCGACGCCGGTTTCGGTCGCGGGCTCGCGCATCGCCGCCGCGCCGTCAGGCGCGAGAACTCACACTCCCTGAAAAGCAAAAGCCCCGCGGTGTCGCCACCGCGGGGCTTTTCTGTTGGCGTACGACGTCGATTACTTCGACATCGACTTTTCGAACATGCGATTCAGCTTCTCGCTGTTCGCGTCGCAGCACTGCTGCGCCGCCTGCGCCGCAGACGCAGCCTGGTTGGCCGTGTTCTGCGCCGAGGTGGCAGCCTGCTGTGCGGCGGCTGCGGCACGGCTCGCGCCGTCCGCTGAGGTCTTCACGCCGTCGAGGTCACCCGACAGCTTGGAGACCTGCGACTTGAGCGAGTCGACTTCCGCCTGCAAGGGCTTCAGATCGGTGCAGCCGGCGCCCAGGGCGATAACGGCGGCAGCGACGCCCACCTTCAGGATGTTGGTCATGAGATTTTTCTCCACAAGGTTGCATGGAACGTTACAAGCCGCTTCCGCGGATGCACGGCGCCGGCGGTCCTTCCTGTCCGCGCGGTGGCGATGCGGATCGTAACGTATCAGCGCGACGGGTGAAAGCACGTTCGCGCGTATGTCGCCGGCCGGCGACAGCGCGAATTCGCAGTCATTGTCGGACACATCGCGCGCGTTTTGCATTTGCCGTGTTTTGCGCGCGTCGCATCGGGAGTGTTCGGGTGTGCGCAGGTGCGCGACCGGGAGCCGGCTCGCTCGCTCAGCCGGAACTTTATTCGCTCGCTCGCCGGTCCCGGCCGCGACGCCGCGCGCTCGCGCGTGCATCGCGGCAGCGGTGGGCGCGCGGATCAGGTTGCGCAGGTGCTTGCCAGAACGCCTCAACCTGTATATAATCACAGCACCTGGGTCATCCATACAGGTGACCATGTCGGACCTCACGCCCCGCCAACGCCAGATCCTCGAGTTCATCCAGGACGCGATCGCCGCCAACGGCCTGCCGCCGACCCGCGCGGAGATCGCGCAGGCGCTCGGTTTCCGTTCCGCCAATGCCGCCGAGGAGCATCTGCGCGCCCTGCAGCGCAAGGGCGTGCTCGCGCTGATCGCGGGCAGCGCGCGCGGCATCGTGCTGAAGGACGCGCTGCGCGAACAGTTCGGCCTGCCGCTCATCGGCCGGGTCGCCGCCGGCCGCCCGATCCTCGCCGAAGAGCACATCGAAGGCCGCTTCCAGATCGATCCGGCGCTGTTCAGCCCGCGCCCGCATTACCTGCTGCGGGTCAGCGGCATGAGCATGCGCGACGTCGGCATCCTGGACGGCGACCTGGTCGCCGTGCACCGCTCCCCCGATGTCCGCAACCGGCAGATCATCGTCGCGCGGCTCGAGAACGAGGTGACGGTCAAGCGCTATCGCCAGGAAGGCTCGGTGGTCTGGCTCATGCCGGAGAACCCGGAGTTCGAGCCGATCCGCGTCGATCTGCGCAAGCAGTCGATGACGATCGAGGGCGTGGTGGTCGGCGTCCTGCGGCGCGGCCGTCCGGACGTCATGCAGTGAGCGATGCGCTCGCGGAATTGCTGCGTCATCCCGCGCTCTGGCGCGGCAGCGATGCAGGCGCGCCCCGGACCGTCCCGACCGGCTTTCCGCCATCTCGATGCGCGCCTGCCGGGCGGCGGCTGGCCCTTGTCCACGCTGATCGAACTCCTGGTGCCCGCCGCGGGCGTCGGCGAAATCCGCCTGCTGCTGCCGGCGCTCCGCACGCTTGCCACCGCCACGCCCGGGGAGCCGCGCTGGATCGCCTGGCTCGCGCCGCCGCACCTGCCTTATGCGCCCGCGCTCGCCGATGCGGGACTCGATCCCGCGCGCATGCTGGTGATCCGCCCGCGCGCCGGGCTCGACTGGCTCTGGGCGATGGAACAGGCCTGCGATCCGGCGCCTGCGCCGCCGTGCTCGGCTGGATCGGCGCGGCCGGCGATCCGGCCCTGCGCCGCCTGAAGCTGGCCGCGGAAGAGGGCGCACGCCCGGTTTCCTGTTGCGGCCCTCCGTGCATCGCGACGAATGCCTCGCCGGCCGCGCTCCGGCTCGCGCTCACGGCGCGCGATGACGGTCTCGACGTCGAAATCCTGAAGAGCCGCGGCGGCGGCCCGGCGCGCATCGAGCGCCTGCCGATCCACTAGATCGCCCGCGATGATCGAAGCACATCCGGCCACGATCACGCCGGCAACGGCGAGCCATCGGCGCGCACTGGAGCTGGTGCCGGCGCCGCACGGCGACTGCCGGCTCCCCGCTCGCGCGAATTGTGGCTCGCCGCGCATTTCCCCCGCCTGCCGCTCGATGCCCTGTTGCCGGGAACCGGGCAGGCGCGCGCGGCCGTCGTCACCGCAATGGACGACCCCCGCCGTTCCATCGTCGCCTGCAACGAGCGCGCCGCCCGCCAGGGCATCGCGCCCGGCATGGGCCTCAATGCCGCGCTCGCCCTGGTGCCGGGACTGCGCGTCGAGGAACGCGGGCTTCCGCGGCGGAAGCGGCGCTGCTCGATCGCCTCGGGCGCTGGGCACTGCAGTTCACGCCGGTCGTCAGCCTCGAGCCGCCCTGCGCGGTGCTCGCCGAGGTGCGCGGCAGCCTCGATCTGTTCGGCGGCGTCATGGCGCTCTGGCGGCGTGCGCTTGCGGGCCTTTCGGCGAGCGGCTTGCAGGCATCGCTCGCGCTCGCGCCGACGCCGCGCGGCGCGCTCTGGCTCGCGCGCGCTGACCTCGCGATGACCGTGACCCGCGCCGATGCGATGCCGGGCATCGCAGCGCGGCTGCCGCTCGCCTGCCTGCAGTGGCCGGAGGAAACGATCGCGACGCTTGCCGGGCTCGGCATCCGGAACGTCGCGGACCTGCTCCGCCTGCCGCGTGCGGGCTTTGCCGCGCGTTTCGGGCCGCGGTTGCTCGACGAACTCGACGAAGGTCTCGGCCGGCGTCCCGCGCCGCGCCGGCGCCATGTCGTGCCGGAGCGTTTCGACGAACGGCTCGAACTGCCCGACGGCGACGGAACTCATGGCCGGGCTGCAGCCGGCACTCGAGCGCCTGCTCGGCGCAGCTCGACGGCTTCCTGCGCGCCCGTGCCTCGGGCATCGGCGCCTTGCGCGTGGATCTCCTGCATCGCGGACAGGCGCCGACCCGGCTTCGGATGGCGCTCGCCCGCATGGCCGGCGACGCGGGGCATCTGCGGGAAGCTGCTGCGCGAGCGGCTCGCACAGTGCCGGCTCGCGATGCCGGTCGAGGCGCTCCGGCTGCGTTCCGGCGATGCTGCTGCCGCTCGCGCTTCGCGATGCAGGGCTTTTCGAGCGCGGCCGGAGCGCGGATCCGGAAGCGACGGCGCGACTCCTCGATCTGCCTGCGCGCGCGGCTCGGGCACCAGGCGGTATTCGGCGTCTCGCCGGTGCCGGAACATCGTCCCGAGCGCGCCTGGCGCGATCGCGGAGCCAGGCCGCTGCGACACCCGTGCCCCTGTCCTGGCCGGCCGCGCGCCCGGCACGCCCGCTGTGGATGCTCGCCGAGCCGCAGCCGCTCGACGGCTGGGAAGGCGCGCTGGTCACCGGTCCCGAGCGCATCGAGACCGGCTGGTGGGATGGCCACGACGTCCGGCGCGACTACTACGTCGCGCTCTCCCGCGCGGGCGTCCGCCTCTGGATTTTCCGCGAACGGCCGCCGGGACAGGGCTGGTTCCTGCACGGCGTGTTCGGATGACGAGCCGCAGTGTCGTGCTTGTGCACCCCGCGCCGAGCGGGATCCGGCGGGGTTCTCGCTCGCAAACTCCGCCGGAACTTACGAGTTTGCTCGCGAGACCCCGCCACCTCGCTCGGCGCGGGGCGGAGAGGCGTCAGCGCGCTCGCGTGCGGACGGGACCCGGCGAGCGAGCGCGTAAGTTCTGGCGGCGCGAGCGAGCCGGAGTCCCGGCCGCGCAACGCGAGCGCGGCTGACGCGACTCCACGCGGGCTGATGCGAGATGTCGTATGCCGAACTGCACTGCATCAGCAACTTCACGTTCCTGCGCGGCGCTTCGCACCCGGCGGAACTCGTCCAGCGGGCGAAGACAGCTCGGCTATGCCGCGCTCGCGCTGACCGATGAATGCTCGCTCGCGGGCAGTCGTGCGCGCTTATCGCCGCGGCGCGCGAGTCGGGCCTTCCGCTCATCGTCGGCAGCGAGTTCACGCTCGCGGACGGCCTGCGGTTCGTCTGCCTCGCGACAAGCCGCCGCGGTTACGGCGCGCTCGCGCGGCTGATCACGCAGGGCCGCCGCGCGGCGTCAAAGGGACGGTATCGGCTCGGGCGCGTGGACCTCGCCGCAGGGCCTCGAGGACTGCCTCGCCCTGTGGCTGCCGGGACCGCAGCCCGCGGCCGAGGAGGGCGCGTGGCTCCGCGAGCGCTTCGACGGCCGGCTCTGGCTCGCCGTGGAACTGCAGGCGGGCGGCCGCGACCGCGAGCGGCTCGAGCGGCTCACGGCGCTCGCGCGCGAATCGGCGTTCCGGCGGTCGCGGCGGGCGACGTGCACATGCACCAGCGCCGGCGGCGAGCGCTGCAGGACACGCTGACCGCGGTCCGCCTGAAGACCACGGTCGCGAACGCCGGCCATGCGCTCCATCCGAACGGCGAGCGCGACGCTGCGCGCGCTCGCGCAGCATCGAGCGCGCTGTACCCGCGCGGAGCTCATCGAGGCGACGCTGCGCATCGCGGAGCGCTGCCGGTTCTCGCTGGACGAGCTTCGCTACGAATACCCGGAGGAGATCGTGCCCGCGGGCACGACGCCGGCCTCGCACCTGCGCCGCCTGGTCGAGGAAGGCGCGGCGCGGCGCTGGCCCGCGGGGCATGACGGCCCGCGGTGCGGCGGACTCATCGAGCGTGAGCTCGCGCTCGATCGCGGAGCTCGGCTACGAGCGCTATTTCCTGACGGTCCACGACCTCGTCGAATTCGCGCGCAGCCGCGGCATCCTGTGCCAGGGACGCGGCTCGGCGGCGAATTCCGCCGCCTGCTATGCGCTCGGCATCACGGAGGTGGACCCGGCGCGCATGTCGATGCTGTTCGAGCGCTTCATCTCGCGCGAGCGCAACGAGCCGCCCGACATCGACGTGGATTTCGAGCACGAGCGGCGCGAGGAGGTGATCCAGTATCTCTACGCCAAGTACGGCCGCAGCCGGGCCGCGCTCACCGCGACCGTCATCTGCTATCGGCCGAAGAGCGCAGTGCGCGACGTCGGCAAGCGCACTCGGGCTCGATCCAGCCGCAGGTCGATCGGCTGGCGCACGCGATGCAATGGTGGGACGGCCACGAGGTCGAGGACTCGCGGATCCGCGATGCCGGCTTCGACACGGCGAATCCGCTCGTCGCGCGCGTGCTCGCGCTGACACGCGAACTGATCGGCTTTCCGCGGCACCTGTCGCAGCACACCGGCGGCTTCGTGATCTCGCGCGGGCCGCTCGACGAGCTGGTCCCGGTCGAGAACGCGGCGATGCCGGAGCGGACGGTGATCCAGTGGGACAAGGACGACCTCGACGAGCTGCGGCTCCTCAAGGTCGACGTGCTGGGCCTCGGCATGCTGACCGCGATCCGCCGCGCGCTCGCGCTCGTCTCGGCGCGGCGAGGCAGCGAGTTCCGCCTCGCGGACATTCCGGCCGAGGATCCCGCCGTCTACGAGATGATCTGCCGCGCGGACACGATCGGCGTGTTCCAGATCGAGTCGCGGGCGCAGATGGCGATGCTGCCGCGGCTCAGGCCCGCTGTTACTACGACCTCGTCATCGAGGTCGCGATCGTCCGCCCGGGCCCGATCCAGGGCCAGATGGTGCATCCCTACCTGCGCCGGCGGAACGGCCAGGAGCCGGTCGACTACCCGGGCCCGGAAGTGCGAGAGCGTGCTCTAGCGCACGCTCGGCGTGCCGATCTTCCAGGAACAGGTCATGCAGCTCGCGATCGTCGCCGCGGGCTTCACGCCGGGCGAGGCGGACCGCGCTGCGGCGCGCGATGGCGGCCTGGAAGCGCAAGGGAGGCGCTCGGGCCGTTCGAGCAACGCCTGGTCGAGGGCATGCGCGCGCGCGGCTACGACGAGGGCTTCGCGCGGCAGGTGTTCCAGCAGATCCTCGGTTTCGGCGAGTACGGTTTTCCGGAGTCTCATGCCGCGAGCTTCGCGCTGCTCGTCTACGTCTCGGCCTGGCTCAAGCGGCACGAGCCCGCCGCGTTCTGCTGCGCGCTGCTGAACAGCCAGCCGATGGGTTTCTACGCGCCCGCGCAACTCGTGCGCGATGCGCGCACCCACGGCGTGACGGTGCTTGCCGTCGACGTCAATGCGAGCGCAGTCGAATCGACGCTCGAACCGGCGCTGCGACGGCCGGCAGCCCGCCGTTCCGGCTCGGCCTCGACCGGGTGCGGGGACTGTCGCGCGAGGGCGCGGATCGCATCGTCGCCGCCCGTGCGGAGGGCCGCTTCGGCCAGGTGACGGAACTCGCGCGCCGCGCGGGCCTCGTCGCGGCGCGATCTCGCGGCGCTCGCTGCGGCGGGCGCGCTCGCGGGGCTCGCCGGCCACCGCCATCGCGCGGCCTGGGACGTGCTGGGCATCGAGGCGCCACTGCCACTCTTGCCGGTCGCGGAACGCGAGGAAGGGCTGCCGCTGCTGCGTGCGCCCGCCGAGGGCGAGGACATCGTCGCGGACTACCGCTCGCTCGGGTTCACGCTCGCACGGCATCCGCTGGCGCTCGTGCGGTCGTCGCTCGAAGAAGGACGGCTGGATCACGGCGGCCGAGGTCGCGGACGCTTGCCGACGGCGCCGCCGTCCGCACCGGCGGAATCGTCGTCACGCGCCAGCGGCCGGGTAGCGCGGGAGGCGTGATCTTCGTGACGCTGGAGGACGAGACGGGTTACGTGAACCTGGTGGTCTGGAGCCGGATCGCGGATGCGCACCGGAAGGCGATGCTCGGGGCGCGGCTGCTCGGGGTCGCCGGCCGGCTGCAACGGGAGGGCGAGGTCCGGCACATCGTGGTCGACAGCCTGCAGGACCGTTCTGCGCTGCTGGGGAGCCTGGTGGCGAGGCCCAGGGGACGCTCCCTTTGCCGCAAAGGTGAGCGTCCCCTTGCTTCTAGCGGCGGCGGGCCGGCATCCGCCGCGGCCGCTTCATCGGACCGGCGCCGGTCTCGTCGATATCGTAGTCGTCGAAATCCGACAGGAGGCCCTGCCGTGCGCTTCTCTTCGCGGATGCGCTCGAGCTTGCGCCACGCGGGCTCGCCCGCGACCCGCGCGCCACGGCGCTTGCGGGTATCGAAATCGCGCATGAGCTTGTCGACATCGAGGTCCTCGGCGGCTTCCTCGATTTCGTCCGGCTCTTCTTCCTCGAATTCTTCCTTGGGCTTCTCGCTCATGCGACCAGTCCAGGATCACTGCGGGCCGACTTATAAAGCGCGGCGGGCGCCGCCGCAAGGGGTCTCAGCGCACCAGTTGATTCAATTCGAAGATTGGCAGCAGAAGCGCGATGACGATCACGAAAACAAAGCCGCCCATCAGCAGGATCATCAGGGGCCCCAGGATGCCGACCGCGGTATTGACCACGCCGTCGAGCTCCCGTTCCTGGTTGTCGGCGGCGCGCTCGAGCATGGCCTCGAGCTCGCCGCTCGTCTCGCCGCTCGCGACGAGGTGGACGAGCATGGGCGGAAACAGCTTGCTGGCGCCAATCGAGCGGGCGATCGGCGCGCCCTCGCGCACCCGGACCGCGGCGTCCTGCACCGCCCGGCGCATCGGGGAGTTCGTGACGACATCCGCCGCGATCTTGCAGCGCCTCGAGCACGGGAACCGAGCTCGAGGTCAGGATCGAGAACGTGCGGGCGAAGCGGGCCGCGTTGTTGCCGCGCGTAACCCGGCCGATGAGCGGCAGGCGCAGCTTGAAGGCGTCGTAGCGGTACCTCGCGGCCGGGTCTCGCAGCCAGCGGCGGAAGCCCCACACGGCGCCTGCGATCACCGCGAGCATCAGCCACCACCAGGCGCGCAGGAAATCCGAGGCCGCGATCAGCATGCGCGTCAGGATCGGCAGTTCGCGCTCGCCGGCCTCGAACACGCGCACGACCTCCGGCACGACGTAGCCGAGCAGCAGTCCGACGATGCCGAGGCAGATGACGGTCAGGAGAACCGGATAGATCATCGCGTTCCTGATCTTCTGCTGCAGGATCTGGCGGTTCTCGGCGTAGTCGGCGATGCGCTCGAGCACGGCGTCGAGGTGCCCGGACTGCTCGCCCGCGGCGACCGTTGCGCGATAGATCTCGGGGAAAACGGTCGGAAATGCGCCCAGTCCCTCGGCCAGCGTGCGGCCCTCCATGACGCGCGCGCGCACGCCCGCGACGACGCTCCGGACACGCGGCTTTTCGCTTTGCTGGGAGACCGCGAGCAGGGATTCCTCCAGCGGAATGCCGGAGCGCACGAGCGTCGACAAGCTGGCGGGTCAGCAGGGCGAGGTCCGCCACACGAATGCGGTTGCCGAAAGAGAAGCTGAACGCCTGCGTCGGCGCCGCATCGCTGACTTCTGTGACCGTGACCGGCAGCAGGGACTGGTCGCGCAGCAGCTGCCGCACCTGGCGGGCACTGTCGCCGTCGAGGATCCCGCGTCGTTCGCGGCCCGCGGGGTCGAGCGCCGTGTATTCGTAGGCCGCCATCACTCCTCGCGGGTGACGCGCAACAGTTCCTCGAGCGAAGTCACGCCGGACAGGACCTTGGCGCGCCCGTCGTCGCGGATGCCGGGGGTCAATGCGCGCGCGTGGCGCTCGAGTTCGTGCTCTCCGGCGCCGTCGTGGATCATCACGCGCATTCGGTCATTGACGACTCACGAGTTCGTAGATGCCGGTACGGCCGCGGTAACCGCTGCCCGCATCCACGCCAGGCCGATAGATCGTCGCGCGCCCGGCCTCTGCCGGCGGGAGTCCGAGCAGCTTCGCTTCGTAATCGCCCGCCGGGTAGCCGATCCGCGTGTCCGGGTTCAGCACGCGCACGAGGCGCTGCGCTACGACGCCGAGAAGCGTGGAGGCGAGCAGGAAGGGTTCGACGCCCATGTCGCGAAGTCGTGTCACGGCGCCTACCGCCGTGTTCGTGTGCAGCGTGGACAGCACGAGATGGCCGGTCAGCGATGCCTGCACCGCAATCTGGGCAGTCTCGGTGTCGCGGATCTCGCCGACCATCACCACGTCGGGGTCCTGGCGCAGGATCGCGCGCAGGCCGCGCGCAAAAGTCATCTCGACCTTGGTGTTCACCTGGGTCTGGCCGATGCCGTCGATGTAGTACTCGATCGGATCCTCGACCGTCATGATGTTGCGCGTGTGGTCGTTGATGCGCTCGAGCGCCGCGTAGAGCGTCGTCGTCTTGCCGGAGCCGGTCGGTCCCGTGACGAGGATGATCCCGTGGGGCTTGTGGATCAGGTCGTCGATCATGCCCTGCACCTTGCGGCTCCATGCCGAGCGAGGCGAGATCGAGCCGGCCCGCCTGCTTGTCGAGCAGGCGGAGCACGACGCGCTCGCCATGCCCGGAGGGCAGGGTGGAGACGCGCACGTCGACCGCGCGCCCGGCGATCCGAGGCTGATGCGGCCGTCCTGCGGCAGGCGCTTCTCGGCGATGTCGAGGCGCGACATCACCTTGACGCGGGAGATCAGGAGCGGGGCGACAGCACGCTTTGTCTGCAGCACCTCGCGCAGCACGCCGTCGACGCGGAAGCGCACGACGAGACGGTTCTCGTACGGCTCGATATGGATGTCGGAGGCGTTTTCCTTGATCGCCTGCGAGAGCACCGCGTTGATCAGGCGGATGACGGGCGCGTCATCTTCACTCTCCATCAGGTCGGACGGTTCGGGCAGGCCCTCCGCCAGGCCGGCGAGGTCTGTTTCACCCTCGATTCCTTCGACAATCTGTCCGGCCTCGCCGCTGCCGCCTTCATAGGCCTTGCGCAGCAGCTCGTCGAATGCGGGTTCCGCCACGCGTTCGATCACGAGCGGAATCCCGAGGAAGCGCCGCAGTTCCGCGACGGCAGAGGGCTGAGCGCCTTCCCGATACACGACCTGCGCCTTGCCGTCCGAGACGCCGCGAACCAGTACGCCGTGCCGCTTCGCGAACGCGAAGGGCAACCGCCCGACGGGCGCGATCGGCTTTGGCGGCGTGCCGGAGATCATCGGCCGTCCCCGGTCACTGCGACGGGCTTTCGGGCGGTTCCGCGGTTTCGGGCGGCGGTGCGTCACCGCCCGGCCCGGTTCCGGCCGGCGCGGTTGCCTCAGGGTCGGTAGCTGGCGGCGCTTCGGATGCGATCGGCGGCACCACGGGCGCGACAAGCGGGGGCAATGTGGGGCGACCTGCTCCGGGCATCAGCTGGACCTTGCCATCATTCGTGCCGAGCTGCTGGTCCCGCAGGTAGTTGTACTTCGAATTGGTCTCGATCGCAGCCTGCTCGGGGGTCCGCAGCACGCGCGGGCGGATGAAGACCATGAGGTTCGTCTTGGTCTTCTGCGTGCTTCGCACCCGGAACAGCGAGCCGATCACCGGGATCTTCCCGAGGAACGGGACGCGGTTCTCGGTTTCGGTCAGCCGGTCTTCGATCAGCCCGCCCAGCACGATCATCCCGCCGTCGTCGACGAGCACGCGCGTGGTGATCGTGCGCTTGTTGGTCACGAGATCGGTCTCCGAGACCTGGGACGCGGCCGCCGCGATGCTTGAAGCCTCCTGCTCGATCTTCAGGAGGATCGTGTTTTCATCCGTGATCTGCGGCGTGATCTTCAGGATGTTGCCGACTTCCTTGCGCTCGATGGTCTGGAACGGATTGACCGCACCGCCGGCGCCGCCCCCGGTATTCGTGAACGATCCCGTCAGGAACGGCACTTCCTGCGCGACCTTGATCTGCGCTTCCTCGTTGTCGAGCGTGATGACCGAAGGCATCGAGACGATGTTGGTGTCGCCCTCGCTCGCAAGTGCGCGGAGGATCGCCGCGAAATTGGTGCCGCTGTCCTGCCGTCGCCCGCCGCCGATCGTGAATCCGCCGGGCGCCGAGGTCACCGACGACGGATCGTCGATGGCCGCCGCAATATCTCCGATGTCGACGCCCGCGATCGGGGTATTGAAGAGCCCGACGAGGAAGTTGTTGCCGGACCCGTCGACGATCCAGTTGACGCCGAGATCACGGGCTGCGTCGGTCGAAACTTCGACCAGCAACGCCTCGATGATGACCTGCGCACGCCGCACGTCGAGGCGGTCCACGATCGTCATCAAGGCGCGCATGGTCTTCGGTGGCGCAGTCATCACGAGCGCGTTTGTCTCGGGCTCGGCCCAGATGGTCACGGACTTGTCGACGCCGCCCGTGGTTACTGGCTGGGCGCCCGGCTGCCCGCCCGCCGCGGCGATGGTCGCGCCGGACTGTTCCTTCAGCTTGGCCGCCAGCTTCTCGGCGTCGGCATAGCGCAGGTACCGCACCTGCGTGTCGCCCCCGGCCTCGAGCGGCGTGTCGAGGTGCGTGATGACGCTGCGAAATCGCAGGCGCTGCGAGGCTTCGCCGCTTACGAGCACGCTGTTGGTTCGCTCATCCGCCACGACGCGGGCGCCACCTGCGGCTTCGGCGCCCTGTGCCGACGCGAGCGAATTGATCACACGCACGATTTCGTTCGCCGAGGCGTGTTCGAGACGGATCACCTCGAAGTCGCCGTCGCCGCTGCGGTCGATGCGCTGGATGATGCGGATCATGCGGCTCACGTTCGAAGCGCGGTCCGACAGAATCAGCATGTTCGCGCTCGGATAGGCTGCAAGATGCGCAGACTGCGGCATCATCGGCCGCAGGATCGGCACGAGCTGCCCCGCGGAAACGTTCCGGACCTGGATCACCTGCGTGACGATCTCGTCGGACGCCGGATTGACGCTGTCAGGCAGGTCATTGGCGGGCATCTGTCTCGAGGTCGCGTCGGGCAGGATCTTGATGACGTCGCCCGACGGAACGGCGACGAATCCGTGAACCTGGAGGATGGCGAGGAACGCTTCGTAAAAGGCTGCGGGGCTCATCGGCGCGGTCGACAGCATCGTCACCTGCGCCCTGACGCGCGGGTCGACGATGAAGCTCTTGCCGGTCACCTGGCTCACCGCCTCGATGACCTGCCCGAGATCGGCGTCCTTGTAGTTCGGCGTGATCTGCGCACCCTGCTGGGCCGCCGCCGCCAGGGGCAGGGCGCAGGCCAGGAGCGCGACCAATCGGATGATTCGCGTCATTGCGTCATTCCTTCGGAGGGCGGCCCTCATTCGGTCGCATCCTGCAGCTCGTCCTGCGCTTCTTCGGGCGGCGCCTGCAATTCCTGGGCAACCGCAGTCGGGTCGACGCTGATCTGCTGCTGCTGTCCGCCGCGGTCGATCGTCAGGGTCACCGCCGAGCCCTGGCCGATCCCGCGGAGTATCTCGAGTCCACGATTCGGATCGTCGAGGGCCGCACCGTTCACTGCCATCACCAGGTCACCCGGCTGCAGGCCTAGGCTCACGAACTGGGCGCGATTGCGTCCCGGATACACGCGGTAGCCCTTCAGCGATCCGCCGGCGAATACCGGTTGTGGTCGCAGCAGGTCGCCGCCCGTCGACGGATTCTGTACGAGAAGCTGCCTCACGCTGTCGGCGAGAGACGCGTTCTGAGGATCGGAGCCCGGGAGGTTTGCCGCGGCCATCGGGGCGCCGGCGCCGCCACTCAGGCGCGGCAACATCAGCGATTCACGGGCTCCACCACGATCGAGGATCACGCGGTCCGGGTAGACGGCGAAGAGCTTCGAGCCCCCAGGAAGCGCGGCGCCTGTCGCGTAGACCCGGGCCGTCTGTCCGCTCGCCCCGATGATGGCCCAGCCTTGTTCGGGCTGGATGCCCGCGAGCGTGCCCGCAAGCGTGAGGTTGGCGGAGGTAGCCGGTGCCATCGACGGATCGCCCGCCGAGGTCGCGACGCCGAACAGGTGCGCGTTGACGATTGCCGTGAGGTCGACGGCGGACGCCTCCGGCGTGAATGCCGGAAGCACCTCCTCAGGATCGCTCCCCGCAGAGCCGAGAGCGCGCCACAGCAACGCCGCCAGTTGTGCGGCCAGGACCAGGACGAGAACGAATGTCACGAGCGTGGGTGCGCTGCCTGCGAGGCCAGCAGGCGCACCGCCTGCCGGGCGGCGCCATGGCGCGACGATTCGGTCGACTAACTGCATCCGGCTGTTTGGTCCGCGAGCCCCGGGAAACCGCAACATGATACGGGTTGGCGGCGCAGGGCCACAAGGCGATATGCACCCGGAAATCGAAGTAACGACGGGCACTTGTGCGACACTTCTCAAACTTGGCTTGCACTGGTGTCGCAGTTTGGCGAATGACGGACCGGTCACTTGTGCAGGCGGCAACCGACCCCTATAAATGACCCGAGGGCAAGGACGGACGAAATCGGTGGCTGGCGACAAGGAGCGGGATATCGGGCAGGGCGGTCTCGACCTGGTGGTCGAGGAGGCGCAACCGCGGCTTTAGAAGCCGCCGCTGTACCAGGTGGTGCTGCTGAATGACGATTACACGCCGATGGAATTCGTGGTCGACGTGCTGGAACGGATCTTCAGCCTCGACCGGATGCGGGCGACGCGCGTGATGCTCGAGGTGCACACACGAGGCAAAGGAGTCTGCGGGGTGTTCACCTTCGAAATCGCCGAGACCAAGGTCGCGCAGGTGATGACCTATGCAAGGCAGCACCAGCATCCGCTGCTGTGCACGATGGAGGAGACCTGAGTGCTCTCGAGTGAACTCGAATACTGCCTGAACGAGGCCTATCAGAAGGCCCGTGACGCGCGCCACGAATACATGACGGTGGAACACCTGCTGCTGTCCATCCTCGACGCGCCGCGGGTCCGCGAAATCCTGAAGGCCTGCGGCGCTGATCTTGCGCGCCTGCAGGTCGAGCTGCAGAAGTTCATCGACGAAACGACGCCCGCGCTCGCGGCGGAAGACGACCGCGAAGTGCAGCCGACGCTCGGCTTCCAGCGCGTCCTTCAGCGCGCGGTCTTCAACGTCCAGTCGAGCGGCAAGAAGGAAGTCACTGTCGCAAACGTCCTGGTCGCAATTTTCAGCGAGAAGCAGTCCCATGCCGCTTACCTGCTTTCATTGCAGGACGTCACGCGCCTCGACATCGTCAATTTCATCTCGCACGGCCTGCCGTCTTCCGGCGAAGGCCGCGAGCCCGCGCGCGAGGAAGGCGCAGCAGTGCGAGCGCGAAACCGCGGACGAGAGCGGTACGGCGGCGCTCGAGAAATACACGATCAACCTGAATGCCCAGGCCGTCGCGGGTCGTGTCGACCCGCTGATCGGCCGACAGCTCGAAATCCAGCGGACGATCGAAATCCTCTGCCGGCGACGCAAGAACAATCCCCTGTACGTCGGCGAAGCCGGCGTCGGCAAGACGGCGATCGCAGAAGGGCTCGCGCGGCTGGTGGTCGAGAAGAAAGTGCCGGACGTGCTGGCCGACTGCACGATCTACGCGCTCGACATGGGCGCGCTGATCGCGGGAACCAAGTACCGCGGTGACTTCGAGAAACGCCTCAAGGGCGTCGTCAGTGAGCTGAAGAAGCGCCCCGGTGCCATCCTCTTCATCGACGAGATCCACACCGTCATCGGCGCGGGCGCCGCATCGGGCGGCGTGATGGATGCCTCAAACCTGATCAAGCCGGTGCTCGCGAACGGCGAATTGCGCTGTATCGGCTCGACCACCTACCAGGAGTATCGCGGCATTTTCGAGAAGGACCACGCGCTCGCCCGGCGCTTCCAGAAGATCGACGTTGTCGAGCCGACGGTTCCCGAAACGATCGACATCCTGCGCGGGCTCAAGACCCGCTTCGAAGAGCACCACGGCATCACGTATGCCGATGAGGCGCTGGTCGCTGCGGCCGAACTGGCCGAGCGCCACATCAACGACCGGCACCTGCCTGACAAGGCGATTGACGTCGTGGACGAGGCGGGCGCCTCGCTTGCGCCTCAAGCCGCAAGCCGAGCGCGAATCCACGGTGACCGTCGCGCAGATCGAGGCTGTCGTCGCACGCATCGCGCGCA
This sequence comes from uncultured Gammaproteobacteria bacterium, assembly GCA_963775415.1. GTDB lineage: Bacteria > Pseudomonadota > Gammaproteobacteria > Steroidobacterales > Steroidobacteraceae > SCUD01. Next base: position 174,301 of record CAVZIO010000005.1, read on the forward strand.
TCCCGGCGAAGAACGTTTCGACCTCGGATCGCGAGGTGCTGGCCAACCTGCAGCGCAACCTGAAGCTCGTCATCTTCGGGCAGGACGCCGCAATCGACGCGCTCTCCGCTGCGATCAAGATGTCCCGCGCCGGCCTCGGCGACGAGCGTCACCCGGTCGGCAGCTTCCTGTTCGCCGGCCCGACCGGCGTCGGCAAGACCGAGGTGACGCGCCAGCTCGCGATCGCGCTCGGCGTCGAGTTCCTGCGCTTTGACATGTCGGAGTACATGGAACGGCACACGGTGTCGCGCCTGATCGGCGCGCCGCCTGGCTACGTCGGCTTCGACCAGGGCGGGCTGCTGACCGAGGCGATCGCAAAGCAGCCGCACTGCGTACTGCTGCTGGACGAGATCGAGAAGGCGCATCCGGACGTGTTCAACCTGCTGCTGCAGGTGATGGACCACGGCACGCTCACGGACAACAACGGCCGCAAGGCGGATTTCCGGCACGTGATCATCGTGATGACGACGAATGCCGGCGCCGCGGAGATGAGCCGGGCGAGCATCGGTTTCACGCTCCAGGATCATGCGCCGGACGGCATGGAAGCCGTTCGACGGATCTTCGCTCCGGAGTTCAGGAACCGTCTCGACGCGATCATCCAGTTCGCGCCGCTCGACGGGCCGACGATCGAGCGCGTCGTCGACAAGCTGGTGATCGAATTCGAGGCTCAGCTCGAACAGAAGGCGGTGACGCTTTCCATGGACGACGATGCGCGCCGCTGGATCGCGGAGCGCGGCTACGACCCGAAGATGGGTGCGCGGCCGATGGCGCGCGTGCTCCAGGAGCACGTCAAGCGTCCGCTGGCGGAGGAACTGCTGTTTGGCCGCCTCACGAATGGCGGCAGCGTGCGCGGTCTCGCTCGCCGCGGGCGGCGAAGGGCTCGTTCTCGACATCCGCCCCGCCAAATCGCCGGAGCTGCTGGGCCAGGACTAGAACGAAGGGGACGCGCCCCTTCATATGCATATGAAGGGGCGCGTCCCCTTCGTTTTAGCGCGCCCGGTAGATGATGCGGCCCTTCGAGAGGTCGTAGGGCGTCAGTTCCACGGTGACCGTGTCGCCCGTCAGTATCCGGATGTAGTGCTTGCGCATCTTGCCGGAGATGTGGGCCGTCACGACGTGGTCGTTCTGGAGGCGGACGCGAAAGGTCGTATTGGGCAGGGTCTCGACGACCTCGCCTTCCATCTGAATTGCCTCTTCCTTCGCCATCGCGCCCCGGAGCTGTAGCAGAAACCGCGCGGATTGTGCCGTACGCGCCCCTCATGCGCAATTGCGTGTTTCATTCACGCCACAACGGCACGCGCGAATTGACCAGCTCCGCGAGCCGCGACTCGAACTCCACCCGCGGCAGGTTGCGGCTGCCGAGGCTCGTCAGGTGCGGACTCGGCATCTGGCAGTCGATCAGCGGCACATGCCGGGCGTCGCATTCCGCGACGAGCCGGGCGAGGGCGACCTTGGATGCGTCGGTCTCGCGCGTGAACATGGATTCGCCGAAGAACATGCGGCCAAGCGCCACGCCATAGAGTCCGCCGACAAGCCGATCCTCGTGCCAGGTTTCGAAGGAGTGCGCGAGTCCGCGACGGTGGAGCAGCACGTAGGCCTCGTGCATCTCGGGCGTGATCCAGGTGCCCGGCATGCCGCGTCGCGGACCCGCACAGGCTTCGATGACGTCGGAGAAGGCCGTATTGATGCGCGTTTCGTAGCCGCGCTTCGCAATCGACCGGGCGAGGCTCCGCGAGATCCGGAACTCGGGCGGGAAGAGCACGGCGCGCGGATCCGGCGCCCACCAGAGGATCGGCTGCTCGGCGGAGTACCAGGGGAAAACGCCGTGGCGATAGGCGTGGATCAGCCATTCCGGAGTCAGCGCGCCACCGACCGCGAGCAGGCCGTTCGGCTTCGACCAGCGCGCGCGACGGTCGACGGCAGGGCCGTCGGCGGGTCAGTCTTCTGCAGCCAGGCAATCCCGGACATCGGGACCGAGCCTAGCCGGGATGTCGTCGCGCCGGAAGGGCAGGTGTCTCACGGCTTCGCGGAGCCACTCGCGTCGCGCCTTGCGTTCCCGTCCGGAGCCAGTCGCCGATCGCTGCGCCGAAGCGGCTGTCGGCGATCTCGTGCATCGACCAGACCGGCGTCGGCACGAATCCGCGCAGCAGTTTGTGCTCGCCCTGGGTGCCGGGCTCGAAGCGGGTCGAGGCGCTCGCGAATGCAGTACTCGATGCCGCGGTAGTAACAGAGCTCGAAATGCAGGCTGTGGTAATCGCCGCTCGCGCCCCAGTAGCGACCATAGAGCGCGTCGCGCGCCGCGCAGCGAGATGGCGCAGGCGACTGGCTCCCCGTGATGCAAGGCGAGTTCGATGACGAGCGCATCCGGCAAGGCGCGGGCGAGCCGCGAGAAAAAATCACGATTCAGGTAGGGCGCAGTGACCGTAACGCGCGAAAGTCATCGCATGAAGCCGGTACACGGTATCGATCATCGATTCGTCGAGATCGTCGCCCGCGGAGCGTGCGGCATTCGATGCCGGCTTCTGCGACGCGACGCCGCTCGCGCTTGAGCTTCTTGCGCTTTTCCGCGGTGAAGCCTGCGAGGAAATCCTCGAAACTGCCGTAGTCGTCATTGCGCCAGTGAAACTGGCAATCGAGCCTCGGCATCAATCCGGCGGCGCATGAGAGCTCGCGGTCGCCGTCGGCTGGAAACAGGAAGTGCAGCGACGAGGCGCCCTGCGCGCCGACCTGCTCGCGCGCCGCGTCGAGCAGGAGCTTGCGGGACGGCTCGTCCGCCGCGAGCAGGCGAGGACCGGTCGCGGGCGTGAATGGCACGGCGCTGACGAGGCGCGGGTAGTAGCGAAGCCCCGCACGGTGATAGGCGTCTGCCCAGGCGAAGTCGAATACGAATTCGCCCCAGGAATGCGACTTCAGGTAGAGCGGCAGCGCGCCGGCGAGACGACCGTCCGGGCCTTCGAGGAGGATGTGGCAGGCCTCCCAGCCGGTCGCCGCAGTAGCGCAACCCGATTGTTCGAGCGCCAGCAGGAACTCATGCCGCAGGAACGGCGCGTCGGCCCCCGCGAGCGCATTCCACTGCGACGCATCGACGTCGGCGAGCGACCGTGCGATGCGGGTCGCCACGGCGCCTCAGCGCGCGGCGGGCCGCTCGAGATAGCGGTCGGCATCGAGCGCCGCCATGCAGCCGGTGCCGGCGGAGGTCACGGCCTGCCGGTAGACGTGGTCCGCAACGTCGCCGGCCGCGAAGACGCCGGGTACGCTGGTCGCCGTCGCATCGCCGGCGATGCCGGACTTCACGATGATGTAGCCGTCCTTCATGTCGAGCTGGCCGTCGAAAGAGCTCCGTGTTCGGCGTGTGGCCGATCGCGACGAAGAGTCCCGTGACGGCGAGATCGCGGCTCGCGTTGCTCTTGGTCGATCTGGACTCGCACGCCGGTCACGCCCTGATCGGTTCCGAGCACCTCCAGCACCGCGTGATTCCAGAGAAAGGACACCTTGCCCTGGTCCGCGAGCGCCCGCAGCCGGTCCTGGAGGATGGCCTCGGCGCGTAGTTTGTCGCGGCGGTGGATGAGCGTGACGTGCGAGGCGATGTTGGTGAGGTAGATGGCTTCCTCGACCGCCGTGTTGCCTCCGCCCACGACGGCGACCTTGTGGTCGCGATAGAAAAAGCCGTCGCAGGTCGCGCAGGCCGAGACGCCGCGGCCGCGAAATTTCGTTTCGGACTCGAGGCCGAGATAACGCGCCGACGCGCCGGTCGCGATGATCAGCGCGTCGCAGCGGTACTCGCCATCTTCACCGAAGAGTTGGAACGGACGCGTGCCGAGATCCACGCGCGTGATCTGGTCGGACACGATCTCGACGCCGAAGCGCTCGGCGTGGCGGCGCATGCGATCCATCAGGTCGGGTCCGAGCAGGCCTTCGACATCGCCCGGCCAGTTGTCGACTTCGGTCGTCGTCATGAGCTGGCCGCCCGGCTGCAAGCCCGTGATCAGCAGCGGCTTGCGATTCGCGCGCGCTGCGTAGACCGCTGCCGCATAGCCCGCGGGCCCGGAGCCGAGGATGATCAGCCGCGAGTGGCGAGGAGTCGTCATGTATAGTGTTCTCCGCTCCGCGGCGCGCCTCGCGCTCGCAGGCACACCGAGCATGGGTGCTTGCTGGGCGAATTGCAACGCTCTTATAATCAACCGCTTATGAATCTTTCCTTATCAGGATTCTGATCCGTGGCCAGGACGGCAGCCGACGCAGTAGCGGCGAACGCGAAACTCGATCCGGTCTTTGCGCGCGCCTTGCGCGAAGCGGCTTTCTGGCTGCTCGCGGCGCTCGCGCTCGTGCTGCTGATCGCGCTCTCGAGTTACGACGCCTCCGACCGGAGTTTCAGCTACACCGGCGAGCCCGGACAGGTCGGAAACCTGATCGGTCCGCTCGGCGCCTGGATCGCCGATGTGCTGTTCACGCTCTTCGGCTGGCCGGCATTCCTGTTTCCGCTCGCGATCGCATTCAGCGCCTGGATCGGACTGAAGCGCGCGCCCGACGATCCGGGGCAGGGACGCTCGACGATCGCGCTTCGCGTCATCGGTCTCGTCATCGCGCTCGCGACCAGCTGCGGACTCGCGACGCTCCATTTTTCCGGCGGCAGCCTGCATGCGGGCGGCGGCGGCGTTCTTGGCAGCCTCGTCGGCGATAGCCTGGCCGGGATCGCGTCGCTGCTCGGCGCGACGCTCGTCCTTCTCGCGCTCTGGTTTGCGGGCGTGCAGCTTTACACCGGCGTTTCGTGGCTGGCAGTCATGGATTTCCTCGGTCACTGGGTGCTCGAGGGCGCTGCTTGGGTGCGCGGCCGCATGGCGGCGTCGCGTGATCAGGCGGTGGGCCGGGAATCGCGCGAGGCGCGCGAAACCATCGTGCGCGAAGTGCAGAAGAAGGCCGCGACCCGCACGCCGCCGCGGATCGAGTTGCCAGCGCCGCGGACCCCGGAGCCGAGCCAGCGAGTCGAAAAGGAAAAGCAGGTCCAGCTCTTTGCAAAGCCTCCGTCACGCGACCTGCCGGAGCTCAAGTCTCCTCGACGATCCGCCGCCGCGCGAAAAGGCCTATTCCCCGGAGGCGCTCGACGCGATTTCGCGCCTGGTCGAGATCAAGCTGAAGGACTTCGGCATCGATGTCGAAGTCGTCGCCGTGCAGCCGGGCCCGGTCATCACGCGCTTCGAGCTGAAGCCGGCGCCAGGCGTCAAGGTGAGCCAGATCAGCGCGCTCGCGAAGGATCTCGCGCGCGCGCTCTCGGCGATCAGCGTGCGCGTGGTCGAGGTCATTCCCGGCAAGTCGGTGATCGGGCTCGAGATCCCGAACGAGTCGCGCGAACTGGTGACGCTCGGCGAGATTCTCCGTTCGCGCGCCTATGACGAACTCGCGTCTCCGCTTGCGCTCGCGCTCGGCAAGGACATCGGCGGCGCGCCGGTCGTCGCCGATCTTGGAAAGATGCCGCACCTGCTGATTGCCGGCACGACGGGTTCCGGCAAGTCGGTCGCGATCAACGCGATGGTGCTGTCGTTGCTTTACAAGAGTTCGGCAGAGCACGTGCGGCTCATCCTGATCGACCCCAAGATGCTCGAGCTCTCCGTTTACGAGGGCATTCCGCACCTGCTCGCGCCGGTCGTCACGGACATGAAGCATGCGGCCAATGCGCTTCGCTGGTGCGTCGTGGAGATGGAGCGGCGCTATCACCTCATGAAGGCGCTCGGCGTCCGCAATCTGGCCGGTCTGAATCGCAAGGTGCTCGACGCGCAGATTGCGGGCACGCCGATACCGGATCCGCTGATCGCGCGGCTCCTGGCCGCCGGAAAGTACGAGGGCGTCGTGCCGGCGCTGCAGCCCGTTCCGTACATCGTCGTCGTGATCGACGAGCTCGCCGACCTCATGCTGATCGTCGGGAAGAAGGTCGAGGAACTCGTCGCGCGACTGGCGCAGAAAGCCCGCGCTTCCGGCATACATCTCGTGCTCGCGACTCAACGTCCTTCGGTCGACGTCATCACGGGCCTCATCAAGGCGAACATCCCGACGCGAATCGCGTTCCAGGTTTCGGCGAAGGTCGACTCGCGCACGATTCTCGACCAGAACGGTGCGGAATCGCTCCTGAGCCATGGCGACATGCTCTACCTGCCGCTTGGCACTTCGACGCCGGATCGTGTCCACGGCGCGTTCGTGTCGGATCGCGAGGTGCATGCAGTCGTCGAATCGCTGAAGGGCGGTACCGGCCCCGGCCTACGTGGACGAAGTCCTGACGGGCCCGCAGGGCGGCCTGCCGGGCGAAGAGACGGCGGAAGGCGCGGGCGGTGATGCGGAAGTCGACGGCGAGCAGGACCCGCTCTATGACGAAGCGGTCCGTATCGTGGTGGAGTCACGGAGGGCATCGGTGTCCGGTGTGCAGCGCCGGCTCAAGATCGGCTACAACCGTGCCGCACGCCTCGTCGAGTCGATGGAAGCAGCGGGCCTTGTCGGGCCCCTGCAATCGAATGGCAGCCGCGAGGTCCTTGCGCCGCCGCCGCCCGAGTCCTGATGCGTTGCGGGATCGCGCTGCTCGCGTCGTTGCTCGCATTCCAGGCCGGTGCGGATGCAGCCGCCGATGCGGCAGCGGCGCGGCGCCTCGAGTCGGCGCTCGGCGGCCTCACGGGCCTGCGGGCTGAGTTCCGGCAGTCAGTCGTCGACGTGCACGGGCAGGTGATCGAAACCGCGGAAGGCACGGTTGCACTCGCGCGGCCTGGCAGGTTTCGCTGGGATTACCGGGTTCCCGAACAGCTCATCGTCTCCGATGGTGTCACCGTCTGGTTCCATGACGTCGGGCTCGAACAGGTCACGATCCGTGCCGCGGCCGACACGCTCGCCGGGACTCCGGCGATGCTGCTGTCGGGCGACGGCGGATCTTCGCGTGGAGTTCGAGATCGCGGACGCCGGAACGGAAGACGGGCTCGCCTGGAGCCGGCTGACGCCGCGGGGCGAGGATGGCGATTTTCGTGAGCTGCGCGTCGGGATCGCCGCCGGCGAACTGCGCCGCATGACGCTCCTTGACCGGCTTGGGCAGACGACGCGCATCGAATTCGAGCGGGTCGAGCGGAATCCCCGATTCGACAGAGAAAGTTTCAGTTTCAAACCGCCTCCGGGCGTCGACGTCGTCGGCCGCTCGCCGGCGGATCCATCTTGACCGAAGCCGGTTTCCGGCACGTCTGGATCGCGGGCATCGTCGTGGTGGTCGTCGCCATTGTCGCCGGAAGCCTCTTGCCTTTCGCCTGGCTTCCCAACGAGACCGGTTCCGACAAGATTGGCCATTACTTCGCTTACCTGATCCTGGCGGTACTCGCGTCCGGCATCGTTTCGCCCGGACGGCTGTGGCGCGTCATGCTCCGTTGCTTCCTTCTTGGCCTGGGACTCGAGGCGGCCCAGGCATTGATGACCGACAACCGCGTGGCCGAGTGGGGCGACCTGCTCGCCAATGTGGCGGGCGTCCTGACGGCTTGGCTCTTTGCCAGTGGCGGCCGCGCTGGCTGGGGTCTTCGCGCCGCCACCCGGTTCATCCGCAGCGGCTAGAATCCGCGCATCGTGCGCAAACAAAGCGAGTTTCCGATCGATCCGCCGGCTTCCGGGTACCGACCGCTGGCGGATCGCATGCGGCCGCGGACCCTGGCCGAATTCACCGGCCAGCAGCACCTGCTCGCCCCCGGTCGGCCGCTTGCATCGATTGCTGACCGAGGGAATCGCACATTCGATGGTGCTCTGGGGGCCGCCAGGCAGCGGCAAGACGACGCTCGCGCGTCTCGCGGCACGCGCCTGCGAAGCGCACTTCATCGGGCTCTCTGCGGTCGCCGCCGGCGTCAGGGACATCCGCGAGGCCGTCGACGAGGCTCGCGCCTCGCGGGCCGCGGGAGGCCCGCCGACCGTGCTCTTTCTCGACGAGGTGCATCGCTTCAACAAGGCGCAACAGGACACCTTTCTGCCGTACGTCGAGGACGGGACGCTCGTCTTCATCGGCGCGACGACGGAGAACCCGTCGTTCGAACTGAACTCGGCGCTGCTGTCCCGGGCCCGCGTCTACCTGATGAAGCCGCTCACGGCCGCAGAACTCGGCAGTCTCATCGAACGCGCGCTCGCCGACCCCGAACGTGGCCTCGGCCAGGTTGCGGATCCGGGCGACGCCGGAAGCGATCGCGCTGCTTGCCGATGCGGCGGACGGCGACGCGCGGCGCGCACTCAACCTGCTCGAAGTCTCCGCCGACCTGGCGGTGGATGCGGGTGGTGACGCGCGCGCTCACGATCGACATTGCGCGCGAGGCTTCCGCGGGCGGTCACCGTCGTTTCGACAAGCGCGGCGAACTGTTCTACGACCAGATCTCCGCCCTGCACAAGTCCGTGCGGGACAGCGATCCGGATGCGTCGCTTTACTGGCTGTGCCGGATGCTCGACGGCGGCGCCGATCCCGGTTTCGTCGCGCGCAGGCTCGTGCGGATGGCGAGCGAGGACATCGGCAATGCGGATCCACGCGCATTGACGCTGACACTCGCCGCCTGGGACAGCTACGACCGCCTCGGGAGTCCGGAGGGCGAGCTTGCGCTCGCGCAGGCCTGCGTCTTTCTCGCACTGGCGCCCAAGAGCAATGCCGTGTACGCGGCATTCGGTGCGGCGATGGCGGATGCCAGGTCGCAAGGGACCCTGGAAGTCCCGCTGCACTTGCGTAATGCGCCGACGCGTTTGATGAAGGATATTGGCTACGGCAAGGGATACCGCTACGCCCACGACGAGCCGGATGGACTGGCGCCCGGACAGACTCATTTTCCGGATACGATGGAACCGCGCAGCTATTACGATCCGGTGCCGCGCGGTCTCGAATTGAAGCTCAGGGAGACGCTCGAACGAATCCGGCAGCGTGGGACAGCGCCGCAAGGCGAAACAACGGAGCGCAGCAAAGACAATGCTTGATATCCGGCAGTTGCGGAGCGATCCGCAGGGCGTTTCTGCGAATCTCGCGCGCCGCGGGTTTGATCTCGATCTTGAGCCAGTTCACGGCCCTGGAATCGCGCCGCAAGGAAGACCAGGTCGCGGTCGATGCGCTGCGGAACGAACGCAATACACGGTCCAAGGCCATCGGGCATGCCAAGGCGCAGGGCCAGGACGTCGCTCCGCTGCTCGCGGAAGTGGAGACGCTGGGCGCGCGGCTGACGAAGGCCGAGCAGGAACTCGCTGCCCTGCAAGGGGACCTCGACCGGTTGCTGCTCGACCTGCCGAACCTGCTGCATGAAAGCGTTCCCGCGGGCCGCGACGAGACGGCCAATGTCGAGATTCGCCGGCACGGCGAGCCGCCGAAGTTTGCCTTCGAGGCAGCCGATCACATGGCACTCGGCGAAGGACTCGGTGGCATCGATCCGGTCGCCGCGAGCCGGCTGTCGGGCTCGCGTTTCGCCGTGCTGACCGGTCCGGTCGCCGCACTGCACCGGGCGCTCGCGCAGTTCATGCTTGACCTGCACCAGCGGGAGCATGGCTACCGCGAGGCCTGGGTGCCGTACCTGGTGACCCGCAAGACGCTGACGGGGACCGGGCAGCTGCCGAAATTCGAGCAGGACCTGTTCAAGCTCGCGCGCGATGCGGCCGAGAGCGAGTTGTTCCTGATTCCGACCGCGGAAGTCCCGCTCACGAACCTGGCTGGCGACCGGATCTTCGATGCCGGCGAACTGCCGAAAAAATATGTGGCGCATACGCCTTGCTTTCGCTCCGAGGCGGGCTCCTATGGGAAGGACACGCGCGGACTGATCCGACAGCACCAGTTCGACAAGGTCGAGCTGGTGCAGATCGTGCGGCCGGAGGAATCCTATGGCGCGCTCGAGGAACTGACCGGCCATGCGGCGAAGGTGCTGGAGCTTCTCGAACTGCCGTATCGCGTCATCACGCTTTGCGCCGGCGACGTCGGCTTCGCGAGTTCGAAGACTTACGACCTGGAAGTCTGGCTTCCGGGGCAGGGCGGCTATCGGGAGATTTCGTCCTGCAGCAACTGCGAAGCGTTCCAGGCGCGGCGCATGCAGGCGCGCTGGCGGAATCCGGAGTCCGGAAAACCGGAGCCGGTGCACACGCTGAATGGCTCGGGCGTTGCCGTCGGCCGGGCGCTCGTCGCGGTGCTCGAGAACAACCAGCAGGCAGACGGCAGCGTCACGGTGCCCCCGGTGCTGCGCTCCTACCTCGGCGGTGTCGAGCGGCTGGAACCCGTTTGATCAGTCGTCGGCCGCGAATCCGAGCAGGTGCAGCAGGCTCGTGAACAGGTTGAAGATGCTGACGTAGAGCGTCAGCGTCGCGAGGATGTAGTTCGTCTCGCCGCCGTGAATGATCTCGGCCGTCTGGTACAGGATCAGGCCGGACATCAGCAGCACGAACATGCCGGATACGGCGAGCGACAGCATCGGCATCGAGAAGAAGATCGCAACCAGGCCGAGTATGAATGCGGTCAGGATCCCGACGAACAGGAAGCCGCCCATGAACGAGAAGCGGCGGCCGCTCCTGATCGCGTAGGCCGAGAGGCCGACGAAGGCGACGGCAGTGATGCCGAACGCATTCATCACGACCGAATGCCCGTTCGGAATCGCCTGCAGGTAGTACCCGATGATCGGGCCAAGGGTGTAGCCCATGAAACCGGTCAGCGCGAATACGGACAACAGGCCCCAGGCGCTGTTGGCGGTCTTGTGCACGGCGAACAGCAGGCCGAAATAGCCCGACGAGCGTAATGAGCAGGCCCGGATGCGGCAGATTCAGGGCGAGGGAAACGCCTGCCATGACCGCACTGAACGCGAGCGTGGCGGACAGCAGGAGATAGGTGTTCCGAAGCACCTTGTTGGTGGCAAGCGCGGATTCGCGGACTTCAACACGCTGCGTGGTGACGGCGGGATTACGTTCCATGGCGGCTCTCCGGAACTATGGCCTTGCGTTCGACACATTATAGCCGAACTCGTTCGGAGGCCCGTTGCGCCTCCCTTGCGGGCCGCTGTCGGCCGGCCGACACTACGTCCGCGACGCGAGACGCCGGAGAGGTGGCAGAGCGGTTGAATGCACCGGTCTTGAAAACCGGCAGCCCTTCACGGGGCTCGTGAGTTCGAATCTCACCCTCTCCGCCAAAAAATGCGGAGTCCCGTTCTCCGATGGATGACGACGCTTCCGGAAGCAGGAAAGACCTTCGCTTGTCGGCGGATGAGATGCGCCGGCTCGCCGATGCAGCGACCGGGTGCCTGATCGACCGCCTGGAAGGGCTGCGCGACGAGTCGCCATGGCGCGGCGCCACGTCGCGCGGAACTCGAACCTCTCCTGCGCGAGCCACCGCCGGAGGAGGGCCGTGACCCGCTGGAAGTGCTCGAGCGTGCGACCCGGGAGATGCTGCCGCTTGCGGCGCGAGTCGATCACCCGCGCTTCTTCGCATTCGTTCCGTCGGCCCCGACCTGGCCGGGCGTGATCGCCGATTACCTTGCTGCCGGCTACAACATCTTCCAGGGCACCTGGCTCGGCTCCGGCGGCCCGAGCCAGCTCGAACTCGTCGTCATCGACTGGTTCCGGCAATGGGTCGGCTATCCCGCGTCAGCTGGCGGACTGTTCACGTCGGGCGGTTCGGCGGCCATCCTCGATGCGCTCGTCGCCGCGCGAGAACAGGCGGGTGCGCCAGAGCGCCCGGCCATCTTCCTGAGCGACCAGACGCATTCCGCTGTCGAGCGCGCAGCCCGCATCGTCGGCGTGCGACCCGACGGCATCGTCCGCGTGCCGGCCGACGCGCACTATCGCCTGTCCGTCGCCGCACTCGCGCAAGCGGTGGAGCGCGCGGAGCATCGCGGCTTCACGCCATCGCGGTGTGCGCCAATGCCGGAACGACCAATCCGGCGCCGTCGATCCATTGCGCGAAATCGCTGCCTACTGCAGCGACCGGAAGTTCTGGCTGCACGTCGATGCGGCCTATGGCGGATTCGCCGTGCTCTGTGATCGCGGACGCCAGTTGCTGGACGGGCATGCAACTTGCCGACTCGATCAGCCTCGATGCGCACAAATGGTTGTTTCAACCGTTCGAGGCGGGTTGCCTGCTGGTCAAGGACGTCGCGTCGCTCGTGCGGGCATTCAATGTGAACCCGGAATACCTGCAAGATACGAAGCTTGGCCTCGAGCAGGTCAATTTCGCGGATCGCGGTTACCAGCTCACGCGCTCATTCCGCGCCCTGAAGGTCTGGATGTCGATCCAGACGTTCGGCCTGGCGCGGTTTCGTGAGGCCATTGATCGTGGTATCGAGCTCGCCGAGCGGGCAGGGCACAGGGTCCTCGAGACGCAAGGCCTCGAACTCCTGAGCCCGCCGTCGCTCGGCATCCTGTGCTTTCGCTATCGGCCGAAGGGCGACGGCTGGAGTGCCGGGCGTATCGAACAGTTGAACACTTCGTTGCAGGCCGAAGTGATCGCCTCGGGTAGCGCGATGATTTCCTCGACGCGTCTCGGCGGAACGTATTCGCTTCGCCTTTGCATCATGTCGCACCAGACGACCTGGGACGACGTGCGGGAGACGATCGAACGGATTGCAGAGTACGGCCGCCGACTTGAGAGTGGCTGAACGCGGTATTATCACGCGCATGCGCAAGGAATATGCCAGCCTGCGACGTCGTCCCCTGTTGGCGCCCGTATGGATCGCGGCACTGTCGGGGCTGCTCGTCATTGCGCTTGCCTTCTGGCTGCTGGGTGCGGCATCGACGACGACCGTGTTCGTCATGCGGCATGCGGAGAAGGTGACGGTTGCTGCCTGATGATCCGGATCCGGCGCTCTCCCAGGCCGGCGAAGCGCGCGCCCTCGAGCTTGCGCAGCACTTCGGCCGGGCCCCGAAAGGACAGGGACTGGACGCGATCATCGTGAGCGAGTTCCGGCGGACGCAGGCGACGGTCCGTCCCCTTGCAAACCGCCTCGGGATTCCCGTGATCGTCGTTCCTGCAAAGGAACCGGCCCAGGCTGCCAAGCGCGCCCTCGGCGAGAACCGCGGTGGACGTGTGTTGATCGTTGGTCACTCGAATACGGTGCCGGACATCGTGAAGGAGCTGAGCGGGGAAGATGTCGGCGAGATGGCAGAGACGGAATACGGAATCGTCTATGTCGTCGCTGTTCCGCGCTTCAGCCGGGCCTCGGTCACGCGACTCGACCTGCCCTAGCCGCAATCGCGCGTTCGACGAATTCCTGGTGCCGGCCGATTCGCAGGTCGGCAAGTACGCCATCGACGATACGTCGCTCTCCGTCGATCAGGAATGTCGCTCGACGCACGCCGATGCCGAGCGGACCGTCGACACCAAACGCCTTGATCGCGACCTTTTCCTCATCGGACAGCAGCGTAAAGGGCAGGCCATGTTCCTCGCGGAAGCGACGATGGCTCTCCGGGGCCTGGGGACTGACGCCGACGACGCGGAGGCCCGACGCGAGGATCTGGGCATGCAGGTCGCGCAAGTCGCAGGCTTCCTTCGTGCAGCCGGGCGTGAAGTCCGCAGGATAGAAATAGAGGATCAGCGGCTTGCCGTCGATGAGGTCGGATAGCCGGCGCTTGCGGCCGTCGTGGTCCGGAAGTTCGAAGTCGGGTGCGATTTTGCCATTCTTCAGCATGGGCGCTACTCCTCGTGCGACTCCGGGCCACGGTACACCGTCTCCATGACGCCGTAGTTCGACCGGTGCATGCCGAGACGGGCGTAGACCTCCTGGGCGCGCGTATTGCTTCGATCAACATAGAGTCGGATACCGCAGATACGCGGATCGGCGGCGGCCAGGCCGGACAGGCTGTCGTACAAGGCCCGGAATACGCCTGCGCCGCGGTACTCGGGTGTCACATAGACGGACTGGATCCACAGGAACAGCCCGTTTCGCCAATCGCTCCACTCGTAGGTGATCATGAGCTGGCCGACGACCTTGCCGTGGATTTCGGCCAGGTAATAGCGGCCGAGCGAGGGATCGTTAAGCAAAGCCTTGATCCCGGGGCCCAGCAGGGCCTGGTCCAGGGTCTTGCTTTCAGACTCGTTCGCAAGCGCCGCATTGGCGGCGGCAATGAAATCCGAGGTCTTCGGCGGTCGCTTCTCGAATCCTCATGGGCTCAAAACGGTACACGAATGTCCCAGCGGGTGTCGCGGCCGCGCCTGGGTCTTGCTTGCTGCCCCGGCAAGGCCTCATTACAATCCCGCCCCTCTTCGTGGGGCGGTAGCTCAGCTGGGAGAGCGCTGCGTTCGCAATGCAGAGGTCGAGGGTTCGATCCCCTTCCGCTCCACCATTTCTCCCATTTCCCGCATTGACAGTCCATCGGCACGAGCCTAGCTTGAAGACCGGGCGTCGCGAGCTGCGACGCCTATCGGCGTCAGCATTTTCTGGAGTAGTCCCATGGCAGCAAGAAAGAAGGCAAGGAAGTCCGCGCGACGTCGCTCGACGCAGGGCAAGCGTCGTTCGGTTCGCAGGAAAGTCAAGGTTGTCCGCAGGAAGGCCGCGGTCAGGAAAAAGGTCGCGCGCGTGAAAGCACGCGCAAAAGCGCGGAGTGTGGTCGGCAAGGCGCGCAGAACGGCCCGCAAGGCAGCGCGAGCGACCCGTCAAACGGTCAGGGCCGCGAAGCGTCAGGCGCGTTCGACGATCCGGAGCACGGCAAAGAATGTCCGGGCCGCCACCCGCACCGTCGAGAAGGCTGCCAACCAGTTTGTCAGCACGACAGCGGCCAAAGTCGAACAGGCGACCATTGCGGTCGACCAGTCGCTCTCCGAACCGAAGCCGGTTGCCCTCGCTCCCGCTCAGGCCGCCTGAGCAAGGATTCGGCGATTTGTCCCTTGCCCGGGGCCGGTCCCATCGGGGCCGGTCCTCGGGTAACATTCCGCGGCGCTCGCCCCGGTAGCTCAGTGGATAGAGCGGCCGCCTCCTAAGCGGCAGGTCGTCGGTTCAACTCCGGCCCGGGGCGCCAGTAAATCAAGCGCTTGCGGAATCCCGGGCAGTCTCAGCTGACGAGCCGAGTGCTCGCTCTGCGACTCGTTCAGCCAGCTGCGCCATGCCGGAGGGCAGCCGGCGAGTCGGTCGACATCTGCAGCTGGACCCAGCTTGTGAACACCTGGCTCGGCATCGCTCGGTTGCTCGGGCTCGAGCGCAGGGCGAAGCCGGTCAAGTATCCACGTGAGCATCTGCAGGAGGCGGCATGAGTCAGCTATCGGAAGGCACACGCCCTTGAAACACTGCTCATCGAATCGGTGAGCGCACCAGTGCGAGCTTGGATGTTATCTGCCGTGTTCTGAACGTCACTAACCGCCGAATCCACACTCGCCAACTGCTCGCTGATGTCGGCGAAGTCAGCAGAGTTGTCAGCCGGTTGGTATTCCACCAGTTGCCGTCCGAGCCAGGTAGTGCATGCGATCTGCGTCACGACAATGACGGCAAGGCTCCCGAGTATCAGCCCACGCATGTTGATCTTTTCCATTTGAAGCTCCCTGAGCCGGGTTCAAGTTCGATGATTCGATCTTGCGCTCGGTGACTGACGCGATGCACGTCAATTCGAGTGCATTTGTGAAGTCGCCCTTTGACGCCATGTTCGATCCCGATCCGAGTGAAACCCTGTAGTTCCACTCGTACGGGAACGCCTGCGCGAATGCCGAGAGCAGTGGAGTCACCAACCGCCGTCTAATGTTCGACTAATGATTGGCCCGTAGTGAGCCCGACCGGGCAGGCTCGGCCTTAGCGCAGAGTGTTGATCCGCATAACGCTCAGTCATGCCCGATTGCCCTTTTCGCCTACTCCTAAGCTGCAGGTCGTCGGTTCAACTCCGGCCGAGGGCGCCAGTCATCAGGGCGAGCGTGCCGCTTCCTTGAGCGCAGCCTCATCCCGAACGGTGACGCTTCCGCGGCCCAGGTCAACCCAGCCGCGGGTTTTCCAGCCCTGCAGATACTGGTTCACCACCTGGCGTGAAACGCCGAGGAATGTCGCCAGGTCTTCCTGGGAGATGCGGAGCATCATGCCCGCAGCCGTTCGTTGCCCGTGCAGTTGTCCCAGGCTCAGCAGGCGCTTTGCGAGCCGGGCCGATGCATCGAGGAGCGCAGCGTCTTCCACCAGCCCGCTCGTCCACCGCAGCCGTTCGCCGCACAGGCGCAGCAATTCGAGCGCGACGCGTGGCTCGCGCTCGATCAGGGCGCTGAAATGATCGCGACGGATCGAGACGAGCTCGGTCGGAACGCTGGCCGTCGCCGTAGCCGTTCGTGTCCCGCCGTCAAGCAGCGCGATCTCGCCGAAGGTGTCGCCCGGTTCCATGATGTTGAGGGAAATCTCGCGGCCATCTGCCGCTCCGGCGCTGATCCGGATCTTGCCGGCGACGACGGCATAGAGCGCATCCCCCGGATCGCCCTGGCTGAACACGATCTCCCCACCCCGAAAGCTCCGCTGGACCGCAAGCGCGGCAATACGCTCGAGGACTTCGGGCGGCAATCCGCGAAAGAGCGGGCTGCGTTGGAGCATCATCTTGCCCGCGACCGTCGTCATCCCAGGCACTCCGGTGGTGCGAGTTTCGCGAAAAGATGATGATACGCCTCATGCGCGGCATGCTGATCGCCGCCCCGATCAGCTATTGGGCCAGGGCAGCGCTCCTGCCGCCGATCGGCAGGCCGTCGCTCCCTGAGGACTCGCCCGCGCCATAGCGTCGCGAGTACTCCCGGCCAATGAGCCAGGCGACCAGCGATCATCGTCGCGCTCAAGAGCACGATCAGCCACACGAACTGTAGCCGCGCGTCGTCGACGATCCGCAGGCCGATGAAGACGCCCAGCGTCGAGAGCAGATCGCCAAGGCGATAGAAGAGGGTGTCGATGGCGGTCTTCGCCTGGTACTTCTCTTCGCGACTCGTCGGCAAGCAGCAAGGCGCTGCGCGTCGTATTCAGCAGCGAGTAGTCGAGGCTCTTCTGCACGATCAGGGCCGACTGGAGCAGCGCGAACACCGGCAGGATGCCGATCACGAAATAGCCGGCGAGGAAGGCGACCGGCGTGATCATCAACGCGCGCGCAAGACCTGCTGCATTGATGATGCGCGAGACGAGCAGCAGCTGGATCAGGAAGCCGACCAGGGTGATCGTTGAGCAGTAACGGCCCATGAACTTTCCGATGAAGGCGGTCTCCTCACCGGGCGCCTGTTCGTGCGCGACTTCAACGAGCCAGCTCGACAGCACGAAGTCACCCGTCGAGGTGATCCAGTTCAGCAGCACGACGAGCGCGGCGATTCCGATGAGGTAATGGCTGCGGCCAATCACGGCAATGCCGCCGAGCCACCGTCCGGCCGAGTTGTGCGGCCGGGCCAGATGCCGGTGCCAGGTCAGGCCGCGGAACTCGCGCGATGCAGCCGGCACGCATCGACGGGCACGCTCGCTGAGATAGATCGCGATGCACAGCACGCCGGCGGACGCGAGCATCAGCCCATAGGGACCGATTGCCTCGAACGCGGCCGCCGCCGCGCTCGCGCCGACCCAGGCGCCGCCGCGCGACGCCCACGGCGATGACACCGAACAGGCGGGTGCCGCAGTTGAGTTCGAACAGGTCAGTGGCAAAGGCCCAGAATTGGGCGACCGCCATCACGGCAAAGATGCTCGCCCAGACGAAGAACACGAAGCTGAAGCGCCAGCCGGCCTGACCGGCCAGGAAGAACCCGACCAGATTGAGCGCGAAGAATGCGATGACGAACTGGAACACGCGGTTCGAGGCGACGCGGCGAACCAGCAGCGAATACAGAGGGATGAGCACTATAAGAAGCAGTGCCTGGGCACCGACGGCATAGCTCCTGAGTTCCGCTGTGCCTTCCGTGAGGATCAACGCTTCGCGGACGGGACGGATCAGGTAGTAGGCGAACATCAAGGTGAACGCCTGGAGGATGAGAGCTCCCACAGCGCGGCCCTCGCCGGGCCGCACGCGCGTGAAAAGCGTCAGGCATCGTTCAAAACCGTTCAGTCGCAGTTCGCCACTCATCGAGATCTCCCCGGCACAGACCGTGCATAAAAAGGGCGCCCGGCCAAAACCGACCGGGCGCGCTATCGAGGCATGTCAAGCCGTGCCGACGAGCGTGTTGCGACGAAGCGCAGCGGTGACCGCACTGACCGGCGCGGATGCGCTCTGGTCCTGCAACAGCCGCGAGTCGAAGGAGTTGACCAGCGTCGACATCAGCAGGGTCACTGTTGCGACCGCCGCCAGGCCGGACACGATGTGCCTGGTCCGGGGAGACATTCCGTTACTCATGTTCGTTCTCCTCAAAGTGGTTGGTGATCCGATGCGGGAGTGATGGTGGGCGCGGGCGCGATCTCTGTTCTGTCAACGACCGGACACAAGTGCGCAGATGACAGTCGGGGGACCCCTGGGGCATGATCCGGGCGCGTCAATGAATGCCCGAATGCTTGCGGTTGTGTCCGGAATCGCGGTCGGTGCCCTGTGTGCCGCCCTGCTCGGAATTCCGCAGATTCGTGTGCTGGAGCAGCGCGTCGGATTGCTGTGGCTATTTCAGCTGCGCGGCGCCGGTCGAGCCGCCGGACCAGGCGATCCTGGTCCTGATGAACCAGCAGGCCGCCAGTTCGATTTCGCTGCCGCGCGACGCCGAGCGCTTCCACCGATGCGAGGACCCGCGCTTCGATGCGCCGCCGGCGACGCATGTCAGCCTGCCGGCGATGCCGTCACGATGGCCGCGGTGCCTGCATGCGCGACTTCTGGGCCAGCTCCTCGAAGCAGGCGCGTCGCTTGTGGTCTTCGATGTCCTGTTCCGCGAACGGCCGCCGCAGCCTGGAGCAACGGGCGACGTGAATGCCTGGCAGGACCAGGCTTTCGCTGCGGTTGCGTCGAGTGGTCGCGTGGTCATCGCGCAAAAAGTGGAGCTCAGCGATGGCCATGAAACGCTTGCCAATCTAAGCCCGGTGATTGCAGATGCGGTGCTGGGCTCCGCGCCGTTTCCGCTCGTGGCGGAATCCGGCCGGCGTGTCGACCGCTTCATGGCGTTCAAGGAAGAAGGGCTCGTCACGCCGACGCTGCCGGCCGTTGCCTTGCAGGCCCATGCGATTTCCGGTTATCCGTTCCTGCGCGACTTCCTGACGCGACATGCGGGCGAAACCGCGACACTGTTGCCCCGGACTCCGGAAGAGCTTGACGGCCCAGGGCCAGCTTCAGGCGACATCGCTGCTTGTCCGGCAGATGTTTCGCGGCGACGCCAGCTTGGCCGCTCGATTCCGCAAGGAATTGCGTAGTCAGCACGCTGACACCGCAGATAGCGCGTCGCTGCCTGCGGCCCGGGGCCTCGCTGCGCTCTACGGTGGCGACGGCACCCGACTCGTGAACCTTTACGGGCCGGCCGGCACGATTCCATCGGTTCCATATGACGAGGTCTTGAAGTCCATGCCGGACGCAAATGCCTCGCGCTTCAGGAACAAGGTGGTATTCGTCGGCTTTGGGGAAACCGACCGAACCGAGCAGGTCGAGCATTTCGCGACGGCATTCTCGAATGGCGACGGACCGCGATCTCAGTGGTGTCGAGATCGCGGCCACCGCGTTCCTGAATCTGCTGGAAGACCGTTCGCTTCGCGAGCTGTCAGTGGCCTATGGACTGGCCTTGACGTTTCTCATGGGCTTCGTGGCGTATTTGCTCTGCGATCGACTTGGGAATCGGCGGGCGCTCGTCGTGCTTGCCGCCGGGGTCGCGGTGTATGCAGCGTCGGCCGTCTACCTGTTCGCCACGCGCCAGCTCTGGATACCCGTTGTCGGACCGCTCCTGATTGCCGTTCCGGTTGCGCTGCTCAGCGCATTCGGCTGGAAGTTCTGGACGGCCCACAAGCAGCGCGCGCAACTGCGCCACGCGTTCAGCTATTTCGTTCCGCGCGACGTCGTTAGCGCGCTCGAGCGCAATGCCGGCGAAATCGGAAAGTCGCAAGAATCCATTGAATGTGCCTGCGTGGCGACTGACGCCGCGAATTTCACGCCGCTCGCCGAAGCCATGACGCCGGAGCAGTTGACGGATTTCCTGAACCGTTATTTCGAGTCGCTATTCGGGCGCGTCGCCGATCGCGGCGGATTCGTCTCGGACGTCGTCGGCGATGCCATGCTCGCGATCTGGCCGCACCGCGCCGCGGATACCCACGTGCGCCTGCTGCATGCGCTCCTGGAGATGCGCGACGCGGCCCAGCAGTTCAACGAGCGCCTCGCCGCAAACCGGCTGATGACCCGGTTCGGGGTCGACTGGGGGCGGGTCGCGCTCTCAACCGTGGGTGCCCATGGCCATTACGAGTACCGGGCGGTGGGCGACGCCGTAAATACCGCCACCCGGATCCAGGAACTCAACAAGAAGCTGGGCACCCGGATTCTCGTTTCGGATTCGGCCATCGGGGATGCGGGCGGTGAGTTCGTGCTGCGCGACCTCGGACGGTTCCTGCTGCGGGGCAAGAGTCACGCGACCCACGTGTTCGAGCTCTTCGACAGCCGCGCCAGGGTCATGCCGTGGGACGCCGACCTGTGCGCTCAGTTCGAGTTGGCCTATCGGGAATTGGAGGCAGGCGATGCTCGCGGCCGCGCAAGCCAGATTTAGAACGATTCAAGTCGCGTATCCCGCAGGACGGGCCGACCGCCTTCTATTTGGCGAGCCTGGAAGCCGGGCTGGTCAAGCAGGACGGGGCGTGGGTAGTCAATTGATTGCTGAGCAATTTCGGGTGAGTCCGCGTGTCGTCCGACTTGACAGTACTTCTTGCGTTGCAGGCCTAAACCTGCTCGCGACTCAGTCGTCCCGCGCGATCCGGCGGCTCATTGCGCTGGCCACGTCAAAGGACTAACTTTGAATCAAGCAACCAATCAAAACAAGTCGACGTCCGAGCTTCCCAATTCCGACAGGGTGGGCGGGGAAGATGCGGGTCTCAAGTCAATCGCGGCGTCAGGGAGTTTGCAGGGACTCTTGTTCTCGGGCTTTGTCCTGCTTGCCGGCTCGCGGCGTTGACATTCGGAACGCAGGCGTTAGCCCAGGACGCCGCGACGAGTTGCGCCCCGGCGATCGGTCGCGTGATTTCGCTCCAGGGCAATGTCGGAGATTCAGCGCGCGGGCACGTCCGAACTGGCTGAAGCTCAGCCGGCTCGACACGGCGCTCTGCGCCGGCGATCGGCTGCGCACCGATGCGCTGAGCCGGGCCGCCTTGTTCGTCCAGCCCGAGACACTCGTCCGGGTGGATCAGAACACGACGATCTCGATGGGCCAGACGACGGCGGAAGTTCTCGTCGAGTTCCATCAGCGACGAGGTCTCGCAGGCTGCCCAGAACGCGCAGTCATGCGGTGCCGGCTATTTCATCACGCGTTTCCCGAGGAAGTTCAAGGTCTCGACACCGCATATGAATGCGGCGGTCGAGGGCACCGAATTCATGGTGGAGTCGAGCTGCAAGGCAACAGCCCTGACCGTCATTGAAGGAAACGTACGGTCAGAAGTCGTCGCTACGCGCGATTCGCAATCAGTTGGGGCGGGTCAACGTGTCGAAACCGGAACGATCAGCGCTGGCGTCATTTCGACCGTCGTCAAGCCGCAAGACGCCGTCCAGTGGGTTCTCAGGTATGCGCCGCTTGGCGACGCGCCCGGCGCGTTGCACGCTGAAGAACTCCTGCTTGCAGGAAGCGTGGATGACGCCTTGGCAGCGATCGATGCGGCGCTCGCCGTGGACTCCGCCAGTAGCGATGCCCTTGCTCTTCGGGCAGTCATTCAAATTGCCAAGAATGACAATGCAGGGGCTTACGACTCGGCGCTGCTCGCGACCAGGGCCAATGACGAGAATTACCGCGCGTGGCTAGCGTTGTCGTATGCGCAACAAGCGGCATTCAATCTCCAGGCGGCGCTCGACAGCGCGCACAAGGCGCAATCCCTGCAACCAGGGAGCTCGCTCGCGCACTCGCGCGTCGCAGAGTTGTACCTGTCGCTCGGAGACGCTCGACGCGCCGAGGCGGCTGCCCGCACCGCAATTGAGAAAAATCCCGCGGAGAGTCATGGATACAGTGTCCTGGGATTCGTGCAACTTGCGCGAATCGAGACGAAAGCCGCGCGCACTTCCTTCGAGGCCGCAATCGAGCGCGATTCCTTCAGTGCATTGCCAAGGTTGGGGCTCGGTTTGGCCATTGTCCGCGATGGGGAGTTCGTCAAGGGTCGAGAGCAGCTCGAGATAGCAGTGGCGCTCGATCCCTCGAATTCATTGCTGCGCAGTTACGTTGGCAAGGCGTACTACGAAGAGAACAGGACGGAACGCGATCAACTCGCCGAAGTGCAGTTTGGACTGGCCAGGGCGCTCGATGAAAATGATCCGACACCTTCGTTCTATCAGGCAATCCTCCGGCTCTCGCAGAATCAGCCGGTCCAGGCGCTCGTCGACCTTCACGATTCGATCGAAAAGAACGACAACCGCGCGGTCTATCGCTCGCGATTCCAGCTCGATGACGACGTCGCGGCGCGTATGGCAAGCATTGCGGCGTTATATGTCGAGCTTGGCTTCGAAAAGCTGGCTATTTTCGAAAGCACGAAGGCCATCGCGGAAAGTGCCGGAAACTATTCCGCCCACAATCTGCTGGCAACTGCATACGCCAACCTGCCCAGGCATGACATTGCCCGCGTAAGCGAGGTGCTGCAGTCCCAGATCAGGCAGCCGGTTTCCATTGCCTCGGCGTCGCCGTTACTCAGCATGGACAATCTCGCAATCCTCAGGAATACGGGCCCATCGCAGATTGGATCGAATGAATTCAATGAGCTCTTCAATCGCAATGGCGTGCGCCTGGACTTTGACGGCGTCATTGGGGACGAGGGGACTTTGGGGAACCAGCTCCAGATCAGCGCGCTCGAAGGCACCTGGTCGGGGACCCTGGGCCAGCTTCATTACGAAACAGATGGATTCGCCGAGAACGAAGCAGCCGAGAAGGACATATACGAACTCTTCGTTCAAAAGCAGGTTTCCTGGAAGTCTTCGATCCAGGTGGATCTGAAGCGGACTGATTTCAGCATCCAGGAGACCTTCTTCAGGTTCGATCCCGACAACCCGTTGCCAGTCACGATTGGCGAAGACGCGGATTCCTACAGGATCAGCGGTCACCATGAGACAAGCGCCGGGAGTGACTGGATATGGTCAGCGATCTATGAAGACCGCTATCGACTGGTTGAGTTTTCTCCCGTCAACTTTCCGATTACCGACACGGACGCGGAAGCCTATGCGGGTGAGATCCAGCACCTAAAGGCCCTGGGTCAATTCAATACGGTGGCCGGCATCGGATATGTCGAGGACCAGAGCGATTTCCTGATCGAAGGCATGAGCGCCAGGTCGCGTGCATGGAATGCGTACCTATACGGACAGTGGAAATCGCATGATGACCGCCTTGCTATCGACCTGGGAGTCGCGGGGGACTGGTACCGGCAGACGAATTCCCTCCTGCCCACCACGGTTTCTCGCGAGAGACTGAGTCCGAAATTCGCGCTGACCTGGACCCTTCGTCCGGGCTCGACACTCCGGCTCGCGGCACTCTCAGCTGTTCGCCGGCCATTTGTGGCGAGCCAGACGATCGAGCCGACCCAGCTTGCCGGCTTCAACCAGTACTTCTCGGGCTTTGAGCAGCTTTACGGCGACCTGGAAGGCACGATTTCAAACCGCGCGGGAATCGCATTTGATCAAGTGATGTCGCCATCCCTGTTCGCGGGCCTCGAGATCGCAAAACGGGAACTCGACGTGCCGGCAATCGGTCTCGACCGGGATTTCACCTGGCGCGAATCAACCGGATTCGCCTATCTTTACAAGACCTTTTCCGCGCTGGGATCGAAGGGAGCGCTGGCGCAATGGAGTGCGGTAGCCACGATGGAAGCGGAGTATGAAAAGATCGAGCGCCCGCAGATCTTTACCGGATCGGAGGGCATCATGGACCTTGAGACGGTCAGGACGCCCATCGGCCTGCGGTTTTTCAATGCAAACGGACTTACGCTGCGCTTGGGTGCAACCTATATCGAGCAGTCGGGCACGTTCTCAAGCGATGTCGGGCAGCCCGTTTTTGACAAGGAGGACAGCGCGTGGGTCACGGATGCGGCCATAGACTATGAGCTGCCACGTCGACGCGGTGTCATCACCCTGGGAGTCATGAACATGGGTGATCAATTCATTGATCTGGTCGAGTCCGACGTGTTTAACCCTCGTGTCGCCACGAGGCGATTCGCGTTCTTCAAAATTAAGTTAACGTATTGAGCGAATATGCAATCGGTTTGCTGAACGCCGCTTGTAGCTGCAGTGCAACTAATGGGAGAAATCGTAGTGAATAGAAAATTGCAAATTGTCAATGCAATGGCGATGGGAATGACGAGCCTGTTTCTGGCGGCCTGCAATGGAGCATCAGTGCAGCCGGGACCCAGCAATCCAGTGTCATTCGAGACTGCAACCTGGGGACAGGCCATCGTCACGGGTCAGCCGGCCCACCTAAAGCAGTTTGACGAAAACCTCAGGCAGGTTCTGGGACTTGCAAATCCAGAAAGTCATTTCATCGGCTGCGTGGAAGGATGCGATCAATTCACAAGCCCTGGACTAGCGCGACTCGTCTATGTTTTTCCGCGTGAACATCCCGACATCCTGGCGAGCTTTGGAAAGGCCTGGGACGAGACGCAGAGACCGAGCGGCGATGGCACATTCGCTGTTGAGTTCAATGCCGAAATCACGCAGCCAACCTGCACTGCACCAAGTGATCCGCCTCCATGCCAATCCATGCCGTTCTGCGCCATCGACCGTTGCGGGCGCATGGTTTCCGGAAAGCCCAACTGCGCTATTTGCTAGTCAGGGATCGCGGAAGGGAGCGCCAAATGAGTAACTCTATCCACAAGAGCGGTGAAGTCCTGGCCACGATCGTCGTGATGTCGCTGGTGGCCGGGTGCAGTCCTCAAACCGGCAAGGGTCTGTGGGTGCCCACTACGTGGCCGGGAAAGCCGAATCTCCCGACTCAGGCGGTGCAAGGGAAGCCGGTCCTGTATGTGAGATTCGATTTGTCGCAATTGCAATCGCCGGAAACCAGGGAAATCGAGTTCCCGCTTCCAGACGGCACTTCGATCGTGATCGCCAAGACAAAGGACGAGCGTCCTGGCAAAGGTGAATTCATCTGGCACGGCAAAGTGGCCGGAGACGACAGAAGCATTGCAACGCTCGTCGTAGTCGATGGTGTCCTCGTAGGCGACATCGTGATGTCGAACGGCGGGATGTATCGAATCGCACAGGTGGATACCGGCGTGCAGGCCGTCTTCCAGCTCCATCCCCCTGGGTTTTCGCCTGAGGCGCAGCCTTTGGAAGCCGAAGAGGATGAGGAAACCGAGGAGGACGAGGAGGAAAGTCAGGACATCGCTATGCCGCAACTGCCATGCAGCGATGCAAACCTTGACGTACTGGTTGTCTATACCAAGGCGGCGTGCGGCATGTCGTTTGTGGGCAATGGCCAGGACACGTGTTCGCTACTGGCCAAGCTCTCGATGAAGGGTCGAATTCTGCAGGCCATGGGCGAGACCAACACGATCTTCGGGAACAGCGGGACGAATCCCCGAATCAACGTGATACAGACCGCGTCTACCGGCAACTACACCGAGGCCGCGAATCTCGAACTGGACCTGACGCGACTGAAGTATCAAGGCAGCGTTGAAACGGGCAAGACGAACGATTCGACCCCGTACCTTGACGCCGTGCACGGCCTCAGGGACCAACATGGAGCCGACGTCGTCAGCCTGATCACAAAGCCTTCGAGCCAGTATGCGGGCGGGGCCTCATGCGGACAGGCCCTGCTGATGCGTGTCGAGGCTTCGTGGTTCGAGAAGGATGCGTTCACTGTCGTGCCGGTCGACTGCATGGTTGCGAACTTCTCATTCGGTCATGAGCTCGGGCATCTCATGGGTGCCAACCACGAGGGGGCCGATTCCTCCTCCTTGCCTCGTATCCCTGGCAATCGCGCGTTCGTGGCAACCGATCCCCAGGACGATGACGCCACTCCGTGGCGAACCGTCATGGCGGAATTCAACGTGGGCTGCACCGAGTCGAACTCGGAGATCGGCTGCGTTCGGCTGCCTTACTTCTCGAATCCAGCCCTGGACCACTTCGGCGATGCCATGGGTACGGATGAAGCGAACAATAGCCAGGTCGTTGCGAGTACGGCGGACACAGTGGCACAATTCCGGCCGTCGATTGCGAGTTGCGGCAACCAGTGAGCCGGTATAATTCTCCGGGCCATGAGCCGTTCCCTCCGCGAACTCTACGAGTCGAGCCCGTTCTCGAGCGCGCAGGCGCCCTACCTCGAGGAACAGTACGAACGATTCCAGACTGACCCGGCGAGCCTGACCCCGGAATGGCGCGATTTCTTCGGACAGTTCGGCCCTGCTGTCCGCGCCGTGGCACAGAGACCGGCAAGCCGGCGACGACCGCGCCACCGTCGGTCGCAGCGAAGCCCAAAGCCGCTGAACTTGGCGATGGCCGTGAGAAGCAGTCCGCCGTCTCACGACTGATCCAGTTCTACGCGAACCGCGGCCACCTGATCGCGGACATCGATCCGCTTGGCCTGATGCAGCGGCCGATGCCGAAAGTCCTCGATCCCGCCTACGTCGGACTGACCGAAGCCGACATGAATACCGAGTTCCATACGGCGAGCCGCACGTCGGGCGTCGAAAAGCAGATGCGGCTGTCGGAGATCCTGAAGCAGCTCCGGCACATCTACACCGGGCGCATCGGCGCCGAGTTCGCGCATGTATCCACGAGCGAAGAACGGCTCTGGCTCCAGGACCGGTTCCAGGACGGCCGGCTGCATCATCGGTTCACGACGGAAGAACGCCTGAATCTCCTTTGGCAGCTGTCCGCGGCCGAGGGCCTCGAGCGCTACCTGCACACGAAGTACGTCGGCCAGAAGCGCTTCTCGCTCGAAGGCGGCGACGCGCTGATTCCCCTGCTCGACGACGTCGTGCAGCGCTGCGGCGCCTCCGGCGTCGAGGAGATCGTGATCGGCATGGCCGCATCGCGGCCGGCTCAATGTCCTCGTCAACGTGCTCGGCAAGTCGCCGTCGATGCTCTTTTCGGAGTTCGAGGGCAAGTTCGATTCCGCGGGCTCCAAGGGCTCCGGCGACGTCAAGTATCACAAGGGATTCTCGGCGGACCTGCGAACCGCGGGCGGCAACGTGCATGCCGTGCTCGCATTCAATCCCTCGCATCTCGAGGTCGTCGATGCGGTCGTCGAGGGTTCGGTCCGCGCACGGCAGGAGCAGCGCGGCGACGCCACGGGCGCGAGCGTCGTGCCGCTCCTGATTCACGGCGACGCGGCGTTTGCAGGGCAGGGCGTCGTCGACGGAGACCCTGCAGCTGTCGCAGGCACGAGGATTCGCGACCGGCGGGACCCTGCATGTCGTGATCAACAACCAGGTCGGGTTCACGACCAGCGAGCCAAGCGACGCGCGCTCGACGCTCTACTGCAGCGACGTCGCCAAGATGATCGAGGCGCCGATCTTCCATGTGAATGCCGACGATCCCGAGTGCGTCGTATTCGTCGCGCGCCTCGCGCTCGAATACCGGATGAAGTTCCGCAAGGACGTGGTCATCGACCTGGTCTGCTACCGCCGCCATGGCCATAACGAGGCCGACGAGCCTGCGGCAACCCAGCCCCTGATGTACCAGGCGATCCGCAAGCATGCGACTGCGCGCCAGATCTACGGCGAGCGACTGGAGCAGGACGGATCCTGGCCGAGGGCCAGGCCGCGAAGATGATCGAGGACTACCGGCAGCGGCCTTGAAGTAGAATCGCCCGCAGGCACGCGCATTTGCCGGGACCACGGGCAACCGGTTTACCATGGACTGGAGCCGGCACATCAATGCCGACTCCGCAGAAAAAGTCCCAACAGGCGTCGAACGCAAGCGTCTCGACGCGCTCGCAAAGAAGCTCACGAAGGTACCGGGTGGGTTCACGCTGCATCCGCGTGTCTCCCGCATCGTCGACGACCGTGCGCGGATGTACAAGGATGAACTGCCGCTCGACTGGGGCGCGGCCGAGACCATGGCCTACGCGACGCTCCTCGAAGACGGCTACGACATTCGCCTGGTCGGGCAGGACACGGCGCGCGGCACATTCTTTCACCGCCACTCGGTCCTTCACGACCAGGCGACGGGACGCACCGACGTCCCGCTTGCGCATATCGCCGGCGACAAAGTCCGGTTCCGCGTCATCGACTCGACGCTGTCCGAGGAGGCGGTCCTCGGATTCGAGTACGGCTATTCGACGACGGATCCGGCCACCCTCGTGATCTGGGAAGGGCAGTTCGGCGACTTCGTGAATGGCGCGCAGGTCATCGTGGACCAGTTCATCACGTCGGGCGAGGCCAAGTGGGGCCGCGTCTCCGGCATCACGCTCTTCCTGCCGCATGGCTACGAGGGGCAGGGGCCCGAGCACAGCTCGGCGCGCCTCGAGCGCTTCCTCCAGCTCTCCGCGGAACTGAACCAGCAGGTCTGCGTGCCGTCGACGCCCGCCCAGATGTTCCACATGCTGCGCCGGCAGATGCTGCGCGCGCTCAGGAAGCCCCTGATCGTCATGACACCGAAGAGCCTCCTCCGGCACAAGCTCTCGCAATCGACGATGACGGATCTGGCAGAAGGTCGACTTCCGCCCGGTCATCGACGAGGTCGATCCGATCGACGCGAAGAAGATCAAACGTCTCGTGCTGTGCAGCGGAAAGGTCTATTACGACCTGCTCGAGCGGCGGCGTGCCGAAAAGAATGGCGAGGTTGCCTTGATCCGCGTCGAGGAGCTCTATCCGTTTCCGGCGGAGGACTACCAGGCGATCCTCGACCGGTACGCGGGCGCAAAGGAAATCGTCTGGTGCCAGGAAGAGCCGCAGAACCAGGGTGCCTGGTACCAGATCAGACACCGCCTGCAGGCGCCGCTCGCCGCAGAACCGGACGCTACAGTACGCTGGGCGTGAAAGCGCCGCGGCACCCGCAACCGGGATCCACGTGATCCATCAGCGTGAGCAGGACGCGCTCGTTGCGGCCGCATTGACGAGGAAGGCCTGATGACGACCGAAGTCCGCGTGCCACAACTGCCCGAATCCGTCGCTGACGCGACGCTCGTGACCTGGCACAAGAAAATCGGTGAAGCGGTCGTCCGCGACGAGAATCTCGCCGACCTCGAGACCGACAAAGTGGTTCTCGAAGTCCCGGCGCCGGTAGCCGGCGTCGTCAAATCGCTCGACAAGACGGCCGGCACGACCGTGACGAGCGGCGAGTTGCTGGCCGTGATCGACGAACAGGCTTCCCCTGCTGCGACGCCAAAGCCGGCGCCGAAAGGCGAAGAAGCAGGATGCACCTGAAACTCCGACCGACACCCGTCCGCAGGGAAGAGGCCGCCGGAAAGCTGTCGCCGGCCGCAAAACGCCTGGTCGAGGAGAATCGCCTGTCGGCCGGGCAGATCGCCGGCAGCGGCCGCGATGGGCGCATAACGAAGAGCGATGTCGCGCATCACCTCGAGGCCGCGCCGGCTCAACCAGCGTCCCCGGTGCCCGCGTGGACCAGCGCGTGCCGATGTCGCGGCTCCGGGCCCGCATCGCGCAGCGTCTCGTGGAGGCGCAGGCGACGCAGGCACTTCTCACGACATTCAACGAAGTCGACATGCAGGCCCTGATGGCGCTTCGCGCGCGCTACAAGGACGCGTTCGAGAAACGTCACGGCGTACGCCTCGGGTTCATGTCCTTCTTCGCGAAAGCCTGCGTCGAGGCCCTGCGGCGATTCCCGGTCGTGAATGCCTCGGTCGAGGGCGGCGACATCGTGTATCACGAGTACTACGACCTGGGCGTCGCGGTGTCGACCGACCGCGGCCTGATCGTGCCGGTGATGCGCGACGCCGACCGCATGGATTTCGCGTCCATCGAGAAGGCCGTGACCGGTTTCGCCGAGCGTGCCCGCAGCGGCGCGATCACGATCGAGGAGCTGACGGGCGGCACGTTCTCGATCACGAACGGCGGCGTGTTCGGCTCGTTGATGTCGACGCCGATCGTCAACGCTCCGCAGAGCGCGATCCTCGGGATGCACAAGATCCAGGACCGCCCGGTGGTCGCCGAGGGCCAGGTCGTGGTTCGTCCGATGATGTACATCGCGCTCACCTACGATCACCGCATCATCGACGGCCGCGAGGCCGTCCAATTCCTCGTTGCCGTGAAGGAAGCCCTCGAGGATCCCGCGCGGCTTCTGCTCCAGGTCTGACAGGAAGAACCCAGATGTCCGACAGCTTCGACGTCATCGTCATCGGCGGCGGACCCGCCGGCTATCCCGCGGCGATCCGCGCCGCCCAGAACAAGCTCACCGTCGCCTGCATCGACGAGTGGAAGAACCGCGACGGCAGTTCGGCGTTCGGCGGCACCTGCCTCAATGCGGGCTGCATTCCGTCCAAGGCGCTGCTGGAATCGACCGAGCTTTATCATCGCGCGCAACACGAGTTCGCCGCGCACGGCGTCAAGTTCGAGGGCCTCGGCTTCGATGTCGCCGCGATGCAGAAGCGCAAGGGCGCGCATCGTGAAAGGCATGACAGGAGGCATCCTGTCGCTCCTGAAGGCCGCGGGCGTGACGCCGTTGACCGGTCATGGGCGCCTGCTGCCTGGCGGCAAAGTCGAGTACACCGGGCATGACGGCGCCAAGCGCACGCTACAGGGGAAACACATCGTGCTGGCGTCCGGTTCGGAGCCCATGCCCTTGCGGGGCGTCGAGTTCGACGGCGAGCGCATCGTGGATTCCTGGGGCGCGCTCGAGTTCGCCGAGGTGCCGAAGCGCCTCTGCGTGATCGGCGCGGGCGTGATCGGGCTCGAACTCGGCAGCGTCTGGCGGCGGCTCGGAGCCGAGACCGTGGTGCTCGAAGCGCTGGATCAGTTCCTGCCGATGGCGGATGGCCAGCTTGCCAAGGAAGCGCTCCGTCATTTCAAGAAGCTCGGTCTCGACATCCGTCTTGGCGCCAAGGTCAGCGGCGCGAAAGTCGAGAAGGACGGCGTGCACGTGAGCTACGCCGACGCCAAGGGTAATCAGACGCTCGTCGTCGACCGCCTGATCGTCGCGATCGGCCGGCGGCCGTTCACGAAGAATCTGCTCGCCGAGGGCACGGGCGTCGTGCTCGACCAGCGCGGATTCGTCCAGGTCGACGACCACTGCCGCACGGGCGCCGCGGAGGTCTGGGCGGTCGGAGATTGCGTTCGCGGACCGATGCTTGCGCACAAGGGCAAGGAGGAGGGCGTCGCCGTCGCCGATCGCATCGCGGGCCTGTATGGCGAGGTGAACTACAAGGTCGATTCCTTCCGTCATCTACACGGCGCCCGAGATCGCCTGGGTCGGCCAGACCGAGGAGCAGGCGAAGGCCGCCGGCCGCAACTGCAAGATCGGCAGCTTCCCGTTCGCCGCGAGCGGACGGGCGAAGGCGATGGAGGCGGGTGCGGGATTCTGCAAGATCGTCGCGGACGCCGGCAGCGACGAGATCCTCGGAATCCACATCATCGGCCCGATGGCGGGCGAGCTGATCGCGGAGGCCGTGCTCGCGATGGAATACTCGGCGAGCAGCGAAGACCTGCAGCGCACGATCCACGCGCATCCGACCTTGTCCGAAGCCGTGCACGAAGCGGCGCTTGCCGCCGACAAGCGCGCCATCGACATCCCGAACCGCTAAGACCTGAAGGGGACGCGCCCCTTCATAAAAATGAAGGGGCGCGTCCCCTTCAGGCGCGGCGGCGCGCGCTGATGATGCCGGGCAGCGCCGAGAGGCGCGCGAGCAGGCGCGACAGGTCTTCGAGCCCGGCAACGGAAACGCGGAGCGTGAGGTCGGCGCTGCCCTGGGCAGGATCGCCCTGCGACGCCAGCCGCTCGATATTGATCCGTTCCTCCGCGACGAGGGTCGTGATGTCGCGCAGAAGTCCGCGCCGGTCCATCGCGTGCACGACGATCTCGACCGGGTAGCGACGCGTTCCGGGCTTGCCCCAGTCCACCTGCAAGAGCCGCTCCGGCGATCGTACTGCGAGCCGCGCGAGGTTGCGGCAGCCGGTCCGGTGCAGGGTGATGCCGCGACCGACTGTCACGTAGCCGGTGATGGATTCGGGCGGGACAGGGTTGCAGCAGCGCGCGTGAGTCGACATCAGGTCGCCGACGCCCTCGACCTGGACAGCCGCAGTGGAGTCCCGGCGCTGCGGCCCGATCGGGGGCAACTCAGAAGGGGGCGCCAGGGCGCTCCTGCCCCGCAGGCGACGCTCGATCGCCCCCGACACCTGTGCCAGGCTCAAGTCACCGGAGCCGAGGGCCAGATGCAGGGCATCGGCATTCGGCAGCCCGAATTCCCCGATCAAATCCGACGTCAGCGTGTGCTCCGCGCCGAGGCGAGCCAGCTCGCGTTCAAACAGTTCTCGGCCGTCTCGACGATTCGCGCCCTGGTCGCGCCGCTTGTACCAGGCGCGAACCTTGGCGCGGCTTCGCGGTGAGGCGAGAAAGCCTTCCCGCTCGATCAGCCAGTCGCGGCTTGGCTGGGACTTCTTGCCGCCGATGATCTCGACGACCTCGCCATTGGAGAGGTGATGGTTGAGCGGCACGATCCGGCCATTCACGCGGGCGCCGCGGCAGCGATGCCCGAGTTCCGTATGGACGTGGTAGGCGAAATCGATGGGCGTTGCGCCGCTCGGAAGGTCGACGACCTCGCCCTTCGGCGTCAGCGCGTACACGCGGTCGTCGAAGAGATCCGCGCGGACGCGGCTCAGGAAGTCACTGTCGCTTTCGCCTTCGGACGCCGGCGCCAGCAGGTCCCGCAACCACTCGATCTTGCGGTCATAGGCGGCATCCTTGGCCGCGCCTTCCTTGTAGCGCCAGTGCGCGGCGACGCCGAGTTCCGCGTGGTCGTGCATCTCGCGCGTCCGGATCTGGATCTCGACCGGCACGGCGGCGGGACCGAGAACTGCCGTATGCAGCGAGCGGTACAGGTTGTCCTTCGGCGTTGCGATGTAGTCGTCGAACTCGCCGGGGATGTAATGCCAGCGCCCATGCACGATGCCGAGCGCCGCATAGCAGTCGACGACCGAGCCCGTGACGATCCGTACCGCCCGGACGTCATGCACCTGATCGAAGGCCAGGTTCTTGCGGTGCATCTTCCGCCAGATGCTGTAGATGTGCTTGGGCCGCCCGACGATTTCTGCGGCAATCCCGGCGCGCGCGAGTTCCGACGCGATCTCGCCGATCACGGTCTCGATATACTTCTCACGATCGACGCGCGACTCGTTCAGCCAGCCGGCGATGCGCCGGTACTCCGCGGGTTCGAGGTAACGGAATGCGAGGTCTTCCAGCTCCCATTTCAGCTGCCAGATGCCGAGCCGATTGGCGAGCGGTGCGTAGATTTCCCGCGTCTCCCAGGCCAGATGCAGGCGCGGAGCTTCCTCGAGCTCGCGGGCGCGGCGCATGCGGCGCAAGCTGCTCTGCCAGCCGCACGAGCACGAGGCGCGGGTCAGTGACGACTGCGAGCAGCATTCGACGAAGCGCGTCCGCCTGGCCTGCCGACAGCCCGTGTCCTGGCGACCACGGCCCGCCGGCCTGAAATTCGCCGAGGCGTTCGAGCTCGGCCGCGAAGAAAACCGCGGCTTCCCCAAAAGCAGACACCGCGTCGGGACGAGTCAGCAGTCCGCGGGCCAGCACGGGTTGAAGCATCGCGCCAGCGACGATCTCGCGCTCCGCATCGAGCGCGGCGATGATCGCCGCCGTTTCATCGCCTTGCTGGCGGGCGACCGCCCAGCCCACTGCATCCGACTCCCGGGTCGAGAGCGCGTTGCGTAAATCATCCAGCACGGCCGCGCCGGCGGCCGCTCCCGTGGTCGTCGTCTTCATGGCGAATGGCTATCATAACTCCCATGGTGCGCATCCTCGGACTCGACCCCGGCTCCCGGATCACGGGTTACGGTGTCGTGGACGTCGGGCGGGCTGGCGTTCGCTATGTCGCGAGCGGCTGCATTCGCGTCGGGAACGGGGCGATGGCGGGGCGGCTGCTCGAAATCCATCGGCATGTGACCGAACTCGTGAACACTTACACGCCGGGCGAGATCGCGATCGAACGCGTGTTCATGCACCGGAATCCGGACAGCGCCCTGAAACTCGGCCAGGCCCGGGGTGCGGCACTCTGCGGGGCCTGTCATGCCGGGGCACCCGTATTCGAATACGCCCCGCGGGCCGTCAAGCAAACGGTGACCGGAACGGGCGCGGCAGAAAAAACGCAGGTCCTCCATATGGTCAAGGCGCTGCTCACCCTGCAGGGTCGCCTGAGCGCCGATGCGGCCGACGCGCTCGCGATCGCCGTCTGCCACGCCCAGCATCGCGGGGCCAGCCTGAACGGGCGGTCGAGGCTCGGCCGATGATCGGGCATCTGCGGGGACGGCTGGTCCGCAAGTCGCCTCCGGCGCTCATCGTCGACGTCAATGGCGTGGGCTACGAACTCGAAGCGCCCATGTCGACTTTCTATCGCCTGCCCGAGGTCGGCAGCGACATCGAGCTCCATACTCACCTGGTCGTGCGCGAGGACGCGCACCTGCTCTACGGATTCGCAACCGAAGACGAACGCCGGCTGTTCCGCGACCTGCTGCGTGTCACCGGCATCGGCCCCAAGATCGGGCTCGCGCTCCTCTCCGGTATCGATGTGGATACCTTCATGCGATGCGTCGAGGGGCAGGACGTCGACGCCCTGACCCGCATTCCCGGAATCGGCCGCAAGACGGCGGAACGGCTCCTCATCGAGATGCGCGACCGTATCCGTGCGCTTGGGCAACTGCCCTCGGCATCGCGGCCGCTCAACGCGGCGGCAGGCAGCCGGGCCGAGGCCTACGCTGCGCTGGTCGCGCTGGGCTACCGGCCGGTTGAAGTGACGCGGCTCCTCAAGAGCGTCGAGTCCGAGGGTGCGGGCACCGAAGAGCTGATTCGCCGCGCATTGCAGGCGGCGGCCCGGTAGGATTCGGGGCGATGATCGAACAGGACCGCGTCACCGCAGCCGTCGCCACGCGCGAAGACGAGGATCTCGCCCGGAGCGTGCGACCGCAGCGGCTGGACGAATACATCGGCCAGACGGCGGTCAAGCAGCAGATGAGCATCTTCATCGAGGCCGCACGCCGGCGTGGCGAGGCGCTCGACCACGTGCTGATCTTCGGGCCGCCGGGTCTCGGCAAGACGACACTCGCCCATATCGTCGCGCATGAACTCGGGGTCAATCTGCGGCAAACCTCGGGCCCGGTACTCGAGCGTCCGGGCGACCTGGCTGCGATCCTGACGAATCTCCAGCCACGCGATGTCCTGTTCGTCGACGAGATCCACCGCCTGAGCCCGGTGGTCGAGGAGATCCTCTATCCGGCGCTCGAGGACTTCCAGCTCGACATCATGATCGGGGAGGGCCCGGCTGCACGCTCGATCAAGCTCGACCTGCCGCCGTTCACGCTGGTCGGCGCGACGACCCGCGCTGGCCTGCTCACCTCGCCACTCCGCGACCGCTTCGGCATCGTGCAGCGGCTCGATTTCTATGACCGCGAGGAGCTCCGCCAGATCGTGCTCCGCGCCGCCGGGATCCTGGGACTCCGCATCGACGATGCGGGCGCGACGGGCCTGGCCTATCGATCGCGCGGGACGCCGCGCATTGCAAACCGCCTGCTCCGGCGTGTGCGGGATTTCGCCGAAGTCCGTGCCGCCGGGCATATCGATGCTGCGGTCGCCAAGGAAGCCCTCGATCTGCTCGAAGTGGATCTCGAGGGCTTCGACATCCTTGACCGCCGCCTGCTGCTGACGGTCATCGAGAAATTCGCGGGCGGACCCGTCGGTATCGACAGCCTGGCCGCGACGCTTGGCGAGGAGCGCGATACGCTGGAGGACGTCGTCGAGCCGTTCCTGATCCAGCAGGGATTTCTCGTGCGCTCCGCACGCGGCCGCATCGCCACGCCCGCTGCCTGGCGTCATTTCGGGCGCGAGCCGCCGCAGCCGGACGCATCGGGCGGCAGCCTGCCGCTCTTTCGCGGCTAGGTCACGGGACCGTGGAAACGTTCACGATCCCGGTGCGGGTTTACTGGGAAGACACGGACGCCGGCGGCGTCGTCTATTACGCCAATTACCTGCGGTTCCTGGAGCGTGCGCGCAGCGAATGGCTGCGCTCGCTCGGCATCGACCAGGCCGCGCTGCTGCGGGACGAACGCCTCCAGTTCGTCGTGGTCGAAGCGAACATCCGTTACCATCGGCCGGCGAAGTTCGACGATGAGCTCGTCGTGTCCGTGCGACTCGAGGAACTGCGGGGCGCCTCGGTCGTGTTCCAGCAGGAAATACACCGGGGTGCGGAGCGCGGCGAGCTCTTGATCAGCGCATCGATACGCGCGGCGTGCCTGGCTTCCGACAGTCTGCGTCCACGGCCTCTGCCGGCGGCCCTGACCGGACAACTCTGAAGGAATCGCATTGAATTCATCGCATTCGGTACTTCAGCTCATCCTGCAGGCCGGGCCAGTCGTGCAGGTCATCATCGGGCTGCTGCTCGGCGCATCGGTGGTTTCCTGGTCGATCATCTTCCGCAAGCGCCGGCTGATACATCTGGCGGAATCGGAAGCCAATCGATTTGAGAGCACGTTCTGGTCGGGTGGCGACCTGGGCAAGCTCTACCGCGCGATCGGCACGCGCGGCAAGGCGACGGTCGGGATGGAAAGTGTCTTCGAGGCGGGGTTCGGCGAATTCTCGCGGCTGCGCACGCAGTCCGGTGTGCCCGCGCCGGAGTTGCTGGAGGGCGTCCGCCGCGCCATGCGGGTCGCGCAATTGCGCGAGATCGACCGCCTCGAGGCAAGCCTGGCGACGCTTGCGACGGTCGGATCGACGAGTCCGTACGTCGGCCTCTTCGGAACGGTCTGGGGAATCATGGGCGCGTTCCAGGGGCTCGGCAACGTGCAGCAGGCGACGCTCGCAATGGTCGCGCCCGGCATCGCCGAGGCGCTGATCGCGACCGCTGCGGGCCTCTTCGCGGCAATTCCCGCGGTCGTTGCGTACAACCGCTACGCGGACAAGGTCAACCGGCTCGAACTCCGGTACGACGCCTTCATGGACGAGTTCTCGACACTGTTGCAGCGGCACGCGGCATCGAGGGCCTGAGATGCCGTCGAACTCCCGGCGCAGGCGATTGATGGGCGAGATCAACGTCGTCCCATATATCGACGTCATGCTGGTGCTCCTGATCATCTTCATGATCACGGCGCCGCTTCTCACGCAGGGCGTGCAGGTCGAGCTGCCGGATGCGGACGCCCAGCCGATCGATCCCGACCTGCTGAAGGACCGCGAGCCGCTCGTACTGTCGGTGGATCGCGACGGACGGTACTACCTCAATGTGGGCGGCGACGAGGATGCTGCGATCACGGAGGCGGAAGTCGCGCGTCGCGCGTCGGCCGTGCTCGGACGCGATCCGGCGACACCGGTGCTGGTCAAGGCGGACGAGCGTGTGCCCTATGGCGGCGTGGTGCGAGGCATGGTGCTGTTGCAGCAGGCGGGCGCGAAGAAGATCGGCTTCCTGACGGACCCGAAGGCGGCGCGGGCGCTCGAGGAGCTCGAGCGAAAGCGATGACGGCGTCCACGCGTGCTCCCATCGCGCCCATTCGGCTGGTCGATCGCGCTGCACGCGGTGCTCGCGGGCTTCCTGTACCTCGGCCTGACGCTGCCGCGCCCGGAGCCACAGGAGATCCTGCTGCCGATCGATGCGGTTCGTCGTCGACAACGCAGTGCTCGAAGCGGCCGGGCTAGAAGCGACGTGACAATGATCGTGTCGCGGCCGAGGAGAAGAAGCGCGAGGAGGCCCAGGCCGAAGAGCGCCGGCTCGAAGAGGAGCAGATTCAGAAACAGGCAGGAAGAGAAGCGCCAGGCAGAACAACAGCGCGTCGAGGCCGAGCAGGCAGCCGAAGAGAAGGCCCGGGCCGATGCCGAAGCGAAGCTGAAGGCGGAAGCCGACGCCAGGCGCAAGCTCGAACAGGACGCGAAGGCGAAGGCCGCCGCCGACAAGAAGCGCGCGGACCAGGAGACTCAGACTGCGGAAGGAGAGTGAGGCAGACCTGCGCGCCCGTCTTGCGGAAGAGGAGACACGAACCAGCGCCGGTTTCCAGGGTCTCAAGGCGAGTTACGTGCGGGCGATCCAGGCGCATGTCGAGAAGCGCTGGTACGAGCCACCGGGCATCGCACAGGGGCTTAGCTGTACGATCTACGTGATGCAGATCCCAGGAGGCGAAGTGGTCGGCATGCGATTCGGATCCTGCAACGGCGGCGCGGCCGTGCGCCAGTCGATCGAGACCGCCGTGCGCAATTCCTCGCCCTTGCCGGCGCCGCCGGAACCCGCGCTGTTCGAGCGCGAAGTGGAACTCGTATTCACGCCCAAGGAGCCGCGTCGCTGATGATCCGCCGATTACTGCTCGTACTGATCGCCTCGACTCTGCCTGCGAGCCAGGCTGGCGCGCAATTGACCGTCCAGATCCTGCGCGGCATGGCGGAGTCCGTGCCGATCGCCATCGTGCCGCTTGCCTGGGACACGACCGCGGGTGAGGCGCCCTGGGACGTCGCGGCCACGATCCACTCCGATCTGGAGCGAAGCGGCCGGTTCCGGCCGCTGCCCGCTCGCAGATGCTCGAACGTGCCGCGCTCGGCCGCTGAGGTGGATGCCGCCGACTGGCGCATGCTCAAGGTCGACTACGTACTCGTCGGCCGGCCTCTCACCTTTGCCCGACGGCCGCTACGAGGTGCGCTACGAACTCGTATCGGTTGCCAATGGCCAGCGACTGCTCGGGACGGCCATGCCCTCGGACCGCAATGCCCTGAAGCTTGCGAGCCACCGGATTTCCGATGCGGTCTACGAAAAGATCCTCGGCGTCCGTGGCGCGTTCGCGACCCGCATCGCCTATGTCGCCGCGGATGGTCCGACGACGAAGCGCAGCTACCGGCTGATCGTCACCGATGCGGACGGTGCCAACGAACGCGTGGTGTTCGCTTCACCGCAGCCGATCATGTCGCCCTCCTGGTCGCCCGGACGGACGCTCGCTCGCCTATGTGTCGTTTCACAGCGGCCTCGCTGCGATCTACGTCCAGACGCTCAGGACCGGCGAACAGGTCCGCGTTTCGGCCAAGTCGGGGATCAACGGCGCGCCCAGCTATCTCGCCGGACGGCAAGCAGCTGGCATTGACCTTGTCGCGCCGGGACGGGAATGTCGACGTCTACGTGCTGACGCTCGCGACACAGGAGCTGCGCCGCCTGACGGAAGACGACGCGATCGACACCGAACCGGCCTGGGCGCCGGATGGCCGCTCGATCTACTTCACCTCGGACCGGGCGGGGGCACCGCAGATCTACAACGTCGGCCTGGCCGCAGGTGACCGGGCGCGCCGCATCACTTTCGAGGGCAGCTACAACGCGCGGCCGCGCGTCTCTCCCGACGGTCGACAGCTCGCCGTCGTGACGCTCGACGGCGGCGCCTATCGGATCGCGTCCTTCGAAACCGGCGGCGGCGGCATTGCGCGTGCTGAGCGGCGGCCAGCTCGACGAATCGCCGTCGATCGCGCCGAACGGCGCCGACATCATCTACACGACGCGCGAGGGCGGGCGACGACGCGCTCGCAATCGTTTCGAGCGACGGGCGCATCCAGCAGCGGATTTCCGCGAGCGCCGGCGAGGTCCGCGAACCCGCCTGGTCGCCATTCCTCAATTGATCGCGCGTGGCGCGCCGCGGCCTCATGTGTTAGAAGGGCGCGGCACGCCACGCGATGGCCAGTCGAACCAAGGAGTCCGAGCGATGCGATCGTTGCCTGTCCTGCTGATGATCCTGTGCACCTTGATTCTGGGCGGCTGTGGGAAGAAGTCGACCACAGTCCCGGAAACTCCCGGCTCGACGGTCGAGGAGGGTGCTGCCGGCAGTGGTCAGGGCGAGGGCCAGGTTGGCGAAGGTCGCGATCTTGCGGGCGGATTGCCCGGCGCCGCCGGCGCCGGCCCGGCGGGCGTCGCCAATGTCATCTATTTCGATTTCGATCGCAGCGATATACGCCCGGAATACGCCTCGTTGATCAACACGCACGCCAAGCACCTCGCATCAGCCGGCGGTGTGAAGATCCGGGTCGAGGGGCATACCGATGAGCGCGGTTCCCGCGAGTACAACATTGCGCTCGCCGAGCGGCGCTCGCAGGCGGTGCGCCGCGCGTTGATGCTGCAGGGCGCCGGCGACGCGCAGCTGACGACAGTCAGCTACGGCGAGGAACGGCCCGCAGTCGCGGGCAGCGACGAGTCTGCGTATGAGAAGAATCGACGCGTCGAACTGGTCTACGGCCGCTGACGCCTTGACGCAGCCCGTATTCCGGCCGCTGGTTGCGGTGCTTCTCGCGGGCGTCGTCACGACGCCCGCCCTCGCTCAATCCAAGAACGATCGCCTCGACAGTGCTTGAATCGCGCATGAGCGCGGTCGAGCGGCAATTCGAGAACCAGGGCCTGCTCGAGATGGCGGGCCAGATCGAGGCACTGACCGCCGAACTCCGGCGCCTTCGTGGCGACATCGAGCAGCTCCAGCACGAACTCGAGCGTGCGCGTGCCCAGCAGCGCGACCAGTATGTCGACCTCGACACGCGGCTGCGCGCGTCCGAGACCGCGCTGACG
Source organism: uncultured Gammaproteobacteria bacterium (assembly GCA_963775415.1). Classification (GTDB taxonomy): domain Bacteria; phylum Pseudomonadota; class Gammaproteobacteria; order Steroidobacterales; family Steroidobacteraceae; genus SCUD01. The sequence continues at coordinate 215,003 of CAVZIO010000005.1, forward strand.
GCGGCGCAGGCGTCGGCGGCTCCCGGCGGGCCCGAGGCGGAATACCAGGCTGCGTTCAATCTGCTGAAGGAAGGGAAGTACGATGAAGCCGCGGTCGCGTTCCGCGAGTTCCTGGCGCGCAATCCGCAGCATGAGCTCGCCTCGAATGCCATGTACTGGCTCGGCGAGGCGCATTACGTGCGGCGCGATTACCCCGCGGCCCTTGCGGCATTCGAGGGCATGCTCCGCGACTATCCGGGAGCGCGAAAGTCGCCCGATGCCTTGTTGAAGGCCGGCTATTGCCAGTACGAGCTCCAGCGCTATGGCCCGGCTCGCGCATCGCTCGCGCGGCTCGTACAGGACTACCCGGATTCGCCTGCCGCCGCAGACGGAAAGACACGGCTCGAGCGCCTGGACGCCGAAGGACGCTGAGGAGGGGGGATGTCCGCCGAAATTGCCGCCGTCCCCGCGGCGGCCCGACTACGCATCACCGAGACTTTCCTCTCGCTCCAGGGCGAAGCGGATGCGGTCGGCTGGCCGACATTCTTCATCCGCCTCACGGGATGCCCATTGCGTTGCCGTTATTGCGATACCGCGTATGCATTCCACGGCGGCGAATGGCGGACGATTGCACGCCTCGTCGACGAGGCACGCCAGTCGGGCGCCCGACACGTTTGCGTGACCGGCGGCGAACCTCTCGCACAAAGGCAGTGCTTCACACTCCTGACGGTGCTGTGCGAGGCGGGTTTCGAGGTTTCCCTCGAAACCAGCGGCGCAATCGACGCGAGCGCAGTCGACGAGCGCGTCGTGCGCGTAATCGACGTCAAGACGCCGGGTTCCGGTGAGTGCCAGCGCAATCTTGATCTGGCACTCCAGAATCTCCGGTCGCGTGATCAGCTGAAATTCGTGGTCTGCGACCGTTCCGACTACGAGTGGAGCCGCGACCGGGTCCGGACGGAACGGCTCGAGACTCGCTGCCAGGTGCTGTTTTCGCCGAGTTACCAGCAGCTCGCCGCGGGCCAGCTCGCAAACTGGATCCTCGCGGATCGCCTCCCGGTGCGATTCCAGATCCAGCTGCATAAAGTGCTCTGGGGAGACGTCCCTGGCCGCTGAGGCCGCAAGGCCCGAGGGAACGCCCGCAGTCGTCCTGGTCTCCGGCGGGCTCGACTCGGCCACGGTGCTGGCGATTGCGCGCGAGCGTGGGCACGCATGCCATGCGCTTTCGTTCGATTACGGCCAGCGGCATCGAATCGAGCTCGAGGCCGCCCGGCGGGTTGCGAAAGCGCAGGGCGCGGTGGAGCACCACGTGCTTGCAATCCCAATCGGACAGTTCGGTCATTCGGCATTGACCGATTCCACGATTGCAGTCCCGGAGCAGCCAGGCGACGGGATACCGGTCACCTATGTGCCGGCCCGCAACACCGTGTTTCTGGCCTGCGCGCTGGGACTCGCCGAAGTCATCGGTGCGCAGGACATCTACATCGGCGTGAACGCGGTCGATTATTCTGGCTATCCGGATTGCCGTCCCGCGTTCATTCGTGCCTTCGAATACATGGCGAACCTCGCGACGCGGGCGGCGGTCGAGGGGCGGTTGATCCGGATCCAGGCGCCGCTGATTGAACTGTCGAAGGCGAACATCATCCGGCGAGGTGTCGCGCTGGGTGTCGACTATTCGATCACCGTGTCCTGCTATCAGCCGGACCAGACGGGCCGTGCCTGCGGGCGCTGCGACAGTTGCCGGCTGCGGCGAGCGGGATTCGAGCAGGCCGGCATCGCGGATCCGACGCGCTATCGCTAGGTAGCCTCAGTCTCCCGCGACTGCCCGTACCGCGGCGCGGAATTCCGGGTCTCCATCGGCACCCATCCGGTCGGTGCGCGCGAGCACGCGACCCTCGGCGTCGAGCAGGACGAGTGACGTCGTATGATTGAACTCTCCATCGGAAAGTCCGCGGTAGCGGATGCCGAGGACTCCCGCGAGGCCGCGTAAATCCTCGGGCTGCGGGCGCAGCAGCGTCCAGCTCGACGGATCGAGGTGGCGCTCGGACATGACCTTCGCGAGTGCCTGCGGGGTATCGCGATCCGGGTCCATGCTGACGAGGACGAATCCAATGCCGCCTCGCCGGGACTCGGGCAAGCCGCGCTCGATGGCCCGCAGGCTGTCCACCACCAGCGGGCAGACATAGCGGCAAGACGTGTAGAACATCGTCGCGACACGCGCCTTACCGCGCAGGTCCTGCCAGGCGAGCGGGGCGCCTGTCGAGTCGGTCAATCGCGCGGAGAGCTGGTAGACGGATTCGCGTGGCAAAGGCGCAGGCGTCGGTTTCCCGCCGGCCGCCGCAACGGCAGCCAGCGCAATACAGACCATCAGGACGGCTGCTCCGCGCTGCATTCTCACTTCAGTTCCTTGATGCAACGGAATCCAAGGTTGCCCGTCGCATCCGCCGCCTCGAGCGAAGAAAGCATCGCGACCCGCATCAGGATCGCGTAGTTTTCGCGATCATCGGTCGACAAGGCCGCGGCCCCGCAGAATCGGAGTTTGTCGGCGGCGCCCTGCTCGCGATTGTCGGCCGAAACGAGCAGTGCCGAGGCATCGTCGACCCACTCCCAAACGAGGCCGTGCATGTCCTGAACGCCATAGGCATTGGCCGGCTGCTGCCCGACAGGGGGCAGCGCGGTGTTCGACGGGCGCGAATACCAGTTCAGGATGTTCTCCCGCCAGGCCGGATCGCTCCTCGCGTCACGCCGCGTCCCGTCCGCCGCGGCGACATACTCCCACTCGAGCCAGGTCGGCAACCGCCCGCCCTCCGATTCGCAAAAGCCTTGGGCCGCAAACCAGCTGACCCAGGTCACCGGCTGCTCCGGTGAAGCCGCCGGGTCGGGCTGGCGTGCGCCTGTCCAGTGCGACAGGTACCTGGATTCGGCGAGCGCGGCCGGCGCGCGCACGCGATTCCATTCCGGATGGTTCCGGACGAATTCCAGGAATCCCGCATTCGTGACCGGCTTGCCCATGATCCGGAAAGGCGCGATGCGTGCGCCCTCGGCCTGGTCCTCGTAACGAAGCGCCGAGCTGAATACGCCGCCTGGGATCGTCACGTAACCATCGGGCGGCTCGACCGCCTCTCCGCACAGCGGCAGGAGCGCCACGCACCACGCTGCGATCCTCCGCATGGGCGTCACTCCGTTGCGGCCACCGCCGGCGCACCGCTACGGATTGCGGCCGCCTCGGCCTTGGTGACACGCCCGCCGCCATTGCCCCAGCTGTTCAATACGAAGGTCGAGATGTTCGCGACCTCGTCGTCAGTGAGCTGCGACATCGGCGGCATCACCGAGTTGTAGTCGCGGCCATTGACCGTGACCTTGCCGGACAGTCCGCGCAGGATCACCATGGGCACGCGTTTCCGGTCCGCGGCAATCCAGTCGGACTTCACGAGCGGCGGGAAGACGCCTTCGAGCCCGCGGCCATCCGCCTGGTGGCAGGCGGAACAGGTCCCCGCGAACAGCACCCGGCCAGCCTCGATCTGTTGTTCAACCGTGAGTTGCCCGCTCTTCGCGGCAGCCGCAGCCTTCGAAACCGCCGCCAGGTTCGGCAGCGCGCGATCGCCGATGTACATCTCGTCGACTTCCTTGCCGGAGTAGATCGCGCGGTTCTCAGCCCCGTCGGCTTTCAGCATCGCGAGCGCGCCCTTGTTGAACGCCCGGAAAATACTGTGATCCACGAGGACGTAGCTGCCCGGCACTTCGACGTGGAAGTCCATCATCGCGGCACCACCGGCGGGAATGAGCGTCGTCTGGACGTTTTCCTGGAAGCGGGTTCCACCCTCGAACCAGACCTTGTCGAAGATCTCCCCGATCACGTGAAAGCTCGATACGAGGTTCGGGCCGCCATTTCCGACATACAGCCGGACGCTTTCACCAGTACGCGCGGTCAGTGCCTTGTCGCCGGTCATCGAGCCTTCGGCGCCATTGAAGAGGACGTAGGTCGGGTGCTCGTCGATCGCCTTTTCCATGTCGAAGGGCTGATGGCCTTTCTCGCGGTAACGGCCCGTGGTGTAGAAATCGCCCTGCATCACGTAGTACTCGCGATCCACGGGCGGCAAGCCTTCCGGGGGCTCGACCAGGATCAGGCCGTACATGCCGTTCGCGACGTGCATGCCAACCGGTGCGGTCGCGCAGTGGTAGACGTAGAGGCCCGCGTTGAGAGCTTTGAAGGTGAAGCGCGAGCGGTGGCCGGGTGCCGTGAAGCTCGAAGCCGCGCCGCCGCCGGGGCCCGTGACGCCGTGAAGATCGATGTTGTGCGGCATCTTGCTGTCGGGCGCATTCATGAGGTGAAACTCGACCGTGTCTCCCTGGCGGACACGGATGAAACTGCCCGGAACGGTGCCGCCGAAAGTCCAGAACGTGTAAGTCACGCCCTCGGAGATCGGCATTTCCTTTTCGATCACTTCGAGTTCGACGATGACCTTTGCCGGCGCGCTGCGTCCGGTCGCCGGCGGCACCTGCGGCGGGGACGTAAGCACCGCCTTGACGGGTTCGCCTTGCGGCGGGCCGAAATCGCCCTTGGCAGAACCGCCCGTTTCAGCCGCCAGTGTCGCGCTCGAATTGGTGGCATCCTGGCCACCGCATCCCGCGATCAAGAACGCCAGCGCTAGCAAGGCTGGTGCGAAATTGGGCATGCGAGTCTCCCGCGTTGTACCCAAGTCTGATAGTGCCAGAGCGGCGTCACCGTGGACCAGCACGAAATCGCTAATCAACCTCGCGCATTGCTGCAGATCAATCAGGTATTATTCGCGCCCCTGATGCGGGCCGTTAGCTCAGTGGTAGAGCATCTGGCTTTTAACCAGTTGGTCGGTGGTTCGATCCCACCACGGCCCACCACTCCAAGGATGGAGGCGCGGCATGACAGAGAATCGCACCGTAATCGCGCAATTCTGCGACGACTTTCGCCAGGAGATCGGGAACAAGTTTTCATTGATGGGCTGCTATGGCACGGATCTCTACGTACCGCAGTTTCCGATTACTCTGCCGAAATTGTGCGTGTTCGTGTATGTCCGGACCCCGAAAGAGAATCCGTTCGGGACCCTGACGCTCAAGGTCATGCGGCGCGATCAAGTGCTCGCCAGCCTGAAAGCCAACCCGGATCGACTCGATACAAACGAGGAGATTCCGGAATGGACACGCTGGCTATCCATGACGGGCGTCCTCGCGATGACGCCATTCCATGCGGACGAGCCCTGTGACTTGCGCGTCCAGGCCGAAACGGAATCCGAGGTCATCGAGAGCGGACGGTTCCTGATCCGGAAGATGCCTTGACCGCTCAGCAGCAGCGATTCACCTGCGACCACCGGCGTTCCGCCTCGGCGACATGAAACGCCGCCTTTTCGAGCGGTGCCGTATCCGGATGCCGGCGGCGGTGATGCTCCAGGTAGCGATCGTATGCGTCGTCGCCCGAAATTCCGCGCAGCCCGCTCCAGAGATGCCGGCAAATTGCGGTGAGCGCGTTCATGCGAGTTGCGTCGCCACATAAGGCGCCTCCGTATTCCGGGCCAGCCGGCGCCCCGACAGGTGCAGGTAACAGCCGCGCGCCATGTCGATGACGATCGTCCAGACGACCAGAAGGAAGAATACCGTCAGCCAGCCATCGAGCTGCTGGTTGAAGATGAGCTCGGGTGCGACGGCCGCGCGTTCCGGCGGCAACATGCCTGCGGACAGTTTTCCGGCCATGTCCCGGGCCGCCGCGAAGAAACCGACCCGCACGTCGTCGTTGAAGATTTTCTGCCATGCCGCCGTCGTCGTGACAATCACCAGCCAGGCGAGCGGCAAGCCCGGGACCCAGGCATATCGCCGACGACCCGACTTCACAAAAATAGCCGTGACGACCGCCAGCGCAATGGCTGCCAGCATCTGGTTTGCCATTCCGAACAGCGGCCAGAGGATGTTGATGCCGCCATTCGGGTCGATGACGCCGATGTAGAGGAAGTAGCCCCAACCGGCGCAGATCAGGATGCTTGCAAGCCAGGCGGAGGGATACCAGGAGGTTCGTCCCAGCGGCTCCCATACCGCGCCGAGCGCATCCTGCATGATGAAGCGGCCAACGCGCGTGCCCGCATCGAGGACCGTCAGGATGAACACGGCCTCGAACATGATTGCAAAGTGATACCAGATGGCGAAGAGCCCTTCGCCGAATGCGCTCCCGAAGATATGCGCCATGCCGACCGCGAGCGACGGCGCGCCACCCGTTCGGCCGAAGAGCGTCTGCTCGCCCATGCTGCGGGCAAGCTCCTGCATCTGGGCGGCCTCGACCGGGAAACCCCAGGCGGTGATCGTCGCAGTGGCGGTCGCGGGATCGGCACCCACGACGCCGGCCGCCGTGTTGATCGCAAAGAACACGCCGGGGTCCAGCACGCAGGCCGCAATGAGCGCCATGATGGCGACGAAGGACTCGAGCGCCATCGAACCGTAGCCCACCATCCGCACGTCCGTTTCCTTCGAGATCAGTTTCGGGGTCGTCCCCGACGAGACCAGCGCGTGGAAACCGGAAATGGCTCCGCAGGCAAGCGTAATGAACAGGAACGGGAACAGCGTGCCGCTGAAAATCGGCCCCGTGCCGTCAATGAACCGCGTCAGCGCCGGCATCCGGACCTCCGGCTGCAGGACACAGATCGCGATCGCGAGCAGCAGCACGACACCGAGCTTGACGAAGGTCGAGAGGTAATCCCGCGGCGCGAGCAGAAGCCAGACCGGCAGGATCGCGGCCACGAAACCGTAGCCGATCACGAACCAGGCCAGTGTGCGTTCGTCCAGATCGAACCAGCGATGCAGCAGCGGATTCTGGTCGACCCAGCCGCCCGCCGCCACTGCAAGCAACAGCAGGGTGACTCCAATGACAGTCGCCTCCAGCACGCGGCCGGGCCGGATCATGCGCAGATAAACGCCGATCAACAGCGCGATTGGAATCGTTGCAAAGACGGTCGCGGTAGACCAGGGACTGTGAGTCATGGCCTTGACGACGACCAGCGCGAGCACCGCCATCAGGATGATCATGATGAACAACGTGCCGATCATCGCCGCTGAGGCGCCGAAGCGGCCGAGCTCATCCCGGGCAAGATGCGCGAGGCTTCGCCCATCGCGTCGCGTCGAGCAGAAGAGCACCAGCATGTCCTGCACGCAGCCCGCGAGCACGGCGCCGACCAGCAACCAGAGCGTCGCCGGCAGATAGCCGAACTGCGCGGCGAGCGTCGGGCCGATCAGCGGCCCGGCACCGGCGATGGCCGCAAAATGGTGCCCGAAAACGATCGAGCGGTGAGTCGGCATGAAATCGCGGCCGTTTTCCAGGCGCTCGGCCGGCGTGGCCCGCGATGCATCGAGTACGAGCACGCGGGATGCAATCCATCCACTGTAGAAACGGTAGCCGACCAGGTAGACGCAAACGGCTGCGACCACGAACCACAGTGCGTTGATGCTCTCGCCCCGGTGCAGGGCGATGCCCCCGAGTGCCGCCGCGCCGGCGACGGCGATCGCAGTCCAGGTGCCGATTTCGACCAGCTTCTTCTTCGCCATGGATGTTTCCTGTCAGAACTGGGGCCTGTGGTCAGGATCCTGGAGTGCGCGGGCCAGGAAGCGCCGTATTGCAGGCTCGGCATCCTCGGCCGTCATGAGTTTCTGCTGTTCCATGAGCCGGGCCATGTCCTGGATCGTCCGCTCGCCGTCGATCATTGCAAGCAGAAAGGCATACACCCGCATTGACAGGGCCTGCGCGCGAAACTGCGGCAACACGGGCACTGGCTGGTCGGCTCGCGCGAGCCACTCCGGAACCGGGCGTCCGGCGGGCAATGGAGCGAGATCGCGTTGCTTGCGCGCGCTGAAGGTGATCACGGTCTCCTGGCGAGCGTGACGGCTCGCCGGAGACGACAGGTAAGGCTGCTGCGCTTCGCGCGACCTTGGCCGCGCGAAACCGCCCGCGGGCAGCTGCTCGAGCAGCTCTTCAAGGCTCAGGGCGTCGCCGGGTGCGGCGTCGGCAAAGGCGAGCGAACCGTGGTTCACCCACAGGCCACCCGGCGCAAGGAGGCCATTGATGCGCGCGACGACCCGGGAGACCGATTCGCTCGCGACGTCGATGAACCAGGGCGTCAGGACCAGGTCGAAAACGCCCGGCCGGAACGGCGGAGCGCTTGCGTCAGCGAGCACGAATTCGAATCCCGGCGCGACGGCAGCGGGACAATCGAGGCGCCTCAGGACCGCGTGATCGGCAATGGTCCGCGGCGCGATCGGGAATTCATACAATTCGAGCGACCCGCCACCCACGAGCCGGGACGCTGCGAGCAGGAACAGCGGATTGAAGTCGAGTGCAACAGTCAGGGCAGGCCGCAGGGCCTGGTGGAGGTCATAGGCGAGGCGGCAGGCACCAGCCCCGAGCACCAGGACCCGCGCGGGTGGGGTATCACCATCCAGGCTCGAGCGCACCGCATCGAGACTCGCCCGGTTCTCGGCTTCTCCCCAGCACCAGTCGCGATGCAGGTTCGGATAGTAGGACGACAGACCCTGGTTGACCGGCAGCTCCGTGCCGAGTGCGACATGGACCGCGTGCGCCTCGTTTCTCCGGTCGATCCCCAAGGGCCGCATCAGTTCGCGCACGCGCGCCGCCTGGTCATCGAGCGCCGCGGCGACATGTTCCAGTCTCTTGCGTGTCAGATTGCCGCCACCATCGGAAAGCGCGGCACGCTGACGTGCGGCCTCCGCCGCGTAATGCGTCAGCAGGTGATGCAACCGCCCTCGCCACTCTGTCAGCGCCAGCCGCGGTTCCGGTAGCAGCCAGGGAATCCCGCCGATCGACGGGAAATCGATTCGACACGCCAGGCAGCCCGCTCCCGTAAGGCGCGTACCACAGGCAGGGCAGGCGAGCAATTCCGCGAGCGGTGCACGCGCACTCATGCGCGCATCATGCCGCAACGCTGCCGCGGTGGTTACTGCGACCGCCGCCGACTATCATTTGGATATGATCGTTGCGCACACCTTGCAGGACTTTCGCTTCCTGCGGCAGCCAGGTCCGGACAATCGCCTGTGGCTGCGAAGCGAGGGCGCAGAACCTGTCCGGCATCTGGCGGTCGCCGGCTTCAGGGGTCCCGTCATTCCGGGAGTGATCAGCAGTCCCGTACTGGAGCGCCGGGGCGATACGGGCAGCGGTTCCTGGCGGCTTTCCTGCGATCAGGGACGTTTCGATTTCGAGGCGGAAGCCGTCGAACAACTTGAAACCCGGCCGGGGATATTCGCGGGCCTGCACCGCCCATTTGCCTTGACCCTGACTGACCGGATCGCCGTGCGTTGCCTGCTCGCGCTCCTCCGGCTGCCGGGCGGCGCGAAACTCCTTCGCTACTGGCATGCGAGGCGAAGCGCCTGAGCACCGAGAACCTCATCGTCCAGGTGGTCGTCGGCGTCATGCTGCTCGCGCTCATTGCAGCAGGCGTTGTCGCCCTTCACCGGCGCTGGCGTCGCTACCGCGCCCGGCGCCAGTTGATCAAGTCCTTCGAGGCGGTGTCTGCCGACCTGCTGCGGGACGTCCTGATCCCGGATGGCAGCGACGGACAACTGCACATCGATTTCCTGCTCCTCACGGGACGTGGGCTGCTCATCGTCGACTATCGCGATGTCGAGGGCGTCGTGTTCGGGGGCGAGCACATGCGCGAGTGGGCGGTCATGAATGGCAGCTCGCGTTCGACTTTCCTCAATCCGCTGGAGCCGTTGTACGACCGGGTCGCCGCCGTGCGCGCGCTGGCCGGAGAAGTGCCGGCCGAGGGCCGCATCGTGTTTACCGATCGTGCGAAATTCCCGAAGGGCCGGCCGCCCCGCGTGATGCGCCTCGAGCTGCTCGAGCAGGAATACCCGCCGCCGTTACCGGGCACGGCGCATCCGGCGGAGCGCTACCGCACGGCCTGGGATCAGCTCAAGGCCCAGGTGGAGCCAAGTCCGCTCGCGCGCCGCTAGTCCCGCTTTCGGGTGTGGTGATCCGCGATCACCTTGGCCACGCAGACCGTCAAGTGCTTCGCGCAATCGAGGTGAAGGAACTCATTCGGGCCGTGCGCGTTCGCCTGCGGGCCGAGGACGCCCGTCACGAGAAACTGGGTTCCCGGAAAACGCTCGCCCAGCATGCCGATGAACGGGATGCTGCCACCGGTACCGAGATACATCGCATCCTTCCCAAACGTTGCCCGTGAGGCGTCCCGCATCGAAGTCTCGAGCCAGGGGGCAACCGGCGGCGCGTCCCAGCCGGCGAGGGACGATCCGACCTCGAACTTCACGCGAACGCCATAAGGCGGATCGGCCTCCAGTCGAGCCTTCACCGCGGCCGCAGCCGCCGCGGCATCCGCGGTGGGCGGCAGGCGGAATGAAAGCTTGAACTCGAGGCGCGGCAGCAGGACGTTGCCGGCGTTCTCCATGGCGGGCAGTCCGGCCGCACCAGTGACCGCCAGTGTCGGTCGCCAGCTGTTGTTGATGACGAGTTCCACCGGCGAGTCGGTCAGGGGCCGTGCGCCGGGAACAAAAGGCATCTTGCCCGCGATCTGGTCGCCGAGTACGGCCGCGGCCGCACGGGCCTGGTCGATCCGCGCAGCCGGTATCGGCACTGTCAGCTCGTCGACCAGCAGGTCGCCGGTCACATCGCTTTCGACGCGGGCAAGGAGCGTGCGCGCGATACGGAAAACGGACGGCGCGATGCCGGTGCCCGCGCCCGAGTGCACGCCCTCCGTCAATCCCTCGATCACCAGGTCGCCCACGAGATTGCCCCGGAGCGAAGTGGTGCACCAGAGCTGGTCGTAGTTGCCGCACTCGGCATCGAGGCAGACGACGAGGCTCGGCGTGCCGATGCGATCCGCGAGCCGCTCGACGTAGTGGGGCAGGTCGTAGCTGCCGCTTTCCTCGCAGGCCTCGATCAGCACGACGCATCGCGCGTGCGGAATCTTCTGGTCCTGCAGAAGGCGTATTGCGGTCAGCGAGGAAAAGACTGCGTAACCGTCGTCGGCGCCGCCACGTCCATACAGCTTGCCGTCGCGCAGCACCGGTTCCCACGGCGACAGGCCCTCTGCCCATCCGGTGAACTCCGGCTGTTTGTCCATGTGGCCATAGAGCAGGACGGTGTCGCTGCCGCTCCCGGGCACTTCACAGAAGAGCACGGGCGTGCGTCCCGGCGCGCGCACGATCTCGACCTTGAGGCCCGCGATCGGCTGTTCACGGCACCAGCCAGCCATCAGTTCTGCCGCACGATCCATATGGCCGTGCGCCTGCCACTCGGCATCGAAGTGCGGCGACTTGTTCGGGATCCGGATGTAATCGGACAGCCTCGGCACGATCGAGTCCCCGAAGATCGATTCTGCCGACTGCCGCGCACGATTGAAATCCATAAATATCCTCTATATCAATACGTTATTTGCGTAATCTAATGTAATGTCAAAGAAACGGCAGGCATTGGCAGTCGTGGCGGCCGCAAGCGCTTCGGGTGTTTCGCCACGATGCCGCGCCGTTTCCTCGAGGACCACCGGAAGATATCCCGGTTCGTTCCGCCGGTGGGCTGGTTTCGGATGAATCGTCCTGGGCAACAGGTACGGCGCATCACTTTCGAGCATCAGGCGATCGCCCGGAATGCGCGGCGCCGCCTCCCGAAGTGCCTGGCCGCGTCGCTCGTCGCAGATCCATCCGGTCACGCCGATCGCGAGACCGAGCGCGAGGCAATCCTCGAGTTCCCGCGCACCGCCTGTGAAACAGTGCAGTACGGCGCGCGACGCAGCACGAGGATGCGCGCGCAGGAGGGCGAGGAAATCGGCATGCGCATCGCGCTGGTGGAGAAAGAGCGGACATCCCGTGTTCGTCGGCGATCCCGAGCTGCATTTCGAAAGCCCGGCGCTGATCCTCCGGAGGCGAGAAGTTGCGGAAGTAGTCGAGCCCGCATTCACCGGCCGCAATCGACCATCGGGTCGGCGAGAAGGTCGACGAGCCGCCCACGGTCTTCCGCCCGCAGGGTCGTCGCATGATGGGGGTGAACGCCGGCGGTTGCGCGCATTGCCCCGGGATATCGCCGGCACAGGGCAATCGCCTTGTCGCTGTCGTCGAGCGTGCTGCCCGTCACGATCATCGCCGCCACACCCGCTGCGCGCGCCCGCCCGAGCACGGCTTCGCGATCGGCGTCGAAGCTGTCGTGCGCGAGATTGGCGCCAATGTCGATCAGGGTGAACGGCGTCACCGGGTCTCCGCCATGATTCAGGCGGCGCGCAGCGCCGTCGTCACCGGCTGACGTGCTGCCCGCAGCGCCGGCAGGAAGCCGCCGATCATCCCGATCGCCACCGCGATGACGAGACCGTTCCGCACCAGCTCGGGCGTCACTGCGAAACGGAACACGACTTGCGTGAAGTTCGCGCCGAGGGTCGACACGGCCATGTTGTTGAACAGCAGATAGGCGAGCAGCGCGCCTATCAGGCCCCCGGCAAGCGATAGCAGGAGCGACTCGATCATCACGGACATCACGACCGGCACGCCGCCGAAGCCGATGGCGCGTAATGTCGCGATCTCGCGGGCTCGCGTTCCGACCGCGGCGTACATCGTATTGAGGGCGGCAAACATCGCGCCAAGCGCCATGATCAGCGTGACCACACCGGCAAGCGCCCCGATCGTCTTCCGGAACTGTTCGGTCTGGCCGCTGTAGTACTGCTCCTCCGATTCCACGTCCACGTTCAAGCGCGGATCGGCGACCAGGTGGTCCTTGACTGCGGGCAGGGCGGCCGCCTCGTCGAGCTGCAGGCGCACGGCGCTGAAGCCCTGCCGGTTGAAAGTCGACTGCGAGACGTCCGCATCCGCCCAGAGCTCGCTCTCGTTGGCATCCCCGGACTCGAATACGCCGACTACCGTCCAGTCGGAGCCGCGCATCCTGAGTGTTTCGCCGATCCGGACGCCGGTGAATTGCTGTGCGACGGCCCTTCCGACGATCAGTTCGCGAAGGCCCGGCTGGAATGTGCGCCCCTCGACGATCTTCAATTGGGGTCGCAACGGAAAGGCGGCGGGTTCCACGCCCCGCACGGTGATGTTCGAGCCTGTCTTCTCTCCGGCCTTCATGAGTTCCGCAATGACGACCATCTCGGCCGAAGCGAGCGGGCGGCCGTCCTCGCTTTCACGCACGCCCGGCGCCTCCTTGATGATCGTCGCCTGTTCGCGTGACAAGGCCCGAATTGAGCTCCGCCTGGGAACCGCCGCGCAACACGAGCGCGACATCGCTGCGACCGGTTGCCTTCAGGGTCGACTGGAAACCGGCGGCCATCGCCAGGAGCGCCGTGAACACCGCCACGACGCCGGCAAGTCCCACGATGATCACGAACGAAGGGCCGAGTCGCTCCGGGATGCTGCGCAATCCGAGGAGCGTGATCGAGAGTGTCTGCTTCAGCATCGCGGCGACTCCCTAACGCCCCGCCAGCGCATCGACGATCGTGAGCCGCCCGGCGCGGAGCGCCGGCAGCAGCCCGACGGCGAGGCTCAGGATCACGATCGCAATGAGGCCCGTCATCCAGACACGGCCATCGACGGCGATCGGAAGATTCCCCCCGGTCGCGTCGGTCACCGCGATGCCGAGCGGCGTCGCGAGGCCGAGCCCGAGCAACCCGCCGATCACGCAGAGCGCCGCCGCTTCGGCCAGCACGAAGCCGAGCACGCTGCCATCGCTGAATCCGAGTGTTTTCAGGATCGCAAACTCCGGAACCCGCTCCCGCACGCTCTGCGCAATCGTGTTGCCGACGACGAGCAGCAGCGTGAAGAACACGGCGAACAGGATCCAGCGCACGATCAGGCCGATGTCGCCGATCTGCTTGAAGAAACCGATATTGAAGTCCTTCTCGGTCTGGGTCTTGGTTTCGTCCGGCGAGTTCTCGAACATCGCGTCGATCGTCGACGCGACTTCGGACGCGCGGTCAGGGTTCGAAAGCCGGATGACGTAGACGCCGGCAAATCCGCGGGCGAACTGATTCGCCTCGTCGAAGTACGCGAAGTTGATCCAGCCGCCATTCGTGCTGCGCTGCCACTTCTCGTCCTTGCCGTCGTAGATGCCAACGAGGTCGAAGGCCCAGGCCTTGCTGCCGTCCTTCTGCGGGAAGATGTTCGAGGATATCGGGACCTTCTGACCGATCTTCCAGCCGTACTGGTTGGCGAGGTTGCGGCCCGCGATCATGCCAGTGCGCGTATTCTCGAACATCTTCCACTCGGCCTCGGGCATCACCAACTCGGGATAGACGTCACGCAGACGCGCAGGGTCCACGGCCTGGATGATGAGCTGCGTATTCTCCTGCCAGACGCCGCCGAACCACTGGCTCCACATCACGCGTTCGACGCCCGGCACGGCCTCGATCTCCGACAGGAGCCGCATCGGCAGGGACTGCGTGAAGGAAACGCGCGCCTGCGTCACGAGCCGGGTTGCGCCGACGAAATCGGCGCCCGCCGAGAACAGGACATTCACTGCCTGCAACAGCCCGAAGAGAAGGAACGCGGTCACGATCGACAGGAGCGTCAGCAGGGTCCGCGTTTTCCTGCGCATGAGGTTCGCTAGCACGAAACCGGTGCGAGTCATGGTCGGCCTACGCTGCCGCCTGCTCGAGAAGCTGGCCTTTCTCGAGGTGCAGCGTGCGGCTCGCGAACTCCGCGGCCTTGGGGTCGTGAGTCACCATGATGACCGTCTTGCCGTGGTCGCGATTCAGCACCTGCAGCAATCCCAGGATCTCGTCGGCAGTCTTGCGGTCCAGGTCTCCCGTCGGCTCGTCGCAGATCAGGATCGCGGGGTCCGAGACAAGCGCCCGCGCGATCGCGACGCGTTGTTCCTGGCCGCCCGAGAGTTCCTTCGGCTTGTGCCGCGCACGATCCGACAGGCCAACGACCTCGAGCGCCACGGCAACCGACTTTCGTCGTTGCGCGGCTGAGAGCGGGGTCAGCAGGAGCGGCAGTTCGACGTTTCTCTCGGCAGTGAGCACCGGCATCAGGTTGTAGAACTGGAACACGAATCCGACATTGCGGGCGCGCCACCTGGCGAGCTGGCCGCCGGACAGCTGGTCGATCCGCTCGCCGCCCACCCGGATTTCGCCCGAGGTCGGGCTGTCGAGGCCGCCGATGAGATTGAGGAGCGTCGTCTTTCCGGAACCGGACGGCCCCATCAGCGCGACGAAGTCTCCTTTCGGGATATCCAGCGTCAGGCCGTGCAGCACCTCGACTGTCTGTTTGCCCCGGACATAGGCCTTGTGGACATTCCCGACCTGCACCATCGGTTCACCCATCGTTCGACTCCCGCACCATGACTGCCATGCCTTCCACGAGATTCACTGGCGCCTCCACGATCACCGTGTCGCCGGCCGAAACGCCGGCCTGCACCTGGCGACTGTCGCCGAGCGTTCCGCCGAGGGTCACGGCGCGCCGTTCCGCGCGACCCTCGCGCATCAGGAAGACAACGTCCTTGCCCGCGTCCTGGCGGACGGCCTGTATCGGCACCAGGACGCCGCGCGGCGGGGGACGGGCATCTCCTGCCGCCGGCTGCGACTCGAGGAAGGCCACGCGCACGCCCATCTCAGGCACGATGCGCGGGTCTTTCGTTCCGAGCGCGATGCGCACCTTGACGGTGGCCTTCGAACGGTCCGCGGTCGGCACGATCGCGATCACTTCCGCGGGTATGCGCCACTCCGGATAGGCGTTCAGCACGGCTTCGACCTTCTGGCCGGGCTGCACGCGATTGATGTAGGCCTCGCTCACGTCCACCTGGATTTCGAGCGAGTCCATATCGACGACCGTGCCGATGCCGGTGCGGATCGAGCCTCCGCCCGCGGACACCGGGGAGATCATTTCGCCTGGCTGCGCCGCCTTGACGGTCACGACGCCGGCAAACGGCGCACGCACGATCGTGTTGTCGAGCTGGACCTGCGCGGCGTTCAGCGCCTCGTCCGCGACCCTCACGGCGCTCTTCTGGCTCGACGCCCGTGCGCGAAGGGCCTCACCCTGAGTACGGGCCGCATCAAGCGCCGACGCGCTGGTGAGTTTCAGCGCCGCGAGTTCCCGCTGCCGGGCGTACTCGCGATCCGCATTCGCGCTTTCCGCCTCGGCCTGCGTCTGCTGCGCGCGTGCCGAAGCGACCTGCGCCCGGCGCAGTTCCACCTCGACGCGTGCCTCGGAATCGTCGAGGATCGCCATGACGTCGCCGGCTGCGACACGCTGGCCTTCCTCGATGCGCACTTCGCGCACCTTGCCGGTGACCTTCGCCGACACCGTGGCCTGGCGACGCGCCGTCACATAGCCGGTCGCATCGAGAACCGAGGTTCCGGCGCTCGTCGCCGGCATCGCGCGCGCAGCCGCGACCGTGACCTTGATCGCCTCGTCACGGCCGAGGTACCAGCCGAGGGCGGCAATGACCAGGACGAGCGCGATTCCGAGGCCGATCCACAGCCGCCTTGTCGGCGACGATCCCTCGTCCGGCGCATCGCGATCGATGCGCAGTTGCTTCAGCAGTTCGGATTTGTTCAAGCGTTCTTTTCGGTCATGCGCCCCGGGCCGCAGAGTCTGCCACAGACCCGGGGTCCGCCGCCGCCTTGACAAGGATCAATCGGGACGCCAGCGAAATCCCGTGGCGGCGATTGTCAGGAACAGGATCGTCATCGCGGCCAGCCAGCCGATCTGGGGCCAGACGTCCGCGAGACCCGCGCCATCCAGCATCACCGCACGTGCGGCCTCGAGCATCTGGGTGAGTGGAAGTGCCCGGGCCGCCTGCTGAAGCCATTGCGGCGCGCCTTCGAGCGAGAACCAGACGCCTGACAGAAGCATCATCGGCCAGGACGCCAGATTGATCACGCCGTTTGCCAGCTCCTCGCTTGCGATGCGCGCCGCCATCATGAAACCGAAGGCGATCATCGACATCGCACCGGCGATGGCGATCAGCGAGGAGCACGAGCACATGACCCTCGTTGCGGAACGGCACGAGCAGCGCCAGGGCGCCATACAGGAGCGTGCTCACGCTGATCGTCAGGAGAAGCCGCGAGAGGATCTGGGCGGCGCCGAACTCGGCGGCCGTCACCGGCGTTGCGGACAGGCGGCGCAGAAACCCCGACTTCCGGTAACGCACCGACGACATAGCCGACGCCGAACAGGCAGCTGAACATCATGTTCATGCCAAGGATGCCCGGCAGGAGCCAGTCAACGTATCGAACGGCCGCACCTGTCACGGGTTGGCGCGTGGCGCCGGCAATCCACCGATTGGAGCAGGAGCTTTTCCGCAAGATAGCCCTTTGGTGAGTCCTCATTGATCCAGTAGCGCGGCGGCTTCCCGGAGATCGAGCAGCAGATCCGCCTGGTGACGCTCGACCTTGCGAACAGCGGCCTCCATGCCGGCGGGTTCGACACGATAGAAATCGACATGGCGCGTGCCGAGAAACGGGTGCAGGCCTGCATCGAGACTCGTTCCTGCGGGCGCCACGACGCCGATCTTGAAAATGTCCTGCGGACCGCGGCCGAAGATGACGGCAAATGCCACCACGAGCACGAGCGGGAACAGCAGGTTGAACACGAGCGTCGAGCGGTCGCGCAGGAACTCCAGGTTCCGGGCATGCCAGATGGCCGCCATTCGCCGCAGGTTCACGTCCGCAGCTCCCGGCCCGTCAGCTCGAGGAAGAGGTCCTCGAGATTGCGCGGCCTGATTCGCAGGTGCCTGAGAGGCACGCCCCGGTCGAGCAGCGCCCGCAGCGCGCCTTCGACATCGGGCGTCGATATCTCGACGCGGTCTTTCGCGAGCAGCACGGGCAGCGGAAAGTCCGCCGGCTCACCCCTGAAATCCTCGCGCGGCAGCTCGAGAACGACATCCTCGAAATGTTCCTTCAGCAGTCGCGACGGCTGACCCTCCGCAATGATGCGACCGCGATCCATGATCGCGATGCGGTCACAGAGGAGGTAGGCCTCTTCCATGTAGTGCGTCGTCAGCAGCACCGTGCGGCGCTCGGCCTTGATTGAGCGGATCAGGTCCCAGAAATTGTGGCGCGCCTGGGGATCGAGGCCGGTCGTAGGCTCGTCGAGGAACAGGACCTGCGGATCGTTTGCCAGTGCGATCGCAAGCAGCAGGCGCTGGGTCTGGCCGCCGGACAGTTTCCGATTGTCGCGGTCGGCCACCTGCTCGAGCGCGCAGAGCCGGACCAGTTCATCCACGTCGCGACCCCGCGGATAGAGGCGCCGGAAGAGCTGCAGCGTCTCACGCACGGTCAGGAAATCCTGGAGCGCGGTCTTCTGGAACTGGATGCCGGCTTCGGCGCGAAAGCGCGCACCGAGCGGTTCGCCGCAATAGAGCACGCTGCCTGCCGTCGGCACGGTGACGCCTTCCATCATCTCGACAGTCGTCGTCTTGCCGGCGCCATTCGGTCCGAGCAGGCCAAAGCAGACACCCGGCTCGATCGTGAAAGACACGCCATCCACAGCGCGGACGCCGGGATATTGCTTGACGAGATCGCGGACCTCGATCACGGGCTGCATGACGGAAGTATATGATTGCGCGCGTGATGCCGAACCCGTTTCCGCACCTGCTGGCGCCACTCGACCTTGGCTTCACGACGCTTCCGAACCGCGTGCTGATGGGTTCGATGCACACGGGACTCGAAGATCGCGCAGAGGACTATCCGAAGCTCGCCGCGTATTTCGCCGAGCGCGCGCGCGGCGGCGTCGGACTGATCGTCACCGGCGGCATTGCGCCGAACGCCGCCGGCTGGACCAAGCCCTTTGCCGGCACGCTGAGCGGCCGCCGCCATCTCGCGCGGCACCGGCTTGTCACGCAGGCCGTTCACGAGTGCGGCGGGCAGGATCTGCATGCAGATCCTCCACACGGGCCGTTATGCCTACCACCCGCTCGCGGTGGCCCCATCGCGTCTGAAGGCGCCGATCTCGAGCTTCACGCCGCGCGAACTTTCGGACCGCGGGGTCGAGCGCCAGATCTCGGCATTCGTTCGCTGCGCGACCCTGGCCCGGGAGGCCGGCTACGACGGCGTCGAGGTCATGGGCTCGGAAGGCTATTTCATCAACCAGTTCCTGGTCGCGCGCACGAACCGCCGCGCCGATCGCTGGGGCGGAAGCTGGCCAAACCGCATGCGGCTGCCGCTCGAGATCCTGGCGCGGACGCGCGCCGCCGTCGGGCGCGAATTCATCATCATCTATCGCCTGTCGATGCTCGATCTCGTCGAGGGCGGGAACAGCTGGAGCGAAGTCGTCGAACTCGCGCAAGCCGTCGAACGCGCCGGCGCCACGATCATCAACACGGGGATCGGCTGGCACGAGGCGCGCATTCCGACGATCGCCACAATGGTTCCCCGCGCGGGCTTTACCTGGGTCACGCGGCGGCTCCGGGGCGCGGTCTCGATTCCGCTCGTGACCAGCAACCGCATCAACGATCCGGCAGTCGCGGAACGCGTCCTCGCGTCGGGTGACGCCGATCTCGTGTCGATGGCACGGCCATTGCTGGCGGATCCCGAGTTCGTGCGGAAGGCGGCGACCGGCCGCGCCGACGAGATCAATACCTGCATTGCCTGCAACCAGGCCTGCCTCGATCTCGTTTTCGAGAATGAAGTTGCGACCTGCCTCGTCAATCCGCGCGCCGGGCGCGAAACGGAACTCGTCTACCGGCCCGCTGCGCGAGTGAGGCGCATCGCCGTCGTGGGCGCAGGGCCCGCCGGGCTTGCCTGCGCGACGGTTGCGGCGGGACGCGGTCACCGTGTCACGCTGTTCGAGGCTGCCGAGCGCATCGGCGGGCAGTTCAACATGGCCAAGGTCATACCGGGCAAGGAAGAGTTTCATGAGACTCTCCGCTATTACCGGCGTGAACTGGAGTTGCGCAAGGTACAAGTCCACCTCGGCCGTCTGGCGGACGCCGCGACGCTCACGAATGGCGAGTTCGACGAAATCGTGCTGGCTTCGGGCGTCCTGCCACGAGTTCCGCAGATCGACGGCCTGGACCACCCCAAGGTGCTGAGTTATATCGACGTGCTCCTGCGTGCAAGACCGGTCGGCAAGTCGGTTGCGATCGTAGGCGCCGGCGGTATCGGATTCGACGTCGCGGAATTTCTGAGTCACGATCCTGCGCATGTGCCGTCAAGCCTCGACATCCCGGCCTTCATGAAGGAATGGGGCATCGACATGGAACTCGCCTCGCGCGGCGGCCTCGCGCCACAGCCGGACCTGTCAGCCGAAATGCCCCGGCAGATCTGGCTGCTGCAACGCAAGCCGACGCCGCCAGGGCGCGATCTCGGCAAGACGACGGGCTGGGTGCACCGGCTCGCGCTGAAGCGACGCGGCGTGCGTATGCTGGCCGGCGTCGCTTACGAGCGCATCGACGACCGTGGCCTCGCCATCACCCTGGGGGGCGAATCAATGCATCTGCCGGTCGACCATGTCGTCATCTGCGCGGGCCAGGAGCCGCGCCGGGAGCTCGTCGCCGGCATCGAAGCGGCCGGTTTCAAGGCACACCTGATCGGCGGCTCGAAGCTGGCCACCGAACTCGATGCCCGGCGGGCCATCGACGACGGTTCGAGGCTCGCGGCCGCCCTATGAACTCCGACAGCCGCGAGAACGGGCAGCTCGCGCTTCTGGACGAGGAGGGGACGGCCGTCGACGCCTGGCGCGTGCGTCCGAGCCTGCGCGCGCGGCGTCTTGCGGTTCGCGTGTTGCCGGGCGGCCTGGTCGAAATTGTCGTCCCGCGCGGCACCCGTCCGCGCACGATCGAGCAGTTCGTCAGCCGCCACCGCTCCTGGATCGAGCGCAAGCTGGCCTTGTACCGTCCGCTGGATACGCCACTCTCCGGCGGATTGCCGGGCGAAATTCATTTCGCGGCAAGCGGCCGGCGCTATCACCTGCGATTCATCGAGTCAGCGAACGCGCCACGGCTCGTCGTCGATGGCTCGAATCTTCTGCTGCACGGGTCACCGGCGCGACCCGTCCTGCTCCGCCACGTCCTCCAGCGCTTCACGATGCGCGAGGCGCATGCCACGCTCGCGCCCTGGCTCGCGGGCCTGGCGGCCACGAGCGGCCTGTACTACGAGCGGATCCAGATCCGCCGCCAGCGCACGCGCTGGGGCAGTTGTTCACGCGGCGGCACGATCAGCCTGAACGCCTGCCTGCTGTTCCAGCCGCCGGCAGTCGTGAATTACCTGCTCATACACGAACTCGCGCATACGCGTGCACATGAACCATTCGCGGCGATTCTGGAAGCTGGTCGAGAAGCTCGAGCCCGAATGGCGGCAGCTCGACGCCGCGCTGACCGGCGGTTGGCGCGGCGTGCCGTCCTGGGCCCTCGGTTGAGCGATTCCGAGACGGGAGAATCCCGGGTGCCGGGTCGAGCCGCGGCCTTCCTGGTTCTCGGCGTCGCGCTGCTCGCCGTTTCGAACGGCGCGATCTTCGCGCGGCTTGCCGATGCGGCGCCGCTAGCGATCGCTGCCTGGCGGGTGGGGCTCGCGTCACTCGTCGTGCTGCCGCTCGCGCTCCTCGCGCCACGGCGAAAGAGTCCGGGCGTTGCGCCGCTGGCGCTGGCCGCAGGCGCGGGTGCGCTGCTGGCCCTGCATTTTGCGACCTGGATTGCCTCGCTCGATCACACGACGATCGCCCGAAGCGTCTTGCTCGTCAGCACCTCGCCGATCTGGGTCGCACTGTTCCAGTTTCTCGCGGGTCGAGGACCACCGTCACGCTCGACCCTGACCGCACTGGCCCTTGCCTTGCCGGGCGCTGCGATCGTGAGCGGCGGCGGAGTCGGCGGCCAATCCGCCGTCACCGGCGACTTGCTCGCGGTCGCGGGCGGGATCGCAATGGCGGGCTACCTCCTGCTGTCGCGCGAATCACAGGCCGCGTTGCCATTTCGCGGCTATCTCGGCATCGCCTACGGTGTTGCCGCGGCGATCCTGTGGGTCGCCGTGTCGATCACGCGAGACGCCGGCGACCGGTTTCGACTCGACAACCTGGTGGGCGCTCGGCGGGATGGCCGTCGTCTCGCAGCTCATCGGGCACAGCGGCTACAACTGGTCACTGCGGCACCTGAATCCGCTTTTCGTATCCGTCGTCTCGGTCGGCGAGCCGGTGCTCGCCTCATTGCTCGGCTGGTGGCTGCTCGGCGAGCTGCTGGACTGGCGCACGGGAGCCGGCGGACTGCTGATCCTGGCGGGGATTTTGCTCGCAACGCGCAGTTCGCGACCGCGCGGCTGATTGCATCCGGTCGGTCGCGCCTAACGACGCCATTCTTCCGCCCGGATGCCGGACCGGGCGGCCCTGCGTCGCAGCCGGGGTCCCGCATTGACGAGCGTCGGTTCGTCGACGGCTTTGAGGTGGACGAGGTCCGCGCCGGAGTTGCCGTAGGCCGCAAAACGGGCGCCGGGATACCGCCCACGCAACGACTCGATGCAGCGGAGCTTCTCCTCCCCGCGGCGATTGGCCGTGGTGAGCGCGCCATCGAGGCGGCCGTCGCGCCAGGCGACGCCGGTGCAGATCGACTCGTCAAAGCCGAGGTGCCTCCCGATATCGGGCACGTAGAGATCAACGCTTGCCGACAGCAGGACGAGTCGATCACCGGCCGCGCGATGGCGCGCGATCGCTGCCAGTGCGCCCGGGCAGAGTTCGGCGTCGCCGAGCCCGGCGACGAACGCCAGGGTCCAGTTCCGAACGTCCTCTTCGGTTGCGCCGGCCATGCAGGCACGCAGCAGGTCCGATTTCAGCCGGCCGCGATCGAGGCCAGTCACCAGGTATCGAAGGCTGGCCGCGAGAACCGATCCGGTTCGAGCGTGGCGTGGGTGGCGTCGCGACCAGCCGCGCAGGTAGGAGACGAAGGTGTCGCGCCGGGTGATCGTGCCGTCGAGATCGAAGACCGCGACGCGCAACGTCGTGACGCTCAGGCCGCGAGCTGTCGGAGCACGAAGTGCAGGATGCCGCCGTTCTCCATGTACTCCCACTCCTTGGGCGTGTCGACGCGGACATTGACCTTGAATCGCGTGACCTTGCCTGCGCGGGATGTCGCCTGCACCGTGGCCTCGCGGCTGCCTGCCGTCAGGCCGTCGAAGTCATAGATTTCCGTGCCGTCGAGCCCGAGCGAGCGAGCCGTCTGCCCGTCGCGGAAGGTCAGCGGGAAGACGCCCATGCCGACCAGGTTCGCGCGGTGGATTCGCTCGAAGCTCTCGGCAATCACGGCCTTGATTCCGAGCAGGCTCGTGCCCTTGGCTGCCCAGTCCCGCGAAGACCCGGTTCCGTATTCCTTGCCGGCGATGACGACGAGCGGTATGCCGGACGCGATGTACTTCATCGCCGCGTCGTAGATCGGCATCTGCCCGCCGTCCGGCTGGTAGCAGGTGACGCCGCCCTCGACACCGGGAACCATCAGGTTCTTGATGCGGGTGTTCGCGAAGGTGCCGCGCATCATCACTTCATGGTTGCCGCGGCGCGACCCGTAGCTGTTGAAATCGGCAGGCACGACACCGTTCGCCTGGAGGTACTGGCCGGCCGGCGCGTCCTTCCTGATCGCGCCCGCCGGCGAAATGTGGTCGGTCGTGATCGAATCGCCGAAGAGCGCGAGGCAGCGTGCGCCGCGCACCGTCGGCAGGCCCGGCGGCATGCGGTTCATGCCGTCGAAGTAGGGCGGGTTCTGGATGTAGGTGCTGTGGTCGTCCCAGACATAGGTTTCCGACTCCGGCACCTGGATTCCGCGCCAGCGCTCGTCGCCGTGAAACACGTCGGCATAGGTCGACGAGAACATGGCGGCCGAGACCGAGCGGCCAACGAGCTGCGCGATTTCATGCGCGCTCGGCCAGATGTCGCGCAGGTAAACCGGCTTGCCGGCGCGATCGCTGCCGATCGGATCACGCGTGAGATCGATGTCGACCGTGCCCGCAAGCGCATAGGCGACGACGAGCGGGGGCGACGCCAGGAAATTCATCCGGACTTCCTGGTGCACGCGTCCCTCGAAATTGCGGTTGCCGGACAGCACGGAAGCGACCGACAGCTTGTGGTCGCTGATCGCCTTCGAAATCGGCGGCGTTGAGCGGGACCGGAATTGCCGATGCAGGTCGTACAGCCGTAGCCGACCGTGTGAAACCCGAGACCCTCGAGGTCGTCGGTCAGTCCGGAACGCTTCAGGTAGTCCGTGACGACCTTCGAACCCGGTGCGAGCGAGGTCTTGACCCAGGGCGGCACCGAGAGGCCGCGCTGCCGCGCATTTCGCGCGACGAGCCCCGCGCCGATCATCACGGCGGGGTTCGAGGTATTGGTGCAGGAGGTGATCGCGGCGATCACGACCGCGCCGTCCTTCAGCTCGAACTCGGCCGCTCCGTCCTTGACGCGCGCTGCGCCGCTCGACTTCCACTTGTCCTGGTCACGCGCAAAGGCGTCGCGATAGGCCTTCTGCATGTCGCCGAGCGACACGCGGTCCTGGGGCCGCTTCGGGCCGGCGAGCGAGGGCTGCACCGTCGACAGGTCGAGGTGGAGCACGTCCGTATAGACGGCGTCCGGCGCGCCGTCGTTGCGCCAGAGCCCCTGGGCCTGCGCATAGGCGCGCACGAGCGCGATCTGCTCCTCGCCGCGGCCGGTCAGGCGCAGGTAGTCGAGCGTCACCTCGTCGATCGGGAAGATTCCGCAGGTGGCGCCGTACTCGGGCGCCATGTTGGCAATCGTCGCGCGATCCGCGAGCGGGAGCTCGGCGAGCCCGTCGCCGAAGAACTCGACGAACTTCTCGACCACCCCGCGCTTGCGGAGCATTTCGGTCACGGTCAGCACGAGGTCCGTCGCGGTCGCGCCTTCCGCGAGTCGTCCCGAGAGCTTCACGCCGATGACTTCCGGGATCAGCATGGTCGAGGGCTGGCCGAGCATGGCGGCCTCGGCCTCGATGCCGCCGACGCCCCAGCCGAGCACGCCGACACCGTTGATCATCGTCGTGTGCGAATCGGTCCCGACGACGGTATCGGGATAGGCGAGGCCCTGGTCATCGGCAAACACGACGCGGGCAAGGAACTCGAGATTGACCTGGTGCACGATTCCGGTGTCGGGCGGGACAACCGCGAAGTTGTCGAAAGCGGACTGGCCCCAGCGCAGGAAAGTGTAGCGTTCGCGGTTGCGCTGGAATTCGAGCAGCGCATTCAGGTTGAGCGCATCGGTCGTTCCGTAGTGATCCACCATCACGGAATGGTCGATCGACGAGTTCCGCGGGGATCAGCGGGTTGATCTTGCCGGGATCGCCGCCAAGCTTCGCCATGGCGTCGCGCATTGCCGCGAGGTCGACGACCGCGGGTACGCCGGTGAAGTCCTGCATGATGACGCGTGCCGGCGTGAAGGCGATCTCACGCTGCGGGAGCTTTCGCGGATCCGCATCGGCGAGCGCCACGATGTCGTCGCGGGTCACGGTGCGGCCGTCCTCGTGCCGCAGCAGGTTCTCGAGCAGGATCTTCAGCGAGTAGGGGAGGCGTCCGACCGGGTGCCCGGCGAGCGCGTCGAGCGCGAAGTAGTCGTAGCTCTTGCCGCCGACGGCAAGCTTGCGGCGGGCCTTGAAGCTGTCCTGCATGAATCCTCCAGCGGCTGCAGCGCCATTATAGCGGCGCCGCCGAGGCACTCCTCGCCGTCGTAGAACACGATGTATTGTCCTGGCGCGGCGCCGCGGAGCGGTTCCTCGAACCGGACGCTCGATGCCCTCCGGTCCGAGTCATGACCTGGCAGGCGACGTCCGGCTGCCGATAGCGAACCCTGGCCGTACACGCGAAAGACGAGCCGGGCGCCTTGCCGGCAATCCAGTGCGGCATGGACGCGCGCAAGCCCGTGCAGAACAGCGCCGGATGGGCGCGCCCCTGAACGACGACGAGCGTATTGCGCGCGAGGTCCTTCGCCGCGACGAACCACGGCTCGTCGCCGCGGCCTCGCAGGCCGCCGACACCCAGTCCGCTGCGCTGTCCAAGCGTGTAGCGTTCGAGGCCGCGATGCCGGCCGACGACCGTGCCGTCGGTCGCCTCGATCGGCCCCGGCCGTCCCGGCAGCCAGGTCCCGATGAAACTGCCGAAGGGCCGCTCGCCGATGAAGCAGATGCCCGTCGAATCGCGCTTGTCCGCGACGGGAATGCCGCGCTCCCGCGCGATGGCACGCACTTCGGGCTTGCGCAGGCCTGCCGATCGGGAACTCGCATGCCGGCGAGCTGCGCCCGCGTCGAGCGAATGCAGGAAGTAGCTCTGGTCCTTTTCGACGGTCGACGCCGCGCAGCAGCTGCCCCGAGGAACTGATCCGGGCGTAATGACCGGTGGCGAAGCGCTCCGCGCCAAGCCGCTTCGCATAGTCGAGCCCGACGCCGAACTTGACCTCGCGGTTGCAGAGCACGTCCGGGTTCGGGCGTGCGGCCGGCCTCGAGCTCGGCCAGGAAATGGGCGAACACGCGCTCGCGATACTCGCGCGCGAAGCTCGCCTTGTGCAGGGCGATGCCCAGCTCGTCGCAGACGCGTCGCGCATCCTGGAAATCGGCCGCGGACGTGCAGTAGCCGTCGTCGTCTTCCTCCCAGTTCGACATGAACAGTGCTTCGACGCGATGACCCGCGTCCAGCAGCAGGGACGCCGCGACCGCCGAATCGACGCCACCGGAGAGCGCGACGATGACGCGGGCCATCGCGTCAGCCTGCCGCTGCGCAGGGGGCAAGGCCGCCGCGCGTCACGTGATTGAGCATGTCGAGCGGATAGCGCGCGCCGCGGAGATAGTCGTCGATGCAAGCAGCACGAGCGGGCTTCGATGTTCACCGGCGCGCGCCCGAAGCTCATCGCGGTCGCAGCCAGGCGTCCGGATGATCGCCCGGTCGAGGATGGAGCCTTCGATGCGCTCGCCGACACTGCCGGCGAACGCGACACGCAGCACGGTGCGGCCGGCCGGTCCCTGCCAGAGGTAGAGCCCGGTGATCGCTTCCGGCACGAATTCGCGCCCGGTCTCCTCGCGGGTTTCCCGCACGACCGCGTCGATCAGCGATTCCCCGTCCTCGAGATGACCCGCCGGCTGGTTCAGCACGACCCGGCGCGCCGCGCGTTCCTGCACGCACAGGAAGCGGCCGGCGCGCTCGGCGATCGCCGCGACGGTGAGATCGAACTTCAGGGACATGGGCCGATTATAGCGGGGCTGAAGGGGACGTCCCTTCAGCCGCTGTCTAAAGGCGACTGCCTCTCAGAGGTGCTGCTGGCGGGACTCCGCTTCGGGTTCGCTCGCGATCCAGATCTCGTCGAAATAGTTCAGGTAGCGCCGCGCGACGAGGGGGTCGTTCATCTCGACGATGCCTTCCCAGCGCGAGGCCTGGAGGCGGTAGACGAGTGCGCGGTCGTCGGCGATCAGGAAGGCGGACTGGTTGTCGCGGCTTTCCGACTTCACGCGGCGGATCTCGATGTGACTCGTGATGCGTCGCGCGAGGTGCACGAACTTGCTGCCCTCGTAGACGACGCGCGAGGGATCGGCCAGCAGGACGCGCACCTTGGCGTAGCTCTTCGCGAGCACGAGCTTCTTGACCGTCTCGAGGAACTGCGGCTGGTCGTAGACGGCCGGCTCGAGGTCCTGCGTGTACATCGTGAGCAGGCGACGGGCGGCGAACGCCACCTGTTGCGTGGCGGAGCGCGCCTCGTCGAGCGTCCCGATGATAGAGCGCGTTCCGGTCACGCTCTGCCGCTGGGTCTGCACCGCTGTCACTCCAGGACGTGCGTCATCCTCACGTGAGGAATGCCCGCCTCGTCGAACACATCGCCCTCGCTCGAGAACCCGAGCTTCTCGTAGAAGGGCACGGCCTGCAATTGAGCGTGCAGGTATGGTCTCGCGGATGCCGTGGTCACGCGCCGCTTCGAGCAGGCGGCGTAATATCAGTGCGCCGATACCCCGTCCGCGCAGCCCGGCAATTACCGCTATGCGGCCGATCTTACCCGCGGGGTTCAGGCGCCCGGTGCCAACTGGTTCACGGTTCAGGCGGGCGAGGGCGTGAATGCTCCCGGCATCGTCATCGTCCCACTCGTCGGATTCGGGGACTTGCTGCTCCTGGATGAACACTTCGCGGCGAATGCGCGCAAGGACAGCGTGATCCGCGTCCCAGGTCGTCAGCACACATTCTAATTGGCCGTCGGCCATGGCGGGCGACTCACAGGGCCCTGGCGAGCGCCTCGGCGAGGCCGGTGTACGACGACGGCGTCAGCGTCTCGAGCCGTCGCTGCGCGTCCTCGGGCAGCCCGAGGCTCGCGACGAATGACTGCAGCTCCGCCGCGCCGACGCCGCGTCCGCGCGTGAATTCCTTGAGCTTCTCGTAACCGCCCGCGACTCCGTGCGCGCGCATGACCGTCTGGATCGCCTCCGCGAGCACTTCCCAATGCGCGTCGAGATCCGCCGCGATGCCGCCCGGCGTCAGGTTCGATGCGCGCGAGTCCCGCGAGCGCCGAGCGCCAGGCGAGCGCGCTGTGCGCGAAGGCGACGCCGAGGTTGCGCATCACCGTCGAGTCCGTGAGGTCGCGCTGGCCGCGCGAGACCGGCAGCTTCTCGGAGAAGTGCCGCAGCATCGCGTTCGCGAGGCCCGCGTTGCCTTCGGCGTTCTCGAAGGCAATGGGATTCACCTTGTGCGGCATGGTGGACGATCCGACCTCGCCGGCAACGGGCTTCTGCGCGAAGTAGCCGAGCGAGATGTAGCCCCAGAAATCGCGGCACAGGTCGATGAGGATCGTGTCCGCGCGCGCGAGCGCGTCGCAGTACGCGGCGATCCAGTCGTGCGGCTCGATCTGCGTCGTGTGCTCGTTCGCGGATAGGCCGAGGCTCCCGATGAGCCGGCGCGATTCGGCGCGCCAGTCGAGGGCCGGATCGCCGGCGACATGCGCATTGAAGTTGCCGACCGCGCCATTGAACTTGCCGAGCACCTCGACGGCCTGCAATGCGTTCGCAGCGCGCCGCAGGCGCGCCGCGAAGTTGGCCGCCTCCTTGCCGAGCGTCGTCGGCGACGCGGCCTGGCCGTGCGTGCGCGACAGCATCGGAGTCGCGGCATGGCGCGTGGCGAGCGCGGCGAGGTGGTCGGCAACCTCGGCGATCGCCGGCAGCAGCACGCGCTCGCGGGCCGCGACCAGCATCAGCGCGTAGCAGAGGTTGTTGATGTCCTCGGACGTGCAGGCGAAATGCACGAACTCGAGCTGGGCGGGCGAGGCCCCGGCCGCCGCGAGCTGCTCGCGCACGTAGTACTCGACCGCCTTGACGTCGTGGTTGGTCTGGCGCTCGATCTCCTTGACGCGGCGAGGCCGGCCTCGTCAATGCCCCGCGCCAGCGATTCGACGCGGCCGTCGACGGCCTGCGGCCAGGCGGTCGAGCGCTGGAAACCTGGCCGGACTTCGCGAGCTGGCGGAACCAGGCCGCTTCGATGCGCACGCGATGGCCGATCAGGGCCGCCTCGCTGAAGAGCGCGGCCAGGTCGGCGCATTTTTCGGCATAGCGTCCGTCGAGCGGCGACAGCGCGTTCAGGCGGGAGTCGGTCATGGGGCAGGGGCGCGAATGATAGAATGGCATGTTACCCGTGAGCGACCAGGACCGCATCGAAAAGGACAGCCTCGGCGAAGTTCGCGTCGCCGCTGGGGCGCTCTGGGGCGCCCAGACGCAGCGTGCGCTCGAGAATTTCCGCATCGGCCGCTCGACCGCATGCCGCCGGAGCTGATCCGCGCGATCGCGCTCATCAAGTGGGCCGCTGCGGAAACGAACGGCGAACTCGGCGAGCTGCCGGCGCCGCTCGCCAGCGCGATCGCCGCCGCGGCGCTCGAAGTCGCCGCAGGCCGTCATGCAGACCAGTTCCCGCTCGGCGTGATGCAGACCGGCTCGGGCACCAGCACCAACATGAACGTCAACGAGGTGACTGCGCGCCTCGCGAGCCGGGAAGCTCGGCAAGCCGGTTCATCCGAACGACCACGTCAATCGCTGCCAGAGCAGCAACGACGTCATTCCGACCGCCATACACCTCGCGGCCGCGCTCGCCGTGCGCGATGCGCTGCTGCCGGCGCTTGCGAGGCTCGCGCGGGCGATCGAGGCCAAGGTCGGCGAGGTCGGCGACCAGGTGAAGGCCGGGCGCACGCATCTCATGGATGCGCTGCCGATCACGGTCGGCCAGGAGATGCCCGCCTGGCAGTCGCAGGTCGAGGATTCCGCGATCGCGCATCGACGCCGTGCGTCCGCGACTCCACCGGCTCGCACTCGGCGCGACCGCCGTCGGAACCGGCGTCAACGCGCATCCGGAATTCGCGGCGCGCGCGATCGCGCGCCTCGCGGCCCGCACGGGCCTCGACCTGACCGGCGTCGCCGGACCGCTTTGCGAGCCTGGCGTCCCAGGACACGGCGGTCGAACTCTCCGGGCCAGCTGCGCGGCGCCGCCGTCGTGCTGCTCAAGATCGCAAATGACCTGCGCTGGATGAACTCGGGCCCGCTCGCCGGCCTTGCTGAGATCTCGCTGCCGGCGCTGCAGCCGGGTTCCAGCATCATGCCCGCCAAGGTCAATCCGGTGATTCCCGAAGCGGTCGCGATGGCCGCGACCCAGGTGATGGCGCATGACGCGGCGGTCGCCATGGCCGGCGCATCGGGAAATTTCCAGCTGAACGTCATGCTGCCGCTCATCGCTGACGCGCTCCTGGAGAGCATCGCGCTGCTCGCCGACTCCGCGGATGCACTCGCCGAGCGCGTCATTCCCGGCCTCACCGTGCACGCCGCGCGCATTTCCGAATCGCTGGCGCGGAACCCGATGCTGCTGACCGCACTCGCGCCGCGCATCGGCTACGACCGCGCCGCGGCGATCGCCAAGCGCGCCGCCACGGAGTCGCGGCCGATCCTCGACATCGCGGTCGAGGAGACCGGCTTGCCGCGCGACGAGCTCGCGCGCCTGCTCGACCCCGCGCGGCTCGCGCGCGGCGAGGGCTCCGGCCCGTGAACGCCGCGACCCCGCTCGAACTGCATCGACTGCCGGTGGCGCAGTTGCGCGCTGAGCTTGCGCAGCCGGCTCGCGCGGCGTACCCCGATTCGCGCGTGACGCCGCGAATCGGCCATTACACCGGCCTGATGAAGATCACCGGTTGAGGTCGCAATTCCTGCCCGCGGCGACGACGCGCGCCGCGGTGCTGATCCCGATCATCGACCGCGGTGCGGACCTGACCGTGCTGCTGACGCTGCGCGCCGAAGGCCTGAAGCACCATGCGGGGCAGATTGCGTTTCCGGGCGGACGACTCGAGGCCGAGCGACGCCGATGCCACTGCGGCCGCCCTGCGCGAGACCGAGGAAGAGATCGGGCTGCGCCGGCAGTACGTCGAGGTCCTCGGCCTGCCTGCCGGATCATGCCGTGATCACCGGCTTTCGCGTCACGCCGGTCGTCGGCCTCGTGCGACCCGGCTTCGAACTCGTGCTCGACCCGACCGAGGTTGCCGGCACTTTCGAGGCGCCGCTGCGGCACCTCCTCGATCCGGCGACACACGCGCGCCGGCAGCGCCGCTTCGGCGACGAGGACGTCGAGACCTTCGATCTTCCCTGGGGCAGCTTCAACATCTGGGGCGCGACGGCCGGCATGCTGCTCACGCTCAGGGAAGTGCTCGGCGGATCCCGCACTCATGGCGATTGACCGCCTGCTGGAAATCATGGCCCGGCTCCGCGATCCCGGGCGCGGTTGCCCCTGGGATCTGCAGCAGGATTTCCGTTCCATCGCGCCGCACACGCTCGAGGAAGCCTACGAGGTCGCCGACGCGATCGAGCGATCGATCTGCCGGCGCTCCGGGACGAACTTGGCGACTTGCTGTTCCAGGTCGTTTTTCACGCGCAGCTCGCGGGCGAGCAGGGCGCGTTCGGGTTCGACGACGTCGTGGACGCGATCTGCGACAAGCTGACGCGCCGCCACCCGCACGTGTTCGGCGACGCGGTCGTGGCCGACGCCGGCGGAGCAGACTGCGCAAGTGGGAAGCGATGAAGCGCCGGGAGCGCGCGGCGGCGGGCGATGACGGCGCGCTCGCGGACGTGCCGATCGCGCTGCCCGCGCTGACGCGCGCACGCAAGCTCGGCGCGCGCGCGGGCGTCAGGCGGGGTTCGACTGGCCCGATGCCGCCGGCCCGCGCGCAAAAATCGACGAAGAGCTGGCGGAGCTGGACCATGCGCTCGCAGAAGGGATCCCGCCCGGCGCGAGGCGGAACTCGGCGATCTCCTGTTCTCGATCGTCAATCTCGCGCGCCACCTCGAAGTGGACCCGGAGACCGCGCTTCGGCATGCGAACGAGCGCTTTTCGCGCCGCTACCGCCACGTGGAGCAGGCGCTCCGACCGGCTGGGCCAGCCGGCGGATACCGCCGCTCCCGGATCTCCTCGACCGGCTCTGGGCCGCCGCCAAGGCCGAGAATCCCTGACATATCGCGGCCGGCAGCAGGCGGTCGCCTGTTCAGGACGCATTCATTTGCGCCTCCGTAGATTGGCACCGTGCCAATCAGAGGAGGCGCACCATGTCACGCTCCAATTCGAATCCTCGTCGCGGCCGTCGGCCTCGCCCTTGCTTCGGGCGCTGCGCTCTGGCCGATGACACGCCGTACGACAGCGCGACGACGGTGCTACGACTTCGCACGGGTCGTCCACGTGGAGCCGCTCCGCCGCCAGGTGCGGGTCAGCGAACCGGTGCGCGAGTGCTGGCAGGAGAGCCGTCCGGTCTCCGACGGGCCGTTTTCCTACAACCACATCGGCGGCACGCTGATCGGCGGCGCGCTCGGCACGGTGGTCGGCAACCAGATCGGCCACGGGCGCGGCAAGGATGTCGCCCGCGTGGCCGGGGCGCTCGATCGGCGGCGCGATCGGCGCCAACGTGTCGCGTAGACCGGCAGCGGCAGCTCGTGCGGCGACCAGCACCGGACGTACGAGCGCTGCGACGTCCGCTATCGCGACAGCTTCGAAGAGCGCATCGACGGCTACGAGGTCACCTACGAGTACGCCGGGCGCGAGTACGTCACGCAGATGCCCTACGACCCGGGCGAGCGGATCCAGGTCCGGGTCGACGTGACCCCGGCTGCCAGCTGAAGTCGGGCGCCCGGGCCGCGGCGCGCGGCCCGGGCCGCCCGCTTCCACTAGAATGTCAGCATGGCGATGAACGCTGGACTGGTCCTCGGCACGCTGTGCCTCCTGATGGCGGCGCACCTGGCCGCTGGGCACGCCATGCGGCGGCCGCGGACGCCGCGGCAGGAGCGGCCAAGCCGATCCCGCCATCTCGCTCGACGAGGCCGTGGCGCGCGCCGAGCGACAGCTACAAGGCGCGAGCCGTGCGCGCCGAGGAAAAGCGCCATGGCGACCGCATCGAGTACCGGATCCGGCTGCTCGGCGACGACGGCCGGGTCTTCGAAGTGCGCGTCGACGCCGCATCCGGCCGCGAGAGACTGAGCGCATGCGCCTCCTCGTGCTCGAGGACGAGCCGGTGCTGCGCGAGACCCTGGTGCAGCAGTTTCGCGCCGCCGGATTCGCGATCGACGAGGCCGCGGACGGCGTCGAGGGCGAGTTCGCCGGGCTCGAATACCCGATCGACGTCGCGGTCGTCGACCTCGGCCTGCCCAGGCGCTCGGGGCTCGAGGCGATACGCGCCTGGCGCAAGGCCGGCAAGTCGTTCCCGGTCCTGATCCTGACGGCCCGCGACAGCTGGCAGGAGAAGGTCGCCGGCCTCGACGCGGGCGCCGACGACTACGTCACCAAGCCGTTTCGCTTCGAGGAAGTCCTGGCGCGCGTGCAGGCGCTGCTGCGCCGTTCGGGCGGCTGGTCGCAGCCGCTCTGATAGATGCGGCGCCGTCGAGCTCGACACGCGCGCGCAGGAAGTCCGGGTCGGCGGCGCGGCCGTCGAGCTGACGGCGTTCGAGTACCGGCTGCTCGAGTACCTGATGCTGCGCGCGGGCCAGGTCGTGTCCAAGGCCGAGCTGACCGAAAAGCTCTATGAGCAGGATTTCGAGCGCGACAGCAACACGATCGAAGTCTTCATCGGCCGCTTGCGCCGCAAGCTCGATCCCGATGGCAATCGGCACCAGCCGATCGAAACGCTGAGGGGCCGCGGCTACCGGATCGCGCGCGGCTGATCGTGGCACGCGCGCACCGTCCCTGCAGTCGCGGCTGCTCCTGACGCTGGCCGTACTCCTGCTCGTCGGCCGCCGCGATCGCGGCCTGGTCGCTCGATTCCCTGTACCGGAACCTCGGGCTTGCGCGCGCTCGAGGACGTGCTCGACGCGCAGGTCATTGCACTCATTTCGACTGCCGAGATCGATGCCGAGGGCCGGCTCGTGCCGCAGAACCTCGCCGAGCCGCGGCTGGCGACGCCGGGCTCCGGCCTGTACGCGGAGATCCTCGGTTCGCGCGGCAGCTGGCGCTCGCCGTCCGCGCTCGGCAGCGGGCTCAATCTCGCCGCGGAACCCCTGCCGGGCGAACGGCGACTCGAGCATGCGCGAACTCGCGGACGGCACCCGCATTCTCGGGCTCTCGCTCGGCATCCGCTGGGAGCCGCGGAGGGCGAGTCGCGCGATTTCGTGATCCGGGCTGCGCAAAGCCTCGAGCCCTGGCACCAGCAGATGCTGCGCGTGCGCACCGGACTCGTCACGGGTTCGTCGCTCCTCGGCGCTGCTCCTGCTCGGCGGCCTCGCGGTTGCGCTCCGGGTTTCGCTCAAGCCGCTGCGGCGGCTCGAAAACGAGATCGTCGACATCGAGGCCGGCCGCCGCGAATCGCTGGGGACGGGATGGCCGCGCGAACTCGCGGGCGTCACGGGCAACCTGAATGCACTCCTGATCGGCGAGCGCAAGCGGCTCGAGCGCTACCGCACGACGCTCGGCAACCTGGCGCACAGCCTGAAGACACCGCTCGCGGCCATGCGCGGCCTGATCGAGGCGGGTCGAGGCCGAAGCGAAGGCGCTCACGCCGCAGCTCGACCGGATGCAGGCCATCGTCCAGCACCAGCTGAAGCGCGCGGTGTTTGGCGGCAGCGGAACGACCCTGACGGACATGCCGGTGCAGGAGCCGCTCGAGCAGCTGCGCGCGGCGCTTGCCAAGGTCTATGCGGACAAGCGGTGACGGCGACGCTCGCCGTCGCGCCGGGCACCGCGTATCCGATCGATGCCGGCGACTTCCTCGAACTCGCCGGCAACCTGATGGACAACGCCTGCAAGTACTGCCGCAGCGCGATCGCGGTTCGCGCGACGCCCTGGACCGCGGCAGCATGGCGCCGGCCCGGCCTCGTTCTCGAAGTCGAGGACGATGGCAGCGGCATCCCGCCTGCCTGAGCGCTCGCGCGTGCTCGAGCGCGGGCGCGCGCGCCGACGAAAGCGTCGCAGGGCAGGGCATCGGCCTCTCGGTCGCGCGCGAGATCGCCGCCGCCTATTCCGGAACGCTCGAGATCGGCGAGAGCCGCCTCGGCGGCGCCCGGATCTGCCTGAGGCTGCCGGGGCGCTGATGCGGGCAGGCGGGTGCCGCTTGCGTCTATGATCGTCGGTCGATCCGGTACCGCCAGGGAAGTGCCATGTCGAAGCGATTCGTCGCCATCCTGCTTGCCGCAGGTGCCGAGCCGCCGCCGCACAGGGACCGGAGTCACGGTCCGCACCGAACCCGTCGCGCCAGGCGTATATGTGCTCTATGGCAGCGGAGGCAACATCGGCGTCTCGGCCGGACGAGACGGCGTGTTCCTGATCGACGACCAGTACGCAGCTGATGACGCCCAAGGTCCTCGAGGCGCTCGCGAAGATCAGCCCGGGACCCGCCCCGCTTCGTGCTCAACACGCACTGGCACGGCGATCACACGGGCGGCAACGAGAACCTGGCCGCGAAGGGCTCGCGTGATCGTCGCGCACGACCAGGTGCGCGCTGCGCATGAGCACGCGAACAATTCTCCGAGTTCTTCAAGACGCAAGACGCCGGCGTCGCCGGCCGGCGCACTGCCGGTCGTCACGTTCAACGACAGCCTTTCCCTGCACGTCAACGGCGACGACCTGCGCGGCATCCACGTCGCCGCAGGCGCACACGGACGGCGACGTCTTCATCCACTTCCGGAAGGCGAACGTCATCCATACGGGCGACCTGGTGTTCGCCGGGCATGTATCCGTTCATCGACCTGGATTCCGGCGGCTCGGTCGCCGGACTCATCGCCGCGGTCGACCGCATGCTCGCGATTGCCGACGACAAGACCCGCATCATCCCGGGTCACGGCAAAGTCACCGACCGGGCCGGGCTCGCCGCCTACCGCGAGATGCTGGTCGTCACGAGCGCGCGGGTGCGCGATCTGGTCAAGGCCGGCAAGATCACTCGACGAAATACTCGCGGCGAAGCCGAACGCGGACTACGACGCGACCCTGGCCTGGTCGTTCATCACCGCCGAGCGCTACCTGCAGATCCTCTATCGCGACGCGGCTGTCGCGTCAGGTGACGTCGAACTTGATGCCCTGCGCGAGCGGCAGATCGCTCGAGTAATTGATCGTGTTGGTCTGCCGGCGCATGTAGGTCTTCCAGGAATCGGAGCCGGACTCGCGGCCGCCGCCCGTGTCCTTTTCGCCGCCAAAGGCCCCGCCGATTTCGGCGCCCGAAGTGCCGATATTCACGTTCGCGATGCCGCAGTCGCTGCCGGACACCGACAGGAAACGCTCGGCGTGCTGCAGCCGGTCCGTAAAGATCGCTGACGACAGGCCGTAGTCCGTGTCGTTGTGCATCGCGATCGCCTCATCCAGTGTCCCGAACGGGATCAGGTACAGGATCGGCGCAAACGTCTCGTGCTTCACGACAGGCATGTCATTCCGCGCCCGGACGATCGTCGGCTCGACGAAATAGCCAGGCCCCGGCAGCACGCGGCCGCCGCAGAGGATCTCGCCGCCCTGGCTCTGCGCGTCCGTGAGCGCCGCTTCGTACTGGCGCACCGCCGAAGACCCGACGAGCGGGCCCATCAGCGATTGCGAGTCGAGCGGATTCCCGATCCGGACCTGCTTGTAGCTCGCGACGAGCCGGCGCTCGACTTCTTCGATGCGCGATTCGTGGACGAGCAGCCGGCGGGTCGTCGTGCAGCGTTGCCCCGCGGTGCCGACCGAACCAAAGAGCACCGCCGGCACGACGAGATCGAGATTCGCGAACTCGTCGACGATGATCGCGTTGTTGCCGCCGAGCTCCAGCAGGCTGCGGCCGAGCCGGGAGGCGACGCGCTCGCCGACGCGCCGGCCGACGCTCGTCGAGCCGGTGAAGCTCATGAGCGCGACGCGCCGGTCGTCGACGAAGCGGCTCGCGAGCGCGTTGTCCGCCGGGATGAAGAGCTGGAAGATCGGCGGCAGCTCTGGCCGCGGCGATGACTTCATTGCAGATGCGCTGCACCGCGATCGCGCAGAGCGGCGTGTGGTGCGAGGGCTTCCAGACGCTGATGTCGCCGCAGACCGCGGCGAGGAAGGCGTTCCAGGACCAGACCGCGACCGGGAAATTGAACGCCGAGATGATGCCGACCACGCCGAGCGGATGCCATTGCTCGTACATCCGGTGCCGCGGGCGCTCGGAGTGCATCGCAAGGCCGTAGAGCATGCGCGACTGGCCGACGGCAAAATCGGCCATGTCGATCATTTCCTGGACTTCGCCGTCGCCTTCGACCTTGATCTTGCCCATCTCGAGGCTGACGAGGCTGCCGAGCAGGTCTTTCTTCGCGCGCAAGGCCTCGCCCATGAGTCGCACGGCCTCGCCGCGCCGCGGAGCAGGCACGTCGCGCCAGGCGGCGAATGCCGCCGAGCGCGCTCGCCATGACGCGCTCATAGTCGTCAGTGCCGGCGGCGCGAACGCGCGCGATCACCTCGCCCGTCGCCGGGTTGATCGAATCGATGAGCGGCGCATCGGCTGCGGCGTGCCATTCCTTGCCGGACCAGGCGCCGGGATTGACCGCCTGCAATCCGAGTCCCGCGAGGATCCGCCCAGTGTCCACGACGGCGTTCTCACGCATCGGCTTTCTTTCTGTATTCATCGTACCGCTCCTGCGCGGCTGCGCTGCCGGCCAGTCTTGCCCTCGACGACGATTCGCCCCGAAATCGACTTGTCGTTCCCATGGCTGTACCACGCGCCGAATCGGTTTGCGAGCACCTCGGGCAGGCGGAACTGTTCCTGCCGCACAAAGCCCCGATAAGCCTCCGGCTTCGCGAACACGAGGTCCACGACGGCCGTGATTCCGGCGGCGGTCGTGACCTGGATCGCCGACCAGAGGCGCCCGAGGATCTCCTGCGGGTAGATCTTGTTGACGTAGTTTTCCTCGCGCAGTTCCCCGTCCTGGCGGCCGCTGACGGCGACATAGACGATGACGACGTCTTGAAGCGTCTGCGGAACGGCGTTCTCGAGGATACGCTTGAGCGTCGCGCGGTCCTGATTCAGCTTGAGGTCGTTCATGAGCAGGCGCACCTGCTCGCAGTGGCCCGGATAGCGGATCGTCTTGTAGTTCATCTGCTCGCAGCGATCGCCAAAGGTTTCACCGAGGGAACCGAGACCGCCGGAGGTGTTGAACGCCTCATACAGCGTGCCGTCGATCTGGATCTCCTCGAGACCCTCAAGCGGTGCCGCCTCGATCAATCGACGATCAGCGATCGCGAAACAGGGATTGCCGTACTCGTTGATGAGGCCGTCGGTCGACCAGGTCAGCGAATACTTGAGTACGTTGTTCGGGTGCTGGGGCAGGGCACCGACGCGCATGCGGATGCTCCGCAGTTCGTCAAAGTGGCTGATCAGTTCATTGGCAGCGATCGAGATGAATCCCGGGGCAAGGCCACACTGCGGAACGAAGGCGCGGTCTGAACCTTCCGAAATTCCGCGGACCGTGCGCGTCACCTCGACGTCTTCCGTGAGGTCGAAGTAGTGAAGCCCATGATCGCGCGCGACCTGCGCAACACCGGGATTGCAGTAGAACGGCAATGAGGAAATGACGGCATCGGCGGGATGCGCTGCGACGTGCCGCGCGAGCGTTGCGGCATCGCTGGCATCGACGGCATGGGCCGTCAGGGTCCGCTTGCCATGGGCGCGCACGACGGCGCGAGCCGCTTCGGGGTTCACGTCCGCCAATTGGACCTGGTAATTGCCGGCGTCCGCCAGCAGTCCGGAGATCAGCGCCCCGATCTTGCCGGCGCCCAGAACGAGTACGCGATGCATGCGGTTTCCGCCTGAAATTGGGTGGCGCATTCTGCCCATTCCGCACTCCATAAACCACCCCTTGAGAGCGCATATTTTTGCAGTGCAGCGAATCCGTGTACGATGATTCGACCGATGAATGTCGCAGTCGAAACAGGCGGCTGGGCCCCGGACAGCTGGCAGCGGCTGCCAGCGCTGCAACAGCCCCATTACGCCGATCCGGCGCGGCTCGCCCGCGTGCTCGGCGAACTCGCGCGCCTGCCGCCGATCGTCGTGTCCTGGGAGGTCGATCAGCTGAAGGACGAGCTCGCTGCCGCTCAACGCGGTGAGCGTTTCCTGCTGCAGGGCGGCGACTGCGCCGAGAGTTTTTCCGATTGCGATTCGGACACGATCGCGCGAAAGCTCAAGATCCTGCTGCAGATGAGCGTCGTGCTGCTGCACGGGCTCAAGAAGCCTGTCATCCGGGTCGGCCGGATCGCGGGGCAGTTCGCCAAGCCGCGTTCGGCGGATGCCGAAACCCGCGATGGCGTGACGCTGCCGAGTTATCGCGGCGATCTCGTCAATCGGGCGGCCTTTACCGCGTCCGACCGCGAGCCGGACCCTGAACTCCTGCTGCGCGGCTATGAACGGGCGGCGCTCACGCTCAATTTCGTGCGCGCGCTCGTCGACGGCGGCTTTGCCGACATGCACCACCCGGAGTACTGGGACCTCGGGTTTCTGCAGCACGCAAGACTCAAGGATGCCTACCGGAAAATCATCGATGCGATCTCCGATTCGCTCGATTTCTACGCCGCGATCTCGGGCTCGCCGGTGCACGAAGCGTCGCAGGTGCGCTTCTACGCGAGCCACGAGGGGCTGCATCTTCACTATGAGCAGGCGCAGACGCGCTATCTCAAGCGCCGCCAGCGCTGGTACAACCTCTCGACGCACATGCCGTGGATCGGGATGCGCACGGCGAGTCCCGGCGGTGCGCACGTCGAATATTTCCGCGGCATCGCCAACCCGATCGGCATCAAGGTGGGGGAGGGCATGGATGTGGCCGCACTCGGTGAACTCGTTCGCCTGCTCAACCCGGACGACGAACCGGGTCGCCTGACGCTCATCCATCGCTTCGGCGCAAGGCGGATCGAAAGCGCGCTGCCTCCGTTGATTCGCGCGGTGCGTGAGAGCGGGCGGCAAGTGCTCTGGGTCTGCGATCCCATGCACGGCAATACCGAAACGACGCCGCAGGGGGTCAAGACGCGGCGTTTCGAAAACATCCTTTCCGAAGTCGAATCGGCATTCAGGATTCATCACGACTTCGATTCGATCCTGGGCGGAGTGCATTTCGAGTTGACCGGCGATGACGTCACGGAATGCACGGGCGGCGCGCGCGGCCTTTCCGACGGCGATCTCGCGCGGGCCTATCACACGACGGTCGACCCGCGGCTCAACTATGAACAGTCGCTCGAACTTGCGATGCTGATCGGACGGCAACGCGGGCAGGCCTGATATAGAGATATATCAAGAACTTACATTTGACAGTTAATTCATTACATGGTCGTGGACCTCATGGGCATGGGGAATCGGCCTCGCCCGAGTGGCGTGAGGTCCTGACACCCGGCGCCATCGCCTTCGTCAACGATCTGGCGGACCGATTCTCCGAGGAGCGCATGGCGCTCCTCACGCGCCGTGGGGCGCTGCAGCGCCAGTTCGACGCAGGCGCATTGCCGGATTTTCCGTCCGAAACGCTTTCATTGCGCGAATCGGAGTGGCGGGTCGGAGCCATTCCTGCCGATCTCCTCGACCGCCGCGTCGAAATCACCGGCCCGACCGACCGCAAGATGATCATCAATGCGCTGAATTCCGGCGCCAATGTGTTCATGGCGGATTTCGAGGACTCGCTTTGCCCTACCTGGAGCAACCTCATCAACGGGCAGTCGAACCTGATGCGCGCCGTGCGCCGCACGCTCACGCACGAGAGCCCGGATGGCAAGCAGTACCGGCTCAACGACAAAACGGCCGTGCTCATCGTCCGGCCGCGCGGCTGGCACCTGCCCGAGAAGCACTGGCTGAGCGAAGACGAGCCGATTGCCGGCGCCTTCGTCGACTTCGGCCTCTACCTCTGGCACAACGCCGCGGAACTGCTGCAACGGGGCAGCGGGCCATACTTTTACCTGCCGAAACTCGAGAATCGCTTCGAGGCCCGGCTCTGGGCTCGCGTCATCGAGCACAGCGAGCAGGCGCTCGGCCTTGCCCGCGGAACAGTCAAGGTCACGGTGCTGATCGAGACCATCACCGCCGCGTTCGAGATTGACGAAATCCTTCACGAGCTGCGCGACTGGATTGTCGGCCTCAATTGCGGCCGCTGGGACTACATATTCAGTTTCATCAAGAAATTCGGCCATCGTGCCGAGTTCGTATTGCCGGACCGCGGTTCCGTGACGATGACGACGCATTTCCTGCGCTCATATTCCCAGCTCGTGATCCAGCGCTGCCATCGCCGCCGTGCCTTTGCGATGGGAGGGATGGCCGCGCAGATTCCGATCAAGCACGATGCCGAGGCGAACGAGCGGGCGCTCGCGCGCGTCAGGGCCGACAAGGAGCGTGAGGCCGGCGACGGCCACGATGGCACCTGGGTCGCGCACCCGGGCCTTGTCGACATTGCGCGCGGGATCTTCGACCGGCTGATGACGGGCCCCAATAACCTCAATCGGCTGCGCGACGACGTGAATGTGAGCGGATCTGACCTGCTGCGGGTTCCGGAGGGGCAAGTGACCCGTGCAGGTCTTCGCGGCAACATCGATGTGGGCATCCGCTACCTGGCCGCCTGGCTCGACGGCAATGGCTGCGTGCCGATCCATCACCTCATGGAAGACGCCGCGACGGCCGAAATCTCGCGTGCACAACTCTGGCAGTGGGTGCGTCATTCGACTCCGCTCGAGGATGGGACCGGCGTCACGCTCGCCCTCGTGCGCGAAGAGGCAAAGTCCGTGCTGGCCGAAATTCGCCGCGAAACCGGCGATGCCGCCTTCGAAGCGGGCCGCTACGCGCTTGCCGCGAGGCACCTCGACCGCCTGACCGGAAACAACGAATTCGAGCCTTTTCTGACGCTCGCTGCCTACGAAGACATCGATTGAACCGGGAGCATTCATGACATTTCAGTCCGCCGCACAGATCGAGAAGAACTGGAAGGAGAGTCCGCGCTGGAAGGGCGTGACGCGCGCCTACGGCGCGGCGGACGTCGTCCGGTTGCGTGGCAGCGTGCACGTCGAGCACTCGCTCGCCCGGCAGGGTGCGGAGAAACTCTGGCGCTACCTCCACGAACTGCCCTATGTGAACGCTCTTGGCGCACTTACCGGAAACCAGGCCATGCAGCAGGTGCGGGCCGGACTCAAGGCGATCTATCTGTCGGGCTGGCAGGTCGCGGGCGACGCGAACCTTGCAGCCGAGATGTATCCGGACCAGTCGCTCTATCCTGCGGATTCAGTTCCGGCAGTCGTCCGACGGATCAACAACACGCTGCTGCGCGCGGACCAGATCTGCCACGCGGAAGGGGACGACAAGATCGACTGGCTCCAGCCGATCGTCGCGGACGCCGAAGCCGGCTTCGGCGGCGTGCTGAATGCCTTCGAGCTCATGAAGGCGATGATCGCGGCGGGCGCCGCCGGCGTGCACTTCGAGGACCAGCTCTCAAGCGCCAAGAAGTGCGGCCATATGGGCGGCAAGGTGCTCGTTCCGACGCAGGACGCGATCAACAAGCTCGCTGCGGCACGACTCGCCGCGGACATTTCGGGCGTTCCGACCGTGCTCGTGGCGCGAACCGACGCCGAATCGGCAACGCTGCTGACATCGGATTGCGACGAGCGGGACGAGTCTTTCATCGAGTCGCACGAGCGCACGGCCGAGGGCTTCTTCCCGGTCCGCGCCGGCATTCCGCAGGCGATCGCGCGCGGGCTCGCATACGCACCCTATGCCGACCTCGTCTGGTGCGAAACCGGCACGCCCGACCTGCACGAGGCAAAGGAATTTGCCGAGGGCATGCACCGCGAATACCCGGGCAAGCTCCTCGCCTACAACTGTTCTCCATCCTTCAACTGGCGCAAGAAGCTCGACGACGCGACGATCGCGAAGTTCCAGCGCGAGCTCGGGGCCATGGGCTACAAGTTCCAGTTCATCACCCTGGCGGGCTTCCACGCGCTCAACTTCTCGATGTACGAACTCGCCCGCGGCTACCGCGAATCCCAGATGAGCGCCTATGTCGCACTCCAGCAGGCGGAGTTCGCGGCTGAGGCCAACGGCTACACCGCCACCAAGCACCAGCGCGAAGTCGGTGCAGGCTATTTCGACGATGTCACGCAGACAGTCACCGCGGGCACATCGTCGATCACGGCGATGCGAGGTTCGACGGAGGAAGCGCAGTTCAAGGCACGCTGAGCGCGTCCTGGTGCGCGGCACGGGCGCGCCTTTTGACCCGGATTGCAGGCTATGCCCGCGGCTCGCGGACTTTCTCGACGGCGTGCGCCGGCGTCACCCGGAATATCACTGCCGTCCGGTGGCGCCCTTCGGGAGCGCACGCCATCGCCTGCTCGTGATCGGCCTCGCTCCGGGCCTGCATGGAGCGAACCGGACCGGGCGGCCATTCACGGGCGACCACGCAGGGATCCTCCTGTATCGCACACTCCATGCTCATGGATTTGCGTCGCGCGCGGAATCCGTTTCAGCCGGCGACGGCTTGCGCCTCGTCGACTGCCGGATCAGCAACGCGGTGAAGTGCCTGCCGCCCGGCAACAAGCCTCTGCCCGAGGAGATTGGCCGCTGCAATGGCTACCTGGAGCACGAACTCTCGATGCTGCCGACAGGCGCGGTTGTGGTCGCGCTCGGTGGCATTGCCCACAAGGCCGTGCTTCGTGCCTCGGGGCTGAAAGCCCGCGGGTTCGCATTTGCGCATGGCGCGGAACACCGGCTTGCGGCTGACCGCACGCTTCTCGATTCGTACCACTGCAGTCGCCTGAATACCAATACCGGCCGCCTGACCGCCGTGATGTTTGACCGCATCTTTGCCCGGGTGCGCCACTTGCTTGATCGCTGACCGACACCACACCATGTGACCGTGGGCGACTTCGACACAAAGGCATTCGTCAGGAGCCTGCCCGGCCGGCCGGGCGTCTACCGGATGCTCAGCTCGGACGGGACAATCGTTTACGTCGGAAAGGCACGCAACCTCAAGTCGCGTGTCGGAAGTTATTTCCGCGCGGACCAGCTGCAACCCAAGGTGCAGGCGCTCGTCCGTGTCGTCGAATCGATCGAGGTGACGGTGACGAACTCCGACACCGAGGCGCTCCTCCTCGAACACAACCTGATCAAGCGGCATCGGCCCCGCTTCAACGTCATCCTGCGCGACGACAAGAGCTTTCCCTACGTGCACCTGTCCGCACACGAGTTTCCGCGATTATCGTTCTACCGCGGGTCGCGCCGCCTCGCGGGGCGGCTCTTCGGGCCGTATCCGGCAGCGAGCGCCGTTCACGAAACGCTCAATCAGCTCCACAGGCTATTCAGGCTCAGGAGCTGCAAGGACACGTTCTTCGCCAATCGATCGCGCCCCTGTCTCGAGTACCAGATCGGGCGTTGCTCCGCGCCCTGCACGGCGCTGATCGACGCCGCCACTTACGCGCGTGACGTCGAGTCGGCCGTCATGGTGCTCGAGGGAAGGGCAAAAGACGTCACGACACGTCTCGGTGAGGACATGGACCGCGCGGCCGAACGCCTTGACTTCGAGCGCGCGGCCTCAATCCGCGATCAGCTCGCCGCGCTGACCGATATCCAGTCGCGGCAGGTCGTCACGCGCGCGCGCGGCGGTCAGGACACCGACGTGCTTG
The DNA here is from genome assembly GCA_963775415.1 of uncultured Gammaproteobacteria bacterium. Lineage (GTDB taxonomy): Bacteria > Pseudomonadota > Gammaproteobacteria > Steroidobacterales > Steroidobacteraceae > SCUD01. The sequence continues at coordinate 259,951 of CAVZIO010000005.1, forward strand.
CGGTCGCCGAATCGGCAGGCGAGTTCTGCGTCGCCCTGATGTTCATCCGCGGCGGGCAACTGCTCGGCACTTCAGCCTTTCATCCGCGCGCGCCGATCAGCGACGCGCCGGAAGTCCTGTCCGCCTTCGTCGCTCAGCATTACCTCGAGCGCGATCCGCCCGCGCGAATCTACCTGTCGCACCCGATCGATGACGCAGACACGCTTGCCGCATCGCTATCCGAGCGATCGGGCCGCAAAGTCCATATCGGCACCGCCCGGCAGGGATTCCCCCAGCGCTGGGTCGCACTCGCGATGCAGAACGCGACAAATGCCCTGCGGATGCGGGATGCGAGCCAGGCAAGCCTTTCCGAGCAGCTTCTGGACCTTCGCAATTTTCTTGGCCTCGAGAAGCCGATCGAGCGCATCGAGTGCTTCGACGTCAGCCATACGCAAGGGGAGGCGACGAATGCGTCCTGTGTCGTGTTCGGTCCCGCGGGTCCGGTCAAGGCGGAATATCGCCGCTACAACATCGAGGGCGTAGAACGCGGCGACGACTACGGCGCTTTAAGGCAGGCGCTCACGCGTCGCTACCGGCGGCGCAAGCAAGAGGAGTCGCCGCTTCCGGACGTCCTCCTGATCGACGGCGGGGCAGGCCAGCTTGCCGAGGCCGAACGCGTGCTCGCCGAACTCGAGCTCTCGCTGCCGGCAGTCGCCGGCGTGGCAAAGGGCGCTGACCGGCGTGCGGGACAGGAGCGCATTTTCTTGCTGGGCCGTGGCACCGCCTCCATACTTCCGGCCGATTCGAAGGCCTTGCACCTGATCCAGCGCGCGCGCGACGAGGCGCACCGGTTTGCGATCAGCGGCCATCGCAGGAGCCGCGCCCGGGCGCGACAGACGTCAATACTGGAAGCAGTCGCGGGGCTTGGACCGGCGCGGCGCCGGGCCCTGCTGAAACAGTTTGGCGGATTGCAGGGCGTCCTGCGTGCCGGGGTGGAGGACCTCTCCCGTGCACCGGGCATCGGTCCGGCGCTCGCTCAGGCTATATTCGAGCATCTGCACCCGGGAGCCGGATGACCAGTCCCTACACAATCCCGAATTTGCTCACCGCGATGCGCATTGCCTTCATACCGGCGATCGTCGTGCTGTTCTACTTGCCGTATCACTGGTCCGACATGGCCTGCGGCGTGGTGTTCGCCCTGGTCGGGATCACGGATGCTTTCGATGGCTATCTGGCGCGGAAGCTGGGCCAGGTCTCGCGCCTCGGCGCCTTTCTCGATCCGGTGGCCGACAAGCTGATCGTCGTAACGGCGCTCGTGCTGATCGTCAGCAAGAACCCGACCTGGTACGTGACGCTGACGGCCGCGATCATCATCGGCCGGGAAATCGCGATCTCGGCGCTCCGCGAATGGATGTCGGAGATCGGCGCGCGGCACAAGATGCAGGTTTTGGGCGTGGCCAAGTTCAAGACCATCGTCCAGATCGTCGGACTGTCGATGATGCTGTTTCGCGAGGACCTGTTCGGCCTTCCGATCTACCAGTTTGGTCTCGCGCTGACGGTGCTTGCTGCCGTGCTGACTCTCTGGTCGATGATCGCCTACCTGGTCGCGGCATGGCCGGAATTACGGGGTTCCCGCGAAACTTGACACACGGGGGTCCGCTCCTAGAATGTCGCCTCCGGATTGGCACGGTCCCTGCGGGAATAGCTCAGTTGGTAGAGCGCAACCTTGCCAAGGTTGAGGTCGCGAGTTCGAGCCTCGTTTCCCGCTCCAGATTCACCTGAAACCCCGGGACGGAAATCCGGGGTTTCGTGTTTAATGTTCCCGAAGGCTAGGTGGCAGAGTGGTCATGCAGCGGCCTGCAAAGCCGTGTACGCCGGTTCGATTCCGACCCTAGCCTCCAGAGATCTGAAACTTCGCCCCGGTGGCGGAACGGGTAGACGCTACGGACTTAAAATCCGTTGGCCGCAAGGCCATGCAGGTTCGATTCCTGCCCGGGGCACCAGGGTTCAATAGGAGAAGCCACGATGCCAACTGGCCAGTGCCATTGCGGAGGCGTCCGCTACAAGGTCGAAGGCGAGCCGATCTACAGCGCGCTATGTCATTGTTCCGACTGCCGACGTCATGCGGGCGCACCGCTGGTGGGCTGGGCCGCCTATCCGGCATCGGGACTGACTGTCTTGCAGGGTGCTCCGAAAACCTACGCTTCGTCGGAGCACGGTCGGCGCCACTTCTGCCCGAATTGCGGTACCGGGCTCTTCTACTACAACGAGGTCGGCCTCCCGGGAATCGCCGACATCCAGACTGCAACGCTCGATGATCCGGATTCGGTCGTTCCGCAGATCCACGTCCAGACCGCAGAGCGGATCAGCTGGATGAAAAGCGCGCACGAACTCCCGGCCTTCGAGCGCTATCCGCAGCGAGAGTAGGGGCATGATTCTGCCATCGGGCGCAATCAGCCTTCGCCCTGAACGCGCCGCAGTCCTCACGCTCCTGGAAAGCGCCGGCCTGCCGACGGCCGACCTGGCCGAAGGAATCCTCGAGCACTTCTTCTCGATGGGTCCCCGTCCGCAACCGTATGGAGTCGTGGGACTCGAGATACATGACAACGTCGCCCTGCTTCGATCGCTTGCGGTTTCACCGCAGAATCGTTCCGCAGGCGCCGGCTCCCGGCTGGTCAGTCACGCAGAGGACTACGCCCGCTCGCTGGGAGTCGAGGTGGTATATCTCCTCACGACCACAGCCGAACCGTTCTTCGCGAAGCGCGGCTACCGCCGGATCGAGCGCAGTGAAGCGCCCGAGTCCATCCGTTCAACCCGCGAATTTTCGGAAATCTGTCCCGTGAGCTCGGCGTTCATGGCAAAGCACATGCCGATCGCCCGTCAGAGCGGATAAATTCCGAGCGGCAAAACGAGTTCCCAGCCCTTGCCCTGATTGACGAACTCGGCGCGTGCCTCGAACTTCTGGGGCTCGCCGGCCTTCGTCGGACCCTGCCAGCTCCACTGCACGTCACTGCTGAACGTCACGACGCCCTCGAACTCGACGACGGCGGACTTCATCGAATCGCCGAGCGCCTCTGTCGCGACGGATTTCTGCTTGAACTCGACGAGCGTCGCCTTGCCTTCGACACCGGGATTTACGTTGATTTTCTCGAGAACGATCGCACCCATCGCACTCGTGTCCGGTTCGGGGCCGTTGCCCATGTTCGAAGCAGTCGCTGCGGTTGGCGCACTCTGGGCGGACGGAGCGGCGGTATCACCCGGCGCACTCTTGTCGCCGCCACAGGCTGTCGACAGGACCAGCGTGGCGATCAGGATGGCCACGATGCCCACGCGGTTCGTCAGGGTCGTGAATGTTTTCATGCAGCGAGTATACGGGGAGCGCTCTGTGACCGGCCGTGGGGTCCCGGTGGGTCTCACTCTGGTATAGTCCGCGCGACCTGACTTGCCGGTCATATTCCAATTGCAAGCGTTTAATTTTTCAGGACTTTCCGCGCGGGATATCGAGGTCTGGCGCGGCGATCGCAAGGTGATCAGCGGAGTTTCCGTCGACGCCGTCGCGGGCGATTGCGTTCATGTGGCCGGACCGAACGGTTCGGGCAAGACGACGCTCTTGCGCGTGCTGGCGGGATTCCTGTCGCCGGAGCAGGGAACTGTCGACTGGGGCGGCCGGCCAATCAGTTCCGACCGGGACGCTTACGGTGCGAACCTGAGTTACCTTGCGCACAGCGACGCATTGAAGCCGGAACTGACCGCGCGCGAAAACCTGGCCTTCGAAGTGGGTCTGCGCCGCCGGGTCGACCCCTCGGAAATCGACAATGCGTTGTCCGGTGTCGGACTTGCGGCATCGGCGGATCTGACGGCTGCCGTGCTATCCGCCGGGCAACGACGACGGCTCGCGATGGCGCGCGTGATACTCGCCTCGACTCCCTTGTGGCTGCTCGACGAACCCTTTACGAATCTCGACAGTGCGGGGGTCGACCGTGTCTCCGCGATCATCGCCGGACACCTCGACCGGGGCGGCGCGGCATTGATGGCGGCCCATCAGCCGCCTGCGATTCCGCGACACCCTGCGCGCATCCTGGATCTCGCCCGGTGAGTGCTACATCCATGATGGGCGCGGTGACACTGGTGTACCGGCGAGACCTGTTGCTCGCCATGCGTCACTGGGGGCAGGTCGTGCAGCCACTGCTCTTCTTCGCGATGGTCACGACGCTTTTTCCCCTCGCACTGGGACCCGACCTCTCGGAACTCCGGCAAATCGCCGGTGGCATCCTGTGGGTGGCCGCGCTCCTCGCGTCGCTGCTTGGCGTCGAACTCCTGTTCCGCGCCGACCACGCCGACGGCACACTCGAACAGATGCTCATCTCGGGACAACCGCTCGCGGTCCTCGCGCTCGCGAAAGGTGCAGCGCACTGGACGATCTGCGGCCTGCCGCTTGTGCTGGTCTCGCCGCTGGTCGCGGCGGGACTCGGCTTGCCGGGTGACGCGATCTGCACGCTCATGCTTTCAATCGGTCTCGGCACCGGTATCCTGAGCGCCCTGGGCGCGATCGGATCGGCACTGACACTGGGCCTGCGGCGGGCGAGCCTGCTGCTCTCGCTACTGGTCCTGCCGCTCGCGATGCCGGCCCTCATATTCGGCGCACGCGCCATTGACATGGCGATCCACGGCGAGAGCGCACGCGGGCCCTTGTTGCTGCTGGCCGCCATGCTGGTGCTTGCCGTCACGCTCGCGCCGCCCGCGGTGGCCGCGGCGCTTCGGATCAGCGCGGAGTGACGGAATGAACTGGACCTGGTTTCACAAGCTCGCCTCGCCGCCGCATGCGTTCCGGATTGCCGGCCGACTCACGCCGTGGTTCGGCTGGCCGGCGTTTTTCCTGATCGTTGCCGGTCTGTACGGCGGTCTCGTGCTTGCGCCGGCCGACTACCAGCAGGGAGATGCTTTCCGGATCGTCTACGTACACGCACCGAGTGCGTGGCTCTCGATGCTTATCTACGGCACGATGGCCCTTGCGGCAGCTATCGGCCTCGTCTGGCGCATGAAACTCGCGCATGCGATTGCAGCGGCATCCGCCCCGGTCGGCGCATCATTCACGTTCCTAGCGCTCGCGACCGGCGCCATCTGGGGCAAGCCGATGTGGGGCACCTGGTGGGTTTGGGATGCGCGACTGACGTCCGAGCTGCTCCTTCTGTTCCTCTATGCGGGTGTCATGGCACTTCGTGCGTCGATCGACGACCGCGACCGCGCCGACCGCGCCTCGGCCGTGCTCGCCATCGTCGGCGTCGTGAACCTTCCGATCATTCATTACTCAGTCTACTGGTGGAATACGCTTCACCAGGAGTCGACCCTCACGAAGATCGGCAAGCCCTCGATGACCGGTGAGATGCTCTGGCCGCTGCTGGCGATGCTGCTCGGATTCACGCTTTACTACGGAGCGGTGCTGCTGGTACGGATCCGTGCGGAAATCGTCCGACGCGAGCGCGATGCGTCCTGGTTACGCGCGGAGGTCAATGGATGAATGATTTCTTCTCGATGGGCGGCTACGCGGCCTTTGTGTGGCCCTGTTTCCTGCTGGCCGTTGTCGTGCTCGCCTGGAATGTCATCGCGGCACGCCGATTGCTCGACGCGGCCCGGAATCGAGTGCTGCGTCGCAACGATGGAGGTCGAAGCGAATCATGACCCCGCGGCGCAAACGCCTCTTCGCCGTCCTCGCGATCCTGGCAGGCGTGGGAGTTGCCGCTGCACTTGCGTCCGTGGCCTTCCAGGACAATCTGCTTTATTTTTATGACCCTTCGCAGGTGATGGCGGGCGAGGCGCCGCAGGGCCGCACGTTCCGGATTGGGGGAATGGTCACCCAGGGCAGCCTCGAGCGTACCGAAGGCACGTTGAGGGTCCGGTTCGTCGTCACCGATTTCAAGCACTCGATTCCGGTGAATTACGAGGGCCTGCTGCCGGACCTGTTCCGGGAAGGGCAGGGGGTCATCGCCCACGGACGATTGGCGGATTCCGGCGAATTCATGGCCGACGAAGTGCTTGCCAAGCACGATGAAAACTACATGCCTCCTGAAGTCGCAGAATCGCTCAAGATGCCTGCACCCGGGAAGTCGCCGCAGTGATTCCTGAACTCGGCCATTTCGCGCTGATCCTGGCGCTCCTGCTGTCGGTGGCTCAGGGCATCTTCAGCCTTGGCGGGGCCGCGAAAGGCAATATCGCGTGGATGGCGGCCGGGCGCTCCGCCGTCGTCGGGCAGTTCGTGTTCGTTGCCGTCGCGTTCGGCGCTCTCACCTGGGCGTTCATCGAGCAGGATTTTTCCGTGCTCTACGTCGCGACGAATTCCCACTCGCAAACGCCGCTCTTCTACCGCGTCGCCGCCGTATGGGGCGCGCACGAGGGTTCGCTGCTGCTCTGGTCGCTGTGTCTCGCCGGCTGGACCCTCGCGGTCACGGCATTCAGCCGCAGCCTCGATGCGCCGTTCCGCAGCCGCGTTCTCGGCTTCCTCGCCCTGATCAGCATCGGATTCCAGCTCTTCATGCTGGTGACTTCGAATCCCTTCGAGCGTCTCATTCCGCGCGCCTCCGAGGGCCTCGATCTCAACCCGCTGCTCCAGGACTTCGCGCTCGCCGTGCATCCGCCGATCCTCTACCTCGGCTATGTCGGCTTCTCGGTCGCGTTCGCCTTTGCCTGCGCCACCCTGCTTCAAGGCCGGCTCGACGCGGCCTGGGCGCGCTGGACACGGCCGTGGACCCTCGCGGCCTGGCTGTTCCTGACCATCGGCATCGCGCTCGGCAGCTGGTGGGCCTATTACGAATTGGGCTGGGGCGGATGGTGGTTCTGGGATCCGGTCGAAAATGCCTCGTTCATGCCCTGGCTCGCGGGCACCGCGCTGATTCATTCCCTGGCCGTGTCCGAAAAACGCGGCCTCTTCAAGAGCTGGACGCTCCTGCTCGCGATCACGGCATTTTCGCTGTCGCTCCTCGGCACGTTCCTGGTGCGCTCAGGCGTGCTGATCTCCGTGCATGCCTTTGCAACCGATCCGGCACGCGGCGTTTTCATCCTGGCGTTTCTCGCGGCGGTCGTCGGCGGGGCGCTGTTGCTTTTCGCCTGGCGCGCACCTCGACTCAAGTCCGCCGCCGGATTCGAGGTGACTTCGCGCGAAAGCTTCCTGCTATTCAACAACGCGCTGCTGATCGCCGCCCTCGGCCTCATCCTGCTTGGCACGCTATATCCGTTGTTCATGGATGCACTCGAACTCGGGAAGATTTCCGTCGGACCGCCGTACTTCGAACTGGTATTCCTGGTGCCGATGATGCCGCTGCTTGCGTTGCTGGGTGTCGGCATGCACGCCGCCTGGAAGCGCGGCTTGTTGGGCCTCGCCAGGACACGCTTGTACGCGACCGCGGCAATAGCTCTCGTCGGAGCCGTCCTGATCGGCGCTTTCGCTTACGGTGCGATCAAGCCGGTGACGACTCTCGGATTCGCCCTTGCCCTGTGGGTCATGCTCTCGTCTCTCGCCATTCCGCTGGCCCGCCTGCGTGCGCGCCAGGCCATTCCGGGCGCTGTGCTGGGCATGGTGATTGCCCATTTCGGCATTGGCCTCACGACGCTCGGCATCACCGGCGTCCAGTCGTTCAAGATCGAGAAAGACGTCGCGCTCGCAGTCGGCGATGCGGCGGAAATCGCGGGCTATGCATTTCGCCTGACAGCGCTCAAGGAACTCACGGGGCCGAACTTCATTGGCGTCGAGGCCGATGTGGTCGTGTCCCGCCATGGCCGTCCGATCACGACACTGCATCCACAGAAGCGGCTGTACAACTCGGGCGGCAATCCGATGACCGAGGCCGGTATCGCGGTCGGCGCGGCCCGTGACCTGTTTGCGGCCCTCGGCGATGATCTCGGCCAGGGGCGCTGGAGCCTGCGCCTGCAATACAAGCCCTTGATCCGGTACATCTGGCTTGGAGCGATCCTGATTGCGCTCGGTGGCGGCATCGCGGCCCTCGATCGCCGTTATCGTGAACGGTTGACGGCGCGTGCCGGAGAATCTGCCAAGGCGGCCGCGACGGCCTCGCGATGAAGCGGACTTTCAGGTTCCTGCTCCCCGCGCTTGCATTCGCCATCCTCGTCGGATTCTTCGTAGTGGGCCTTCGCCAGGATCCTGGAGAGATTCCATCGCCGTTGATCGGCAAGCCGGCGCCGGCGTTCTCGCTCGAGTCGCTCGGGGATCCATCGTGGAAGGTCGGGTCCGCGGACTTTGCCGGCCGCGCGTGGCTCCTGAACGTCTGGGCAACCTGGTGCGTCGGTTGCCGCGAGGAGCACGAGGCGCTCCTGGCGATCGCGCGCGAAGATCGCCTGCCGATGATGGGTCTCAATTGGCGGGACGATCGCGCGCTTGCTCTGCGCTGGCTGGCCGAACTCGGCAACCCCTATGTCTCCGTGGCCTTCGATCCGGACGGCCGCACCGCGATCGACTGGGGCGTTTACGGGGCGCCGGAGACTTTCCTGATCGGAGCGGATGGCAGGATTCTGCAGAAGCGAATCGGGGCGATGACTCCTGAAATCTGGCAGCGGGATTTCGTGCCGCTGATTCAGCCGACGACAGGTGACCGCTGATGCGGGCCCTGTTCTTGGCGGCAATTCTTTGCCTGAGTCCGATCGCGGTTGCGATCGATGCGAGCCCGGATTTCAAAGACGCGGCCGAGCAGGCCCGCTACGAGCGCCTGATCCGGGACCTGCGTTGCCTGGTGTGCCAGAACGAGAGCATCGCGGATTCCAATGCGCCGCTCGCCAGCGACTTGCGGCGCGAAGTGCGGGAGCTGATGACGGAAGGGAAAGACGACGCGGAAATCCACGTCTTCCTGACCGAACGCTACGGCGATTTCGTCCTGTATCGTCCGCCGCTCAGGCCCCGGACCTGGCTGCTCTGGTCAGCGCCGGTTCTCTTCCTGCTCGGCGGCCTGGCCGTCGTCGGCATGATCGTCGCGCGCCGCGCGCGCGCCGCGCGGGCGGACCCGGGCGCCCTCGAAGAAGAGCCCGACCGCCAGTGAAACTCTTCATCCTGCTCTGCGCGCTGCTTGCGGCGATCGGCATCCTGTTGCTTGTCTGGCCGCTTCTTCGGTCTTCCGCCAGGGACGCAGCGGTGGCTGGACGCGCGGGCATCGCGGCGACGGCAGTCGCCGCACTGCTTCCCGTTGCGGCATTCCTGATCTATTTCCAGGCCAGCAACTGGAACTGGGATGCGGTGGAGCCGGAGCGATTCCGTATCGGCGCCCGACCTGCGGCGAGTCGTTGCGGAGCTCAAGGGACGCCTCGGCCGGCAACCGGACGATATCGAGGGCTGGAAGTTGCTCGGCCGCACTGCGACCGTGCTCGGCGACTACGTGATTGCGCGCCAGGCATTCGGCGAGGCGTACACACGTACGAGGGGCCAGGATGCCGAAGCCGTCGTGGGTTACGCCGAATCGCTCGTGCTCAATGACGAACGCGAAATCGACGGTCACGCCGCGCAGCTCTTCGAGCAGGCACTCGAGATGGCGCCCGACAATCCGCGGGCACTCTGGTACGGCGGTATTACCGCGTACCGACGCGGGGATCTCGCACTCGCGCAGCAGCGCTGGGTCGAGTTGCAGAATCACGAACTGGCGCCCGACCTGCGCCAGGTGCTTGCCGAACGCCTGGCGGAACTCGAAGCGACGCAGGGCAAGCCGTCGAAGCCGGTAGCATCGCAAACCGCCCAGCCTGCAATCGAAGTTGCGATCACGGTCAGTCCGGAGATTCTCGCCCAGGTCGGGCCCTCAGCGAGCCTGTTCGTGATCGCGAGACGCGGAAGCGGCGGCCCCCCGCTTGCCGTCGTGCGTCGCGGGATCGGGGACTGGCCGATCACAGTCAGGTTGAGCGATTCGGACGCGATGCTGCCCGGCATGTCGCTCGCGGGTGGCGGACCGCTCACGCTCATTGCGCGGATCTCGCAGGCAAGCCAGCCGATTGCCGCAAGCGGCGACCTCTTCGGCGAGGTCGGTTATGATTTCGACTCGGCCCATCCGGCAAGCATCACAATCGACCGGATCGTTCCGTAGTTCACTGGCCGGAGGAGTGTGATGGGCCCGGCCGCCGTCAGTTACCGCTTCAGGCGCCTGCCTTCGGCTTTCCGCTACTTTCCAAGGGCGGTTTTCGGACGGCGCAGCCCGCTCGTGCCGGACAGGCCGGCTCGTGCCGCGCCTCGAAGCGAGCGTTCAATCGGTCGTCGCAAGCGCGGGGCATCTCGGCGCGCTATCGCGATGTCTGCGGTTTCGCCGACAACGGTTTCCTTCCGGTCACGTACCCGCACGTACTCGCCATGCCGCTGCACGTGGCGCTGCTGACCCATCCGCTGTTTGTCGTCCGGCTGATGGGCCTGATCCATGTCGCCAACGAGATCCAGCTATCGAGGCCGTTGCCGGCTGGCGGCGACTACCGGTTGCGCAGCTGGATCGAAGGCCATCGCGAAGCCGATCGCGGACATGAGTTCGAACTTTTCACGGCGCTCGAAGACGGCCAGGGAACAGCCTGGCATGAAAGGTCGACGCTTCTCGCCAGGCGTGCATCGACCGGCAAGCAGGCGGCGCGGAGCGCCCGCCAGACGCTTCGATACGAGAAACCGGCGGAGGCGGATGTCGCGACACGCATCGACATCGACGTGCCGCGCGCCATTGGGTCGACGCTATGGGTGGCTGTCGGGCGATCTCAATCCGATCCACCTGGGCGATCGTGGCGCGCGACTCTTCGGGTTCGACCGCGCTGTCGCGCACGGCATGTGGTCGATGGCGCGCACGCTCGCGGCGCTTGGCGGAGGACACTCGCACCGCCGGTGCATGTCCATGTCGAATTCAAGTTCCCGCTATTCATGCCCTGCGTCGCCGAACTCGAGCACTGGCCGCGCGACGGGCGCCGGGTTTTCGTGTTGAAGGACGCGGAAAGCGAGCGGCCTCACCTCGCGGGCTCGACGCGCCCCGGCTGAATCCATGTACGACGGCCTGATGCGGAGGATTCTGCGCGCACATCGCGGCGAGGAGCGCGCCGTCGGCCTCGCGTTTGCCTATTTTTTCATGCTGATGTGCGGCTACTACCTGCTGCGGCCATTGCGGGATGCGATGGCGATCGGCGCGGGGCTCGAAAACCTGCCCTGGCTCTATACCGGCACTTTCATCGCGATGCTGACGCTGACACCGCTATTCGGCGCGCTCGTATCGCGCGTCCGGAAGCAATTGCTTCTGCCAATCACCTACCTCTTCTTCGCGTCCAACCTGCTCGTGTTCTATGTGCTGTTCAAGGTGAATCCGGACGGGCGGTGGATTGCGATCTCGTTCTTCATCTGGCTCTCCGTCTTCAACTATTTCGTAGTCTCCGTTTTCTGGAGCTTCATGGCGGACGTGTTCCGCGCCGAGGAGGCGAAGCGCCTGTTCGGTCCGATCTTCGCGGGTGGCAGCACGGGGGCGATCATCGGGCCGCTGCTGATGCAGTTCCTGGTCCCCCGGATTGGCGTGGATGCGGTCGTTGGACTCGCCATGCTGCTGTTGCTCGGCACGCTGCCTTGCATCCGCGGTCTCGCGCTGTGGGCCGACCAGCGACACGGCCGCTTCGTGCGGCCGCCCGAGGATCCTGAATCCCGTATCGGCGGCGGAATGCTCGCGGGCCTCATGCTCGTGGCGCGATCCCCCTATCTCCTCGGTATTTTCGGCGTCATCGCCATCGGCTCGATCACCGGCCTCTTCATGTACAACGAACTGCTCCGCCTGGTCGAAGCGAACTATCCCGGACCTGACCACGCGGGCGCAGTTCTTCGGGCGCCTCGACACCGCGGTCAACGTGGTGGCCTGGGTCTTCCAGGGGCTGGTGGTCGGCTGGCTGATCCGGCGATTCGAACTGGCCGGCGCGCTCGTCACGATACCGATCGTGGCGCTGCTCTCGTTCGCCGCGCTGGCCGCAGTGCCGACCCTGATGGTTCTCGCCGCAGGCCAGGTCCTGCGCAGGGCAGGGGAGTACGGCATTGCCAAGCCAAGCCGCGAGGTGCTATTCACCGTCGTCGACGCCGAAACAAAGTACAAGGCCAAGAATTTCATCGACACGGTCATGCAGCGGGGCGCCGACATGGTGGGAATCTGGACGATTTTCCTGGTGAAGTCCGCGGGCGTCGCCCTGGTCGGCTATGCGCTCATCTGCGCGACCGGCATGTTCGCCGCGATCGGCATGTCTCTCGGACTCGGGCGGGCATTCGCCCGCCGCCAGCCAGGCACGTCATGAACCGCCGCGAAGTGCTGACTCATGGACATCTCGGCGTTTATGCTGACGCCCATGGCCGCACACGCGGCCGCGCAGGATCGCGCTGATCCGATGCGGGCAATTCCGCGGACCGGCGAAAAAATCCCCGCCCTTGGCCTCGGGACCTGGCAAGTGCTCGACGTGGCCGGAAGCGGCGCCGAGTTTGACGCCGCGAGCGCCGCTGTCCGCAGCTTTCTCGATGCCGGCGGCCGGGTCATCGACAGTTCGCCGATGTACGGGCGCTCCGAGGAACGCGTCGGCGACATCCTGGCGGCCATTCGGCCGGCGGCGCGTCCGTTCCTGGCGACGAAGATCTGGACGACCGGGCGCGAAGCTGGGCTCGCGCAGCTTGCCGATTCGCACCGGCTGATGCGCGCAAAGACCCTCGATCTCGTGCAGGTGCACAATCTCCAGGATCTGGCCACGCATCTAGCGACGCTCCGCGCCGCCCAGCAGGCGGGCACGGTCCGATACATCGGGGTTACGCATTATCTCGCGAGCGCGCATGCGGAACTCGAGCGCGTGATCCGGCGCGAGCAGGCCGGATTTCCTGCAGATCAATTACTCGCTCGCCGAGCCGGACGCCGGCGACCGGCTTCTGCCGCTTGCGCGCGAGCTCGGTGTCGCGGTCCTGGTCAATCGTCCGCTCACGAAAGGATCCATGATCGACCGGGCCGCAGGTCACGCCTTGCCGCCGGTCGCGGCAGAACTCGGCTGTCGAGTCGCCGCACAGCTCTTCATCAAGTGGGTTCTCGGGGACCCGGCAGTAACGGTCGTATTGACCGGCACACGCAACCCGCGCCATGCGGCCGAAAATCTCGAGGCCGCTTCCGGCAAGGCGCCTGACGCCGCGCAACGAAAGGCCATCGCAGACTGGTTTCGGCAGCCTGTGAAGCTAGGGTGCTCTCCCTAGTAGCGATCCGGATACTTGCGGCACAAGTTACCCGTGCCCCAAGGAGTCCGGAATGATCGACAACGTCAACCAGTTCATCGGCTCGGTCGCCAGGACCGATCTCGGAAAGGCCGCGCGCCGCTCCGCAAAGACGATCTGGAATGCCCATCGCGCCGCGTTCGAAACCACGCGCCACGAAGCGGGCAAGGTGCTCGGCCTCGCGATCGACGAGAGCCAGAAACTCGACCTGCGCAGCCGCAAGACCGTCGACAACGTCGTCGGCAACCTGACGGGCGTCGCCGAGCAGCGCCTGAGCTCCCTCGAGGAAGCGTTCCAGGAGCGCGTGACCCGCGTCATCCGCCGATCGGCCTGCCGACAACGCGCGAATTCGAGGTGCTTTCGCGCCGCGTCGACGCGCTGACCGCCCGCGTCAAGCCCCGCACGTCAAAGAAGAGCACGCGCCGCAGCACACGCCGCGCCGCCTGAGCCCGCAATTGCCGCTGGTGTACGATGGGTTCCCCGTCGTACACCAGCCGCATGTCCACCAGTCCCAAGTCCAGACCCGGCCGGCGCACGCGCCAGCGCATTCTCGACGTCACGCTTGCGCTCTATAACGAGCGCGGCGAACCCCAGGTTTCCACGTCACTGATCGCGACGGAACTCGGCATCAGCGCCGGAAACCTGCATTACCATTTTCGCCGCAAGGATGAATTGAGCGCGGCGCTGCTCGATCAGTTCGTCGGCGAACTCGACGCCCTGCTGCCACCCGTCGGCTGGCGGGCAGACAATGTCGAGGACGTGTGGCTGCTCCTGCACCTCATTCTCGAAGCGCTGTGGCGCTACCGATTCCTGTTCCGCGACCTTTCCGGAATCATGTCGCGCGACCGGCGGGCCGGACAGCGGCTCGCGACGGTCTTCGAGCGTGCCGTGCAGGCCGCGCGCGGCATCTGCCTCGGCCTCGCTGAGCGCGGCCTGATGACCGCGACCGGCGCCGAGATCGATGCGCTCAGCGTCAATATCGCGGTCGTTTCGCTGTACTGGCTCTCGTTCGAGTCGGCGCGCCATCCGCGGCGCGAGGCGTCGGAGGCGGGCATGGCCCAGGGCGCCTATCAGGTCCTGATGCTGGTTGCGCCATTTCTTCAAGCTGACAGCCGGCTCCACCTTGAGCGTCTGGCCCGCGGCTATGTCACGAAGGGAGAGGGCGGCTGAATTCCGGAATCACCCAAAATGCCCGGCAATCCTTGGATAGTCATATCCTTCATTTACCATAATATACATTATGCGAACTACAAGGCATGAAACACGAACCGGGTGTATTACCCCACTAGTTCACCTTGGCTTCAGCCGCCGATGACTTTCGGCGCGGCAAGTCCGCGTTCTTTGCACTGTGCGCGGTAGATGTCGAGGACCGTTGCCGCATCGAGGACTGCTTCGACATTGCCGGTTGCATCGAGGTTGAGGTTGGCTCCGCGGATCGCGAACCACACGTCCGTTACTTCCTTGTTCGTTTTCGGAACATGCAGCGTATGGACCGCACCAGCCGGCTCGTACAGATAGGAACCCGCCGAATTGATCTCCGGAAACTCCAGATAGCGCCAGGAACCGCTGATGGTGAATGCGAAAACCTCGCCCGTGTGCCGATGGCGCTGAATACTGACCCCAGGATCGAGTCGGACCCGGATGATCCACAGGCCTGCTTCGAGATTGACCTGCAGCAGTTGAAACACAACGCCGTCCTGGTAAGGCACGAACGGGAGGTCGATCTCACCGCGATGCAGGGACAACGGCAGTCCAGCCGCTTCGGAAGCCAGTGCATTCATTTCGCATTTCCTTGTGTCATGGATTAGTCCGCGTGTGTAAGAAGGCAATCAATGCGGCCAGCCCGGGAGCCGTTTCAAACTCCTCGCCAGGTCCCAATATGGCGTCCCAACTCGCCCTGGACTCCACATACAGCTGCGCGCGGATTTCGAGCGGCGCGTCGCCTGCGAGCAATCCGGTCGGCACCCAGATGTATCCCGTGTCGCGCAAGGGATTCGGCGTGGTCGATCCGCAGCGCGAGCAGAACCAGGACCGGAAGCCGGTCTCGCGCGTCCATCGGCTGACCAAAGACTCGCCGGCGATCCAGCGGAACTGGTTCGCCGCGACAATCAGGCCTGTGTTCGAGACGGAGCCGCCCTGCTTGCGGCACAACGAGCAATGGCACTGGTAGAGCGCCGGATACGGTGGGTCGACCGCAAACTCAACCGCCCCACAGAGGCAACTGCCTTTCATGATCAATCCTTGGACGCGGTGCCTGCGCCATACCAATCCACGTGACGGGTCGCATACATGATCAGGCCGAGAATCAGAAACAGCCCGATCGAGCCCAACAACAGTGCGTAGTCCTCATTGACCAGCAACACGTACAAATAGACATACACGGATGCGACACCGAGACCGACGGCGAGCGCCTTCGTCAGTCCCCGCAAAACGACAAAGCCGTAGGCGGCCACCATGCCGATGACCGCAATACTGGAAATTCCGTAGGCCAGCGAAAATGCCAGGTGCTCGGACAGGGCCAGCAGCAGAAGATAGAAGAGGCACAGCGCCCCGCCCAGCATCAGGAACTGGATCGGATGTACCCGCACGCCGGCACGCACCTCGAACAGCCAGAGTGTCGCGAAGGTCAGGAGGATGAAGAGGCTCGCGTATTTCACGCTGCGCTCTGCCATCCGATAGTGATCGACCGGGTTCAGGAAGTCGACGCCAAAACTGGAGCTCGCGATTTCTCCTTTGAATTCGTCTTCGCTGGTCCACGCCTGCGGAAAATTCCTTCCAAGAAATGGGATCGACCACCGCGCATCGAAGCCCTCTTTCGTGACTTCACGATCGTTCGGCAGCCAATTGCCCTGGAAGCTGGGGTGCGGGTAGTTCGATTTCAGTTCGACCACGGTGTTCTGGCCAAATGGCGTGAAGTAGACACCCTGGCTTCCATTCAACGAGAGTGGCACTGAAAAATCCACGGTCGTTGCACCATCCGCGAACTCCACCGGCGCATGGATTCCCGCCCCCGCCTCCGCAAATGTGCCGGCGCCCGGAACGAATCTTACTTCAGCATCATTCCAGTTGACCGCCGTTTCCTCCTGGATCGCACGAGTATCCGAAATGCCGATCACCAGATGCGCCCGGTCCCATGCGACGGTTGCAGGCTCCAGACCCAGGATGGCCAGGTCCGGTCGTGAGAATCTACCGGACAGCGTCAGATCAAGCTTGTAAACGGGCACCGAGAAGATCCCGCGCTTGCGAATCTCCGTCTTGACCGTGCCGCGCACCGTCAGGCTGTCGGGCAGGAAATAAGCGTAACGCTGGTCAGCGCGCGCAACTGGAACGCCTTCGCCACTCGTTTCATTCCAGCGGTGGAGATAAGGAACGACGACAACCGGACCCCGGAGTAACTGTATCTTTCCCCATTTTGAAGAGACCTCGTCGATCGCTTCGGTTCCACGTTGTTCACGCTGAGAGACCTGGCCACCGATCATTGCAATCGGGATCTGCAGCAGCAAAACGAGCAGGCCGACGGTCAGCAGTCGCAGCGACTGCGAACTGCGCATTCTCGAGGAAATCCGATCGATCATTTCCGGCATGACACTTACCTCATAATGCGTACAGCCTAGCGCAACAGGGCCTGCATGCGCCTCAAGACCTCCATCGGTTTCCCACTGGTTGTCCTCCTGGCGATCGTCGCAGAATTCCTGTCGTGGGGATCGACACTGGAATATCTCCGGCCGTTGCTGGTCTCAGAACCGTGGCGCCTCGTCAGCGGTCACTTTGTGCACCTTTCATTGACCCACGCGATGCTGAATGGGGTCGCGCTGCTGCTGCTTGGCCGGCTGTTTGCAGATCGGCTCAGAGACTGCGAATTCTGGATGGTACTCGGCGTCGCGCCGCTCCTGATCTCGCTCACATTCTGGATCGCGATGCCGGAGCTGATCTGGTATCGCGGTCTTTCCGGAACCTTGCACGCCCTCTATTTCGCGGGCTGCGTGGCCTGGCTTGGATCGACGCAAGGCGGCGCTCGATGGCTTCCGATCGCGGCGCTTGCAGGCGGCGCACTCAAGGTGCTGCTGGAGCAGCCCTGGGATTCGAGTTTTCCGTTCCGCGAATGGCTGGGAGCTGCGGTCGTGCCACAAGCGCATCTGATTGGCGCAATTATCGGACTTGGTGCGGGCTTTTGGATCAAACAAGTCCGGCGCAGAACGGCGCAATGACGTATAAGGGGTTCATGAGGCATCGCTCGTGAGTATTGGCACCCCGATTTCCGCCAACCTGGCGGCCGCGCTCCGTTCGTATCAGGCTGCCTTCGGGCACCAGGTGCCGACCGAGATCGTCGACAAGTATGCCGACCGCTGCGGACCCTTGATGCTCGAGATTCGCCAGGCAGTCGCGCTTCGGCAGCCGGTCCAGGCCTGGCTCGCGCGTTCGAAAGCGCTCTCTAACCCGCCCTGACGCATACCGCCGGCTGCTCCCGCGGAATTCCGCCAGGAGCAGCAACAGGCCGATCAGGCCACAGCAGCGCGAACCCGGAAGCCCCGCCGCCCCCTCCTCCTCCGCCGCCGCGGCCCGACGATTCCATCATCGTTCGTGATCGTGACGTCGAATGTTGCCGAGCCCTCGATCGTCGCCCCGCCGCCCGCATTGGAAAGCGTGACGCGGAAATTCTCGTTCGCTTCGTCCACGACTGTCATTCACGAGCGGGACGGTGATCGTCCGATCACTCATGTCGCCCGCCGGCCAACTGAGCGTTCCGCCGGCCGCCGTGTAGTCGGCGCCGGTCGTCGCCGTCAGATCGCTGGTCGCGTAGTCGATGCTGACGGCTCCGGCGAATCCGCCATTCCGCCGCACGGTCAGACGCGCGTTGGCGGCGCTTCTCGCTGGCGCTCGCGGTCGTGCCGACGAAGCCGATGACGCCCGGCACTCTGGGAAAGCCCTGCGGCCTGATCGCGCAGCACGAAGAGCCCGTTGCTGATGTCGCTGATGACGACCGTGCCGGAGGGGAAGAACGGATAGACGCCCCAGGCGCCGTCCGTGCCCGCGCTGTTCGCGGCCGGCGCAGGAAGGTGTCGAAGCTCGCGACTTCCCGCAGGGCTTCCGGATCGCTCGCGTCGAACACGACGAGTCCGCGCCGGTAGTGCGACACGTAGAGGAGATTGCCCTTCGTGTAGCCGTTGTGGTCGGTCGTCGGTGTCCGGGTCCCTGATAGCTCGCGACGATGAAGGGATTGCGGAGGTCGTCCACGTTCATCGTGTAGATCTGCGTGAACAGGCCGCCGAATGATCTCCTCGGTCTCGTCGTGGACGAAGATGTGCCGCTGATCGGCGGTCGGCCAGCCGGAGTGCGTGTAGCTCGCGTCCGAATAGGTCGTCGACGACAGCAGGACCGGCGCAGCCTTGTCCGTCACGTCCCAGAGATCCACCGAGTTCTCGTTGAAGTCGACGTAGACCTCGCAGGGATCGTGCCCGGCGCCGCACTGCGTCGTGCGCTGATCCGTGATCAGGAGGCTCGTCGCGTCATGCACGTATTGCGCGGCCGGCGGCGCCGCGGCGATGAACTGCGGCTGCGCCGGATTCGCCAGGCTGTACACGCGCCACGACACCGGTGCCGACGTCGCTGCCGGCGAGGTACAGGAATGCCTCTTGCCCCGGCAGCGCCATGTTCGTCGCGTAGTCGATGTTGGAAATGTAGGCCGTGTGCTGCGAGCCGGTATCCAGTAGCGTCGTCGCGAGCGTCGCGGTCGCCGGCAGGCCGCTGAGATCGATGACCTGCAACCCGGAATTCCGGCGCTTCGGTCGTGATGTACGCAAAGGCGCGGAACCGGTTGCTCGCGCCGTCGAACAACTGGTAGATCTTCACTTCGCGCCAGGGCGATGAATTGCCGGGAATCGTGACGACCTGGCGCGGATTGTCCGGATCGGTCACCTCGACGACCGCGGTGCCATCACTCAGGCCGACGACCGCATATTCGCGGCCGTCGTTCTGATCCACGAAGCCCCAGACGTTCGCCGCCGAGACCGGCTGGCTCGCGAACTGGTTCAGCGAGATCTGCGACTGGAAATCGACATTGCGGCAGGGAAACTGGCCGGCGAATCCCTGGACGCAGTTCTCCGCGGCGATCGCGGTCGCCTGCAGCGCGGCGCGCCGGACTGTCGTCCACGATGCCCTGCTGTGCCGATGCCGAGATCGGCCGCCCACTTGAATCCGAGCCGCATCAGCGGCCTGGCGATAGCGCGGATCGACGCCGACGAGGATCGTCGGATACGCATCGGGATCCTGCTGCTCGAAATGTCCGCCGGGTTCGTAGCCGCCCTGGGCGTGATTCACGCCGAAGAGGTAGCTTTCCGGGTCGATGCCGCTCACGTCGTAGATGCCCGGCGGCTACCTTCACCGTGTTGCCGGGCTCGGCGGCCTCGAGCGCGAACTGGATGCTCCGGCAGGGATCGTGGTGCTCGAGGCAGTCGGAAGCGTTGACGCCGTCGGGATCGACGAAGCGCGCGCCGCGCGTGTCGTCGTGCGACGAGGCCGGCAGACACCAGGCACAGCAGTCCGGCCGAGCCGCGGCCAGGCGCGTCAACTCGCGACTCAGGTTCATCGGCGTGCCTTCGACGAGCATCAGGCTGCCGGTCGAGGCGCTCTGCCGAATGGCCATGGCGACGCGATAGCCCTCGGAGGCGTACCAGGCCTTGGCCTGTTCATAAGTCTCGAACTCGAGCATGACGAGCCGCTTGGCCGGCACGTCGCCCTCGAGCGTCTCCGACCGCCCACCCCGCGCGATGAAGCGCCCGCCGAAGGGCGCGATCGTGCCCGGCGTCAGCTTGATGTACTCGGCATAGCGTGCCGGATCCCGGACGTCGATATTTGCGATGACATAAGCGCTCATGCCGTGCTCCGGATTCCGGGTTTTGCCAGGTCCACGTGGACCCCCTAGGCTTTCTTTTAGCACAGCAATCCCAGAGCCGCAGCCAGCACTTTGTGATGACGGAATTCGAGTTACAGGCCGGCGACGGCTATCGCCTGGCCGCCCGCATCTACGAGGCACATGGCCCGCATCGTGGCGCGGTTCTCATCGTGCCGGCGATGGCAGTCGGTCAGGACTACTACGCTGCATTCGCGTCATGGCTCGCCGATCGTGAATGGCGGGTCGTGACCTTCGACTTCCGCGGGATCGGCGCATCGGCACCAAAGAAGCTTCGCGGCTTCCAGGCGGATATCCTGTGCTGGGCGCGCCTCGATTGCGCGGCCGCGCTCGCGAAGACGCGTGAACTCGCATGCGGACGTCCGCTGCTCTGGATCGGCCACAGCCTCGGCGGACAGATCCTCGCCATGACGCCGGGTGTCGAAGCGCTATCGGCGGCAGTCACCGTCGCGAGCGGCGTAGGCTACTGGAAGGAAAACGCGTATCCGCTCAGGCGCTACTCCTGGTGGCTCTGGCATGTCATTGCGCCGCTCGCGACGGCACTATTTGATTATTTCCCTGGCAAGCGCCTGCGCATGGTCGGGGACCTGCCGCGTGGCGTGATGGACCAGTGGTCGCGCTGGTGCAAGAACCCGGAGTATGCGGTCGGAGTCGAAGGCGCTGACTTACGCGAGAGCTACCGGAAGGTCACCCTGCCCCTGCTGTCGCTGTCGTTCACAGATCGACGAATACATGTCGGCGCGCAACGTGGCTGTTCTGCATCGTTTCTACGAGAACGCGCGCCGCGACATGCGCCGACTCTCGCCGCAGGACGTGGGACTTGCGCGCGTCGGGCACTTCGGTTTCTTCCGCGAGGGAACCGGCCACAAGCTCTGGCCGATCGCCCTGCAATGGGCAAACCGCGCGACCTGATCTCCTTCGATCAGGAACCTGCCTTGGCGATCAGGCCAAGCTGCGACAGGAAAGCGTAGTTGTCGAAGACGTTCCACTCTTCGACGATCTTGCCTTCACTCAACCGGAACATCGTCATCGCCGTCACGTGAAATGGCTTCCCCGTCGCCGGAAGGCCGTTGCCCTCGCCGGTATTGACGCCTTCGGCCTTCCATAGCACCACGACTCTGTCATTCTCGGCGACCATCTGGAGGATCGTCATCTTTCCTTCAGGCGAGAATGTCTTCCATCCCTCCACCGGCTGCGCGGTCCTGCGCACGCGTGTAATTCTGGTCACCGGCATGACCCACGTAATCCGGGGAATAGATGTGTTCGTTTTCCGCGATGCGCCACTTCACGAAGATGTCGGTGAAGATCAGCGATACGGTGCGCTTGTTCAGCTCCTGCACCGATTCGGCTGCCGCGGTTGATACCAGGGTTATTGCCAGGAGTGCCGCGGCAGCGAGATATCGCATGGGGAGGATTCCTCAGGTTGACTGGTCGTGAAGAAACTGCAGCACCGGTTGCAAGTCCATCGACATGGACTCGCGTGAAGGCCGCTCTGCATGCTTCGCCTGCAGGCAGAACTCCGGTGTCGGGCCGAGTGTCATGCGGCGTGCCCACAGGCAGCCGCCCGCCTCGATGTCCGGCTTCAAGCTGGCATCGAAGTCCCGGTAGTTCATGCGCTCGGGCTTCGACATCCATTCGGCGCGGGCGGGTTCGTTCAATGCACCCAGCCTCAGTGAATACAGGCCGGCGGTTCCGTCCCCGGCCATTGATGCGATCCGATCATGCGGCAGCTGGCGCGCCTGGCTGATTGCCGCGCCGTTCAGCACATCGAGGTCTCCGGAGCCCTCGAGCAGGTGCCAGTCCTCGTATCCGACTTGTCCACCGAGCCAGGGAATGGAGGCAAGCCGGAACACCCGCAGCCCCAGCAATCCCGTAACTTCCGATCTCCAGAGCGCCTCGTGAAATTCCCGGTGCGCAGACTCATATTCCCGCAACCCGACGCCCGGGCGCGGCACATGCCAGAAAACGTACGCCAGCAACTTACATCAGGCCTTTCAGGCGCTTTTTCTCGCGCTTCAGCGCGCGCTTTTCTTCCTTCGTATGTTGCGGTTTCTTCTTGGTCTCTCGCTTCTGGTCGATGCCCTTGCTCATTGGTGACTCCTCATGCGCGATGCCGATGCGCCGCTATTTTAGCCTCACTCCTCGGGCAGGCGAAGCGACTGCCAGGCCTGAAGCTGCCAGCTGCCATCCACGAACACATAGGCGGCCAGGTAACGAATCCGGAAATCGTCTGGCGCTGCGCCGGTGCCTACACGGACATTCGCCGGGCCGCGCACGATCGCCGCCCCGTTGCCGAGGAACGTCACGCGGCGTTCGCCCGGTGCAATCGCGATGTAGACCCTGCGGCCGCTCACGATCGAATCGATCAGCTGGTCCCGGTTCTCGACCACACCGGTCGAGTGAACGTACTCGAGATCGGGTGCGAGCCAACGGTGCATTTCCGTCGCATTGGCAGCAATCATCGCGGCAAACCGCGAATCCTCCGCCGCCAGGATCGAGGCCGCAGCCGGCGGTGATTGGGGCGCGCGCGCAAAGTCGAGCACAAACCCCTTCTCCGCGCCGTCATTGACCCGGACTGTCACTCGATCCGGTTCGCCTCGTTCGTATTCGATCCGCCTCGGAAAGTCGTGCGCCGGATTCACGAAGGCGAAGCGCCCGCCTTCGCATTCGCTCAGGCGGAACGCCACCGGCAGGTCGTTGTGCGTGACCTTGGAGACATAGAAGACGCCCCCCGCCATCTCCACGATCCGCAGCACTTCGCGGCTCCGGACTTTTCCGTCGGATTTCGAGCGCTCGACGCCCGTGCCTTCAAAGGTGCGCGGGCTGACTTCCGTCCAGGATTCCTGGAAGCTCGACTTGCTGCCGTTGGCGGCCCATTCGCCCAGCAGCCAGCGCAGTCCGTCCAGCGAGTCGCAGGCGGCATGGGCCACCGCACCGCCGAACGTCGCCCCAATCAGGAAAAGGATCGCAATGAGTTGCTTCATGGGTCAATCCGCCGATACGCGCGCACGCGTCCTGAGGTCATTGTAGAACGACCCGGTTTCTGAGCGTGCCGATCGGCGGGAATCTCGAGTTCGACTTCGTCGCCGTCCTCGAGGAATCGCAGATGCTCGAGCCCGCAGCCGTCACCGACCGTGCCGCTCGCAAGAATCTCGCCGGGATGCAGATGTCTCGCCCTGGCTCACATAAGCGATCACGTCCTCGAATTTCCAGTGCATGGCCGCGCTGTTGCCTCGCGAGCGTTCTTCGCCGTTCACGCGCACGATCATCGGCAGCGAATAGGGATCTGGAATCTCGTCGGCCGTGACGATACAGGGACCGAACGCATTCGCGCCGTCAAAATCCTTTCCCTTGGCCGGACCGAGCCCGCCCGGCATCTCGGCGCCCTGTGCATCGCGCGCGCTGAAGTCATTGAAGATCGTATAGCCGAAGACATGCGATAGCGCGCGTTCGCGCGGGATGTCGGCGCCGGCGAAGCCCGACGATGCAGGCGAGTTCGCACTCGTAGTCCATGATCCGGCTGTACTTCGGCCAGCGGATCGTGTCTCCGGGGCCGCTGATCGAAAAGCGGTTGGCCTTGTAATAGAGCGGGCGCTCGTACCAGACAGGCGGCGGGCGGTAGGCGTCCGCCTGGGCGAGCAAGGCGTCCCGCTCTTCCGGCGACGACGCCCGCCGCGCGCGCATGCGGAAAGCCGCGCCAAAGGCCTGGATGACGTGTTTCTCGAAGCACATGAAATCGCGGATCTGCGGCGGACACAGCAAGGGCGCAAGCAGTGAATAGCGGTGTTCGCCATGAATGAAAGCCGCGGCAGCGTCGTGCACGAGCGCCCTCGCCTCTTCCCATTTCACCGGACCTGTCTCGATGAGCGACAGCATCGAGCGCAAATGCCGGCGCTCCGTCCGCCGCGCCCTGGAGGTCGAGCACGCTGCGGTCGGCCCGCAAGGCGCCCAGCCGCGGCTCCGTCGTCGTCAAGCCGGAAGGTCACGAGGCGAATGGGCAGCACCCCATGTCGCGCATCAAGAAATTAGTACTGCCACGACATGCTTATACCCGATCACTCGCCGCGGCATCGCCCCGCTCGGTATCATGTCCGGATGACGAGGATCCTCCGCAGGACGGCGATTGCGCGACGCGGTCGAATCGGAGCGTCCGCTCCAGGTCGCCGGCACGATCAATGCGTACACCGCGCTGCTTGCGCGCGGCTCGGGTTTCCGGGCGATCTACCTTTCCGGCGCCGGGGTCGCGAACGCGTCGTTCGGGCTTCCGGACCTCGGCATGACGACGCTCAACGATGTCTGCGAGGACGTGCGCCGCATCTGCGGCGCGACGGACTTGCCGCTGCTCGTCGACGCGGACACCGGATTCGGCGCCGCATTCTCGATTGCGCGCACGACGCGCGAGCTGACCCGCGCCGGCGCCGCGGGCAT
This sequence comes from uncultured Gammaproteobacteria bacterium, assembly GCA_963775415.1. Lineage (GTDB taxonomy): Bacteria > Pseudomonadota > Gammaproteobacteria > Steroidobacterales > Steroidobacteraceae > SCUD01. The sequence continues at coordinate 284,490 of CAVZIO010000005.1, forward strand.
GCATCTCGAGGACCAGGTCCAGGCCAAGCGCTGCGGGCATCGTCCGGGCAAGGAACTCGTGCCGGCAGCCGAAATGGCCGACCGGATCCGCGCCGCAGTCGATGCGCGAAGCGATGCGGGCTTCGTCGTCATGGCCCGGACCGACGCGCATGCGGTCGAGGGCCAGCAGGCCGCGATCGACCGTGCCGCGGCCTACGTCGAAGCCGGCGCCGACATGATCTTTGCCGAGGCCCTGACGACGCTCGACGAATACCGCGGATTCACGCAGGCGCTTGTCCGTACCGGTGCTCGCCAACATCACCGAGTTCGGCCGCACGCCGCTCTTCACGGCGGCGGAACTCGGCGACGCCGGCGTCCGGCTCGTGCTCTATCCGCTGTCGGCGTTTCGGGCGATGAGCCGCGCCGCCCTCGCCGTCTATGGCGCGATTCGCCAGGACGGCAGCCAGCGCGCCGTCGTCGACCGCATGCAGACGCGGGACGAGCTGTACGAAGTGCTCGGCTATCACGACTACGAGCGCAAGCTCGATGAGCTCTTCAGCCGCAACCGGGAGCGCAAGGAATGAGCGGCCCCGGCGACGAAGTCCCGGGCTTCAAGCCCAAGAAATCCGTCGCCCTCTCCGGCGTCATTGCGGGCAATACCGCCATCTGCACGGTCGGCCGCAGCGGCAACGACCTCCACTACCGGGGTTACGACATCCTCGACATCGCCGAGAGCTGCGAATTCGAGGAAATAGCCTATCTGCTGATCCACGGGAAACTGCCGAATCCGTCCGAACTCGCCGCCTACAAGCGACGCCTGCAGGGCATGCGCGGCTTGAGTCCGCGTTTGCGCGCGGTGCTCGAGCTCTTGCCGCCGAGCACGCATCCGATGGATGTGTTGCGCACCGGCGTGTCGGAACTCGGCTGCGAGTCGCCGGAGGACCAGGCGCACGACATCGCCGCTGCGCGCGGGATCGCGGACCGGCTGGTGGCTTCCGTCGGCTCGATGCTTTGCTACTGGTACCACTTCGCCAATTCGGGGCGGCGCATCGAGGTCGAGACCGACGACGATTCCGCCGGCGGGCACTTCCTGCGGATGCTGCATGGCAAGGCGCCGCCCGCAAGCTGGGTGCGCGCGATGCATACGTCGCTGATCCTCTACGCCGAGCACGAGTTCAATGCCTCGACCTTTACCGCGCGCGTCATCGCCGGCACGGGGTCGGACATGTACTCCTGCGTCGCCGGTGCGATCGGGGCGCTGCGCGGACCCAAGCACGGCGGTGCCAATGAAGTCGCCCTGGAGATCCAGCAGCGCTACCGCAATCCGGACGAGGCGGAGGCAGACATCCGCCGGCGTGTCGCCGCCAGGGAAGTCATCATCGGATTCGGTCATCCCGTCTACACGATTGCGGATCCGCGTAACGCCGTGATCAAGCGCGTGGCCGCGGGACTTGCCGCCGAGGCCGGCGACGACCGCCTGTTCCGCATCGCGGAACGCATCGAATCCGTCATGTGGGAAATCAAGCGGATGTTCCCGAACCTCGACTGGTTCAGCGCCGTCGCCTATCACCTGATGGGCGTGCCGACCGCGATGTTCACGCCGCTCTTCGTGATGTCGCGCACGACCGGCTGGTCGGCACACGTGATCGAGCAGCGCGAGGACGGCAAGATCATCCGCCCGAGCGCGAATTACACCGGCCCGGAGCCACGCAAGGTTCCGCCGCCCGATCAGAGGTGAATGGCCCGCCATGAGTCATCACGACATCCGCTCGGCCGAGCGGCCCGCCGCCGATCGCGTGCTGGTCGACATCGCCACTTACGCGCGCGAGGCGCGCATCGCGAGCGCTGTTGCGTACGAGACCGCGCGCTACTGCCTGATGGACACGCTCGCCTGCGGCTTCCAGGCCCTCGCCTTTCCGGCCTGCACGCGTCTGCTCGGACCGGTCGTGCCGGGCGCCACCATGGCGGGCGGCGCCCGGGTCCCGGGCACGAGCTACGAACTCGATCCGGTCCAGGCCGCGTTCAACATCGGGGCGATGATCCGCTGGCTCGACTTCAATGACACCTGGCTCGCGGCCGAGTGGGGCCATCCGTCGGACAACCTCGGCGGCATCCTCGCGGTCGCGGACTGGCAGGCGCGAAAGGCGGTCGCCGAAGGCCGCAATCCGCCGACCGTGCGGGACGTCCTCACGGCGATGATCAAGGCGCATGAGATCCAGGGCGTTACCGCGCTCGAAAACGCCTACAACCGGGTCGGACTCGATCACGTCATCCTGGTGCGCGTTGCGACGACGGCGGTCGTCACTGCGATGCTGGGCGGTACCCAGGAGCAGGTCGTCAATGCCGTCTCGAACGCCTGGATCGATGGCGGCGCGCTCAGGACCTATCGCCATGCGCCGAACACCGGTTCGCGCAAGAGCTGGGCGGCGGGCGATGCGACGAGTCGCGGCGTGCGTCATGCACTCATCGCGATGAGGGGCGAGATGGGCTATCCGTCCGCGCTCTCGGCGCCCAAGTGGGGTTTCTACGACGTGCTGTTCGGCGGCAAGCCATTCAGCTACCCCCAGGGTTTCGGCAGCTACGTCATGGAAAACGTGCTGTTCAAGATCAGCTATCCCGCCGAGTTCCACGCCCAGACCGCTGTCGAGTGCGCCATGACGCTGCATCCCGAAGTGCGCGCGCGGCTCGATTCCATCGAGCGCATCGTGATCGAGACGCAGGAACCCGGGGTGCGCATCATCGACAAGACCGGGCCGCTTGCGAATCCGGCGGACCGCGATCATTGCATCCAGTACATGGTCGCCGTGCCCCTGGTTCACGGCCGTCTGACGGCGGCTGACTACGAGGACGGGATCGCCTCGCGATCCCCGCATCGATGCGCTCCGCGACCGCATGGAGGTGCGTGAGAATCCGCAGTTCACGGCGGACTATTACGCGCCCGACAAGCGATTCATCGGCAACGCGATCCAGGTCTTCTTTCGCGACGGCACGAAGACCGGGCGCGTGCAGGTGGACTGCCCAATCGGGCACCGGCGCCGACGTCAGGAAGGCTACCCGGTGCTGGTTCAGAAATTTCTCGGCTCGCTCGCTGCCGTTTTTCCGGACAAGCAATGCCGGCGCATTGAAACATTGTTCGGGGATCCGGGGCGACTCGACTCGACGCCCATCGACGACTTCGTCGCGCACCTGGTCCGCAACTGACGGACCCGCCTTCGAGTCTTAATCGCCGAATATCGATAGCTGGTCCGTGTTCCGTTCTTCGGTCCTGCGGCCCCGCCGGGACCCGTCGGCCTTGCGGCCCTTCGGTGGACGGACGCTGCTGGCGAGACCCGCGATATAGATCGCCAGTTCCTTGAGGGCCGGACGTTGCAATGAATAGTGGATGAACCGTCCGGCCGGGTGGGCCTCGAGAACCCCAGTGCGGCTCAATTCCTTGAGGTGGAACGACAAGGTCGACGCCGGACAGCGGATCGATCGCGCGATTTCCCCCGCCGCGACGCCCTGGGGCCCACCTTGCGCAACCCGGTCCAGGATCTGAAGCCGAGTCGTCTGGGCAAGGGCTGCCAGGATCGGCACCTGTTTATCGCGAATCGGATGTGGCATGAGCCCTCCCGGACAACATTCCCGGAACTATAGAACCCAATTTCTTGACATAGCGCAAGAATCCGGGTCGGCAGCCCTTCCCAATCATCGAATTCGCGCTATATTCTCCGCGTATCGATTTGATGTATCGGGAAACTTCGAATCGATGCGCGGTGTTCGACTTCGAGGCTTGCTTACCTTTCCATTGAAATAGAAATTAAAGAGAGCCACAGGGAGCTAGGGACACCGTGAGTGCTGCCGCCTGGGAGAGTCTGCACAAGGCCACGCTCGAGCTGGCCCGTTCGTCTGCACTGAAGCAACGCCTGACCGATGCATTCACACGCCATCTTCTCGACCTTGCGCCGAGCGAGATGCCTGGTGCGCTACGCCAGGATTTCGAAGCCCTGCGTCAGTCGATGACGAGGGTGCGACCGCAGCGCGGGGAATGCCCGGTCGCCGCCACAGTCCGAAAGATGTCGATCGGCGAGGCCGATGCCTGCGCCGCGCGGATCGTCGCAATGCTTGATTCACTGCATCGCGCATCGGCCAGCGCGCCCAAGGCCAACGGCCAGGCGCACGGCCGCGGCACCGGGGAAACCGGCACTTCGAGGATCCCGACGCTCATCAGCGTCAATCGAGCTTGAATTCGATCACGTCCCAGCGCGTCGTATCTTCATGGCGCGCCTGGCGGCGGATCGCATCGCCCATCTCGCGGCCATTCCACGGCACCACTTCATCTGCCATCTCGCGAAGCTTCGCCGGCACCGGCTCGGTCGTGCCGAACGGCTCGAGCACGATCAGCGGCTTTTCGCAGGACTGGGCGTAGAGGCACTGGTACTCGATGGCGACCGGGTCCTGCAGATAAAGGGACGACAGCACGATCACGACTTCCGCATCGGTCAGCTGACGGCGCAAATCCTCGCGAATCGCCTCTTTTTCCTTGCTGCGAGGCGGCTTCTCGGGCGTCGCAAGGTTCTTGTAGTAGAAGTTCGGCTGGCTCTCCAGGTACTCGAAGACCCGGAAGTAGGACTCATCCGGCGCAAACAGGTGAGTGACGAACAGCCGGATCGGGTTACCTTCCGTCACGTGTGCCGACCCCATTGCAGACCGACGCCTAGAATACGTCTTTTTACGGACCCCTGAAACCGGCGGATACGATGCGACTGCTCGTTTACAACATCCGCTATGCGACCGGAACCGGGGCGGCGTTTCACCTCCCGGTGCCAGGCGCAGGATACCTGCGCAGCAGCCGGCAGATACTCGAGCGGATCACTGACTTCATCAAGGAACGCGACCCCGATGTCGTCGGCCTGATCGAAGTCGACACCGGCTCGATCCGCAGCGGGATGATCAACCAGGCCGAGTTCATCGCGAGTCACCTGTCTCACTACTCGACCTATCAGTGCAAGTACGGCGAGGACTCGCTCAACCAGTTCATGCCGATCGTGCGCAAGCAGGCGAATGCCTTCCTCGCGGCGCCGCGCATCCATGGCGAGCGGTTTCACTACTTCGAGACCGGCATCAAGAAACTCATCATCGAACTCGAGCTCGAGAACGTCGCCGTATTCCTCGTGCACCTTTCGCTCAAGTTCCGCCACCGCCATTACCAGCTCCGCCACCTGCACCAGCTGGTGCGGCGACAGACGAAACCCGTGATCGTCGCGGGGGACTTCAATACGTTCTGGGGCGAGCACGAGATCTATCTGTTCATGCAGGCCGCGGGTCTGCGCAGCGCCAATATCGCGGGCCTGCCCTCGTACCCAAGCCGCTGGCCGCGCAAGGAACTCGATTTCATCCTCTACGGCCAGGGCATCGTACCGAAGGGATTCGACATCCCGACGGTTCCCCTGTCCGACCACCTCCCGCTCGTATTCGATTTCGAGATCGATCCCGATTTCATCCGTGCGCCGGATGCGGAGGCGACCGCGAAGGCATAATGAGCACTCCAATGCACTGGCGTCTTGAAACCGATCCGGACCGCATTGCCTGGCTGACTTTTGATCTCCAGGGCAGCAGCACCAACACGCTCGGCAGCGCGCCGATGCATGCGCTCAACGATCGCCTTGCGGAGATCGAGGCCTCGGGCCCGCGCGCCGTGGTGATCCGCTCGGCCAAGGAGGGCGGGTTCGTCGCAGGCGCAGACATCTCGGAGTTCGGCGGTTTCTCGGACGTCGAACAGGCCTACCGGCTGGTCCGTACCGGCCAGCAGGTCTTCGACCGCCTCGAAGCCCTCTCCATGCCGACGGTGGCGGCGATTCACGGATTCGCCCTGGGCGGTGGACTCGAACTCGCGCTGGCCTGCGACTATCGCATCGGAGCCGACGACGGAAAGCTCAACCTGGGCCTGCCCGAAGTGATGCTCGGCGTCCATCCGGGTTTCGGGGGCACCGTGCGCACGCCGCGCCTGGTCGGTGCGCCGGCCGCGCTCGACATGATGCTGACCGGACGGTCGCTGCGCGGCGAGGAAGCCCTGAAGCGTGGCCTGATCGATCGCCTGGTGGCGCGCGACAAACTCGACGCCGTGGCCCGGGAAATCGCTCTCGCCGCGCCCGCGGTACGGCGTCCGCCATTCGGACAGCGCGTGCTCTGCTGGCCGCTGGTCCGGTCGTACGTCGCAGCGCAGGCTCGAAAGCAGGTCGCACGCCGGGCAAAGCCTGAACACTATCCGGCCCCATACGCGATCCTCGACCTCTTTGTGCGCCACGGTGCGGCAGGTGGCGCCGCCTACGAGGCAGAAGCCCGTTCGATCGCGCGCCTGTTCCTGAGCGAATCCTCGCGCAACCTGGTGCGGGTCTTTTTCCTGCAGAACCGGCTCAAGGCGCTCGGCGGAAAATCCGTGCGCCGGGTCAGCCATGTGCATGTCGTCGGGGCCGGCGTCATGGGCGGAGACATCGCGGCCTGGTGTGCCTCCCGCGGCCTCACGGTCACGCTGCAGGATCGCGAGATGAAGTACGTCGAACCTGCGCTCGCGCGCGCACGCGAGTTCTTCGGCAAGCGCGCACGGGATCCCGGCAAGGCGGCCGAGATGGGGTTCCGACTCACGGCTGACGTCGAGGGAGCCGGCGTGCCTCGTGCCGACATCGTCATCGAAGCGATCTTCGAGAATGCCGATGCGAAGCGCGCCCTGTACGCAAAGCTCGAACCGGCGATGAAGCGCGAGGCCATGCTCGCGACCAATACGTCGAGCATCGTGCTCGAGGAACTCGCGCGCGGGCTCGCCGACCCGGGTCGCCTGGTCGGGCTGCACTTCTTCAATCCCGTCGCAAAGATGATGCTCGTCGAGATCATCCGCTCGGAGCAGACGCGCCCCGAGATCGTCGAGGACGCGCTTGCCTTCACGCGCCGGCTCGACAAGCTGCCCCTGCCCTGCCGGAGCTCGCCCGGCTTCGTCGTCAATCGTATCCTGATGCCTTACATGACCGAGGCGATGCTCGCCGCGGACGAGGGCGTGCCGCTTGCATCGATCGATCGCGTCGCGGTGGAATTCGGCATGCCGATGGGACCGATCGAACTCGCGGACACCGTCGGATTGGACGTGGCCTCGCATGTCGGCCGAATCCTCGCCGAGGCCTTTGGCCTGCCGGTGCCGAGGGGCACGGCCGAGCTCCTTGCCGCCGGCCACATCGGGCGCAAGTCCGGGCGCGGCTACTACGAATGGCGGGACGGCAAGCCCGTCAAGCCGCAGGCCGCCGGCCGCGCGCCGGACAACCTCACGGACCGGCTCATATTGCAGTACCTCAACGAAGCGGTCGCCTGCCTGCGCGAGCGTGTCGTCGATGACGCGGATCTGCTGGATGCGGGAATGATATTCGGCACCGGTTTCGCGCCGTTCCGCGGCGGACCGCTGCATTACGCGCGCGCGCGCGGAGTGCCCTCGATCGTCGCGCAACTCGAGGAGCTTGCGGCGACACATGGGCCGCGATTCCGTCCGGATGAGGGCTGGGCCGCGCTCGGAGCGGCCCGGTGAGGCTATGATAGGATTCGCGCCCGCAAGGGGCGGCCGCGGATTCAGCTAACGAAATGTCAGAAAAGCCGGTCGAACTCGATGTGCTGCGAGGCTTCAGTCCGCTGGACGGTCTGAAGCGCGAAAACCTGCATGCGCTGTCGCGCAAGACGCGCCTGCAGGAGCTCGACTCCGGCCGCGTGCTCTTCAAGGAAGGCGAAGCGGACAAACGCACGATCTATCTCGTCGGCGGCGAGCTCGAATTGCGCGTCGGCGACCGGACAGTTTCCATGCTCCGCGCAGGCACGCCAGAGGCCCGCATCGCTGTCGCGCCGGGCCAGCCTCGGCGCTTCACGGCGCGGGCGCTGTCGGATGTCACCTTCGTCGCAATCGACTCCGACCTGCTCGACGTGATGATCACCTGGGACCAGACCGGTTCCTATGAAGTCAGCGAGATCGCCGGTAGCGGCGGCGCCGACGGCGACGATTGGATGACGGTGCTCCTGCAGACGAAGGCTTTTCACCGCATCCCGCCGGCGAACCTCCAGGCCCTGTTCATGCGCATGCAGCACGTCGCCTGCCGGGCCGGCGAAGTCGTCATCAAGCAGGGTGATGACGGTGACTATTTCTACGTGATGACGAAAGGCTCCGCGGTCGTGACGCGCGAGACGCCGATGAATCGCGACGGCCTCAAGCTCGCCGAACTCGGCGTCGGCGAGTCTTTTGGAGAAGAGGCGCTGATCTCGGAAGCAAAGCGGAATGCGACCATCACGATGCAGACCGATGGCGCCCTCGTCCGTCTCGGCAAGGACGACTTCCGCGAGCTGCTCAACGAGCCGCTGCTGCACTGGGTCGAGTTGCCGCATGCCCGCGAGCTGATCGGACGGGGCGCGAAATGGCTCGACGTGCGCCTGCCGAGCGAGTTCGAGACCTTTCATCTCGATGACGCACTGAACGTGCCGCTCTACTTCATCCGCCTGAAGGTCAAGACGCTCGACACCAAGATTCCGTACATAGCCGTTTGCGATACCGGCAGGCGGAGTTCCGCCGCGGCGTTCCTGCTGAACGAACGTGGTTTCGATGCCTACTGCCTCCAGGGAGGCATGTCAGGAAACCAGCTCGGGCCGGAATGATCACATCGTGTGCGTCGCCTTGTCGCCGCCGAGCGCGCCGGCAAGATAGGACTCGATCTTCTTCTGCGTCGTGCCGCGATCCTGTTCGCTGAACTGCACGCCGATGCCCGCGGTCCGCTTGCCCTGCGCGCCCTTCGGCGTGAGCCAGATGACGCGACCAGCCACGGGCAGTTTTTCTTCCTCGCCCATCAGGTTGAGCAGCATGAAGACCTCGTCTCCGAGGCGGTAGCTGCTGTGAGTCGGGATGAAAAGGCCGCCGTTCTTCACAAACGGCATATAAGCAAGATAGAGCGCGCTCTTGTCCTTGATCGTCAGGGTCAGGAGGCCCGGCTTGGTCGATGGCGCCCGCATTTTCAATCCGTTCACTCCCCCGCCTTGCCCTGTGGCTTGCCGACCAGGGCTGCCAGTGCGACCGAAAGCCCCTCAAACAAGAGTTGCGTGTTCAGCGGGCCACCTACTTGCCGCCGCGCGTCCCGCAACTTGTCGAGCAAGCCATAGCCCGCCCGTATCTTCGTTTCCGGGGCGGGCGACCGCAACCATGGTAAACGATTATTGTTGACCAGATCACTAGCCAGGGCCGCGTCCTTCAAGCTGCGCGTCAGCCAGGATTCGAGCCATACGAGGCGTGCCGCGGGCGCATTTTCGGCACAGGCCTTTGCAAAACCGACCAGATCGAGCTGACCTCCGGCGGCCGCGGCAATGGCCTCCCGCATTCTGGCATCGACCTCGCCGAGCCCGTCCCGCGCATAGTCCTCCGCGAGGAAGGGTGCGCCATTCGCAAGGCCGAGTAGCGCGGCCCAGTCTTCCCGACCATCGACGCGGGTGAGCCATGCGATCCCCTCGGCCTCGGCCGGCAGCGGCAATCGCAGCCGCATGCAGCGACTTGCAAGCGTACGTGGAATCCGGTCGATCCGGCTCGTCGCGAGAACCAGAAAAGTGTCGTCTCGAGGCTCTTCCAGTGTCTTCAACAAGGCATTGAACGAGTGGACGTTCATGGCTTCGGCCGGCGAGATGATCGCGATCTTGGCCCCGCCGCGATAGCTGCGCATCGACAGCGCTTCCGCCAGCAGCCGCACCTGCTGGACGCCGATCTCCTTCTTGTCGGGCGGGACACTGATCCAGAAATAATCCGGGTGGTTGCGCGCAAGGAACAGCCGGCAATCCGGACACGCACCGCAGGCGTCGCCGCCCCGGTTGCGGCAAAGCAGGCGCTCTGCAATCCACGCAGCGATCTCCGCCTGCCCGGCCCCCGGCGGCCCGGCCAGCAGCAAGCCGTGCGGCAGTCGCGCGCGGTCCTGCATTTCGCTCAAGCGTGCGCGGACCGGAGCGAGCCACGGCGCAGCCGCCCTGCGCAACATCGGTGCGGCTTCGGGAGTCAGGACCTCGGCAACTTCGCGTTCCGCGGCGGCCATGACTCAGCCGCTCCGCCCATTCAGGAGCACCGCGATGGCACGCGAGACGCTTTCCGCCACTTCGTGCGCCGGTCGCGTCGCGTCGACGACCCGCACCCGTCCGGGTTCGCGCGCCGCAATCTCGAGGTAGGCGTTGCGCACTCGCTCGAAGAATTCCGTACCTTCAGCTTCGATGCGGTCGTGACCGGTGCCGCGGCCGGTAACCCGGGCGCTTGCAATCGCTGCAGGCGCATCGAACAGGAAGGTGAGATCGGGCGTCAGCCCTGGGTGCGCGATCTGCATGAGGTGGCCGATTGCGCCCCGATCCACGCCACGGCCACCGCACTGATAGGCTTCGGTCGTATCCGTGAACCGGTCGCAGAGGACCCAGCGTCCGCTCGTCAGGGCGGGTCGAATGACATCCGCGACATGGCTTGCGCGTGCTGCGAAGAAAATCAGGAACTCCGCCGCCGCGCCGATAGGCGCGTGCTGCGGGTCGAGCACGAGGGCGCGAAGCTTCTCGGCCAGCGGCGTGCCACCCGGCTCACGCGTGACCAGCGGCTCGATGCCCCGCCCGCGAAGGCATTGAGCCGCGTGCGAGATCTGCGTCGACTTGCCGACGCCCTCCACTCCTTCGAACGTGATGAAACGGCCGCGCATTTCGGATCAGCGTACCCGAACTCAGCTGCCGCCACGCAGGTTGGACAAATGGCGCGACACGTTCGCATTGTGCGCAATCAGAGAAGCAGCAAAAAAATGCCGGCCGTCGCCCAGCCCTGTCGCCACGAAATAGAGCGCATCCGTCGTAGTCGGCCGCACCGCCGCCTCAAGCGCCGCTCGCCCCGGCAATGCGATCGGCGTCGGGGGCAGGCCCGCCCGCGTGTAAGTGTTGTACGGCGTATCGGCCGTGAGATCGCCACGACGCAAGTTGCCGTCAAATTTCGCGCCCATCCCGTAGATGACGGATGGATCGGTCTGCAGCCGCATCCCCTTACGGAGCCGGTTGACGAAGACGCCGGCGATCAGGGGCCGCTCGTCGGCCGCGCCCGTTTCCTTTTCGACCAGCGATGCGAGGATCAGGGCCTCCATCGGCGTAGCGAGCGGAAGGTCCGCCACGCGCCGGCCCCAGGCAGCCCGCAACTCGCGCTGCATGCGCGCATGGGCCTGGACCAGCAATTCGCGGTCACTTGTGCCCCGCGGAAACCGGTACGTGTCCGGAAAAAATTGTCCTTCCGGATGCCCGTCGCGAATGCCGAGCCGAGCCATCAGCTCGCCGTTGGGGAGGTTTCGCAACTCGACCTTGACCTGCGGATGCGACTGGATCACCGCCAGTCCCTGGCGGAAGGTCCATCCCTCCGGGAGCGTCAACGCGTGGAGAACGATGTCGCCAGCAACCAATTGCGCGAGCAGGGCCGAGGGCGAGGTGCCGGGCACGAGCCGGTACTCGCCCGCCTGGATGCGAGTCGCTCCGCCCGTGCGCCTGGCCAGGCGGATCCAGGCACCGGGCCGTTCCAGCAAGCCCAGGCCTTCCAGGTCCGTGGCGACCGCCGTCAGCGATGTGCCACGTGCCACCTCAAAGTTAATGGGTTCACGGAGCGCCGCGATCGGTTCTCCGAGCCAGCGCATCTCGTATTGCCGCCAGCCGAGCCAGACGGCGATAGCGACGACTGCGATAAAGAAGAGCCATTGGCGGCGTCGGGTCATTGCCGCGCGAGCCATTCGTTGAACTGTGCTGCCATGGGGTCGAGCGAAAGGCTGCGTCCCGCGAACTCCCGGACCGGCCACGCGCCGATCAAGGCATTCGTCAGCATGAGGTGGGTCGCCTTCGCCAGTTCGGTCGCGACGAGCGCTCGCTCGATGATCGCGCCCCCCTGCTCTGCCGACCACTGTCGGAGTGCGCGACGCATGACGCCGGCCACGCCGCATTGATCGAGCGATGGCGTCATCCACTGACCATCGATGCGCGCGAACAGGTTGGCCTGGGTCGCAGAGATCACCTGGTCCCGATCGTCCTGCATCAGGCCTTCATCCATTCGCCCATCATCCCATTCCGCCCGCGCGAGCACCTGTTCGAGACGGTTCAGATGCTTGAGGCCGGCAAGCACAGGATTCCGGCCATAGCGCGTCCGGCACCAGCCGAGTCGCACCCCGTCCGTCCACGACGCCGGCGACAGGTCGGGCCATGGCGCCGCGACGATGATTCGAGTCGGCTCCGGGCGGCCGGGCGGGCGGTAGCCTCGCGGCCCGATACCGCGCGTCACGATGAGTTTGACGACGCTGCGCGGCTCAGGGCTGGCGGCGGAAATTTCGGCCTGCAGCAGGCGGAGGTCCGGCAACGGCAGTCCGAGGCGCGTTGCGCCGAGTGCGAGGCGCTCGAAGTGCCAGTCGAGAAATCGCGGACGCCCCGCGAGCACCGCCATCGTCTCGAACAAGCCGTCGCCGTAATGCAATCCGCGATCGCGCGGATCGAGTTGCGACGCCTCGCGGCCATTGACCAGGGTGCGCATCAGGCTGCATTTCCCAGGGCCCGGAGCAAGCCACGCGCCTTGGCGCGGGTTTCGTCCAGTTCCCGAAGCGGATCGGAATCCGCGACGATTCCGGCGCCGGCCCGCAATTCGATGTCCCCACCTTGAACCGTCATGGTGCGGATCAGGATATTGAGATCGAGGCTTCCGTCGAGCGCGAGGTAGCCCATCGCCCCGGTGTACGCACCGCGGCCCCTGCCCTCGAGTTCGCCAATCAGCTGCATGCAGCGCACCTTGGGGCAGCCGGTGATCGTCCCGCCTGGAAATAGCGCACGGATAACGTCGCCCGGCTCGACATCCGGGCGCAGCACGCCGCTGACATTCGAAACGATATGGTGCACGTGGGCATAGCTTTCGACGACCATGAACTCGTCAACCTTGACGGAACCTGCCGCGCAGAGTCGACCGAGATCGTTTCGCTCGAGATCGATCAACATGACGTGCTCGGCGCGCTCTTTGGCGCTGCCGGTCAGCTCGGCGATCGCGGCGGCATCCCCCGAGGCGAGTCGCGGACGCGTACCTGCGATCGGCCGCGTATCCACTCGCCGCCCGCGCACGCGGACCAGACGCTCCGGTGAGCTCGAGAGGATCGTGACGCCGGGCAATGCGGCAATACCCGCGAAAGCCCCGGGATTGGCAGCACGAAGTCGCGCGTAGAGCGCAGCCGGATCGATGCCCGGCGGAAGCGGCGCGCGCCAGCTGCGGGCCAGATTCGCCTGGTAGATGTCGCCTGCGGCGATATGCCCGAGCGCACGCCGGCAGGCGGCGAGGTACGCGGCTGGATCGTCCTCGACGATCAATTCCGGCGGACAGCTGAAATCGGCGCCCTGCAGCGGCATTGCGCTTTCGAAATCGGACTGCAATCGCTCGGCCGCGGCCTTGCTGCCGGATTCGGCAACGACAACGCTGCGGCCTGTCTCGTGATCGTGCAGGAGAGCCGCCCGCATCCGCCAGGCACAGGCGACGACCTCGAGCGGCGACGCCGGCAAGGCGAGCGTCGGCTCCACCTCTCCCGCCAGCTCGTAGCCGAGGTACAGGAACCAGCCACCGCCAAAGGGCCAGGGATCGGGAGGCGCCTTGCCCTGCTCCGTCCGCCACCATTCGTTCAACCGTGCGCAGAAGCGCGTGCCCCTGCCGGGGCCGGTGATTCGCCCATCGCGGTGCAGGCAAAGCTGCTCGCCCGGCAATGCCAGCAGCAGGCTGTGACGGCCGAGCGCTCCGCCGGAGGCGGCGCTGTCGAGCAGCACGGGATACAGGCCAGGATCGCCGGCATGCAGTGCCAGCATGCGCGCGAGCGCTTCGGTCGAAGACGGATTCACCGCAGCGCGCGGAAGATAAGCGTGCCGTTGGTGCCGCCGAAGCCGAAGGAATTGCTGACGGCCGTCTCGATTTTCATGCGCCGTGCGGTATTCGGCACGTAATCGAGGTCGCAGCCCTCGCCCGGATTTTCGAGATTGATGGTCGGGGGCGCCACCTGGTCGCGGATCGCGAGCACGCAAAAAATCGCCTCGACGACACCCGCTGCGCCGAGTAGGTGGCCGGTCATGGACTTCGTCGAACTCACGGCGAGCTTCGCGGCATGGGCCCCGAATGCATTCTTGATTGCCCGTGTTTCCGCGACGTCACCGAGTTCGGTCGAGGTCGCGTGCGCATTCACGTATTGCACCGTGTCCGCATTGATCCCGGCATCGCGCAGGCTGTTTTCCATCGACAGGCGCGCACCTGCACCGTCGTCCGGTGGCGCGGTGATGTGGAACGCATCGCCGCTCATTCCAAATCCGATGAGTTCCGCGTAAATCCGCGCGCCGCGCTGCTTCGCGTGCTGGAACTCCTCGAGCACCATGCCGCCGGCACCGTCGCCCATCACGAACCCGTCCCGGTCACGGTCCCAGGGCCGGCTGGCCCGCGCCGGTTCGTCATTGCGGGTCGAGAGTGCGCGCGCCTGGCAGAAACCGCCGACCGCGGTTGGCGTCTGGGCCATTTCCGCGCCGCCCGCGACGACGACATCCGCATCGCCATACTGGATTGTCCGCATGCCGATGCCAACAGCGTGAGTCGAGGTCGTGCAGGCCGTGATCACGGCGAGATTGGGCCCGGTGATTCCGTACATGATCGAGAGGTGCCCGGAAATCATGTTGACGATGGAAGCCGGTATGTAGAACGGCGAGATTTTCTTCGGCGACTTCGTTTCGAGATACTTGGCATAGTTGTCCTCGATCGTCGCGAGGCCGCCGATTCCGGCGCCGAAGACGATCCCGATCCGCGCGCGATTGGCGTCGGTGATCTCGATCCCTGAATCGGCGATCGACTGAACGCCGGCCGCCACGCCGAACTGCATGAAGAGGTCCATGCGGCGCGCTTCTTTCGCCGGCATGTACTTCGTGACCTCGAAGTCGGGAATGCTGCCGGCGATGGTGCAGGGAAATCCGGACGCGTCGAATCGCGTGATCTGGCCGATCCCGCTCTTCCCTTCGAGGGCCGCGGCCCAGCTGCCGCCGACTGTGTTGCCGAGCGGGGTGACCATGCCGAGACCGGTGACGACGATGCGTCGCTTGCTCAAGGCGTCAACCTCAGGCTGGGGGACCGCCATGACGCAACGAGCCCCGGCCGCGGGGCCGGGGCTCGCGCGCGAATGACCTCAGGCCTTGGACTGGTGCTGGACGATGTAATCGATCGCCTGCTGCACCGTAGTGATCTTCTCGGCATCCTCGTCAGGAATCTCGGTTTCGAATTCCTCTTCGAGCGCCATCACGAGCTCGACCGTGTCCAGTGAGTCGGCACCCAGATCGTCCACGAATGACGCGTCGCTGGTGACTTCCTCGTCCTTCACCCCGAGCTGCTCGGCCACGATCTTCTTTACTCGTTCTTCGACTGTGCTCATCGGTTTGATGTCCCTCACCTTGTGATGCCCATGACCGCGCGAGCCGGCCGGGGGTCGCCATTCTATGCCACGGACCCCCCACTGGCTACCAGAAGACTGCCTTACACGCTGTTTCTCATGGCATTTTTCATGCCATATGCATGCCGCCATTGACGTTCAGCGTCTCGCCCGTGATCCAGGCTGCCGCAGGGCCCGCAAGAAAGCACACCGCGCCCGCAATGTCCGACGCCATGCCGAGCCGCCCGAGCGGAATCTGGGCCGCGAGTCCCTCGCGTTGTGCGTCGGAGAGGGCCTTGGTCATGTCCGTGTCGATGAATCCCGGCGCGACCACGTTGACCGTGATGCCGCGCGAGGCGACTTCGCGGGCGAGTGAGCGCGAGAATCCTCCGATCCCGGCCTTTGCCGCGCAATAGTTGGCCTGCCCCGGGTTGCCGATGAGGCCGACCACCGACGCGATATTGATGATCCGGCCTTTACGGGCCTTCATCATGCCCCGCAGCACTGCCTTGCAGAGGCGGAACACGGAACCAAGGTTGGTATCGATCACTGCATCCCAGTCTTCCGGTTTCATCCGGAGCAACAGGGTGTCGCGCGTGATACCCGCGTTGTTGACGAGGATTGAAACCGCGCCTTCATGCGCTTCGATGTCCGCAATGGCGGCGTCTCCCGCCACCCCATCGGCGACGTCGAGTACGATTCCGCGACCCGCGATGCCCGCTGCCTTGAGCGCCTCGCCGATGGCGGCAGCGCCCGCGGCACTCGTCGCCGAACCGATGACAGTCGCGCCTTCCGCACCGAGCGCGAGTGCGATCGCGTGTCCAATGCCGCGTGAAGCGCCGGTCACGAACGCAATTTCGCCAGCCAGAGACCGTGACGTCATGAATCCGCGCTCCCCTGCGCTGCCGCCAGTGCAGCTTCGAGTGTTTCCGGCGATTCGATCATGAGCAGGTTCAGGTCGCGTCCGCCGGGCGCTCGCCGCGCAAGGCCCATGAGGACCTTGCCTGGACCGCATTCAATCAGATGCGTCGCACCCGCCTGAATCATGGCAGCCACGATAGCGGACCAGCGCACCGGATTGAACAACTGCCGGTACAAACCGTCCCGGATGGAATCGGCATCACCGTAGCGTGCGCCATCGAATGAATGCACGCGGACGCTCGGCGCGCGGATCGACACGCCGCGCAAGCGCTCGCGCAGGGCTTCTGCCGCCGGCTTCATCAAGGCACTGTGCGAAGGCACGGAAACAGGCAGGAGGACCGCGCGCTTCGCGCCCCGTGCTTTGCAGGCATCCATGGCCCGCGCAACGGCCGTGGCCTGGCCCGCGATGACGAGCTGGCCGGGCGAGTTGTAGTTGACGGGTTGCACGACTTCCCCTTGCGCCGCCTCCGCGCAGGCCGCTTCGATCACATCATCATCCAGCCCAAGGATTGCCGCCATGGCACCAGTTCCCGCCGGCACGGCGCGCTGCATGGCCTCACCGCGAAACCTCACGAGGGCAATCGCATCCGCGAACCCGATCGCGGAGGCAGCAACGAGCGCGCTGTACTCGCCCAGGCTGTGTCCCGCCAGGATTTCGGGTTCGCGGCCTCCCCGCCTTTCCCAGGCGCGCCAGGCCGCGATGCCCGCGGCGAGCATCGCGGGTTGCGTGCGTTCCGTCTCCGACAGGCGCTCTTCCGGCCCTTCCTGGCAAAGCGCCCAGAGGTCGTATCCGAGGATCGCCGAGGCCTCGGCAAACGTCTCGGTGACGACAGGTTCTGCGGCGGCAAGCGACGCCAGCATGCCGACGGACTGCGAGCCCTGCCCCGGAAACATCATCGCCAGCATCGAGACCGCCTCCCCGCCCTTCGCCGGCAGGGATTATAGGTTGAGCGCAGCGTCACAACGCGGGCCCTGCTGGCGGGGCCCGGGGAACCGCTCTGTTATCATCCGGTCGGAACAGAGAGGCGCATCATGCTGATTTCACGCCGCGATTCCGGTTTCACGCTCATCGAGATCATGGTCGTGCTCGTGATCATCGCGATCCTTTCGGCGCTGATCGCACCCCAGATTCTCGGTCGCGTCGATGAAGCCCGTGTGACGGCGGCCAGGCAGGACATTCAGACGATCGGCACGGCACTCGATTTTTACCGCATGGATAATTTCCGCTACCCGACCACCGACCAGGGGCTCGAGGCGCTGGTCAAGAAACCCGACGATCCGACCGTGCGTAACTGGCGACCCGACGGTTACCTGAAAGCCCGGTCGGTGCCCAAGGATCCGTGGGGCAACGACTACCGCTACCTGGAGCCCGGCAGCCATGGCAGCGGCTACGACCTCTATTCCCTGGGCGCCGATGGCGAAACCGGCGGCGAAGACGCCGACGCAGACGTCGGAAGTTGGAACCTCGAGTGACCTGCCGCCGCGGTCAGCGCGGCATGACGCTGATCGAGATCCTGGTCGTCGTCCTTATCATCGGCATCCTCGCAACCATCGCGACACTTTCCGTCGGACTCCTTGGCGAGGACCGCGAGATCGAGCGCGAGTCCGAACGCATGGCCGGCGCCATCGCACTGCTCCAGGAGCAGGCGCAGCTCGAGGGCCGCGACTATGGGATCCTGCTGGAGACATCGCGCTATGAATTCCTTCGGTTCGACGGGTTCGAGCAGCGCTGGGCCGAGGTCGAGAACGATCCTGCCCTGCTCACACGCCAGTTGCCGCCCGACCTCGCCTTCGAACTCGTGATCGAAGGCCGGCCGATACTGCTCCGCCGGGAGCCCAAGCCAGAGGCCCGGCAACCGCAACTGGTCGCCTGGGGCAGTGGTGAAATGACCCCCTACCGGCTCTCGCTTATCCGAAAGGGCGGCGGACGCGTCACGCTCGTCGGCAACCTGGATGGAACGATCGAAATCGAGCGCAGCGATGAAGACCGCTGAGTGCCGCGGATTCACGCTGGTCGAGGTGGTGGTGGCGCTCGCAATCGTCGCGGTCGGCATGCTCGCGGTATTCAAGACGATCGGCGATACGGTCAACAATGTTTCCTACCTGCGCGACCGGACTCTCGCGGCCTGGATCGCCGACAACCGCATTACCGAGATTCGCCTGTCCGGCCAGATGCCGTCGGTGGATGAAACGGCAGGCGATCTTGAATATGCGGGCCGCCAATGGCACTGGATTACCAAGGTCTCGCAGACCCAGGTCGAAGGATTGCGGCGCATCGACGTCAGCGTGCGGCGCGCAGGCGACGCCGATGATTCGGCGCTCGTGAGTCTCGCGGGATTCGTCGGCGCGACGGCCACCGGCGCACCACAGGCGCGGATCGACTGGAGCGGCGTGGCGGATCCCGGTGGTGCAGGTCCCGGTGAAGATGACGGGGTCGAGGAATGACGACGCGACATCCCCAACGCGGCTTCACCTTGCTCGAGATTCTCGTCGCGACCGTCATTCTTGCCGTCATGGGACTGATGGCCTACCGCGCGGTCAGCGAGGCGCAGGTTGCTGTCGCAGCCGCCGGCGGTCACATGGACCGGCTGCGGGAGGCGCAACGGGCGGTGCATCTCATCGTCACGGACTTTCGAACGCTGGCGCCCCGTCCCGTGCGTGAGACCATCGGGGACGGCTTCCGCGCAGCGCTGTTGCGGGACCCGAACGCGCTTTCCGTCGTTGAGCTGTCGCATGGCGGATGGCCGAATGGCGCCGGGACACCGCGAGGCACGGTGCAGCGGGTCATCTATCGCGTCGAGGAAGGCAAGCTGATCCGGGAGCACTGGACCGTCGCGGACCCGACACTCGCAACAGCGCCGGTCAAACGCGAATTGCTGGATCACGTCGAGCGCATCGAAATCCGCTACATGAACAGCGGCCGCGAGTGGATTGAGCAGTGGCCGCCATTCGGCAACACGCAGGACTTCGGCTTCCGAGAGCGTCCGCTGGCCGTCGAAATCACACTCGTGCTCACGGACTACGGCGAGCTGCGCCGCCTCGTCGAGGTGGCGGGATGAAGGAGCGTGGCGTCGCGCTCATTACGGCGATCGTACTCGTCGCGATCGCGACAGTGCTCGCCGTGCGCGTCGGCACGCGCGCCGCGCTCGATCTCCGCCGTACGGCCGGGCTCGTTGCGCTTGACCAGGGCTGGCACGTCGCACTGGGCGCAGAGGCCTGGGCGGCCGAGGTCCTGAGCGACGACGACCGGGATATCGATCACCTGGGCGAAGCCTGGGCCCAGCCGTTGCCGGCGCTTCCGGTGGACGGCGGCGAGGTCCGCGGCGCGCTCGAGGACATGCAGGGCCGTTTCAATCTCAACAACCTGGTCGTCGAGGGACTCGTGATCGACGCCGAAGTCGAGCGATTCGAGCGCTTGCTCGTGCTCATCGGCGCTGAAAGCCGCTGGGCGCGGATCATGGCGGACTGGATCGACATCGACACGATGCCGGGAATCCCGGAAGGCGCCGAAGATGGAACCTATCTTTCGCAGAATCCACCGTACCGGGCCGCGAACGGCCAGGTGACGACGACGACCGAGATGATGGCATTGCCCGGCATGACACGGGACGAGTTCGAGCGCATCCGGCCCTATGTCGCGGCCTTGCCGGCCGGCACTCCGATCAATCTCTGCACGGCAAGAGCGCCCGTGCTCGCGGCGCTGGTCGAGGGCGGCACCGATTTCGGCGAGGCGGAGCTCCTTGCAGCGAACCGCAAGGACGGCTGCTTTCCGACGCTCGCCGACCTGCAGGCGACGCTCGACGCCGCTGCCTATCAGGAATTGAGCGAATCCGTTTCCGAAAGTACCGACTGGTTCCGCGCCGTGACGGCTGTACGTATTGGCACCTCGGAACTCACGCTGTACAGTCTCATGCGGCGCGACCAATCCGGGGCAAGCCGTACCATATTGCGTTCGACAGGCGCCGAGTAATCCGAATGAATCAGTTCCTGGTCCTGCGGCTCGCCGAACCGATCAGCTGGGTCATCACCGGCGCGGACGGCGGCCGTCTCGGACCTGTTTCGACAGGCAATCTCCGCGATGCCGCGCCGGTCGCGGCGGAACGCCCGGTCGTCGTCATTGCGCCGGGATCGAGCGTGACCCTTGCGCGCCCTGAACTGCCCGTCAAGAGCGGTGCGCGCGTCGCCCAGGTCGTTCCCTATGCCATGGAAGAATCGCTCGCGGGGGAGGTGGAACAGTTTCATTTCGCCATCGGCCCGACGGACGACGCCGGCGCAACACTCGTCGCCGCACTCCGGCGCGAGGAAATGCGGGGTTGGCTGGACGCGCTCGCGGCCGCGGGCATCGAGCCGCAGTCCGTCGTTCCCGACACGCTCTGCATTCCGGCAAATCCGGGCAAGATTGTCGCGGTCATCGACGCCGGCCAGCTGCTCGTGCGCGCGCCCGGCGCGCTGCCGGTCGCGCTCGACGCGGAGCCGCTGACCGAATCGTTCGCGCTCGCAGGACTCGAAGGCGACGACCGCCACGTGCAGCTCTACGTCTCCCAGTACGACTGGCAGAACTCGCGTGAAATGATCGAGGCGCTCCGCGAAGTGACGGGAAGCTTCGACCTGCAGATCCTTCCCGACGGCGCGCTGCCACTGCTCGCGTCGGCGGCCATGCAAGCCGGAAACGACCTCGCTGATGCAGGGCGAGTTTGCAAGCCGCAGTGGCTGGCGCGTCGAATGGCAGCGCTGGCGCATTGCGGCGTTTCTTGCACTCGCAGCGCTCGCGCTGCATATCGGTGTGCGTGGCTATGACCTGGTCCGGCTCTACACCGAACAACGCCGGCTCGACACCGCGATCGAACAGGCCGCACGAATCGCGTTGCCGGACGTGGAGCGCATCGAAGATGCGCGCGCGCAGGTCGAGCAACGCCTCGCAGGCGGTGGCGCCGGCGACCCGGGCGGCCTGCTCGTGCAGCTCGCCGCAGTGGGCGGGGCGCTCGCCGGCGCGCCGGGACCAAAACTCGAATCCCTCGGATGGCGCGACCACGCGCTCGAATTGCAGATGATTGCGCCGAACACCGATTCGATCGCGCGCTTCGCCCAGGGCATCAATGCGCGCGGTCTCACGGCCAACGTCGCCTCGACGACGAATAACGAGAAAGGCATGCAGGCCCAGGTGCTGATCACCGCAGGACCGCCGCCATGAAGTTGCGCGACTGGTATGCCGGGCTCGCCGAGCGCGAACAGCGCATGGTGCTCTGGGGCGGCGGCGCGGCGGCGGTGCTGCTCGTCGGCGGGCTCATCTGGCAGCTCGGCAATTCGGTCGCCGCGGCCGAAGAGCGCGTCGAGCGGCGTCGGGCGGACCTCGCCTGGATCGAGTCGGTCACACCGCGCATCCAGGCCGCGCCCGCCGCGCGTCCGGGCGAGCCGCTCACGATTGCGGTCGATCGTATGGCGCGCGAAGGCGGGCTGGCGGACAAACTCGCATCGGTCGAGCCGGCGTCGAACGGCGCGCTGCGCGCACGATTTACCGGCGCGTCGTTTGACGCGATGACCCTCCTGCTCGCGCGGCTGCAGAAGGAGCGCGGCGTCGTCACCGAATCCGCGAGCGTGTCAGCAACCGGCGAGCCCGGCCTCGTCGACGCCACACTGGTCCTGCGCGGTCCCTGACGCGGATGGCCCGGCGCAGCAAGCTCATCGCGGCAGGCGTTGCCGCATTTCTCGTGTTCCTGGTCGCCATGATGCCGGCCCGCCAGCTGACCGGCCGCCTGCCCGCAGGCGTCGTCGCAAGCGGCGTCGGCGGCACGATCTGGTCCGGCCGTGCGCGCGGCCTCGCCGTCAATGGGCGGGCAATCGGGGCGGTCCGCTGGTCCTGCCGCCCGTGGCGGCTCGTCCTGCTCGAATGGTCCTGCCACGTGTCCCTGAGTCCTGCGGGTGGCGAGGTCTCGGCGGATCTGCGGGGCGATTTCGGCGGTGAGCTTGTCGCCCGCGACATCGCGGGCCAGGTGTCGATTTCAGCATTCGAGGGCCTCGCCACGCCGAAAGGCTGGAGCGGGATGCTCGAACTCGAACTGGAACGAAGTGCGCATCGTGGAACGGAGGCCGGCAGATGCTGCCGGAACGCTGGTCCTGCGCTCGTTGCGTGCGCCGGGCGCCGGCGGCCAGTTGCTCGGTGATTTCGAGTTGACTGTCGGTGAAGGATCGGTCGGAACGGGTTCGCTCGCCGGGCGCCTTCGGGACCTGGGCGGTCCGCTTCGCGTGCGCGGAGCCATCGAGCTTGATCGCGACGGCCGCTACCTGCTGAGCGGAGAAGCGGCGCCTGGCCCGGGCGCGGGACCCGCAATCTTCGACACCCTCGCCTTTCTCGGTCCGCCCGACGCCCAGGGCCGCCGGCCCTTCACCATCGAAGGCAGCTTCTAGAGTTCGCGCCAGGCGTCGAGCAGCGGGAAATAGAGGCCGACTCGGAGCGCGCGGCCCGGGTCGACGAGGCGCATGACGTGCGCATAGCGCTCGAGTTGCCCCCGATAGCGCGCGAGTTCGTTGTCGAGAAACGCTTCGCGGTCGCCGCCCTCGTGCGTGCTCGTCTTCCAGTCGACCACCCAGCGAACGTCCAGGGCGTCGACGAACGTGCGATCGATCCGGAGGCTTTGCAGGACACCGCCGATGACAGCGGTCAGCGCGAGTTCGCTCGCGCCCTCCCGCGCGGCCGGATCGAGCAACCGGGCCGCCTGCTTGCTTCCGTTAATGGCCGTCATGGCGCTCCTGATTCGTTCGAGCGCTTCGGGCCGGTGGCCGTCATCTATGCCCAGTTCGCGCAGCTGGCGGTCCCAGCGGGCCGCGGTCGCCACATCGGCTCGCGGCGCGGCGCCGCCCTCTGCGATGCGCTGCAGTTCCCGGTGGACAATCAGGCCGACCGTCTGCGCGATCGCGCCCGCCCAGTCAAAATCGGGACGGATGGAGCCTTCGGTTTCGCCGGAGATCCGCAGCACCGGCGCGCGCGGCGGTGACAGGGGCGCCGGCGATTCGAATCCTGCGACGAGGCGGCGCGGCGGCGGCGCGGTGAGCCGCCGCCTGCCGTCCAGGCCGCGGCCAGATGCAGCCGGTGACTGCGCGCGAGCCCCGAGCGCCTGCTCGAAATGGCCAGCCAGCACGGGCCAGAGAAACGCCGAGCAGGCTGGCACGCCGCGGGCGACGGAGTCTGGGGCCATCATCAGTCTGACGAACGCCCGCAGTGCCGATCAGGTGCAGGTCGAGTCGTGCGCGCGTCGAGGCCACGTAGGCGATGCGCCCGAGTTCCAGCGCCTCGCGCTCTGCGCCGAGCCTGCGCATCCACCGCTCGAGCGCGTCCGCGCTGCCTTCGCCTTCCGGCGATTCCGCGCGACTCGCGAGCACGATGCCGCGTTCGCCCGGTCCGGTCGCGACCGGCGTCCAGTACAGCAGCGGGCGTTCGGTCGCGCGCGGGCCGCGCTGCAGGTCCGGGAGGATGACGACGTCGAACTCGAGCCCCTTGGCGCGATGGACGGTCATGACCTGCACCCGGGCGTTCTCGCTGCCGACCGGCGACGCCATGATGCGGGCGATCGCCGCATCGATCGCGGACGCCGGCGGCTGGCAGCCCGTTCCTGTTCAAGGCGATCGAGCGCGCATGAACAGAAGTTCCGCATTCGCAAGGTCCGATTCGTCCGCGATCGTCGCCGGGCCCTCGAGCGCGAGCCAGACCGACTTCACCCAGCCCCCGAGCGGTGCGCCCGCCGCGCCCGGCAATCGCCGCGTCGAGCGACGCCGCGCAGGCGCCGCAGGCGCGCGGCCGAATCGGCCGGCAGCGCCGCAGGCAGACCCGCGTCCGCGATGCGCTCATACACCGGCACGCCGGGATCGTCGCCCGCGAGCAGGAGCAAATCGGAAAGCGTCAACCCGCAGTACGGCGCGCGCAGCACCGCGAGCCAGGCCGTGCGATCGCCGGCGTGCAACAGCGCGCGCGTGAGCGCGACCAGGTCGCGGATGGCCGGACGTTCGAGCAGCGATTCCAGCTCGACACCGCGGTAATCGATGCCTGCATCGCGCAAGGCCGCGAGGATCGGCGGCAATGACGGCCGGCCGCGCACCAGAATGGCGATCGAGAGCGGCTTCCGTGCTCGCGCCGATCGCTTCCTGCACGATCGCCGTCACTTCGGCGGCCATCGCGTGCTCGTCGGCCTCGATCAGCGGATGGATGTGGACGCCGTTTCCTGCCGCGCCCGGCTTCACGGCGGCCGCGGCCGAATAGCGCACTGCGCCACGCTCGAAGTCATCGGCCGGCGGCATCAATGCCGAGAATGTCGCGTTGACCCAGTCGACGATCGCCGCACTCGAACGGAAATTGCGCCCCAGGCGCTCCACGACGAGCGGGACGGCGCCGATTCCCCGGCGCTGTGCCTGCAGGAACAGGGTGACGTCAGCCTCACGGAATGCGTAGATCGATTGCATCGGGTCGCCGACGCAGAAAAGGCTTCGGCCGTCCCCCGGCTGCCAGCCGGCGACGAGGAGGCTGAGCAGCCTCTCCTGGGAAGGCGACGTGTCCTGGTATTCGTCGACCAGCAGATGGCGGATCCGGTAATCGAGCGAAAGCGCAAGCTCCGTCGGCGCCGATTCATCGCCCAGGGCGTCGCGGGCTGCGGCGGCGACCGCCGGATGATCGAGGGTGTCGCGCTCGGCAAACAGCGCGAGGAGCTCTGCGGCCGCATGCGGCAGCACGGCCGAAAGCGCATCGATGCGTTCCCACTGATCGTCGGTCAGTGCCGCGGGCGGTAACTGGCGCAACGACACGATCGCCGCCGCCAAGCCCTCATGCTCGGTCAATTCGGCAAGGAAGTCCTTCATCTGCTGCTTGAGACCCTTCCAGCCAGCGCCCTCGCTCGCGGGCAGAAAGCCCTGCCTCGCATCGACGGTCTTGCGCAATGCGCTTGCCGGAGGCGACCTCAGCAACAGGTCGGCGAGCGCGCACCATTGAGGCACCGCGCCTGCGACAGGCGGCGGCAGGTCCCGCAATTGCGCGAGCGCGAGGACCGGACCCACGCTTGCGCCTCCGGCAACCGCAGCGCGGCAGATCGCAAAGAAATCCCGCCAGTCCAACACGGAGAGCGCGGCCGTCGCCGCCGTGAGTTCCGCTTCCAGCGCCCCGCACAGCAAGCGGTCGATTTCCACCCGCAAGCTCGTACCGTCAGAGCCGCCCAGTAGTTTCGGCAGCCACAGTTCGCGCGCACCGAGCATGCTCTCGATCAGCTGGGTGAGCAGGCGCGGTTCATGATTCAGCGCGCGCGCGAGGCGATCGAGCGCGCCGGAAACCGCCATGTCCTCGTCCAGCATCGCGACCGTCCGGCGCGCCGCTTCCCGATACAGCGGCCGTGCATTGTCGACGAGCGCGGACGACGTGCCGATGCGGGCCGCGAGCGGCAACCGGCGCGCGAGCCAGTGATTCAGGCCGTCGATGGTCTGAACGTGGAGCCGGGCCGGATTGTGCGGGAGGCCCCAGCCGCGCTCGCGACTGCGCTCGAGCGCCACGCGGGCGTGGCGATGTGCTTCCTGCACGTGCGCTTCGGCGTTCGCGTCGAGCGGCCTTGATGCGCGGTCGAGCGCTGCGAGGATCCGGTGTCGCATCTCCGCGGCAGCCTTCCGCGTGAAGGTGATCGCAACGATCTGTTCCGGGCACTCGACTTCCGCGAGCAGGCGAAGAAAGCGAAGTGTCAGCAGCGAAGTCTTTCCGGAGCCTGCCGGCGCCTGTACGATGTACGATCTGGACGGGTCGATGGCACGCTCGCGGGCCGCCCGATCGAGTGCGGCTGCGTCATTCGTCATCGGCGACTTCCTGGTCCTCGTCTTCCGGCGACGCCGGTTCCACGCGACACAATGCGCCCAGGTGACAGTACCGGCAGGTATCGGCCGCGCGCTTCGGATTCACATCGACGCGTCCGGCGGCGAAATCCTCGGCGAGGCGCAGCAGCCATGCTTGCCAGTGTGCGATCACCGCGGGCCATTCGAAGCCGGACTCCTTTTCCTCGGTCAGCGCGAACTTCGCCGCGGGCCTCAAGCCCGGTATTGCGTCGCCGTCGCGGCTCACGCCGACGTACTCGGCACCGCCCGCTCCAATGCCGGCGAATGCGATGCCGGTCGGCCGGCCCGGATGGAGAATCGCGTATAGCGGAAGTTGCGGCGCCTCCATGCGCGCGCCGCGCCACGCCGAATTCCGCGGCTTGCCGGTCTTGTAGTCGATGACGATCAGGTCATCGCCGACGCGATCCACCCGGTCGACGCGAAGCCGGAGTTCGAGACCCCCGATCGCGAACGTGTGCCTGCGCTCGGTCTCGATGACGGTGAATGGCGGGCGCGCGCGGTCGAGGTCGAGCAGACCACCGACCGCTCGCCGCTGCCAATCGCCCTCGAGCGCAATCGTGCGCGCTCCGCTCGCCGTCGGGACAGTGACTGCAATCGCCTCTTCGACCGCCGCCGCGACCCGGCGGGTCCTCGTCTCATCATCGAGCGCCGCGAGCGCCTGCTGGTTGCCGAGACCGTCCCACAGGAGTTGCAATGCCCGATGCAGGACAATGCCGCGCAGCCGACGGTCGATTCCGGACTGCGGCTCTTCCAGCGGAACTGCTCCGAGGCGTATTTCCGCGAACGCACGAAAGGCGCATTGCGCCTGGAGTTCGAGCAATCGCGCTCCGCCACTCACCAGCGCCTGGGTGATCGGCACCGCCGCGGCATCCGGCACCGGCTCGAGCCGGGCCGCGGCGAGGGCCAGCCGCTCGCGCGACGGCGACAGCGGCGGGTTCTCGAGCATCGCAGCATCTGGCGGCAGCAGGGGCGAGCCATCGACGTCCGTGTCGTTCTCGCGAAGCGGCCAGGACATGACAAGGGCCGTGGTCTGTGACTGCCATCGGCCAATGATTTCGCGGGCTTCGGCAACGCAATCCTCGGGCGTAACGCCGGGCATGCCGAGCTGTCGCTGGATTTCGATCGGCAACAGGGGATTGACAACGACGGGTCGTGGCCAGGCCGTCGCGGTCAGTCCGGCGACCCAGAGACTGTCGAACGCCACCCCTGGATCTTCGTAGGCGTCCAGTACGAATACCGCCGGCTCGCCGCTCTCCGGTTGAAATGGCGCGGCGGCCAGGCGCCGCAACTCGGCGAGCGCCTGGCGGGAATCAAGATCCGCGGTGACGGCGCCGAGGAATGCGAGTTCCGACAGCAGTTCCCGGAACCGCCGCGCCGCCTGGAATTCCGCGCTTCCAAGAGGCATGTCGCCGGGCCAGCCCCAGACAGCGAGGCAGGCGCCGAAGGCCTCAGCCCAGACCGCTGCGCCGCAGCGCGTCTGCCCGTTCAACGTGGCGGCCGCAGCGTCGTGCGCCGCTGCGAACATTGTGGCGCCCGACTGGCGCGCAAGACCTGCGAGCATGGCGCGGGAGACTCCTGCTTGCCCCTGCGGCTGACGCAAGGCGATGTCGGCAGCAAGGCGTGAGCCGCGCTCCGGCTGCGCCCCGGCGAGATGCACGCTTCGAAGCAGCCCGCTCGCTACGGTCCAGTCAACCGGGCCGGCCGCAGCACCGAGCGCGGCAAGTGCCGTCTCGACGATCGGCTGTGACACGAGCGCATGTCCGCCGGCGAGATCGAACACGCGCTCGACTCGACCGCCTTGCGGCAACTCAAGTTCCGGCTGCAGTGCGGATGTGAGCGCACGTTCCAGCGCGCCGCGATTCCCGTCGAGGTCCGGCACGATGACGGCATGCAACCCGCCGGGCAATCGTTCGAGACGTTCGCGCAGCCACGCGAGCATCGCCTGGCGCTCCGAGTCCGGATCGCTCGCGGCAAGACGTTTGCAATCACTACCGCCCAGCGGAACCTCGTGCCGCAGGACGGGCCGGCCCTTCGCAGCCATGCCGGCAAACAGGGCAGCCACGGCCGGCGCCAGGCGGCGGAATCCTGCGACCAGCACCGGCGGGCCAGCCAGCGGCAAGGCATCGAATTCCACGAGAAGTCGTGCGAGGTCACCGCCGTCACAGCCCTCGCGCGAGCGGAGTTCTGCCTCCACCGCCCGGGCCCAGCCGAGAAAGGCCTGCTGGTCACGTGTCAGCGGCCATCGCGTGAGGCTTTCAAGGTCGCCGCCCTGCGCGCGGAGCGCAAGCCAGCTTGCGCGAGCCCGCGCCCCCAGATCCGCCGGATCCAGGAGCTCGGGCGCATCTCGCGCGACCTGGCGCCGCCACAGCCAGCGCAAGGCGACGACGGGCAGTATCCCTGGCAGTGCCGGCCGGGCTGCAGCGGCTTCCTGCCATTGGAGCGCGAGCCAGCTCTCGAGCGGCAGGATCTGGGCTGAAGGCCAGACCTCCCGCCCCGCCTCCACCTGGGCCCGATCGTGCAATCGGCGCAGGATCCGGGCCTGGCGCAGGTCCTGCGTCAGCAGCAGGCCGCCTGCCTGCAGATGGGCAATGCAACGGGTATTCGAACTCAACGAATGGCTTCCCTCTATCGGGCCCCAGCATAGGCCGGCACCAGGCTCAGCGGATGAGCCCGCCCGGCCACTCGCCCGCCCGATGGCAGGCGACGAGGCGCGATGCGCCGACGGCTTGCAGCGGCGGGCGTTCGACACGGCAGCGCGGCAGGACGTACGGACAGCGCGAGGCAAATGCGCAAGCATTCGTCGACGTCGCATCATCCGCGACCGGACGGGCCCGGGCCGCCCTGCGCAGCAGCCGCGCGCGCGCACCCGGGTCGATGCCGGGAACGGCGTCCAGCAACTCGCGCGTATAGGGATGCAGGGGAGCGTTTGCGATGTCGCGGCGCCCGGCGCTTTCGACGATGCGGCCGCGGTACATGACCATGACGCGCCGGCACAGTCGCGCGACGACCGCCAGGTTGTGGCTGATGAAGAGACTCGCGAGTCCACGCTCGTCACGAATGCGTTCGAGCAGGTCGACAATCTGGCCTTGTACCGAAACGTCGAGCGCGCTCACGGGTTCGTCGCAGACGACGAAGCGCGGATCGACGATGAGCGCGCGCGCGATGACGGCGCGCTGCAGCTGGCCGCCGCTCAGCTGGTGCGGATAGCGCGCGGCCAGCCGTGCAGCGAGGCCGACATCGTCGAGCCGGTCCTGGGCGCGCCGGAAGCGCTCCCGGGCCCGCGTGCCGGGATCGAGCGCGCGCAGCGGCTCCGCCACGCTTTCGAGAATCGTCATCCGCGGGTCGAGGCAGGCGCTGGGGTCCTGGAAAACATATTGCAATTCGCGCCGAAGCGCTCGAAACGCCCGAAGCCCGAGATGGTCGATGCGTTGCCCCCGCCACCGCACTTCTCCGCCGGCCAGCGGCACGAGTCCCAGGATCGAGCGGCCGAGCGTCGTCTTGCCGCAGCCCGACTCCCCGACGAGACCCAGCATCTCGTGTTCGCCGATCGAGAAATCCACGTCGAGGACGGCGAATTGCCCGAATCGCACTGAAACGCCGCGCAATTCGAGCAGGCTCATGTCAGGCCACCGAGCGTCGGCACGGCCGCAAGCAGGCCAGCACTGTAGGGATGCCTGGGACCGGCCAGAAAATCGGCCGCGGCCGCCGTCTCGACGAAGCGCCCGGCCTGCATGACTGCAATGCGGTCCGCGAGAGCCGCGACAACGCCCAGGTCATGGGTCACGAGGAGAAGCGCCATGCCGAACTCACGGCAAAGTTCGGCAATGAGCGCCAGGATCTCCGCCTGCACCGTGACATCGAGCGCCGTCGTCGGCTCATCGGCGAACAACAGCCGCGGGCGTGCCATCAGGGCGAGCGCAATGGCTACACGCTGCCGCATGCCGCCGGACAATTCATGCGGATACTGTTTGAGCCTCCTCTCTGCATCCGGCAGGTGCACGCAATCGAGCATGCGCCGCGATTCGGCCCGCGCCGCGTCTCGGTTCATGCCATGCGCCGCCTGCGCGACCTCTGCGAGCTGCAGGCCGATGCGGCGGTGCGGCGTGAGGCTGCCCGAAGCGTCCTGGAAAACGAAACCGATACCGCGGCCACGAATGGCCGCCGCATTGCCGGCATCGAGCAATTCCCTGCCCTCGAAGCGCACCGAGCCCCGTGCGCGCCCATTGGCCGCAAGCATTCCGATGCAGGCGTGAAGGAGCTGGCTCTTGCCGGAACCGGATTCGCCGACAATGGCGACACTCTCCTGCGCCTCGACCGACAGGTCCACGCCGCTCACGGCCGTGACGGGCGGTTCACCCGAAAATTCGACGGTCAGCGCCCGTATCTCCAGAAGCGCCATCAACGATCCCTCGGGTCGAGCGCGTCGCGCAGGCCGTCACCCAGGAAGTTGAATGCGAATACCAGCAGCACCAGGCATCCCGCGGGCACGGCGAGCATCCACGGCGCGGTTTCCATCTCGGCCGCGCCGTCCGCGATGAGATTGCCGAGACTCGCGAGCGGCTCCTGAATCCCGATGCCGAGAAAGCTCAGGAAACTTTCGACCAGGATCACCTGCGGCACGGTCAATGTCGCGTAGATGATGACGGGCCCCAGCAGATTGGGGACGATATGACGCGCGACGATGCGCAGCGTTCCGGCGCCGCCCACGACCGCGGCCTCGACAAAATCGCGTTCGCGCAGCGCGAGCGCCTGGCCACGCACGATTCGGGCCATCGTCAGCCACCCGAATGCGCCGATCGCCACCAGGAGCGTCAGCGGGCCGCGACCGAACACGACGGTCAGGATGATCACGAAGAAGACCTGCGGCAGCGCATAGAGCACGTCGACGAAACGCATCATCAGGGCATCCGCGCGACCCCTGAGATAACCCGCGAGCGCGCCCCAGGCGACGCCGATGACGAGGCTCACGAGCGTCGCCGCAAGCGCGATGGCGAGCGACACGCGAAGTCCGAGCAGGGTGCGCAGCAGCAGGTCGCGACCCAGCCGATCCGTGCCGAGCCAGTGACCATCCGCCGAGAATGGCGGCGCCGCCATGTTCGCCCAGTCGATCTGGTCCTCGCGAAAGCCGATGAGTGCCGGCCCGGCGAAAGCCGCAAGCACCAGCACCGACAGGACCACCAGGCCTGTCATCGCGGCGCCATCGCGCCGCAATTGCGAGAGGGCATCGCGCCACAGTCCACCCGTCATGACTGGCGCCCACGCCGGATACGCGGGTCAAGCAGGGCATAGACCAGGTCGGCCACCAGATTCAGCAGGATCATCAGGCCGGCATAGACGATCACCATTCCCATGACGAGCGTGTAATCGCGATTGAGCGCTCCCTGCACGAGATGCCGGCCCATGCCCGGCAGGCCGAACAATGTTTCGACGACCAGCGAGCCGGCGAGCACGGCGGCAGCAGCCGGCCCGAGGTAGCTCACGACCGGCAGCAATGCCGCCGGCATTGCGTGCCGGAGGATCACCGTGCGGGCAGGCAGGCCGCGGGCGCGCGCGGCGCGAATCCAGGTGGTGCGCAGCACTTCCAGCAGGCTGCCACGCGTCAGGCGTGCGACGTATGCGATGACCGGCAGTGCCAGCGTCACCACCGGCAGGACGAGATCCGCCGGTCGGCCCGGCATCCAGCCCGCGACCGGCAGCCAGCGCAGCCAGATTCCAAATACCAGCGTGAGCAATGGGGCGACGACAAACACGGGGATCGAAATGCCGGCAATTGCGAACATCATGACCAGGCGGTCCGCGCCGCGCCCTCGCGCAAGCGCGGCCCAGAGTCCGGCGGGCACCCCGATCGCCAGCGCAAGCACGAGCGCGGCGAGGCCGAGCGTCAGGCTGACCGGCAACCCGCCCGCAATCAGCTCTCCGACCGTAAAATCGCGGAACTTGAATGAAGGGCCGAAATCTCCACGCAGGAGTCCGGAAACGTAACGCCCCAGCTGCCGGTGTATCGGCTGGTCGAGACCATAGGCCGCCTCGAGGTTGGCGCGGATTTCCGGCGCCAGCGCCTGCTCCTCGTCGAACGGCCCGCCCGGGGCCAGGCGGGTCAGCAGAAATGACAGCGCGACGATGAGCGCCAGGGTTGGAAGCGCACCCAGCAGGCGCCGCAAGATGAAGGCGAGCGTGCTCATGTCACGAATTTACTCGAGATACAGAGCTCAAACTATTGAATATCAATGCGATGTTAACCGAAACGCTTCGGTTCCGATACGATGCGCCGCGGGCAATGGAGCGGATTGAATGCGAAAGATCCTGGTCGGCCTGAAGCGCGTCATCGACTACAACGTGCGCGTGCGCGTACGTCCCGACGGATCGGGCGTCGTGACCGACGGTGTGAAGCAAAGCGCCAATCCTTTCGACGAAATTGCGCTCGAGGAGGCGCTCAGGATCCGCGAGCGCGGCGAAGCCGATGAAGTCGTCGTCATCAGCGTCGGTCCGGACGAGACCCAGCAGCAATTGCGCAATGCGCTCGCGATGGGTGCGGACCGCGCGATTCTCGTCAAGGCGGATGCGGCGGTCGAGCCGCCGGCAGTCGCCCGCGCGCTGCTGAAACTCGTGGAGAAAGAGACGCCGCGGCTCGTCATCCTGGGCAAGCAGGCCGTCGACGACGACTGCGGCCAGACCGGCCAGATGCTGGCCGCGTTCTGGGGTCGCCCCCAGGCGACATTCGCCTCGAAGATCGAATTCAGGGGCGAGGTCGCGCGCGTGACACGAGAAGTCGACGCGGGACTCGAAACGATCGACGTCGACCTGCCGGCAGTCTGCACCACGGACCTTCGGCTCAACGAACCGCGTTACATCAAGCTGCCGGACATCATGAAGGCCAAGAAGAAGCCGCTCGACGTGACGGACCTGGCGACTCTCGGCGTCGATGCGACGCCGCTGCTCAAGGTGCTGAAGTACGAGTCGCCGCCGCAGCGGCAGAAAGGCGTGATCGTCAAGGACGCAGCAGAACTGGTCGCCGCGCTTCGCCAGAAGGGGCTCGTCTGATGAGCCGCATCCTGATCGTCGCCGAGCACTCGGACGGCAAGCTCAATCCCTCGATCGCGAAGTGCGTGAGTTGTGCGGCGTCGATTCCCGGCGCGGAGATCGCGATCGCCGTGCTGGCAAAGGACGGATCGCCGGTCGCGGCGGCTGCCGCCGCGATCCAGGGCGTCGCCCGCGTGCTGCTGGTGCGGAATCCCGCCAATGAACCGGCCCTGGCGGCGGTGCTCGCGCCCCAGGTCGCGAAACTCGCTGAAGGGTATTCGCATGTGTTCGGGCCTTCGACGACCTTCGGAAAAGACCTCATGCCCCGGGTCGCAGCCCTGCTCGGCGCGCCGCAAGTCAGCGACGTCATGGCCGTCGAATCCGCATCCCGGTTCCGCCGGCCGGTCTACGCCGGGAATGCGATCGCAACCGTCGAAGCGCCGGCCGGCCGTCAGGTGGTCGCAACGGTCCGGGTGGCATCGTTCCAGGCGGCGGCGGACGGAGGTTCAGCCCCCGTCGAGACGCCGGCGGTCGACGTCAGGATTCCGGAGGGCACGCGCTTTGTGTCCGTTTCCGCGGCGCGCAGCGACCGACCCGAACTCCAGAGCGCCGCACGCGTCGTGTCCGGTGGCCGGGCCCTTGGCAGCGCCGAGAACTTTGCTCTGATCCAGCGGTTCGCGGACCGGCTCGGCGCGGCGATCGGCGCCTCGCGCGCGGCCGTGGATGCCGGTTACGCGCCGAACGAACTCCAGGTCGGCCAGACCGGCAAGATCATCGCGCCGGAGCTCTATTTCGCGATCGGGATCAGCGGCGCGATCCAGCATCTGACCGGCATCAAGGATGCGCGCACGATAGTCGCCATCAACAAGGACGCCGAGGCGCCGATATTCGAAGTGGCCGACTACGGACTTGTCGGCGATCTCTTCACCCTGGTGCCGGAAATCGAGAAGCTCCTGTAGTCGCATAGAGCAGCCAGAGGGACATCCCGAGGATTGCGATCCAGGTACCTGCTGTCCCGTAGAAGCGGCCGAATGCACTGCCCGGACTCTGCGACAGTCCCCAGGCGTGCATCATCCGGCTCACGAGCAGCAGGACGCCGGCGCCGTGCACGACGGCCGTCGGCAGGCCGCTGATCTCCGAAAAGACGAGCAGCAGCACCGCAAACGGTACGTACTCGGCGAAATTCGCCTGCACCCGCACGGCCTGTTGCATGCCGTCGTCGCTTCCGGTTCCGAGCCGCACCTTGTAGCGGCGGCGCGCCAGCACCACCTGGACTGAAAGCGCGATCAGCAGCAGGCCGAGCAGGCCCGCATACAGGAACGAAACCGGACCGGTGATCACTTGAGGCCCGCAAGCACGTGCTCCGCGCTCGAGACCTTGAATTCGCCGGCCGCCTCGACGTTGACCTGCTTCACCACGCCGTCCTCGATCACGAGCGCAAAGCGCTTGCCGCGCATGCCCATGCCGAACCCGCGGGCGTCGAGTTCGAGCCCGAGCGCGCGCGAGTAGTCCCCATTTCCGTCGGCCGCCATCACGATCGCATCGCCGACGCCCGCCGATTTTCCCCAGGCATTCATGACGAAGACATCGTTGACCGCGAGGCAGACGATCTTTGCCACGCCCTTGCCGCGAAGCGCCGCGGCATTCTCGACGAATCCTGGCAGGTGCTTTGCGCTGCAGGTCGGGGTGAATGCACCGGGCACCGAAAAAAGCACGACACGGCCCTTGCCCAGGAGCTCGTCGGCGCTCACGTTCATCGGCCCGTCCTTGCCCATCAGCTTCAGCGAGCCTTCGGGAATCCTTTCGCCAGCCTTGATCGTCATCGTGATGTTCCTTCAGTGGGTCAGTCCTTTTCAGTTCGCGGGAAAGCCGCCCGCCTTGACGAGCATGCCGGGCACGGCGTGCCCCACATGCTGCTCGATCCAGCGCGCCGTCGCGATCGACCGTTCGAGATCGATTCCGGTGACGACCCCCATGCGGGTGAGCATGTAGACCAGGTCTTCGGTCGGAATGTTTCCAGTCGCCGCGGGCGCGAATGGGCAGCCGCCAAGGCCGCCGGCG
This sequence comes from uncultured Gammaproteobacteria bacterium, assembly GCA_963775415.1. Taxonomy (GTDB): domain Bacteria; phylum Pseudomonadota; class Gammaproteobacteria; order Steroidobacterales; family Steroidobacteraceae; genus SCUD01. Next base: position 319,778 of record CAVZIO010000005.1, read on the forward strand.
CTCGCGTCGAGGACCTGGGCGCCGGCCATCATGGCCGCGTAGGCATTGGCGAGGCCGGTATTGCGCGTGTTGTGGAAGTGGCCGCGCAGGCTCATGCCTGGCAGCGCATCGGCGACGCGGCCGAAAATCTCCGTCACCTGCCCCGGCACGCCGACGCCGATCGTATCGGCGATTGCGATCTCGAACGGAACGGCGTCTGCAACTTCGCGCGCGATATCGACCACGCGCGCGGGCGGGACCTCGCCTTCGAAGGGGCAGCCGAATGCTGCCGAGATCGTCACCTGGGCCCGGATACCCGCGGCCTGCGCGGCGGAGGCGATTTCGCGCCAGTTCCGGATCGACTCTGCGCTCGTGACGCCCTGGTTGCGGCGGTTGAATTCGTCGGTCGTGAATACGACCATGCCGATTTCCTCGCAACCCGCCGCCGCGGCACGATCGAAGCCGGCGCGATTCAGCACCAGACCGATGTAGCGGACACCGTCCCGGCGCGGGAGGCCCTTCATGACGGCCTCGGCATCCGCCATCCGCGGCACGCGTCTCGGATTGACGAAGCTCGCGACTTCGATTCGCCGGAGACCGGCGTCCACAGCGCGGCGGACGAACTCGATCTTGGCAGACGTCGGCAGATCGGCCGATTCGTTCTGCAGGCCGTCGCGGGGGCCGACTTCGACGATTTCGAGTCTGGACGCCGCTTTCACGCCCCCTCGATCAGCCGGTGGTCGTGATCCAGAGATCGGCGACGCCGCGCATCTTGTCGTTGGCTGCCGCGGCGGCCTTGAAGGCATCCTTCGCCTGCGACGATTTCTTGCTGTTGGCGAGCGAGATGCCGAGCATCATGTTGAGATTTTCCAGGCTCTTGACCTTGCCCTTCGTCACGCCGCGCTGTGCCGCCTCGCTCGCCTTCGGGTAGTTCTTCAGAGTGAAGTACGCCGTCGCGAGCTTGGCTTCCGGCTCGCCGGTCGCGATGGCCTTGGCTTCCGCTTCCTGCTGGGTCAGCGTCGCCTTGACGCGATCGACCTGCGATTTGGCGTCCGCGAGCACCTTGTTGTTGCGCTCGTCCTTCTTGATCGCTCCCGCGGCCATGCCTTTCTCCAGCATGCTCACCGCTTCGCCGGGGCTCGAGAGGTCGAGCGCCTTTTCCGCATACTTCGCATAGTGCTCGCCCGAGAGGAGTCCGCGGGCCGCACCGAGGCGATAGACGTTGATCATGACGACCGGATCATTCACGGTCTCCACTTCATAGGCATTGGCGAGCTGCTTGAACACGCTCGCCTTCGGAGCCACGGCCATGAGCCGGTGCAGCGTCTGCATGCGCTTGGCCTTGTTGTTGGTCTCGTGGTAGGCGGAGTTCAGCATCTCGAGAAGCGTGCCGATCTTGGCCGTGCGCCCGGTTTTCTCGTTGGCCGCGATCGCCCGCTCGAGCGTCGTTGTCGCCTTCTGGAAGTCGCGCAACTGCATCTGGCTGGTCGCAAGCAAGGTGAGATCATCGGCATTCAGCGGACCCTGGGCCGCCAGCTTGTCGAAAGTTGCCGCAGCACCGCGGTAATCGCGAAGCGCGTACTGGGTCGTGGCCTTCAGTCGCAGCTTCCGGGTGAGATCGGTGCCCGTCACCCGTCCGGTTGCAAGTCGTTCATCGACGGTCTGCAGCACAAGCTTGTGATCCTTGGCGCCGCTCGCGGCCCAGATCATCAATTCATTGATGCCCTGTTCTTCCTGCGGCGACAGCGGTGCCTTCGCCTTGGCTTCTTTCAGCAGACGGATCGCCTCGCTGTAGTTGCCTTTCTGGCCCGCGGTCTGGGCGGATGCGGCCTTGTCGGCCAGCTCCTTGCGCCAGCCGCCTGCCTGCTGCGCCAATGCATCGCCCGACCAGCCGAGCACGGCCAGACCGGCAACCGGGACGGCCAACATGATTGCCAGCACGCTGGCACGGAAATTTCGACTTCGACATCACCAGTCTCCTGCTCAACCGGCCGCCGGGGCCGTTTCGGTGCGCTTGGTGCGCGCGATCCACATGCCTGCAATTCCCGCCATCGGGCTCCCTGGCGGCGCAGCGGCCGCAGCCGTCTCAAATGCTGCCCGCGCCTCGTCGCGCCGGCCAAGTTCAAGCAACGCGGCCCCCAGCAGCAGGTTGGCCTCGTCGAGACGGGCAACGCCACCCTTGGCGATGCCACGGCGGGTTGCTTCGACGGCCTGCTGGAAATCGCCCGTGCTGAAGTAGCCGAGGCCGACCTTGACGTCCACCTCGCCCTTCGCGTTCTTGGCGGCCGCCGCGGATTCTCCGGGCAGCGTCTTCTTGTCCTGCGCCACGGCGCTCCTGGCCTCGGCCAGGAGCTGCTGATTCGTGCCGGCACTCGGCACGACGCCATCCTTCATGCCGCGCTCGAGTGCACGCGCTGCCTCGCCCGGGCTGCCGGCTACCAGCGCAGTGTCGGCGTAGCTCAGGTAGCCACCCACGGTCGCCAGCCCGCCCTTCGGGTCGCTGACTGCTACACGGTAGGCATTCAACATAACGATGCGATCATCCTTGGTCAGCGACTGATAGATCGCCGCAATACGGCTGTAGTATTCCTTGTCCGGATAGTATCCGACGAGCGCCTCCAGATTCGACAGCCGCCCCGCGTCGTCCTTCATCTCGATGAAGCAGCGGTCGCGAAGCTGGAACCACATTTCCTTCGGCGTCTCGTTCTTGGCCGCGCTGAGGTCGATCGCCTTGCCAAGGCTCTGGCAGGCTTCGGCAAACTGGTTCGCCTGCAACTGCAGGCGACCGAGGGTCTCATACTCGTCGGACTGTACGTCCGACGAGGAGTCCACGAACTTCTGGAAATGCAGCAGCGTCTTTTCCTTGTCCTGCTTGCCGCTGTAATAGGCGGCAAGCTGACGGTGCATGGCGCCCACGCTTTCCGGATCCGCAAATCCCTCGCTCAGGAAGCTTTCGATCGCGGCAGCAAACGCATCCTGGTCGTTGACGCCCTGCGTCGCCTGGAGCCGCCAGGTCGCGATGGCCTTGCGCTCATCGCGGGTCTGCCCCGGCAACGCTTCCAGTGCCGGCAAGGCGGCCAGCACTTCGGGCCATTTCTTCTCGTTCGCCGCCGTCTGGACGGGGGCGGCGAGCTTGCGGAATTCCTTGCCGTACTCGGCCTGGGGAGCCTGGCCTTCGCTTGCCTCCTCGGGCACTTCCTTCTCGCGCGGGTCAGGCTTCCGGATCTGGCCGGTGGCAATGGTGGGAATTGCAGAAGCGACGCCGAACGCAATGGCCAGGGCGGCCAGACGGCTCAATCTCGAAACTCGTGCTGTCATGATCCTGTTCCTCGCTGGCGCCAAACCGCCGCCAATGTCGCGTGGGGCGGGTTTATACCCCAAAACCCGCCCGGCTGTCTGCCCGCAGCACATATCGATTGACTGCCGGAATAGACTCCCGGTTCCGGCACATAAAATAGACCCGTCGGTTCAGCCGTCATTCAGCCTCCTTCCGGCCAAGAAAAAGGCCCGCCAATCGGCGGGCCTCGTGACTTCAGAAGGTCCCCGCCCCGCCTATTGGAGCTGCGGTCGTTCCGCGATGAACCCGACTTTCCGCATGCCGCCGCGCTGCAGAACTGCGAGCGTATCGGACACGTGCTCGTAGCGTGCACGCTTGTCGGCCCGGATATGGACCTCCGGCTGCGGATCCTTCACCGCTTCCTGCAGCACGTAGTTGAGCAGCAGGGAGCGATCGACGCTGTTTTCATTCCAGTAAATCGAGCCGTCGAAATCGATCGAAAGGTTGATGTTTTCCGGCTTGGTGTCGGTCGGCCGGTTGATCTCCCTCGGCAAATCGATCTTGACGGCCTGCGTCATCACCGGAACCGTGATGATCATGATGATCAGGAGGACCAGCATGATGTCCACGAGCGGAATGACGTTCGGTTCGACCATCGGGTCGCCCTCGTCCTTGCCGACCGAAATCGCCATCGCTTACTTCCCGGACACGCGCGAACCGGCCAGCAGGGCGGCCTGGACGTCGTGTGCGAAGTAGTTGGCGCGTTCCATCAGCGACTTGTTGCCGCGCAGGAGGCCGTTGAATCCGAGCACCGCGGGCACCGCGACCGCGAGGCCCATGGCGGTCATGATCAGCGCTTCGCCGATCGGGCCTGCCACCTTGTCGAGGGACGCCTGGCCGGCGATCGAGATGCTGATCAGCGCGTGGTAGATGCCCCATACCGTGCCGAACAAGCCGACGAACGGCGAAGTCGCGCCGACCGACGCCAGCACGACCATCCCGCTCTGGAGGCTCGACTGAAGCATGTTGGTGCGCTTGTCGATGTGGGACTGCACCCAGTCGGCAAGCTCGATGTTGCCCGTGACGTCGCGTCCGGCATTCTTGCGATGATGCTCCATCGCCTGGACGCCGTCGTGGGCGATGTCGCGGAAGGGATTGATCTTGCCTTTCAGCTTGCCGATGCCGTCCTGCAGCGATCCCGCCGTCCAGAAACTTTTTTCGGCTTCAGCTGCCACCCTGCGCAGCATGCGCTGATCGAGCCACTTGTTGATCATGACGAGCCATGACCAAAGCGACATCACGATCAGGATGACGAACACGCCCTTGCCGACATAATCGCTCGTGGTCCAGAGCGCTTCGATGCCGTACGGGTTATCGGTTACTGTGGTTTCACCAGCCATTCTGCAGTCCCTCTAACTGAAAATATTTCCGGAATGCCTCTCCGGTCCCTGACGATTCCTGGCGCGTCACTCCAGCTTGAAGACGATCGGCAGCGTCGCCTGCGCATCGACCGGCTGGCCGTCACGCTTGCCCGGTTCGAACGGCAGGCGGCGCACCACGCATTCCGCCGCTCCGTCGAGCCGCGGAAATCCACTGCTCTGGTTGACAGTCATTGCGCCGACCTTGCCGGCCGCATCAATCGTGATCGTGAGCATCACGCGGCCTTCCTCGCTCAGGCGGCGCGAAGCCGACGGATAGCAGGCATTGATTGCCGCGCTGATCCGGTCGCCCTTCGCCTTGATGCGCGGCGGCGTGATCTGTGCCTGGCGCGCCGCCGTCTGCGGCTGGGCCTTTGGCGTTTCCTGGACCTTGGCAGTGATGGCCGTGGACGGCCCTTCGAATGCCGGCAGGTCAATCAGCGGCGGCGGCACGACCGGCGGCGGCACGTCCACGGGCGGCGGCGGCGGCGGTTCATCGAGGTCCTCGGGCGGCGGCGGCGGCGGCGGCAAATCGATGATCGAGTAGTCTTCGATGATCTGCATGCCCGCGCGTACCAGGCCCTGCTTCAGGGCCCAGAAAAAGACCACGTGGAGAACGACGATTCCGACGAAAACCGCCGTTGTGCGAGACGTCCCCGCGGAATAGGTATTCGACATACCGGACCTATCTCACCCCTCGTCCGTACGAGCCGGTCGCATGCCCTTCGTCCGGGCCACGGCCCGCCAAATTTCTTCTCGGCGCACACTCCGGCGCGCCCCGATTCCGGCTGAGGCCACCTTAGCGGTTGGCCGTTTCGACTGCAAGCACCTGCCGCCGCTGCGTCGGTCGTGGCGCCGGATGAGCATACTGTTAACGTCGGCTCCGCGCGATTCGGGTTGAACCGGCGGAGCTGCCCGGCCCCGTCCGCTGCCTGCAATTATGTCCCCGTCGCCGCGGCCTTCTTTTCGCGCACGACGATGACCGTGATGCCGGAAAGTGTCAGTAAGCCCCCTGTGATCAGCCGCCAGTCGAGCACGTCGCCGAGCAGCAGGACCGAGAACAGCACGCCGAAGAGCGGCGTCAGCACGGTGACGGGTGCAACGCTGGTAACCGGGTAGCGACGGATCAACGCGAAATACCCGGTATGCGCGACCAGGCTCGCGAGCAACGCCGAATAGAGCAAGGCGCCCCAGCCCGTCGCGCCGGCATGCCTGAGACTTTCAAGCTGCCCGTCCTCGAGCAGCAGCGACAAGGGCAGCAGCAGCGGCAGGCTTCCCCACGCAAGCCAGGCCTGCAGCTCGAGGGGTTCGAGGGCGTGGACCCGCTTGATCGCGATCAGCCCGACCGCACCGATGAATGACGCGATCACGATCAGGATCAAGCCGGGCCAGGAAGTAAAGACGTCGGGACTGAGGCCGATCAGCACGACGCCGACGAATGCCATGCCGATGCCGAGCCAGCGACGCCAGTGGATCCGTTCACCGAGGAGCAGCACCGACAGGAGCGTCGCAAACGGCACGCCAAGCTGGCCGGCAATCGAGACCGACGACATGTTGCCGGACAAGGCGACGCCTGAATACATCAGCGCAAACTGCAGGCCGCCGCTGCAGGTTGCGGCAGTGAGCAGCCAGCGCATCTCGCCTCGCCGGATTCTCAGCCAAGGCCAGACGATGATTCCGACGATCAGGAATCGCAGGAAGCTCAGGAACACCGGCGGGAAGCGATCGGCCGACAGCTTCACCGCGACGATATTGAAGCCCCAGATCGCATTGATCAGGACGAGCTGCCAGAGATGCGAACGATGGACCTCGGTCACGCGGGAACCAGGATCTCCGGCGCAGGCTGCCTCAGGTTGTAGTGCGACGACATCGAATGACCGTAGGCGCCCGCGTCCGCGATCAGGAGCACGTCGCCCTCTTCGCAATCCGGCAACAGGCGGTCGGTCCCGAGCGCGTCCCCGCTCTCGCAGATCGGACCCGACGATCGTACAGGTCATGGTTGCCGGTTCATCGAGTCGCGAGAGATTGACGATTTCGTGCCAGGCCCCATAGAGAGCGGGCCTGATGAGCGAATTCATGCCGGTTGCGATGCCGACATAGCGCTTCGAACCCTTGCCCTTGGTCTGGGTGACGCGCGCGAGCAGCACGCCCGCAGCAGCCACCAGGAAGCGCCCCGGCTCCAGCCATAACCCGAATCCGGGATGCCGGGCCTGGAAAGCAGCAAGGCCCTGATCGAGCCCCGCGAGATCGACCGGTTCCCGGTGCATTCCATCGGGAACGCCGAGGCCGCCGCCGAGATTCAGGATCCGGGCTTCAGGAAAACGAACGGCGTTCTCCGCGAGTACCCGTGCGGGCCCGAGCCAGCCCTCAAGGTCGAAACTGCCGCTGCCGCCGTGGGCATGCAGTCCGACGACACGTGCACCGGCCGCGGAAACGGCTTGCGGCACCTCCTCGAATTCCTCCGGCGGGACGCCGAACTTTGATTGCAGTCCGCCGGTGCGGACTTTCTCGTGATGGCCATGGCCCTGGCCTGGATCAAGACGCAGGAAAATATCGTGGCCGGAGAACAACTCTGGCCAGGACTTGAGCACAAACAGATTGTCGACGGTGACCTTCAGGCCCTGTTCGAGGGCCCATCGATACTCCGCCCTTGGCGCGAAGTTCGGCGTGAACAGGATTCGTTCGCGCTCGATCGCCGGGACCGATTCGAGTACTCGTTCGATTTCTCCGCGCGAGACACATTCGAAGCCGCAACCGAGCGCCGCGACTGCACGCAGGATTTCCGGATGGGGGTTTGCCTTGATCGCATAAAGGACCCTGGCGATCGACCGCATGCCAAGCAACAGGCGTGCCTGCGACTCGACGGTGGCGAGATCGTAGACGTACGCGCAGTCGCGCCCGGCAAGCGCTGCGAGCAGCGCCCGGCGCCGGGTCCGCCACCACGGCGGCCTCACGCTTCGTCGACGTCGTTGAATTCCTCGAGCTCGCGCTGGAGGCGTTTCTCCGCCAGCACGTCTTCGACCTTGCTCCAGGCAGATTGCTGGACCGGCCGGCGTGGCCCTTTGGGCCGGCGCTCGACCACGATCAGCTTTTCGAAGTCCCCATCCTGCTCCGCAGTCTCCCCGAGAAACTCGTCCTCGAGGTCGAAGGACTCATCATTGCGCTCTTTCATTCCAAGGAATTCCTAGAGAAATCAATGATTTAAGCAACAAACCCCACTAGCGCAGGGCTGCGCAATATATACGAAAAACGGCGTTTTTCAAGCGGTCGCGGCCAGACGGCCGGACCCAGGGGGTTCTGCGAGGCTTAGCCCGCTTCGCAGGCCTGCAGGCACTCGCTGTATTTGTCGTCGCAGACCTGGAGCTTTCCGGAATCGCCGTCGGCTCCCTGCATGCATTCGTCCGACTTGATGTCGCACTGCTCGATGCATTTCTCATCGGCCATCGGCCGGGCATCCGACAGCGGACGGATGTCGTCTGCGGCTGCCGGGAAGCCCGCGATCAGACACGCCAGTGCCACGGCCAGAATCTGGCTCTTCGGCATCGTCATCGTCCTCGCTCCTTTCGACAGCGCTTATCTATACGGCACGCCGCGCCGGTGCGCAAATTGCCAGGCCAAGTCTGCGGATTCCGTGCTGAATGCCGGCTGAACAGCTGCCCGCTCAGGCGAGCCACCCGCCGTCGGCAGTGAGGCAACTGCCGGTCGTGTACGAGGCCGCGTCGGAGACGAGGTACAGCACGGCGCCCGCCATTTCCGCAGGCGTGGCGATCCGGCCCATCGGCACGAGGCTCTCCATTGCGGCACGGAGTTTCGGGTCCTCATGGATGGCGGCGGCAAATCGCGTCTCGACCAGTCCGGGCACGAGCGCATTCACGCGAATGCCCTGGCGTGCCCACTCCTTCGCGAGCCCCTGGGTCATGTTCACGACGGCTGCCTTCGTCATCGAGTAACAGGCTTGTCCGTCCATCGGCCGGAATGCGTTGACCGATGCAACATTGACGATCGCACCCTTGCCTTGCGCGAGCATCCGCCGCGCAGCTTCGATCGAGGTCCAGAAATAGCCACGGATATTCACGTCGACCGTCTTCTGGTAGGCCGCGAGATCCATGCCGATGGCCGGGCCGTAGTACGGGTTGGTCGCCGCGTTGTTGACGAGAATGTCGAGGCGGCCGTGCTGCGCATCGATCTCGCCGAGCGTCGCCGAGACCTGCGCCGGTTCCCCGATGTGACAGGCATGCGCAGACGCCTGGCCACCGGCGTCGCGGATCTCGGCAGCGACTGTTTCGCAGGCTTCGAGCCTGCGGCTTGCAACGGCCAGGATCGCGCCGTGTCGGGCCAGGAGAAGTGCGATCGACCGGCCGATACCGCGACTTGCGCCAGTCACGAAGGCGACACGGCCCGTCAGGTCGAAGGTATCGCCCGGCATGCGGGAATCCTAGCATTACAATCCGGCATGCTGATTCCCCGCCGCGACCTCGATTTCCAGCTGTACGAGGTGCTGGACGTCGCGGACCTCTGCCGGCTACCACGCTATGCGGAACACGATCGGGCGGTATTCGACGGCGTCATCGACTCTGCCTATCGCATTGCTGCAGAACGCTTCGCGCCCTTCGCCGCCGCCTCCGATGCCAACGAGCCGCGCATTGTCGACGGGCGCGCCTGGACGATTCCGGAAACGCGCGAAGCGCTTGGCGCCTACAACGACGCGGGGTTCACTGCGGCGACCTTCGACAGCGCGGATGGCGGACTCCAACTCCCGCTCGTGCTCGCGAAGGCCTGCACCGCCGTTTTCTCGAGCGCGAACGTCGCCTTTCATTCCTACGCGGCACTGACGGCGGGCGCTGCCGATCTGCTCGTGAGCTTTGGCGACGCGGACCAGCGCCGGCGCTTCGTGCGTCCGATGCTCGCGGGACGATTCACGGGAACCATGTGCCTTTCGGAGCCACACGCGGGATCCTCGCTCGCCGACATCCGCTGCCAGGCACGGCCACTGCCCGACGGCAGCTATCTGTTGACCGGTACGAAGATGTGGATTTCGGGCGGGGACCACGATCTCGCCGAGTCGATCGTGCATCTCGTTCTTGCGCGCACGCCAGGCGCCCCGGCCGGCGTAAGGGGCATCTCGTTGTTCGCCGTGCCGCGCGATCGCATCGACGCGGATGCCGCGGTCGGTGTACCGAACGATGTGCGCCTCGCTGGGCTCAATCACAAGATGGGCTGGCGCGGCACGACGAATTGCGTGCTTTCCTTTGGCGAGCAGGGCCGCTGCCGCGCGGAACTCGTCGGCGAGGAGAATCGCGGCCTCGAATACATGTTCCGGATGATGAATGCCGCGCGCATCGGCGTTGGAACGAATGCGGTCGCACTGGGATACGCCGCCTACATGGAAGCGGTGGCTTACGCGCGCGAGCGACCGCAGGGTCGCCTGCTAGCGGCCAAGGACCCGGCTGCGCCGCCGGTGCCGATCCTTCGCCACGCCGACGTGCGCCGCATGCTGCTCGCCCAGAAATGCTGGGTCGAAGGGGGACTCGCACTCGTTCTCTATTGCGCGCGACTTGCCGATGAAGAGCGCTCAGCGCCGGACGGCGCGGCACGCAAGCGGCTGCACGCTCTGCTGGAACTGCTGACACCGATCGCGAAATCCTGGCCGTCCGAGTACTGTCTCGAGGCCAACAAGCTCGCGATCCAGGTCCACGGCGGCTATGGCTATACACGCGACTATCCAGTCGAGCGCCTGTACCGCGACAATCGCCTCAATCCCATCCACGAGGGCACGCACGGCATCCATGGGCTCGACTTGCTCGGCCGCAAGGTTCCGATGCAGGGCGGCGCCGCGCTAGAGGACCTGTTCTCGCGCATTGCTGCGACGATCTGCCTGGCCGAAGACTCTATCCTGCTCGCGCCGCATGCAACGGCACTCGTCCGGGCCGTCGACAATGTCCGCACGACGACTGCGCGTCTTCTCGGGGCCTTGCAAGGGAATCCCGAGCTTGCACTGGCGAACGCGACGCTTTACCTGGACACCCTGGGGCACCTGGTGGTCGCCTGGCGCTGGCTCGCGCAGGCGCTTGCGGCGGAAGCAGCGCTGCCGACGGCTGCGAGCGGGGATCAGGATTTCTATCGCGGCAAGCTCGCCGCTTGCCGTTATTTCTTCCGCTACGAACTGCCGCGCATCGAGCCCACGCTGCGCCTGCTCGAGTCGCTCGACGACACCGCGCTCACGATCCCCGACGCCGCCTTTTAGGACGCGAGCGGCCGGTACTCCATGCCGAGATCGCGTGCGACTGCTTCGTGCGTGATCGCCCCTTCGTGCACGTTCAGCCCCGCCGCGAATCCGGCATCGCGCTCAAGCGCCTTCCGCCAGCCCAGGTCTGCGAGCGAGCGCACGTACGGGAGAGTCGCATTCGTCAGCGCAAACGTCGATGTGCGCGGCACGGCGCCCGGCATGTTCGTCACGCAGTAGTGCACGACGCCGTCGACCACGTAAGTCGGATCCGCGTGCGTCGTCGGCCTGCTGGTCTCGAAGCAGCCGCCCTGGTCGATCGAGATGTCGACGAGCACGGCGCCCTTCTCCATGCGCCGGACCATGTCGCGCGTCACGAGCTTCGGCGCGGCGGCGCCGGTCACGAGCACGGCGCCGATCACGAGATCCGCCTGGATCACGAGGCGCTCGGCGGCCTCGATCGTCGAATAGGCGGTTTCAATCTGGCTGCCGAACTGCACGTCGAGCTCGCGCAGGCGACGGAGTGAACGGTCAACCACCGTGACCTGCGCTCCGAGGCCAACCGCCATCTGGGTCGCGTTCGTGCCGGCCACGCCGCCGCCGAGGATCACGACCCGCGCCGGCGCGACGCCCGGCACGCCGCCGAGCAGCACGCCAAACCCGCCATTCGCCTTCTGCAAGGCGGTCGCACCGACCTGGATCGACATGCGGCCCGCGACTTCGCTCATCGGCGTCAGGAGCGGCAGCGAGCGGTCCGCCGCAGTCACGGTCTCGTAGGCGATCGCAGTGACGCCCGACTTGGCGAGTGCCTTCGCCTGCTCCGCGTCGGCGGCCAGGTGCAGGTAGGTAAACAGGATCTGCCCGCGGCGCAACTGCGCGCACTCCGGCAACTGCGGCTCCTTGACCTTCACGACGAGATCGGCAGACGCAAAGACCGATTTCGCGTCGGGCAGGACAGTCGCGCCGGCCGCACGGTAGGCGTCGTCGCCGATGCCGATGCCAATGCCGGCGCCGGCCTCGATCATCACCTCATGACCGGCTGTCGCCAGTTCACGCACGCCGGCCGGCACCAGACCGACGCGGTATTCGTGCACCTTGATTTCCTTCGGGCAACCGATCTTCACCTGGACCTCCAGTGCCGCGCGGCAGGAAGCCGATTATCCGCTTAAAATACCCTTGATGGCCACGGCACACGAATCGGACCGGCTGGTGACCCACCCGGCGCAACTGGTCCAGGCCATGGATCTTCAGCGCCGCTCGTTCGCCGCCGAAACATTTCCGTCGCTGGCCACCCGCCGCGACCGCCTCGATCGCCTGCGCCGAATGCTGCGCGAGCATTTCACCGACATCCGCGATGCGATCGCCGTGGACTTCGGCATGCGGGCAAGCGAAGAGACCGAACTGCTCGAGCAGTTCACGAGCCTCGAGGGAATCGCCCATGCACGGCGCCACCTGCGCCGGTGGATGCGAACCGAGCGCCGCCCGGTCGCATGGTGGAGCCTGCCGGGTCGCGCGCGTCTCATGCGCCAGCCGCTCGGCGTCGTCGGCATCATCGTGCCCTGGAACTATCCGCTGTACCTTGCAGTCTCGCCACTCACGTCAGCGCTCGCCGCCGGCAACCGGGCGATGCTCAAGATGTCCGAGCACACGCCGCGTTTCGGCGCGCTGTTCGAGTCGCTTGTCGCCCGGAGTTTTTCCGCCGACGAAGTCGTCGCGGTCAACGGCGACACAAGCGTCGCAAAGGCTTTCGCCGCCCTGCCCTTCGATCATCTCCTCTTCACCGGCTCGACGCAGGTGGGGCGCGAGGTCATGAAGGCCGCGAGCGTCAACCTGACGCCGGTGACGCTGGAACTCGGGGGGAAATCCCCGGCAATCGTCGCGGACGGATTCGATCTCGACGAAACCGCGCGGCGCATCATGTACGGCAAGCTGATCAACGCGGGCCAGACCTGCGTCGCGCCGGATTACGCGCTGATCCCGAAGGCGCTGGTGGAGCGCTTCGTCGACGCCTGCCGCAGGGCGACGACGGCTTTCTACCCGAAACTCGCGACAAATCCCCAATACACGTCGATCATCAATGACCGCCAGTTCCGTCGCCTTTCCGCCTTCATCGAGGACGCACGCGCGGCGGGCGCGACCGTCCACCGCCTGCACGACGAAGCGCTCGATGCCGAACGCCGCCGCCTGTCACCCGTGGCGTTGACGGGCGTGACCGATTCGATGCGCGTGATGCAGGAGGAGATTTTCGGGCCCCTGCTGCCGATCGTCAGCTACGAATCGATCGACGAGGCGATCGCCTACGTCAACGCGCGTCCGCGCCCGCTCGCACTCTATTACTTCGGCGCCACAGGCGTGGATCTCGACGCCGTACTTGCGCGGACCGTGTCCGGTGGCGTGACCGTGAACAACACGGCGTTTCACGTCGTCCAGGAAAGCCTGCCCTTCGGCGGCGTGGGGCCAAGCGGCATGGGGCACTATCACGGGCAAGCCGGCTTCGACACGTTCTCCAAGCAGAAGCCCGTGTATTTCGACGGCCGCCTGAGCGCCTCGTCGCTGCTGCTGCCGCCCTACGGCCGCAAGTTCCGCGCAATCCTCCGGCTGCTCAACCGCTGAGCAAGGCGCGCGCGTGGTGGCGCAGGTGATCCTCGACGAACGTCGAGATGAAGTAGTAACCGTGGTCATAGCCCGGCTGGCGGCGGAGCGTCAGCGGGTAGCCCGTGTCCCTGCAGGCCTGTTCGAGGCGCTCCGGCATCAGTTGCTGCTCCAGGAACTGGTCCGCCAGTCCCTGGTCCACGAGTAGCGGCGGCCGGCCGGAAACGGTCGGCAGCGCACGGATCAGTTCGCAGGCGTCATGGGCTCGCCACCGTTCGCGATCAGCGCCAAGGTAGCCCGTGAACGCCTTCTGGCCCCAGGGACAGTGCATCGGCGCAGAGATCGGTGCAAAAGCCGAAATCGAGCGGTAGCGCTCCGGATTCTTCAATCCGAGAGTGAGCGCGCCATGGCCACCCATCGAATGGCCGAAGATGCCCTGCCGCTTCGGGTCGACCGGAAACTGCCCTTCGACGAGTGCCGCAAGTTCCTGCGTCACGTAGGAGTACATACGATAGTGACGCGACCAGGGCAGCTCCGTGGCATCGACATAGAATCCTGCCGCATTGCCGAAGTCCCAGCTTTCGCTGTCACCCGGCAATGGCACGCCGCGCGGACTCGTGTCCGGCGCGACGAGCGCGAGGCCGAGTTCGGCGGCCACGCGCTGGGCGCCCGCCTTGATCATGAAGGTCTCTTCGGTGCAGGTCAGGCCGGCCAGATACCACAGCACGGGAACCTTGCGCCGCTCGGCCTGCGACGGCAGGAAGACCGCGAATCGCATGGTGGATGCCGTCTCGGCGGAGACGTGACGGTGATAGCTCACGGCGCCGCCAAAGGCAGCGTGGCGTGAGAGCAGTTCCGGCGCCGCGTTCATCGGGTCAAAGCGCCCCGCCGGCGCGGCGCCGGTCGCTCACTTCTTCTTCCGCGCCTTCGGCTTCGACTTCTTCTTCGCGGCTTTCTTTGGCGCCGCCTTCGTTGGCGCCGCCTTGAATTTCGCCGCCTCTTCGGAGCCGCGCGTCGCATTGCCGGCGCTGTACGAGTGCTTGCCGGTGCCGGCGAGCTGCCCGCGATCCACGATCAAGTACTCGCTGCGGATCGGCCGCTTGTCAAAATAGCACTCCAGGATCTCGCGAGTGCCGGCCGCGTAACGCGCCTGCGCCGAAAGCGAGGACCCCGAAATGTGAGGCGTCATGCCCTCGTGCGGCATCGTCCGCCACGGATGGTTGCGCGGCGGCGGCTGGGGAAACCAGACGTCGCCCGCGTAGCCGGCGAGCTGTCCGCTCTTCAGCGCCCGCACGATCGCGTCGCGATCGCAGATCTTGCCGCGGGCCGTATTGACGATGTAGGCGCCGCGTTTCATCTTTGCGATCAGCGCATCGTTGAACATGCCCTCCGTCTCCGGGTGCAGCGGGCAGTTGATCGTCACGACATCGCAGACCCTGACCAGCGATTCGACGTTCTGGTGATACGTCAGGCCGAGTTCCTGCTCGATCGACTCCGGCAAGCGGTGCCGATCCATGTAGTGCAGTTTGACGTCAAATGGCTTCATGCGGCGCAGCACCGCAAGGCCGATTCGACCTGACGCCACTGTGCCGACGTTCATGCCTTCCACGTCGTAGGAGCGCGCCACGCAGTCCGCGATGTTCCAGCCGCCTTTCACCACCCAGTCGTGCGACGGGATGTAATTGCGTACCAGCGACAGGATCATCATCACGACGTGCTCGGACACGCTGATGCTGTTGCAGTACGTCACTTCGGCCACCGTGATGCCGCGGTTCATAGCCGCCTGCAGGTCGGTGTGGTCGGAGCCGATTCCGGCCGTGACGATCAGCCTCAGCTTCGGCGCTTTCGCGATCAGTTCAGCGGTCGCATACGCGGGCCAGAACGGCTGGGAGATGAGGACTTCGGCGTCGACGATTTCCTTCGACAGGCGGCTGTTCGGGCCGTCTTTGTCCGACGTCACGACCAGCTTGTGCCCGCGGCCTTCCAGGAACCTGCGCAGCCCCAGTTCGCCCGAAACGGAACCCAGCAGCTTGCCGGGCCTGAAATCGATCGCCTGTGGCGACGGCATCGTCTGGCCGCCCGGGTAATGCGTGAGTTTCGGGAGGTCATCACGCGCATAAGTCTTGGGGTAACCCGTTACCGGGTCGTCATACAGGACACAGACGATCTTGCTCATGACAGTACGCCTTTCGCCTTCGCCGTATGCGTGGCGATCGCATCCATCAACGGCGGGGACAGACAATCATAGGGTTCGAGCTTCAATTCCCTCAGGCGTGCGCGCACGGCGCCCATCTCATCCGGCTTGGCGCTGCCGGTCTCGATGATCGAAGAAACGAAGGCTGCGAATTCGGGCGCGGCCCAGCCCTTGTCCTTGGACAGTTCCACGTGAACGAAATCGAAGCCGTAGAACGGATGGCCCTTGTTCTCGATGCGGCCATACATGTGCACGCCGCAAGCCGTACAGGCATGGCGCTGAATGGCGGCGCTTGGATCGACGACACTGAGCTTCTGGCCGTTGGCGGTGACGGAAAGCTTGTCGCGCCCGACAACGGCGACGACGGAGAATGCCGCTCCCTGCGGCTTCCAGCACTTGCTGCAGCCGCAGGCATGATTGAAGGCCACGTCGCTTGCGAGCGTTACGGTGACCGGTGCGCTCGCGCACTTGCAGGTGAGCGTGCCCCCTTTGAAATCCTTCGTACCCGGCTTGACGCCGTTGTCCACGGACGGATGAATCTTGACAGCCATGGTCTATTCCTCTTGCTGCGGTTTCAGAACGTCACGACGCTGCGGATCGATTCGCCTTTGTGCATCAGCTCAAAGGCGTCGTTGATCTTGTTGAGCGGCATCACGTGGGTGATCAGGTCGTCGATGTTGATCTTGCCTTCCATGTACCAGTCGACGATTTTCGGCACATCGGTGCGGCCGCGTGCGCCGCCGAAGGCCGTCCCTTTCCAGACCCGGCCGGTCACGAGCTGGAACGGCCGCGTCTTGATCTCCTGTCCCGCGCCCGCCACGCCGATGATCACCGAGACGCCCCATCCGCGATGGCAGCACTCGAGCGCCTGCCGCATCAGGTCCACGTTGCCCACGCACTCGAAACTGTAATCCGCGCCGCCATCGGTCAGCGCCACCAGGTGCGCGACGAGATCGCCGCCGGCATCCTTGGGATTCACGAAATGGGTCATGCCGAACTGCTCTGCGAGCGCCTTGCGCCGCGGATTGATGTCGACACCCACGATCCTGTTTGCGCCCGCCATGCGCGCGCCCTGGATCACATTGAGTCCGATGCCGCCGAGGCCGAAGACGACGACGTTGGCGCCCGGCTCCACCTTGGCGGTGTTGATCACGGCTCCGATGCCCGTCGTCACGCCGCAGCCGATGTAGCAGACCTTCTCGAATGGCGCGTCCTCGCGGATCTTTGCGAGCGCGATCTCGGGCAGCACCGTGTGATTCGAAAACGTCGAGCATCCCATGTAGTGGTGGACCAGCTTGCCGTCGATCGAAAACCGGCTGCTGCCGTCCGGCATCACGCCCTTGCCTTGCGTCGCGCGGATTGCCGTGCAGAGATTGGTCTTGCGCGAGGTGCAGGATTTGCACTCGCGGCACTCCGGTGTGTACAGCGGAATGACGTGATCGCCCTTCTTGAGCGTCCTGACGCCGGGCCCGATGTCGACCACGACGCCCGCGCCCTCGTGCCCGAAGATGACCGGAAACAGGCCCTCCGGATCGGCGCCCGAGCGCGTGAACTCGTCCGTATGGCAGATGCCCGTGGCGCGGATCTCGACCAGGACCTCGCCGGCCTTCGGGCCCGCGAGTTCGACGTCGACGACCTCGAGCGGCTTTCCGGCGGCCCAGGCGATTGCAGCGCGTGTTTTCATCTTCTCCCCGCCCTCTTCAGCCCATGTGCAGGCCGCCATTCAGCGAGAAGTCCGCACCGGTCGCAAAGGCCGCATCCTCCGACGCGAGCCAGGCGACCATCGATGCGATCTCCTCCGGCGTACCCAGCCTTCCGACCGGTATCGTCTTGACAATCGCCTCGAGAACCTCGGGCTTGATTGCGCGAACCATGTCCGTGCCGATGTAGCCGGGAGAAATCGTGTTGACCGTAACGCCCTTGGACGCGACTTCCTGCGCGAGCGCCATGGTGAACCCGTGGATGCCCGCCTTCGCCGTTGAATAGTTCGTCTGTCCGAACTGGCCCTTCTGCCCGTTCACCGAAGAGATATTGATGATCCGGCCCCAGCCGCGGTCGAGCATGCCGTCGATGACCTGTTTCGTGACGTGAAACAGGCTGTTGAGGTTCGTATCGATGACCTTGTGCCAGCGCTCGAAAGTCATCTTGCGGAAGGTGCCGTCGGCGGTGACGCCGGCATTGTTCACCAGCACGTCGACCGGTCCGAGCTCGTTGCGCACCCTCTCGAAAGCGGCGCGCGTGGATTCCCAGTCACCGACATTGCCTTCCGAGGCATGGACCTCGAAGCCTTGTGCGCGCATTTCGCCGATCCAGCGATCCTTGCGCTGCGACCCGGGTCCGCAACCCGCGACGACCCGGAATCCTTCCCGGCAAAGCCGCCTGCAGATCGGCGTGCCGATGCCGCCCATCCCGCCCGTCACGTAAGCGAGTCTTTCCGCCATGGTCCCCTCCAGGATCGCGAAGTTTACAACGTCTATAATGCGCGCGCTGAATCCGGGCCAGCCAATGCCCGGTCACAGGGGGAAATTGACATGACAATGACGAAATTTGGCGCAGCCGGGCTTGCGGCCTGTCTGTGCTTGATGCTCGGAGGGCCTGCACTGTCGCAGGAGAAGGCAGCGGAGAGATTCACGTACGTGACCTATTTCGCCTGCGACGTGACCCAACAGGAACGCGCCGACGAGATATTCGCGGAAGTGCAGAAGCCTATCTACGAAGCCGCGATCGCCGACGGGACGATTCAGGGTTATGGCTGGCTGGCGCATCACACCGGCGGCAAGTGGCGACGTGCGACGTACTTCGGGGCGAGCAGCGTGCAGGGACTGCTGGATGCGCAAAAGAAGATCGGCGATCAGGTCGACGCGAAGAACGAGAAACTCGGTACCGAGTTCGGCAAAATCTGCAATTCGCACGACGATTACATCTGGCGGACCGCCGCTGGCAACATCGGCACCGTGGCGCGCGGTGGCGCGGCGTTCTCGACGTATTACGTCTGCGACCAGGGTCGCGAGTCCGAGGCCGATGCGCTGGTGACCCAGGTGTTCGCGCCCGTCTACGACAAGATGGTTGCGGACGGGAAGATCAAGTCCTGGGGCTGGAACGAGCACATCGTCGGCGGCAGTTATCGCCGGCTTGCAACCATCAGCGCGACTGACGTGAAGTCGCTGATGGAAGCGCGCGATGCCGTTGTGCAGTCAATGATCGACAACCCGCTTGGCGATACCTTTACCGGAATCTGCGGCGATCACACTGACTACATCTGGGAGATCACATCCCAGAACCCGTAACACGGGACTTCAGTTCGAATGTCACGGGATCCGGCGCGTGGTCGACGCGTCCGGGTCCCGCGACCTGCCTTTACGCAGCCCGCGCACTGAGGGATTTCGGTGACGGCTTCATAACCATCCTTCTCGTTGTCTATCTGACTGAACTCGGGCTCGGTCCACTTCGAAGTCGGATTCATCGCGACCGCCGCACTGCTCGGCTCCTCGCTCCTGACGCTCGCCATCGGCCTGCTGGCACGTCCGGGCTCCCAACGCTCGCTGCTGATCGGCGCATCGGCCTTGATGATCGCGACCGGCATTGCCTTTGCGGGCGCCAGCGGATTCGCCTGGCTATTGCTCGTTGCGTTCGTGGGCACGATCAATCCTTCCGCCGGAAATGTCAGCATCTTCGTTCCAATGGAGCATGCGCTGCTGGCTCGGGCACCGCGCCGGCCGCGAGTCGCACGCGCATTGTTCGCGATCTATGGCCTGGTCGGCGCGTTCGCCGCGGCGCTCGGCGCCCTCGCCGCAGGAAGCCCGGATCTGATGGCGCATCTCGGCTGGTCGCGCGATCGATGCGCTGAAAGCGATGTTCGTCCTCTATGCGGTGCTCGGCATTGCCGGCGGACTCGTCTACAGCCTGATCCCGGCGAACATGGCACGGCAGAATCGAGGCCCCGCTTTGCCCTCGGCGAATCGAAACGCGTCGTGCTGAAGCTTGCGGGCCTTTTCAGTATCGACGCCTTTGCCGGCGGATTTGCCGTCCAGTCGCTGCTGGCGCTGTGGCTATTCCAGAAGTTCGGCATGTCGCTGGCGGCCGCGGGCGCCTTTTTCTTCTGGTCGGGACTGCTCGCCGCCCTTTCCTATCCCGGCGGCGGCCTGGCTCGCGCGCCGCATCGGGCTCCTCAATACGATGGTCTACACGCACATTCCGTCGAGCCTGTGTCTCATTGCGGCAGCGCTGGTGCCGGACCTGCATGCGGCGCTCGCACTCCTGCTCGTGCGCTCGGCGCTCTCGCAGATGGACGTGCCGACGCGATCGTCCTACGTCATGGCGGTCGTTACGCCGCCCGAGCGAGCCGCCGCCGCCAGTGTCACATCGGTGCCGCGCGGCCTGGCGTCGGCCGCAAGTCCGGCGCTCGCCGGCGCCTTGTTCGCCGCGGGCTTCATCGCCTTGCCGTTCGTGATCTGCGGCCTGCTGAAGATACTGTATGATCTGCTCCTGCTCTGGACCTTCCGGCACGTCAGGCCGCCGGAGGACAGCGATCCGCGTGAATGACAATGTCATCGTTGTCGAAGCCTGGAACACGGTGCTCTTCGAGAAGTTCGTTCGCTTCAAGCACCTGCTGATCGCCGGACTTGCGGGTCACAGCGACGAATTGCTTTCGCGCGGGCTATTTCGCCCCGGTGACCGGGTGCTCGACGTCGGCTGCGGGTTCGGCGACAGCACGATCAAGATTGCCCAATTGGTCGGATTGAATGGCCATGCGGTCGGCGTCGATTGTGCGGAAAACTTCATACAGGCGTCCGAACAGGATGCCGCAGCAGCCGTCGTCCGGAACGCGAGCTTCTTCGCGGCCGACGTGCAAGGCGACGATCTCCGCGGGCCCTACGACCACGCCTTCGCGCGCTTCGGCACGATGTTTTTCATGTCACCGGGCGCGGCGTTGCGGAACATCCGCCGGGCGCTGAAACCGGGCGGCAGCTTTGCGCAGATCGTCTGGCGAAAGCGCGAGGACAACCCCTGGCTGCATGACGCCGAACTGCGGGTCAGGGAGATCGTGCCGGTCGTTTCACACGAAGAGACGGACCAGGTCCACTGCGGGCCCGGACCCTTTTCCATGTCCGGACCGGACATGGTGAGCTCGATGATGAAGAGTGCGGGGTTATGCGGGATTGCGTTCGAGCGATTCGACACCGATATCTGCATCGGCCGCGAATCTGGACGATGCCGTGGAATTCGCGATGGCGCTCGGGCCGGCCGGCGAAATAATCCGGCTCGCCGGGAGCCGAGGGCGAGCGACTCAAGCCGCAGGTCGTTGCGGCGCTCCGTGAAACGCTTTCTCGCTACGAACGGACAGACGGTGTCTGGGCCCCGTCGAGCACCTGGTTCATCACCGCGCGAAATCCGGATTGATTGGTCGGAGCGCCGAGATTTGAACTCGGGACCCCTTGCACCCCATGCAAGTGCGCTACCAGGCTGCGCCACGCTCCGACGTTGGAATGATAGCCGATCCGGCGGACGCCGGAATCAGCGGCGCAGGATGCGCAGCAGTTCCTCGAGCTCGGCCCGCACCTGGCGGATGATCTGCCGGCTCTGCGTGTTGTCCTCGCGCGCCTCGTCGCCCTCGAGGCGGTTGCGCGCGCCGCCGATCGTGAAGCCCTCGTCGTAGAGCAGGCTGCGGATCTGGCGGATCGTGATCACGTCCTGGCGCTGGTAGTAGCGGCGGTTGCCGCGGCGCTTGACCGGCTTGAGCTGCGGGAACTCCTGTTCCCAGTAGCGCAGCACGTGCGGCTTCACGCCGCACAGGTCGCTCACCTCACCGATCGTGAAGTAGCGCTTGGCCGGGATCGCCGGCAGGTCCTTGTTGTTACTTGCTTCCAGCATAGGCTTCGACGCGCGCTTTCAGCTTCTGTCCGGGACGGAACGTCACGACGCGCCGCGCGGAAATCGGAATTTCCTCGCCGGTCTTGGGATTCCTTCCCGGACGCTGGTTCTTGTCGCGCAGGTCGAAATTGCCGAAGCCCGACAACTTCACCTGCTCGCCGGTTGCAAGCGCCGCACGGATCTCCTCGAAAAAGAGATCGACGAGCTCCCGCGCCTCGCGCTTGTTCAAGCCGAGCTGGTTGAACAGCGCTTCGGCGATTTCCGCCTTAGTGAGTGCCATTCGGACTATTCCCGGATCCCCGCCTTCAGGTCACCCTTGACGCGCTCGATGACCGCTGCGACCACGGCATCGGCCTCCCCGTCAGTAAGGGTGCGAGAAGTTTCCTGTAAAATCAAGCCTAAAGCGATGCTTTTTCGACCGGGTTCTACCCCTTTCCCCCGGTAGACGTCGAATACGTTCAGTTCGCGCAACAGGCCTTTCGCGGCCAAATTAACACTTTGGCGCAGTTCGTCCAGCGTCACTGACTCGTCGACCACGACGCGCCAGGTCCCGCCGGATCGCCGGGAACCTTGAAATCTCCGTGAATACAGGCACTTCCGAACGGAAGCTCGGGTCGATTGCAAGTTCGAAAATCCAGGGCGGATCGCGCAACTCGAGCTCGCGCGCGATCTCCGGCTGCAGCTGGCCGAGCCATCCGACGCGCACATTGCGGTCGTAAATTGCGGCGCCCTTGCCGGGATGCAGGCTGTCGTGCGCTTCGGCGACGTAACTTATTGCGGTCTGCCGGCCCGTCAATGAGAAGAGCGCTTCGACGTCGGACTTCACGTCGTAGAAATCGGCACCGCGTTTTTCGACGCCCCACTGCTCCGGCAGCGCCGCGCCGGTGATGAGGCCGGCGATGCCCTGGGTCTCCGATGAGCTGACCGCCTTCGACATCAAAGCGCGTACCGACTTCGAAGATCCGCACGCGCTCCTGCTGGCGGCGCAGATTGAATCGCAAGCGCTTCGAGCAGCCCCGGCCATAGCGAGACGCGCATCTCGCTCGAGCTCCGCGGAGATGCGGATTCTCGAGCGCGAGCGCGGCGCGCTTCGGGAACAGCAGCCGCTGCAGCCGCGGCTCGACGAAGCTGTACGTGATCGCTTCCTGGTAGCCGCGATCGACGAGCAGCAGTCGCATGCGCTCGCGCGTCACCGCACGCTCGGTTGCGGGCTGCGGCCGCTGCGGCATCCGGGCGTCGCTCCGCGGAATGTTGTCGTAGCCGTAGATGCGCGCGATCTCCTCGATGAGGTCCTGCTCGATCGCGATGTCGAACCGGTGGCTCGGCGGAATCACGCCGAGGACGTCGCCGGCGCCGGCCACCTGCATGCCGAGGCCGGCGCAGGATGTCCTCGATCTCCGGTCGCGGAATCTGCACGCCGAGCAGGCTCGCGACGCGCTCGGGGCGCAGCGTGACACCGGGCCGCGTCGGCTGCCGCGGCCTCGTCCTGCGTGAGCACGGCAGGTCCCGGGCGGCCGCCCGCGATCTCGATCAGCAGCTCCGTCGCGCGCTCGATGGCGCGTTCCTGGCCGCGCGGATCGACGCCGCGCTCGAATCGCTGGGACGCGTCCGTCACCAGTCCGAGCCGGCGGGCAACGCCGGCGACTGCATTCGGCGGGAAGAACGCGCCCTCGAGGAATACATCGGCGGTGTCGACCGCAATACCGCTTTTCTCCCCGCCCATGATGCCCGCGATCCCGACCGGGCCCGTGCGCGTCCGCGATCACGAGCGTCTCGGAGTCCAGATCCAGTTCACGGCCGTCGAGCAGCATCAGGCGCTCGCCAGCGCGCGCCATTGCGCACTTCGATGTGCGCGTTGAGCCGGCGCAGGTCGTAGGCGTGCAGCGGCTGGCCGAGCTCGAGCATCACGTAGTTCGTCACGTCGACGACCGGCTGGATCGGGCGCAGCCCGGCGCGCCGCAGGCGTTCGCGCATCCACAGCGGCGTCGCGCGCCGCCGGATTGACACCCTGGATCACGCGGCCGGCAAAGCGCGGGCAGGCGGCCGGCGCTTCGAGCCGGACCGGGAACTTGATCGCGCGTCGCCGGCACGACCGGCTCCATCGCTGGCGGCGTCAGCTTCCTGCGCGACGATGGCGGCACACTCGCGCGCGACGCCCTGAACCGACAGACGTCGCCGCGATTCGGTGTCACGTTGAGCGTCAGGATCGTGTCGTCGAGCGCGAGGCCTCGCGCAGATGGCGTGCCGGTCACGAGCTCGTCGGGCAGCTCCAGGATGCCCTCGTGCTCGTCCGACAAGCCCGAGCTCGCGCGCCGAGCACAGCATGCCGTTCGACTCGACGCCGCGCAGCTTCGCCTTGCGAATGACGTCGCCGGCCGAAGCTTCGCGCCCTCGAGCGCAAGCGGCGCCTTCATGCCCGCGCGCACGTTCGGCGCGCCGCAGACGATCTGCAGGAGCGCGGAACCGCCGCCTGCGACCTGGCAGACGCGTCAGCTTGTCGGCATCCGGGTGGCGTTCGACGGCCAGCACTTCGCCGACGACGACGCCCTGGAAGTCGCCGCGCCGCGGGCTCGATCGACTCGACCTCGATGCCGCTCATCGTCAGGCGCGACGCGAGCGTCGCCGCGTCGCATCCGGGGTCCACCCACTCGCGGAGCCAGGCGAGGCTGATGCGCATGCCTCAGCCCCGGTTGAACTGCGCGAGGAAGCGCAGGTCGTTCTCGAAGAACATGCGCAGGTCGTTGACCGCGTAGCGCAGCATCGCGAGCCGCTCGATGCCCATGCCGAAGGCGTAGCCCTGCCAGCGCTTCGCATCGATGCCGCAGGCCGTCAGCACGTTCGGATGCACCATGCCGCAGCCCAGGATCTCGAGCCAGCCGGTCTGCTTGCAGATGCGGCAGCCCGCGCCGTCGCAGAGCACGCACTGGATGTCGACCTCGGCCGACGGCTCGGTGAACGGGAAAGTAGGACGGCCGGAAGCGAAGCCCACGCGGCTTCTCGAAGAACTGCTCGGCGAACTCGCGAGCACGCCCTTCAGGTTCGCGAGGCTGACGTCCTCGTCGAGCACCAGGCCCTCGACCTGGTGGAACATCGGCGTGTGGGTCACGTCCGAGTCGCGGCGATACACCGGGCCCGGCGCGATCACGCGGATCGGCACGCCCTGGAGCTTCATCGCCCGGATCTGCACCGGCGAGGTGTGCGTCCGCAGCAGGCGTCCGTCGCCGAAGTAGAACGTGTCGTGCATCGCCCGCGCCGGATGATTGGCGGGGATGTTGAGCGCCTCGAAATTGTGGAAGTCGTCCTCGACCTCCGGGCCCTCGGCGACGCTGAATCCCGCGCGGCGGAAGATCGCCTCGATCCGCAGCCGCGTGCGCGTGACGGGATGCAGCCCGCCGACCGACTGGCCGCGCCCCGGCAGCGTGACGTCGATCGCGGCGGTCTCGAGGTCGCGGTCAAGCGAGGCCGCTTCGAGCTCCACGCGCCGCGCATCGAGCGCCTCGGCGATCCGGTCCCTGGCCTCGTTGATCGCGGCGCCGGCAGCACGCCGCTCGGTCGGCAGGCAGACTGCCGAGGCCCTTGAGCAGCTCCGTCACCGCGCCCTTCTTGCCGAGCGCCGCGACGCGCACGGCATCGAGCGCGGAAAGATCCGCGCTCGTGCCGATTTCGGCGAGCGTGTCAGCAACCAGTGACTTCCAGGTCCTTCACCCGACCTGCCCCGGCACGTTACTTCGCGGCCAGTGCGGCCTTCGCCTTCTCCGCGATCGCGCCGAACGCGGCAATATCGTGCACCGCGATGTCCGCGAGCGCCTTGCGATCGATCTCGATGCCGGCCGCTTGCAGGCCGTCGATGAACCGGCTGTACGACAGGCCGACGCCGCGCGCCGCGGCGTTGATGCGCTGCATCCACAGCGCGCGGTAATCGCGCTTCTTCAGGCGGCGGCCCACGATACGCGTACTGGCCGGCCTTGATGACCGCCTGCTTCGCGACGCGATAGACCTTGCGCCGGGCGTTGTAGTAGCCCTTCGCCTTCTTCAGGACTTTCTTGTGGCGGCGCCCTGCGGTGACGCCACGCTTTACTCTTGCCATGTCTCTTCACCCATATTCAATACATTGAGAATCAGACGTGCGGCAGCAGTCGCACCAGGCGGCCGACGTCGGTCTCGTGGACCATGGTCGAGCCGCGCAGCTGGCGCTTACGCTTCTTCGTCATCTTGGTGAGGATGTGGCGGCGATTCGCCTGGCCGCGCTTGAAGCCTTTCGCTGTCTTGCGAAAACGCTTCGCCGCGGCCCGGTTGGTTTTCAACTTGGGCATCGGTCGTCTCCTTTTTTAACCTCTTCACACCGCTCGCGCGGGCTGGAGGCGTATCGGCGGCTAGCCCGCCGGTCACTTCTTCTTGGGAGAGATCACCATGGTGATCTGGCGCCCTTCCATCGCGGCATGCTGCTCGATCGCGCCGTAATCGGCGAGGTCGATCACCAGTCTGTCGAGGAGTTTGCGCCCGATCTCCGTGTGGGCCATCTCCCGGCCGCGGAACCGCATGGTTACCTTGGCCTTGTCACCTGCCGTCAGGAACCGGATCAGATTACGCAGCTTGACCTGGTAATCCGCCGTTTCCGTGCCCGGCCGGAATTTCACTTCCTTGAGCTGGATCTGCTTCTGCTTGCGCTTCGCCGAGTGAGCCTTCTTGTTCTGCTCGAACAGGTACTTTCCAAAGTCCATGATCCGGCAGACAGGCGGCTCGGCAGTCG
The DNA here is from genome assembly GCA_963775415.1 of uncultured Gammaproteobacteria bacterium. Taxonomy (GTDB): domain Bacteria; phylum Pseudomonadota; class Gammaproteobacteria; order Steroidobacterales; family Steroidobacteraceae; genus SCUD01. The sequence continues at coordinate 346,082 of CAVZIO010000005.1, forward strand.
GCGAAACCTCCACGAGATCCAGTTCCTCAGCGAGTGCCTTGGCAAGCGCCTCGCTGCGGCTCAGGACACCGACCTGGCTTCCGTCGGCGCCTATCACGCGTAGTTGCGGCGAAAGGATCTCCTCATTGCGCCGTACGCGTTTAGTTGTCGAAATACTCAGTCCTCCAAATGACCAAGGCCGCGGCTCGCCACATCACGGGCGATCCGAGCGGCCACCTCTTCCAGGGGCATGGCACCCAGATCCTTCCCGGAGCGCGTGCGCACGGCCAACTGCCTGGACTCGACTTCCCGATCGCCTGCGACCAGCAGATACGGGACACGCTTCAGCGTGTGCTCGCGGATTTTATAGCCCACCTTTTCGTTCCGCAAGTCGATTTCGGCCCGAAGCCCCTGATTTTTAAGGAATTCGGCGGCCTCGATGGCGTAATTCGCCTGCTTTTCGCTGATATTCATCACGACCGCCTGCAGCGGTGCCAGCCAGGCAGGCAACTTGCCGGCGTGGTGCTCGAGCAGGATGCCGAAAAAGCGCTCGAGCGAGCCGAAGATCGCCCGGTGCAGCATGACGGGCGTCCGCTTCTGGCTGTGCTCGTCGATGTAGTACGCGCCGAGCCGTCCCGGCAGGTTCAGGTCGACCTGCCAGGTGCCGCACTGCCAGTCGCGGCCGATCGCGTCTTTCAGGACGAACTCGAGCTTCGGGCCGTAGAAGGCCCCCTCGCCCGGGTTGAACTCGTATTCGATGCCGGCAGCGCGCGTACCGGCCTTGAGGGCCTCTTCAGCGCGAGTCCAGGTGGCGTCGTCACCGACGCGCCGCGCCGGGCGGTCGGCAATTTCACGCGGACGTCGTCGAAACCGAAGTCGCGGTAGATCGACATCATGAGCTCGATGCCGCGCACCGTTTCATCCGTGATCTGGTCCTCGGTGACGAAGACATGGGCGTCGTCCTGCGTGAACGCGCGCACGCGCAGGAGGCCGTGCAATGCGCCCGAGGGCTCGTAGCGATGCACCTTGCCGAACTCCGCGTAGCGGATCGGCAGCTCCCTGTAGCTGTGCAGTCCCTGGCGGAACACCTGCACGTGGCCCGGGCAGTTCATCGGCTTGATGGCGTAGACACGCTCGTCGGGCGTCTTCGTCAGGAACATGTTCTCGCCGAACTTCTCGACGTGACCCGACTGGACCCAGAGCTCGCGGTCCATGATTTCCGGGCTGCTGATCTCCTGGTAGCCCGCGGCGTTCTGCCGCTCGCGCATGTAGGCGATCAGCTGCTGGAAGATGGTCCAGCCGTGCGGATGCCAGAACACGGCGCCCGGGCGCCTCTTCCTGGAAGTGAAACAGGTCGAGCTCGCGGCCGATGCGGCGATGGTCGCGCTTCTCCGCCTCTTCGAGTCGGAACAGGTAATCCTTCAGCTGTTTTTCGTCCGGCCAGGCCGTGCCGTAGATGCGCTGGAGCATCGCGTTCCGCGAATCGCCGCGCCAATAAGCGCCGGCGACCTTCGTCAGCTTGAAGGCGCCCAGCTTGCCCGTCGACGGCACATGCGGGCCGCGGCACAGGTCTTCCCACTCGCCCTGGCCGTACAGCGAGATCTCTTCGCCTGCGGGAATCGCCGCGATGATCTCGGCCTTGTAGTGCTCGCCGATCGACTTGAAGTGCGCGACGGCTGCGTCGCGCGACAGCACGCGACGGTGCACCGGCTGGTCGGCCTTGACGAGCTCGCGCATCTTCGCCTCGAACTTCTCGAGGTCTTCCGGCGTGAAAGGCCGCTCGAAGGCGAAGTCGTAGTAGAAACCGTCCTCGATGACCGGGCCGATCGTGACCTGCGCCTTCGGATAGATCGCCTGCACAGCCTGCGCGAGAAGGTGTGCGGTCGAGTGACGGAGGATCTCGAGGCCCTCCGGATCCTTCGACGTGATGATGCGCAAATTCGCGTCGCGCGGCGACCGTGTGCGACGTGTCGACCAGCCGGCCATCCACAACGCCCGCGAGAGCCGCCTTAGCGAGGCCCTTGCCGATGTTGGCCGCGACCTCGGCCACGGTGACCGGGCGATCGAAGGACTGCGCTGACTGCCGTCGGGGAGCGTGACGATGGGCATGGGTCTTATTGTCGTTCAGTGGTGGGCGCGACAGGGATCGAACCTGTGACCCCTACCATGTCAAGGTAGTGCTCTACCGCTGAGCTACGCGCCCGGAAAGGCGCGGAATGGTACTGGATTTCCCGTCATTTAGAAACTATAGGTCGTCCTCAGGTAATAGAAAGCCCCACGGCAGGTTTCCAAAGAAATTGATGTCCGCGCTCGACAAGTCCGGATACTCGTCCAGGACATTGTTTGCGCCGATGGCCACGGCGAATTGCTCCGTCACGTCGAACTCGACGTCCACGTCGACGCACACCTGCCTAGTCAACGACTGATCTGGATGCTCCACTCGGGCCCGGCGCCCACCTGATAATGCTTCGAAAAATCCCCCTGGTTGATCGCGAGCGACACGCTGTCCAGGCTGTTCAAGTACAGCAGTGGCTTGCCGATCTCCACCGCACCGAATGTACTGACATAGGGTGCGTTCAGGTTAAGGACTTCTTTACCGTCCTTCAGAATTTTTATCTTGAGGGTATCGCCGGTCGAGGCCTCCAGCCTGCGAAAAGTCTCGCGATCGACGTTCGTCCAGATGTTCCCGTAGTTGCCGTCCGCGGTCTGCACGTTGCCGTAGACGACATCCGATTCGAACCGCGCCTGCTCATGGGGAATGGTCACGACCGCGGCTGGCAACTCACGCCCTACCTGCTCGAAGGCGATGACTCCTGCCGCGAGCCGCGCCGCCGTATACGCGTAGACGTCGCGGCCATGAAAGGTGAACGATTTTTCGGAGTTCTTGCGGCGATTGACCGCTTCGTCAATCTCGCGCACAGCGGCAATGCCAAGGCGCGGCGCGACGAAGGTGAGCGTGCCATTGTCAGGCGTCACGAAATAGTGTCCGGACTTCGTCTTGAGAACGATCGACTTGCGTTCGGTACCGACGCCCGGATCGACGACCGAAACGAAGACCGTGCCGGTCGGCCAGTACTCGGCGGTCTGGACCAGCCGCAGTGCGCCCTGCCAGATGTTATAGGGCTCGATGTGATGCGTGAGGTCGTAAATGTGGATGTCGGGAGAGACGCCGACGGCAACGCCTTTCATCGAGGCGACGGCGCCATCCAGAGTGCCGAAGTCGGATTGCAAGACGAGCACAGGCGGTGTCCCTGCAAACGCCGTGACGATCCACGCGCTGAGCGCCATTCCGGACAGCCAGGACCTGTGCATCGATTTGTTCTCCGTCAGGGCAGACAACAGTTCGGTTAAAGTTCAACGCAGACTCTAGCATCGCAAACGGGGTTGTCATGGCGAGGGCGCGATTCGCTTGCCTGGTCTTGTACCTTCCGGTCGCGACGGCGCTCGCCGCCAAGCTCCGCGGTCCCGGCGGCAACCGCGGGGCGAATCGAGCAGCGGATCACAGAGCTATCCGCATTCGGCGCGAATCCGCAGGGCGGCGTCAGTCGCGTGGCCTTCAGCACCGCCGATGTCGCCGGCCGCGACTACATCAAGGGTCTGATGCGGCACGCTGGGCTCCAAGTGCGAGTGGACACGGCCGGGAATATCATCGGGAAGCGCAACGGCAGCGACTCGTCGCTGCCCGTCATCATGATGGGATCGCACATCGACTCGGTGCCGAGCGGCGGCAATTACGACGGCGACGTTGGCGTGATTGGCGCGATCGAAGTGGCGCAATTGCTTCACGAAAACGGCGTTGTCTTGCGGCACCCGATCGAAGTCGTCGTTTTCACGGACGAGGAAGGCGGCACCGTAGGAAGTCGCGCGATGACAAGCAAGATCGAAGCGAGCGCACTCGATGTCAAGAGCCATAGCGGCAAGACGATCCGGGAAGGTCTACGAGCAGTCGGCGGCAACCCGGATCGGCTGGACGAGGCGCGACGTCAGCCGGGTGAATTGAAGGCGTTCGTCGAATTGCACATCGAACAAGGGGCAGTCCTGGATGAAAGCGACATCGATATCGGCGTCGTCGAGGGAATCGTCGGCATTCGGTGGTGGGACGTGATCCTCGAAGGCGTTGCGAATCACGCTGGGACGACGCCAATGGACCGGCGCCAGGACGCCCTGGTCGGTGCGGCCCAATTGATCAACGCCGTGAACCAGGTCGCCTTGCGGCTTGACGGCCGACATGTCGCGACGGTTGGACGAATTCGTGCCGAACCAGGCGCGCCCAATGTCATTCCGGGCAAAGTGGTCATGAGTCTCGAGATCCGTGACCTCGATGCCGCACAGATACAGCGTGTCTTCGATTCCATCCAGGCGGAGGCCGGACAGATCGCTAGATCGCGACAGATACGGATCGATTTCAGCGAGATTGACCTGGCGCTCGAACCCGCACCGACGGATGCCCGGTTACGGCGCCTCATCGCGGAGGCTGCTGTCGCGCTCGGCCTCAGCCACAAGTCGATGCCGAGTGGTGCCGGGCACGATTCCCAGGAGATGACCCGCATCGCACCGACCGGGATGATTTTCGTGCCGAGCGCCGCTGGGATCAGCCATGCGCCGAAGGAGTTCACATCGGCGGATGACATGGCCAACGGGGTCAACGTCCTGCTGCGAACCATTCTTGCGATCGATCGAGGAGAATTGGAGTCGCAGTAGCCCTACCGGCTATTTGACGTTTCTACGGAAACGCTTTTCGCCTTCCTTTCCATCAGGCAACTGATTGCCAGCGCTTGATCGAGCGCCTCGCCGGTCCAGCGGGTGATCGCGGTGTGCGGCGTGATGCGAACAGGGGCCGTCCACTCCGTTGTCCGCGGCGCCGTACTCTCGAACGATTGCCCATCGGGCCGCTGGAACCGGAATGCGCCGTCGTCGAGAACCCGCACGAGCACCTGCCCTTCATGCACCAGCCGGTGATGGAACCGGCACAGCGTGACGAGGTTGGATAGCTTGGTCTCGCCGCCCTGGGCCCAGTGCTTGACGTGATGGCCATCGACATAGCGCCTGAAGCTGCAGCCCGGGAAACGGCAGCCTTGGTCGCGTGAGTTGAGCGCCCGGCGGATAGCCAGGGGAATGGTCCGGGTCTTTCTCCCGACATTGAGCGGCTCACCCTGCCCGCTCTCGATGATTGCCACGAGCGAAGCATCGCAGGCGAGGCGCCGTGCGGTCTCAGCGGCGATGGCAGGCCCGTGCTCGAACTCGCAGCGGCCGGCATGGCCGTGCTTGAGGGTCTCCGCATCCACATGCACGACGATCTGCTGGCGATCGCCACCGGCGAGTTCCTGGGGCCCCGCGGCCAGAAAGCTCTCCGCCATCGCGGCGAGCGCCTCGACCCGGCGCTTTTTTGACTGGTGCCGGTCATCGGTTGACAGAGTGTCAAAAGACGTTTCCGCGGAAACGTTTTTGGGGATCGGCAACGAATCCTCGGCCGCCTCGAGGGCCTTCCTGAACAACGCCCCGACCTCGGCAGGTAGGCGACCCCGGATCACCAGCGAACCATCGGTATCCGTGTGCATCCAGAGTGACTGGTCGCGCTGCTGGATCGCTTCACGACTCAGCTCCGCGGCATCCAATGCCCGGCGATAGCCACGCACCACCTGTTCCACGTGACTGGCCGTGCCGCAGAGCGCTATTCCCAGCAGGTAATCCTCGTTCGTCGCGTCGGCCACCCGCGTTAGGGCACGGGCCTTGGCATAACTCAGCCGACCTTCGGCCAGGGCTGCGGCAATGCGTGGCAACTTCGCCACTGCGTGCGCCACGCGCACGCGTTCGCGCGCTGCGCCGAGATCAATCCCGCACTTCCAGTTGAGCCAGTGCGCACAGGACTTCACGCCCCACTCCGCCCAGCCACGCCTTCGGTCGAGTTCGGCGATCAGTGCCAGGAAACGCGCGTTGGCGGCGTTCAGGTGTCCGGCCAGGGTCGTAATCTGATCGACCAGATCCGGGGTCGAAACCGACGAAAACTCCCCTTCCATGGCGGTCTCCAGCAGACTGTTGTTATATACAGTATCCTACCAGAAACACGATCCAAAGCAAGCGGTTACAGTGATTTTCAGCCTGGATTTTTCGTGACTACCCGGCCAAGCGATCGGCGTCCGCACCCAGCGCAGCATGCCGTATCGCCGAAATCTCGTCACGAAGCTGTGCGGCCTTCTCGAACTCCAGATTTCGCGCGAGGCGGAACATCTCGGCCTCCAGCTTGCGGATCTGCTGCATCGCCTGCTCGGGCGTGAGCTGCACAGGCCTGCGCCGCCCGCCCTCGCTACCGGGAACCATGCGGGCGCCTTCCATGATGTCCTTGACGGACTTGACGATCGATTTCGGCACGATGCCGTGCTCGGTGTTGTAGGCGACCTGTTTTGCGCGGCGCCGGTTCATCTCGGCAATTGCACGCTCCATTGAACCGGTCATCCGGTCGGCATAAAGAATCGCCTTGCCCTGCTCGTTCCGCGCCGCCCGGCCCACGGTCTGGATCAGCGAGCCTTCCGAACGAAGGAAGCCCTCCTTGTCGGCGTCGAGGATCGCGACCAGCGAGACTTCCGGCAGGTCGAGGCCCTCCCGCAGCAGGTTGATGCCGACCAGCACGTCGAACTTCGCGAGCCGGAGATCGCGGATGATCTCGACACGCTCGACGGTCTCGATGTCGGAGTGCAGGTAGCGCACCTTGACGCCGTGCTCGTTCAGATACTCGGTCAGGTCCTCCGCCATCCGCTTGGTCAGGGTCGTGACCAGCACGCGTTCCTTGCGCTCGGCGCGGAGCCGGATCTCCGAAAGCAGGTCGTCGACCTGTGACGCGACGGGCCGGACCTCGACTGTGGGATCGATGAGGCCGGTCGGGCGCACGACCTGCTCGACGACCTGGCCGGACTTCGCGAGTTCGCGGTCCGCCGGCGTCGCGGAGACGTAAATGGTCTGCGGCTGGACATGCTCGAACTCGTCGAAGCGCAGCGGCCGGTTGTCGAGGGCCGATGGAAGCCGGAAACCGTATTCGACGAGGGTTTCCTTGCGCGACCGGTCGCCGCGATACATGCCCTGGAGCTGGGGGATCGTCGACATGGCTTTCGTCGATCACCAGCAGTGAATTGCGCGGCAGATAGTCAAACAGGCAGGGCGGCGGCTCGCCTGGCTCGCGGCCCGACAGGTAGCGCGAGTAGTTCTCGATGCCGGCGCAATAGCCGAGTTCAGCGATCATCTCGAGATCGAACAGCGTACGTTGCTCGAGCCTTTGGGTCTCGACGAGCTTGTTTGCGGCGCGCAATTCCGCAAGCCGGCTCCGCAATTCGACCTTGATCTCGTCGACTGCGGCGAGCAGCCGCTCGCGCGGCGTCACGTAGTGCGTTGAGGGAAATACCGTCAGACGCGGGACCTTGCGCAGAACCTCTCCGGTCAGCGGATCGAAGAACGCGAGCAACTCGATTTCCTCGTCGAAGAATTGCACACGCACCGCGTCGCGTTCGGATTCCGCCGGGAAGATGTCGACGACATCGCCACGCACCCGGAATGTTCCCTGGCGGAGGTCCAGTTCATTCCGGGTGTATTGCATGTCGGCAAGACGGCGCAGCAATTGCCGATGATCCATGCGGTCGCCGCGCACGAGGTGCAGCACCATCTTGAGATAGGATTCCGGGTCGCCGAGTCCGTAGATCGCCGAGACTGTCGCGACGATGATCGAGTCCGGCCGCTCGAGCAGCGCCTTGGTCGCCGAGAGCCGCATCTGCTCGATGTGCTCGTTGATCGACGCGTCCTTCTCGATATAGGTGTCCGACGAAGGAACGTAGGCTTCCGGCTGGTAGTAGTCGTAGTAGGAAACGAAGTACTCGACCGAGTTTCGAGGGAAGTACGTCCTGAACTCGCCGTACAGCTGCGCGGCGAGCGTCTTGTTGTGCGCGAGCACCAGGGTCGGCCGCTGCAGGCTCTGGATCACGTTCGCGATCGTGTAGGTCTTGCCGGAGCCCGTAACGCCCAGGAGTGTCTGGTGCGCGAGGCCCGAGCCGATGCCGTCGATCAGCGCAGAAATCGCGGCAGGCTGGTCGCCCGCCGGCGCGTACTCCGCCTGAAGTTCAAATGGTCTCGATTCGCTCATTCCTGTACCTTATCTTTGTTCCCGGCCATCCGGTACTCCGACGTGACCATCCCTCTCGCCCGGCGCGTCCAGCGCATCAAGCCTTCGCCAACGCTTGCCGTCACGGCACGCGCCGCGCAACTCAAGGCCGAGGGCAAGGACATCATCGGCCTCGGCGCGGGCGAACCGGATTTCGACACGCCGATTCATATCGCCGACGCGGGTGTCGCCGCGATCCGTGGCGGCCACACGCGCTATACGAGTGTGGAGGGCACGAACGAACTCAAGGACGCGATCATCGGCAAGTTCCGGCGCGACAACGGGCTCGAGTACAAGCGCTCACAGGTCCTGGTTTCGAGCGGCGCCAAGCAAACTGTGTTCAACCTCTGCTGCGCCCTGCTCGATCCGGGCGACGAGGCGATCATCCCGGCGCCGTACTGGGTCTCGTATCCCGACATGGTCCTCGTCGCCGACGGCACGCCGGTGCACATCCCTGCGGGCATCAGGGAAGGATTCAAGATCACGGCTGCCCAGCTCGAGGCGGCAATTACGCCGCGAACCCGCCTCTTTATCCTGAACAGCCCCAGCAATCCGACAGGCGCCGCTTATTCGAAGGCGGAATTGCAGGCGTTCGGCAAGGTACTCGCACGGCACCCGAGGGTCGTCATCGGCACAGACGACATGTACGAACATATCTGGTGGGGGCCGGAACCATTCACGAGTTTCGTCACCGCGAATCCGGATCTGTATGACCGCACGGTGACCATCAACGGCTGCTCCAAGAGCTATGCCATGACGGGCTGGCGTCTCGGCTACTGCGGTGGGCCCGAAGAAGTCATCGCCGCGATGGGGACGATCCAGGGCCAGAGCACGTCGAACGCCTCGTCGATTTCGCAGAAGGCCGCGACCGTCGCGCTGAATTCCTCGCAGGACTGCGTTACTGAGATGAACCGCGCGTTCAAGACAAGGCACGATTTCGTCGTCGAAGGACTCAATGCGCTGCCGGGCGTCCAGTGCATTCCCGGTTGGGGGACTTTCTACGCATTCGCCAACGTCGAACAGGCGATGCAGATCGTGGGTGCCGGCGATGACAATGCTTTCGCGGAATTCCTGATCAACGACGCCGGCGTCGCGGTCGTACCGGGCTCCGCGTTCGGTGCGCCAGGGCATTTCCGCCTGTCATTTGCGGCAGCGACCGAGACATTGAAAGACGCGCTCGCCCGCTTGCACCGCGCGCTTTCGGGCGCCAAGGCGAAGAAGCGGGCCTGAATTGACTTGGACGCACCCTTGGACGACAATCCCGCGCCCTGAAAATCCGCTTCCCCGATAGCTCAGTTGGTAGAGCAACGGACTGTTAATCCGTGTGTCGTTGGTTCGAGCCCAACTCGGGGAGCCACTTCTTCCGTTGAATCCCACCGCCAAGCGCGAGCGCATTGCCCGCGATCAGCACTGCCAGTCCCGCAATTGCGGCCAGGCTCCACCGATAGTCCTCGAATAAGGTCGAGACGATCAGCGCCACGACCGGAAACAGGACGCTCGTGTAGGCCGCGCGTGCCGCACCGATCCGCTTGATCAGCGCCAGGTAGAGTCCGAAAGCGAGCGACGTGCCGGCCAGCGACAGGTAGAGCAGCGACGCGACATAGGGCCAGCGCGGATCGAAGGCGATCGGTGTCCCGCGAATTACGGCAATCACGGCAAGGCCGATGGCGCCATAGGCCATGCCGTAGGCATTGACGGTCAGCACCGGCAGGCCGCCGTCCGTATTGCGCATTGCCGCCATGTTGCCGAGCGATGCAACGTAGGTCGCGGCGAGCGCGAGTAATGCGCCACGGACAATCGACGGATCGTGGATTGCAGCCTGCAGTTCCGGCAGGAACAACAGTGCAACGCCGACCATGCCTGTCCCCGCAGCAATGAGCACGCGCCGTTCGATCGGCGTCCCGAAGAACAGCCGGCTGTTGACGAGATTGAAGAAAATGATGCCGGTGAAGATCACGGCGACCAATCCGCTCGTGAGGTACTGCGTCGAGAGATAGGTCATCCAGTAGTTCAGGCAAAAAAGCGTCAGCCCCTGCACGGCGACGAAGCGGTGATCGCGCCAGGAAAGGCCGAGAGGGCTGCCGGTCAGCCTTGCGAACAGGAATACGCAGAGCGCGGCAATGCCGAAGCGATAGACCAGGGAAATTTCAGGGGCGACCACGCCCAGCTGGAACTTGATCACGAACCAGGTCGTGCCCCAGATCAGCACAACAACGGCGTAAATGAGTGAGCTCGGCATCGGCTCGAAGCTATGACCTGCAACTTGTTAAATCAATCACTAAAGCTTAAGCCCTCATCAAATATCGCAGGTGAGGGCGGCCCCGAAAGCAGCTATCATGGATGACGACCGCGGCAAAATAAGGGGATCGCCGCATGGGCCTGATGGTCGCGCTGGTCGCGACGCTTGCACTCGCCGCGCCGGCCGACGGCCCGCGCGATGCCGCCGGGTGGCGCGCGCAGTCCGAGGCGCTTTACGCCCAGGGCGACTTCCGCGCTGCGCTCGACGCCGCGGAGAAAGCGCGCCTGCTCGATCCGGCCGACCCCTGGGCACGATTTGCCTGGGTGAAGGCGCTCGCTGCCGTCGACCCGGATTCTGCACGCAAGGCGATGCCGGGGCTGCAGGATCCAGGGGCACTCAAGGCGTTTCCCGACGACGAGCGCGCGCGAATCGAAACGGCGCTCGGCTACCTCTGCCTCGATCTTGGCATTGAAGCGCTCGCGGCGATGTACTTTGGCGAAGTGCCGCCGGCGACGCCGAGTCATCCCCAGGCACAAGCCGGTCTCGCCATTCTCGCGGTGCGTCGCGGTAACTCGCGCCAGGCAATCGTGCATTTCGTCGCCGCGCGCTCGACCGTGCGTCTCGATCCGTCGCTCGCGGAACTCGAGCGCGACGCGCGCTATCAGGTCGTGCTGCACGATTTCGTCACCGCGCGTGACCTGCGCGACGCGAATGCCGCAGGCCGCGCTTACTCGGTCCTGGATGAGCTGCGGCCCAACCATCCGTCGACACTCCGGGCTCGCGCCGATCTGGCCTACTTGCGCGGCGATTCATCGGCCCGCGAGCGCGCATTACGCGACCTGCTGGCGGTCGATCGTCAGGCGCCGGCAGCCGCGAGCGAGCTCGTCGACACGCTACTCGACCTGAATCGACCCTACGACGCATTCGTCGTCGCGCGCGACATGGCTCCCGAGCGACTCGCCAGCGATCCAGGCCTGCAGGCCATTGAGCGCGACTGGGTGACGCATTTCGAGGCGGCCGTCGGCGGACGCTGGCGCAACGGCCAGGTCGACCACGATCGCCTCGACGAGCCGGACGTGCAGATTGCCTGGGCCGCGGGTCATTCGCGCTGGGGCCGGATCCGGATTTCGGCCGACGCGAGCTTCCCGGAATCGGAACTCGTGCCGGCGGGCGAGCCATTTGGCTCGTCGGTTGCGCTGCCGGCACCCACCGAATCGCAGTCGGACAAGGGGGTCGGCGGCCTCGTGCAATGGGCGCCGCGAAACGGCGTAATCATCGAATTCGGCACGACACCGACGTCATTCGAGGTCAACAACCTCATCGGCGCGCTGCGCTTCCGTGTCGACTCGGAAGGAGGCCCCTGGAGCTTCGGCTACGATCGCAGCTCGGTCCGGGATTCGCTGCTTTCGCTTGCCGGAACCGTCGACCCGTTGAGCGGCGAGAGCTGGGGCGGTGTCACTCGCGATCGCGCCTATTTTGGCGGCCACTTCGGTGACGATGTAACGAGTATCTATGGCGTCATGTCCGGCGCCGTTTTCGACGGTCGCCGCGTCGACAGTAATACCCAGTGGCGCGCAGATGGGGGATTCCTCTGGCGCGCCGCTTCGGGCGACGGTTGGATCGCCCATCTTGGCGGCACCGTGGAAGTCGAGGGATTCTCGGCCAATCGTTCGCACTTCACGCTGGGTCACGGCGGGTACTTCAGCCCGGACAAGTTCCTTTCGGTCGGTCCCGCAGTGGAGATCCTGGGTCGAAGCGACGCCAGGAGCTTCCGCTTCGAAGGCGGGATCAGCTGGCAGGTCGTGCGCGAGGATGAAAGCGACTTCTTTCCGGAGGACGCCGCGCTTCAGGCCGCGAGCGGCAATCCGCGCTACCCCGGCGACTCACGCGAGGGTCTTGCGGCGCGGCTTGCCGCTTCAGTGGAATGGCGGGTTTCGGACCGTGCCGTCGCAGGCGTCCGCCTCGAAGGCATTCACGGTGAAGTCGCCGACGAGGTCCGCCTGCAGGTCTATGCGCGGCGGTGGGACGGCGCGATCTCCGCACCGTTGCGCGAGCCGCCGCTTGCGATGCTGAGATCCGAGACTCACTTCCTGAACTGAATCCCGCTCAGGTATTTCGAGAACCGGTCGCCCAGTTCCGGGTGCTTGAGCCCGTACTCGACGGTCGCTTCGAGATAGCCGAGCTTGCTGCCACAGTCGTATCGCTTGCCCTTGAATCGGTATGCATACACCGGTTCGTCCTGCAGCATGGCAGCGATGCCGTCGGTGAGCTGGATTTCGCCGCCGGCGCCGCGTCCGATTGACTTCAGGCGATCGAAGATGGAGCCGCTCAGCAAATAGCGGCCGACGACCGCGAGTTCGGAAGGCGCGTCGGCGGGCTTCGGCTTCTCCACGATCTGGCGGATACGCGAGTACTCACCACCCGGCTCGTCGGTCGCCACGATGCCATAGCTCCCTGTCTGGCTGCGTGCGACTTGCTGCACGCCGATGACACTGCCGCCCGACTTCAGGTAGCGGTCGCGCATTTGCGCGAGGACCGGCGCATCGGCGTCGATGAGGTCGTCGGCGAGATGAACATAGAACGGCTCACTGCCGACGACCGCGTGCGCGCACAGCACCGCGTGCCCGAGGCCGAGCGGCGCCGGTTGCCGGATGTAGATGCAGGTCGCGTCCTCCGGAAGGATGCCACGCAACAGGTCCACAAGGTCTTTCTTGCCCTGCGCGGCAAGCGCTGCTTCGAGTTCCGGATCGGAATCGAAATGGTCCTCGATCGCCCGCTTCGAACTTCCGGTGATGAACACGAGCAGGCGCGCCCCGGCGGCGAGCGCCTCTTCCGCCGCATACTGGATCAGCGGCTTGTCGACGATCGGCAGCATCTCCTTCGGACTCGCCTTGGTGGCAGGCAGAAATCGCGTGCCACGGCCTGCCACGGGAAAGACTGCAAAGCGAATCGGTGCGGGTCGGCTCACGCTCCCATGATACCGGAGACGCCGCGAGCCGGCCCGCGCCGCGGGCCCGTGAAATTCAGCCTTCGGCCTTCTCGGCTTCGAACTTCAGGTTGGCCCGGTTCTGCTCGATGAGCTTCTTTCCGAGACCCTTGACCTTGGCAAGATCATCCGCGGTCTTGTACGGACCGTTCTTTTGCCGATAGCTGACGATGGCTTCGGCCTTGGCCATCCCGACACCCTGCAGTTCCTTTGCAAGCGTCTTCGCATCGGCCGAGTTCACGTTGACGGGCCCGGCGATGGCATTCGGCGCGAGCAGCATCGCGGCCAAGACGGCCGCACCCAGTCCCTTGGTAAGCATGACTTCACTCCCTTTTCCCGCGCGCGGCGACCATCGCCGCGCCCCGCAATCACAGTAGGCGGGTTGCGCGCCGGTCGCATTCCGCCAATTGCGCGCGTTCAGGGAGATTCAGGAAGGCTTGCCGCCCTTTTCGAGGCCGGCAACGAGGTCAAAGCGAAGCAGCGGACGCTGGCTGTCCCAGTTCTTGCATGCGGGGCACTGCCAGAAGTGATCGATGCTCGAAAAGCCGCAGTTCGCGCAGCGATAGCGCGGAGTGGTCGCGGCGAGTCTCCGCAGGACCGCCGCAATGCCCTGGACTGCGCGCGTATCGAGCGCTGCCGGATCTCGCCCAATCGCAAGCACGAGACCGGCGACTGCGTCGTCCTGTGCGAGGCAGGCGCGCACCCGCTCTTCGAGCGGCGCGAAATCGAGCGCATCCGCCATGATCGATGCGATGGCGACTTCGTTCACCGCGCCGGCGCGCCCCGAGACGACCCGTGCCACCGCGGCTTCGCCCGAACTTCCCATTGCCCTTGCGAGACGCACGAGCCGCGGCACCACCTCGATCGCAAGCGCAGCATCATGCGCAAGCACGGCGCCGAGCAGGCGTTCGGCCAGCGCGAAGTCGAGCTGCTCGATTGCGATATCCGCGCGAACCAGCGCCCCACGCGGGAACCGGCGCACTTCGGCGCGTGCGACGCGCAGGTGCTCGCGCGCCTCGTCCAACGCGCCGCGCGCGCGCGCGGCCTCCGCCAGCTCGCAATAGTAATGCGCGATGGCGCTTTCCTGTGGCGCGCGCCCGGCTTTCTGGAGTTCGCGGAATACCTCGATTGCCCGCATCCACTCCTGTTCCTGCTCGTAGATGCGCATGAGCTTGCGCATTGCGGCCATGCGATGCGTTCCGGACGCTGCGAGCGGTTGCAGGATTTTCTCGGCCCGGTCGAGCATCCCGGCCTTCAGGTAGTCCTGGGCCAGCGCGAAACCGGCTTGCTCGCGCTGCGTCGGCTCGAGCGTCTCGCGCGTCGCGATGTTCTGGTGGATCTTGATCGCGCGGTCGACCTCACCGCGACGCCGGTAGAGGCTGCCGAGCGCAAAGTGAGTCTCGATCGTTTCGTCATCGAGCTCCGCAGCGCGGAGGAACGCCTCGAGCGCGCGATCCGGCTGCTCGTTGACCAGGAAATTGACGCCGGCGAGGTAGTTGCCGCGCAGGCGTTCGTCGCCGATTGCGCTCGGGCGCGGCTTGCGCGAGGCGTAGAAGCCGATGGCCCCGCCGAGAAACAGGACTCCCAGGAGGATCCAGATTGACTCGGGATTCACTAATTCCGGATCGGGTGCGACTGTCCTGAATTAACCCGCTCGCGCAGATCCTTGCCCGGCTTGAAGTGCGGGACGTACTTGCCCGCCAGCGCGACGGCTTCGCCGGTCTTCGGATTGCGGCCCTGGCGCGGCGGACGGAAATGCAGCGAGAAGCTGCCGAAGCCGCGGATCTCGATGCGCTCGCCGCCCGCGAGCGCGTCGCTCATGATTTCGAGCATCTGCTTTACCGCCAGCTCGATGTCCTTGGCCGGCAGGTGCTTCTGCTTGGCAGAGATGATCTCGATCAATTCTGATTTTGTCATGATCGTCCCCGAGTCGCCCGCATCCCCGGCGCCCAGGACTGGCTCATTGACCGTTGATCTGCTCCTTGAGCAGGTCACCGAGCGTGGTACCAGTCGCCGTATCGGTGCCGCGATACTGCTGCACCGCTTCGGCCTCTTCCTCGGCCTCGATCGCCTTCACGGACAGCACGATCGCGCGGCTCTTGCGGTCGACGCCGACGAATCGCGCCTCGACCTCGTCGCCCGCCTTGAGCACCGTGCGTGCGTCCTCAACGCGCTCGCGCGCGAGCTCGGACGCCCGCAGGGTGCCCTCGATGCCATCCCCAAGGTCCACGATCGCGCCCTTTGCATCGACTTCCTTGACGGTGCCCTTGACGATGCTGCCTTTCGGGTGGTCGGCGAGATAGGCCGAAATCGGATCCTTGGCCATCTGCTTGATGCCGAGCGAAATGCGCTCGCGCTCAGGATCAATCGACAGCACCATGGCTTCGACCGTCTGTGCCTTCTGGTAGTCGCGCACGGCTTCCTCGCCGGGGCGTTCCCAGGAGATGTCCGACAGGTGCACCAGGCCATCAATGCCGCCCGCCAGGCCGATGAAGATGCCGAAGTCCGTGATCGACTTGATCTGGCCGCTGACCTTGTCGCCGCGGTTGAAGCTCTCGGCGAATTCGCGCCACGGGTTGGCCTTGCACTGCTTGAGGCCGAGCGATATGCGCCGGCGCTCCTCGTCGATGTCGAGGACCATTACCTCGACTTCCTCGCCGACGTGCACGACCTTGGCGGGATTCACGTTCTTGTTGGTCCAGTCCATTTCCGACACGTGCACGAGCCCTTCGACGCCCTCCTCGATCTCCACGAAACAGCCGTAATCGGCGATGTTCGTGACCTTGCCGAAGAGACGCGTGTTCGGCGGATAGCGCCGCGCGATGTTCTGCCACGGGTCGGCGCCCAGCTGCTTGATACCGAGCGATACCCGCTGGCGTTCGCGGTCGAACTTGAGGATTCGCACGTCGATTTCGTCGCCGACCTTGACGATCTCCGACGGATGCTTGACGCGCTTCCAGGCCATGTCGGTGATGTGCAGCAGGCCGTCGATGCCGCCGAGATCCACGAACGCGCCGTAGTCGGTCAGGTTCTTGACCGCGCCCTTCACGACGTCGCCTTCCTTCAGGTTGTCGAGGAGCTGCGAGCGCTCGGCGCTGTACTCCTGCTCGACGACGGCGCGGCGCGAGACCACCACGTTGTTGCGGCGCTGGTCCAGCTTGATGACCTTGAATTCGAGTTCCTTGCCTTCGAGGTAGCTCGGGTCGCGCACCGGGCGCACATCCACGAGCGAGCCCGGCAGAAACGCACGGACGTTGTCGAGTTCCACCGTGAAGCCGCCCTTGACGCGGCCGTTGATGATGCCCCGGACGATCTCGCCCTTGGTGAAGGCTTCTTCGAGGCGGGTCCAGGTGCGGGCGCGCTTGGCCTTTTCGCGTGACAGCCGGGTTTCACCCGAGCCGTCTTCGACCGCTTCGAGCGCCACTTCGATCTCCTGACCGATGGTGACGTCGACTTCGCCGTTTTCGTTGCGGAATTGATCCGCGGGAATCACTGCCTCGGACTTCAGCCCGACGCTGACGATCACGACATCGGCATTGATGTCGACGATGGTGCCGGTAAGGATCTGGCCAGACTTGATCTGCTGGTTCGCAAGACTCTGCTCGAACATCTGCTGAAAAGATTCGGTCATTGGGTCTTCCGGGCCGCGGGGCCCATTGTGGTTACTTTCCGGACGGCATCCCGCCACTCCGGGTCCTTGGTCAACGCGGCGCGGCATCCTGCCCCGCCGTCCTTCGCCGGCCCCCCGGGCAGCCTCAGGAAATCGCTCGCGCGCGAGTGCCAAGACCCGCCCGACGACCTCCTCGATGGACATCGCAGTCGAATCCACGATGACGGCCTCCGGGACAGCGATCAGCGGGGCCACGGCTCGCGTGGTATCCCGCCTGTCCCGCTCGGCTATCTCCGCGGAAAGGCCGGCAAGGCTACCACTCAACCCCTTTCCTTTCAACTGCTTATAGCGCCTCAGGGCCCTTTCCCCGGGGCTCGCGGTCAGGAAGATTTTGAGCCCGGCATCGCGAAAAACGATTGATCCCATGTCCCGTCCGTCGGCTACGAGGCCGGGCGGCTCCGCAAAGGCCCGCTGACGGCTCAGCAGGGCCGATCGCACGTCCTGCCAGGCGGCGACGCGGGAGGCCGCTTCGCCGGTCGCTTCGGCGCGCAATTCGCGGGTTACATCGCCGCCGGCCAGGTGCACTTGCTCGTCGCCCCGGGCGTCCATTCCGAAGTAAACGTCGAGGGCAGCCGCAACCCGGGCATGACCGGCGACATCATCAGGCAACAGGCCTGCCCGCATGCCCGCCAGCGCCACGAGCCGGTAAAGGGCGCCGCTATCCAGCAGGTGCCAGCCAAAATGCCGCGCGACCTGGCGCGCGATCGTGCCCTTGCCGGATCCGCTCGGCCCGTCGATGGCGATGACTGGAACCGGAATCAAGCCATCTCCTCCACTTGCAGTCCCGCGGTCCGGGCGGCGGCTGCGAACTCCGGGAACGAGGTCGCTACATTCTGCACGTTGCGGATGGTGACCGGGTTCAGCGCGCGAGCCGCCAAAACCGCAAACGACATCGCAACGCGGTGGTCGCCCCGACTGTCGACGGTTCCGCCGGTCACGGCCCCACCGCGGATGCACAAGCCGTCCGTATGCGATTCGACGGCGACACCCAGTGCGGTCAGCCCGTCGCCCATGGCGGCCAGGCGATCGGTCTCCTTAACCCGCAATTCTCCGGCACCGGTCACGACGGTGTCCCCTTCCGCAACGGCAGCCGCCGCGAACAGGCAAGGCAATTCATCCATCGCTACGGGGACGAGCGCCGGCGGCACGACCACGCCGTGCAGCACTCCCGGCCTGACTTCAATGTCCGCGACCGGCTCACCGCCCTGGTCTGCGACGCGATGCAGCCGGATATCCCCACCCATGGAACGCAGGATATCGAGCAGGGCCGCGCGCGTCGGGTTGACGCCGACCCCGCGTATCAGGAGCGGCGACTTGCCAGCGATCAGGCTCGCCACGATGAAGAATGCCGCGGATGAAAAATCGCCCGGGATGTCGATCTGCGTGGCGGCGAGCCGGGCGGGTCCTTCGATCGAGACGAGCTGCGGCTCACGGATGACGGAAACTCCAAAAGCCCTGAGCAAGTTCTCCGTGTGATCGCGGGAAGGGCCCGGCTCCCGCACCGTCGTCCTGCCCTGGGCCTGCAGGCCGGCCAGAAGGATGGCGGACTTGACCTGGGCGCTCGGAAGCTCGAGCCGGTGCTCGCATCCGCGAAGCGTCCGTCCGCCCGAGACTGCAACCGGCGGCTTTCCGTCATCGGTGCGCAGGTCCGCTCCCATGCGTCGAAGCGGCACGGCCACGCGCTCCATCGGACGCCGCATCAATGACGCGTCGCCGATCAGGATCGAATCGAATCGCTGGCCGCACAGAAGCCCGGCGAGCAGTCGCATGCCGGTGCCGGAGTTGCCGAGATCAAGCGCGGTCATTGGCGCCTGCAATTCCTGCAAGCCGACGCCGTGGATCCGCACGCGACCCGGCCCCGGCCGCTCAATGCGCACGCCCATGGCCGCGAACGCCGCCAGCGTCGCGTGGCAGTCCGCGCCTTCGAGAAAACCGTGGATCTCGGTTGTGCCCGTTGCGATCGAGCCCAGCATCGCCGCGCGATGCGAGATCGACTTGTCGCCGGGAACCCGCATCTCCCCTGCGACCGGCCCGCCGGGCGTCACGACGTAGGTTGCGGCGACTTCCCTCACGCCGCGCCGGCGAGCGCCGCAGGCATCGCCGCCAGCAGGCGCGCATTCTGTTCGGTCGTGCCGGTGGTGATGCGCAAGTGTTCGCGCAACGCATAGTTCGCAAGGGGCCGAACGATGACTCCCTGGTGGAGCAACGCCACATTGACAGACACCGCCGGCCGGCCGAGCCCGGCCAGGACGAAATTGCCCGCGGAGGCCGGAGCGCGCACTCCGAGCGCGGCAAGGCCTTCGCGCAACTGTTCAATCCCTTCGCGATTCAACGCGATGGTCGCGTCGAGATGCTCGCGGTCGTCCAGTGCGGCCGCGGCCGCGGCCAATGCCGGAACCGACACGTTGAAAGGCTGGCGTATCCGGTTCAATAGATCCGCGACGTCCGGATGCGACAGCGCATAGCCAACTCTCAAACCCGCGAGTCCATAGGCTTTCGAGAAAGTGCGCGTGATCACGAGGTTTGGATACCTGGCGAGCCATTCAGAGCCGTCGGGAACGCCGAAGCCGATGGAATATTCGTGATAGGCCTCATCGAGGACCACGATCACGTCAGTCGGAATCGCACGGAGCAGGCCATCGAGCTCGTTGTCGGCGAGCCAGGTTCCGGTCGGATTGTTGGGGTTCGCGAGAAAGACGATCCGGGTTTTCGGGCCGACCGCGGCCCCGAGCGCCACTGGGTCATGGCCTAACGGCATCGCATGGTCAGCCGCATGGGCCGGCGCAACCCGCGCAGTGGCCCCGGAAGCCTGTACCGCGTTCGGGTACACGGCAAAGGCATATTGCGAATACACGGCTTCGACTTCCGGCGTCAGGAACGCCTCCGCGAGTAGCACCAGGATGTCATTCGAGCCGTTGCCGAGCGTGACCTGGTTGAATGTCGACACCGTGCTTGCGCGCGAGCCGGGAACGCAGGACGTGGCCGCTGCCATCCGGATAAATGCCGACGCCGGCAATCGCCGCGGCAAGCGCGGCACGCGCATGCGGTCCGGGACCCAGCGGATTCTCGTTCGAAGCGAGCTTGATGCTGTTCCTTCACGCCCAGCTCGCGTTCGAGCGACTCGATGGGCTTGCCGGGCACATAGGGCATCAGTTCACGGACGCCGGGCGCTGCGAACGACTCGAACCGGTTCACGCCGTCCTCCTAAACGACCCGCGCGCTCAAGACGCCCTGGATCGTGCCAATGCGCTCGACGAGACCGGCCGGCGCTTTCCCGTCGATGTCGATCAGCGTGTAGGCAATCTCGCCTTTCGACTTGTTCAGCAGGTCGGCGATATTGAGCCCGGCTTCGGCGAGGCGTGTCGAAATCTGTCCGACCATGTTCGGCACATTGCTGTTGGCGATCGCAATGCGCGCGGTATTCGGCACGCGCGGCAATGCCGCCTCGGGAAAATTGACCGAATGCCGGATATTGCCGTGCTCGAGGTAATCCCGCAGCGTATCGGCCACCATCATCGCGCAGTTCTCCTCTGCCTCGCTCGTCGAGGCGCCGAGGTGCGGCAAGGCGATGACGCCCGGCACTCCCCGGATCGCCGAGGAGGGAAAATCACACACATAGGCGCCGAGCTTCCCGGAGCGCAGCGCGGCGACCACTGAAGCCTCGTCGATGATACCGGCACGCGCAAAATTGAGTACCGTCGCTGCCATCCTGCATGTGGCGAAGGCGCTTTGCATTCACGAGCCCGCGCGTTTCGTCGGTCAGCGGAACATGGACGCTGACCGCGTCCGAGCGCGCGAACAGATCATCCAGGCTGAGCGCCTGTTCGACGCCTGATGACAACTGCCAGGCGCGTTGCACCGTGATTTGCGGGTCGTATCCCAGAACGCGCATGCCGAGCAGGTGCGCGGCATTCGCCACCTCGACGCCAATCGCGCCGAGGCCGACGACGCCCAGCGTGCGGCCAGGCAACTCGTGGCCGATGTAGCGTTTCTTGCCCTGCTCTACCGCGGCTTCGAGCTCATCACCGCTCAGATCGAGCCCCCGAACGAAGTCCCAGGCGTCGCAGATGTGGCGTGCCGCGAGGAAGATCCCTGCGAGCACCAGTTCCTTGACCGCATTGGCGTTCGCACCGGGCGCCGTGAAGACTGGCACGCCGCGTTGCGACAGGAGTGTCACCGGAATGTTGTTGGTGCCGGCGCCGGCACGACCGACCGCGAGCACGCTCGCTGGAATCCGAAGCAGATGCATGTCCGCCGAGCGCACCAGGATCGCGTCCGGGTGTCCCATCTCGGAAGACACTTCATAGCGATCGCGCGGCAGCCGCTCGAGACCCTTGATCGAGATGTCGTTCAGCGTCTGGATCTTGAAACGCATCAGCCGTGCCGCCGCTCGAATTCGCGCATGAACTCGACGAGTGCCGCGACGCCCTCCATGGGCATGGCGTTGTAAAGGCTGGCCCGCATTCCGCCAACCGCGCGATGGCCCGCCAGATTCGCGAGGCCCGCGGCCTCGGCTTCTGCCAGGAAAGCCCTATCGAGCTCCGGCTTCGCGAGCCTGAAAGGCACGTTCATCCAGGATCGGCAGTCGCGCGCCACCGGATTGGAAAAGAAGGAGGAGGCATCGATCGCGGCGTAGAGCGCCTCGGACTTCGCGCGATTGCGCGTCGCCATCGCCGCGAGGCCACCTTCGCGCTTGAGCCACTGAAAGACGAGCCCCGCGAAGTACCAGCCGAAAGTCGGCGGCGTGTTCAGCATGGAACCCGCGTCCGCGACCGCGCGGTAATCCATGACCATCGGTGTTCCGGCGCGCGCATGCCCAGCGAGGTCGTCCCGCACGATGACGACCGTGATCCCGGAAGGCCCGATGTTCTTCTGGGCGCCGGCGTAGATCACGCCGAACCGCGAGACATCGAGTGGCCGCGACAGGATTGTCGACGACATGTCGGCGACGAGCGGCACGGCACCGGTGGCCGGAATGTACGGAAACTCGACGCCGCCGATCGTTTCGTTCGGCGTGTAATGGACGTAAGCCGCGTCGGGCGTCAACCGGAGTGCGGACTGCCCTGGCACGGTTGTATACCGGGACGACCGCTTCGTCTGCCGCGATTCCGACCTTCACGAAGCGCCGCGCTTCCTTGATCGTGCGTTCCGACCAGTGTCCGGTATTCACATAGTCGGCACTCGCATCCGGCCCCGACAGGTTGAGCGGCACGGCGGAGAACTGTGCGGTCGCCCCACCCTGCATGAACAGCACGCGATAGTCGGCCGGAATTTCGAGCAGCTCTCGGAAGTCGGCTTCGGCGCGCTCGGCAACTGCCATGAACGCGCGGCTGCGGTGGCTCACTTCCATGACCGACATGCCGCCCTGCCAGTCGGGCAGCTCGTCGCGCGCCTGTTCGAGTACGGGAAGCGGCAGCGCCGCGGGCCCCGCGGAGAAATTGTAGACGCGCACGCTTTCAGGTGCCTTGCGAATCGTCCCCGGCAATCCGCTCGAGGCCTACGAGTTTTTCGCCTTCTTCGAGCCGCATGATGCGAACGCCCTGCGTATTGCGCCCGAGCACCGGAATTTCGCTCACCGGAACGCGCACCAGCGTCCCACTCGAGTTGATCAGCATCACTTCGTCGTCGCTTCGCAACCTGGCGCGCGCCAACGAGCGAACCGTTCCGGTCGCTCGTCTGGAGCGCAATGACGCCCTGTCCCGCGCGTCCATGCCGGGGATAGTCGTCCATCTCGGTCCGCTTGCCGTATCCGCGTTCGGACACCGTGAGAATCGGGCCGTCGCCGAGCACGATCAACGAAGTCACGCGTTGTCCTTCCCCGAGCCTGATGCCGCGAACGCCGGCGGCTTCGCGTCCCATCGGCCGGACCTGGTCCTCGCCAAAGCGGATCGCCTTGCCGTCGGTCGTCGTCAGCAGGATTTCGCGCTGCCCGTCAGTCAGTGCGACGCCGACCAGGCAGTCCGACTGGTCGAGCGAAACGGCGATGATCCCATTCGCGCGCGGACGCGAGAACGCCGACAGCGGCGTCTTCTTGACCGTGCCGAGGGCGGTCGCCATGAAGACGAAGTGGGATTCGTCGAATTCGCGGATCGCGAGCACCGCCGTGATGCGTTCGCCCTCGCCGAGCTGGAGGAGATTGACGATCGGCTTGCCGCGCGAACCGCGGCTTGCGAGCGGCAACTGGTAAACCTTGAGCCAGTAACACTGGCCGCCATCCGAGAAGCACAGCAGCGTGTCGTGGCTATGCGCGATGAACAGCTTGTCGACGAAGTCCTCGTCCTTGACCGTCGTCGCCATCTTGCCCTTGCCGCCGCGGCGCTGGGCCTCGTAGTCCGTGACAGGCTGCGTCTTTGCATAGCCCGCGTGCGACAACGTCACGACCAGGTCCTGGCGCTCGATCAGGTCCTCGATCGTGACGTCGGACTGGTCCGCAACGATCTGCGTGCGCCGGGCGTCGCCGTAAGCTTCCTTCATCGCCGCGAGTTCCTCGCGGATCACGGACAGCAGGCGGTCCGGGCGCGCGAGAATCTCGCCGAGGTCGCGAATGAGGTCGAGCAGCTCATTGAACTCGGTGACGATCTTGTCCTGCTCGAGACCCGTCAGCCGGTGCAGCCGCAGGTCGAGGATCGCCTGTGCCTGGACTTCCGACAGGCGATAACGATCGCCATGCAGGCCGAGGTCCTCCGCGATGCCGACGGGACGGGTCGGCACATTGCCCGCGCGCGCAAGCATCTGCGGCACTGCGCCAGGCCCCCAGGTTCGCGACTGAAGCGATGTCGCGCGCCTCCGGCGGGGACGGTGACGCCTTGATTAGGGCGATCACCTCGTCGATGTTCGCGAGCGCGACGGCGAGGCCTTCGAGGATGTGCGCGCGATCGCGCGCCTTGCCGAGATCGTGAATCGTGCGCCGCGTGACCACTTCGCGGCGGTGACGCAGGAACGCATCCAGCATTTCCTTGAGCGACAGCAGCTTCGGCTGGCCGTCGAGGAGCGCAACCATGTTGACGCCGAACACGGACTCCATCGGCGTGAGCTTGAAGAGCTGATTCAGCACCCGCTCGCTGTTTTCGCCGCGCTTCAATTCGATCACGACGCGGAGACCGTCCTTGTCCGATTCGTCGCGCAGCTCCGAGATGCCCTCGATCTCCTTGTTGCGGACGAGGTCCGCGATGCGCTCGAGCAGGCGGGCCTTGTTGACCTGGTACGGAAGTTCGGTCACGACGATCGCTTCGCGGCCGCGCTCGTCGATGGTCTCGACCGAGGTCAGCGCGCGCACGGACAGCCGGCCGCGGCCGGTCTTGTAGGCCAGCACGATTTCCACTGCGCCATTGATGATGCCGGCCGTCGGAAAGTCCGGTCCCGGCACGAGCCGCATCAGGTCCGCGAGACCCAGATTGGGGTCGTCGATCAGCGCGACACAGGCGTCGATGATCTCCCCGAGATTGTGCGGCGGGATATTGGTCGCCATGCCGACCGCGATGCCGGCCGAGCCGTTGACCAGGAGATTCGGAATGCGCGCCGGCAATACCGCCGGCTCATGTTCGCTGCTGTCGTAGTTCGGCGTGAAATCGACCGTTTCCTTGTCGATGTCGGCAAGCAGCTCGTGCGCGATGCGCGTCATGCGCACTTCCGTGTAGCGCATGGCCGCCGCCGCATCGCCGTCCACGGAGCCGAAATTGCCCTGCCCGTCCACCAGCAGGTAGCGCAGCGAGAATGGCTGCGCCATGCGCACGATCGTGTCGTACACGGCCGAGTCGCCGTGCGGGTGGTACTTGCCGATGACGTCGCCGACGATGCGCGCCGACTTCTTGTACGCCTTGTTCCAGTCGTTGCCGAGCTCGCGCATCGCGTACAGGACGCGGCGGTGCACCGGCTTCAGGCCGTCGCGGACATCGGGCAGCGCGCGGCCCACGATCACGCTCATCGCGTAATCGAGATAGGACTTGCGCATCTCGTCTTCGAGGTTGACGTGCAGGATTTCGCGCGCGATCTCGCTCATGCGGATTTCGTCGTTTTCAGAGGCCCATGGAAGCGCCGAATTTTAGCACAGCGCGTATACTTTCCGGATGCAAAATGGGCCGAATGTCGACCCCGCAGAGATCTCGAAATTCGATGCCGCCGCACCACACTGGTGGGACCCGAACGGCGAGTTTCGGCCCCTGCACGACCTCAATCCGGCGCGGCTCGACTACATCGATGCGCGTGCCGGACTCGCGGGCCGCCAGGTGCTGGACGTCGGCTGCGGTGGGGGGCTTCTCGCGGAAGGAATGGCGCGCCGCGGCGCCCGGGTCACCGGAATCGACCTGGCGCCGGAGTCCCTGGAGGTCGCGCGCCTGCATGCGCTCGAGGCGGGTATCGACGTGCAGTACTGCCAGGTAGCCGCCGAGGCGTTCGCCCGCACCGATGCCGGCCGATTCGACTTGGTCACCTGCCTCGAAATGCTCGAGCACGTGCCCGATCCGGTCGCCATCGTCGGGTCATTGGCGAGCCTCGTGCGACCCGGTGGAGACGTGATCTGCTCGACGATCAATCGCAACGCCCGGTCTTTCGCGCTCGCCATCGTCGGTGCCGAGTATCTGCTGCGGCTCCTGCCGATGGGCACCCATCAGTACGCCCGCCTGATCCGGCCCTCTGAAATCTCGCGCTGGGCACGCGACGCCGGACTCGAGCTCGCCGACCTCGCGGGCCTCGAATACAACCCCGCCACGCGCAATGCGCGCATCAGTACCGATGTTTCGGTCAACTACCTGGTTCACTTCAAGCGGCCCATGACGGCGGTCGTTGCATGAACGGCCGTCGCGAGCTTCGCGGTGTGCTTCTCGATCTGGATGGGACCTTGCTCGACACGGCGCGCGACATGGCGCAGGCGCTCAACCGGCTGCGAGCCGCGGAAGGGCTCACGGATTTGCCGTTCGAGCGGATCCGCCCGCTGGTTTCGCATGGGGCGCCGCGGCTCATACGGCTCGGGTTCGGCGAATGCGACGCCCTGCGTTACGAGGCGCTGCGTACCCGCTTCCTGGAATTCTACCGGGCCGCGCTCGCGGTCCATACGCGCCTGTTCGATGGTTTCGGAGACGTCCTGGACGCGATCGAACGGGCGGGCCTGCGCTGGGGAATCGTCACCAACAAGCCGGGCTGGCTCACAGACCCGCTTCTCGAGCAGCTCGGCCTGGCCGCGCGCTGCGGCTGTGTAGTGAGCGGCGACACGCTCGCGGAGCGCAAGCCGCACCCGATGCCGCTGCTGCATGCCGCCGCGATGCTGCAACTCGAACCGCGAGCCTGCGTGTACCTGGGCGACGCGGAGCGCGACGTGCAGGCGGCCCGCAACGCGGGCATGATTCCGCTCGTGGCCGGTTTTGGTTACCTGAACGAGGGAGAAGATCCTGCGGCCTGGCAACCCGAAGCCGTACTCGGACGACCGGAAGAGCTGCTCGATTGGCTGGGACTCCGCGAATGACACTCGATCTGACTGCGCTGATCGTCATCCTGCTCGCCGTGGCGCTGGCCCTGGGAGCCGGGTGGTGGATGGGCCGACGCCGCGCCGCCGCTCTGGCAGCGGAGCGCACGGCCACGCTCGATCGCGCGATGGAGCAACTGGACCGCCGCTTTGACGATCTCGCTGGCCGGCAGCTTCGGGAAAACATTGAAAATTTCCTGCGCCTCGCCAAGGAGAACCTCGGCGGCCACCAGCAGAACGCGCAGAGTTCGCTGAAGGAGCGCGAGCAGGCGATCGAGTCGCTCGTGAAGCCGATCCAGGAATCCCTTGCGCGCACATCCGACGCCCTGCGCGAGATCGAGGCCGAGCGGCAACGCGACTTCGGCAGCCTGCGCCAGAACCTGACGGACATGCGCGAAACGCACACTGCCCTGCAACGCGAGACCCGCAACCTCGTGCAGGCGCTCAGCAAGCCGCAGGTGCGCGGACAGTGGGGCGAAATCGCGCTTCGCAGGCTGGTCGAGCTGGCCGGCATGACGGCGCATTGCGACTTCGAGGAACAGGTCCATGTCGTGGGAGAAGACGGCGCGCTGCGCCCCGACATGGTCGTGCACCTTCCCGAAGGCCGCGACATCGTCATCGACGTCAAGACCCCGCTCGACGCCTACCTGACGGCGGCTGAAGCACCCACTGACGAAGTCCGCACGGTGGCACTCCGCCGGCATGCTCAGCACGTGGCCGACCGCGTCCGGCTGCTCTCGTCGAAGAACTATTCGGCCCAGTTCGCGCAGGCCCCGCAGTTCGTCGTGCTGTTCCTGCCGGGTGATCAGTTCCTCTCGTCGGCTCTCGACCAGCAACCTGAACTGCTCGATCGCGCCATGAGCAGCAACATCATCCTGACGACGCCGTCGACGCTGCTCGCGCTCCTGAAGACTGTTTACAACGGCTGGCAGAACGTCCGGCTCGCCGAGAATGCGGAGCGAATCCGGAGGCTGGCCGAGGACCTCTACTCGCGCCTCAACACGTTCCGCAATCACCTCGGAAAACTGGGCTCTGCGCTCGAAGGGAGCCTCCGCGCCTATAACGCCGCGGTCGGCTCGCTCGAGCGCAATGTTCTCCCGGGCGCGCGCAAGTTCGTGGAACTCGGCGTCCGGGGCGAAAAGCCGATTGACGACCTCACGGAAATTGAAGTGAGTGTGCGCCTCGTGGACGAGTCAACGCCCCAGCTCGCCCCGCCCGAAGAGCATTGAGTCAGGCGGCCGCACTTTCCTATGCTCCCGCCGCCGGCTCGCATACCGGACGCATCATCCTCGTCACGGGCGCCGGCGATGGCATTGGGCAGGCGCTGGCCCTCGCGCTCGCGCGCCAGGGCGCAACCGTTGCGTTGCTCGGGCGAACGCAGCGCAAACTGGCGCAAACCTATGATCGAATCGTCGAGGCTGGCGGCCCGACGCCGGCCCTGCTGCCATTTAACCTCGAGTCCGCCGCGGCGCCGGAGTACGACGCCCTGCATGACGCACTCGCAGGCGAATTCGGGCGCCTTGATGGCCTGGCGCACGTGGCGGGCATCCTGGGCGATCTCAGTCCGATCGAGCAGTACGATGTGCCGACCTGGTGCAAGGTGCTGCACGTCAACCTGACGGCGCCATTCATCCTGACGCGCACGCTGCTCCCCTTGCTGCGTCAATCCGAAGACGCATCGATCGTATTCACATCGAGCAACATTGCCCGAAGCGGCCGCGCCTTCTGGGGCGCGTATGCGGCATCAAAGTTCGGCACCGAAGGCCTCATGCAGGTGCTGGCCGACGAGATGGCCGGGTCGACGCGAATTCGCGTCAACAGCCTGAATCCGGGCCGCGTGCGAACCGCGATGCGGCGACAGGCGTATCCGGCCGAGGATCCGGGTCAGCACCCCGAACCTGCCGAAGTCACCGGCCCTTACCTGTTCCTGCTGGGACCTTCGGGACAGGGAATCAGCGGTCAGGCGATCGATCGGTCGTAGGCCGCGGTTCCGAGGCGTCCTTCAGGGCCTTCAGTTCCACTTCGGTCAGCGGGCGGTTTCGGCCACGCGCGAGCGCGCGATCCATGGCGATCGGCCCAAACCGCGTGCGCAGGATCCGGTTCGCCTCGAGCCCGCAGTTCTCGAAAAGCTCGCGGAGATCACGCGGCCGCAGGCCGGTGACATGCACTTGCAGCCACCGGTTGGTCCCCTCCCCGCCAGCGGGAACGACTTCGGTGATGCGGCCCTTGGCGCATGCCGCCTCGCTCGCGGCCACGAGCATTGCTCCAATCTGCGCCTCGTCGAATGTGCCGCGAACGCGAACGCTGAACTCGCTCGCGATCCCGATACCCCGCCGAGTCAGCGCAGCGGCCAGTTTTCCATCCGTGATGAACAATTCGAGTCCGCCATCGCGGGCGGCGAGCGGACTCACCGGAATCCAGCGGCGCCCGGCGGACTTCGGCAGGCGCTCGATCGAACTCGGCATAGTTCCCGTTGCGCCTGCACGAATGTCTTCCTGGGGTGGCCGGTGGTACGCGAGTCCCTCATGTTCCCGGTCCGTATCGTGGGCGAGGCGCAGGCGGCGCCCGTCGAGGCGGATGTCATCACGCCCGCCCACAGCCTGGCCGGGTGTCGCAAACTTGCCATTGACCGTGATGCGGCCCGCCTTGATCCACGCCTCGATTTGGCGCCGCGATCCGACGCCGCGCGCGGCAAGGGTCTTCTGGATTCGTTCTCGCATCGTCGCAGCTAGCGCGGCGTTGCCGCGCCGGCTCAACCCGCCGCTTCTGCGTCGTTCGCCGCCTCAAGGCCAGCCGGCGCAGCCTGCACCGTGACTGGGCCGTCGAATTCCAGCTGGATGCCGACATCGTCCATGTCCTTCAGTGCGGCGAGGGACGGCATGTCGTCGAGGCTCTTGAGGCTGAAATAATCCAGGAATTCGCGCGTTGTCCCCAGAAGCTCCGGGTGGCCCGGCACTTCACGATGTCCGACGACGCGGATCCAGCCGCGCTCGCTGAGCGTGCGCACAATATTCGGGTTGACCGTCACGCCGCGAACATCCTCGATTTCGCCGCGCGTGATGGGCTGTCGATAGGCGATGAGCGCGAGCGTCTCGAGCAGTGCACGCGAATAGCGGCTTGGTCGCTCCTGCCAGAGCTTGGACAGACGCGACGCGAACTGGCTCCGAACCTGGAACCGCCAGCCGCTTGCGACCTCGATCAGCTGCATCGGGCGGCCTTCGCAATCGCGGGAAAGCTCGGACAGCGCCCGACGGACGGCGACAGCATCCGGGCGTTCGAACTCGTCGAATATTTCGCGGAGCTGCTCGACGCTGAGCGGCTGGCCATAGGCGAGCAGCGCCGCTTCGATGATGTCCTTCAACGGTCCGGGTTCCACGTCTTGCCTCGTCATGCAGTCGTCACCTCTATTTCATCGATGGCGATCGCGTCCGGATTGCCCTCGACGCGACGCACGTGCAGTGGCTGGTACGCCTCGGCCTGAACAATCTCGACCAACTGCTCGCGCATCAGCTCGAGCAAGGCCGCAAAGGTCACCGTGACCCCCATCCGTCCCTCTTCGGGCCGGAACAGGCGGATGAACTCGATGAGTCCAACCCCCTCGAGGTAGGCGAGCACTTCCGACATTCGCTGACGCACTGAAAGCGTCTCGCGCTGCACGTGCAGGTGCGCAAACATGGTGGCGCGCTGCACCACGTCCTTGAACGCCACCAGCATTTCCTGGAGCGCGACCTCAGGGAGCATGCGCACGACTTGCCGGTGGGTCAGTTCGGCGATTGCCGGGTACACGTCGCGCTCGAGGCGGGGCAATCGATCGATGTCTTCGGCGGCGCGCTTGTAGCGCTCGTACTCCTGCAGGCGACGCACGAGTTCCGCGCGCGGATCTTCCTCTTCCTGGCCCGCATCCCCGACCCGGGGCAGCAGCATGCGCGACTTGATCTCCGCAAGCATCGCGGCCATCAACAGGTACTCGCCCGCGAGCTCAAGGTCGAGCTCCTGCATCAGCTGGATGTACTCCATGTACTGACGCGTGATGTCCGCGATCGGAATATCGAGAACATCGATGTTCTGCCTTCGTATCAGGTACAGCAGCAGGTCAAGCGGACCCTCAAAGGCCTCGAGGAACACCTCGAGCGCCTGCGGCGGTATGTAGAGGTCGCGGGGAATCTCCGTGACCGGCTCGCCTTCGACGATTGCGAATGGCATTTCGCCCTGCTGTGCAGTTTCGCTCACCGGTACTCCAGGCGCACGGCTTCACGGACCTCCGACATTGTCGCACGCGCCGCCTCACGCGCACGCTCGCAGCCCTCGGCCACGATGCCGCGCACGAGCTCCGGGTTCTCCTCGTACTCGCGGGCGCGCTGGCGGATGACTTCGAGTTCCTTCAGGACGGACTCGATCACGGGCTTCTTGCAATCGAGGCAGCCGATGCCGGCTGTCCTGCATCCAGCCTGCACCCAGGCCTTGGTCTCTTCGCTTGAGTAGATCTTGTGCAAGTCCCAGACGGGGCATTTTTCCGGGTCGCCGGGGTCGCTTCGCCGTACCCGTGCCGGATCGGTCTGCATCGCCCGGAGTTTCTTTTGCACGCTCTCCGGATCCTCGCGCAACCCGATCGTGTTGCCATAGGACTTCGACATCTTCCGCCCGTCGAGACCGGGAACCTTTGGCGTCCTGGTGAGCAGCACCGCCGGTTCCGGCAGGATAGCCCGGCCGCCTCCTTCGAGATGCCCGAGCAGTCGCTCGCGGTCCGCGACGGTGAGCCGCGAATTAGATTCGATCATCGTGCGTGCGCGCGCCAGCGCATCCGCATTCCCCTGCTCCTGGAATTGCCTCCGAAGCTCCGAATACTGGGCCGCATTACGCGCACCGAGGCGCTTCATCGCGCTTTCGACGCGCGCCTCGAAATCCGGCTCACGCCCATAGATATGGTTGAACCGGCGCGCGATCTCGCGCGTGATCTCCACGTGAGCAGCCTGGTCCTCCCCGACCGGCACGAATTCCGGCCGGTAGACCAGGATGTCCGCGCTTTGCAGCAGCGGATAACCGAGGAAGCCATAGGTGCTCAGGTCCCTGTCTTTGAGCTGTTCGATTTGATCCTTGTAAGTCGGAACCCGTTCGAGCCAGGACACGGGCGTCACCATCGAAAGAATCAAGTGCAGTTCCGCATGCTCGGGGATGCGCGACTGAATGAAAATCGTGCAGGCGCTCGGATTGAGGCCGGCGGCGAGCCAGTCAATGATGACTTCGGTCGTATTGGCCTTGATGTCAGCCGTGTCCTCGTAGCCCGTGGTCAACGCATGCCAGTCGGCGACAAAGAAAAAGCACTCGTAGCGATACTGCAGCTCGACCCAGTTCGCGAGTGCCCCGTGGTAGTTCCCGAGGTGCAACTGTCCGGTTGGCCGCATGCCGGATACGACGCGTCGATGCTGACCAGGTTTTGAGGGCATTTTTCCGGCTACCCCCACCGCAGATCGAAGATGTTGACCAGCAGCGACTGCAGAAAAGCGATCGGGCCACTGACCAGGGGCCAGAGCACCCGGGCAAAGATGAGCGCCAGAACGATGAACAGGCCGTAGGGGGCGATGCGCTCGAGCAAATTGCTGATCGGTCCGCGCGGCAAGAGATTGGTCAATACCTGGCCACCGTCCAGGGGCGGAATTGGCAGCATGTTGAACACGGCAAGCGTGACGTTGACGATGATGCCGATGCCGGCCATCTGCTCGAGCCACTGGCCCGGCAATCCCAGGCTCAATTTCTGGCTCAGCATCATCAGGAATGCCCAGATGATGGCCATTGCAAGGTTTGCGCCGGGCCCGGCAGCAGACACCCAGACCATGTTGTTGCGGGGACTGCGCATGTATCGCGGGTCAACGGGCACGGGTTTGGCCCAGCCAAACAGGAACCCGCCGATCCACAACATGACCGCCGGCACCAGCACCGTGCCGATCGGATCAATATGACGGATCGGATTGAGGCTCAGCCTGCCCTGCGCTTCCGCGGTTCGGTCCCCGAAGTGCTTCGCGACCCACCCATGGGCAACCTCATGGACCGTGATAGCAAACACGACGGGAATCGCGGCGATTGAAATGATCGTGAGAAACGAAGCCAGGTCCATGAACCATCCAGAAGTCGCCGCGGGCCGATCCACACGGATTTGCCCGCAATTATACGATGCGGTGACCGGCCCTGCCGGTCATTGGAAGGGCCTCGGATCGCCTTTTCCTGCCCGCAGCAACAGCGGCGCAGCGCCCGAGAGGTCGACGATGGTGCTCGGCTCAAGCCCGCAGTTTCCGGCATCGAGAATCAGGTCGACCGCATGGCCGACGCGCTGCTCGATTTCGCGACCGTCCGTCATCGGTACATCGTCTCCTGGCAACTGCAATGTCGTGCTCAAGAGCGGCTCCGTGTATTCCCTGAGCAGCGACTGCACGACGGCGTGGTCGGGGATTCGGATGCCTACCGTCTTCCGGCGCGCGTCGAGCAGGCGACGCGGCACCTGCCGCGTTGCGCGCAGGACAAACGCATAGGGCCCCGGCGTGAAGCCCTTCAATAGCCGGTATTGCCAGTTTTCCACCAGCGCGAATCGCGCGATTTCCGACAAGTCACGGCACACGACCGTGAAGAAATGACCTTTCCGGGTCTGCCGCAGGCGCTGGATCCGCTCCATCGCGTCCTTGGCGCCGATGGCGCAACCGAGCGCATAGCAGGAGTCGGTCGGATAAACGAGTACGCCGCCGTCAAGCAGGCACTCCGCGGCGGCACGGAGCGACCGTGGCTGCGGGGTCGTGGGATGCAACTCGAGGCGCTGCGCCATGGCGCATTATGAACCGGGCGCAAGGCCGAGCTTCTTCCGCTATCATTGGCGCCCCTCAAAACGGACCCCTGCATGCAGCTGCTGTTTGATTTCCTGCCGGTCATCGCGTTTTTTGTCGCCTACAAGTTCGCCGACATTTACGTGGCAACTGTCGTGATTATCGTGGCGACGGTGATCCAGGTGTCGATCCACTGGATTCGTACGCGGCGCGTGAACCCCATGCACGTCGTGTCGGCTGGCCTTGTACTAGTGTTTGGCGGATTGACGCTCTGGATTCGCGATACCGCATTCATCATGTGGAAGCCGACCGTCGTCAACTGGCTGTTTGCGGCAGCATTTCTCGTGAGTATGTGGCGGCGCTTCGGCGATCGGCCATTGATTCAGCGATTGATGAATGCGACGGACGCGGAATTCGAGCTGAGCCCGGTGCTCTGGCGACAGCTCAACTGGATGTGGATCGGGTTCTTTGCGCTCATGGGTGCCGCAAACCTGGCCGTGTTCCATAACTTCGACGAAGCGACCTGGGTCAATTTCAAGCTGTTCGGAATGCTTGGACTTACCCTGGTCTTCATCGTCGCCCAGGGTTTCTGGATCGCCGCACGGGCCCAGCGTCATGACAAGCCCGCGGGCTGAACGGATACGCACGATGCTCGAATCCGCCTTTACCGCAGCAAGCGTATCGGTGCAGGATGACAGCGCGCGCCATGCGGGTCATGCTGGCGCTCGCGATGGCGCCGGGCACTTTATCGTGCGAATCGAGTCACAGGCATTCACCGGCCGGAGTCGCATCGAGCGACACCGGATGGTCTACGAGGCGCTGGCGGACATGTTGCCGCGCGAGATACACGCCCTGAATATCGAAGCGATTTCTCCGGACGACGACACATCATCGAGGAAACAATGAGTTATACGCAGATCCTGGCAGTCTCCACCCTGGGCTTGTTGCTTGCCACTGGCTGCACCAAGGCCGAAACGCCTGTCGACGCAGCGGTCAAACCGGTTGCCGTCGTCAACGGCACGCCGATCTCGCGTGACGTCTGGGCGCTCTATGTCAAGACACGTCACGCTGGCAAGGCGCCTGGCGACCTCACTGCGGACGAGCAGAAGGAAGCGCTCGAAGAATTGATCGGCATGTACGTCGGCGCCCAGGAAGCCAACAAGCAGAAGCTTGGCGACGGCGAGCCGAATGCCCGGCTCGAGCTCGTCGGCAAGAGTGCGCTTGCGGAGTTGCTATTCAAGAAATACGTCGAAGGGGCGGTGCCGACCGAAGAGGAACTCAAGGCGGAGTACGACGCGCGCATCGCGGAGGCGCCGAAAGCTCGAGTTTCACGCGCGCCACATCCTAGTCGACGACGAGGCTTTGGCGAAGGACCTGATTGCGCAGCTCGACAAGGGCGCCAGCTTCGAAAAGCTCGCAACAGAAAAATCAAAGGATGGATCGGCGACCGAGGGCGGCGACCTCGGCTGGTTCAACCCTGGCCAGATGGTCAAGCCTTTCTCGGATGCCGTGCAGCAGCTCGAGATTGGCAAGTACACCGCAACCCCGGTCAAGTCGGAATTCGGATGGCACGTCATCAAGCTCGAGGAGAAGCGTCCCACGACCCCGCCGCCGTACGAAGCGGTGAAGGCGCAGCTCGGGCCGATGGTCAATCAGAAGAAGTTCGAAACGCACCTCAAGGAACTGGTCAAGACGGCGCAGGTCGAGCGCTCGCTCTGATAGTCACGCAGCAGGCCGGAAGTAGCGAGAGTAGGTGCGATTCATCGGATTGATCTCCGGCGCGGCGACCTGCGGCTGGACCAGTCGCCTGGTCACGTAGAAGTACACCGGCAGCAGCGGATAGTCGTTGAGCATCAACGACTCCGCCTGCTGCAGGGTGTCGCGTCTGCGGTCCGGATTGCCTTCCACTGCAGCGGATTTCATCAGGCCCGCATATTCCGCGCTTGACCAGCGGCCGAAGTTCTGCGGGCTGCCGACCGACATCGTATCGAGGAAAGTAGACGCGTCGTTGTAGTCCGCAGTCCAACCGACGCGGACGACATCCCATTGCGCGGGATCCGCGCGGGCTGTCAAATAAGCCTTGAACTCCATCTGGATCAACTCGGTTTCGACTCCCAGCGATTCCTTCCACATGGCCGCGATCGCAATGCAGACCTTCTGCACCAGCTCGTTTTCGTTGTAGAGCATGCGCAATCGCAATGGGCGCGCGACAGAATAGCCAGCATCCGAATAGAGGGTAATTGCCCGCGCCTCGCGCTGCTGCTTTGAGTCCTTCTCCCAGTCATAGCGAGCCGGTGTGAAGTTCCAGGTGCCGTCCGGCACGAGCGAATAAGCGGGTACCTGGCCGGCACGCGTTACCAATGCGGTAATCGCCTCACGGTCAACCAGGAGCGACAGCGCTTCGCGCAATCCGGGCTTGCCGCGCAGCGGGCCCCGATCAGTGTTGAATGTGAAATAGAACGTTGCCAGCGTCGCGCGATGCTGCAGGCCGGAGTCCGGCGCGGCCAGCAACTCCTGGAATCTCTGTTCCGGAACCGTGTTCGTCACGTCGAGTTCATCCGCGCGAAAGCGCATGAACTCGACGTTCTCGTCCACGACAAACTCGTAGTGCACCTCATCGAATGCCACTGAGGACGAGTCCCAGTAGTTGGGATTGCGCCTGAGGCGCAAGTGAGCGCCCGGTGAGAATGCGGCGAGTTCATAGGGCCCATTTGAGATCGTTGCGCCAGGCGTTGAAAACCCACCTGATGCGGTCAATGAGGAGCGGTGGACTGGCGAGGCAACCGTATTCGTCAGGATGTCCGGGAAGAAGGGTACCGGCTGCGAAAGTCGAATCTCGAGCGAATAATCGTCCAGCGCACGCACGCCCAGATGATCGACTGGCAGCTGACCCTGAAGAATCGCGGGTGCGTTTTCGATCGCGCGCAACAAGTCGGCCGCACCGGAGACAGTGGCCGGATCGACAGCGCGCCTGAATCCTTCGACGAAGTCCGTTGCCACAACGGGGTCACCATTCGACCAGCGCGCTTCCCGGCGCAGGCGGAACAGGTAGCGTTTGCCACCTTCTTCTACACGCCAGGAAGTTGCGGTCGCCGGAATGACCTCGCCTGCCGGCGTGCTTGCAGTCAGTCCTTCATAAAGGTCACGCAGGACATCGTAGGAGAAAGCATCCTCCGCGCGTTGCGGGTCCAGAGAGCCGGGTTGGCCACCCAGACCGCGCGTCAGTACCGACGGCTCGGCACCACCGGTGGCAATGCCAGGAGCGTCCGCGCCACCGCATGAACCTGCGGTACTCGTCGCAAGGCTCACGAGGAGAGCGGCCAATAGCCTCGGCCACGTTGCGTGCAACGCGTAACTTTTCAATCGCATCAGAAAAGCCCCGCACACGGACGAGGATGTCCGCGCAAGCTTACGCTATCGATTGCGGTGAAACTGAGATGCGAACCGAGTTGCTAGCGGTCTGAGCAATCCGCGATTCGAACGGTGTCCGACACTGCCGATTGAATCGGTGACGAGGAACTGGTCAGCCGGTGCCGAGCGAAGCCGACTGCGCCAGTGCCGAGCGAACCGGCCGCGCCAGTGCCGAGCGAACCGGCTGCGCCAGTGCCGAGCGAACCCGCCGCGCCAGTGCCGAGCGAACTGGCCGCGCCAGTGCCGAGCGAACCGGCCGCGCCAGTGCCGACGCGAAGGCTGCGCCAGTGCCGAGCTGAGCCTGCCCCGCCAGTGCCGAGCGAAGCTGCGCCAGTGCCAAGCGAGGCTGCGCCGCCAGTGCCAACCGAAGCTGCGCCACCTGTACCAACTGAGGCGCGCCGCCAGTGCCAACCGAAGCGGCCGCGCCAGTGCCAACTGAGGCCGCGCCGCCAGTGCCAACCGAGCCGCGCCGCCTGTACCAACTGAGCCGGCCCCGCCAGTGCCAACGAGGCCGCGCCACCGGTGCCAGCTGAGGCCGCACCGCCAGTGCCGACGGACGCCGCGCCACCTGTGCCAACTGAGGCCGCACCACCGGTGCCGACCGAGGCCGCGCCAGTGCCGACCGAGGCCGCACCAGTGCCAACTGAGGCTGCGCCGCCAGTGCCAACCGAAGCTGCGCCGCCAGTGCCGACCGAAGCTGCGCACCAGTGCCAACTGAGCCTGCGCCGCCAGTGCCGACGGACGCCGCGCCACCGTGCCAACTGAGCCTGCGCCGCCAGTGCCGAGCGACGCTGCGCCACCTGTGCCAACTGAGGCTGCACCGCCAGTGCCGACGGACGCCGCACCACCTGTGCCAACTGAGGCCGCGCCGCCAGTGCCAACCGAGGCTGCACCGCCAGTGCCGACGGACGCCGCACCACCTGTGCCAACTGAGGCTGCACCACCGGTACCAACTGAGGCTGCGCCGCCAGTGCCAACCGAAGCTGCGCCGCCAGTGCCAACCGAGGCTGCGCGACCAGTGCCGACGGACGCCTCTGGCTGCGCGCCAGTGCCAACCGAAGCTGCACCACCAGTGCCGACGGACGCTCGCGCCGACCAGTGCCAACCGAGGCTGCACCACCAGTGCCGACGGACGCCGCGCCGCCAGTGCCAACCGAAGCTGCGCCACCAGTTCCGACGGAGGCATTGGTTTGTGGCGACCGCCTGATGAGAGCAATCGACTCTACGAGCACCTTGCCCTCAATCGCCGGCTGTGAGCCAACGATCGCTGCGACAGCATTCTTATCTAATTTGGAAACACTCGATTGTTGAACAGCCGATGAAGCGTCCATCACCTGAGGACCAATCGAAATCACGCCAAGACCCCGATTTACCGAGCTAACCAAACCACGCAAGAACACTTTCGATGCGCCCTGAACATACTGACCGTCTAGAATGATTGCGGCATCTACCAAATAGTTTGAGCCGTCAAAGTCGCCGAACAAAGCCACAGGCCTGCCGATCTGCGCTAGCTCGACAAACCGAGCATTCGCTTGTCCGCTGGTAAGCGCGAAATCTTGACCAAGCACAGAAACGGCAAATTCTGAGGCCGAAATTCGATCTAACCGTCCAATAGCAAGCAGCCGATCTTTTGCGGCACGCTCAATTTCTCGGATCTCAGAGACATTAGCGATCGCAACTGCGTTGAATATTGTCGGGCGCGCTGCAATTGCAGTACTGCCACCAGCGAGAAGGACCGCCACGCCCAGCGCTAGCGTTAGTCGATTCACATGCCGCTCAATTTTCATCCAAGGGGCTCCGATCTTTCGCGATCTTCAGACCAATTCCCAGCAAAAAAAATGCTCAGCTAAAGCGCGCGTTCAGTCATCCAAAGCATCGTCTGCAAATTCTTGTAGGTCACCAAAGGTGTCAACTAGCGGCGACTTATCTTCGATCGCTTCTTGATAAAAATAAATTCCTACTCCGACTTGCACCGACTCTTCTCCTCGCTTGCGAGCCGGCCGCGGATAAGTGGCTGACTTTTGATCAATCTCCTGGATCACAGTTTCCAAGTACTCACGAATTTCTTGCTGATATATTTCAACATCCACAAGCCTTAATCCGTCATCCGGATACACCATCCGATCGAATCGCTTCTCTAGGTCCTTCCCTCTCCCAACGTTGTAATCAACTGTCTCGATGTATCCGACGGACGGCTTGAGAAAAAATCTGAATCATTTCTGCTGTCATATCGGTCGGTATGTATGTGCGCTTCTGGACACGCAGATACTGCCCACCTTCCAGTACTCGCGCAGCTCCAACTCGAATTAACTCCCCTATCAAAATCTCGTGTGGCACATCCGTACTGAAATCGGCGTACCAAGTCTTCAAACGTTGGAACCACATCGGTTCCATCAATCTTCAGATCTCGCGGATATCCGTACGGCGCCAGAATACTGTGCGTCGGTATGCCAAGCCTCCAAAACGCTCGCCGCAAGTCCAGCGTTGCTCCAAACGCCCCACTGAGTCTTACCTTCATTACGAACAATCTTCGCAACCTCACGTCGCGTAAGACCAGTCGCAATTGCCACTCGCGACAAAGTCATTTGGCGTCCCGGAAGAGTCATCTCCCTCGCGCAAACATTTACGTAGACGTCTTTGAGAACCCCCCCGAATTCTTGAAACGTAATTCCACTTCTCAACAGGATCCTGATGAGTGGCGTCATCAGCGATCGAAATGCTGCTAGAAGATCTCGTTTAACATCATAAGTATCTGACATGACTTAATCTAGCTGGATTAAACGATAAGTGGCCACCCGCGATGACCAATGCGACGGCGGGTTCTGATAAATATTTAGAAAATCAATAGGTTACGATTAAACTAGATACTCTGCCTGGAGGCGCATTCGAGGTTTGTAGCCTAACTCATTCTATAGTCTACAGATTTATGGGCTGAGATTCTCACGCACAAACAGGTACGCGCCTGCGCCCACGAGCAAACTCTCCTCATTGTTTGGCGATTGAACGGCCCGTCGAGCCAACCATTCATCAATCACGTCTACGAAATCCTGCCCGCGAGCAGTTACCAATTGTTGAAGTACCGGCACCAATTCTCTTGGAACCGACGCATAGCATGCCCTTTCGAAACGGCCATTAGCGCGAGAAGGCTTGTCAAAGACATTGAATTCCACGGAGCCGAGAAAGCCGCAAATGTGCTCGAGCACGCACTCGCTAGCAATGCTTGTGGTTTCCTTGCCCGAACACGCGACAACGGAGTCACTGATCAACTCGACCTTCCTGCAATCCGTAATTCGTACAACACCCAGTTCTTCCATGTTCGCCAATAGGTTTGCTGGATCGGCGCCTGGAGCTGCAATTATCGCAAGCTCAGAAAATGTAGGCGACTTTCCTTGCATCGATAGCAGAGCTGGTACACCCGTTGCGTCAAGGAAATTGCAGTCGCGTCGCCATTTAAGGACAACGTCGCTGCACATGAATGCTTGGCGTGCGGTAACACGACTGGGTTGAGAATCTGGGACTTGCGCTATTTCGTCGACAGCCTCAACCGACATCGCGCGCAGCTGAGTCTCACTTAGTCCGCAACCTCTAAGGATGCGAAATACGCGCCGCAGCAAAACATGAGCCGATCGAGAAATACCGTCTAGGTTTTTCGATTCCAGATTCATAGTATCCCCTGCCCGAATGGTCAGTTCTGTCGATACGTTTGTCATTGTGTTCAACTCTTTGGCACCCAACTCAGCTGGAAGCGTGACAGCCAATCCTTCTAGTATTGGCGCGAGTGAATTTATGCATTCTTTGAAACATACCGCTAAAGTCGCCGGTGCAAAAAATTGACCTGTAGATCGGCTTTATTGAATTCCTGCCTCCGCCTCCTCCGCCCCCTGGCGCGGATCATGTTGCGTCACGGGCTGTCGACATACGATTTCTCGCGCATTGCCAATATTGCCTTCGTTACGGCCGCTCGGGATATCCTCCGCGAACAGGGTAAACCGTTGAGTTTCTCGCGTGTTTCTGCAATTACTGGCCTGCACCGCCATGTGGTCAGCGATATTGTTAAGTCGGCGGATGCCGGCGCGGCGGATACGACCGAGGACAAGGACTATCGCCGCAATCGGCTTGCTCGTGTCCTGAGTGGCTGGTTCGAGAGCCCGGAATACACGGATGGCGATGGCCGCCCCCTGGCCTTGACGGTCGATGGACCCGAGCCTTCGTTCAACTCCCTGGTGCGTCAATTCAGCGGGGATATCTATCCACGGATCATCCTGGACGAATTGATCGAAGTCGGCGCCGCCCGGATGCTCAAGGACGGCAGCGTGCGCGCACTGACCCGCCGCTATACGACAGGAGGCGCGGAACCGGCTGCCATCGAACATCTCGGCACCACGGTTCACGACCATATTGCGACGCTCGAGCACAACCTCGCGGCAACGCCGGATGCGCGGCTCTACGACGATTCTGTGGTCTCCGTCCGGCTCGATCGGGCCGCCCTGCCGCTCTTCCATCGCCTGTTGAGGCAACGCGGAGCCGCTTTTCTTGAAGATATCGATGGCTGGGTTGCGGAGCACGAGCGTCCGGACTCTCCGGAAGCAGTTCGCGCCGGTGTGATGGTACAGATGTTCGTCCAACTTGAACCTGAAAACATCGACGTACCGGTCACGCCCGACACGGTGTGATCAGCGCTTTCGGCCAATCAATTTCGAGGAATTGATCCTCATCCAGAATCGTGATCTCGAGCTCGCTCGCCTTCTTCAGTTTTGATCCCGCTTCCTCGCCGACCACGACAAAGTCCGTCTTCTTCGAAACGCTTCCCGCCACCTTGCCGCCCAGCTCGCGCACGAGGTCGCCGGCTTCGTCTCTCGACATGCTCCCCAATTTTCCGGTCAACACGAAAGTCTTGCCGTCAAAATCCTTGTGTCGAGACCTCGCCGCACGAATCTCCGGCCATTGCACGCCCGAATCGATCAACGCGTCGATGACTTTCGCATTCCGCGGCTCGGCGAGAAACGCATGCACATGTGCTGCCGTGATCGGGCCGATGTCCGGCACTTCCTCGATCTCGGCGACGGTGCTCGTTCGCAGTGCGTCGAGCGTGCGGAAATGCCGCGCCAGCGCTTCTGCCGTCGCCTCCCCGACATCGCGGATCCCGAGCGCGAACAGGAATCGGGCGAGAGTCGTTTGTTTGCTCTTCTCAAGCGACTTGGCAAGGTTGGTCGCGGACTTGTCGCCCATGCGATCGAGTTCGGCGAGTTGACGGCGCATCGAGCTTGAACAGGTCTGCGGCGTTCTTCACGAGTCCCTGATCGACCAGCTGATCGATCAGCTTGCTGCCAAGTCCCTCGATGTCCATGGCCCGCCGCGAT
Source organism: uncultured Gammaproteobacteria bacterium (assembly GCA_963775415.1). Lineage (GTDB taxonomy): Bacteria > Pseudomonadota > Gammaproteobacteria > Steroidobacterales > Steroidobacteraceae > SCUD01. Next base: position 388,136 of record CAVZIO010000005.1, read on the forward strand.
GCGAAATGACGCAGCGATTCCTTCAGCTGCGCAGGACATACGAGTGCGCCCGTGCAGCGGGCGACCGCTTCGCCTTCTCCACGCTCGACATCGGATCCGCAGACGGGGCATTTGGCCGGCAGCCTCACAGGCGCCGTTTTCGGCGGCCGTTTTTCGACGATGATGCGAACGACCTCCGGAATGACGTCGCCGGCGCGCCGCAGCACCACCGTATCGCCGAGGCGCACGTCCTTGCGCTGAAGCTCATCGATATTGTGCAGCGTGGCGTTGGAGACCGTAGCTCCACCGACGAAAACCGGCTCGAGCCTCGCGACGGGCGTGAGCGCCCCGGTCCGGCCGACCTGCCATTCGATGGCCCGGACCCGCGTCATCTCTTCCTCGGCCGGGAATTTGTGCGCAATGGCCCAGCGCGGCGCTCGGGCGACGAAGCCGAGTTCCCGCTGCTCCGCGATGGAATCCACTTTGTACACGACACCGTCGATCTGATAACTCAGCTTGCTCCGCCGCCGCCCGATTTCCTCGTAGTAGGCAAGCAGCCCGTCGACGCCTTCGCACGATCCGCGATTCCGGGGAAGTGCGCAGTCCCCAGCCTCGCAGCGCCTCGAGCACCCGGCTATGCCGGTCGGGCAGCTTCCCGCCCGTCGACCATGCCCGCGCCATAGAAATAGATCTCGAGCGGCCGTGAGGCTGCCAGCCGTGGATCGAGCTGACGCAGACTGCCCGCGGCGGCATTTCGCGGATTGACGAAAACCTTGTCGCCTTTCTCCGCTGCACGGCGGTTCATTTCCTTGAAGCCGGCAAGCGAAATGAATACTTCACCGCGTACCTCGAGCGCATCCGGCCAGGATTTTCCGGTGAGCCTTAGCGGCACCGACTGGATGGTACGGATGTTGTGCGTGACATCCTCGCCGACAGTGCCGTCACCGCGGGTCGCCGCAATCTCGAGCAGCCCTTTCCTGTAAGTCAGGCTCACGGCCAGCGCCGTCCAGCTTGGGCTCGCAGGCGTAGCTGATTTCGCGCTCGGTCTCAAGCCGCTCCCGAACCCTGCCGGTCGAAGGCAACGACCTCTTCGCGCGCGAATGCATTGTCGAGCGACAGCATCGGAATGCTGATGCCGCACCTGCGCGAATGCCGCGATCGGCGATCCGCCGACGCGTTGTGTCGGTGACTCCGGAACGACCAGCGCGGGATGTTCCGCTTCGAGCTCCCGCAGCTGCGACATCAGGCGATCGTATTCGGCGTCCGGAATCTCCGGATCGTCGAGCACGTGATAGCGATGATTGTGGTGATCGATCTCGGCGCGCAGCTTGTTGACGCGCTGCCGCACGCTTGCGGGCACCGCTTTCATCAGCTTGCGCCGCAGGCGCCTGTTGCGGTGCTCGAAGTGCACCAGCTCTTCCCGCAGATTGAGGATTCGTTGCGACGTCAGCGTGCTTCCCTGCTCGTCCTGAAGCTGGCCCTTTCATGCGCTCCGCCAGGCCCCGGCCGACCGTCAGCACGAGATCGAATGTCGATGGCGCATCGAGCGGGCCCGGAACGATGCCGAACAGCGAAATTCCGGGAAACTCCTGCTGATCCATCTTTGCGAGGTCGAATGATCCCGGTTCCATCATGCTCGCGACATAAAGGAGCGATTTGCCGTCCTCTCGCTCGCGGTGAAATATCGAGTACGGGCCGAAGCTGCAGACCCTCGGCTTCCAGCGCCGCGCGCAGTTGCTCACCGTTCCAGTGGCCGCCGGGTGCGATCAATCGCAGGGCCACGATGCGCTGCCTGGATGCTTCCGCGGTGCGGCGCTCCATCGCATCAGCCGGCGGCGGTTCGGGCGGCTCTTCTTCTTTCTTGGGTGCTACTTCGTCGCGCTCGAGCGGCTGCGTTCGAATCCACGGCGCGCGATGGTGGTCGTCTGGAAACTCTTCCTCGAACGGTGGCGCGCCTTCATTCGCGGCGTCCGCGATTTCCGGCTCGAGCTCTGATTGCGAGCTCGGGTGTGAGTTCCGGCTCCTGCCGCGTGCCGTCGTTCAATGCCGACGAAATCCGAGATATCCACTTCGAGGTCATCGGGGATCTCGATCAATGGTGGCCGTCGCGGAACCCGCATGCGTTCGATGGTCGGCGAATACGTCGGCGCTCGCTGTCCGCGCCTTCAGACATGACCGGCTCGGTCCGCGTCGTCCATCGTCGGATCAGCCCGTTCGCCCGGCCAGGGCTTGTCGGACTTCGCCGCGGTCTTGGCCCGCGCCTTTCGCGTTTCCCACCACCAGAGCGCAAGGATCAGCGCCACACCGGCCCCGAGCAGAATCCAACGCAGCTCAGACACCGTTGGTGTCCCGGCCTAGCCGACCGCGGCCATCCGCACGGCCTCGTCGACGTCGACGGCGACCAGGCGCGAAACGCCGGGCTCGCCCATCGTCACGCCGATCAGATGACTGGCGAGTTCCATCGTGCTCTTGTTGTGCGTGATGAAGACGAACTGCACGCGCTCGGACATGTCCCGGACGATGTCGCAGAAACGCCCGACGTTGTGGTCGTCGAGCGGCGCATCGACCTCGTCGAGCAGGCAGAAAGGCGCCGGGTTGAGTTCGAAGATCGAGAACACCAGGGCGACCGCGGTCAGCGCCTTTTCGCCGCCCGAGAGCTGGTGGATCGTGCTGTTGCGCTTGCCGGGCGGACGCGCCATGACCGCGACGCCGGCGGTCAGCAGGTCGTCGCCGACCAGTTCGAGATAGGCGGCGCCGCCGCCGAACAGCCGCGGGAATTTTTCCTTCAGCCCGCGTTGATCCGGTCGAAAGTGTCCTGGAAACGCTGCTCGCGTCTCGCGGTCGATCTTGCGGATCGCCTGGTCGAGCGTATTGAGCGCGTCGGAAAGGTCGGCGAACTGGCGGTCCAGGTACTCCTTGCGCTCGGACTGCTCCTTCAACTCGTCGATCGACGCCAGGTTGACTGCACCGAGCCTCTCGATCCTCTCGGCGACTTCCACGAGCTGTTGGTCCCAGGCGATGACGGTCGCGTCCTCGGGCAGCGCGGCCGTTACCTGCTCGAGATCGAACTGCGTCGCGCTGAACTGTTCCAGCAACGACTCGCGCCGGACGCGCGTCTCCTGCATGCCCAGGCTGATCTCCGCGAGCGCCGCGCGCGCGGAATCGGCCAGGCCTTCGGCTTCTGACGCCCGACGTCCAGTTCGCGCACTTCGGCATCCGCTTCTTCGACGGCCCGCCGCGCTTCGCCAAGCTCGCGCTCCACCGCCAGGCGCTGTTCCAGGTATGCCTGCAGCTGTTTCTCGAGGTCCGCAAACGGCGTTTCGCCTTCGACCAGCTGCCGCTCGAGGTCCGAACGACGCGCAAGCAGCTGCCGGCTCTGCTCGTTCGCCCGTTCGAGACTCGTGCGCAGGGTCGCGAGCGTCGATCGTTGCGACTCGACCCGGATCGCCACCTGCTGTGCAGTGGCCATGTCGCGAGCGCTTCCCTCCCGCGCGGCCGCAAGCCGCGTCCGCAGCGCATCGCGTTCGCTCTCAAGTCCCGGCTCGCGCTCCGTGCAGCGATTTCTGCTGGGCCTGCGGCCGACTCCAGGCGCGCGCGGGACTCCTGAGCGTCGTTCTCGTCGCGGGCGACGTCCTCATCGACCTGTCGGCGTTTCGCGCTGCGAGGCGCGCAATCCGCTCCGCGAGCTCTGCTGGGTCTGCGAGCGGATCGCTTCGTGCGCGCCGCGAACATTGACGAGATCATGGTGCAGGCGGTTGACCCTGACGTGAAGTTCGTCGCGGCTCGCATCGAGCGCGGCGATGCGCTCGCGAATTGCGGAAAGCTTGGCGTCGAGCTCCGAAACCCGGCTCTCGTGCGCGGCAACCGCGGCATGCAGCCGCCTCAAGTCCTGCTCGCGCTCGATGACGCCCGCATGGCCGGCTTCGCTGCGTGCCACGCGAAGCCAGGACTTGCCGATCCAGATGCCTGCGCGCGTGATCACCGATTGGCCGGACTGCAGCGAACGGCGGCGGGACAACGCATCCGCCAGCGAGTCGACGGCGATCACCCCTGCGAGCAGCTCCGCGACGACAGCGGGTCCCGAAACGCGCGCAAGCAGCGAATCGGCTGCTGCCTTGTCGCGCACCACGCTCCCCAATTCCGTAATCGTCAACTGCCCCGCGTCAAGGCGGTCCATGGCTTCGGCGACCGTTTCGCTGCCCTCCACGCAAACCGCCTCGAGGTAGCTTCCGAGCGCCGTTTCGACGGCCCGCTCCCAGCCCTTTTCGACTTCAAGCTGCTGCGCGAGTCGGGGGCTGCGCATCCAGCTTCTGCCTGCGACAGCCATCGTCCGTTCCGGTCTGTCCCTTGCCGAGAGCCGCTTTCTGCACGGCTTCGACGGTCATCATCTCGCTCTGTGCCGCCTGCAACTCCGACTTTGCCTCATCGAGCTGCTGCCACGCCCTGGCGTTCGTCCTCGCGAAGCGCCCGCAGGGATTCCAGTGCTTCATCGAGCTCGCGCTGCGCATCGCTGCCACGCTCACGCGCCTGTGTCTCCGCAGCGGCGAACTCGCTCCGGACGCGCGCCCGAAATACCGAGTTCGAGCTGCGACGATTCCTGGACGAGCGCGTCGCGCCGTACGCGAAGCCGCTTCAGCCCGGCCTCGATCTGTTCGATGCGCGCGAGTTCCACCTGTGACGAACGGATCGCTTCGGCCGACTCGCGGCTGAATGCCTCCCATCGCTGCCTGCCAGTCCGACATCGCCGACTCCGCCTCATCGAGCGTTGCGCGAGCCGCAGACTCGGTCGCCCGTGCGGCCTCGAGCTCGGGCTCCGCTTGCGTCAGGAATTCCGTCAGTTCCGTGAGTTGCTCCTGGTCGCGCCCGACTAGCACGCTCGACTCGGAGTATTCCGTCGTCACGCGCTCGAGATCCGTGCGCTGGCGATGCCGCAGTTCGCGCGCATGCTGCAGGGCCTGTTCGGTACGCGTGGCATCGGCACCCGCCTGGTAGTAGCGGCCCTGCACGATTGAGAGCGCTTCGGAGCATTCCGCATGTGCGCTCACGCGCGCGCTCGACTGCCGCTTCCGCCGACCGCAGCTCGGCAATCGCGGCTTGTGTTTCCGTCTCGCGCTGCGTCGCGAGCGCATGCCGTCCCGCGATGTCGCTGTCGAGGTCGCGAATGCGGAGCGCGAAAAGTTCAGCCTGCAACTGGCGCTGGCGCGCCATGTTTTCCTGGTAACGCCGGGCAGTGCCCGCCTGCCGTTGCAGGTGACGAATCTGCTTATCGACCTCTTCCCGCAGGTCGTTCAGCCGCTCCAGATTCTCGCGCGTGTGCGAGATCCGGCTTTCTGTTTCCCGGCGGCGGTCCTTGTAACGGGAGATGCCCGCGGCTTCCTCGACGAAGGATCGCATGTCTTCGGCACGGGCCTCGATGAGGCGCGAGATCATTCCCTGTTCGATGATGGCGTAGCTGCGCGATCCGAGGCCGGTTCCAAGGAAAAGGTGCGTGATGTCCTTGCGCCGGCACTTGGACCCGTTGATCAGGTACGTCGAATTGCCGTCGCGCGATACCACCCGCTTTAGGGCGACCTCCGCATAGCCGGCGTAAGGCCCCGCAAGCTTTCCGTCGCTGTTGTCGAAGACGAGTTCCACGGAACCGCTGCCAATTGGCTTGCGGCTGCGCGAGCCATTGAAGATTACGTCCGTCATCGAGTCGCCGCGCAGGTGCTTCGCGGAGATCTCGCCCATGACCCAGCGAACCGCGTCGATGATATTCGACTTGCCGCAGCCATTCGGACCGACGACGCCGGTCAGATTGGCGGGAAAAGTGACGGTGGTCGGATCGACGAATGACTTGAAACCGGCGAGTTTTATCCTGGCGAGGCGCATTGCCGCTAGTGTAGATTAACCGCCCGCAATTGACGACGACCGGAATCGTTCCGCATGAGCCCGACAGCGCCATCCCGCGAGATCGAGTTGTTTCCGAATCCGCAGCCCGGGCGCGATTACACGATCCGCATGCGCGTGCCGGAGTTCACCTGCCTGTGCCCTCGCACCGGGCAGCCCGATTTCGCCACGCTGGATCTCGAATACGTTCCGGACGCGCTTTGCGTCGAGCTCAAGTCGCTGAAACTCTACATCTGGTCGTTTCGCGACCGCGGTGCGTTCCACGAAGCGGTGACCAACGAAATCGCAGATCTCCTGGTCGCATCGCTGCAACCGAGGTTTCTGCGACTGACGGCGCAGTTCAACGTGCGTGGCGGCATCTGCACGACAATCGTCGCCGAACACCGACAAAGCGGGTGGACCGCGCCAGCCGCGGTCAATCTGCCGTGAGCCCGAACCGTGCCCCGCGGCCAACCGCCGATGGCACTGGACCTGCCGAAAACCGGGGCTATAATCCGGCGCTCGATTGAACCGGCTGCGGAGAACTTGATGCCTGCCAAGAAGGCTGCCCGCTCGAAAAAACCCATTGCCAAGGCTGCGGCGCGCAAGGCGCCCGCACCACGAAAAGCCGCAAAAACCGCGGCGCGCAAGCCAAAGGCCACCGCCGTCCGCGCCAAGGCCATCAAGCCGGCAAAACAGAAGTCCCGTACCCCGGTCCGGGCCGCACCACCGCGGCCGGCCGTGCGGGCAGGAAAGCCCGTCAACCACGCGTTGGCGGCGCGCGATCCGGTCATTCTGAAGGCGAAGGCGCCGGTATCGCTGCCGCAGTTTCCCGAGGCGCGCCCCGCACTCGTGGCGCTCCAGGCCCGTGCCGCACGCCGCCAGATGTTCAACGACGACGACGACGAATCGTCCACCAGCCACAACCTGCTGCTCGGCCCTCGCAACGTACGCCCGTACCGCGAACGGAAGGGCGAGTTGTACATGGGACGGGATCAGCTCGACCACTTTCGCGGCATCCTGAGCAGCTGGAAACGCGACTTGATGGAAGAAGTCGACCGTACGATGACGCACATGAAGGACGAGGCCGCCAATCCGCCCGACCCGAATGACCGCGCCACCCTCGAATCGGAATTCGCCCTGGAACTCCGCACGCGCGATCGCGAGCGCAAGCTGATTCGCAAAATCGAGGAAGCCCTGAGCCGGATCGAAGACGGAAGTTACGGTTATTGCGTCGAGACGGGCGAGCCGATCGGCGTCAAGCGCCTTGAAGCACGTCCAGTGGCCACGCTTTGCATTGAGGCACAGGAGCGGCGTGAGCGCCGCGAGAAGCAGTACGGCGACCGCGACGACTGGTATCGCTAGGCCGACGGCTTCGGAATCCTGCGGCCGGTTCGCGCCAACCCCTTCGGGACCCCTGCATCTTGGATCGCTGCTGGCAGCTGCCGGCAGCTATTTGAATGTGCGCAGCCAGGGCGGGCGCTGGTTGCTGCGCATCGACGACCTCGACCGCGAACGCTGCCTGCCGGGACTGGCCGCACAATGCCAGGCGACGCTCGAATCATTCGGCTTTGAGTGGGATGGAAATGTTTATTTCCAGTCTGATCGAATCGATATCTACACCGAGGCTGTGAGATGCCTTCAGGCTGCCGGTCGGACTTATGCCTGCCGGTGCAGCCGTGCCGCCGTTGCAGCCGCCCTGATCGCTGACCCGGCGTCTGAACCGGTCTACCCGGGCACTTGCCGCCGCGAACCTGCGAGCGAGGGACAGCCCCATGCGCGTCCGTTTCCGCATCGAGGCGGACGATTCGCGATCGTCGAATTCCAGGACATCTTCCAGGGGCCGGTGCGACAGGACTGTCAGCGCGAGGCCGGCGACTTCGTCATTCAGCGGCGCGACGGCCCAGTCGCCTATCACCTGGCCGTCGTCGTGGACGACGAACTGCAGGGCGTAACCGAAGTGGTTCGGGGCTCCGACCTGCTCTCGTCAACTCCACGGCAGATCCTCCTGCAGCGGACCCTGGGCTATCGCACGCCTCGCTACGGTCATCTGCCGCTCCTGACCGAACCGGATGGACGGAAGCTTGCGAAATCGCGGCGGGCCGTGCCGCTGGAGGCAAGCCTTGCGCCGCAGCAGCTTTGGCAGGTCCTGCACTGGCTTGAGCAGGAGCCGCCCGCGGAGATCTCGCGGGCTACCGTTCGGGAAATCTGGTCCTGGGCGATTGCGAACTGGCGACCGGAGCGCCTCGTGAGCCGCCGGGAGCGGCGTCTCGAGGGTCAGGTCACGCCGTAAACGGTCAGGCGACTCCGCGCATCGAGAGCCGGACGCGCCCCTGGCGGTCGACTTCGAGCACTTTCACCTTCACGAGGTCGCCTTCCTTGAGCTTGTCGCTGACGCGTTCGACGCGTTCGTCGGAAATCTGCGAGATATGAACGAGGCCGTCGCGGCCCGGCAGGATCGCGACGAAAGCGCCGAAATCCATCAAGCGAACGACTTTGCCTTCGTAGAATGCGTCCGACTTCGACGTCGGCAGTGATCATCTCGATGCGCCGCAGCGCTTCGCGGCCGGAGGCGGCATCGACCGAAGCGATCTTGACGGTGCCGTCGTTTTCGATGTCGATCGTCGCGCCGGTTTCCTCGGTAATCTGCCGGATCACCGAACCACCCTTGCCGATCACGTCGCGGATCTTCTCCGGATCGATCTTGATCGTCACGATCGTCGGCGCCCACTCGGACATCTCGGCGCGCGGCTTGTCGAGGACCTTGTTCATCTCGCCAAGGATATGCAGCCGCCCGGCCTTGGCCTGCTCGAGCGCGACCTTCATGATCTCGGCCGTGATGCCGTTGATCTTGATGTCCATCTGCAGCGCGGTGACGCCGCTTGCCGTGCCGGCAACCTTGAAGTCCATGTCGCCGAGATGATCCTCGTCGCCGAGGATGTCGGTCAGCACTGCAAAGCGCTCGCCTTCCTTCACAAGGCCCATCGCGACGCCCGCAACGGCCGCCTTGAGCGGCACGCCTGCGTCCATCAGCGCGAGGCTGGTGCCGCAGACGGTCGCCATTGAACTCGAGCCGTTGGACTCGAGCACTTCCGAAACGACACGAAGGACGTACGGAAACTCCTCGAGATTGGGCATGACCGCGCTGATGCCGCGGCGCGCCAGGTTGCCATGACCGATTTCGCGGCGCTTCGGCGAACCCATGAAACCGGTCTCGCCGACCGAGAACGGCGGGAAGTTGTAATGCAGCATGAACGGTTCGCGGCGTTCGCCGGCCAGCGCGTCGATGATCTGGGCATCGCGCCCGGTGCCGAGCGTCGTCGTGACGAGCGCCTGGGTTTCACCGCGCGTGAATATCGCCGAGCCGTGGGTTCGTGGCAGCGCACCCACCTCGATGGAGATCGGCCGCACGGTTTTCAGGTCGCGGCCATCGATGCGCGGCTTGCCGCCCAGGATCAAATCGCGCACCAGCCGGTATTCCAGATCGTGCAGTTCGCTCGTCACCTGGTCCTTGGTGAACTGCGGCTTCTCGCCGCCTGAAAGTGCGGCCTGGACCGCCTGCCGGATTTCGGCAAGTCGCGCTACGCGCGCCTGCTTGACGACGATGCCATAGGCGGCCGCGAAGTCTTTCTCCGCCAGTTTGGCGACAGCTTGCTTGAGGGCGACATTCGGCTCCGCCGCCTTCCAGTCCCAGCGCGGCTTGCCGGCTTCGGCGGCGAGCTTGTTGATCGCGGCAACGGCGACTTGCATCTGTTCGTGGCCGAACAGCACTGCGCCCAGCATGATTTCCTCGGAGAGCCCCTTGGCCTCCGATTCGACCATCAGCACGGCTTCCGCCGTGCCGGCGACCACGAGGTCCAGGTCCGATTCGGTCCTGGCCTGGGTCGTCGTCGGATTCAGCAGGTATTGGCCGTTCTTGTAGCCGACGCGCGCAGCAGCAATCGGCGCTGTGAACGGGATGCCCGATAACGCGACCGCGGCCGAAGCGCCGATCAGGGACGGGATGTCGGAATCGATTTCCGGGTCGAGCGACAGGACCGTCGCGACGATCTGGACTTCATTATAGAAGCCCTCCGGGAACAGGGGCCGCAGCGGGCGGTCGATGAGGCGGGACGTCAGCACTTCCTTTTCGGACGGCCGGCCTTCGCGCTTGAAAAATCCGCCGGGAATCTTGCCGGCTGCGTAAGTCTTTTCGACGTAGTTGACCGTCAGCGGGAAGAAGTCCCGTCCGGCCACCGCCTCGCGGCGACCGACGGCAGTGACGAGTACGACGGTATCGCCCATCGTGACGACGACGGAGCCATCGGACTGGCGCGCGAGTCGGCCGGTCTCGATCTTTACCGGATGCGCGCCGTAATTGAATGTTTGCGTGGAAACGCTCAAGCAGTTCCCCTTTGATGATTGCTGGTACGGAGGGGGCGCGATGCGTGCGCCCACTGCGCCTTAACGGCGCAGGCCAAGTTCGTTGACGACTTTGGTGTACCGCTCGGGGGCGTTGGCCTTGAGGTAGTCAAGGAGCCGCCGGCGTTGTGCCACCATTTTCAGAAGTCCACGCCGTGAAGCGTGGTCGCTCTTGTGAGTGGTGAAGTGCGCGGTCAGCCCGTTGATTCTTTCGGACAGCAATGCAATCTGCACTTCAGGCGATCCGGTGTCTGCCGGAGCGCGTCGGAACTTGCCGACGACTTCCGCCTTGCGTGCATTCGTGAGTGGCATCTCGTTCACTTAACCCTTTGGAAAGCCGGGCATTGTACCCGTCGCCCGATATCCTCTCAAGCACGCGTCGCCGGCTGACTCGACACGTCGATCATGATTCGCTCGGGCGCCAGACGCCGGCCCTCGGAACTCATGCGGCCGACACCCAGAAACAGGCCACTCCCCATACATGCGCACGCGGGACTGCCTCTGGACCCACCAGCGGGATCGCCTGACCCCGTAAAACCAAGGCCTGTTCCGTGAAACCGAGCTGGACGGCCGGAAGCCCCGGGAGCGCCGCATCGGCCGGAATCAGCCACTCATCGAGTACTTCAGGACGATTCGCTGGCCTGCTCAATATCCTTTCAAGCGTCCGCATGGGTCGGGCTCGCGGAATGGCCCAAGTTCGATGCGTCGCAGGCTCGCCACGTGGCCCACCGTGCCGCAGGCGCGAGCGATGTCTTCCGCGAGGCTTCGGACATAGGTGCCCTTGCTGCACTGGGACCTCGAATTCCTGCCAATCGGGCCCGCTCTGAAGCAGCTCGAGGCGATGGATCCGTCACGCGACGGGGCGGGCGCTCGATCTCAATGCCCTTGCGCGCAAGCCGGTAGAGGCGCTCGCCCTGGTGCTTGAGCGCCGAATACATCGGCGGCACCTGTGACGACTGGCCCGACGAATCCGGCGGCCACGCGGCGGATCGCCTCCTCCGTCTAGCACCGGCACCGGGGCGGTTTCGGCCACATCGCCCTCGCGGTCACCGGTCGTCGTGCGCCTGCCGAGGGTGATCCGGAAGCGATAGGTCTTGTCGGCGTCGAGCAGGAGGCCGCTCGCCTTGGTGGCCTGGCCAAAACAGATCGGAAGCAGGCCACTGGCCAGTGGATCGAGGCTGCCCGTATGCCCTGCTTTGCGGGCGCGAAACGCGCGGCGAACCCGCTGCAACGCAGCGTTCGAGGTCAAGCCCTCCGACTTGTCGAGGAGGACGATGCCATCAACGTCCCGCGCTGAGGCTCATTCCTTGTCCGGATCAGGCTCGACGTGCCGGGTCCGGTCGCTCTCGACCGCTTCGTGTATCAGAGTCGTCAGGCGCGCGCCGCGCTCGACCGAATCGTCGATGTGGAAATCGAGTTCCGGCGCGACCCGGAGCCTCATGAGGTTCCGGACCTGGTGCCGCAGAAACCCGGACGCATGGCGGAGGGCCTCGAGCGCCGCCTTCGCGTCGCCGATGCCGGCGAATGGCGTGAAATAGACCTTGGCGTGGGTCAGGTCCCTCGACACTTCCGCCGAGGTGATCGTGATCAGGCCGACGCGCGGATCCTTGACCTCGCGTCGCACGAGGTCGGCCAGCAGGCGCTTGAGCTGCTCCTCGACGCGTCGGGCCCTCGGGTATTCGCGTGGCATGGCGGTGCCATTACCCTCAAAGCTGTCGGGCGACGGTGACGCGCTCGAAGCACTCGATGTGGTCCTTGACCCTCACGTCGTTGTAGCCCTTGACGCCGATTCCGCACTCGGTCCCTGCGCGAACCTCTGACGCGTCGTCCTTGAAGCGCTTCAGCGACTCGAGTTCGCCCTGGAATATCACGACGTTGTCCCGAAGCACGCGAATTGGATTGTTGCGGCGCACATAGCCATCCACGACGAGACAGCCGGCAACCGTGCCGAACTTGCTCGAGCGGAACACTTCGCGGACTTCCGCGAGGCCGACAATCTGCTCCTTGACCTCGGGCGCGAGCATGCCCGTCAGCGCGGCGCGAATATCATCGATCGCTTCGTAGATAACGCTGTAATAGCGGACTTCGACATTCTGGTCCCGTATGGCCTCGCGCGCCGCGGCGTCCGCCCGGATATTGAACGCGACGATCTGCGCTTTCGATGCCGCAGCCAGCATCACATCGGACTCCGTCAATCCGCCGACGCCGCTCGAGATCACCTTGACCGAGACTTCATCGGTCGAGAGCTTGATCAGCGCCTCGCGCAGTGCCTCGGCCGAGCCCTGCACGTCGGCCTTGATCAGCAGGTTTACAGTGCCCTTCGCGTCTTCACCCAGCTGCGCGAAGGCGTCTTCTGACTTCTCGCCGGCCTGCCGCGCGAGGCGAACATCGCGGAACTTGCCCTGACGATACATCGCCACTTCGCGCGCCTTGCGCTCGCTGTCCACGGCGAGCAGTTCGTCGCCGGCATTGGGCGGGCTCGACAAACCGAGCATCTGCGCAGGGATCGACGGGCCGGCGGAATCAATTTCCTTGCCCAGCTCGTCGAACAGCGCGCGCACGCGACCGAACTGCTCTCCCGCCACGACCGAATCGCCGACCTTGAGCGTCCCGCGCTTGACCAGCACGGTCGCGACGGCGCCACGACCACGCTCGACGCTCGCCTCGAGCACGACGCCGACCGCGGGCGCGTCCTTGACTGCGCGTAGCTCGAGCACCTCGGCCTGCAGGAGGATCGACTCCAGGAGCTTATCGACGCCGTCGCCCGTCTTGGCGGATACCGGCACGAAGATATTCTCGCCGCCCCATTCCTCGGCGATAACGGCTTCCTGGGAGAGTTCGTTCCGCACTTTTTCCGGATCGGCTCCATGCTTGTCGATCTTGTTGACCGCAACGACGATCGGGACACCCGCCGCCTTTGCGTGCTGGATCGCTTCCTTCGTCTGCGGCATGACGCCGTCGTCGGCCGCAACGACGAGCACGACGATGTCGGTGACCTGCGCGCCGCGGGCGCGCATGGCCGTGAAAGCTGCGTGGCCCGGCGTGTCGAGGAAGGTGATGACTCCGCGCGGCGTCTCGACGTGATAGGCGCCGATGTGCTGCGTGATGCCGCCCGCCTCGCCCGCCGCGACTTTCGTGCGGCGGATGTAGTCGAGAAGCGAGGTCTTGCCATGGTCCACGTGTCCCATGATCGTGACGACCGGAGGCCGCGCCAGCGTCTCCTCGGACGTATGCATGCCGGCCTGGAGCGCCTCCTCCACCTGGTCGGCCTTGAGCACCTTGGCGACGTGGCCCATCTCTTCGATGACGAGGACCGCGGTGTCCTGGTCCACCGGCTGGTTGATCGTGGCGATGACGCCCATGTTGAGCATCGTCTTCATGACTTCGCTCGACTTCACCGCCATGCGCTGGGCGAGCTCGGCAACCGTGATCGTTTCGCCCACCGCGACTTCGTGCTGCATCGGCTGCGTCGGCAGCTCGAATCCATGCTTGCGGTCCGCGCTGACGTTCGCCGCCCGCCGGCGCGATTCGGGCCGGGTGCGGCCCTTCTTGTGCCGGGCGGACAACCCGCCCGCGATATGGAGCTCCTGGCGCCCGTAACGCGTGCTCTTGTCATCCTCCACGGTCTTGCGGGATTTTTCCTCGCGCGCGCGGCGGTCCTTCTCCGCCTGCTCGCGGGCGCGCTGTTCGGCCTCGCGGCGCGCCAGTTCTTCCGCCTGACGCTTCGATGCCTCTTCAGCCGTGCGGCGTTCCGATTCCTCGCGCTCCCGGCGTTGCTGGTCGCGCTCCTCGACCTCGCGACGCAACAGCTGTTCCGCGGCCATTCGCTCCGCGTTCTCGGCTTCGCGCTGCTGGTCGATGACTTCCTGCGCGACCCGCGCCTGCTCCTCGAGAACGTCGCGCTTGATGTAGGTGCGCTGGCGGCGAACCTCCACACTGACCGTGCGGGCCTTGCCCATCGGCGCGGCGACCTTGATCTCGCTCTGCGCCTTGCGGCGCAAGGTGATCTTGCGCGGAGCGCTGCCATCCTCGGCCTTGCCGTGCGCCTTGCGCAGGTGAGTCAGCAGTTCGTGCTTCGCATCCTCGCTGATGCGGTCCTTGGGGCCGAGCGACTTGATGCCGGCCTCTTCGAGCTGCGCCAGCAGCTTGTCAACCGTGACCTTCAGGACTTCCGCGAATTGTTCGACCGTGACCTCGGACATGTGTATTCTCTCCGTCCGGCCTCAGGCCTGGCCCGCGTTTTCAAACAGGTGAGCGCGCGCGGCCATGATCAGCTGGCCGGCGCGCTCCGGTTCGAGGCCCGGCACGGACTCGAGCTCGTCGAGCGACTGGTCGGCGAGTTCTTCGCGCGTGCGGATGCCGCGTGACGCCAGTTCATACGCGAGTTCCTTGTCCATGCCATCGATCGCGAGCAGGTCCTCCGCAGGACCCGATTCGTCGATCTTTTCCTCGCTCGCAATCGCCTGCGTCAGCAATACGTCGCGTGAGCGATTCCTGAGTTCCTCGACCATCTCTTCGTCGAACTCCTCGATGCCGAGCAGTTCGCTGGTCGGTACGTAGGCGACTTCCTCGATCGTCGAGAAGCCCTCCTGCACCAGCACGCTCGCGACGTCCTCGTCCACGTCCAGCTGGGTCTTGAACATCTCGCGCAACTTGCCGGCTTCCTCCTCGCTGCGCTCGGTCGCCTGCTGCTCGGACATGACATTGAGCCGCCAGCCCGTCAGTTCGCTCGCGAGCCGGACATTCTGGCCGCCACGGCCGATCGCCTGTGACAGGCGGTCCTCGGTGACCGCGATGTCCATCGAGTGAGCGTCCTCGTCCATGACGATCGAGGTCACTTCCGCAGGCTGCATCGCATTGATGACGAACTGCGCCGGATTCTCGACCCACGGAATGATGTCCACGCGCTCGCCCGCGATCTCGTTCGAGACCGCCTGCACGCGAGATCCGCGCATGCCGACGCAGGCCCCGACGGGATCGATGCGCGGGTCAAGGCTCTTCACGGCAATCTTGGCGCGCGCACCCGGATCCCGCGCAGCACCCAGGATCTGGATCAGCCCCTGCCCGACCTCGGGTACTTCGAGCTTGAAGAGTTCGATCAGGAATTCCGGCGAGGTCCGCGACAGGAAAAGCTGGGGGACCGCGGGCTTCCGAGCGCACTTCGCGCAGCAGCGCCTTCAGCCGGTCCTGCGGACGCACCATTTCGCGCGGGATCATGTGCTCCCGCGGCACGAAACCTTCGGCATTGCCACCGAGGTCGACGTATACGCCGTGCCGGTCGACGCGCTTGACGATGCCTGAAACGAGCGAGCTGACGCGATCCTTGTATTCGTCGACGACCTGCGCGCGTTCGGCCTCGCGCACTTTCTGGACGATGACCTGCTTCGCCGTCTGCGCGGCAATGCGGCCAAAGGCGACCGATTCATCGGCACCTCGACGAACCCGCTCACCTCGGCCTTGGGGTTGACGTCCACCGCATCGTCGAAGCCGCAACTCGCGCTCGGGGAATTCGAGCTCGGTCGAGTCGTCTGCGAACACCTTCCAGCGCCGGAACGTACTGTATTCCCCGGTCTTGCGGTCGATCTCGACGCGAACGTCGATGTCGTCGCCATGCTTGCGCCGGGTCGCCGACGCAAGGGCCGCCTCGAGCGCCTCGAAAATGATCTCGCGCGCGACGCCCTTCTCGTTGGAGACGGCCTCGACGACTTCCAGGATCTGCTTGTTCATGATCAACCCACCAGTCGTGCCTTGCTGATTCCGGCGAGCGGAAGCTTCCATTCCCGCCGGTCCACCTCGATCGTCACATTCCCTTCCGTAATTGGCCCGAGCAGTCCCCGGAACCTCCGCCGCCCTTCGATCGGCGCCGCGAGTTCGATGCGCGCCTCGCTGCCGGCAAAGCGCGCGAAATGCGCCGCGGTCCTGAAGAGGGCCGATCGAACCCCGGCGACGAGACCTCCAATTGGTACTCGTGCGCGATCGCGTCCTCCGCTTCGAGCACGGCGCCAATTGCGCGGCTCGCGCGCTCGCAGTCGTCGAGCCCTACCCCTTCGCCGTCGGTACGGTCGATGTACACGCGCACCACCGAATTCCGCCCCGCCGAGCTGAATTCGATTTCGATCAACTCGTAGCCGAGTCCCACAGCCCGGCTCGAGCAGCTCGATTAAACGGTTCCTTCATCCGCTCTCCACCGGCCTCCGGGCATAAAAAATGGGCACGAGGCCCATTTCCGGCGACCCGATCGAAACAAAAAGGCCCCGCGAGGGGGCCTTTCGTTCGACCATTCGGTTCCGGGGGACCACGACCGGGCCTCGCTGCCCGGACCGCGGTGGCTGACGCCCAGCCCCCGACCGGCGCGAATGATACCGCAGGGCCGCCGCCGGCCTCAACCGGCCCGAGTCGGCAGGAATCCCGGACCCCTGCGCTAGACTGCGCCCGGAATCTGGCCTGTTCGAGGATCCGACCGTGCCCTTCCCGACCACCTTGACCAGCATCCACAAATGGGTCGGTGTTGCCATCGGAATCCAGGTCGTTCTCTGGATCGCCGGCGGCCTCGTGATGAGCGCCTTTCCGATCGAGCTGGTGCGCGGTGAGACCCAGGCGGCGACCCATCAGCCAGTACCGATCGGCATGGACGAGTTTGGCATCGACCTGCGCGCATCTCTTGCGGCGAATGCCGATATCACTGGCCTGCGAACCGTGCGGATCGCCAATCGCCTGTTCGTCGAGGCGCAACGCGGCGCCTCCACTGCGCTCCTGTTCGACGCGCGCGACGGGAGCATTTATTCGGCGATCGACGAAACACTCGCGCGCGATGTGGCGCGCCGGGATTTTACCGGTGAGGGGCAGATCGTCGCGGCCACGCTGGTCGATGGTCGACTGAGCGAGTACCGCGGCGCGCTGCCGGTCTGGCAGGTACGCTTCGACGACACACGCGATACGGCGATCTATGTATCACCGGCGAATGGACAGGTCGTCGCACGCCGGAACGACATCTGGCGGCTGTACGATTTTTTCTGGATGCTGCACATCATGGATTACCGCGAACGCGTCGATTTCAATCACGGCCTGCTCATTGGCGCCTCGGCCATTGCACTGCTGCTCGCAACAACCGGATTCTGGCTGCTCTTCTATCGCGTGCGCCTGCGGCGCCGGATCCGGCCGGGATCGAAGTAATCAAGTCATCGGGGATTCAATGAAACAAGTCATTTGCCTGGCCGCACTCTGCGCAGCGGCGACTGGCATCGCGCGCGCGGACATCACGCCCGCGGAACTCGATGCCGCCGTGGCCGCGCTGGTGCCGCGCGCGATCGAATGGCGCCGCGACTTTCACCGCCATCCCGAACTGGCGAATCGCGAAGTGCGGACCTCCGGCAAGGTGGCCGATCACCTGCGCGCGCTCAGACTCGAAGTCAGGACCGGCATGGCACACACGGGCGTCGTTGCAGTGATCAAAGGTGGCCATCCGGGCTCCACGATCCTGTTGCGGGCCGATATGGATGCATTGCCGGTCACCGAGAAGACCGATGTGCCATTCCGGTCGGCGGCGACGGGGGAATTTCGCGGCCGGACGGTCGGCGTCATGCATGCCTGCGGCCATGATGCGCACACCGCAATCCTGATGGGTGTCGCCGAAGTCCTCGTCAAGCTGCGACACCGGTTGCCGGGAAAGATCGTACTGGTGTTCCAGCCCGCGGAAGAAGGCGTGCCGGAGGGCGAGCGCGGCGGTGCTCCGTTGATGCTCGAAGAAGGGCTGCTCGACATCGCGAAGCCCGATGCGGCGTTCTCGTTGCATGTGGGTTCGAGCCTCAATACCGGCACGGTGGCGATCCGGCCGGGACCGCTCATGGCGGGCTCGGATTTCTTCCGGATCGTCGTGACAGGCCGGCAGAGCCACGGATCGCGGCCCTGGCAGGGAGTCGATGCGATCGTGACGGCGGCCCAGATCGTCAACGCCCTGCAGACCATCATCAGCCGCCAGGTCGACATCACCGAATTGCCGGCCGTCGTCACCATCGGTGCGATCAATGGCGGGGTCCGCCACAACATCGTCGCGGAAACCGTCGAAATGCTCGGGACAATGCGTACCTTCAGTCCGGCCATGCGCCAGGACATCATTGACCGCATGAGCCGCACGATCACCAATATTGCGGATGCCGCCGGCGCAAGCGCCACGCTCGAAATGATGCCGGCGCCGAATCCCGTGCTCGTGAATGACCCCGCATTGACTGCGCGGGTCACCGAATCGCTCCGTGCAACGCTCGGTGCGGACGCCGTGAAGACGAGCGGCCTGCTGACGGTTGCCGAGGACTTCGCCCACATCGCCAGGGCAGTGCCGAGTGCCTATTACTGGGTTGGCGTCACGCCACCTGGGCGGGACGCGAAAACTGCGCCGGACAACCATTCAGACTTGTTCTATGTCGACGAGGCCGGGATCTCCGTCGGCATGCGCACGCTGCTGCGCGTGGCCGTCGACTTCCTGCAGGCAGAACCCGAATAGCTTTGACAGTCCACAGTCGCAGGCATAAGGTCTCGGCACGTCGGCGCCCGCCCGATTTGGCCGCGTCGGCACAACAAGCATGTGGACGGCAATACAGCCGTCCGCCAAGGGAGACTGAAAGATGAAGCGACTTGCAATTGCGGCATCCGCCGCGGCCCTGGTGTTGGCCACGAACGCGCAGGCGTTCGAAATCTACACCGACTACACGCCGTCGAAAGAGGTGTGGAACGTCACCTTCGTCAGGGTGAACCCGAACCGCATCGACGACTATCTCGAGGGACTCAAGCAGACCTGGGTGTCGGGCTGCGAAATCGGCAAGAAGCAGGGCACCGTGGTCGACTGCTTCGTTTATGTGAGCGAAACGGCCGCCAACCGTGACTTCAACATGTTGCTGGTGACGAAAGTGCCGAGCGGTGCGGTGTCCGACCCGAATGCTGCGCAGTTCAAGGAGTTCCAGGCGGCAATGCGCGCCCAGCTCGAAGAAGCGAAGCAGGACAAGCTCGTCGAGGGTTACGAGGAACTGCGCACCTTCTACGGTGAGCAGAACTTCCGCCGCGTCGAGTTCAAATAGCGCGAAGCGTTAATTCACCTGCGGGCGGCCCGAGCCGCCCAGCAGGTACACCGCAAAACTGCCGAGCCAGTGACCACCCTCATAGTGTTCGCCGGTCACGGCGGGTAATGCGGCTTCGCCATGCAGTGCGGCGGCGCCTTCGAGCGCCGCACGGCGTGGATCTTTCGCCGGCAATCCCGATGCCATTCCCTTCAGCATCCAGGCGCGGCTCAGGTTGAGCCCATCGATGTGCGCAAGCTTCGGATCCGAACGATCGGTCACGATGCCCGGCTCGAGCCAGTTGACTGTCCCGTCGCGCGGTATCCGCGGCAGGAATCGCGTCAGCCAGGCCGCAAACTCAGCGGCCGGCAGCACGCGACGCACCAAGTCCGCCTCGGCGAGGCAAGGAGACAGGAAATCCTCGCCGGACGGTTCATAGTCCATCCGGCAATCCGTGTCCGCGAGGTAGTAGCTGCGGCTTCGTTCGTCGATCAGGTCACGCATCCCGGTGTCGCCCGCAATCAGCGCCCAGTCGCGGATCAGGCCGAACGCAAATGCGGTCTGTGAATGCTCGCCGACACGGATCGGATAGTGGAGTTTCGGCAGCCAGGCACGAATGCGTGCCGCCGCTTCTTTTTCGAGCGGTTCGAGCGTCGCGGCCCACCGCTTCGCCTCGGGATCGTTCCAGTTTCGAAGCTCTGCCGACAATTGCAGGAGCCAGGCGAGGCCGTAGGGCCTTTCAAAGGACACCCGCCCGGCGCCCCGCAGATAGGCTGTTTCAACCGCAACCTTCACATCCGTGATGCTGAGCGCGAGCGCCGCCCGCGCCGCACCGGCGAACTCCGAGTCGGGATAAAGCCGCGCAAGCCGCGCAAGCAGCCAGTGACCGTGAACGGCGGAATGCCAGTCAAAGCAGCCGTAGAAAACCGGCGTGAGTTCACGCGGCGGCCGCACGTCGGTGTCGCCAGCTAGCACGTGCGCAATCTTGTTGGGATATTCCTTGTGCACGCAGGCGAGCGCCAGCGCGGCGAATCGGCCTGCCGCCGCGTCATCAAGGGATCCATCTGCGGACATCGCAGCCGGACTCGCAGCAAGCGCAAGGATCAAGAATGTGGCCCCAATCGATTGACGCATCGGGGCCACTCTAGCCCAGAGGGCCTGCTAGGATCGAGTGGTGAGACGACCGGAAGCGGCTGGCGCGCTGGCTTCGCTTGCGCGTATCGCCAGGCAGTACGAACCTGGCCTTGGGACGCGGAAATTCGCGCTGCTGCAACGTCTTTCGCGAGGGACGCTCGCTTCCGCGCGGCAGGTCCTCCGCCTCCACGAATTGCTTTGCTTTCTCGATGCGTATCCGGACGATCGCCGGGTACGAGGTCTCGCGCGCCGGATGTTGGCGGATTTCCGCCGACGCACCGACCTGCGCAAACTTCGCGGAGAGTTGACCGGAACCGGCATCGCGGGCACCGACACTCCGTATCGCTTCTACTGGCCGACGGCGCACTGGATTTCGGTCCGTTGGCCGGGCGCGCTCACGATCGATCGCGAAGATCCGGAGCATGCGCGCGCAATCCTCGATGCGATGCCGTCGTTGCTGGAGCCAGTCCAGGCCGAGTTCCTCCGGAAGCACGACGCACCGACGCTCGCGGTCTTCGACAGGCTCAGGCCGCGGGGCGTGACTGATGCTGACTTCCTGATTGGCCTGGTCGCAGCGATGCCGGGTAACGACTTCACGCGTGAGGCGTTCTTCGACCGGCTGGACCCGCCCTTCAACCTGCGGCCCGGCAAGGACACGCCGGAACGCACGACGGCAAGGTTTGATCGGTTGACGGTGCACTATCGCCGCGAACCGTTCGACAGGGTGAGGCCCCTGCTGGCCGCGGAAGCGCGTCGAAAACCGCGGCGCATCATTCAATTGGGCGACAGGGAAGCCGCATCACTGATCCAGCTCGCGCGGGCCTCCATGGCCACTCGCGAGCGCGACCTGGAGGTATTCCAGTTCGCGAATCCGGCGGATGCGTTTCTCGTCGACGACGGCTATGGACTGGCCTTCGCCATGCTCGGCATGCGGCCTGAGCGCCGTGCGGTACTTCCCGCGATCTACGGTGGACTGACACTCCAGAACGGCGTACCCGTCGGATACGTGCAAGTGGATGTCCTGGGCCGGCACGCGGAGCTCTCGTTCAACACCTTTGACACATTCCGCGGCGCCGATTCGGCCCACGTATTTCGCGCGATTCGTCTCGACCGTGCATCTCGTTTTCGCCTGCGACAGCTTCAGCGTCGAGCCGTACCAGCTTGGCGACGGCAACGAGGAAGGCATCGAGTCGGGGGCCTGGTGGTTCTACCATCGCTTCGGTTTTCGCCCGCGCGACGTGGAGGCCCGCCGTCTCGCGGCGCGCGAGCTTCGGCGAATTGCACGGAATCGACGTCATCGAAGTTCGCCGCGCACACTGCGTGCGCTGGCGAAGTCGCATCTGTACTACTCACTCGACCGGGCGCGACGCGCGGCTTTGCCTCGCGCCCGGGCACTGCTCGAGGCCGGCGTCCGCGAACTCAGCCGATTTCCGCACGCAGAGGTTTCCGATCGACGCACTGCAGCTGCAGCACTGGCATTGCGTCGCCTTGACGCCAGCCGGTCATACCGGCCTGACGCGGAAACGAAGCGGGTGCTCAATCAGTGGGCGCCACTGGTGCTCGCGCTGACGCATCGCGCGCGATGGAGCCCGGCCGAGCGAAAGCAGCTCCTGCGCCTCATCGAGGCGAAGGCCGGCAGCGAGCGAAAGGGCCTATCTGCGGCGGCTGTTGCGGCACCAGCCGACTGCGCCACGCACTCGATTGTTGATTGCTCCGCTGCCCTACGCCACGTTTCCGTAGGCGGTAATTCCACGTCGCCGCAAGGCGACGTGCGGCGCTAACCGTTGCCCTGCGCTATGAGTATCTCTATGAGGTAGTTGACCACGCGGCAGGTGAAGGGCCGCCCAAGGAGTCAGACGTGAATAACACAGCATTGGCAGGGATCATCGTCGGCGCGGTCGTCGTTACGGCCGTCGGCGCCATGGCGGCGAACAGCGGATTCAATCCATTGCAGAAGTACGCCACAGTCGTCGTCGGTGGAGCCGGCATTCGAAACGAACCAGATGCCGCGTGAAGTCTGCGGCGATGAGACGACGTTGCAACAGGCGCCCGTGAAGGACGAGAAGCGCATCGCCGGCGCGGCGATCGGCGCGGTGGTCGGCGGCGTGCTCGGCAGCCAGGTCGGAAGCGGAAGCGGCCGTGACGCCGCGACCGTCGCCGGCGCGGCGGCCGGTGGCTATGCCGGCAGCAAGATCCAGAAGCGCATGCAGCAGGGCAACGTCGAAGAGACGACCGAAGAACGGTGCGTGGTGGTCTATGACACCGAGTCGGTTCAGGCGGGATTCGACGTCACCTATGAACTCGACGGCATCCAGAAAGTGGTCCGCATGGACCGCGATCCGGGCAAGCGCATTCCGGTCGAGAGACGGTGAACTGGTCCTGAGCCAGTCCTGAGGAACCAGCGCATTTGAAGCAGCGCCCGTCCTCGCGGCATCGGCCGCGGGGACGGGCTGTCGTTTCATTGCTCTGCGATTCGCGCGGAGACCAGCGCTACCCGATATTGATCCGCGTTCTGGAACGGACCGAGCCCGGTTGCGATCTGGACCTGCTGGCCGGCCGCGAGCGTTCCGTTGTAGTTGCGGCGGAAATCGCGCATCTGCCCCTGTCGCATCCACGTATTGCACGGCGATCGCGAGACCGGTGACCGGCACGGATGTCGGATTGCCGATGGCGACGACCAGCATGCCGCGGGAATCGAGCCCGGCCTGCGTGCGAATGTATTTGCCGGGGTTCTGCGGGAGATCGAGTCGCATCAACTCGAGGCTCGCTGCCTGGCCGATTTCGCCGCCGGAGCCGGACGCCGCCGCATAATACTGCTTCGCCGCATCGAAGTTCCGCTGTCGCGACGCGATGTTGCCGAGCGCGTAATAGGCGGCACCCGTTGGCAGCAGCTTCACGCTCGTTTCCAGGTCCGGTCGCGCGACGCTCATCCTGCCGCTGCCGTTCCGCGATCAGTCCGCGCTGAAGGTGGTAGTAGAAGAATCCGTCATTTCGCGCAATTGCGTCGGTGTAGGCCTGCGTAGCTGCCGGATACTGTTTCTGCAGCAGATACGCATCCCCTTCAGCGCGTGAAAATGCGCTTCACCAGGGAGCAATTTGATCGCCTGCCCGGCTTTCGCGAGCGCGACGTCGGCGCGCTTGTCCTTGAGCGCCTTGCGACCCTCGTCGTAGGCGTCGTAGGCGGGCTTGCCGTTCATCGTCTGAGCCATAGCCGCCGCGTAGCGCTCGACGCCCATTTCGCCGCCCGGCGGCAGTGCCGCCGCACGCTTGCGATTGGCATCGAGCCGCTCCTGCGAAGGCGGATGGCTTGCAAACAGGCCGGCGAGCCAGCCGCCGTCCTTGCGGTCATTCATGCGCACGAACGTTTCCTGGAGCGAAACGGCACCCTGTGCGTCATACCCCGCGCGCTTCATGTATTCGATGCCATAGCGGTCCGCCTCCAGTTCGGCGTCGCGTCCATAGTGTTGAAGCGTCAACTGCGCCGCGATGCCGGCGCCTGCCATGTAAAGGTTGCCGTAGTCGCTGTCGCTCGCCGCGACCTGGGCGGCAAGCAGTCCGCCCTGAAGCAGCATGCCGCGGCTCATCTGCTGTGCCGAGTGCCGCGCCGCCGCATGGACGATCTCGTGCCCGAGGACGGCAGCGAGTTCGGACTCCGACTTGAGCTGCATCAGCAGGCCCCGATTGACGGCGATCTTGCCGCCGGGCAGTGCCCAGGCGTTCGGGATCGTGTTGTTCAGGACGACGAATTCGTAGGGCAGTTTGCGGTCGCTGACGGCCGCCAGGCGGTCGCCGACACCCTGGACGTAACTCGTGAGCTGCGGATCCATCACATAGTCGCCGCCCTCCGATTGGCGCATCGGGGCGTAGTTTTTCTGGCCGATCGAGAGCTCGGTGCCCTCGCCGACGAGCATCAGCTCCTTCTCGCCCGTGACCGGATTCGTCGAACAGGCCGCGAGCGAAACCGCCAGTGCGGCGATCGACAGGATCGCGAAGCGACGGACAGGCCTCAGATCAAGACATGGATTCATTGAAATACCCTCAATGGCAAATCATCACGGGCATGTGTGCAATCCAGGAATCCGCGAGCGCCCCGCGATCATGATGGCACTTCACCCCTGAGTGCCGCACCGAGCTTGTCGATGTCGATGTTTCCACCCGACACCACGCACACGATTTTTCCGCGAGCCGACCCGGCCGGAAAGCGCGCAGGCCACGGGACAGCCGCCCGCACCTTCCGCGATGACGTGATTGCGCTCGGCCATCAGTGCGAGTGCCGCCCCGACTTCAGCAAGCGTTGCGACCAGCGAGCAATCGATGAGCGCACGCGCGCGCTCGAACATCTGCGGGAACACGGTCCGGCTCCCGATGCCGTCGACGAATGACGGGCGGTACTCAACGACTTGCGGCGAGCCGGCCGCAAGCGACGCGGCAAGCGGTGCGCCGGACTCGGCCTCGGCCGCGAAGAGACGGCACGCCGGAGCGAGCGCGCGCACCGCCGATCCGATTCCGCTCGCAAGCCCTCCTCCGCCCCAGGGAATGACAACGGCTCCACGTCAGGGAGATCCTCAAGAATTCCGAGCCGATGGTTCCGTTACCCGCCATGACGTCTGGGTCGTCGAAGGCATGAATGAAAGTGCCATCGACGTCCGGGATAGGCGCGATCCTGGAACGTCTGCCACCAGCGCTCGAACGGCGCCTGGATCACGCGCCCGCCGAGCCGCTCGATTGCATCGAGTTTGGCCTCGGGCGCCGTGTCGGGCGCAATGACCGTGCACGGAATCCCCGCTCGCGTGCGCACCAGGCGACGCCCTGTGCCATGTTGCCGGCCGATGCGGTCACGACGCCGCGCGCGAGCCGTTCCCGGCCGATGTTTGCCATGGCATTCGCCGCGCCGCGGATCTTGAACGAGCCGATCGGCTGCAGATTCTCGAGCTTGAGCCAGATTTCTGCGGGCGCGTCAAAGACATTGAGACGGACCAGGGGCGTGCGCATCGCGGAGCCCGCGATGCGCGTGCGCGCCTGCCGGATTTCGGCGAGAGTCGGGAGCATTCTGGACGCCGATACTACCGGTAATAGACGTCGCGTCCGCCCAGTTCTTGCCATTCTTTCTTGATATGCCGGGCATCGGCATCGGATCGCGCCTCGACCATGATGAGGGTGGCCCCTTTCCGGATTCCGGATTCGTATTGTTCGAGGCGTTTCGCCGGGATGCCCCAGTCGCCGACAGCGCTGATGAGGCCGGCCGCGACACCCGCGGCGCCCGCTGCGGTCAGTGCCACTGCGATCGGCCCGGCGACGAACCCGATTGTCGGAATGACAACCGCCGCGCCGACCGCGGCGAAGATCGTGACCAGAATACCGACGCGACCACCGGTCGGACCACCGAGTTCACCACCCTCCGCTTTACGATCTGCAAGCTCGGATTTGATCTCGGTGTCGTCGGACAGTAACTTCTTCCGGGTACCCTCGGAAACGACGACATTCACTGCTCCGATTTCGTAACCCCGTTTGACGCAGGCCTGATATGCGGATTCCGCTGCATCAACGTCAGAAAACAGGCCGGTCAGCAGCTGCTTCCGTGGAGCGGACAGGACTATGGCCATGATTCCTCCATGCCGGAACGGACCGGCAATGCTGCTGGAATCTTGCCAAGCGGGTGTGGCCGCGTCTGTCGGTCGCGGACTACAGTTTCAGGCTACCGAGCGATGCTTCAACCGCCCAGCAGGATCGCGACGGCCACGAGCAGGATTCCGCCTAGCAGCAGAATGAGACCGACGAGCCACGGCTTGCCGAGCGTGTAGCGCGCCCACCAGTAACCCGTGACGAACAGGATTGCGAGAAGAATCGCATTCGAGACGCGCAGCGCGAAGTGGGCATTGTCGAACAGCAGGAATGGGATTGCGGCCGGCGCGCTGGTGATCACGACCAGCCAGAAGCTGGTCAAGGCCCCCATCCAGTCGGCCTTGTTCAAGGGCCTCGCGCGGTTTTCCTTCTTGCGTACGTTCTCCACGATTCGCCGGTAGAGCGTCTCGCGCTCCGATGCGCTGGTCACGTCTTCGAGCACTTCGTCGAATTCGCCTCCGACCAGGGCCACCGCGGAAACATCATCCGGCGCCCGTTGTACGGCAAAGCCGAGGCGCCGAAGCCGGCCGCGATCGAACAGCTCGTCGACCAGGTACAGGGCTGCATCGATGATTCCCCAGGCGAGATTGCAGCCGATGATCGCGATCAGGAGTTGACGCGCGCCCTCGCGGCCTTCGTCCTCGATGATAATCCCGGCGCCCAACGTAAACGTCAGGGTCATGATGAGACCGAACAGCATTTCGGCAAGGCTCGAGGCCGGGTCGAGATAGCGCTGATCGAGAGGCGAGAAATTCTTCAAGTGATTCAGAGCGGCACGAAATAGAGCAGCAGCGCGATCATCAGGTACACGGCAATCAACTGCACGCCCTTGTACCAGTTGCCCGATCCGCCAGTGGCGACCATCGCGCCGATCAGCACCGAAAGGAACAACAGGCCGACGCCCGCCATGCTGAAAGAAAGCTGGAATGGCTGGGGACCGACGAAGTAACTGGCGAAGACCAGCATCGGCGAGACAAACAGCGCAATCAGGATGCAACTGCCGAGGCTGATGCCGAGCGACAGGTCG
This sequence comes from uncultured Gammaproteobacteria bacterium, assembly GCA_963775415.1. Lineage (GTDB taxonomy): Bacteria > Pseudomonadota > Gammaproteobacteria > Steroidobacterales > Steroidobacteraceae > SCUD01. Next base: position 415,214 of record CAVZIO010000005.1, read on the forward strand.
AAGCGGCCCTTCACTGCCATCGTGACGGCCGACATGCCTTCCGCGACGCCGCCGACGCTGGCCAGCAGCACGATTCCGAGAAACGCAGTCGACAAACCGAGCGCCTCGCCGGTGCCTTCGACGGCGCCGACCAGCACTTCGCTCAGGACCGCCGCAAGCACCGAGCTTCCGACCAATACACCGATGCACATCGGCAGACTCCACGGCTTGCCATGCTCTGACGCGTCGTGCTTGCCGACACTGGCAAACTCCTCCGGGTGCGTGCGGATCATGTACACGAGGTAGAGCACATACAGCACGATCAACAGAACCGCGAGTCCGATATTGATCTTCTCTTCCTCAATCGTGGGTATGGCGCCCTGCGCGAACGCCTGCTCGTAAATGCTCGGCAACGCCATGCTGATGATCGCAACGAACATCATCGTGCTGTAGACGCGCGTCGCCTGGCTGTTGAACTCCAGCGTGTGGTGCCGTATTCCCCCTAACAGGAAACTCAAGCCCAGCACGAGCAGCAGATTGAACAGGATCGCGCCGATGAGCGAGGCCGTGACCATCGAGTACAGGCCGGCCTTCAGGGCCACGACGCAGATGATCAGCTCGGGAAGGTTTCCGAAGGTCGCGTTCAGCAGACCGCCGATGGAGTCGCCGGTGTAGTGCGAAAGATTCTCGGTGCTGTGACCGATCAACCGCGCAATCGGAATGATCGCAAGCGCCGCAACGAGGAACTTGAGCGGATCGCTGACTTCCGGCATGTGGCCAAGCCACATCGCGACTGGCACGAACACCAGCATCCAATGTTCCGACCACTTGATGGACTGCATGGGCATGCCCCCTGATTGGTGAAAGTCAGGCTTCTGAAGTGAAGTCGCCGCCGAGCGCGAGGTGGAGATTCACGCGCTGCACGCGCTGTTCGCTCTGCACTCGAAGCAGGTTCATCTTCGAACTCAGATAAGCCACCTGTTGCTGTTGCACCGATCTCAGGTCACCCGACCCGACCCGGTAGCGCGTCTCGGCAAGCTCCAGGGCGCGCGCGGCGTCCACTACGGCCGCGGTCAGGATCGATTCGCGCTGCCGGAGCGCGATCTCGCTGGACAAGGCATTTTCGACGTCGCCAAATGCATTGAGCGCAGTCTGCACGTATTGCGCAATTGCCTGCTTCTGCTCTGCCGTCCGGATCTCAACCTGGGCCTTGAGCGCGCCCCCGGTGAATAGCGGCGCCAGAATCTGTCCCCTGCGCTCCAGACCGGATTGTCCCGGTCCTGCAGGAGAAACAGCTCACTTGTGATGTCGGACACGCTGCCGGTTATGGAAATGCTCGGCAGCCGCGCAGCCTGCGCTTCCTTGACACGGCTGAATGCGGCTGCGACGCGTTTCTCGGCCGCGATGACATCGGGCCGGCGTTCAAGCAGTTCGGACGGAAGCCCCGCGGGAACCGCCGATGCCAGGCCGGCGAATTCGGTCGGCACGAGAATTTCGGCGCTCGGATAACGCCCGATGAGAAGCTCCAGGGCACGCAAGGACTGTTCCTGAGCGAACTGTACCTGGCGCAGGCTGTCGCGATAGGTCTGGAGGATTACGCGCGCGGAGGCGACGTCGAGCTCGTTGCCAATTCCAACCTGCAGCCGCCGCTCCGCCAGTTCCTGGAGTTTCGCCGCGGCATCCACAGCCTGCGTAAGCAGCGCGGCTTGCAGCGTCGCCTCGGTTGCCAGGAACCAGGATTTCGCGACCAGCGCGGCAAGCGACTGGCGGGCGTAGATATAGTCCGCCTCGGTCGAAGCGTACTGCTCCTCGGCGCTGCGCTTGCTGTAGCGGACACGTCCCCAGACGTCGAGTTCCCAGGATGCGCTGACAAGCCACCCCTCCAGGCCCGAATCGTCGCCTGACATCTCGCCGCCGCCGCGGCCCAGCGCAGCGACCGCCGGAAAAAGCTTCCCGCCTGCCACGCGTACAAAGGCCGCCGCCTGCTCTGCCCGTGCTGCCGCGGCCTGCAGATCGCCATTGAACACCATCGCCTCAGCGACGAGAGCGTCGAGCCTTGTATCGGCGAATGTCGCAAGCCAGTTGTCTTGAACACTTCCGGGTGACGCACCCGCCGCCGTCCACTCCGCGGGTGGCGGCGCCTGTCCCATCTCCGTGTCCTGCAATTCTTCGGAAGTCGGCGGCGATGCAAGCACGCAACCGGCGAGAACGACGAGCAACGCCAAAATTGGGGAGCACTGCCCCAGTGTTCTCGCGGCGCGACCCGTCCGGCGGCGTCCGATCATGTCAATGGAGCTTCAGGACCAGCCAGTTCGTGAACGAACCGACGCGCATGATCACCTTGCGCACGATATGAATGTGGTGGCCGTACTGCGTGTAGATGGCGCCGTTCCCGAATGCACCCGCCGCCAGGAAAATTCCCTGGTCCTTTTCGGAGATATTGAGCCGCACCGCGAATCGTCCCGGCGGCGCCGGCGCGACGCCGGTCTGCGGAAGCTGCTGGCTCATGGCGATCTGCCCCTGACCCTGGGCCCAGACGATCGAGTCCACGCTCGCCTTGATGATGCGCCCCGGGTAGGTCTTCAGGGCAATTTCGGCCTCGTCGCCGACGTTCACGTTGTGCAGCTCGTTCTGATTGAAGAGCGCGATAACCTGAAACTCGTTCTCCACAAAAGTCATTACGGGCAGTGCGCCGAGCGCGGTCGCCATCTGGCCTGGCCGCAATTGCAGATTGATGACCGTTCCATCCGCCGGCGCGTAGAACACGGTCTGCGAGAGCTCCCAGCGCGCGTTGGCAAGCTGGGCCCGGATCTGCGCGACTTCCGCCTGATCGTCGCCGACTGTTGCGCCGAGGCGCGCGCGGACCTGCGCTTCGGCAGCAATACTCGCATTCACCTGGGCCTCGAGTTCCCGTACGTCCGCCTCCGCCTGTTCCTGCGCAAAGCGATCCCCGGCACCGCTATCCGCCAGTTCGCGATACTGTTTCACTCGTATCCTCGCCAGTTCGAGTTTGGCGCGCTCTGCGCCCGTACGACTCACGGCGGATCTCAATTCCTCATTGAGCTGCTGGACCGAGCCCTCGGTGGCCGCAAGCTGAGCCTCCAGGGTATTGACTTGCAGCTCAAACGGGGTCGGGTCGATACGAAAAAGGACTTCGCCCTTTTTGACCGCACTATTTGGCTGAACGGGCACCTCGATAACGCGGCCGCGCACCTGCGGCACGACCTGTACCACGTACTTGATCACCCGCACGTCCGCCGAAGACGGGGCATACACGTTGAGCGTCAGGATGAGTGCGGTAATCGCCACTATCGGGATGATCACGACCGTGACCTGGGATACCTTATTCCAGGGCAGCCATTTGAACTTGATGAAGATCAGCCAGACGAAGAACGAATAGATTGCTAGTAGGAGTGCTTCCATCAGGCATCTCCCCCGGCAGCGCGGCTCTCGAGAGTCGCCAGGCGATCGCGGATCCCCTTCATGGCGTCGGGCAACTCGCCGCGCTTATCGAATTGCTCCAACTCGTGCCGAAGGCGACCGAGTTCCTCCTGCACGGACGGTTCCCTCGCCTTGCCGCCCGCCTCCGTTTCGAGTTCGGCGTAGTAGTCCTCGTGTTTGTCGCGGCCATACGCGAGCTTGTGCAGGACCGGCTTCGAATACGCCCACAGCCAGGCGAGTGGCCAAAGAAGTCCGCCGAACACGAGCGATAGCAGGCACAGGACGTGAATTGCGTCCTTCTGCGGGTGGTGGCGCTTCTCGGCAATCTTCTCCGGAAGCACGTGCACCAGCCAGAAAATCGCAATCCCCGCGATTGGCACCACGATGATGATGAAGACGGCCAGGGCGCTGGCTGCCTTGTCGGCAAACTCGCCGCTTGCTGCCATGGCCGGCCCTGCACACATGCAAGCGGCCGCCATCGCGACCGCATTTGCCAGAGCGGAATTCTTCAAGTGCACCTCACCCGTGACCCCCACCAGACGTCAAGCTGCGTTACCCCGCTAATCGGGGCGCGATATCCGCATGGGGCAACATATCACGCTGGCCTATGTGCGGTATTCAGAAGCTGTAAGCCGCAAAGATCATTCCATAGAGAAACGTGTCCGTCCGGCCACTCGACTGCTCGATGGCATCCCCCGGCTCCGCAACTGCGGCCACAAAACTCATCACGAAATTGTCATTGACCGACCAGTCCATGTACCAGTCGAGCTCGAGTGCCACTTCATCCGAGGTCACGAGTGGATCGAACGAGGCCCGCTGATCGAGGCGAAAGTCGTAAAAAATCAATCCCGTCGAAATGGCCTCGCTCGGTTTGGCATGCAGGCGTAGCTGGTGCGAGATCAGGTTCGAGTTCGAAACGAAATACTCGCCCGCGATCTCACCCTGCCACCACGTGCCCCAGTCGTAGAACCCTGTAAAGAGACCGTCGAAGGCTTCGTTGGCGGGGGTCGCCGGGTCGTCGCCTTCAAAGACTGCGTACCGGTACGAAAACTTGGGCTGCCACGACGACTCAAACTGGTAGCCGACGAGCGCATTCCACGCGGTCGAGTCGAGCAGCAGGTCGTTGTCCTCCTCCGCGTATTCCAATTCGAACGAAAGCCCTTTGAGGTTCGGGAACGGCGCAGTGAATGCGCGCAGGTTGTAGACCTTGAGCCCATCGCGCTCGGGCGCCTCGAGAGGGTTGGCGGACCAATCCATGTAGGTCGCTCCGAGCGTTGTGTTTTCCCCGAATGCGTACTCGTAGTTCACGCCCCACAATTCACTCTCGGATCCGCCTTCCGGCAGGTCGTCTCTTTCGAGATAGAACGCCTCGACCGTGTGCGCGCCGGGCTTGAACCGCCCGATTGCGGCCATATCGAAGGCCTGGCGTGCGTTGGTCCAGTACCCGCCTCGCGAACCGCCCTCCGAGGAACCGTCCCACACGAGCAGCCCGTGCCCGAGCCGGTATCGCGTGCGGCCCACGGTGAAGTCGAGCAGGTTCTCGCTGTCACCGATGCTGTTACCGGAGCGCCAGCCGATGTAGAGGTCCTCCACTTCGAACGAATTGGCGTCGTCACCGACCACATCCGGACCGCCACCGTCAGTGCGCTCGCCGGCAGCACTAATCTTCCCGTAGATTTCGGCCGAGCCCGCGGTCTTGTACACGGCGCTAATTCCGCCGACGACCGAGCTCTCGAGCCAGTTGTCGCTGAGATCGCCCGACGGCTGCTCCGGCTTGGGGTTCGTGTAGAACGAGTCGGCAAACCCGAACGCGCCGAGCGTCGCGTTGAAATGAAACGTCCAGTCGAGCCCTGCGGGCAGGCCTGGCGGTGAAGGCGACGAGGCCTCTTCTTCTGCGCCGAGCGCTGACGCCGCGAATAGTGCGAGCGCGATTCCCATCGAGAGTCCATTCGCGAACTTGGCTTGCGATCGCATTTCAAAACTCCTTTTATTCAGGTGTGCAGGGCTTTGCGCTTCGCCGCTGCTTCCATCGAACGGATGAAGAACGGATAGAGCGGCACGCTGACGAGCAGCGCCACCATCGCATTCACAACGGTCTTCGGATCACCGCCGTAGACAACCCACAGGCAATAGGTCACCGCAGCGAGAGCGATCCACTTGTAAGTCTGGAAAGTCGTGCGTGAAAGCTGCTGGTCGTGAACCAATTTCACGACCGCCACCGCGGAGTAAATGTAGGGCACGATGATCAGGATGACCGCGAGATTGACCAGGTTGTTGAATTGGCCGGCCAGCGTCGGAGACATGGTTGCGAATAGCACCGCTGTCATCAGCCCTGCCACTATGAGGAGCCCGTTACCGGGGACGCCATTGCCGTTCAGCCGAGCGAAAACTCGCGGAAACATGCCGTCGTCGGCCGCTGCCTTGGCCGACTGCCCGACCAGCAACATCCAGCCGCCGAGTGAGCCTACCGATTTCAGGACGGCGCATACGCTTATTACGATAGCTCCCGTTGTTCCCAATGCGAGCCTGGCCGCCTCAGCAAAGGGTGCATGCGACTTCTGCAACTCTTCGTTCGGCAGGATGCCCATGATGACGGTTGAACTCAGCATGTACACGATCGCGGCCAGGCCCAGGCCAATGAGCGTGGCCAGCGGAACATTGCGCTTCGGATTCTCGATGACGCCGGCAGACACGGCCGCGCTTTCGATGCCCATGTAAGCCCATAGCGCCATCGAGGCCGCACGCGATATGGCATGCATGTTCGACTCGCCGGTCACGTTCCAGCCGGCGAGAAAGGTCGCGGAGTCGAACCAGAACCAGCCAAGCAGCGCAATCGCCATGATCGGAATCAGGGCCAGCGCCATCGTCCAGGTCTCGAGAGCGCCTACCACGCGCGGGCCGAGGATATTGGCGAAGGTGAGCAGCCAGATGACCGCAGCGGTGGCAAAGACGCTCGCGGGTGGGTCGGTGATCGATGGAATCAACTCGGCCAGGTAACCTACGGCGGCGACGGCAATCGCGATGTTTCCGATCCAGTTGCCGAACCAGTACACGTAGTTGGTCTGAAAGCCCGCATAGGGACCGAGGAAATCGCGGGCGTAAGCGTACGGGCCGCCTTGCTGCGGATTGAGCTGGCCGAGCTTTGCGAACACGAGCCCGAGGGCGGCCACGCCCACGGTCGCGATAATCCATCCAAAAACGGCGATGCTGCCGACCTGTGCCAGGTTGACAGGCAGCAGGAAAAGGCCCGTGCCGACCATGTTGCCGGCTACAAGCATTGTCGCCTGGGTCAACGACATCTTGCGGCCGGGCGCGCTCACTTGCGTTTCGAACCCGCCTTCAGGCACTGCACGTACTGGACGCCATCGCGGTTCTCGATGCCGTGCGTGTCGTGTCCAAATCCCGGGAAGCGCCGGTCCCACGCCGCCAGCGCCTTCAGGTAGCCGAGGTACGGGCCGTCGCTCGAACCCGTGGACTCGCCTGGCATGAGCATGGGAATTCCGGGCGGATACGGCACGACGCTGGTCGCAAGAACGCGATTGGCCAGCTTGTCCAGCGGGACGTGCTCGATCTCGTCGCGAACGAGGTGCTGATAAGCGTCGCTCGGCGTCATCACCAGTTTCGGCAAGGTCGAGAACGCCTCGGCCAGCCAGTGGGTCTGTTTGGAGTCGCGCAGCTGCGCAAACATCTGGTCGGCGAGGTCGCGCAACCCGATGCTTCCATAGACTTTCGGGTCACTGGACGCAAGTTGAGGAAAGACCTGTTCGATCGGGGCATTGCTGTCGTAATCCCGCTTGAACTCCAGAAGTGCGCTGAGGAGCGTTCCCCACTTGCCCTTGGTGATGCCGATTGAGAACAGCACCAGGATCGTGAAGTCTGTCGTCTTCTCGACCTCCACACCACGAACGCTCAGGTACTTCGTAACGAGGCTTGCGGGAATTCCGCGCTTCTCGAGGCCACCCTTGTCGGCCACGCCCGGGGTGACAATCGACACCTTGATCGGGTCGAGCATGCAGTAGTCGTCTTCCAGGTCGCTGAAGCCGTGCCAGCTCTCTCCGGGATTCAGGACCCAGCACTGCGGTTCGGTCGCGAGCAATTCGGGCGTCGCATCGGCGAACGGGACTTTCTTTCCCGACTTGGGGTGCTTGACGCTTTCCGGGTTCCAGGTCCTGAAGAACCATTCGCCCTTCTCCGCAAACTGGCGGTGCACGCGGCCCATCGTCTGGCGGAACGCGACGGCCTCCTGGATCGACTCGTTGGTGAGGGTCGGCCCGCCCGGCCCGTCCATCATGGCGGCTGTGATGTCGTTCGAGACGATGATCGAGTACAGGGGCGAGGTCGATGCCTGCATCATGAACGACTCATTGAAGCGCGAATGCGGAATCGCACCGCGCCCGTCGCGGATGTGCAGGAGCGACGCCTGCGAGAGCGCAGCCAGCAGCTTGTGAGTCGAGTGCGTGGCGAATGTGGTCGGGCCCTTGTGGTCCCTGGGATCGCCATGCATCGCATGCCGGTCGCGGTAAAGCGGGTTGAATCGCGCGTACGCATACCAGGCCTCGTCGAAGTGAATGCGGTCGACGCTCGGGTCCAGCAACTCTTCCACGCGCCGGGCGTTGTAGCAGAGGCCGTCGTACGTGGAGTTGGTGACAACCGCATAGACCGCGCGCGAGTCGATGCCCTTGGTTACAAGCGGGTTGGCCTTGATCGCGGCCCTGATCGCATCCTTCTTGAGCCGCGCGGGCGGGATGGGGCCGATGATTCCGTACCGGTTCCGCAACGGCACGAGATAGTTCGGGATACCACCGGACATCACGAGGCTGTGCTCGATCGACTTGTGGCAGTTCCGGTCGCACAGCGCAACCTGGTCGCGCGCGACCGCCGCCATGAAAATCACCCGGTTCGACATCGACGTGCCATTGGTGACGCAATACGTGCGATGCGCGCCGAACACGCGGGCCGCATACCGTTCGTGCTCGCCGATCGGGCCCGTGTGGTCCAGCAGCGAGCCCAGGCTGCCGACGCTGATCGAGACGTCGGAGCGAAGCATGTTTTCGCCGAAGTAGTCGAAGAATATCCGGCCGACCGGCGATTTCAGGAACGCCGTGCCGCCCTGGTGGCCCGGAGTGTGCCATGAGTACTCGTAGTCGAGCGTGTACTTCATGATGGCGGCGGCCATGGGAGGCAGCATGGCCTCAACGTAGCGGCGGATCGCCGCCACCACTCGGCCACCGACGAAGGCCGCCGTGTCCTCGAGCGTCCAGATGAACTCGTCTACCTGCTCCATGACGTCGACGGGAATTGCAGACGCCTCGCCGCGCTCGGCCATCAAGAAGATCGGTATCTTGTCGTTGCGGGAGCGCAGGAACTGCAGAAAGGCACGCGCCCGTTCATGGTCGTCGTCCTTGCCGAGCGTCCAGTCGATCAATACGGCATGGATCGCGGAATCCGACGCGATGACCGACGTGCCGTCTTCTGCGGATGCCGCTTCGACGACCTCGATCGCCCGACCCTTGAGCTCCTGCACCAGCGTGCGCACCGCACGACCCTCGGCGGTCGCATCGCCGAGCTCGTCGTCCACGACGAGGGCACGCATGCTGAGCCGGCCCGCTTTTCGCTCGATCATTTCGACTGCTCCTCGATCCGGTGGCTATCTCACTTCGGGACTGCGCTCAGCGCAAAGAACGCGCGTGTGCGATCGTCAAACTCGCCGAATGACTTGCTATACAGCGCCTGGAAATCGCCGGACTCAAAAAACCTGCTGAGCGCAGTGTCCACGAGCAGCCGGAACTGGTCGTCGTTGCGGGAAAGCGCGAGCGCGCCAGCCTCGTGTGTGAACTGGCGATCGAAAACCACGAAATCCTTGCGCGCTGCATCGTCCATGGCACCTATGATTGTGCTGCTTTCGCCGAACAACACGTCGATCTCCCCTTCCCGCAACTGCTGCAAGCCCGAACGGTAGTCCGCCACCTGTACGATCTTGGCGTCCACCTGGAGTGCGGCCCGCCGCTCTTCGAGCCAGGATGCCGTAGTCGTCCCTGTAACGGCGCCAATGGTGGTGCCTTTCAGGACTTTCGCCGCCGGCGACCCGCGCCAGACCGGGCGAAGTGTCCGCGTCTCCGACAGCGCATCTCTAAGCACCTTCGCCGAGTCCGCGCGCAAGACCGCGCGGTTCCCGCCAGCGAACACCGGGATGGAGAATGCGACGTCCTTGCGGCGGCCGAGCGTCACGCTCATCGGAGAGCACAGGAGGTCGATGCTGCCCAGCTCGACCTCGCCGATGCGCCGGTCCAGGGTCACCGGCACCCAGTCGACGGTCACGCCCGGCGAGCGCGCCTTGACCTCGGCAGCGACCTGCCGGCACAGCTCGACGCCATAGCCTTCCGCCTCGCCCGCCTCGTTTCGAAACGAGAACGGCCGCTGATCGACCAGGTAGCCCAGCTTGAGGCGGCCTGACTCGCTGATGCGATCCAGCGTTCCGGCTGCCGCAGTTGACGCAATACTGGCGACCAGACCCGCGAGGGCAAGCGTTGCGATCGCGCGGGTGCGTCCTGCAAGCCAGGACCGACTGCCGCGCGAGGTTTCGAATCGTTCAACACTCATGATTGTTCTCCTCTCGTATGTTTGCGCGGCCACGGTCAGGCCTTCCCGGCGCGTTCGGCACCGGCCACAAAGCGGGGCGCCAGGAAGCCCCAGATGATGTAGGCGAGGCCGAGCACGAGCATGCCGCCCATCACGGCTTCCATGCCCGAGGCGTAGAGCGCGAAGACGCTGTACGCCATCGCGACCACGGCAATGGCGACGTCGAAGCGGTACTTGCCTTGCGGGACTTTCGCCGCCTTCATCATGACGATCAATGAAGACAGCGCGACGACGTAGGGAATGACGTTCGTGACGACCGCCAGGTTGACGAGCGCGCTGAACTGCTCGCTGAGTGTCGGCGAAATGGTCGACAGGGCGAGCACGGTCTGCACGATGCCGAGCACGATCATGCCGGTGATCGGCGCGCCCATCTTGTTCACCTTCGCAAAGAACGTCGGGAACATGCGCTCCTCGGCGGCCGACTTGCCGGTCTGGGCCAGCGTGAACTGCCAGCCCAGGAGCGACCCCAGGCAGGCCAGCACGGCGAGCGCCATGATGACCTTGCCCACGGTCGGGCTGAACATGTACTCGTAGGCGAGACCGAACGGACCGGTCGAATTGGCGAGCGCCTCGTTCGGCACGATGCCCTGGATCACGGTCGTCGACAGCACGTAGATGACCGCCGCGCCGAGCGTGCCGAAGAGACAGGCGAGCGGCACGTCGCGCTTCGGATTCTCGACGGCGTCGGAGTTCTGCGCCGCGGATTCCATGCCGAGGAACGCCCACAATGTGAGCGAGATACTCGAGCCCATGCCCTGCGCGATGCTCAGGCCCTGCGGATTCCAGGCCGCGGCGAAGGTGTCGTTGCTGAACCAGAACCATCCGATCAGCGAGATCGCGCCCACCGGGACGATGACGCCCCAGACCGTAATCGAGCCGATTTTTCCCGTGACGCTGGGGCCGCCGAAGTTAGCGACTGTCGTGAGCCATAAGAGCGCGATCACGCTGATGCAGGTCGTGATCGGCGTCGCCGACATCCCCGGGAAGAACGTCGCGAGATACCCGACGGCGGAGATTCCGATCGCCACGTTGCCGATGGCCAGAGACAGGAAATAGAGCAGGAACACCTGGAAATAGCCGGGCTTCCCATAGGCGTCCTGCGCATAAGCCGCCATCCCGCCGGGGCGCTGGTTGTACATGCCGGCCTGTGCGAATCCGTATGCGATAGCCATGGATCCGACTGCAGTGACGATCCACGACAGCAGGGAGATCGCGCCGACCTGCGCCATGTTGGTCGGCAACATGATGATGCCGGAGCCCATCATGTTCACCGCGACGATGAACGTGAGCTGCATCAGGTTCATCTTCTTTTGCACTGCCATTACCCTTCTCCTTTCAGGCCCCGCCGTGGGGCTCACTCCCGAACGACATACGTATAGAACTTGATACGACCGTCCACAATTTCCTGGTACACACCTTGCACTTCGTAGTTGAAGCCCGGGAAACGGTTGAACGACTCCTCGAAGGTCATGAAGTACTCAAGCATTGCTTTCGCCCTTGCATCCCAGCGCTCTCCGGGAACGATCACGCCGATGCCGGGTGGATAGATCAAGGCCAGCGTCGCCGCAATACGATTCCTGATGCTCCCGTCAAGCGGCACATAGTCTACTTCGTTGGCAACCAGGGCCTCATACGCGTCTTTTGAGGTCATCGCGAGCTCGGGAAAACTGCTGGCTCGGAAGCATTGCTTCTGGAGCTCTTTGACATCGGCCTTGCGGTAGAAATCGTGCATTTCCTTGCACACCTGCCGCATTGAATAGTTCGCGTAGCGCGCGCTGTTCTGCGAGTAAAGCGTCGGCAGAACCTCGGCGAGCGAAGCATCGCGGTCCCAGAGGTTCTTGAACTTGACCAGCTTCGCGATCAGCGAGTTGAGTTTGCTTTCATCTTCGGCCGGCGTCATCAGGAACAGGATGCTGTTGAGGTCGCATTTCTCCGGAACAATGCGCTCTTCGCGCAGGTAGTTCGCGAGCACCGTCGCCGGAACGCCGAAATCCAGGTACTCGCCCGTCTTGCGGTCGATACCGGGCGTCAGCAGCATCAGCTTGTTCGGGTCCACCATCACGTAGCCTTCGGCGTAACCCGAGTAGCCGTGCCAGCTCCCCTTCGGGTCGAAGGCCCAGCATTGCTGCTCGTACTTAAGGACCTCGGTCGGGACGTCTTCCCACGCGACATTCGTCGCGTCCTTGGCCAGCTTCGATCCGCGAATCGTCACGGTGTCCGGTACGAACGGGTCAAAGAACCATTGTTCCTCGCGGGTGCGGCCGGCCTTTGCGTAATGACGCCCGAATTCACGCAGTTTCTTCCGCGTTTCGATGCCAAGCTCGATGCAGCGGTCCCAGAGCATCTCTCCGGCCTTGCCTGCATGGAGCTTCGCGTTGACATCGAGCGCGGCAAACAGCGGATAGAAGGGCGACGTCGAGCAGTACATCAGGAATGACTCGTTGAAACGCTTGTGCTCGATGTACCGGCGCTGACCGCGGATGTGCTCGTCACGCTTGTGGATCTGCGACGCCTGGGAAAACCCTGCGCCCTGCTTGTGCACGGACTGCGTTGAAAACAGTCCGGCCATCTCCGGCTTCAGGTCCTCGAGGTGCATCGGGCTGTGATCCTTGAACACCGGGTGGAAAGCGTTGTAACCAATCCAGGCCTCGTCCCACAGCACGTAGTCACAGAGGTGCCCGATCCGTTCCATGACCTTGCGAACGTTGTAAACCGTGCCGTCATAGGTCGCGAGTTGAATGCAGGCCAGGCGGAACGGCCGCTCTGCCTTGTGCCGCCCTGCATCCTTTACGAGGGGATGCTTGCGTATCTGCTCGCGCAGGTACTTCTCGTCCCACGCGTCCCAGTCCACGGCACCGATCATTCCGAACGGGTTCCGCGCCGTCGGCAGGAAGATCGGGATGGCCCCTGCCTTGACGAGGGCGCCCTGATGCAGCGACTTGTGGTTATTGCGGTCGAACAACACGATATCGCCCGCCCGCAGCGTCGCCTGGGTCACAACCTTGTTGGACGTGGAAGTGCCGTTCAGCACGAAATACGTCCGGTCAGCGCCAAAGACCCGCGCTGCATGACGCTGGGCCTCGACGGCCGGGCCTACGTGGATCAGCAGGTCGCCGAGATCCACGTCCGCATTGCAGAGGTCGCCACGAAACACCTGTTCGCCGAAGTGCTTGAAGAAAAGCTGGCCGGCCGGGGACTTCCGGTAGAACTCCCCACCCTGATGGCCCGGGCAGGCAAAGGACACCTTGGCTTCGGAGTCGTAGGCCATGAGACTTCCGAAAAAAGGCGGCAACAGACTCATCCCATAACCGACGACGCTGGCCACGACCTGCTTCGCGTAAAACGCCGGAGACTGCTGCCCAAGGTAGATAAAGCCATCCACCTCACCGGATATTCCAAGGACCGACGTGTCGGAGATCCGGCTCGAATCTGCGATCGCCCAAAGTGGCGTCTGGAAACCGGCATCGCGCACCGCGCGCGCCAGCTTGCGCGCCGGCTCGCGCCGGTCACCGTCCACGGCCGCAATGTAGGCGCCGACTTCCGCATCCTCCCAGATGTCGCGCTCGTAGCGGTCACTGACCTCGATTTCGAACTTCTCTGCAGCGATACGATCGAGCAGCGCGCGTACCTGAACATTCCCGCCGTCCACTAGTGCAACGACCTTGAGCAGCTTGTGGAACGGAATGGGAATCTTGGGCGTTCTGGCTGCGTACTCGATCATCGCTGTGCCCTCAGGTCGGCTCCCCGCTACTCGAGGCAATAGACCTGATAACCGCCGCCGTGCTCTTCCGCTCCCTCGACTTCCTTCGCGAAGCCCGGGAACATGTGGCCGTACTCCTGCAGGGTGCGCAGATACGTGAGCCAGGGCCCGTCTTTCGGGCCCAGGTTTTCGCCTGGCATGACGATCGGAATGCCGGGCGGATACGGAATGACACCCACGGCAGCGACTCGACCTGCCATCTTGGCGAGCGGTACTTTCTCGGCGTCAGCGGCCATGAGGCGCTGGAATGCGCGGCGCGGCGTCATCTCCGGTTTGGGCAAGGTGGCATAGGCCTGGGCCTGCCAGTAGCCCTGGCGGCTCTTGCGAAGCTGCGCCCACATTTCATCGCCGAGGTCCTTGAGGCCCATACCGGCATAGCGATCGGGTGCGTTCGCAAACACCGCGGGCACGACCTCCGCGAGCGGCGCATTGCGGTCGTAGTCGGCCTTGAAGTCGAGCAGCGTATTGAGCAGCGTGCCCCACTTGCCTTTCGTCACGCCCATCGAGAACAGGAACAGCACCATGTGATCCGTCGTGCGCGAGGGCACGATGCCGTGGCGCCCGAGGTAGGCGGTGACGATGTCGGCCGGAATGCCGTTCTTGTCGAGCTGGCCGTCCGCCTTCATGCCAGGACAGACGATGCCAAACTTGATCGGGTCGAGCATGCACCATCCGTCCGGCACATCCTCAAAGCCATGCCAGTCGTCGCCGGGGCGCAGCACCCAGTAGCTCGGGTCCGTCGCGAGTTTCTCCGCGGGTACTTCGTGAAACGGGATGCGCTTGCCGGACTTCGGATCGCGCACCGTGTCCGCATTCCAGGGCGCAAAAAACCAGTCCTTCCGGGCCAGGAATTCCTGGCGTGCGCGCGCGACGGCGAGGCGGCACGCGATGGCCTCGTCGATCGTCTCCTGCGTCAGCACCTGGCCGGCCGGGCCATCCATGATCGCTGCGGCAACATCGTTCGACGCGATCAGCGCATAGAGTGGCGAGGTGCTTGCCTGCGTGCAATAAGCCTCGTTGAAGCGACCGTGATCGATCGCTCCCCGACCGTCACGGATATGGATAAAGGAAGTCTGCGAAAGCGCGGTCAGCAACTTGTGCGTCGAATGCGTTGCGAACACCGTCGGCGCGCCCTTCGGATGGGACGCAGGATCGCCGCGCATGGCGTACCGGTCCCGGTACATCGGGTTGAAGCGTGCATAGCCGTACCACGCCTCATCGAAATGGATCCGGTCGACGCTCTTGCCGAGGCGTTCCTCCGCATCGGCCGCGTCATAGCACATGCCGTCGTAGGTACAATTCGTCAGGACGGAATAGACGGCACGCTTGTGCCCGCTCTTTTTGGCCAGCGGGTTGGCGGCAATGCTCTTCGCAATCGCCTTGGGCTCGAGCTGTTGCGGCGGAATCGGCCCGATGATGCCGTAGCGATTGCGCGTTGGCATCAGGAACACCGGAATCCCGCCTGTGTTCACCAGGCCCTGCTCGATGGACTTGTGGCAATTGCGGTCGCACAGCGCGATTTCGTTGTCGCCGACGCAGGCCGACATGATGGCGCGATTGGAAGCCGAGGTGCCGTTGGTCACCGTGTATGAACGCTGCGCTCCGAACACGCGTGCCGCAAATCGCTCGCTCTCCCCGACCGGACCGCTGTGACCGAGCATCGAGCCCAATGCACCACGCTCGATGCCCATGTCCGTGCGGAACAGGTTTTCGCCGAAGAAATCGAAGAACACGCGGCCGACCGGCGACTTCAGGAATGCGACACCGCCTTGATGGCCCGGCGCCGCCCAGGAGTACTCGCGCTCGCGGTTGTAACGCGCGAGCGCCGCGGCGTAAGGCGGAAGCAGGTTGGACAGGTAATGCTCGATCGACGCCTGGACGCGGCCGCTGATGAAGGATGCCGTGTCCTCGAGTATCCAGATGAACTCGTCTGCGAGTGTCGCGACCTCCACACTGACTGAACCAGCCAGCTCGCGGCCGGCCATGAGGAAGATCGGCAGCTTGGTGTTGCGCTTGCGCACGGCCCGCAACAGTTCAGTCGCCTCGGCATGCGCATTCTTGTCGTTGCGGCCCTGGGTCCAGTTGAGCAGCAGGCAGTGGATCCCGGTATCCGATATCACCGTCGCGAGGCCGTCTTCACACGTCGTCGATTCCACGACCTCGATCTTGCGAGCCCGCAATTCCAATTCGAGGGCGCGCACGCTGCGCACCGTCGCATTCACGCCCTCGGCCAGACCGCCGTCTACGATGAGGACGCGGCGTACCAGGAGAGACGACCCGGATGGCTGCATCATGTCGCACCCCTCGCGGCTGTTCAGTCGGACGACGTAAGCGAAGTCATTTACGTTAGCGCCTCGATCCCTCGAGAACAAATGGGACTTTGGGCCCATTACATTTCAGTTTGTCGCGTGTAGGACGCGAAGCGGGGTTGGCAAGGTCCGCTCGATCCCGGGTCTGCAAACGGCCAGGAAGCTGTGAAATCAAGGTCTTAACTCATTGTTGGTGGGGACCCGAGGCTAAATCGCCTTTTGAGTGCAGGGACGGGGCGTCCGAATTGAGGATGGGCTTCTGGCATCTCGGTTTGCGAGCCAAGCTCCGGCACGAGTCGATGTGTCCCTCCCCATCGAAGTGTTCTATAAGGCAAAGTGGCGGCCTTGATTCAACTGCCCATGGGAGCAAGCAATGAAAAGATTCCTTTCAGCCATGATGTTGGCGTTGCCGATGATCGCGACCATTGGCTGCGGTGGGAAGAAAGACGCTGAACCGCCGACGCCCGCTGCACAGCCCGAAACACCGGCACCGGCCGAAGCGGCCGCCCCACAAAAAACACTTTACGAACGCTTGGGCGGCGAAGCAGCCATCAAGGCCGTGGTGGACGAGTTCGTCACCAATGTCGGTGCGGATACGCGAATCAACAAGTTCTTCGCGAATGCCAATCTCGACCGTCTCAAGGGTCACCTGGTGAATCAGATTGGCCAGGCCAGCGGTGGACCCCAGCAGTACACCGGACGTGACATGAAGACGGCCCATGCCGGCATGGGGATCGACGGAGCCGCGTTCGATGCCCTCGTCGAAGACCTCGTCAAGGCGCTCGACAAGTTCTCCGTTCCGGAGCAGGAGAAGAGCGAACTGCTGGCCGTGCTGGGACCGATGAAGGGCGACATCGTCGAGAAATGAGCCAGGAGCGTCTGCGATTTCTGCTACTTACACCGAAGTTCGATAGCGCAATCCGCATGTACTGAGAGAAACCCCGGCACGTGGCCGGGGTTTCTTCTAGATTCTGGTCGCGGGGGCGCCCTCGAACCTCGATCGCTGGTGCGGATTTCACTTGGAAGGCGCGCGGCATAGGTGTCGGCATGTCCGCAAGCGGTCAGTCTCAACGAACCTCGAGCAGCACGGCGTCATAGACACGCAGGGCCTTGGGCAGCCATTTCGGAAACCTTATTCGTCGAATGATCGAGAATTGCTCGAGCAGTGAAGGGATGAGATGTTGTCGTCCTTCGCCATACTGCGCGGCATCCTCCCCGGTCAGGATTCTCAGGCCCGCATCGAGCCACGGGTGAACAAGCGGCTGAACCAGCGCGAGACGGCCACCGCTACGCAGCACGCGACGCAACTCGTGCGCTGCAACGGTCTTGTCGCTCACGTATTCGAGCACACTGATTGAAACGACGAGGTCAACGCTGTCGCTCTGCAGAGGCAGCGCCTCTGCCGAGGCCGTGCAAAGGCGAGCGGAAACACCTTCCGCAGCGAGTGCAGCGGTCACCTCTTTGGAATGCGGATGCACGTCCACACCGAGCAGGGTTTGGCACCGAGTCGCCAGATCCGGCAAAAACACACCACTGCCGTACCCCACCTCGAGGATTGTGCCGTACTTGCGGCCTTCGATAAGGTGGTGAATGAGTGAGAAGCGCGCCCGCTGGAGCGGTGCAAGCAGAGGCGAATAATTCCAGGCAGCTTTGTCCATTGGGCCAGTGACCACCAGGCGGTTTTTCGGTAGCAACTGGG
This sequence comes from uncultured Gammaproteobacteria bacterium, assembly GCA_963775415.1. Lineage (GTDB taxonomy): Bacteria > Pseudomonadota > Gammaproteobacteria > Steroidobacterales > Steroidobacteraceae > SCUD01. Next base: position 433,041 of record CAVZIO010000005.1, read on the forward strand.
GCTTGTAACGCGCAATCATGTGCCCGATCTTTATCGAAAATACTAAAGCTGCCGAGGCGGACGAAGTGCACACGCGTCATGCGCGCCTGCGCTCTCTCGTATTACGAATGACTCGGTGTCGATAGTTAGCAGCATATCCTGCAGCACCGTGAGAATTGCATCTGCCGGCACGCTGGTATTCCAGTTTGCCACATCCGCGGGCCGCACCAGTCCCGCATGACTCCTGTGATGAGGCTCATCGGCGCTTGCTAGTCCGAATTGGTAGCAGGGGCAGGATTTGGCCAATTCGTTGCCTCGACATCAGCGTCGTCGCCGAAGTGCGCAGACTGATCGTCCCTTAGCATTATGGCGATGATCTCCGGGGGTCATCAGCCGGAATTAGCGCGATAAAGAAATCAGTCCACCGTTGCGACCTCAGCATCCACTGCATTGCAAAGGTTTGTGTGACGACGAGACCGCCCATCGTGACGAGCCACACGATCGGGAAGATAGTCATGACACGCTGAATTTCCGCAGGGTCCGGTGGCTTACCTGGTTCTGGAAAAGGCATGACCGCAAACATCACGCCCATAACGACGACCATCACTGGTATCCAAAGCACAAATGCCCGCCACGCGAATGACCACCAAATCGCAAGCGAACGTCGAAACGTCGGCTGAATGACTTCCATTGAGTTCCCCCCTGCTATGCCGATTGCGTCTTGTGAGCATTACTTAGCTGCGCGTTGTTTCCGGGGCATATTGTCCTCCAAAACGGAAACTCCAGCTCGAAGCCGGGGTTTCCACGGATTTTGGTAGCGAGGGCGCGTTACCGGGAGGTATTTCATACCGGGTGCCACTCGCAGTCTGATTCATGCCCCATGCTTGAATTCGTTCAATTCGCGGCGCAGGATTTTGCGAGTGGCATGGAGGAGAACTGCAATGTCTGGTCTGACGATTAAGGCTGGGGAGAGCGAGGTGCTCAATGTCCTCGGAATGCCACTATGGTTCCTGTGCGATGCGAAGGACACACAAGGCGCTTGGTCGCTCATGGAAGAAGATATTCCAGCGGGTCACGGCCCACCGCCGCATCGACACGACTGGGACGAGGCCTACTATGTCGTCAAGGGTGCGCTCGACTTTGAGATAGACGGGAAGCCCGTTCGCGTGGAGTCTGGAGGCTTCACCTACCTGCCGCGTAATACCGTGCACACTTTCAAAGGAGCGGCGTCCTCTGCGACTCGAGTGCTCATATTTGCAGTGCCCGCTCACTCATCTGAGTTCTTCAAGGACATGAATCGCGAGATCCAGACGGTTCCTGACGATTTGGCTAAGGTGCCAGCGATTGGCCGGCGGCACGGCATTGAGTTCATGCCGCCAGCCAGCGGCTCACGCAAAGGGTGAGTCGCCGTCCCTCGGCGGACACTCCGAGAAAGCAAAACCCCGGCACGAGGCCGGGGTTCTTGAAAATGGTAGCGGGGGCGTGCTTTTTCCCCTATCTGCGGGGTGTGCTGAAGTAGTCCCGCCAAAAGAAACCCCGGCGCTGGGCCGGGGTCGTGAATCTCCGCTGGTAGGCCCAGACGGCTATTTGCGAACTGAGAATTCCTGCAGCAAGGAATCGCTTACGACCTCGCGATACTCCGCCCGATTCCCGCTTTCGCTTTGCATTTGTTCAATGGTCTTCTTTCGCCACGCCATGTAGGCCTGCTGGCGCTTCTCACTTTCGGCGCCGGAGACGATGCTCTCCGTGATAGTTACCAGGTAAAGGTCTGGTTCATTGGCGCGAGCGTAGACATTCGAAAAGATCTTGTAGTCCGATATCCAGCCCTGGGACTTGGAGAACTCCAGGTTGTCCTTCCACTCGCCCGCCAGGAACTGCGCGTACTTCAGTCCCCCGCCATCCTTGATGTCGATACCCGTGACTTCCCAGTAGTTGCCCGGAACGAGCGGCCAATCTTCGGCTGAGGCAACGGTTGCCGTAAACATAGATACGGCGCCAAGCGCCGCTACGCCCACCAGTCGTTTCATTGAGTTCTTCATTTATGCTCCCTTTCAGAGGGCAAGAACTGCCCGTCTTCGCTCCGGAAGGTAGCACGATCGCAGGGGCGCAGAAACCCGATCGGGGAGATACGTGCAATGCAATGAGTTGGTGCCATGATTTCCTGCCCTAACCAACCGCTAGCGGGAGCATGCAATGAAAAAAGTGCTGGGAATTGTGCTGTTGGCATTTCCGGTAGTGGCGATCATGAGCTGCGGTGGAAACAAGGACGCGGCATCCCCGACGGCCGCTGCGCAGCCCGAAACGCCGCCACCAGCCGAGGCGGCCGCCCTGCAAAAAACGCTCTACGAACGCCTGGGTGGCGAAGCGGCCATCAAGGCAGTGGTGGACGAGTTCGTTGCCAATGTGGGCGCGGATACGCGAATCAACCAGTTCTTCGCGAATGCCAATCTCGACCGACTCAAGGGTCACCTGGTGAATCAGATTGGGCAGGCCAGCGGCGGACCCCAGCAGTACACCGGACGTGACATGAAGACGGCCCATGCCGGCATGGGGATCGACGGGGCGGCGTTCGATGCGCTCGTCGAAGACCTCGTCAAGGCGCTCGACAAGTTCTCCGTTCCGGAACAGGAGAAGAGCGAACTGTTGGCCGTGCTGGGACCCATGAAGGGCGACATCGTCGAAGAGTGAACCAGGAGCGTCTGCGGTCTCGGCAACCGACACCGAAGTTCGACAGCGCGATTGGATGTACTAAAAGAAACCCCGGCACGTGGCCGGGGTTTCTTCTTGATTTTGGTAGCGGGGGCCCGCTACGGTCCGTGCGTGTAGCCATCTCCGCCGCCCGCATCAAGCAACGCGGCTCGTAAGTGCTAAGGCGGAAATCCCAGGCGACGGGCCAACCTGACCTTGAAAGAGCGCTATGCGCCCTACCCCACAGACACGAGTAATCCGCCTAACGCAATGTTGGGACTGCTATCCCAATATGGGCGTTATTGAGCCGAATGTTCACGGTCACATGTCCGTCTGAACCCCGGGGAACGACATAGCGTCATCACATAGCGCCAAGCGAAACTATCTGCTTGCGGCCCTGCCGTCTAAGGTATATCAACGTCTACTGGCCGTTCTAGAGCCAGTTAATTTGAGATTCGGTACGACTCTTTATGAGCCGCGGAAGCCGATGCCGCATGTCTACTTCCCCATCACCTGTGTTGTTTCTTTGCTGACCGTCGCCGACAAGCGCCGCCAGCTGGAAGTTGGCCTAGTTGGCCATGAGGGCATGGTGGGAATTCCGTTGGCATTGGGGATTAGAGTTTCTCCGGTACATGCGCTGGTGCAATGCACCGGAACGGCCTTGCGCATGACATCCGCGCAGTTCCGCGACGAACATGCGAAGTCCGGCCCCTTGCGCAGTGCGTTGAACCGGTATATCCAAATTTGGACAGTTCACCTAATACAAATTGCTGCATGCAGTCGCTTTCATCAGGCCGATCCACGCCTCGCCCGCTGGCTCCTGATGACGCGTGATCGTACTGGAACGAATGAATGTCTTTATACGCAGCAGCACCTAGCCAACGTTCTGGGGTTGCTGCGGTCCGCCGTTACCATCGCCGCCGGAAATCTACAGCGACGCAAACTGATCAGCTACCACCGGGGTCATATCAAGATTCTCGACGAGAAGGGACTCGAAGCGGCCGCTTGCTCGTGTTACCAAATCGTGAAGCGTATTAGTTGACGGGGTGAGGCCGCAAGTGTGGAGCGACCGGCGAGTGGGAGTTAAGGCCTCCGGTACCCGAATTGAACGGCGCGATATCGATGCAGCAAAAGCAACCCCGGCGCCACGCCGGGGTTCAATTGATTTTGGTAGCGGGGGCAGGATTTGAACCTGCGACCTTCGGGTTATGAGCCCGACGAGCTGCCAGACTGCTCCACCCCGCAACAGGGGCGCGAATTATAGTCAGCGGCCGCGTGCATTACAAACCGCAAGCCTTCACTCGAAGTTATGGCTGTACCAGCGGCTTACGGAATCACTTGTTCGCAGAGCTTGAGCAGCAGCCCCGGGATACAGGCCCAGTGCGAGTATTGCCAGACCGTTGACACTCAGCATGAGGCGGAAGGCGATCCTCGCCTCGACCGGAGCGGTCGCCACAGGTTCGTCGAAGTACATCAATTTGACGATGCGCAGGTAGTAATAGGCCCCGATCACCGACATGAGCACCGCCAGCGCGGCAAGCCAGGCCAGGCCGACGTCCAGGACGGCCGCAATGACCTGGAGCTTGGCCCAGAAACCGACGGTCGGCGGCACGCCGGCCAGCCCGAACATCATCAGCAGCATCACGAAGGCGAACCACGGATTGCGGCGATTGAGACCCTTGTAGTCGTCGAGCGCATCGGCCTCGAAGCCTTTGCGCGAAAGCCAGAGCACGATGCCGAACGCGCCGGTCGTCATGATCACGTAGGTCAGCGTGTAGAACATCGCGGCCTGATATCCGGCCGGATTGCCCGCAAGCACGCCGAGCAGGATGAATCCGACGTGAGAGATGGTGGAGTACGCGAGCATGCGCTTGATGTTGGTCTGCGCGATCGCGATCACGTTGCCGACGATCATCGAAAGTGCCGCGAGCACGATCAGCATGTCCTGCCAGGCATCGACAGCGCCGCCGAGCCCTTCCGCAAGCACGCGCATCGCAAGCGCGAACGACGCGATCTTCGGCGCGGAACCGACGAACAGCGTCACAGGCGTCGGCGCGCCGTGATAGACGTCGGGCAACCACATGTGGAACGGCACGGCGCCGAACTTGAAAGCGACGCCGACGACGATGAAGGCGAGTCCGAACAGCACGCCGACTTCGCCGGTCTCGTCCCGACCGACGGCCGCCGCGACTCCATCGAGCAGGAAGGTGCCCGTCACGCCGTACAGGATCGAGATGCCGTACAGGAGCGCGCCGGAGGCGATCGCGCCGAGCACGAAGTACTTCATCGCCGCTTCTGCCGCCACTCCATCCTCGCGATCGAAGGCCACCATGGCATAGAGCGACAGCGACATGATCTCGATACCGAGATAAAGGGTCAGCAGGCTCGCCGCCGAGACGATGACCTGGATTCCGAGCACGGCGAACAGCGCGAGCACCAGGTATTCGCCCCGGAGCAACTCGCGCCGCAAGAGGTAATCCCGCGAATACAGCAGGGTCACGGCGGCTGCGCCGTAGGCGAAGAGCTTCAGCACGGTTCCCATCGGGTCCGCGACGAAGTGCCCGTATAGCAGGACGGTTGGCTCAGGGACCGCAACCGCCGACGTGACCCAGGCAGCACCGGCGAGCGTCGCGATCGTGAGCAGAAAAATGACATCCCGCGCGCGCGAACCGAACATCGCCTCGACCAGCAGAAGCAGGCAGGCCGCGCTCGCGATGAAAATCTCCGCCGCAGCGGGCATGACATCGGCAACCGTCAGGATCATGGGAACGCCATCCATCGCGGGCCTCAGAGCTTGCTGACCATCAACTGCTCGACCAGGAAGCCGATCGACGGCCGCATGACGTCAAGCAGGGGCGCGGGCCAAACACCCAGCAGCAGGACTGCCAGTGCGAGCGACGCCAGCACGAGGAACTCGCGCGTATTCAGGTCCTTCAGCGACGCAACGCCATCGTTGCCGACGTCGCCCCAGATTACGCGCTTCACGAGCCATAGCGTGTATGCGGCGCCCAGGATCAGCGTCAGCGCGGCAACAAACGCGTACCAGAAATTGGCCTTGAAGCTCGCGACGATCACGAGGAACTCGCCGACGAAACCTGAGGTTCCCGGAAGGCCCGCATTCGCCATTGCGAACAGGACCGCGAAGAATGCGAACATCGGCATCGTGTTGACGACGCCGCCATACGCCGAGATGTCCCGCGTATGCAGCCGGTCGTAGAGAACCCCGACGCAGAGGAACAACGCACCCGACACGAGTCCATGCGAGACCATCTGCACCATCGCGCCGTCGAGCCCCATCGCCGCGCCGCTGACGGACCCGGTGGTCTGCCAGATGTCGTAGGCGACGAATGCGCCGAGCGTGACGAAGCCCATGTGCGCGATCGACGAATAGGCGATCAGTTTCTTCATGTCGCGCTGCACGAGCGCGACAAAGCCGATATAGGCGATCGCGATGAGCGACAGGGTGATGATCAGCCAGTCGAGTTCGCGGCTGGCGTCCGGCGTGATCGGCAGGCTGAACCGCAGGAAGCCGTACCCCCCCATCTTCAGCATGATCGCCGCGAGGATCACGGATCCGCCGGTCGGCGCCTCCACGTGCGCGTCCGGCAGCCAGGTATGGACGGGCCACATCGGCACCTTGACCGCAAAGGCGGCAAAAAATGCAAGAAAGATCAGGACCTGTGCCGTCATGCCGATCGGCAGCCGGTGCATGGCCGCGATCTCGTAGCTCCCGCCTTTGAGATAAAGCCAGATCAGGGCCACCAGCATCAGCACCGAACCGAGGAACGTGTAGAGAAAGAACTTGATCGTGGCGTAAACACGCCGCGTCCCGCCCCAGATGCCGATGATCAGGAACATCGGTATCAGCATGGCCTCCCAGAACACGTAGAAGAGCAAGGCATCGGCCGCGGAGAAGACGCCGATCATCAGGCCTTCCATCACCAGGAAGGCCGCGAAATACTGGGCCGGCCGGCGCTCGATCGTGTTCCAGGCTGAGACGATCACGAGCGGCGTCGTGAAGGCCGTCAGGACGACGAGCGGCAACGCGATGCCGTCGATGCCGAGGTGGTACCAGGCATTCAGTGCGCCGATCCACGGCTCCTTCTCGACGTATTGCAGCGCGGACGTCGTCAGGTCGAACGCCCCCCACAGCGGCACGCAGAGGACGAGCGCCGCGAGCGAGGCCGCGAGCGCGACCCAGCGACCGGCTGCGATCCGCCGGTCACCGAGCAGCAGCACGAAGACTCCTCCCGCAATCGGGAGCCAGACGAGCCAGCTCAGGATATTTGACGGAGCCTGCATCTCAGGATCTCAAGAGCAGCCAGCCGAGCAGCAGCGACAGGCCGATGATCATGGCGAAGGCGTAGTGGTACAGGTAGCCGGATTGCACGCGGTAGCGAACGGCGACGGCCAGCGCTCCGATGGCGCGGGCAGTGCCATTGACCAACCATCCGTCGATGACCGTCTCGTCACCCCGCTTCCACAGGCCGGTCCCGAAATTGCGGACGCCCGAAGCGACGACGTTCTCGTTGAACCAGTCGAAGTAGTACTTGTTGACGAGCAGCCGGTAGAGCCGCGCATACCGGGCTGCGATCCGGTCCGGCAGGTCCGGCCGCTTGAGATAGAGGTACCAGGCCGCGACAATTCCACCGAGCGCCAGATAGAGTACGGGCGATCGCACGGCATGCATCACAAAGGCTGCCGGTCCGTGAAATTCGCGGCCGAGCTCGGCGAGCGGACCGTCCGCAGCATGCGCGATCGAACCGGCGAAGAAGTCCCCGAACACGACCGGCCCGACGGTCATCCAGCCGATCGCGATCGACGGTATCGCGAGCGCGATGAGAGGCAGCGTGACGACCCACGGACTTTCATGCAGGTGCTCGCGCGTGTGTTCGTCCATGCGCTCGCGGCCGTGGAACGTCATGAATACGAGTCGGAAACTGTAGAGCGCCGTCACGAATACGCCGATCAGCACGCATCCGTAGGCGTACTCCGAACCCTGCGTGTCGCTGGCCTTGATCGCCTCGATGACGATGTCTTTCGAGAAGAAGCCGGAAAATCCCGGGAAACCGATCAGCGCGAGTGAGCCGATCAGGCAGGTCCAGTAGGTGATCGGCAGGTAGCGCCTGAGACCGCCCATCCGGCGCATGTCCTGCTCGTGGTGCATGGCGATGATGACCGACCCCGCCGCGAGGAACAGCAGCGCCTTGAAGAATGCATGGGTCATCAGGTGGAAGATGCCGGCACCGTAGGCGCCCGCACCGAGTGCCGCGGTCATGTAACCGAGCTGCGACAGGGTCGAGTACGCGATCACCCGCTTGATGTCGTTGTTGACGAGCCCCAGCAGTCCCATGAAGAGCGCCGTCGTCGCGCCGATCACCACGACGAAATGCAGCGCATCCGGGGACATCTGGAACAAGGGCGACATCCGCGCCACCATGAAGATGCCGGCCGTGACCATCGTCGCCGCGTGTATCAGGGCCGAGATCGGCGTCGGACCTTCCATCGAATCCGGCAACCAGACGTGCAACGGCAGCTGCGCCGACTTGCCCATCGCACCCAGGAAAAGCGCCACGCAGATCACGGTGATGACCTTGGAGGGCTCGCCGGGAGTCAGGTAAAGGTCGTGCCCGATCGCGCGCGGGATGCGCTCGAATACTTCCATGTAGTCGAGGCTGCCCATGTAGGCGACGATCACGGCGATGCCGACGATGAAGCCGAAGTCGCCGATGCGGTTGACGATGAACGCCTTGTAGTTCGCAAAGATCGCCGTCGGCCGCTTGTACCAGAACCCGATCAGCAGGTAGGACACGAGCCCGACCGCCTCCCAGCCGAAGAAGAGCTGGAGGAAGTTGTTCGACATGACGAGCATCAGCATCGCGAACGTGAAGAGCGAGATATAGGCAAAGAAGCGCTGATATCCCGGGTCGTCGCGCATGTAGCCGATCGTGTACACGTGCACGGCCAGCGACACGAAGGTGACCACCGTCATCATCAGCGCGCTCAGATTGTCGACCAGGAAGCCGATCTCCATCCGCAATCCGTCGCTGACTCCCCAGGTATAGACGGCCTCGTTGAATACGGCCGCGCCGTCCAGCATCTGCCTGAGAATCCAGGCCGAGGCCACGAAGGAAATCGTGACGCCCGCGATGCAGAGCGTGTGCGCGGCAGCCCGGCCGATGAAGCGGCCGCCGAGGCCCGCGACGATCGCCGCCGCGAGCGGCGCAAGCACGATGAGCAGGCACAGGTCTGCGAAGGACACGTTCAACCCTTCATCGCGTCGAGTTCCTCGACATTGATGCTGCGGCGCTGGCGGAAAAGCACGACCAGGATCGCGAGGCCGATTGCCGCCTCCGCTGCCGCAACCGTGAGGATGAAGAACACGAACACCTGGCCATCGAGGTTTCCGAGAAAGCGCGAGAAAGCGACGAAATTGAAGTTGACGGCAAGCAGCATCAATTCGATGCACATCAGCAGCAGGATCACGTTCTTGCGGTTGATGAAGATGCCCGCGACGGCGATCGCAAACAGGACGCCGGCAAGCAGCAGGTAGTGCGAGAGCGTGATCACGGCTCGCGATCCACGGGCATGTCGACGAGGCGCACGCGATCGGCGGCGCGCACCGCGACCTGGCTCGCGATGTCCTGGACCTTCAATCCCGGCCGGCGACGCATGGTCAGCGTGATTGCGGCGATGATCGCGATCAGGAGCACGATCGCCGCGAGCTGGAACGGGTAGACGTACTGCGTATAGAGCACGGCGCCGATCTCGGCCGTGTTGCTGTGCCCCTCGGCAAGGGGAGCGACCGCGCCTGGCAGCTCGATGCCGAGGCGGCGGACCCACAGCACGTAGGCGAGCTCGACGATGATGATCAGCGCGATCAGGGCGCCGAGCGGCGCGTTCCTCGCGAAACCCTGCCTCAGCTCCTCGATATTGACGTCGAGCATCATCACGACGAACAGGAAGAGCACCATGACCGCGCCGACGTAGACGAGCACCAGCACGATCGCAAGGAACTCGGCCTCGATCAGGAGCCAGAGCACCGCAGCATTGAAGAAACAGAGCACCAGGTAGAGAACGGAATGCACGGGATTCCGCGACAGGATGACGCCGAGCGCGGCGCCGACCAGCACCGCGGAAAACGACCAGAAGAGGATTTCGACCAGCATGACTCAGCGAAAGCGCGAATCGGCCGCCTTGTCGGCCGCGATCATCGCCTCGTACTTCTCGCCGATAGCGAGGAGCTTGTCCTTGGTCATGATGTTCTCGCCCCGGTTCTCCATGTGGTATTCGTGGATTCGCGTCTCAACGATCGCGTCCACCGGGCAGGCTTCCTCGCAGAAGCCGCAATAGATGCACTTGAACAGGTCGATGTCGTAGCGGGTCGTCCGGCGCGTGCCGTCCTCGGCGACGTCCGATTCGATCGTGATTGCGAGCGCCGGGCAAACGGCCTCGCAGAGCTTGCAGGCGATGCAGCGCTCCTGGCCGTTCGGGTAGCGGCGCAGCGCATGCAGGCCCCGGAACCGCGGCGACTGCGGCGCCTTCTCTTCCGGATAATTCAGCGTGACCTTGCGCCGGAAGAAGTTCCGCCCGGTCACCCTGAGCCCTTTGCAGCAGTTCGCCGAGGAACAGCGTCTGGAAGAACGATCGGATGCGATTCATGGGTCCCTCAATCCGCCCAGGGCCCGATGCGGAGCCAGGCGAGCACGCCCTCGACCGCGATCCAGATCAGGGTGATCGGGATCAGCACCTTCCAGCCGAGCCGCATGATCTGGTCGTAGCGGTAGCGCGGAAACGTCGCGCGAACCCAGAGGAACACGAACAGGAAGAAGCAGATCTTGAGGAACAGCCAGAAGAAGCCCGGCTGCGCGAGGAACGCGTCGTCCGCCAGGTATCCCTGGAACGGCGAAAGCCAGCCGCCGAAGAAGAGCACGCGAGCAAGCGCGGAAATCAGGATCATGTTCGCGTACTCGGGCAGCGCGAAGAGCGATGGCGAAAGCCGCGCCCGAGTACTCGACATGGAATCCGGCGACGATTTCCGATTCTCCCTCGGCGACGTCGAATGGCGCCCGGTTCGTTTCGGCGAGCCCGGAGATGAAATAAACAATGAATAGCGGGAACAGCCAGAACCAGTTCCAGCTCCCGAATCCGCCCTCCTGCGCGCGCACGATCTCGCCGAGATTGAGGCTGCCCGCCGCCATCAACACGCCGACGAGCGCGAAGCCCATCGCAATCTCATAGGCGACCATCTGCGCGGCGGAGCGCATCGCGCCGAGAAAAGCGTACTTCGAATTGCTGGCCCAGCCGGCCAGGATGACGCCATAGACCCCGAGCGACGTGAGTGCGAGGACATAGAGCAGGCCCGCGTCGATGTCCGCGAGGACGAATTCGGGCGAAATCGGCATGACCGCCCAGGTTGCCAGCGCGGGCACGAGGACGATCAATGGCGCGAGCAGGAACAGGAACCGGGACGACTTGCCCGGCACGATGATTTCCTTCAAGAGCAGCTTGATCACGTCCGCGAATGGCTGCGCAAGCCCGCGGAACACCGGCAATCCGAAGAACGACACGCGATTCGGGCCGAGACGCAGCTGCATGTAGCCGATCACCTTGCGCTCGGCAAGCGTCAGCATCGCGACCGCGACCACGATGACGATCAGCTCGACAAGAATCTGCAGCGTCACGATGATCGCCGACTGCAGCTCCGGCGCGAGCCCCGCCCACCACTCGACCAGGAAGTTCGGCATGGCTCAGCCCTTCCCCGCCGCGTCATTCAACGCGGCACGGGTCAATTGAAGGGCGTTCGACCGCCGCACGATGGCATCCACCTGGTAAATCGGCAGCGTCGATGTCGTTCCCCTTCGTTCGGTCTTGAATTCGCGGGCGTCTGCGAATCGGCCGTCGTAGGTGGCGCCAGCCGCGACGCTTCGCAGTTCTGCAAGGACATCGGCCGAGCTTTCCTGATTGAAGCCATCGATGCCCAGCTGATTGGCCAGCACGCGCAGGACCTTCCACCCCGGCCGCGCCTCGCCAATCGGCTGCGCGCAGCCCCGGAACTCCTGCCACCGGCCTTCGCAGTTCACATAGCTGCCGGAGGTCTCGGCAAAACTGCCAATCGGCAACAGGACCTGCGCAATGCCCATCACGTCCGGGTCCGCATAGGGCGTCAACGCGATCACGCGCTGGCAGCTCGCGAGCGCCTGCGCGGCACCCGGAAGCCCGATGTCATGCGCGGGTTCAATGCCGCCGAAAAGCAGGCAGGCGGCGAGCGGCGAATCGAGCATGCCACGCACGTCGAGACCCCGCTTCGGAGCGGGCCGCCCGCCTGGCAAGACGATGCGGCAAGGCGCCTGCGAGCGCGGCCCCCACGGCGTTGCCGCCGTCGGGCAGGAATCCAAGGCTCGCTCCCGTTTTCGCGGCGAGTAAAGCGGCCGCAGCCCGCAAGTCCGCGTAGTGCGTATGACGCATTGCAACCCCGCCCAGCACGATCGCGGAGCGGCCCGACGAAAGCGAATCGACCACCGCGCGGCGCGTCTCCGACTTGCCGCCTCCGCTTGCGAGCGCGGCCAGCTCCGTCGCGAGGTCGGCGGCCGCGGCGACTGTCTGTTGCAGTACCGGGAAATGGCATTGCTGCGATTCCGTGGACAGCAGGCTGACCTTGCATCCGGCGAGCGCGGCTTTCCGCACCCGGTGCGCGAGGATCGGCGCCTCGTCCCGCACATGGCAGCCCGCGAGCAGCAATCCGCCGAGCGATTCGATGTCCTGAAGGCTGATCCCGAGTCCGGGAAACACCGGATCCCTTGACTGGTCGGAGAAGTCGAGTTGTCGAAGGCGCGAATCGACGTTGTCGGACCCGATGGCCCGCGCGAGCCGGCCGAGCAGAAACGCTTCTTCGTTGGTCGAGCCGGGAGCAGCCAGGAATCCGATACGGTCGGGTCCGGCTTCCTCGAGCGCTTCACGGAGCAGGCCGGCGGTCGCCTCGAGCGCCGCTTCCCAGCTCACCGCGCGCCAGTGGCCCTCGATACGCATCATGGGTTCGCGGAGCCGGTCGGAAGCGTAGATACCCTCGTACGAAAAGCGATCGCGGTCCGCAATCCAGGTCTCGTTGATCTCCTCGTTCGACCGCGGCACGACGCGCATCAATCGCCCGCGCAGCACGTGTCCCCAGAGATTGGTGCCGACGCCATCGTGCGGCGACACGAGCGCGTGCTCGGTCATCTCCCAGGAACGCGCCCGGTGGCGGAATGGCTTGGAATTCAGCGCACCGACCGGGCACAGGTCGATCACGTTCCCGGAGAGCTCGTGATCCACGCTCTTCTCGATCCAGGTGCCGATCTCCATCCACTCGCCGCGGCCGGTCGCACCGAGTTCCTGGATGCCTGCAATCTCCGCTGTGAAACGCACACAGCGCGTGCAGTGGATGCAGCGCGTCATGTCAGTCGAGATGAGCGGACCCAGGTTCTTGTCCTTGACGACCCGCTTGCGCTCGTCGAATCGCGATTCCGCGCTGCCGAAGCCGAGCGCGAGATCCTGCAGTTCGCATTCGCCGCCCTGGTCGCAGATCGGGCAATCGAGCGGGTGATTGATGAGAAGGAACTCCATCGTCGCTTTCTGCGCCGCCATCGCCCGCGCAGAGCGGGTGAAGACCTTCATCCCCTCCGCGACCGGGGTCGCGCAGGCAGGCATCGGCTTTGGCGCCTTCTCGACTTCGACCAGGCACATGCGGCAGTTCGCCGCGATGGAGAGTTTCTCGTGATAGCAGAAGCGCGGGATGTAGATTCCCGCGGCATCGGTCAGCTGCATGATCATCTGGCCCTTGCGTGCCTTCAGCGGCCGGCCGTCGACCTCGATGTTGACGACGTCTTCGCTCATGCGACCGCCTGGGCGGGCCCGTCGACCACGCTCTTGCCGCCGTGCTCGACCATGTATTCGAACTCATGACGGAAATGCCGCAGGAAGCTCTGCACCGGCCAGGCCGCGGCATCGCCAAGTGCGCAGATCGTGTGCCCCTCGATCTGGTTCGCGACCTGCACCAGCAAATCGAGATCCATCATGCGCCCGTGTCCGGCAAGGATCCGCCGGAGCATGCGCGTCAGCCAGCCCGTGCCTTCGCGGCAAGGTGTGCACTGGCCGCAGGACTCGGCCATGTAGAAGCGCGAGATGCGCTCGAGCACCCGCACCATGCAGGTGGTTTCGTCCATCACGATCATCGCGCCCGTTCCGACCGCGGAACCCGCCTTGCGCAGCGAGTCGTAATCCATTGTGCAGTCCATGATGAGCGCGGCCGGCAGCACGGGCACGGACGAGCCTCCCGGTATCACCGCCTTGAGCTTGCGACCGCCTCGAACGCCGCCGCAGATGTCGAGGAGCTCGCGGAACGGGATGCCCAAGGGCAGTTCGAAATTTCCCGGTCGGGCGACGTGGCCCGAGACCGAGAAGATCGCCGTACCACCCGCGTTCGGGACGCCAAGCTCGGCGAACCACTTGGCGCCCTTGCGCATGATCGAGGGCACGGTCGCGAAAGTCAGCGTGTTGTTGATGGTCGTTGGCTTGCCGTAGAGGCCGAAGTTCGCCGGAAACGGCGGCTTGAAGCGCGGCTTGCCCGGCTTGCCTTCGAGCGATTCGAGCAGCGCCGTTTCCTCGCCGCAGATATAGGCGCCCGCGCCCGCGACCGCATGCAGGTCGAAGTCGATCCCGGAGCCCTGGATGTCGCGGCCCAGCAGACCCGCGGCATAGGCCTCGGCCAGCGCCGCCTCGAATCGCGGGAACGGCTCGGCGAGAAACTCGCCGCGGATGTAGTTGTAGCCCACCGTCGCGCCCATCGCATAGGCGCCGATCGCCATGCCCTCGATCACCGAATGCGGGTTGTAGCGCAGGATATCGCGGTCGTGGCAGGTGCCCGGCTCGCTCTCGTCCGAGTTGCAGACAGCGTATTTCTGGCCAGGCGCATTCCGCGGCATGAAGCTCCACTTCACGCCCGTCGGAAATCCCGCGCCGCCGCGGCCCTTGAGGCCGGACGCCTTGACCTCGTCGATGATCGCCTCGCGCGGCGTCTTCTCGCGCAGTATCTTCCGCCACGCTTCGTAACCGCCGACCTTCTCGTAGACGGGCAGGGTCCAGCTCCGGGCATGCTGCAGCGCTTCGAAGACCACCTGGTTCATGGCGCGCATGGCGTCACTTCACCCCGTCGAGCACCTTGATCGCCGATTCCGGCGTCAGGTTCTCGTGATAGACGTGATCCACCATCATCATCGGTGCGTTGTTGCAGGCCGCCAGGCATTCCTCCTCGCGCTTCAAGTAGAACTTGCCGTCCAGCGTGCTCTCGCCGGTCCTGATGCCGAGATGTTTCTCGACCGCCGCCACGATGCGGTCAGCGCCGCAGAGCATGCAGCTGATGTTGGTGCACACCGAGACGTGCACGCGTCCGGCCGGCTTTGTCTCGAACATCGAATAGAAACTGGCCACCTCGTACACCTGCATGGCAGGCATTCCGATGTAATCGGCGACCGCGTCCATCAGTGGCGTCGTCAGGAATCCGCGATTTTGATGCTGCGCCTCGCGCAGCGCAGCGAGCACGGCGGAACGCCGGTGGTCCGGCGGAAATTTCGCGAGCCAGCGGTCGATCTCATGACGCGTGTGCTCGGAGAGCGCGCCGCCACCCGGGTCCTGGCCGCTCACCGGTCGATCTCCCCGAAAACGATGTCCATCGTGCCGATCATCGCGACGACGTCCGCCAGCATGTGGCCACGCACCAGCTCGTCCATCGCGGCAAGGTGAGCGAATCCCGGCGCGCGGCATTTCACGCGATAAGGCTTGTTGGCGCCGTCGGAAACAAGCCACACGCCGAACTCGCCCTTGGGCGCTTCGACCGCCGCGTACGTCTCCCCTTCCGGCACGCAATAGCCCTCGGTGAACAGCTTGAAGTGATGGATCAACGATTCCATGTCGTCTTTCATTTCGCCGCGCCGGGGCGGCGCGACCTTGCTGTCGTCGAGCATCACCGCACCATGGTTGACGCGAAGCCACTCGATGCACTGCCGGATGATGCGGTTCGACTGGCGCATCTCCGCGACGCGACAGAGGTAACGGTCGTAGCAATCGCCCCGGACCCCGACGGGAACCTCGAATTCGACCCTGTCGTACACGGCGTAGGGTTGCTTGCGGCGCAGGTCCCATTCGACACCGGAACCCCGCAGCATCGGGCCCGTGAACCCGAGTTGCAGCGCGCGCTCGGGCGTCGACGACGCCGATGTTGACCGTGCGCTGCTTCCAGATGCGGTTGTCGGTCAGGAGCGTTTCGTACTCGTCGACGCAGGCCGGGAACCGGTCGGTGAAGTCCTGGATGAAATCGAGCAGGGACCCGGAACGCGCCTCGTTCCGGCGCTTGACGTCGCGCTCGCTGCGCGACTTCGATGCCTGGTACCGCGGCATCGTTTCCGGCAAGTCGCGGTAGACGCCGCCCGGGCGGTAGTAGGTCGCGTGCATGCGCGTGCCCGACACCGCCTCGTAGCAGTCCATCAGGTCCTCGCGCTCGCGGAAAGCGTAGAGAAATACGGTCATTGCGCCGATGTCGAGGGCGTGGGAGCCGATCCACATCAGGTGGTTCAGGATCCGCGTCAGCTCGTCGAACATCACGCGGATGTATTGCGCGCGCTCCGGCGCCTCGATGCCGAGCAATCTCTCGATCGCACGCACATACGCGTGCTCGTTGCACATCATCGATACGTAGTCGAGTCGGTCCATGTATCCGATCGAGTGATTGAATGGCTTCGATTCGGCGAGCTTTTCGGTGGCGCGATGCAGGAGCCCGATATGCGGGTCCGCCTTCTGGATCACCTCACCGTCCATCTCGAGTACGAGCCGCAGCACGCCGTGGGCGGCGGGATGCTGCGGGCCGAAGTTCAGCGTGAAGCTCTGGATCTCAGGCATCGCCGCCCGCTTCGGGAGCGCCGGGGTTGCGCTCCTTGCGGATCACCTTCGGCACCGTGACACGGGGCTCGATGCTGACCGGCTCGTACACGACCCGGCCGCGGGACGGGTCGTATCGCACCTCGACATATCCGGATAAAGGGAAGTCCTTGCGGAATGGATGACCGATGAAGCCGTAGTCGGTCAGGATGCGCCGCAGGTCGGGATGCCCGCGAAACAGGATTCCATACAGGTCGAAAGCCTCCCGCTCGTACCAGTCGGCCGAGGCCCAGATGTCGGTCACCGAATCGAGCATCGGCGGCTCACCCGCCGGGCAATGGCAGCGCAGGCGCAGGCGCGTGTTCCGCGACACCGAAAGCAGGTGATACGCGACCGCGAATCGCGTCTCTGACGCCCGCTTCTCCGCAGGCGACGCCCGGTCGACGCCGCGGCTGAAACCCGTGGAAGTTGCAGCATCCGTAGTCCACTCGGAACGGCCGTAGTCGAGGTAATCAATCCCCGAAAGATCGATGAGTTGCTCGAAGGCGAGCGCAGGCGCGTCGCGCAGTTCGCTGCAGACTGTCAGCAAGTCGCCTGCCGCGACTTCGATTGCGATTTCGTCCGGCAAGGACGCGACCCGGGTGGCACGCACGCCAATCCGGGATGTGATGGCCTCGGCGGTCGTCTCGATGCGGCTCATGCAGAACCGCGCGCGATGGTGCTGGTGCGGCGGATCTTGTCCTGCAGCTGGAGGATTCCGTAGACGAGTGCTTCGGCCGTCGGCGGACAACCCGGAACATAAACGTCGACCGGCACGATCCGGTCGCAGCCGCGCACGACGGCATAGGAGTAATGGTAGTAGCCGCCCCCATTCGCGCAGGAGCCCATCGAAATGACCCAGCGCGGTTCCGGCATCTGGTCGTAGACTTTGCGGAGCGCGGGCGCCATCTTGTTCACGAGAGTTCCGGCGACGATCATGACGTCGGACTGGCGCGGGCTGCCGCGGAACACGACGCCAAACCGGTCGAGGTCATAGCGCGAAGCTCCCGCGTGCATCATTTCGACGGCGCAACAGGCGAGCCCGAAGGTCATCGGCCAGAGCGAACCGGTTCTCGCCCAGTTCATCAGGTTGTCGACCGAGGTCGTGACGAAACCCCGGCCCTGGATCACCGGTGAAAGTTCGGGCGCGGCCTCGATCAGTCCCATTCGAGCGCCCCTTTCTTCCATTCGTAGACGAACCCGATCACGAGCACGGCCACGAAGACCGCCATCGAGAGGAGTCCGAAACCACCGATCGTGTTCAGTGAGACGGCCCAGGGAAAGAGAAACGCAATCTCGAGATCGAAAATGATGAACAGGATGGCGACCAGGTAATAGCGCACATCGAACTTCGTGCGCGAATCCTCGAATGCCTCGAATCCGCATTCGTAGGGGGAGACTTTTTCGCTGTCCGGCCGCCGCGGACCGAGCACCCAGCCGAGCACGAGCAGCACGAGTCCAAAGCCCCCCGCGACGGCGAGAAAAATCAGGACGGGCAGGTAGTTATGCAGCACTTTGGCGACCGTTTTCGACTGCGGGACGCGCCCTGGAAACCGGCCGCATTGTAACCGTCCGGCAGGCCCCTTGGGACCCCCGGACGATCAGTTGCAGGACTCGAATGGTGCCGGCGGTCGGACTCGAACCGACACGGGTTTCCCCACTAACCCCTCAAGCTAGCGCGTCTACCAATTCCGCCACGTCGGCACTTGAATCGAAATGGTCCGTATCACTGTCCGCCTGGCGCGGGTTCATCCGCAGGCACGGACTCCGGCAGTGCAGGCACCGAGTCGGCATCGACTGCAGGCGCGGGCGCCGGCTCGGTCACGAGCGTATCGACGATGCTGTCCGGCACATCCACCTGCGGGCGCGTCGCGAACCACGCGAGCGACATGCTCGTCAGGAAAAAGAGCGTCGCGAGCACGGCCGTCAGCTTCGAAAAAAACGTCGCCGAGCCACGCGCGCCGAATACGGTGCCGGACGCCCCGGAACCGAATCCCGCGCCGGCATCGGCTCCCTTGCCTCGTTGCAGGAGCACGAGCGCCACGATCGCAAAGCACAGCAGGCCGTGCAGGAATGTAATCAGGTTTTGCAGCATGTCCTTACTTCGTCCAGGTCAGGCGTTCAGCTTGCGGCGGCGGCACAGATGCTTCCGAATTCGTCCGCCTTCAGCGAAGCACCGCCGATCAGTCCGCCGTCCACATCGGGCATCGCGAACAGCTCCGCGGCATTGCCCGCCTTGACGCTGCCCCCGTACAAGACCCGAAGGGAAGCCGCTATTGTAGCATCCTTTTCGCCGATTCTGCCCCGGATCAGGGCATGAACTTCCTGGGCTTGCGCGGGTGTCGCGGTGCGCCCGGTTCCGATCGCCCAGACCGGTTCGTAAGCAACGACGGCGGCAGCGAAGGCGCCGATCCCAGCGGTCGCAAGGACGGCATCGAGCTGGCGGAGAATCACCGCACGCGTCGCGTCACCCTCACGTTCCGAAAGCGATTCGCCGACGCACAGGATTGGCGTCAGCGCGTGTCGGCCGGCCGCGATGAATTTCCGCGCCACGAGTTCGTCGCTGTCGCCGTACAGCGCGCGGCGTTCCGAATGCCCGACGATCACGTAGCGACAACCGGCGTCGGCGAGCATGGCGGCCGATATCTCGCCGGTGTGCGCACCGGCCTCTTCTGCGCAGACATCCTGCGCGCCGAGGCCGATCCGGCTGCCGTCCAGCTGCCGGCGGACGTCCGCGAGGTACACGAACGGCGGGCAAACGACGACCTCAGCTTCGCCCGAGCCTGAGCCCCGCGTGAGAATTTCGCCTACCAGGCGCGCAGCCTCGACACGATTGCCGTGCATCTTCCAGTTGCCCGCCACGAGCGGCTTTCGAATCGCCGCGTTCATGCGGCGGGCGCCGCGGCACGAACCGCTTCAGCCAGCTCCTCTGCATGACGGCCGACCGTCTGGGCGTCCTCGCCTTCGACCATGACGCGAATCAACGGCTCGGTGCCGGACGCGCGAAGCACGACACGTCCGCGACCGCCGAGAGACTGTTCGACGCGGGCGATCGCCGCGGCAACCGCAGGCGTGCGCGCCGCGTCGAAGCGCTTCGTGACTCGCACGTTGATCAACTGCTGTGGAAAGCGCTGCATGCCGGCGGCAAGCTCCGCCAGCGACTTGCCGGTCGACTTCATGACCGCGACGACCTGCAGTGCCACGATCAGGCCGTCTCCGGTCGTCGTCTTGTCGAGACAGAGCAGATGGCCCGAGGACTCGCCGCCGAGCATGCCGCCGTGAGTCCGCAGGAGTTGCAGGACGTTCCGGTCGCCGACCGCCGCGCGCATGAACGGCACGCCGAGTTCCTTCAGTGCGAGTTCGAGGCCGAGATTGCTCATGACCGTGCCGACGACCGGACCCTTGAGTTCACCCGTGGCGAGGCGGGCCTTCGTCAGTATGTAAAGCAGCTGGTCGCCGTCGACGGTGCGGCCGAGATGGTCAACCATCACCAGGCGATCACCGTCGCCGTCGAGGGCGATTCCGGCATCCGCACGCACGCCGGGCACCGTGAGCTTCAGGAGCCCGGGCTCCATCGAGCCGCAGCCATCATTGATGTTGCGGCCGTTCGGCGAACAGCCGATCGGCACGATTTCGGCGCCGAGTTCCGCGACCACCCGGGGCGCGACCTTGTAGGCCGCGCCGTTCGCGCAGTCGACCACGAGCTTGAGCCCGGCGAGGCGCATCCCGCGGGGCAGTGTCGAAGCGCAGAACGACTGGTACAGCGCCCGTTCGCTGTCGACCCGCGTCGCGCGGCCGAGCGCGCCCGACTCGCGCGTCAATGCCGGTGCATCCAGATGCGATTCGATCGCTTCCTCGAGCTCGTCCGCGAGCTTGCTGCCCTCGCGGTCGAAGAACTTGATGCCATTGTCGTCATAGCGATTGTGCGAGGCGCTGATCACCGCACCGAAGTCGCAACCGAGCCTTTGCACCAGGTATGCGATGCCCGGCGTCGGCAGCGGACCTGCGAGCAGCACGTCAACACCCGCAGCAACGAAACCCGCCTCGAGTGCGGCCTCGAACATATAGCCGGACAGTCGCGTGTCCTTGCCGACCAGCACGCGCCCACCGTCCGGCGCAAGCACCCGGGCGGCGGCGCCGGCGAGTCGCAGCGCGAACTCGACAGTCATCGGGTGCGTCCCGACGCGACCCCGCACCCCGTCTGTACCGAAATACCGCATGCTCAAGCCCTCGCCCCCGAATGCAATCCCGCAGCCGCCACGATTCTGAGCGCATCCACCGTCTCGCGCACGTCGTGGGCCCGGACGATTCGCGCGCCATTCATGGCGGCCATTACCGCGAGCGCGACGCTGCCGGCCAGCCGGTCGCCCTCCTCTCTTCCGGTCAGGGCGCCGATCATGCGTTTGCGCGACAGCCCGGCCAGCACCGGCAGTCCCTCCGCCGCGAATGCCGGCAAGCCGCGCAGCAGTTCCAGATTGTGTTCGAGCGACTTGCCAAAGCCGAACCCCGGATCGACGACCAGCCGCGATTTTGCGATTCCCGCGCCGAAACACTCGGCAACGCGCTGGCCCAGGAAACTGCGCACTTCGCCGACGACGTCGACGTAGTGCGGCTCATTCTGCATGGTTCGGGGGTCGCCCTGCATGTGCATCAGGCAGATGGCGGCGCTGGACGCAGCCACCGCATCCAGGGCACCGGGAGCGCGGAGCGCCATCACGTCGTTGATCATCGAGGCGCCCGCGGCGATCGATTCCTTCATGACGGCAGGCGTCCGGGTATCGACCGAAACCGGTATTGGCAGCGTGGCCGCGAGCCGCTCAACGACCGGAATCACGCGCCGCAGTTCTTCGTCGGGAGTGACCGGCACCGCCCCGGGGCGCGTCGACTCTCCGCCCACGTCAATGATCGCAGCGCCCTCCTCGGCGAGCCGCGCGGCCTGCTCGAGCGCCGCGGTCAGGCCGAAAAATCGGCCGCCATCGGAGAAAGAGTCAGGCGTGACATTCAGGATTCCCATGACGATGGGCGCGTCGAGATCGAGCAGATGACGACCGCACTGGAGGCGCATGGGAAAGAATACGCTCGGGAGCGCGCGAAAATCGTTCGCGACGGGGCCGCGCCGCTCAGGTCTGGCTGGCCGGCGGACCGATCACCGGTTCGGGCTTGACGGTTCCCTGGCCACCGGTCGCGGTTCCGGACTCGTCCCAGTCGCGCGGCGGCTTCGGAACGCGCCCCGCCATGATGTCCTTGAGCTGCTCTTCGTCGATCGTCTCGTACTTGATGAGGGCAGCCGCCATGACGTCGAGCTTTTCGCGGTGGTCCACAAGAATCTTGCGTGCACCGGCGTAGGCCGTATCGATCACGCGCCGGATCTCTTCGTCGATCACGTGTGCCGTCACGTCGGAGACCTGCTTGTGCTGCGTCACCTGGCGTCCGAGGAAGACCTCGCCGGCGTCCTCCATGTAGGACAAGGGACCGAGGCGATCAGACAGGCCCCATTTCGTCACCATGTTGCGGGCAAGATTCGTCGCCCGCTCGATGTCGTTCGACGCGCCGGTCGTCACCGATTCGGGCCCGAAACGCAGCTCTTCCGCAATGCGGCCGCCGAACAGGCTCGCGATCTGGCTCTCGAGGCGCCGCTTGCTGTAGCTGTATCGATCCTCTTCCGGCAGGAACATCGTGACGCCGAGCGCACGCCCGCGGGGAATGATCGTCACCTTGTAGACCGGATCGTGCTCGGGAAGGCTCATTCCTACGATCGCGTGGCCGGCCTCGTGATAGGCCGTGTTGAGCCTCTCCTGGTCGCTCATGACCATCGAGCGCCGTTCGGCGCCCATCATGATCTTGTCCTTGGCGCGCTCGAATTCCTCCATCGTGACGTGCCGCTTGTTGCCGCGCGCCGCGAAAAGCGCCGCCTCATTGACGAGGTTCATGAGGTCGGCACCCGAGAAACCCGGCGTCCCGCGGGCGATCAGCGAGGGCTTCACGTCATCTGAAATCGGCACCTTGCGCATGTGCACTTTCAGGATCTGTTCGCGGCCGCGCACGTCGGGCAACGGCACGACGACCTGGCGGTCAAAGCGGCCCGGGCGCAGGAGCGCAGGGTCGAGCACATCGGGCCGGTTGGTGGCGGCAATGACGATGACGCCTTCGTTGCCCTCGAAGCCGTCCATTTCGACCAGCAACTGGTTCAGCGTCTGTTCGCGTTCGTCGTGTCCGCCGCCGAGGCCCGCGCCGCGATGACGCCCGACCGCGTCGATTTCGTCGATGAAGACGATGCACGGCGCATGCTTTTTCGCCTGCTCGAACATGTCGCGCACGCGCGATGCGCCGACGCCCACGAACATCTCGACGAAGTCGGAGCCCGAAATCGTGAAGAAAGGCACTTTCGCCTCGCCCGCGATGGCGCGCGCGAGCAGCGTCTTGCCCGTGCCGGGGCTGCCGACCATCAGCACGCCCTTCGGGATCTTGCCGCCGAGCTTCTGGAATTTCGACGGGTCCTTGAGGAAATCGACGATCTCGGCGACTTCTTCCTTGGCCTCGTCGACACCCGCGACGTCTGCGAATGTCACGCTGACCTGGTCCTCGGAGAGGAGGCGCGCGCGGCTCTTGCCGAAGGACATCGCGCCGCGTCCGCCCGCACCACCCTGCATCTGGCGCATGAAATAGATCCAGACGCCGATCAGCAGCAGGATCGGGAACGAAGAGACGAAGAGCTGCAGCAGGAACCCCTGGCGCTCAGGCGGTTCGGCCGCGATCTTCACGCGCTGCTTGTCCAGAAGGCCGATCAGGACGGAATTGTCGGTCTCGGGATTGTTCGTGGTGTAGGCGCCGCCGCTGGCGCGCTCACCCACGATCGTGTCGCCACGAAACGTGGCGCTCGTGATTCCGCCACTGCGGACTTCCGTCAGGAACTGGGAATACGCGAGCGCCTCAGGCGCCGCCCCGCGCTGGCCGAAATTGGAGAAGACCGCGAGCAGGACGATCGCGATGACCACCCAAAGGACGATGTTTCTGGTCAGATCGTTCAAGCTCGGGCTCCTGGAAACGCTTCAATTACCGGCCGATTCCACGGTTGGACCGCAGCATGCCGGTCTGGTTTCACCTTACACCGGCCGGGGTCCCCTGGCCACCAAATACGTCTCGGAACTGCGCTGCCTGGACGCTTTTGGCTTGCGCATCCTGACCGCGCGAAATCCGCGGCGAGCCTCGGCCAAAAGCTCCTGGAATCCGGCGCCCTGGAACACCTTCATGACGAGCGCGCCCTCGGGCCCGAGGACGCGTCGCGCGAAGTCGAGCGCGAGCGATTCGAGGTCCGCGGCCCGCGCATGGTCCACCACGTCCACTCCGCTGATGTTGGGGGCCATGTCCGACATCACAAGGTCGACGCGGCGCCCGCCGAGCTCCGCGAGCAGCGCGTCGAGTACCGCCAGTTCGCGAAAGTCGCCCTGCATGAACGTAACGCCGGGGATGGCGTCCATCGGCAGCAGGTCGAGAGCAAAAACGCTCCCCTTACCGGCCAGCCGGCGCGCCGCGTACTGGCTCCAGCCGCCAGGCGCGGCGCCAAGATCGACGATCGCGATACCCGGGGAAATCAGCTTTTCCGCGCGATCAATCTCCTCGATCTTGAATGCGGCGCGCGAGCGCAGGCCGGAATCCTTCGCGCGCCGCACATAGGGGTCCGCGAAATGTTCCTCGAGCCACCGTCCGCTCGACTTGCTGCGCCGGGCCATGAACTTCCGTTGCCTCGCGAACCTATAATGCGTCGATGGTGTTGACCGAGCATCAGAAGAAGTACCTGCGGCGGCTCGGTCACGCGCTGCATCCGATCGTGCTCATCGGGAAACACGGCCTCACCGAGAGCGTCGCCGCCGAGATGCGGCGCGCGCTCGACGATCATGAACTCGTCAAGATCCGCGCGCGCGTCGACTCGCGCGGGAATCGCGACGCCATTTTCGCCGAGTTGTCGCGCGTCACCGGCTCGGAGTTTGTCTACCGGATCGGAAACGTCGGACTATTCTACAAACAAAACAACAAGCTACAGATGATTCTTCTTCCTGATTCTTGAGTCAGGCCAGGCGTACGGCAAGCACCTCGAAACTGCGGTTGCCGCCGGGTGTCGCGACCTGGACCTCGTCACCCGGCGCCCGGCCGATGAGCGCGCGCGCGATCGGCGAATTGATGGAGATGAGTCCGCGGCGGATATCCGCCTCGTCGTCGCCGACGATCTGGTAGCTGACCTCGGGTCCGCCATCCACGGGCGCGAGTTCGACGGTCGAGCCGAAGACGACCCTGCCGGTGTCCGTCAAGGTCGCCGGGTCGATGACCTGCGCGTTGGAAAGCCGCTTCTCGATCTCATTGATGCGGCCCTCGATGAATCCCTGCTGTTCGCGCGCGGCGTGGTATTCGGCATTTTCCGACAAGTCGCCATGCGAGCGCGCCTCGGCAATTGCACGGATGACCGCTGGCCGGTCCTCTCCCTTGAGCTTGCGCAGTTCGGCGCGAAGCAATTCCGCGCCCCGGAGCGTGATCGGGGCCCTCATGAGGCCCCGAGTTCGCGGTGCAGGTCCTGGAGCCGGTTGACGTCGTGGTCCTCGAGGTGATCAAGCGCATCGCAGGTCGCGTGCGCCGCCGCGACGGTCGTGTAATAGGTCACCTTGCGCAATTCCGCCTCGCGCCGGATCGAGTGCGACTCGCGGATGGCGCGCTTGCCCTCGGTCGTGTTGATGATGAGGTCGATCTCGTCGTTCTTGATCATGT
The DNA here is from genome assembly GCA_963775415.1 of uncultured Gammaproteobacteria bacterium. Taxonomy (GTDB): domain Bacteria; phylum Pseudomonadota; class Gammaproteobacteria; order Steroidobacterales; family Steroidobacteraceae; genus SCUD01. The sequence continues at coordinate 458,412 of CAVZIO010000005.1, forward strand.
CGACGATGTGCGGGCGGCCTTCGCGCACCTTGAGCGCGCGCCGGCACTCGATTCCCGCTGCTTCGAGCGCGACCTGCGTGCCCTGCGTTGCAATGATCTCGAAGCCGCGCTCGCTCAGCTTCTTCGCGATGAGGGTGGCTCCCTCCTTGTCCCGGTCGCGCACCGAGATCAGGCAAACCCCGCTGGTCGGCAGGCGGATGCCGCTCGCCGCCTGCGACTTCGCGTAGGCCTCGCCGAACGTCCGTCCCGTCCCCATTACCTCGCCGGTCGATTTCATCTCGGGGCCGAGGATCGGGTCGGATTCCGGGAATTTTCCGAATGGAAATACCGCTTCCTTGACCGAGAAATACGGCGGAACCCTTTCGTCGACAGCGTCGAGTTCAGACAGCGTCCGTCCGGCCATGACGCGGGCCGCAATCTTGGCGAGCGGCCTGCCGGTCGCCTTGGATACGAACGGCACGGTTCGCGATGCCCGCGGATTGACCTCGAGCACATAGACCACGCCATTCTGGATCGCGAACTGCACGTTCATCAGGCCGATGACATTCAGCGCCTGGGCCATCTTGCGGGTCTGGCTGCGGATCTCGTCCTGGATCTCCTGCGAGAGGCTCGTCGGCGGCAGCGAACAGCTGGAGTCGCCCGAATGGACGCCAGCCTGCTCGACGTGCTCCATGATGCCGCCGATCAGGACGTCCTGGCCGTCGCAGATCGCATCCACGTCGACCTCGATCGCGAGGTCCAGGAACCGGTCGAGAAGCACCGGGCTCTCGTTCGAGACCTTGACGGCCTCGCGCATGTACTGCCGGAGGTCCTCTTCCTCGTAGACGATTTCCATGGCGCGACCACCCAGCACGTAGGACGGCCGGACGATCAGCGGAAAGCCGACCTCGCGCGCAAGCTCGATGGCGCGCTCCTCGTCACGGGCTGTCGCGTTGGCGGGCTGGCGCAGGCCGAGCTTCACGAGCAGCTGCTGGAATCGCTCGCGGTCCTCGGCGACGTCGATCGAGTCCGGGCTCGTGCCGATGATCGGTGCGCCCGCCGCGGCGAGCTGGCGCGCCAGCTTGAGCGGCGTCTGCCCGCCGAACTGCACGATGACGCCCTGCGGTTTCTCGCGACTGATGATCTCCATCACGTCTTCGAAGGTCAGCGGCTCGAAATACAGGCGATCCGAGACGTCGTAATCCGTCGAAACGGTCTCCGGATTGCAGTTGACCATGATCGTCTCGAAGCCGTCCTCGCGAAGCGCGAGAGCCGCGTGCACGCAGCAGTAATCGAACTCGATGCCCTGCCCGATGCGGTTGGGTCCGCCGCCGAGGATCATGATCTTCGGCCGCGGCGTCGGCTCCGACTCGCACTCCTGGTCGTAACTCGAATACAGGTACGCGGTCGAGGTCGCGAATTCCGCCGCGCAGGTATCGACGCGCTTGTACGCCGGATGCACGCCGCAGGCGAGACGTCGCGCGCGCACGCGCGCTTCCGGCGCCCCGATGACTCTCGCCAGCGCGGCGTCGGAGAAGCCCTTGCGCTTCAGCACCAGCAGCCGCTCAAACGTGAGGCCGGAAATCCCGTCGGCGCGTACCGCGTCCTCCTCGCGAACGAGGTCCTCGATCTGGGCGAGGAACCAGCGGTCTATCATGGTCTCGGCGGCAACCCGCGCGAGCGGCCAGCCCGCGCGGAATGCATCCGCGACATAGCGGATGCGCTCGCCGCCCGGATGGCGCAGCTCCTCGGCAAGGCGCAGTTCGCCGTCGGCGTCGAGTGGCAGCGCGAGGATCGGCGTGAGGCCATCGCAACCGGTCTCGAGGCTCCGCAGGGCTTTTTGCAACGACTCCTGGAATGTGCGCCCGATCGCCATCGCCTCTCCCACCGATTTCATCTGCGTGGTGAGGCGCGTGTTGGACCCCGGAAACTTTTCGAAGGTGAATCGCGGCACCTTGGTCACGACGTAGTCGATGGTCGGCTCGAACGAAGCAGGCGTCGCGCCTCCGGTAATCTCGTTGCGCAGCTCGTCGAGCGTGTAGCCAACCGCGAGCTTGGCCGCGATCTTCGCGATCGGAAATCCGGTCGCCTTGGACGCCAGCGCGGAGGAACGCGAAACCCGGGGATTCATTTCGATGACGAACATACGGCCGTCGTCCGGATTGATCGCAAACTGCACGTTGGAGCCGCCGCACTCGACACCGACCTGGCGCAGCACGGCGATCGAGGCGTCGCGCATGCGCTGGTATTCCTTGTCCGTAAGGGTCTGAGCCGGCGCGACTGTGATCGAGTCGCCCGTGTGCACGCCCATGGGGTCGAGGTTCTCGATCGAGCAGACGATGATGCAATTGTCCTTGCGGTCGCGCACGACCTCCATCTCGAATTCCTTCCAGCCAAGCACCGATTCTTCGATCAGCACTTCCGCCGTCGGCGACGCGTCGAGGCCCCGCAGGACGATCGCCTCGAACTCCTCGCGATTGAATGCGATGCCTCCGCCGGTGCCGCCCAGCGTGAATGACGGACGGATGACCGTGGGGTACCCGACCTCGCTCTGCACGGCGAGCGCCTCGTCGAGGTCGCGCGCGATACAGGACTTGGGGCATTCGAGCCCGATGCCACGCATCGCATTGCGAAACAGCTCGCGATCCTCGGCCATGTCGATCGCCTCGCGCGAAGCAGCGATCATTTCGACTCCGAATCGCTCGAGCACCCCCTCCCGCACCAGGTCAAGCGCGGTATTGAGGGCCGTCTGGCCGCCCATGGTCGGAAGCAGCGCGTCGGGCCGCTCCTTTTCGATGATGCGGGCAACCGTGCGCCAGTCGACCGGTTCGATGTAGATCGAATCGGCCATTTCCGGGTCCGTCATGATCGTCGCAGGATTCGAATTCACGAGGATGACGCGATAGCCTTCCTCGCGGAGCGCCCGGCAGGCCTGGGCACCCGAATAATCGAACTCGCAGGCCTGACCGATGATGATCGGGCCGGCGCCGATGATCAGGATGCTCTCGATGTCTGTGCGCTTGCCCATCAGCGCGCAACGACGTTTTCGGCGGCGGGGACCTGTGTCCGCACCAGCTGCTGGAGCCTCCGCACCATCAGGAACACGAAATGCTCGAACAGCGGACGCAGGTCGTGCGGACCCGGGCTCGCCTCTGGATGACCCTGGAATCCGAAAGCCGGCCGGTCGGTTCGCGTAATGCCTTGCAGCGAACCATCGAAGAGCGAGCGATGCGTCGGCTTGAGCCCCGGCGGCAGCGATTCCTCCTCCACCGCAAAGCCGTGATTCTGGCTCGTGATCAGCACGTGCCCGCCCGCGAGTTCCTGCACCGGATGGTTTGCCCCGTGGTGGCCGAATTTCATCTTGACCGTGCGCGCGCCGCTCGCGAGTCCGAGCAGCTGGTAGCCGAGGCAGATGCCGAACACCGGAATGTCGGATTCAAGAAACTCCCGGATCGCGGCGATCGCGTAATCACAGGGCTCGGGGTCGCCGGGCCCGTTCGACAGGAAGATCCCGTCGGGGCCGAGCGCGAGTGCGTCCGCCGCGCTCGTCTGCGCCGGCACCACGGTCATCCGGCAGCCGTAGTCGGCGAGCAGGCGGAGGATATTGCGCTTGATGCCGAAGTCGTAGGCGACGACGTGCAGGCGCGATCCGGGTCGCAGCATGCGCGAGTGCTCGCGGCCGATGCTGCCTTCATTCCATTGATAAGGAGCGCGCACGGAGACGACCTTTGCGAGGTCCATGCCCTTGAGGCCCGGGAAGGCCCGAGCGGCGCGCAATGCCACGTCGGCATCGGCCTTGTCGGCGGTCGCGATGCAGCCGCCCTGGGCGCCGCGCTCGCGGAGGATGCGCGTCAGCTTGCGCGTATCGATGCCCGCGATCGCGACCGTTTCGCCCTCGACGAGGAATTCCGGCAATGAATGGCTGGCGCGCCAGCTCGAGTAAGCGAGCGGCAAGTCGCGGATCACGAGGCCCGCCGCATGGATGGAATCCGATTCCATGTCTTCGGGCGTGACACCGGTATTGCCGATGTGCGGATAGGTCAACGTGACGATCTGGCGGGCGTAGGACGGGTCGGTCAGGATTTCCTGGTAGCCGGTCATTGCCGTGTTGAACACGACTTCGCCGGTCGTCACGCCGGAAGCCCCGATGGAAATGCCCCGAAACACCGTGCCGTCCTCGAGCGCGAGCACTGCAGGTGTCGATGTCACCAGGGCGTTCTCCCTTTCCCGCCGCACCGCCCGCCGGCGTGAGGCGCAGGACATGAGTGGATGGATCCGTCGGGGACTCCACCCTTCGTCGATATTGGGTTCATCAGGGGGCCGCGACCCGGGCGGCAATTCTACAGCAGCGGGAGGGGACAGTCCCCGGTCTCTAAAGGGGACGCTCACCTTTACCGCAAAGCGGTAAAGGTGAGCGTCCCCTTTAGAGACCGAGCACGTCGGACATGCCGTAAAGCCCGGGTGGGCGTCCGAGAATCCAACGCGCGGCGGTGAGCGCTCCATGGGCGAAGGTCATGCGGTCGGTCGCGCGATGCACGAGTTCGAGCGTCTCCCCGCGGCCCGCAAAAAGCACCTGGTGAAGCCCCACGATGTCCCCGGCCCGGAGGCTCGCGAATCCGATCGCACCGGGCGCGCGCCCGGCCGATTTGCCGAGACGGCCGTAGACCGCGCGGTCCGCGAGTGCGCCACCGCGCGCCCCGGCAACGATTTCGCCGAGCTTGAGCGCGGTACCGGACGGCGCATCAACCTTGTCGCGATGGTGGGCATCCAGGATTTCGACGTCGTAGTCGGCCGGCAGGGCAGCCGCGGCCCGGCCCGCCAGGCCAAAGAGCAGATTGGCGGCCAGCGACATGTTCGGGGCGACGAGGATGGCCTGGCGCTCGCTTGCGCGGCGCAGCAGTCCCATGCGGGCGGCATCCAGGCCAGTGATGCCAACGACGAGCGGAATGCCGGCGCGCGCCACCGCCGCCAGGTTGTCGGCGAAGCGCATCGGGCAACGTGAAATCGATGGCGACCTCGGCGTTCGCCAGCGCCGCTTCGCGCTCCGCAGTCACTGGCACGGCCACGGGACCGGACTGTGCGACTTCGCCCGCATCGCGACCCAGTGCCGCACTCGAAGCCGATGCGAGCGCACCCGACAGCACGAAATCCGGAGACTCGCGTATTGCACGGACGAGGCAACGGCCCATACGCCCGCTGATCCCGAGTACCGCGACATGCGTCATGTCAGGCGCCCATCCTGCCAAAGAACTGCCTCACGCCCTCGAGCCAGGAACGCTGCCTCGGATTGTGGCTCTTGCCGTCGGCGGCGAGCGCCCCCTCGAATTTCCTGAGCTGCGCCTTCTGCTCCGTGTTCAGCTCGACCGGCGTTTCGACGACGACGCGGCAGAACAGGTCGCCCGTCGCGCCGCCGCGAACCGGCTTGATGCCTTTTTCGCGCAGGCGGAAAACGCGGCCCGACTGCGTACCTGCCGGAATCTTGATATTCGCCTGCCCTTCGAGCGTCGGCACCTCGATGCTGCCGCCGAGTGCCGCCGTCACGAAGCTGACCGGGACCTCGCAGGAAAGGTGTGCATGGTCCCGCTCGAAGATCGGATGTTCCCGGACCACGATTTCGACATACAGGTCTCCGGGCGGACCGCCATTCCGTCCCGCTTCGCCTTCTCCCGCAAGCCGGATGCGATCGCCGTTGTCGACGCCCGCCGGCACCTTGACCGCGAGGCGCTTGGCCGCCCGCATGCGGCCATGACCCGCGCACTTCGGGCAAGGCTCCTTGATGATCGATCCGCGGCCCTTGCAGCGCGGGCAGGTCTGTTGCACCGCGAAGATGCCCTGGCTGATGCGGACCTGGCCCGCACCATTGCAGGCATCGCAGGTGACGGGCGTATGCCCGCTTGGCCGCGCCAGATCCGCCGCATTCGGTGCATTCCTTCACGGTCTGGAAATCGATCTCGGTCGCGGTGCCGAAGACCGCCTGCTCGAGGTCGAGGGCGAGTTCATAGCGCAGGTCGGCGCCGCGATAGACGGCGTTCCGGCCGGCCCGGCGTCCGCCGCCGAAGATGTCGCCGAACATGTCGCCGAACATGTCGCCGAATGCGTCGGACGGGCTGAATCCCTGGCCCGCGCCGCGCGCGGCGTCGAGCCCCGCGGCGCCGTACTGATCGTACGCCGCCCGCTTCTGGGTGTCGGTCAGGATCTCGTAGGCTTCCTTCGCTTCCTTGAAGCGCTCTTCGGCCTCCTTGTCGTCGGGATTGCGGTCCGGGTGATATTTCATCGCCAGGCGCCGGTATGCCTTGGTGATGGCATCCTCGGTGGCGTTTCGGGGCACGCCCAGCACCTGGTAGAAATCGCGCTTCGACATGGCGCTCCGACATGCGCGTCCGCCGGGCGACCCGATGTCACCCGGCGGCCGGTCAATCGACGAACGCGGGTGCCCGGCCTCAGTGCGGCTTCGGCCCCTTGTCCTTGATCTCTTCGAACTCGGCGTCGAGCACGTCGTCCTTGCCGGCATCGGCACCCGGCTTCGCGGATTCGTCCGCTCGGACTGCGGCCGCGCCTTCCGCCTGGTAGGCGCGCTGCACGACCGGCGCGCTCGCTTTTGCGAGCGCCTCGGCCTTGTGCTCGATGGCGGCCTGATCGTCGCCCTTCAGGACGCCGCGCAGGTCGCTGATGCGCCGCCTCGATCGCCGCGCGCTCTTCGCCCGTCACCTTGTCGCCGAGATCCTTCAGCGACTTTTCGGTCGCATGCAGGAGCGCATCGGCCCGATTGCGGGTCTCGACGAGTTCGCGGAACTTCTTGTCCTCCGCCGCGTGCGCTTCTGCGTCGCGCACCATCTGCTTGATCTCCTCCTCGGAGAGCCCGCTCGAGGCCTTGATGACGATCCTCTGCTCCTTGCCGGTCGCCTTGTCCTTGGCCGACACGTGCAGGATGCCGTTCGCGTCGATGTCGAAGGTGACCTCGATCTGCGGCATGCCGCGCGGCGCGGGCGGGATGTCGGAGAGGTCGAACTTGCCGAGCGACTTGTTATCCGTCGCGCGATCGCGTTCACCCTGCAGCACGTGAATCGTCACGCCGCTCTGATTGTCATCGGCCGTCGAAAACACCTGGGAGGTCTTGGTCGGAATCGTCGTGTTCTTCTCGATGAGGCGCGTCATCACGCCGCCGAGCGTCTCGATGCCGAGCGAAAGCGGCGTCACGTCGAGCAGGAGCACATCCTTGACGTCGCCCGCGAGCACGCCGCCCTGGATCGCAGCGCCGACTGCGACCGCCTCGTCCGGGTTGACGTCCTTGCGCGGTTCCTTGCCGAAGAAGTCCTTCACGGCCTTCTGCACGAGGGGCATGCGCGTCTGACCGCCGACCAGGATCACTTCGTCGACTTCGGTGATCGAGAGGCCCGCATCCTTCAGCGCGACGCGACAAGGCTCGATGGTGCGATTGACGAGATCCTCGACCAGCGATTCGAGCTTCGCGCGCGTGAGCTTGAGCGTCAGGTGCTTCGGACCCGAGGCGTCCGCCGTGATGTACGGCAGGTTGATTTCTGTCTGCTGACCCGATGACAGCTCGATCTTGGCCTTCTCCGCCGCTTCTTTCAGGCGCTGTACCGCGAGCGGATCCTTGCGCACGTCGACGCCGCTCTCTTTCTGGAACTCGGCCGCGATGTAATCGATGACGCGGCGGTCGAAGTCCTCGCCGCCGAGGAAGGTGTCGCCGTTCGTGGACATGACTTCGAACTGGCGTTCGCCGTCGACGTCCGCGATCTCGATGATCGAGATGTCGAATGTGCCGCCGCCGAGGTCGTAGACCGCGATCTTGCGGTCCTTGCCTTTCTTGTCCATGCCATAAGCGAGCGCCGCGGCCGTCGGCTCATTGATGATGCGCCGCACGTTGAGGCCGGCGATGCGGCCGGCGTCCTTGGTCGCCTGGCGCTGGGCGTCGTTGAAATAGGCCGGGACCGTGATCACTGCGTCCGTGACGCTCTCGCCGAGGTAGTCCTCCGCCGTCTTCTTCATCTTCATGAGCACGCGCGCCGAAATCTCCTGCGGCGCCATCATCTTGCCCTGGGCCTCGAGCCAGGCGTCGCCGTTCTCGGCGCGCACGATCTTGTAGGTCTCGAGGGGAATGTCCTTCTGGACGACGCCGTCCTCGAAACGCCGGCCGATCAGGCGCTTGATCGCATGGAACGTGTTCTGCGGATTGGTGACCGCCTGGCGCTTGGCCGGCTGGCCGACCAGGACTTCGCCGTCCTTCGTGAAGGCGACGACCGAAGGCGTCGTCCGGTCGCCTTCGCTGTTCTCGATGACCTTGGGGGTGCTGCCCTCCATGACGGCAACACAGGAGTTCGTGGTACCGAGGTCGATGCCGATGATCTTTGCCATTGACGGGATCCGGGTTGGTTGAACTGGTCTGGGTATTGGGGACGCCAGGGGCGGGTTTCAACCGCCGGCGGGGGCTGGATCGTGCCGGTTCCGCCGAAACGATGACCCGCGCCGGGCGCAACAGGCGGTCATTCAGGAGCCAGCCTTTCTGGACCACCTGGAGCACGGTATGCGGCGGGTGATCGGCCGACTCCTGCATGGCCATGGCTTCGTGCAGGGCCGGGTCGAAGGCCTGGCCTGCCGGGTCGAGCACCGTCAGACCGGCGCGTTCGAAGGCCTTTTCGAGAAGGCGCAGCGTCGCCTCCTGGCCCGATGATCAGGGTCCCCGGATCGGCGGAACCGGCCGACTCGAGCGCGAGCGCCAGCGTATCGGCGACGGGCAGCAGATCGGACGCGAAGCGCTCGACTCCGTATTGCCGGGCCAGGTCGATCTCGCGGGCGGAGCGTTTGCGCACGTTCTCGAGCTCGGCGATAGCGCGCAGGAAATCGGCCCGATGCTGCTCTGCCCGCGCCTCGGCCGCAGTCAGCAGGCTCTCCACCGTCGGTTCCTGCTCGCCCGGGCCTGCCGCGGATTCGGGCCGTTCAGTGTCGGTTGCGTTCATGCGGGCGGCGTGTGGGGCTCAGTCGCGCGAATTCAAGGCGGAACCCAGCATGCGCGCCGCGATGTCGACCACGGGAATCACGCGCTCATACGCCATGCGGGTCGGGCCGATCACGCCCAGCACGCCAACCACGCGGTTATCCTGGGTGTAGGGCGCGACGACGACACTGCAGTCGTCGAGGATCCTGAATCCCGATTCGTGACCGATGAAGATCTGCACGCCGTCGGCATGCAGGCTCTGGTCGAGCAGGTGCAGGATGTCGCGCTTCTCGTTGAATGCCTCAAACAGCCGGCGCAGCCGGTCGACATTCGACATATCAGCCAGGCCCATCAGGTTCGTTTCGCCGGCGACCACCATGTCGGCGTCGCGCGCATCCGGCTGCTCCGCAAAGGCGCGCTGCGCGAGCGTGATGGCGTCGACCATCAGCCGATTCATCTGCTCACGGGTCTCCTGGAGTTGATCGACGAGGCGCGCACGCACGCCCGAAAGCTCCTGCCCCACGAAAAGCTCGTTCAGGTAGGCGGCCGCGCGGCGCAACTCCTCGGCCGTGAAATGGCGATCGAGCTGCACGACGCGGTTCTGAACCTCGCGGCCGTTGACGACCAGGATTGTCAGCACGCGATTGCCGGAGAGCCCGACGAACTCGATCTGCGAAAGCGCGGCATGCGCCTCGCGCGGCACGGTCACGACCCCGGCGAGATGCGTCAGGCCGGAGACCAGCTGCGAGGCAGCCGTCACGAGTGCTTTCGGGTCGCCCGCGCGCAGGTCGAAGTGTCGCTTCAGTTCTGCGATTTCGGCCTGGTCGGGCGGCTGAAAACGCAGGAGCGCATTGACGAAGTAGCGATAACCTTTGTCCGTCGGGATGCGACCGGCCGAGGTATGCGGGGAACTGACGAAGCCATGCTCCTCGAGGTCCGCCATCACGTTGCGGATCGTCGCCGCCGAGAGGCTCAGGCCCGACTCGCGGGTCAGCGTGCGGGAACCGACCGGCTGGCCGTCACGCACATAGCACTCGACCAGGGTGCGCAGCAGCTGTTGCGCACGGTCGTTCGGCTCCGATTCGGCACCGTGCCTGGTGTCAGACATAAGTCCCTGTTAGCAAAGGAAAATGGCAATCGACTCGGCGACGGAGATCAAACTAGCAATCGCCGTCGGCGAGTGTCAAGGCGGCGATGGCGCCGTCCGGGCCGATTGTGGCCCGAGCGAGGCTTGCATGCTACAAAGCCGCGCAACCGCATGAATAAACAATTCTCCCGCATCGCCCTGGTCGGCAAGATCGAGGATCCCCGTGTCGCCGATTCCCTGGCCGTGCTGGCCGCGCATTTGCGCGCGCGCGGACTCACGGTTTTCATGGACGAGATGGCAAACATCGACGGACTGCCGGCCGGCCTCGAAAAGCGTCCGGTCAGCGAGCTCGGCCGGGACGCCGACCTCATCGTCGCCATCGGGGGCGACGGCACGATGCTGTTTGCGGCGCAACTCGCGCTCGCCCGCAAGGTGCCGCTTCTCGGCGTCAACCGCGGCCGCCTCGGCTTCCTGACGGACATCCTCCCGGATGAGATGGTCGGCAACGTCGATGCCGTCGTCGCGGGCCGCTATGCGACCGACACGCGCGAAATGCTGTCCGCTCGACTCGTCCTTCCGGATGACCGCACGCTCGACTATCGCGCATTGAATGACGTCGTCGTGCAACGCCATGAATCGGGTCGCATGGTCGAACTCGAAATCTGGATTGACGACTGCTTCGTCAACATCCACGGGGGCGATGGCCTCGTGATCGCGAGCTCGACGGGCTCGACGGCCTATGCCCTTTCCTGCGGTGGCCCGATCATCCATCCCTCGCTGGGAGCGGTTGTCATCGCGCCGATTTCGCCGCACACGCTCTCCGACCGGCCGATCGTGGTCAGCCGCGAGAGCCGGATCGAGATCCGTCTCGTCGAGCGCTCCGGCGCCCACGCACAGATCACCTGCGACGGTGCCCTGTTTGGCGACCTCGCGGCGCAATCAAGGCTCCTGGTCGAGCCCGCCGTCGAGAGCATTACGCTGCTCCATCCGCCGGGGCATGACTACTTCCGCCTGCTGCGGTCGAAGTTGCACTGGGGCCGGAGCGGCCGTTCCGGCGGCGAGGAATACTGATCGTGCTCGCCCATCTCCAGATCCGCGACTTTGCGATCATCGACTCGGCGGAACTCGAACTCGCGGGCGGGCTCACGGCGCTCACGGGCGAGACCGGTGCGGGCAAGTCGATCATCGTCGACGCCGTCATGCTCGCGCTAGGCGGACGCGCAAGCGCCGAAGCACTGCGGCACGGTGCCGAGCGCGCCGAGATCACGGCGACATTCCAGATCGGATCCGAGGACAGCGTGCGTCGCTGGCTGGACGAGCAATCGATTGCAACGGCAGACGACGAGATCGTGCTCCGACGCGTGATCGGGCGCGACGGCCGATCGCGCCAATACGTCAATGGGCAGGCGCTGCCGGCACAGTCCGTTCGCCAGCTCGGCGAACTGCTGATCGACATTCACGGACAGCAGGAATTCCAGTCTCTCGTCAGTCGCGAATCGCAACGCGAAATCCTCGATGGCCACGGCCCCCCGCTCAAGCTGACTACGGCAGTCAGCGCACTGGCCGCGGAATGGAGGGCCTGCACTTTAGAGCGGGACTCGCTTGCCGCAATGGCGCGCGACCGCGGCGCCCGCCTCGAACTCCTTCGCTACCAGGTGGGGGAACTGGAAGCGCTCGGTCTCGGCGCCGGCGAGACCGAAGCACTGCTCGAGGAGCGAATGCGTCTCGCCAATCGCGGCCGCCTCGCCGAGGCTGCGCAGGCCGCGCTCGCATTCTGCTATGAGGGCGATGGCGCCGACGCTCACGCCCTCGCCGCCCGCGCGGCAGGTGTATTGCGCGGAGCGGCGGCACTCGATGCCCGCCTCGCAGAGACGCAGCAGCTGGTCGAAGAATCCATCATCGCGCTGCGTGAATCGGGAGCCCGGCTCTGCGCCTATCTCGAAACGCTCGACGCCGACCCGTCGCGGCACGATACGGTCGAGCGGCGCCTCTCCGCCATTGAAGACCTCGCACGCAAACATCGCGTCGAAGCTGCCGCACTGCCGGCGAAACTCGAGGAGTTGAGCTCGCAATTGCAACTCGTCGAACAGTCGGAACTGGTGCTCGGCGGGCTGGACGATCGAATCGCAGGAATCCACCGCCAGTACACGGCCGCGGCCACCGAGCTGACGGCGGCACGACGCCAGGCCGCGCGCCGCCTCGGGGCCGCAGTCACCGTCCTGATGCGCCAGCTCGGCATGCCCGGCGGAAGATTCGAGATCGCGGTCGAGGCTGATCCTGGCCAGGACCCGGGACCCGCGGGCGCTGACCGCGTCGAGTTCCTGGTCAGCGCCAATCCGGGAGAGCCGCCGAAGCCTGTGGCGAAAGTTGCCTCGGGCGGCGAGTTGTCGCGCATCAGCCTCGCTGTGCAGGTAGCCGCAGCCCATCGAACGGCACGCACCTGCATGATTTTCGACGAGGTCGATTCCGGCATCGGCGGCGGCGTCGCCGAGATCGTCGGCCGGAAGCTGCGCGAACTCGGCGACCGTGGACAGGTGCTCTGCGTCACGCACCTCGCCCAGGTTGCGAGCCAGGCCCATCACCAGCACCGTGTCACGAAACTCACCGACGGCCGCGCGAGCCGGACTTCGGTCAGCACGCTCAAGGATGACGAACGCGTCGAGGAACTCGCGCGCATGCTGGGCGGGGTCGAGATCACGCGCAAGGCGCGGGAGCACGCACGCGAGATGCTCAAGGCTTCGGGTACGGCCGGCTGAGCCGGCGGCGAATCAGCTCCGCTTGCGGCGATGCGGGCAGTTCTCTTTGCGGCAACGGCCGTAGAGAATCAGGTTGTGCTCTTCGATGCTGAACCCGAGGCGGCTGGCGACCTCGAGTTGCTTTCTTTCGATGCCGCAGTCGACGAACTCTTCCACACGGCCGCAGTCCATGCAGATGATGTGGTCGTGATGCTCACCCTCGTTCAGCTCGAACACCGCGGTGCCGCCCTCGAAATGGTGGCGCTTGACGAGTGCCGCCGCCTCGAACTGCGTCAGGACCCGATAGACGGTCGCGAGGCCAATGTCCTCGCTATGGTCGATGAGCGCGCGGTAGATGTCCTCGGCCGACATGTGGCGCCCGTGACTGCCGGCCAGGATCTCGAGGATCTTGACGCGTGGCAGCGTCACCTTGAGTCCCGCCTTGCGCAGGTCGCTGGTTTCCACCGCTCGTCTCCGTCGCCGCGATTCGGGGCGATTCCGCTATGATGCGGCCCATTATCCTCCAGGACACCCGATGATGCGACTTGTTCCCGGCCCCCTAGCTCCGCTATTCGCGATCCTGGTGTTCTCGATTGCGGCCTCGGGCTGCGTGTATCGAATGGACATCCAGCAGGGAAATCTCCTCGATGCGGAACAGGTCGACCAGATCGAGGTCGGAATGACGCGCAGCCAGGTGCGCTTCCTGCTCGGCACACCGATGGTGATCGACAGCTTCAATGCGGACCGCTGGGATTACATTTACAGCCTTCGCCGCGGCCACTCGCGCAAGGTCACGAAGCGGCACCTCGTGGTCTGGTTCGAGGGCGACAATGTCGCGCGTGTCGAGGAGCTGATTCCGGTGCCGCGCACCGAAACCGTCGTCTCAGGCTGAACGCCGTCCCATCGATCCCCCCAGGCGCGCGAGCCGACGACGGCGCTCGCGCGGGTCGTCGATGAGCGGCCGCAGCACCTCGACACGGTCTCCCGCCCGGAGTTCCTGGTCCAGCGGGACTTCGCGTCCGAAGATCCCGATCGCGCAGGATGCCGGATCGAGCCCGGGATGCAGCGCGAATATCCCGGAACGGTCGATCGCTTCGGCCGCCGTGCAGCCCGCTTCGCACTTCGAGTGGAACGATCGTCTGGCGCCCGGCTTCCGCGCAGGCGACTTCGATCGCGATCGTCTCAGTCGGCACGATAAACCTGCCGCGCACGGCGCGCGAAGGCGTCGACCAGGTGATTGCAGATCGCCTCGAACGCGGGCCCGAGCGCGATCGCGCCGATCAGGCCATGCGTTGCGAACGTCACGTTCAGGTCTGCGCGCGTTCCCGCGTCGCGGATCGGCGTGAAATCCCAGCGGCCTTCGAGCCGGTCAAATGGCCCATCGACGAGATTCATCGTCACCGACCGATCGGGCACCATCCGGTTTCGCGTCGTGAAGCTCGCGCGCGTGAGGCCGCTCGATAGCCCGAGCCTGACCGTGACCTCGTCGCCGTCCTCCGCGAGGATCGTCGACGACGTGCACCAGGGCAGGAATTCGGGATAGCGCTCGACGTCGGTCACCAGTGCGTACATCTGTGCCGCCGTATAGGGCAGCAGCGCGCTGCGGTGCACTTCACGCATGGGCTATGCAAGATTGTCACTCATGCCGGGATTGTCACAGCGCTAGAATGACGCATGGCAGACAAGGACGATTCGGCGGGTCGTATCGCAGTCAATCGGCGGGCGCGGTACGACTACTTCATCGAGGAACGCTTTGAGGCTGGCGTCGCCCTGCTGGGCTGGGAAGTGAAGGCGCTGCGCGCCGGGCGACTTCAGCTCCAGGAAGCGTACGTGCTCCTGAAGGAAGACGAGGCCTGGCTCTTCGGCGCGCACGTCTCGCCGCTGCCGACCGCCTCGACTCACGTGCATCCGGATCCGACCCGCAGCCGCAAACTCCTGCTGCATCGGCGCCAGATCGATTCGCTGGTCGGCGCAGTCGAACGCAAGGGCCGCACGATCGTGCCGCTTGCGATGTACTGGAAGGCCGGTCGCGCCAAGCTCGAAATCGGGCTCGCGAAGGGAAAGAAAGAACACGACAAACGTGCCGACACCCGCGAACGGGACTGGCAGCGCGAGAAAGCGCGCGTGATGAAAGGCCGCCGCTGAATACCCGTTCTGATAGAATGTGCGCGACTTCTGGGGGCGATCGGCTTCGACGTGGGTTGCGAAACTCCAGGGGCGTGCCGAGGTGCAGGCAACCTCGTTAATCCGCTTGCAAACTATAGTTGCCAACGACGACAACTACGCTCTGGCGGCTTAATCCCGCCTAACCCCCGACTGGCATGTGCCTGTGCATCCAGACCCGGGGGACGCGCTCACAGGATCGCGGAACCGGTGTGCTCCGGGCTGGAACCGCTAAAACGCTCCGAAGCTGGCTTCGTGTTTTCCCCGTCAGCCGGGTAGCACGGAGCGAGATCAATAGGCTGGACACGCACGTAGAACCTGTAGCGTAGGACTTGCGGACGCGGGTTCGATTCCCGCCGCCTCCACCAATCAAGACCCCGGCCGCATGAAGGCCGGGGTCCTAGTGGTCAAAGCGTTCGTGGCTCTCCCGCGCAGCGTCGCGGATCGCCGTGGCATTGGCGATGCTGACACAGGCGGTCTTGTCATCGCCGTTCAACGCATCGCACTTTGCCTGGGCGACGTCGAGGTCCGCATCTGCAGTCTTGACTATGTCCCCGGATCCGGCATCGGTCAGATTCTTGATCGCGACTTCTTCGCGCGCCTGGGCAACGTCGACTGCCGTTTCGTCCGGCGTCTCCGGGCAGCCGATCAGCACGGCGAGAATGGCAGCCACTGATATCAATTGAACATTCATCGGGCGAACTCCCGGGAGGAATTGTCAGATCCCAACCATTTTGGAGTCGGTCGATGACTGCGTCGGTACGTCACCGCACACAGGAGCAGGAGATCAGACGCCTGATTGCGACTTGATCCAGGGCAGCAGACGGTCAAATTCTTTCTTGACGACCGCGTAGCACTCACAAGAGTGCAATTCCAGTGCCGGCCGGTTGATGACGACAATATGACCGCGGTTGTAGTGAATCAATCCGAGTTTCTGCAGTTTGCCCGCAGATTCCGTGACGCCCTCGCGCCGCACGCCCAGCATGTTGGCAATCAACTCCTGGGTCATGGTCAATTCGTTCGAAGGCAGGCGGTCAAGACTCATCAGCAGCCAGCGGCATAGTTGCTGTTCCACGGAATGATGGCGATTGCACACCGCCGTCTGCCCCATCTGCGTGATCAAAGCCTGCGTGTAGCGAAGCAGCAGGTGCTGCACCGGACCGGCGCGGAAGAATTCTTCCTTCAGATACTGTCCCGCCACGCGGTAGGCCTGCCCGGCGCTTTGCACGATCGCGCGACTTGGAGTCGTTTCTCCGCCCATGAAAAGCGAAATCCCGACGATTCCCTCGTTGCCGACGATGGCGATTTCGGCCGAAGAGCCGTCTTCCATCACGTACAACAGGGAAATGATCGACGTCGTCGGGAAATAGACGTGCCGCATCGCGTCGCCGGATTCGTACAGGACGTGGCCAAGCGGCATCGGCCTCAATTCCATTTTTGGGCGCAATCGGTCCCATTCTTCTGCGGGCAGTGCGCCAAGCAGGTGATTCTGTCGAGGCGTATCGAGACTTGTCTCCATCGAACTCCCGAAAGCCTCCACCTGACTGAATGCGATCGAGGCGGGAGCCGGTTCCTTGCGCTCGAGTCCGGGCGTCATTGTACGCCCATGCCAATCAGTGCGCTATCGCACATATCTCTCGTAACACGTCTGCAGCCACTGGACGATCCGGACCGAGTGCTCGCAAGCTTCTAACGGCAGACATTTTAGCCCGAGCGGCTCATTCTCGACTCCTGGGACGACATGCGAGCACGAAGCTATTTCCTGCGTCGTTTCAAAGTCGGTGCGGAACCGCACATAGGCTCCAATTGAAGTGACACGTCCCATGTCCGTGCTCGCACGCACGGTGCGTCAGCGCACAGACGCCATTGCGAGCCGCACGTAGTGTCCAGCCTGATCAACGCAAGGGGCAGGCACATTAACTTCATCATCTCGTTTCTCGTCGGCGGACTTCTCGGCTGGGCAGCAAGCATGCTCACGGGAACCAACAAGCGGCCAGGCATCATTTTGAACGTCATCGTCGGAATAGTAGGCGTCGTGCTTGGGGGATGGCTCCTGAGCGGACTCGTCGGGTCGTCGCCTTTCGATCAAGGCGAATTCAGCCTTGTTGGTCTGGTCGTGTCCTTGCTGGGGGCAATCGGTGCTGCTGGGTGCCGTGCAGCTGCTCCGCGGCATCGCCGAACGCCAGGGCCGAGCCGCGCCAAAGCGAGACCTGATCTCGTATTCACGATTTCTTTACCGAGACCGTTAACAAAGTGAGAGAACCGAAATGAACAAGTCATCCCGAGCAACCCCTCGACTGCCCCCGCTCGTCGCGGCCGGACTGGTGGGCCTGCTCATGCTCATTGCCGCCTGTGCGTCCGCGCCTCCGGCGCCTGATTCGGCACTGGATGCAGCAAAAGTGGCGATCTCGAACGCCGAGAAGGCGGAAGCAGGTCAATTTGCGGCCGCCGAGCTCGGCGAGGCGCGCGACAAGCTCGCCTTGGCCGACAACGCCGTGCGAGAAGAAAGCAAGAAAGCATGATCGTGGCCGAACGCTTCGCTCAGGAATCACGCGTGCAGGCGGAACTCGCCTCCGCGAGGACCGCAATGGCCAAGGCCGCGGCAGTCAACAAGGAAATGGAGCGTGGGGCAGATGCCCTGACCGAAGAAATGCAGCGTGCAGGAGAACCGCGATGAATTCATTATTCCGCAACCATGCCGGCTATGCGACGGTCCTCACCGTTGCGGCTGCCGTGAGCTTGACGCTCGCGGGCTGTGCCAGCGCACCCACCAGTCCGGACGGAGCGGCCGAGGTCCGCGCCAAGTTGACGCGGCTGCAGGCCGATCCGAACCTGGCCAACCGTGCGCCGGTCGCGATCCAGGAAGCCGACACCGCAGTTCGCGCCGCAGAAGTGCCAGAAACCAAGGATGCGGCCCTTGGCGCCCACCTTGTATACATGGCTGATCGCAAGGTCGAGATCGCAATGGCTCAGGCTGCAACCAGTCAGGCCGAAGACCAGCGCGTGAAGCTCGGTGAGGAGCGCGAACGGTCGCGTCTTGAAGCCCGCACGCGCGAAGCCGACAAGGCACACGCCGACGCCGACGCGGCCCGCGCAGGGGCGGCCGATGCGGCCCGGGTGGCAAGTGCCGATGCCGATGCGGCACGCGCTGCGGCAACGGCGGCGGCGCTGCAGGCCGAAGACATGCAGCGTCAGATCGATGCACTGCAGGCCAAGGCGACGGAGCGCGGCCTCGTGTTGACGCTCGGTGATGTGCTATTCACGAGCGGCATGGCCGATCTCAAAGCCGGTGCCGCCAGCAACCTCAATCGGCTCGTGACATTCCTCAACCAGAACCCGGACCGGAAGGTAGAAATCGAGGGTCACACGGACAACGTCGGCGGTGACGATTACAACCAGGGGCTCTCGCAACGCCGCGCCGATTCGGTCAGGTCATTCCTGATGCAGCAGGGCATCAACTCCGAGAGGATCGTCGCCTCAGGGAAGGGCGAGCAACGGCCAGTCGCGGACAACGAGTCCGAAGGTGGCCGACAGCAGAATCGCCGCGTCGAAGTGATCATTGAGAATCCTCCACCGGTCGTGGCGTCGACATGACGGCTTAGTCTGGCTGGCAATCGGCCCGCGCATGCGGGCCGATTCCTTGGGCCGCCGAAATCAGTTCAGACGCATTCCCACCAGGAATCAATCTCATGAATGGAACCAAACTCGCGGCGCTGGTACTCATTGTGGCCGGCGTGCTGGGCCTGGCCTACGGCGGGTTCACCTACACCGAAGACACGCATGAGACAAATCTCGGGCCGATTGAACTATCGGTCGAGGAAAAGGAGACGGTCAACATTCCTGTCTGGCTCGGCGCAGGCGCCATCATCGCCGGCGTGTTGTTGCTGGTCGTTCGCAGAAGGGTTTGAAAGAAGTTGGCCGCTTCAGCCGCAACTTCGGTGCAGGTAGTCAACCGCCTGATCGAGTGCCTGCCACGCGAGGCTCGCAAAAGGATTCTGAAACTCTCCGAGCCGGTGGATCTGACTCTTGGGGCCGTACTGTGCGAGGCCAATCAGCGGCTTCGGTACGTTTACTTTCCCCTCACAGGTTTTGTCTCGCTCGTGGCGATCGTGATGCGCCATCCACCACTTGAGATCGGGCTGATTGGCAATGAAGGCATGCTCGGCGCGACGCTGGCGTTGGGGGTCACTGGCGCGCGCCTGCGCGGAATTGTCCAAGGCCCCGGGACCGCCTTGCGGATGACCGCCGCGCAGTTCCGCCGCGAATTGCGCGGCAGTCGCTCGTTGCGCCACACACTCAACCATTACTTGTTCGTGCTATTGGGGCAACAGTCGAGAACAATCGCATGTACCCGCTTTCATGAGGTCAAGGAGCGCCTTGCGCACTGGTTGCTGTTGACGCACGACCGCGCACACGCAGATCATTTTCATCTCACGCACCAGTACCTCGCTGACATGCTGGGCGTACAACGAAGCGCCGTGACCATCGCCGCCGTCGCGCTGCAGAGAAACAAGGTGATCAGCTATACCCGCGGCGAAATCACCGTACTCGACCGCCGAGCGCTTGAGTCGGCCTCCTGCGAGTGCTACCGGGCAATGACTGAGGACCATCATCGTTTGTTCGCATGAGGCCGCCACGC
>CAVZIO010000006.1:0-139543 GCA_963775415.1 uncultured Gammaproteobacteria bacterium
AAGAAGGCTTCAGCGCGAACATCGTCGAGAACCCGTTCGAGACCGAGGAGCACAAGCTGACCGGCACGGTCGAGAGCTCACTGTACGTCGCGGTCAACGAAGCCGGCGGCACGGACCGGCTCGCGGTCGAGCTGGCCGACGTTTTCAAGTACGACATCGACTTCGTCAACTCGGTGCGGCCCGGCGACAGCTTCGTCGTGGCGCACGAGCAGCAATACCAGGACGGCGAATTCGTCCGCGACGGCGACATCCTGGCCGCCGAGTTCGTCAATGCGGGCAAGACCTATCGCGCCGTGCGCTATGTCGGCCGAATGGCCGCGCGGATTACTACTCGCCGGACGGCCGCCCGGTGCGCAAGGCGTTCCTGCGCTATCCGGTCGACTACGCGCGAATCAGCTCGGGATTCAGTCTCGCGCGGCGTCACCCGGTGCTGAACCGCGTGCGGGCCCACAAGGGCATCGACTTCGCCGCGCCTACGGGCACGCCGATCAAGGCCGCGGGCACGGGGCGGGTCGTCAGCCGCGGCAAGAACGGCGGCTACGGAAATGCCGTCGTGGTGGCGCAGGCAAGGGCATCACGACGCTGTACGGGCACATGTCGCGCTTCGCGAAGGGCCTCTCGGTCGGCGACCGCGTCGCGCAGGGGCAGGTGATCGGCTACGTCGGCATGACCGGACTCGCCTCCGGACCGCACGTGCACTACGAGTACCGCGTCAACGGAGTGCACAAGAATCCGGCGCGCGTGACCGTGCCGAAGGCCGACCCGATTCCGCCGAACCTGATGGCGGATTTCCAGGCGCAGACCGCGCCGCTGCTCGCGCGCCTCGACGTGCCGACCGCGCCGTCCGTCCAGGTTGCAGGTGCGCCGGCACGGCGGCCGCCGGCCGCTAGAAAGGGACGCTGAAAAAAGGGGACGGACGCTCGAGGCATGCGTCCCTTTAAAAGGGACGCGTCCCCTTCTTCTTCAGGTCGAGAAGGAAGACCCGCAGCCGCAGGTCGTGGTCGCATTCGGATTGCGGATCACGAATTGCGCGCCTTCGAGATCCTCGCGGTAATCGATCTCGGCGCCCGCGAGATACTGGAAGGACAGCGGATCCACCAGCAGCGACACGCCCTGGTTCGGGAATTCCGCGTCGCCCTCTTCGATCTTCTCGTCGAAGGTGAAGCCGTACTGAAATCCCGAGCAGCCGCCGCCGGAGACGAACACGCGCAGCTTCAGATTCGGATTGCCTTCCTCGCGGATCAGCTCGCCCACCTTGCGGGCGGCGGCATCCGTGAAGACCAGGTCCCTCGATTGTCTGCGTGTTTCGTCACGAATCCTGTTCCCTAATCAGTGGAAAATCTGCCGATCGATTGTAGGTCCGCGTCCCGGCGGGTCAAAGCGGCGGCGCGTCGCTCTCGCCCTGCGACGCGCCAGTCGAATGTCTGGCGCGAAGGCTCGGCATTGCGGCCGAGCCGGTACTCGACATGCAGGCGTTCGGGCTGGAAATCCAGCGGCAGCTCGATCGGCACCTCGATCTGCTGGAAGAACCGCAGCGAGAACGGAAACTGGCGTCCGCTTGTCGACTTCGATCTCGGCCAGCGCGAGCGTCGCGGCTCCTTTCCCTGCCGGCCCTCGACCGAAAACGTCACCGTGCCATTCGCGATCGTATCGCGGGTCGCCGCCTGCACCAGCGTGATGAGCACACGATAACGGCGCTCCTCCTCCTCCGCGCGGACCGGAGCTCCTGCACGCGCAGCGTCCCGGCGCCGAACTGCCGCACGACGAGGCCGCGGTAGAACTGCAGTTCCTGCTTCTGGCGCGCGGTTTCCGCCTGCAACTCGCCCATCATGCGCTGCGCGTCCGACTGCGCCTGCCGATCCACGCGCTGGCCGACTTCCGCGACTGCGGCGCGATGCCGCAGCTGCCGCTGTTCTCGTCGTCGAGCGCCCGGTTGCGCTTCCCGAGCTCGATGCGCTCGATCATCGGCCGACGACGAAATAGCCGGCACTCGGTGCGCCCGAGCTCGAAGCCGCCGTAGCCGAGCGCGAGCGCGCGAGCACGACGAGCGCCGATGCGCAGGCAGACCCTGCTTGCGGATTTCTCGCTCAATGGCGTGACCCGTCGCTAGAATCGGCGCGGGAACGGGAGCGCGGACGGATGCCCTGGATCAAGGCCTGGCACGTGATCTTCATGGTGACCTGGTTCGCGGGACTCTTCTACCTGCCGCGGCTCTTCGTATATCACGCCTCGACGACCGAACCGCGCGGCATCGAGCGATTCCGCGTCATGGAGCGGCGGCTGTTCTCGATCATGACGATCGGCGGCGTGCTGACTGCGGCATTCGGCTGTGGCTCCTGCGCTGAATCCCGCGCTGCTCGACACCGGCTGGATGCAGCGCCAAGCTCGTGCTCGTCGTCGTTGCTCATCGCGTATCACGCCTGGATCGGGCGGCTGCTCCGCGATCTTGCCGCCGGCCGCAATGCGCACAGCGACCGCTGGTATCGATGGTTCAACGAAGCGCCTTCGCTGCTCCTGATCGGCATCGTGCTGCTCGCGGTCGCGCGGCCGTTCTGACTCAGTCCGTCCGGGTCCGCGCCGGCTGCTGGCACCCATGCGCTCCTTCCACCAGTCCGGATACGCCGGCAGCCCCTCCGGAAACGCGTGCGCGCCGAGCTCGTGCAGCGCGCGCGAATAGACACGGCGCTTGAAATAGATGACGTCGTGCACCGCATCCCACCAGTCGACCCAGCGCCAGCGGTCGAACTCCGGCGGTTGCTCGGTGGAATCGAAGCGCAGCGCGGAGTCCTCCGTGCCGAGCCGCAGCAGGAACCAGCGCTGCTTCTGGCCGATGCAGAGCGGGCTCGAATCGCGGCGCACGAACTGCGGCGGCAGGCGGTAGCGCATCCAGGTCTTCGTGCGCGCGACTTCCTCGACCTGGCCGCGCGAAGGCCCACTTCCTCCGCGAGCTCCCGGTACAGGGCCTCTTCCGGCCGCTCGCCGCGCCGGATGCCGCCCTGCGGGAACTGCCAGCCACGCGCACCCACGCGCCCGCCGATGAAAACCTGGCGGTCGTCGTTCATGAGCACGATGCCGACGTTTGCCCGATAGCCTTCGGCATCGATGTAGTCGGTCTTGCGTTCCATCCCGGCCGATATTAATCGGCTAGAGTGCCGGATGGGGAGGATACGCGCGGCGCCGCTGATTCTGCTGCTGGCGCTGGCGTCGCTGGCGGCGATCGCGGCCTCGCTCGCGCTCGGCAGCTCCGGGATCGACGCGCCGTGGGAACGGCTCGCGGCCGGCGATCCGCTGATGCGCACGATCGTCTGGGAGCTGCGCCTGCCGCGGGCGCTCGCCGCGTTCGGCGCCGGCACCGTGCTCGCGCTCGCCGGCGTGCTGATGCAGGCGCTGCTCCGCAATCCGCTGGCCGATCCTTACGTGCTCGGCATTTCGGGCGGCGCCGCGGTCGGCGCGCTCGGCGATGATGCTCGCCGGGCCTCGCAGGTTTCATGGTCGATGCGGGCGCAGCGGCCGGCGCGTTCGCCGCGATGCTCCTCGTTTTTGCGGTTGCCCACGGGCCCGGCGGGTGGACCACGACGCGCCTGCTGCTGACCGGCGTCGTCGTCGCAGCCGGTTGCGGCGCAATCGTGAGCCTGCTGTTGTCGCTCTCGGACGACCTGCGGCTGCGCGGCATGCTGTTCTGGCTGCTCGGCGATTTCGGCTACGTCCGCACACCCTGGTTCCTGCTCGCGCTCGCGCTCGTCGCGATACCCGCCTGCCTGCTCGCCGCACGCCCGCTCGATGCGCTCGCGCGCGGCGAACTGCAGGCGCGCCTCCTCGGCGTGCCGGTACGCGGCCTGCGCATCGCGATCTATGTCGTCGCCTCGTTGCTGACTGCCGCCGCCGTCACGACCGCCGGCAGCATCGGTTTCGTCGGCCTCGTGACGCCGCACCTCGTGCGGCTGCTCGTCGGCTCCTCGCATCGCGCCGTGATTCCGGCGGCCGCATTCGCCGGCGGCGCACTGCTCGTCGTCGCCGATCTCCTCGCCCGCACGATCGTGGCGCCGCGGCAGCTGCCGGTCGGCGCACTGACTGCGCTCATCGGCGTGCCGCTGTTCCTGGTGTTGATGCGCCGTCAGCGGGCGGGCTAACCGGAAAGCGTCCCCGCATGAACAGCCTCGAACTCCTGTATCTCGGCGGCGCCGCCATTTTTGCCGCGACCGGCGTGCTGGCGGCGGCGCGACAGGACATGGACCTGCTGAGCCTCGTCATCATCGGCATCGTCACGGCCGTCGGCGGCGGCACGATGCGCGACCTGATGCTGGACGTCGAGGTCTTCTGGATCAGTAATCCGCTCACGGTGTATGTCGCATCCGCCGCAGCCGTCCTGACGTTTTTCATGGAACGGCGGGCCCGGGTCACCGAAAAGGGCCTGCTTTACCTCGACGGCATCGCGACGGCGCTGTTCGCCATCCTGGCGACCGAGAAGACACTGGATCTCGGCCACGCTCCCGGTATCGCGCTGGTCATGGGCGTGATCACCGCAATTGGCGGCGGACTGGTGCGAGACGTGATCACCGGCCACCCGACGGTGCTGATGCGACGCGAACTTTACATCACGCCGGTCCTGGCCGGCGGACTGTTGCATCTCGCCTTGCGCGGCAACACAAACCTGGAACCCTCCACCATTGCGGTCGCCTCGATCATCCTGGTGGCGGCGATTCGGGTGGCGGCCTTGCGGTTCGGCTGGGCTTTCCCGGCCTGGCTGACCTATCGCGGCGGCTCGGGCAGGCGCTAGCGCTTCGAGAGCCTAGCCGCGCGGAAACCCGACGAGATGCTGTGCATCGAGACGGATGCCGATGCGCTCGCCGATCGCGTGGTCGTGGTGGCTCGGCACGAACGACAGCGCCGTCGCGCCCGAAGGCAGGCGCAGCTTGTAGCGGAACTGCGCGCCGCGAAACGCGCGCTCGACGACTTCCGCGCGCAGCTCGCTTGCGTCGTCGTGAATCACGTCGTCGGGGCGCAACAGCAGGTCCACATGGGTGCCGGGCGGCTGGTTTGTCGACAATTCGCCCTCGATGACGCCCAGCTCGGTGGAAACCCGCCCGGGGCCAAGCACCGTGCCCTGGATGAAGGTGCCCTCGCCGACGAAATCAGCGACGAAGCGCGTCGCCGGCGAATGATAGAGCGTCCATGGCGCATCCCACTGCTCGAGCCGGCCCGCCCGGAGCACGCCGATCTCGTCGGCAATCGCAAACGCCTCACGCTGGTCGTGCGTCACGAGCAGCGCAGTCGCGCCTTCCGCGACGAGCGCGCCGCGCACCTGTTGCGCAAGCTCCATGCGCACCTCGGCATCGAGATTCGAGAAGGGCTCGTCGAGAAGGACGAGCCGCGGCCGCGGCGCGAGCGCGCGTGCGAGCGCGACGCGCTGCTGCTGTCCGCCCGAGAGCTCGTGCGGAAACCGCTTCGCCTCGGCCGCAAGCCCGACCAGGCCGAGCATCTCGAGCGCGCGACGGCGGCGGTCGTCACGCACCAGGGCGTGCAGGCCGAATGCGACGTTTGCCAGCGCATCGAGGTGTGGAAACAGCGCGAAATCCTGGAACACCATGCCGATGCGGCGCCGCTCCGGCGGCACTGAGGACTTTGGTCCCGACAGCAGCTCGCCGCCGGCCAGCACTTCGCCGGCATCCGGACGCTCGAATCCGGCGATCGCGCGCAGCACGGTGCTCTTGCCAGAACCGGAAGGCCCGAGCAGGCAGCCAATGCGCCCGGCCTCGACGACGAGCGACAGCCGGTCGACGGCCGCGACGCCGGGGAAGTACTTCGAAACCTCACGCAGCTCGAGCCGCACGCTCCATCCTCCAGGTCAGCAGGGCGACCGGCAGCAGGCCCGTGACGACGATCGCGAGCGACGGCAGGGCCGCACGCTCCCACTCGCCCTCGGCGGTCATCTCGAAAACCCGCACGGCCAGTGTGTCCCAGCCGAACGGCCGGGTCATCAGCGTGATCGGCATCTCCTTCATCACGTCCACGAACACGAGCAGCACGGCCGTGCCGATACCCGCGCCGAGGAGCGGCAGGTGCAGGCGCGATACGATCTCGCGAGCGGAAAGCCCGAGCGCACGGGCCGCTTCCTCGAGCGACGGCCGGATTCGGGTGAAGCCGCCCTGGATGGGCCCGTGCGCGACCGCGAGAAAGCGCGCGACATATCCGAGAAGCAGCGCGAACACCGTTCCCTGGAGCCACAGTCCCTCGCTGCCCGCGAATGCGCGAATGCGCCCGTCGATCGCGCCGAGGGCGCTCACGACGCCGACCGCCAGCACTGCTCCCGGGACCGTGTAGCCGAGCGTCGCGATACGCGAGGCCGATCGCGTCAGCGGGCCGTCAGCGACGCGTGTCGCGTATCCGAGCACCAGCGCGAGCACGACACAGGCGAGCGCCGCCATTCCGGCGAGCCCGAGCGTGCGCAAGATGTATCCCAGGTAACGCAGGTCGAGATCAATCGCGGCAACTTCCCAGGCCCAGCGAGCGAGCGCGACGGCGGGCAACACGAATCCCAGCGCGAAGACGATTGCGGCATACGCAAATGCCGCCCAGCCGCGTGCACCGTGCAGTTCAAGCCGCTCAGCGGCCCGAACGCCGGAGTCCGCCGCGGCATAGCGCGCGCGTCCGCGCGCAATGCGCTCAGCGACGAGCGCGAGCGCGACGAAGAGAAGCAGGAGCAGCGCGAGCCCCAGTGCGGTCTCGATTGAGAACAGGCCGAACCAGGCTTTGTAGATCGCGGTCGTGAAGGTGTCGTAATTGAAGACCGATACGGCGCCGAAATCGGCGAGCGTCTCCATCGCGACGAGCGCGGCGCCGCCCGCAAGCCAGGGCCGCGCGAGCGGCAGCGCGACGCGGAACAGGCCGGCCCAGGGCCCGAGACCGAGCGACTGCGCCGCTTCCAGCACGCGCGCGCCGTGCGTCAGGAAGGCGCCGCGCGCCATCAGGTACACGTACGGATAGCTCGCGAGCGCGAGCACGGCGATCGTGCCGCCGGCCGAACGGATCGGCGGAAACGGAAAGCCGTCGCCGAACATGCCGCGCAAAGCCGTCGGCACCGCGCCCGCGTAGTCGAGTGTCGCCACCGCGACGAATGCGAGCACGTAGGCGGGCATCGCCATCGGCAGGAGCAACGCCCAGGAAAAGAATGCGCGGCCGGGGAACTCGCAGGCCGCCGTCAGCCAGGCGAGCGAAGTCCCGAGCGCAGTCGCGATCAGCACCACGCCCAGCACGAGGATCACGGTGTTCGCGATGACACGCATCAGCACGTGTTCGCGCAGGTGCGCCCAGAGTTCCGCATCAGCGCCCGTCGCACCCTGCACGATGGCTGCCAGGACGGCGATCATGGGCAGTGCGACCGCGATCGCTGCGAGCGCGGGACCAGGATGCGACGACGAGGTTCTCATGGTCACCCCGCCGGCGCAGAATCAACGCCAGCCGGCGCGGTCGATCAGCATTACGGCGGCGGACTGGGTCTTGCCGATCGTGCCGACGTTGACGAGATTGGGCTCAAACTTGCCCCAGGCCTTGACCTCCGGCAGCGGGTCGACGCCCGCGTTCGCCGGGAACTCGAAATTGACGGCGGCGAAGCGCTGCTGAATGGCGGGTGAGGCAAGCCACTCGAGGAAACGGATGGCCTCGGCGCGATTCTTTGCGTGCGCGGTCACGCCTCCGCCGGAGATGTTGACGTGCGTGCCGCGTCCCTTCTGGTCGGCCCAGAAGATCTGCACCGGAAATCCCGCCTGCTCGTGCTGCAGGCGCCCGAGGTAATAGGTGTTGACGATGCCGACGTCGCACTGGCCGGCGGCAATCGCCTTGAGCAGCAGCGTGTCATTGGTGAAGGGATCCGCAGCGAGATTCGCGACCCAGGAGCGCACGACACGCTCGGTCACCTCCAAGCCTGCATCGCCGATCATCATCGCGACGAGCGACTGGTTATAGACGGCCTTGCCACTGCGCAGGCAGAGCCTGCTCTTCCAGCGCGCATCGCCGAGCGCCGCGTAGGTGGAAAGCTCCGTGGGCTTCACGCGTTCGGTCGAGTACGCGATGGTGCGCGCACGCACGGCGAGGCCGAACCAGTGGCCGGCAGGGTCTCGAAGGTGCGCCGGAATCGCGCTCTCGAGCATCGGCGACTTGACCGGCGAGAGCAGGCCCGCCTCGGTCGCGCGCCACAGGTCGCCCGCATCGACCGAAATGAACACGTCCGCAGGGCTCGCCGCGCCTTCTGCCGTCAGGCGCTGGATGAGCGGCGCGCCGTCATCCGTGACGGACTTCACTTCAATGCCGCGCTCGCGGCCGTACTCCTGGAAGAGCTGTTCGACCAGCTGGTACTTGCGGGCGGAATAGACCACCAGGGACCCACCGGCCGCCAGGGCGGGGCCCGCCCACACGACTGCGGCCAGTACGCAGGCTGCTGACACGCGGCCCAGCAGGGCATTCAGGACACTCATGGACGCCTCAAATATGGTTAATGAGAATGACTCTCATTAAGCATATCAGGTCTGTCGGGCGGCGGCACGATCCTGGAGATACGACTGCCCGCGCCGCATCAACTTCGCGAAGCCGGCGGCATCCTGGTTCGCAACCAGGGCCTGCAGGCGCGTCACGGCCTCGACCAGCGCAGCGAGCGACTCGCCCCCGTACTGGTTGAGCGCCTGGATCTCGAAATAGAGCGCGGGGCTTTCGCCGGCGACCAGGGAGGCGACCGCGAGCTGGGCATCGAAGGTCGTGCTCGACAGCAGCGCAAGGCGCGGCGCGGCCTCGCCGCTTTCCGCAAGCGCCGTGAAGAAGGCGATGTTGATCGCATGCGAAAGGCCGAGCACATAGGCGATCAGGCGGTCGTGATCGTCGAGCGTCGTCACGACCTGCTCGACCATGGTGGAGGCGAAGAGATGCTGCGCGTCCGCCACGGCGTCGGGACGGCCGACATCCACGTGAATGATGTGACGGCCTGACAGGAGATCGGTGTCGGGCCCGAACATCGGGTGCAGGGACGCGACCCTGACGTTCGCCTGGCGCAGCGCCGCCAGGCCCGCACGCAGCGGCGTCTTAAGCGAGCCGATGTCGAAGACGAGGCCCGGCGGACGGTGACGCGCGAGCTGCTCGAGTATGGACGCGGTGATTCCGAGTGGCGTCGCAACGACGATCACGTCGTGCGACAGCTCGTCCGCCTGCCAGTCCGTACGATGTGCATGCGGACCGGACGGGCCCGCGGGATCGGCGACCTCGACCGCGAATCCCTGGGAATCGAGGAACTCGACGAACCAGCGGCCCATCTTGCCGCAGCCGCCGATCACGAGCGCGCGCCGGCCGGCGCCCTGGCCCTGTGCGGCGAGCTGCGCCTGCTCCTGGGTGGCAAGCGAACTGCGGATCAGGAGCCTGAGCAGATTGTCGGCCAGCGACGGCGAAAGCCCGAGCTTCGTAGCCGCGGCGCGCGCATTCATGAGGACATCGCGCTCGCGCTGGAAATCGCGCGTCGGGTGGCCGGTCGCGCGCTTGACGCGGGCAACCTCCTCGGAAAGTCGCTGGCGTTCGGCGATCAGCGCGAGCAGCTCGCCATCGAGCCGGGTCAACCGGTCACGCAGTTCCGCAAGTTCCACCAGGACGATCCCCCGAGGGCAATCGTCCTGTGTACCGGCCCGCCTGCAATCGCGCAAGCGGGCCGGCGTCGGCCCGATCAGCCGCTGATCTGGAAGCCGAAGTACCAGCCGCCGTGCGGGTCGTAGTTCCAGTAATCGGGACGGTAGCCGCGGCCGTAATAGTTCGCCGCGTCGCGCCAACCGGCGTCGTAGCCGGCGCGGTAGGAATACCCGACTCCATAACCGTAGAACGCGCTGCGCCGCCAATAGCGGTCGTAACGGCCGTGACTCATCCAATCGCGCCAGGCGAGTTCGTAGCCCGAGCGATAGCCGAAGTCGACGCTAATAGCGATACGGCGGCACGTAGCGCCAGTGACGGTTGTCGTGCCCGCGGTAGTAACGCCAGCCGTCATTTCGCCCGCCGTAATACTGCCATCCGCGACGGCGCCAGTCATCATCGCGCCGCCAGTCATTCCGGTCCCAGTCGTGGCCACGCCGGTCATCTTCGCGCCAGTCGTGGCGGTCATCGTTGCGGTCATGGTCGCGACTACGATCACGGTCATGACCCCGATCGTCGCCACGGTCGCGGTTGCGATCCCTGTCACGGTCGTGGTCACGATCGCGATCCCGGCCGCGGTCATCATCGCGGTCCTTGCGATCGTGTTCGCGCCGGTCATTGCCCCTGTGATTGCCCCGGTCGCCGCGATCCTCGGTTGGCGGCGATCGGTTGGGGACAAGGGTCATGCCCTTGCTGGTATCCGCCGCAAGTGCGGGGTCTGCCAGCAGGAAAGCAAGTGAGGCTGCCATGAAAGTTTGCTTGAGCATGTCGGCTCCTCCGCAGGGTGCGTGGAGCCAGTGTTGGCGCGGCTAGCTGAATCGCAGCTTAATCAAGCGCCATTTGACGAAATCCAGCGCCTTCGCCGGCCTGCACGCTAACATCGGCCCATGCGCGCGCGATTCCAGACGCTGCCGGATCCGCTGCCCGCCGACCCGATGCCGCTGGCATGCGGCTGGTTCCGTCAGGCCTGGGACGAGCAGGTGGGGCGCAATCCGAACGCGATGAGCCTCGCTACCACCGGTGCCGACGGCAAGCCCTCGGTGCGGGTCGTGCTGTGCAAGGAAATCGTGGCGGACCCGGGTTACCTCGTTTTCTACACGAATTATCGGTCGCGCAAGGGTCGCGAGCTCGCCGCCCACGCCTGGGCAGCAGTCGTGTTCCAGTGGGATGCGCTCGGCCGGCAGTTACGCGTCGAAGGGCCGGTCGTGCATGCGCTGGCGAGCGAGAGCGACGACTACTTCGCGAGCCGCCACTGGCGCAGCCGGCTCGCCGCAATCACGAGCGAGCAAAGCGCGCCGATCGCGTCCCGCCATGCGCTGATCGAGCGCCTGCGCGAGGCGGCGGAGCGACACGGCGCGCCCGATCCCTTCGTCGCACCCGACGACGATGCGGAACCTGGGCTGCGCCTGCCAAGACCTGAGCACTGGGGCGGCTATCGGTTGTGGGCGGCCGTCCTCGAGCTCTGGGTCGAAGGCGAATACCGCCTGCACGACCGCGCGCGATGGACACGCGTGATCGCGCCGGCCGGCGACGGGCGATTCCAGGCCGAGCCGTGGCGTCACGAGAGACTTCAGCCTTGAACGGCGGCGGCACGCCGCCGCTCGCCTGCCGCGCCGTCGGCGTTTCGGTGCAGGGCCGCAACCTCGTGCGCTCGCTCGATTTCGAGGCGCGGGCCGGCGAGTTCATCGCGGTGCTCGGACGGAATGGCGTCGGCAAGACACTCACCCTGCACACGCTCGCGGGCTTGCGACCGCCTGCCGCCGGCGTCGTGGAGCTCGAGGGCCGCGATATCACGGGTGGTCGGGTCGCGAGCGGGCGCAACGCGTCGGGCTCCTTCCCCAGGTCACCGAGGATCCGTTTCCCTCCACGGTGTTCGAGACCGCGCTGATCGGCCGCCACCCGCATCTCCCGTTCTGGCAGTGGGAGGATGCGACCGATATCCGCATGCGCGCGCGCGGCCCTCGGCGCGGTCGGACTCGAGGACGTCGCCCTGCGCGCCGTCGACTCGCTTTCCGGCGGCGAACGTCGGCGCCTCGACGTCGCGACTCTCCTCGCGCAGGACGCGGCGGTCTGCCTGCTGGATGAACCCACCAACCATCTCGATCCGCGACATCGCAACGAGGTGCTCGCCCTCTTTCGCGCCCGCGCCGACGCCGGCGGGCTGGTCATCGCGGCCCTGCACGATCCGACGCTGGCGGCGCGCCACGCCGACCGCGCATTGCTTCTCTTTGGCGACGGGCGCTGGGAATTCGGCGAAGCCGCCACGATTCTCTCCGACACGAACCTGTCGGCGCTTTACGAAGTGCCGGTCGGCGAGCTCGCCTGGCGTGGACAGCGGGTGTTCGTCAGCGCCTGAGCGGCGGCAGGTTCAACTCGTCGAGAATCGTCTCGTGCAGCAGGCCGTTCGTCGCGAGGATGCTCTTCGACTTGAGGCCGATCGGCGCGCCTTCGAGATCGGTGACCCGTCCGCCCGCTTCCTCGACGATCACGGTCAGCGCCGCGATGTCGAGGATATTGATGTCCGATTCGATCACAGCCTCGATTTTTCCTGCGGCCAGCAGGTGGTAGTGCAGGAAATCGCCGAAGCCCCGGATACGGTCGAGCCGCCCAACCATGCGGCCGAACGCGGCCCAGCGCGGGCCGCGCGCAAGCGAACGCAAATTGCCCGTCGACAGCGTCGCCTCCTCGAGCGTCGCGATCCTGCTTACCGTGAGGGGCGCACTGTCGAGGAATGCGCCCCCGCCGCGTTCCGCCCAGGCAGTTTCTCCATAGGCCGGCGCGCAGGAAACGCCGAGTTCGAGTCGCCCGCGGTGCATGACGCAATCTGGGTCGAGAACATCGGATAGCGGCGCACGAAGGACTTCGTGCCGTCGATCGGATCGACGATCCAGAGCCGCTCGGCATCCAGCCGGTCGGCCGCGGATTCCTCGCCGAAGAATCCGTCCTCCGGAAAGCGGCCGAGGACAATGCCGCGAATCGCCTGCTCCGCGGCGACATCGGCATCGGTCACGGGCGATCCGTCGGCTTTGGTGCGGAACCCCATCGCGCCGCGGTACGCCGTCCGCACCAGCTCCGCCGCCACCTCCGCCGCCGCGAGCGCCGCATCGAGTCGTGCCGAATTCGCCATGCGGCCAGACTGCGTGGCCTGCGGAGTCCCGTCAACGCCGGCTTGACCGGCAGGAACGCGCTCCCTACATTGGCGGCGTTGACAGGTAACCCGGGCGCGAGCCCGGGCTAATCGGGAAGCCGGTGCGCGAGTTGCTCGCCATCCCGGCACTGCCCCCGCAACGGTAAACGGCGCAAGCCGCATCACGCAGGCGAACCCTGCAGCCACTGCCGGAATCCCGGTGGGAAGGCGATGCGGAAAGTCCCCCGGGACACGCCGTGAGTCCGGAGACCGGCCTGCCAACATGCGCCAGTCGCGGCGGGCGACAGGGGGTGCGGGCCATTCGCCCTCCCCTCCGTCTCCCGCCGGCCGGTGAACCTCAATTCACCGCTCGGGAGGAGCACGAATGAACACACTGGCATTGCTTGCGGCCGTTGCTGCCGGTCATGCGATCGAACCCGTCATCGTCACCGCGACGCGCATCGAAACGCCCGTCCGCGACGTTCTCGCAAGCGTCGAGCTGATCCAGGGAGACGACCTGCTGCGCCAGCCCGCCTCGGATCTCGGCGACGCGCTCCGGATGATCCCGGGCGTCGAAGTCGTGCGTCTCGGTGGCGCGGGCCAGCAGACCTCGCTATTCATTCGCGGCACCGAGTCCAATCATGCGCTCGTGCTGTTGGATGGCCTGCGCATCAATCCGAGCATCGGCAACGCGGCGATTCAGAACATTGCGCCCGAGCTCGTCGAGCGCATCGAGATCGTCAAGGGCCCGCGCTCGACGCTCTATGGATCGGAAGCGCTCGGCGGTGTGATCAATGTCATCACGCGCCGCGGCGCCCAGGATGGCAGCAGCGTCCAGGCCGGCTTCGGGCGCTACGACACGCGTAGCGCGAGCTTCAGCACCGGCATCGGCGGCGAACGCGGCGATGCATCCTTCGGGGGATCCTGGCTCGAGAGCGAGGGCTTTCCGGCAGGCAGCGGCGAAACGATCGACCGCGGATACGAGAACCTGACTTTCACCGCGGCGGGCCACGCGCAGCTTTCCGCCGTCGAACTCGGGCTCCGCGCCTGGCATGCGGCGGGCACGACCGAATACTCGCAGTTCGGCACGCCGCTCGACCAGGACTTCGAGAATTCCGCGTTCGCAATCACGACGAATCTTACGCCGTCGGAGTCCTGGGACACGCGGCTCATGGCCGGCTACGCGATTGATGAAATCGACCAGAACCAGCTATCCGATTTCGACCAGAACGGCGTGAAGGATTTCGCGCACACGCGGCGCTGGAGCCTCGACTGGCAGAACGACCTGGTCCTGTCCGAGAACAACACGCTGACCGCGGGCATCCTGTGGCAGGACGAGGATGCCGATGCCGAGTCCTTCGACCTGCCCTACAGCGCCGATACCGCGACCAGCCAGTTCTATCTCCAGGACCAGGCGACGCTGGGCCGGCACCGCGTGCTGCTGGCGGGCGCGTACACCGATCACGAGGCCTTCGGCGGACACGCGACCTGGAACGCCGAATATGGCTTTGCAATCGGGGACAATGCGCTCGTAACGGCGGCGGCTGGTACCGCCTTCCGCGCCCCCGATGCGACCGATCTTTACGGATTCGGCGGAAACCCGGATCTCGATCCCGAAGAATCACGGAGCTACGAGTTGAGCTACCGGCAACGCATCGGCGACACGCAGTCGATCACGCTGACTGCGTTTCGCAATGAAATCGACGACCTCATCCTGGTCACCTTCGACCCCGTCACGTTCGAGCCCGATGCCAATAACGTCGATCGGGCCCGTATCGACGGGCTGGAAGCCTCCTGGAGCTATGACGGCATTGCCTGGGCTGCGCGTGCAACGGCAACCTTGCAGGACCCGCGCGACCTGACCACCGACGAGCTCCTGTTGCGCCGCGCGGAGGAGAACTTCACATTGGGCGTCCTGCGTCGTTTCGGCGCACATGAGATCGGGATCGACGTGCTCTATGCAGGCGAGCGCGAGGATTTCGGAACTCCGCAGGTACCGCTGCCGGCCTACTGGCTCGCCAACCTGTCGGGCAAGGTCGCCCTGGGCGAGCGCTTTACATTGCTCGCGCGGGTGGAGAACCTGTTCGACGAGGACTACGAACTGGCGAGCGGATTCAATACCATGGGCCAGAGCTTTTTCGCCGCTCTCCGCTACGAGTTCCGCTGAGGAGGCCGCCTGGGCAACCGGCTGTCGAAGATCTACACGCGCACCGGCGACGACGGCACGACCGGCCTCGGTGACGGCAGCCGCGTGCCGAAAGACGATCCGCGGGTCGAAGCCTATGGCTGCGTCGACGAATGCAACAGCGCGATCGGCGTGGTTCTCGCCGTCGCCGGCCTGCCTGGCGACATCCGCGAACTCCTGACGGGCGTGCAGCACGAGCTCTTCGATCTCGGCGGCGAGCTCTGCATTCCCGGCCATCGCGCGATCGAGGCGCCGCAGGTGCTCGCGCTCGAGCAGGCGCTCGACCGTTTCAATGACCGCTTGCCGCCGCTCAAGGAATTCATCCTGCCGGGCGGCGGCGCGGCCGCGGCGGCCTGTCATCTCGCGCGCGCGATTTGCCGGCGTGCCGAGCGGCGCGCCTGGACGCTTGCGCGAGCGCAAACTGTCGCGCCCGAACCCCTGCAATACCTGAATCGGTTGTCCGACCTGCTCTTCGTGCTGGCGCGCGTGCTCGCGCGCCATGAGAGCGGCAGCGAAGTCCTGTGGAAACACACGCGGCGCGGCGCGACGCCGCCCGCATCAGGGTAGGCGGCTCGACGCGCCCTTGTCGCGCGCCTCGTCGAGCCGCGCGCAGACTTCTGCCGCCCCCTCGGCCACGCGCGGGCTCGGCCGTGCAAGGGCATCCGCCGGTGCGCGATACACATTCCCACGCCGGACCGCCTCGAGATTTTCGAAGCGACCCCAGAATGCGACGGGATCCGAGTCGTCCAGCGAGAGAATTACCTCGGGTGCGCGCGCCAGCACGGACTCGAGATCCACGGGCAGGGCGAGCACCGTCGCGTCCGCAAACACGTTCATCCCGCCGCAGAGTTCGACAATTTCCGTGATGAGATGCGCTCCGCCGATCGTATAAAGCGGCGCACCGTCGATCTGGACGAATACGCGGAGCTTCGGCCGGTCGCGAAAATGGTCGCGGAGCTTGGCGATCTGCGCGCGGAAATCCGTAGCCGCCGCCCGCGCAGCCGGATTGGTGCCCGCGAGGGCGCCGAGCTCAAGCAGTGCCATCGCGATGTCGTCGATGCGGCGCGTCGGAATGCCGACCACGCGCATCCCCAGGCTCTCGAGGCGCTCTGCGACGCCCGCGGGCGTGCCGGTTTCCCAGATGACGGCGACGGTCGGCGCGAGTGCGACGATGCGCTCGTAATCGAGCCGGAAGGCATCTCCGATGCGCGGCAGGGAACGCGCCGCTTCCGGGTAGTCGCTGTATGCGCTGACGCCGACAACCTGATCCGCGGCCCCCGCGGCAAAGAGCAATTCTGTGAGATTGGGCGCGACGCTCACGATCCGTTCGCGCGCGGCGGGCGCTGGTTCCGTCGCACCGCCAGTTACACCGCATGCGGCGAGCACGGCGACGGCCGCGATGCGCGCGGACGCTTTCAGGCCAGCACTTCGCGCCGGAATGCGGCGCCCCGTGCGTGAAGCTCCCGTTCGAGCTTCTGCCAGTCGAATGCGGGACCGGGATCCGTCTTGCGGCCGGGCGCGATGTCACTGTGGCCGGCGATCCACCCCTCCGCAAGCGTCGGATAATTCTGCTGCAAGGTCGCGACGAGTCCGGCGAGCGCGGCGTACTGGCGCTCGTCGTAGGGTTCGTCGTCGGTGCCCTCGATCTCGATCCCGATCGAAAAATCGTTGCAGGCGCCGCGGCCGCGCCAGAACGAAGGCCCGGCGTGCCAGGCGCGGAGCCCGAAGGGAACGTACTGCGTCAGGCTTCCGTCGCGCGCGATCAGCACATGGGACGAAACACGCAGGTGCTGGATGGTCTCGAAATAAGGATCCGCCTCCGCAGGCAGTGAATTCGTGAAAAGCCGCTCGATCCACGGCCCGCCGTATCGGCCGGGTGGCAGGCTGATGCCGTGGATGACGACGAGCTCGGGTACGGCATTCCCGGGACGGTCATCGCAGTTCGGCGACTCGACGCAGCGCGCGCCTGCCAGCAACCCCGTCGCGATGGACAATCCGGACATCACGACAGCTTAGCCCGCGCGATTCGCCGCTTCCAATCGCATACACTCGTTCCGGATGACCGGCTCATCAAAGAACGCCGCGATTGCCGCCCGCGACCTCGCCGTCGTCTGGCATCCCTGCACGCAGATGCACGACCACGAGCGGCTGCCGCTCATCCCGATCGCGCGCGGCGAAGGCGTCTGGCTGTACGACTTCGAGGGCCGGCGCTACCTGGATGGCATCAGCTCCTGGTGGGTCAACCTGTTCGGCCATGCGAATCCGCGCATCAATGCGGCCGTCAGCGAACAGCTCGGGCGGCTCGAGCACGTCCTGCTCGCGGGATTCACGCATGCACCGGTGCTCGATCTGTCGGAAGCGCTGGTCCGGCTTCTGCCTAAGGGCCTCACGCGCTGCTTCTATGCCGACAACGGTTCCTCGGCTATCGAAGTCGCGGTGAAGATGAGTTTTCACTACTGGCAGAACCTCGGCCGGCCGAAGAAGCGGCGCTTCGTCACGCTCGCCAACAGCTATCACGGCGAAACGCTTGGCGCGCTCGCAGTCGGCGACGTCGAGCTGTACAAGAAGGTCTATCAGCCACTCCTGATGGACGTGATCACCGTGCCCTCCCCCGACTGCCACGGGCGCGAGCCAGGCGACAGCTGGGAATCCCACAGCCGGCGCATGTTCGCCGAGATGGAGCGCACGCTTGCGGAGAACGCCGACGAGATTGCGGCCGTCATCGTCGAGCCGCTGGTGCAATGCGCAGGCTCCATGCGCATGTATCACCCCGCCTATCTCACGATGCTGCGCGAGGCCTGCGATCGCCACGGCGTGCTTTTGATCGCGGACGAGATCGCGGTCGGTTTCGGCCGCACCGGCACGCTCTTCGCCTGCGAACAGGCGGGCATCCGCCCGGATTTCATCTGCCTGTCCAAGGGGCTCACCGGCGGCTACCTGCCGCTCTCCGTCGTCGTCACGACGGAGCCTGTGTACGCGGCGTTCTACGACGATTACGCGAAGCTCACGGCCTTCCTGCATTCGCATTCGTACACCGGCAATGCCCTCGCCTGCGCCGCGGCCCTCGCGACGCTCGGCATCTTCCGCGACGATGACGTGATTGCGCGGAATCGAACGCTCATCGCCCGGCTCGGCGAAGCGGTCGCCCCGCTCGCCGATCACCCGCAGGTCGCGGAGGTCCGCCAGACGGGCATGATCGCGGCCATCGAGTTCGTGAAGGACCGGAAAACCGGCGAGCGCTACGACTGGCGCGAGCGTCGCGGGCTGCGCGCCTATGAATACGCGCTCAGCCAGGGTGCGCTCCTGAGGCCGAACGGCAACGTGGTCTACCTGATGCCGCCCTACGTGATCACGCCCGAGCAGATCGACTGGCTTGCCACCGTCGCCCGGGGCGCCGTGGACGCGGCATGCGCCTGATCCGCGTGCACGTCGAGGAGGCGCTATCGGTCGGTGCCCACGTCGCGCTGCGCGGGCCGGCGGCGGCCCACGTGCGACGCGTGCTGCGCCTCGAATCGGGCGATGCCGTTACGCTCTTCAATGGAGACGGCCTGGATTACCCTGCGCGCATCGGCGCAGCGCATCGCGATGCCGTTGAAATCGAAGTCACGGGCACGGCGCCCGCGCGGGCCGAGTCGCCGCTCGCCATCACGCTCGTCCAGGGCATCGCGCGCACCGAGCGCATGGATATCGTCGTGCAGAAGGCGACCGAACTCGGCGTTGCGGCGATCGTGCCGGTCGCCACGGCACGCAGCGTCGTGAAGCTCGATGCCGACGGTCGCTTGCGAAAGTCGGCGCACTGGCGGGGCATCGTCGTCGCCGCCTGCGAGCAGTGCGGGCGCGCGCGGCTTCCGCGACTCGCGGAACCGACGACGTTCGAGTCGTGGCTTGCGGGGCCTGCGGACGCAGGCACCTGCCGCCTGTTGCTCGCGCCGGATGCGGAGCAGTCGCTTGTCGTCTCGGCGCGCGGCGCGGCGCGGATCGAACTCCTCGTCGGGCCGGAGGGTGGGCTCACGGAAGACGAACGGATGGCGGCGGAACATGCGGGCTATCGCGCGGGCCGGCTGGGGCCGCGGATTCTCCGCAGTGAAACCGCGGCGCTCGCGGCGCTCGCAGTCCTGCAATCTGCTGCGGGCGACTTGAGCTAGGGCGCCGTAACCGTCGTCTCGTCGGAGATCATTTCCTCGAGCCGCTCGAGATCCGGGACCAGCGGAAGCTCGTTGACCATGCGCACCTGGCAGAGCACCGGCGAGCGCTCCGGGAAGGCGCGCGAGCCGTCGGGTGCGATCACCTGCGGACTCACGCGCACGAGCTGCGGGAATCCCTGGGTGACGATTCCGAAGTGGCCGGCCGGCAGCTTCTGCCCGAGGCAGGTGAAGATCACGATCCGCGTGCGCCCGCCGATCACGGGAATGCGCTTGCCGCAGGCGCCCTCGAACGAGACGACCGGAATGCCGCGCCCATTCCAGGCTGCGACGCCGAGATACCAGGGCGGCGCGCCCGGCATTTCCTGCAACGGCTGGAAGCCGGTGACCTCCGCCACGCAGGCACGCGGGACGAGGAGCCGCTCGTCGAGCAGCGGCACGAGCAGACCGTAGAGTTCGGTTTCCTCGCTCACGTCGCCGTCCGGCGCACGAGCGGCTCGATCGCCTGCAACAGCTGGCCTTCCTGGTAGGGCTTGCCGAGGTACTCGTTGACGCCGAGTTCGATCGCACGGGCGCGGTGCTTCTCGCCGACGCGCGACGTGATCATCACGATCGGCACGTCCTTCAGGCGCGCGTCGTTGCGCACATGCGAGGCCACCTCATAGCCGTCCATGCGCGGCATCTCGATGTCGAGCAGGATCACGTCCGGGATCTCGTCCTGCAGCACCGAGACGGCCTCGAGGCCGTCCTTCGCCGTCACGACGCGCATGCCATTCCGCTCGAGCAGGCGCTGGGTCACGCGGCGCACCGTGATCGAGTCGTCGACGACGAGCGCGAAGATGCGCCGGTCCGCCTGGCTCGCCACGCGCGGATCCGGCGCCGGGCGCAGGCGCCAGTCGGAACGCACGAGCGCGCCGACGTCGAGGATGATGCAGATCCGCCCATCGCCCAGGATCGTCGCGCCCGAGATGCCTCGGATCCCGGAGATCTGCGGCCCGACGGTCTTGACGACGATTTCGCGGCTGCCGATCAGCTCGTCGGTCACGATTGCGGTCGAGTGCTCGCCCGCGCGCACCAGGATCACGGGCACGGCCGTGTCGTGTTCCGGCATCGACGACGGCGAGCCGCCGACGAAAGTGCCGAGATGCTGGAAGCGGTACTTCTGCCCGCCATAATCGAAGCTCGCGGCCTCTTCGACCAGGTGGCGCAGCACTTCCGCGCGCGGAACGCGGACAACGCCCTCGACCGTCGGCAGAGGCAGCGCAAACAGCTCGTCGCCGACCCGCGTCACGAGGGCCTGGCTGATCGCGAGCGTGAACGGCAGGCGCACGGTGAAGCACGTGCCCTTGCCTGCCTCGGTCTCCGTGTACAGCGAGCCGCCGAGCTTCTTGATCTCGGTCGCGACCACGTCCATGCCGACGCCGCGCCCGGCCGATTGCGTGACTTTTCCGGCGGTCGAGAACCCCGGTTCGAGGATGAGCTGCAGCGCCTGCTCGTCCGACAGCTCCTGCTTCGGCGTCGTGAGACCGAGCGATACGGCGCGATCGCGCACCAGCTTCAGGTTGACGCCGGCGCCGTCGTCGGCGACCGCGATCACGACCTCGGAGCCCTCGCGCTTCAGGGTGACGTCGATCGTGCCCGTCTCGTCCTTGCCGGCGGCGCGACGGGCCTCGGGCAATTCGATGCCATGGACGATCGCGTTCCGCAGCATGTGTTCGAAAGGGGCCAGCATGCGTTCGAGCACCTGGCGGTCGAGTTCGCCGGCCGCCCCATTGATCCGGACCTCCACCTTCTTCCCGGTTTCGGCCGCAGCCTGGCGGGCAATGCGCGTGAGTCGCTGCACCTGGCGCTGGAACGGCACCATGCGCGTGCGCATCAGGCCGCCCTGCAGCTCGGTCACGATGCGGCCCTGCTGGGTCAGCAGGTTCTGGACCTCGCGCATCTGGGTCGCGAGAAGGACCTGCACGCTTCCGACGTCGGAGCTTGTTTCGGCGAGCGCGCGCGAATACTGCTGTATCGACGAGTAGCGATCGAGCTCGAGCGGATCGAAATCGTCGCGGCGCGTTCCCGAATCCACGTGCCGGTGCAGGATCTGCGCCTCGGTTTCGATCTCGAGCTTGCGCAACTGGTCCTTGAGGCGCTGCACCACGCGGCCGAGTTCCGCGAGGTTGAAGTCGATCGAGGACACCTGCTGCTCGAGGCGCGCGCGGTAGATGCTGACCTCGCCCGCGACGTTCAACATGTTGTCGAGGAGATCCGCATCGACACGCGCGACTTCGCCGCGGTCTGCGCTGGCATCGCGGCCGGGAGGACCCGCATGCGCGGCCGCGATGCTGATGCGAGCGGTCATCGATTTCAGCCGCGGCCTCCGCTTCAGGCTCGGGTTCTGGAGATGCCGGAGTCGCGACGGGTGCTGCCGCAGCGGTCGACGCGAGCGGCGCCCGCACGGGCGGCGGTGTCGATGCCGGCGCCGGCACGGGGGCGGGTTTTTCCGCGGCCGCGCTGCCGCCGCGTCCGATCAGC
Source organism: uncultured Gammaproteobacteria bacterium (assembly GCA_963775415.1). Taxonomy (GTDB): domain Bacteria; phylum Pseudomonadota; class Gammaproteobacteria; order Steroidobacterales; family Steroidobacteraceae; genus SCUD01. Next base: position 21,635 of record CAVZIO010000006.1, read on the forward strand.
CGGATACGCGTGATGAGATCGCGCGCCGCGTCGACCGGCCGGCCCGCGCTCACGAAATCGCGCATGCGATTCAGTTCGTCGAGGCTCGACTGGACGATCTCGAGGCTCCGATCGTCCAGGCGGACCGTTTCATCGCCGAGATGAATGACGAGCGATTCGAGTTCATGGCTCAGGTCGCCCATCGCGGTGATGCCCGCCATGCGCGCGCCGCCTTTCAGCGTGTGCAGCACGCGCTGCAGTTCGGTGACGTGACTCGCCGCTGCCGCGTTCCGCACGCAACGCGCCGAGCGCGGCGTCGGCCGATTCGAGCAGTTCCGTCGCCTCCTCGCTGAAGATGGAGGCGACTTCGGGGTCATAGTCTTCGCTGCGGGCAGGCCGGCGCGTCCGGCGCTGCGGCCTGCGGCGGCGTTTCGGCCGAATCCAGGTAGGGCGGCCTGCCGTCCGTCCCGGCGGGAACCGGAATCTTTGGCAAGACGCCGTGGACGTCCCGCTCCGGAGCGACCGCGGCGCCTCGACCGGGCAACAGGGATTCGAGCGACAGGCGCGGCGGCGGTATCGGCGCGGCGGGCTCCGCCGGCGGCGGCTCCGGCGGCGCTTCGGGCGGAATTTCCTGCGAGACCGCCATCTGCGGCGGTTCTTCCGCCAGGCGCCTCTCGAGCGCAGCGTCCTGCTGCTCGATGCGCTTCACCAGCCGGTCGAGATTCGTGAAGCGGCCGGTGTCCTCGTGCACGGCGGCGAGCACGTCCTCGAAGCCGACGACCGAGTCGGCGAGCACCGCAAGACCCGCCTCGTCGAACGGCGCGTCGTGATCAAACATGCGCCGCAGCCAGCGATGCAGCGGCTCGGCGAGACGAATGCTGTGGCGGATGCCCGCCGTGCGCGAGGCGCCGCGCAGCGTATGGCAGGCGCGATAGAGGTCCTCGGTGACCGTGTGCGTTCCGACCGCGAGCCAGGCGTGACGGAGATAGGCGCGAATCACCTCGAGGTGGCTCTGCACTTCCTTCTGGTAGATCTCCTGCAGCGAGGAATCGCCGCCCTCGGCGTAGGCCGCGGGCCGGCCGAGCCAGGCGTCACTTTCAGGCGGCGAAGCCTCCGCAGCCGCAGGAGGCGGCGGCGCGCAGGCGGCGGCGCAGGCAGCGTTTCGAGCCGCTTCGTCGCGATCTCGAGCTCCAGTTTCTGCATGACCAGGGTCGCCTCGGACGGGGCCGCGACCGGCCGCGCCGCAGCGGCTGCCGGCTGGCCCGCGGCCAGCGACTCGAGACGCGCGGCGAGTGGCGCGAGACCCGCAACCTCGCCGGACTGGCCCGCGAGTTCTCCGACCAGCGCCGGCAACAGGGCGATCGCTTCGCGCAAGGCCGCGAGCATTCCGCTCGAACGTTCGAGCGTGCCGTCGATGACGCGGTTCAGCAGGCTCTCGACCGACCAGGCGAAATCGCCGATGCGGCGGGCACCGACGACACGTCCGCTGCCCTTCAACGTGTGGAAGGCACGGCGCACGCGCGTGAGCGACTCGCGATCCGAAGGATTCTCCGCCCAGAGCGGGAACAGGCGGCCAATCGTCGCGATCTCCTCGCCCGCCTCCTCGATGAAGAGTGCGAGCAGCTCGGGATCGACCGCGGGGCGGAGCGCCGCTGCGTCGCGCGCGGATTCGGCCGGTGCCGCCGGAGCCGGCGCGGCCGGCTTGACCTCGGCGGCGCGCGGCGGTGCCGCGATTCCCGGCGTTGCGGCGCGCGTCTGGTCGAGCGCGGCGAGGCAGCGTTCGGCGTTGTCCAGCATGTACCAGGGATCGCCGCGACCGGCCTGGAGCGTTTCCATGTAGTACTCGATGCCGACGATCGCATCCGCGAGCCGGTCGATGTACTCGTCGTTGCGCGACAGGCTGCCGGGCCCGAGGAGCGCCGCGACGTGCCCGGCGATCCGGTGCATCACCTCCATCGCGCGATTGCGCCCGAGCAGCAGGAGTCCCGCGGTGATTCCGCGCGCAAGCGCGGGCGCCGCGTCGAGACCCGACCGGTCCGCGGTCGGATCGAGCGACTGGCCGAGGAGTTCCTTGATCCGCGCGAGATTGACGATGCACTCGCGCAGCACCGTCTCGGTGACCTGCCGGAATTCGGGATCCGGTTCGCCGCCCGACGCCGGCGCGCCCGGCGGCATGATGAGCCGCACCAGCGCATCGTCGAGACCATCCTCGACGCCGATCAAGGTCGCGGCGATTGCGATCAGCGTGTCCTGCTCGGCTGGAGCGCGCCGGGTGATGATGTCGTTCAGGCGCGAAAGCTCGCCCTGCACCTGCTCGCGAACCGAACCCAGGCCGAGCACCGCGAGCGTGTCGCCGATCTTCTTCAGCAGGTCGACCTGGGGTGCGAGCTCTTCCGGCGGGCCGCCCTTGCGCGTGTAGAGATCGAGCGCGTCCTTGACGCGGCCGAGGTCCTCCTTGATGGCGGCGGCGACCGTCCGCATGAGCCGCACCGAGGGCGCCGAAAGCGACTCGCGCTCCTGCTCGACCGATTCGTCGATCGGCAGCAGCTCGCCGAGCCGGAACGAGCTGCGCACCGCATCGATGCGCTCGCCGCGCGTCTCGGCGCGGGCGACATAGAAGAGCAGGTTGTTGAGGAGGTCAATCGGCGGCGCTTCGGAATACGCCGCCTCGCCCTGTCCGTAGAGCCGCTTCAGCTCGCGGTCGGCGTGGCCGAGCAGGCGTTTGACCGTGATGCTCGCCTCGAGCCCGCCGGCGCGAAGCGCATCGAGCAATGCGCCGGTCACCCACCAGAGCTGGTACAGCGGCGCGGTCGTTGCGACCGCCTCCATGCGATGGGCGACTTCGGAAAGCGCCGTCAGGCCCGCGGTCCTCGCTGTCGCCGCGTATCAGCCCGAGCAACCCGGCCTGGAACTTCGGCCGCAGGCGCCGCGCCCACTGCGGCACCGTCAGCTTCTGCTCGTGTCGCCGCCGGCATCGCGCGCCACCGGCGCCTTTTCCGAGCTCAGGTTCAGGGAAAGCAGCGTGCCTTCGGACAGGAGCGGCGCGCCGCGCACGGCGCGCAGGTCATTGAGAAGCGGGAGCAGCACGAGCGCCAGGTCGCGCCCGCCGCCGAGCACCCGCTCGAGGTAGGTCGGCAACTGCACGCTCGAGCGCATCAGCGCATCGAGGCCGTCCACGAACTGCCGCGCATCGGTCTCGCTGCCGGCAAGCCAGCGCGAGGTGTGCTCCATTTCCTCGGCAAGCAGCGCGGCGCCATAGACCTCGACGACCCGCAGCACGCCGCGCGCGGCGCGCATCAGGTCGGCGGACTTCGCGACGTGGGTCTTGTCGGCCGGCGTCTCCGCCGCGGCCTCGAGCGCGATGCGGACCTCGTTCAGCGTCGCGGCGAGTTCGCGCGCGACGAGATGCAGGGCCTGCTCATTGACCGAGGGGAAATCCGCCACGGCGTCTCAGGCTGCGCCGCTCGCGGCGCGCCGTGTCTCCGTATTTCCCGGCTCCGCCGGCGGCCGGCGAGGGCTTGACCTTCCGGCCGACGGGCGGAAGCTGCTGCGGCAGCCGGAAGCCGGCCGCCGATTTCCGAAGCTGCGCCGACATGTCCGCCAGGCGTCCGATCGCAGTCGAGGTCGCGCTCGTGTTGTCGGCAGTCTGCTGGCTGATCTCGCGCAGCACCTGCATCGTCCGCGAGATGTGCGCGGAGGTCGCCGCCTGCTGGCGCGCGCTCGCGGAGATGTTCTGCACGAGCTGCGCGATCTGGTTGGAAACGTCCTCGATTTCGCCGAGCGCGGCGCCCGCGTTCTCGGCGAGGAGCGCGCCGCCCACGACGTCGGTCGTCGTGCGCTCCATCGATACGACCGCCTCGTTGGTGTCGCTCTGGATCGTGCGCACCAGCACTTCGATCTGCCGGGTCGCATGGCCTGCGCGTTCCGCGAGCCGCTGCACCTCGTCGGCGACGACCGCAAAACCGCGGCCGGATTCGCCCGCCATCGAGGCCTGGATCGACGCATTCAGCGCCAGGATATTGGTCTGCTCGGCGATGTCGTTGATGAGTTCGACGATGTTGCCGATCTCCTGCGAGCTCTCGCCGAGGCGCTTGATGCGCTTGCTCGTGTCCTGGATGTTCTCGCGGATGGTGTTCATGCCATCGATCGTGCGTCGCACCGCGTCGCCGCCCTTGTGCGCGACGTCGACCGCGTGGCGCGCGACGTCGGCCGAGCGCTCGGCATTGCCGGACACCTCTTCGATGGAAGCTGCCATCGCGCCGACCGCGTCGGTCGCGGCAGCGACCTGCCGCGACTGCGCCACGCTCGCCTTTGCGAGGTGCCCGGCGGCCGCCTGCGTCTGCCGGGTCGCGGCATCGAGCTGCATCGCGGTGTCGTTGATCGTCGCAACGAGTTCGCGCAGCGCCTCGATCGCATAATTGATCGAATCCGCGATTGCACCGGTGATGTCGTCGGTGACCGTCGCCTGCACGGTCAGGTCGCCGTCGGCCAGGCTCGACATTTCGTCGAGAAGCCGGAGGATCGCGTCCTGGTTGCGGCGGTTGCGCTCGGACTCGAGGCTCGCGACGCGCCGGATGCCGGCCTGCGAGACCCAGCCGAACAGCGCGCCCGCAAAGGCGAGTATCGCGATGCCGATCGCGATCAGCGCAGGCGTCGCACCCGCCATGCCGCCCGCATCGGTCGTCGAAACGGTTTCGAGCGACTTCGACAGCTTGTCGGCAGCCGTCGCGAGATTGCCGGCGGCGCGTTGCGCAGTCGCAAATGCGCCGGCCTGCTCGAGCGTGCCCTGTAGCTGCTTTTCGTAGGCCGCGAACGTATCCCGCACCTCGCCGAGCCGCGTCGCAGCCTCGCCATCGAGCGCAGGCACGCCGGCCGACTCGTCGAGGCCCGCAAGGCCCGCAAGGAACTGGGCCAGCAGCGCCGTGTTCTCGGAAATCCGCCGCGTGACCTCCGCCGGATCCGGGGAACCCGCGAGCTGTTCGAGGTCGTCGCTCGTGCGCTGTGCGACGGTCTCGAAGCGGGGCAGCACACGCATTGCGGGCAAGCCCCCCGGCGCGGAGACGGCGTTTCCGGTCGCCGCGAGCACGCGCCCGAGGATTGCGCGCGATTCGGTCGCGGAGGTCCGCAATTCGACCGCCACCGCCCGCGCCGCCAGCACCTGCTGCGAAGCATCGAGCACGGTGGTCCAGCCGGGTTCGTCGCCGAGCCGCCGGGCGCTCGGGCTCGACAGGGCGGCAAACGGTGAACTGCCGGCTTCAATCTCGCCGAGCAGTCGCTCGAGTTCGGTCCGCGATGCCGCCAGGCGCTCGAATCCGGTGGCGTCGCCGCGGGCTGCGGCCGCCGCCTGCGCGGGCATCGCACCCGCGAGCACCGTCAGGCCGGCATGATGCTCGCGATATCCGCGATCGGCGTTCTCTGCGCGGCTCGACAGCATGAGCAGGACGGCCGCCGCGAGCGCGGCCAGCAGGCCGCCTCCCAGCATGGCGGGCATCCACTTCGCTATGAAACGCCTTTCAGGCAGATTGACCATGCTCCAGACCCTTCCCAGATCGCGCTTCAGGTCGAACCGTGCTGGAACGCCGGGCTCTCGACCAGCGTTCGGAGGCTCAAAACCGGCCAGGCCTCACTGCCGCGCCGGAATGACCCGGCCAGGTAATGCTCGCACCGGATTATCGTCGGCGCCGCCTCCGCAGTGAACTCGCGTTCCGCAAATCGCCGGAACCCGAGCACCTCGTCGACGACCAGGCCCGCGGGTATCTCGCGGTGATTGACGACGATCACGCGCGTGTTGCGCCCCGTCACCAGCTCGCCGCTGCCGAAATACTGCTTCAGGTCGATCACCGGCAGGAGCTGACCACGCACGTTCGCGAGGCCCATGATCCAGGACCGCGCGCCCGGCACGCGGGTGATCGGCGACGGCACACCCATGACCTCGCGCGCCTCGTCCCGCTCGACCAGGAAAGTTTCGCCGCCCATCCGGAAGGCGACACCGATCCATTCCTGCGCTGCGGTACCGTCGCGCGCGCCGGCAGCGAGGTCGCGCGCACGCTTCTCCAGCGCCAGCAACAGCTCGAATGGCCGGTCGCGCAGGGCCCTCAGGGTCGGCTCAGCCTGCATCCGGTCAGCCCGTGAGGAGCGCGGCCTGCGCCTTCTCCACGAGTTGCGCCGGCGTCACCGGCTTCACGAGGTAATCGACCGCGCCCTGGCGCATGCCCCAGATGCGGTCGGTTTCCTGGCTCTTGCTCGAGACCATGATGACGGGAATCTTCCGCGTCGCAGGGTCGTTCGCGAGCGCGCGGGTCGCGCGGAATCCGTCGACCCCCGGCATGACGATGTCCATCAGGATGAGGTCGGGGCGAATCTCGCGCGCTTTGCGGATACCCTCGGCACCGTCAGCGGCGCCCTCGGTCTCGAATCCGTGACTCTCCAGCATGCGCCGCATCTGGAACACCTCGGTCGGGGAGTCATCGACAATCAGGATGAGCGCCATGGCTTCTCTCCGGCCGTCCCGGTCATTCCCGGCTGACGTGCCGTTCGATCGCGGACAAGCAGCTCGTCGCGCGTGAACGGTTTCGTCAGGTAATGCTCGGAACCGACGATACGTCCGCGCGCCCGGTCGAACAGGCCATCCTTCGAGGACAGCATGATCACCGGTATCGAGCGGAACACCTTGTTGTGCTTGATGAGTGAACAGGTCTGATACCCGTCGAGGCGCGGCATCATGATGTCCACGAAAACGATGTCAGGCTGGTGGTCTGCGATCTTGGACAGGGCGTCGAATCCGTCCACCGCGGTGAACACTTCGCAGCCTTCCTTGGCCAGCAGCGTTTCCGCCGTGCGACGGATCGTCTTGCTGTCGTCGATGACGAGCACTTTCAGGCCGCTCAGGCGGTGCCCGTCATTAACGGCCGCTGCACTGTCCATCGGGTTCCTCCGGTGCCGGCACTGCTCCGGCCGGGCGCGTGAAAGCTCGCCTGGTGGCGCCCACGGTTTCGACGCCGGAGCGCCCTCCTTTTAACATATCGGTCTACCCCCCGCCACGCCGGAAGCTCCGGCCGCGCGGGCGGGCGAGACCAATGACAGGTGTACTATGACAAGGCCCCCTGACGTGCAGTATCCGCGTCACATTCCAGCCAATCGGCCGGAGAGCCACTGATGCCAGCCCGACCGAGCCTCGCCGTGCTGATGGATCCGCTCGAAACCATCAAACCGGCGAAGGATTCGACCATCGCCATGCTCGTCGCCGCAAGCCGCCGCGGCTGCGAGACCTGGAGCTTCGGACAGGGCGACCTGTCGGTGCGCGACGGGCGCGCCATTGCGCGCCTTTCGCCAGTCGAAGTCGTGGGCCCGGGCAAGGACTGGTACCGGACTGGCGAAACCGTCGTGCGCGAGCTCGCGGAATTCGACGCCGTGCTGATGCGCAAGGACCCGCCTTTCGACATGGAGTACGTCTACACGACGTACCTGCTCGAGCGGGCGGAGCTGGCGGGCGTGCAGGTCGTCAATCGCCCGCAAGGGCTCCGCGACATGAACGAGAAGGCCTACACGGCCTGGTTTCCGGATTGCTGCGCGCCGACCCTGATCACCCGCGACATGGACGCCATGCAGGCCTTCCTCGACGAGCACGGCCGGGCGGTCTGCAAGCCGCTCGACGGCATGGGAGGCCGCTCGATCTTTGTCGTCGCACAAGGCGACCGGAATGCGCGCGTCGTGTTCGAAACGCTCACGGAATACGGCCTGCGCTATGCCATCGTCCAGCGCTATCTGCCGGAGATCGCGGAAACCGGGGATTCCCGCATCCTGCTCGTGAATGGCGAACCCGTGCCACATGCGCTCGTCCGCATGCCTGCAGCCGGCGACCATCGCGGAAATCTCGCGGCCGGGGCCAGGGCGGAGAGCCGTGCCCTGACCGAGCGCGACCGCTGGCTTTGCGCTGCGATTGGCCCGGTGATGCGCGAGCGCGGCATGTTGTTCGTGGGACTCGACGTCATCGGCGGATTCGTCACCGAGATCAATGTCACGAGTCCCACCGGAATCCGCGAACTCGATGCCATGCATGGCCACGACATCGGCGGCCTGCTCATAGACGCCGTGCTCGCGCGGCGCCGCGCGCGCTGAGGCGACCGCGTGAAGGGGGTCCCCGTTGCCAGCTGGATCCGGCGATCGCCTGACGGTCACGCTGTTCCTTGCAGGCGTCTTTCACCTGATCGTGATCCTCGGCATCAGTTTCGCGCCGCCGGCCGCGAATCCCGGCGACGGGCCGACGCTCGAAGTGCTGCTCGTCAACAGCTCGCTGCCGGACGCGATGCAGAACGAGCGCGCGGACTATCTTGCCGAACGCACGCAGCAGGGCAGCGGCAATTCCTCCGACGACCGGACGCGCCAGCCCATGGCGGGCGCAGGCGCCGAAGCGATGCCCGGTACACCGGAAGGCGGCGTCGCGGCGCCATGCGACTGCCGGCCGGGTTCAGGGCGATGGAGAACTGCTGACCGGCCGTGGCGGGCGGCCAAAGTACATCGGCGAGGCCGCGGATACGGACGCTGCGCCGGCCGTGGAGCCGCTCGAGACGTTTGCCGGATTACCCTCCCCCTTTGCCGGCAGCGACGAGAACTCGGAGCTGGAACTCAAGGGCGCGCCGCGGCGCGAACTCGTCGTGACGCCAAACACGCAGGAGTTCCGAAGTCGCGGTCTATCTCGATTCCTGGAAGCGCAGGATCGAGCAGGTCGGAACGCTGAATTTCCCGAATGCCGCGCGCCGCAGCAAGCTGTCCGGCAATCCGGTCATCGAAGTCGTGCTCGCCTCGAGCGGGGGACTCGTGCGCGCGGATGTGCAACGCACGAGCGGCTACGGCGAACTCGATCGCGCTGCAATGGACATATTGCGGCTCGCGACGCCGTTCGAGGCCTTTCCAGAGGAACTGGCGGCCCGGCACGACGTATTGCGATTCGCCTATGAATGGCAGTTCGTCGGCGGCCGCCTCGCCGGTTCCTCCGTCGAGGTTCCGGTGAATTAAAGGGGACGCTCACCTTTAGTCAAATCTGGAGCCGCATCGTCGGCGCCGCCGCGACTAAAGGTGAGCGTCCCCTTTAATTCCCTTTAATTTTCCGCTTTGACCGGTACCGGTCCGCGGCCGATACTAGCGGTATGGCTGCCGGCGCATACCTGAACAACCAGCTCCTGGTCGCGATGCCTTCGCTCGCGGACCCAAACTTCTCGCACAGCGTGACGCTCATCTGCGAGCACAACGAGCGCGGCGCGCTCGGAATCGTGATCAATCGCCCGCTCGACATGCGGATGTCCGAAGTGCTGGACCAGCTTTCGCTCGTCGCGCAGGACGCGCGCCTGCGGGACATGCCGGTGCTCGCCGGCGGCCCCGTGCAGCGCGACCGGGGCTTCGTGCTGCACCGTCCGGGCCCACAGGGCTTCGAATCCACGATGCAGGTCTCGGAGACGCTCCACGTCACCACTTCACGCGACGTGCTCGCCGCCATGGCGCAAGGCAGCGGTCCCGCGCACGCCGTGATCGCACTCGGCTATGCCGGCTGGGAAGCCGGCCAGCTCGACGAGGAACTGCTCCAGAATGCCTGGCTGACCGTGCCCTGCGACGATTCGCTGATCTTCGAGTTGCCGTTCGAGCAGCGCTGGCACGCCGCCGCGCGACTGCTCGGAGTCGAACTGTCCCGCATCAGCACCCAGGCCGGGCGCGCCTGATTCATGAATGCGCCGGCCGCAAGGACGGTGCTCTCTTTCGACTACGGATTGCGGCGCATCGGGGTTGCGGTCGGCAACACACTGACCGGAACCGCCGAGGCGCTTGCGACCATCGCCGCAAGCGACGGCCTGCCCGACTGGTCCGCAATCGACCGCTGCATCGCGGACTGGCGGCCCGCCGCGATCGTCGCCGGTGTTCCCTATAATATGGCCGGTCGCGATGCCAGCATCACCACGGCGGCATTGCGGTTCGCCGACGAGCTCGGCGGGCGCTACGGCATCGAGGTTTACCGGGTGGACGAGAGACTGACGTCGCGCGAAGCGGAGGATGACCTGCGCGAGCGCCGCAGGAGCGGCGCCAAGACGCGACGCGTCCGCCGCGGGGACGTTGACCGCGAGGCAGCGCGCCTCCTGTTGCTGCAATGGCTGCGGGACCTGCCCGGACGGCCTGGCCGATGACTCCCGCCATTTCGCAGCAGGATGCCCACGGCCGGCTGCGACACCTGATCACTCTCGATGGCCTCGGGCGCGAGCTGCTCGAAGAATTGCTGGATCGGGCGGAACATTACCTGCCCGCGGAAGGCGAAGGACCGCGTCGCGGAACGGACCTTGCCGGCTGGACGGTCGCAAGCCTGATCGCGGAGCCCTCGACACGCACGCGCGCCTCGTTCGAACTCGCCGCCATCCGCCTCAGCGCCGACGCGATCAATCTCGACATGGCGCTGTCATCGCGCGCCAAGGGTGAGACGCTGCTCGACACGATCTGGACCCTGCAGGAAATGCAGGTCGACGTGTTCGTGATCCGCGACGCCGAAGCGGGACTCCAGGAGCAGGTCGCCCGCGTAGTCGGACCGCAGGTCTCGGTGGTCTCCGCCGGCGAAGCGCATCTCTCGCACCCGACGCAGGGCCTGCTCGACGCGCTGACGATCCGGCAGAGCAAGGGCGGCTTCGACAGTCTTTCTGTCGTCATCGCCGGCGACATCCGGCGCTCGCGCGTCGCGCGTTCCGCGCACCGTGCGCTCGCCACGCTCGGGGTTCCGGAGATCCGTGTCGTCGCGCCGCCCGAGATGATGCCGGACGCCTCCGAGTTTTCCGGCGCGCGCCGATTCGAGTCGCTCGACGAAGGAATCGCGGGCGCCGACGTGGTCATGATGCTGCGCATCCAGCTCGAGCGGGCGGCAGGACACGCGCCGGCGGATCTCGGCGCCTACCACCGGGACTTCGGCCTGACCGCCGCCCGCCTCGCCCGCGCCAGCCCGCGCGCCATCGTCATGCATCCCGGGCCGATGAATCGAGGCGTCGAGATCGCCTCGGAGGTCGCCGACGGCCCGCAATCCCTGATCCGCCGGCAGGTCGCGAACGGGGTGGCCGTCCGCATGGCCGTGCTCGCGCACATCGCCGAAGCGCGCCGGAAGCGCGCACAGTGAGCGTCGCGCAGGCCAGTCATCGCGGCACGATCTTCCTGGAGGATGCGGCCGTACTCGAGCACCGTGCTTTTGACGGCGGCCAGTTCGTGCTCCGCCTGCGGGCGCCGCGCTGTGCGTCCGCCGCGACGCCCGGCAGCTTCATCCACCTGACCTGCGGCCCCGACCTGCCGATGCGCCGGCCGCTTTCGATCATGCGCGCGGATGCGGCGGACGGCTGGGTGGAAGTGCTCTACAAGGTCGTCGGTCACGGCCTCGCCGAACTGGCGCTGCGCGTGCCGGGCGAGACCCTCTCCTGCCTCGGCCCGATCGGCCGCGGCTTCACGCCGCATGCGGAGCGCCCGCGCATCCTCATGATCGGCGGCGGCGTCGGCATCCCGCCGATGCTGTTTCTCGCCGAGGCGCTCGCCGCGGATCGAGGGTCGTGGAAGCCGCTCGTCCTGATGGGTTCCGAGCTTCCGTTTCCCTTCGAACTCGCGACTTCACGGCATGCGGTTGCGGGACTCCCCGCCGGCGCGACCGCCGCCATGCCGCTCCTCGAGTCGCTCGGCGTACCGGGCCGGCTTGCGAGTCTCACGGGCTTCCCGGGCTGTCACCGCGGCTACGTGACCGAACTCGCCGATGCCTGGCTCGTCTCACTCACGCCCGGCGAACACGCGGAAATCGAGATCATGACTTGCGGGCCGCATGCGATGCTCGTTGCCGTCGCAGCGCTTGCCCGCCGTTACGGCGTGCCATGCCAGGTTTCTCTCGAGGAAAACATGGCCTGCGGGGTCGGCGGCTGCGCAGGCTGTACGGTCCTGGTGCAGACATCCGAAGGGCCGGCAATGAAACGCGTCTGCGTCGACGGACCGGTCTTCGACGCGGCCACGATCTTTTCCAGCTAGTTCCGGCGGTTACGAAACACTCCGGCCCCGCGCGCCCTACGCAGGGCTGGCACGTCGCGGGCGCGCCGGGGCGGGCGGGGAAAGTCCGAGTGAGCGAATAAGGATCGGCTGAGCGAACGAGGAAGCTTTCCCCGCCCGCCCGGCAGCGCCTGCCGCTAACCGAAGTTGATGCGCGCTTCCAGGTTGGTGCGGGAGTCGGCGTTGGTCAGCGCTTCCTCGATATCGATGCGGCCCTCTTTGTAGAGGTGCAGCAACGCCGAGTCGTAGTTCTGGATGCCGCGCTCGTTCGACGAGAGCATGGCTTCCTTGACGCCGATGACATCGCCCTTCTTGATCAGGTCCTGGATGTGCGGCGTGTTCAGCATCACCTCGACCGCCGCGACCCGCTTGTTGTTGCGGCCGCGAACAAGGCGCTGGGAGACGATCGCCCGCAGGTACTGCGACAGGTCGAGGAAGACCTGGTTGTGCTGGTCGCGCGGGAACAGGTTGATGATGCGGTCGAGCGTCTCGGCGCTGTTGTTCGCGTGCAGCGTCGCGATGCAGAGATGGCCTGTGCCCGCGAGAGCAATCGCGGATTCCATGGTCTCGCGGTCGCGGATCTCGCCGATCAGGATCACGTCCGGCGCGGCACGCATCGCCGCGCGCAGCGCGCGTCCGAACGAACGCGTATCGAGCCCGACTTCGCGCTGGTTCACGATCGCCTTGCGGTTCTGGTGCAGGAACTCGACCGGATCCTCGATCGTGAGGATGTGGTCGGAGCAGTTCTCGTTCCGGTGATTGATCATCGCCGCGAGCGTCGTCGACTTGCCTGAACCCGTCGCGCCGACCATCAGGACAAGCCCGCGCTTCAGCATCGCGAGCTCGCGGAGCGTGTCCGGGAGGCCGAGCTGGTCGAGTTTCGGCGTATCTACGCTGATGTAGCGCAGCACAAGCGCCGGATAGCCGCGCTGGTAGAAGAGCGCGGCCCGGAAGCGGCCGACGCCCGGCTCCGAGATCGCAAAGTCGATCTCGAGCTCGTTCTGGAAATGTTCGAGCTGCTCGGCGCTCATGAGCCCGTAGGCGATGTCGCGCACCGTCTCGGCGTTCAGCACCTGCTTGTTGATCGGGTAGATCAATCCCTCGATCTTGATCTTGACCGGCGAATTCGAGGTGAAGAAGAGGTCGGAGGCCTTCTTCTCCGCCATCAGCTTGAGGAGCGGCTTGATGCTGACGCGGCCGTCGGCGGACTCGGCCGCGATCGCCTGCTCGCCCTCGGGCTTAGTAGATTTTGCCGTCGTTGGACTCATCGACGATCCTCAGCGTGCTGGACGCCTCCGCCTGGAGGCGATCCTCGCGCTTGCTTTCGAGCTTGATGCGCAGCCGCAACTCGTTCTTCGAGTCGGCGTTCCGCAGGCCTTCTTCGTAGGAAATCGTACCCGCCTCGTAGAGTTCGAAGAGCGCCTGGTCGAAGGTCTTCATGCCAAGACGGTTCGAGCGCGCCATCACTTCCTTGATCTTGGTGACTTCGCCGCGGAAGATCAGGTCCGCAACGAGCGGCGTCCCGATCATGATCTCCATTGCCGCTATGCGGCCCTCCGCCTTCTCGCGCGGTATGAGGCGCTGCGAGACAAACGAGCGGATGTTCAGCGACAGATCCATCAGGAGCTGCTCACGCTTCTCCTCGGGGAAGAAGTTGATGATGCGGTCGAGCGCCTGGTTAGAGCTGTTCGCGTGCAGTGTCGCCAGCACCAGGTGGCCCGTCTCGGCGAACTGGATGCCGTATTCCATCGTATCGCGGTCGCGGATCTCGCCGATCATGATGACGTCGGGCGCCTGTCGCAGCGTGTTCTTGAGGGCCGTGTGCCAGCTCTCGGTGTCGACGCCGACCTCGCGGTGCGTGACGACGCAGCCGCGGTGCTGGTGCACGTACTCGACCGGGTCCTCGATCGTGACGATGTGGCCGCGGGTCTTCTCGTTCCGGTAGCCCACCATCGAGGCGAGCGTTGTCGACTTGCCGGAGCCGGTGGCGCCGATGACGATCACGATGCCGCGCTTGGACATCACGATGTCCTTCAGGATCGGCGGCAGCTCGAGTTCCTCGATCGTCGGGATGGTCGAGTTGATCTGGCGAATGACGCAGCCGGTGTGGCCCTGCTGCACGAAGGCGCTGACGCGGAAGCGGCCGATGCCCGGCGGGGCGATCGCAAAATTCGCCTCCTTGCTGGCGTCGAACTCGCGGGTCTGACGGTCGTTCATGATCGAGCGCACGAGCACGGCGCTCTGCTCCGGCGTGAGCGCCTTGTCGGTCTGCGGCCGCACCTCGCCGTCGATCTTGATCGCCGGCGGGAAACCCGCGGTGATGAACAGGTCCGAACCCTTGCGGTCGACCATGCGCCGCAAGAGGTCCTGCATCAGCCTGATTGCCTGTTCGCGATCCATTCCTGGTCTCCCGGGCGCGCGCCGCGCGCCTTACATGTTGTCCTTGTTCTGGGCCTTGTAGCGCGCCTCTTCCTTCGCGACGAGGCCCTTCGCCAGCATCTCCGTCAGGCACTGGTCGAGGGTCTGCATGCCCTGGCCCTGGCCGGTCTGGATCGACGAGTACATCTGCGCGATCTTGTTCTCGCGGATCAGGTTCCGTATCGCGGGAGTCGCGATCATGATTTCGTGCGCCGCGATGCGGCCGCCGCCGAGGCGCTTCAGGAGGGTCTGCGAGATCACGGCCCGCAGCGACTCCGAAAGCATCGAACGCACCATGTCCTTTTCCTCGCCCGGGAACACGTCGACGATGCGGTCGACGGTCTTGGCCGCCGAACTCGTATGCAGCGTGCCGAACACGAGGTGGCCGGTCTCCGCGGCGGTCAGCGCGAGACGTATGGTTTCGAGGTCGCGCATTTCGCCGACGAGCACCACGTCCGGGTCCTCGCGCAGCGCCGAACGCAATGCCTCGCTGAATCCCAGCGTGTCACGGTGCACTTCACGCTGGTTGATCAGGCAGCGCTTCGACTCGTGTACGAACTCGATCGGGTCCTCGATCGTGATGATGTGCTCGGGGCGATTGACGTTGACGTAGTCGATCATGGCTGCGAGCGTCGTGGACTTGCCCGAGCCGGTCGGCCCGGTCACCAGCACGAGGCCGCGCGGCAGCATGCACAGGTCCCTGAACACCTTCGGCGCGCTCAGGTCATCGAGCGTCTTGATCAGCGAAGGGATGTTCCGGAACACGGCGCCGGCGCCACGGTTCTGGTTGAAGGCATTGACGCGGAAGCGCGCCAGATTCGGGATCTCGAACGAAAAGTCGGTCTCGAAGAACTCTTCGTACACCTTCCGCTGCTTGTCGTTCATGATGTCGTACACCATGCTGTGCACTTCCTTGTGCGTCAGCGGTGGCATGTTGACGCGCTTGACGTCACCGTCCACGCGGATCATGGGCGGCACGCCTGCCGACAGGTGCAGGTCGGATGCGTTGTTCTTGACTGCGAAGGCCAAGAGTTGGGCGATGTCGACGGCCATCAAGACTCCCTGGCTCGGTGCACGGACAAAAGCCCCGCGCACCGTGCAACGGCTGTTCGGGGCCGGGGGAAGTATAGCCCTGACCGGCGCACACCAATATGTTAACTGCTCCGCAGAATCCCGCTGAAAGACTGGCATTAGTGCGGCAAAACATCGCGCAGGCCGCCTGTGCGGCCGGTCGTGACCCGGCGTCGATCACATTGATTGGCGTCGCCAAGTCGCAACCACTGTCGACCGTGAAATCGGCGCTGGATGCGGGGCTCGCCGATCTCGGCGAAAACTACCTCCAGGAGGCACTGGCGCATTTTGATTCGCTCGCAGGCCGCGACTTTGGCCGGCATTTCATCGGCGCGCTGCAGACCAACAAGACCCGCCAGGCCGCGGAGCTCTTCGGCTGGGTACACACGGTGGATCGCCTGCGCATCGCCGAACGACTTTCGGCGCAGCGGCCCGCGACGCTGCCGCCACTTTCGATCTGCATCCAGGTATGCCTTGGCGACGAGTCGACGAAGTCGGGTGTGGCGCCCCCCCGCTCGCGTCGTTCGCGGACGCCGTCGCGCGCCTGCCGCGTTTGTCGCTCCGCGGCCTCATGTGCCTGCCGCCGGCGGAGACCGAACCCCTGCGCCAGCGTCACTGGTTCGCCGAACTCAGGCGACTGCTCGTGGCGCTGAACTCCGCCGGCCACGGGCTTGATACGCTGTCGATGGGGATGAGCGGCGACTACGCGGCCGCGATTGCCGAAGGCGCCACGCACCTCCGGATCGGTACAGCCATCTTCGGCGAGCGCGTTTAGAATCGCTCCATGGACGCGCTTTACTTCATCGTCGACTCAGCGCTGACCTTCACGGTCTACGCATTCCTGTTGCGCGTCCTCCTGCCGCTTGCTCGCGCCGACTTCCGCAATCCGCTCGCCCAGGCGATCCTGGCACTGACCAACTGGCTCGTGATGCCGCTCCGCCGCATCCTGCCGCCGATCGGGAGGGTCGACACGGCGTCCGTCGTGGCTCTCGTCATCGTGCAACTCCTCGCCACGCTGATCCTGTTCAGGCTGCGGACCGGTGCACTTTTCCCGTTGCTGCCGCTCGCGCTTGCGGCATTGCGGTCGCTCGTCCTGGCAACACTTCTTCTCTACACGGTCCTGATCTTCGTCTACGCGCTCCTCTCCTTCATCGCGCCTGGCGCCCGGAGCCCGGCGACGGCGCTGCTCGCGTCACTTTGCGAACCGCTTCTCTCGCCGCTCCGCCGGGTCCTCCCGGTCGTTGGCGGCATCGATTTCTCTCCGCTCGTGGCGATCATCGGCCTGACCGCGCTTCGGATCCTGATCGGATGAGCTGGCCGGGCTGCCGGGCCGCCGCGGCGTGGGCCGCAGGCAACAGCCACGCGGAGCCCGGAAAATGCATGCAAACAGGGCGTTTCGCACGTGCCGGCCGGCGCTGGGCCGCGCCCTGCGCCGCGGCCACCGCGTGGCTCCTGCTGGCCTCCTGTGGAGGAAACCCGGAGCCGGTACCAGAGGCAACGCCATATACGGATCCCGGATTCGCAGAGGCCGGGGACTATCGGCTCCATTACGCGCTGACGATGACGAGCGACCTGCCCTCTGGGATTGCGGGCAGTTACGGCATTGTGCCGAGACGCAATCTAGCTCTCCTCACGCTCACCCTGATGCCTCGTGACCCGAGTGGCCACGCGCAATCGGCGCGTCCGTGATCGAGGCGACTGCGGTCACGCTGACCGGCGAGCGGACGTCGCTGCCGCTCGTGCGTCACGACGAGGCAGGCGGACCGAGCTGGCTGGCGACGGTCGGAAGTGCGTCATCGCGTGCCGGTCACGATCGACATTCGGGCGCGCGCGACAGACTCGAGCCCCGAAATTCGCGTCCGCCTGACGCGGGAATTTCGTCTCGAATGATTTGCAAATTCGCTCGCCATGCCGTAAAAACCCGCGCGAAATCGACGTCGACCCTCTTATGCAGCCGGATTTTCCGTGGTATGGTGCGCGCCGGAATTGATTTGGCGGGATCGCCCCGTCGCTGACAGAACCACAGGAGACAACTCAATGGCGAAAAAGAATGCGGCTCCCACGAAGTCGCAAATCGTATCGGCGGTCGCGGGCCAGACCGATCTCAGCAAGAAGCAGGTGAGCGGGGTACTCGAGGCGCTCGGCGGACAGATGAAGAAGGCGCTCAAGGGCGTCGGCGTGTTCACGCTGCCCGGCGTGTGCAAGATGCGCGTCGTGAAGAAAGCCGCCACGAAGGCGCGCGAGGGCGTCAACCCCTTCACCGGCGAGAAGATGCAGATCAAGGCCAAGCCGGCCTCCAAGAAGGTGCGTATCCGCGCCCTCAAGAACCTCAACGAGATGGTGGGCTGAAGCCCGGTCCATCTGTTTTCGCGTTCGGGAAACTGACGGGGCGGTTCGACCGCCCCGTTCGTTTTTCAGGGGTTTTCAGCCAGTCGCGCCGCCAGCCATTCGCCGACCAGCGACCGGAGCAGGGTCAGGCGGCCGTGAAAAAAATGCTCGGCTCCCGGCAGGATCCGCACCTGGGGCGGCGGATCGACACTTCGGGTCCATGCGAGCACCGCTTCGTGATCGACGAGATCGTCCTTGTCGCCCTGGGCGACTAGCCAGGGACAGCGCGGCACGGCGAGCGTCGTGAAATCGAAACGCCGCACCGGCGGCGCCACGGTCACGAGCGCTGTGGCATCACGCGACGTTGCAAGACGATAAGCGACGAAGCCGCCGAACGAGAATCCGAGCGACCACAATCGCTCCGCACCCAGCGTCCGCTTCGCCCAGTCCGCGACAGCCGCCACATCATCGCTCTCGCCGACACCGTCGTCATGCACGCCGGCACTCGCGCCGACACCACGAAAGTTGAATCTCACTGAGCTGACCCGCTGGTCTTGCGCCGCACGCGCCAGCGTGTGCACGACCTTGTTCTGCAGGGTCCCGCCGTACAGCGGATGCGGATGGCAGCACACGGCTACAACGTCGCTGCGCGCTTCCGGCGGTCTCTCGAGCAGCGCCTCGATCGCGCCGGCCGGTCCGTCGATGACGACTTTCTCAACACTGGGAGTCGGTAGTGCCATGCAACTCCATGCGCGCTGCGGGCGCGGGGGACCTCCCGAGCGAGCGAATGTCCGTTCTTCTGAGCGAGCGAGGGATGGGTCCCCCGCGCCCGCAACGCGCATCGCGCGGCCTGCGAATCCCGTTCGGTCAGCGCTTGTAAATAACGCCTTCCTTCATTACGAACGACACGCGTTCGAGTAACTTCACGTCGGCGAGCGGGTCGCCAGGTACGGCGATGATGTCGGCGAGCTTGCCGGCCTCGAGGCTGCCCAGCTTGTCATCGATGCCCAGGTAGCGAGCCGGAATGATTGTGGCTGACTGAATTGCAGTCCATCACCGGCATGCCGGCCTCGGTCATATAGGCGAATTCCTTCGCGTTCGTTCCGTGGGCGCAGACGCCGCAGTCGGTGCCGAACATGATCGTGAGACCGGCCTTCCACGCTTTGGCGAAAGTCTCCTGGATCTCGGGCCGACCTCGAGCGCCTTCGGGCGGACCAGCGCATTGAAATACGTCGGGATCCTGGGCCTTTTCATAAACCCAGCGGCCCGCCGAGATGGTCGGCACGTAGTGCGTGCCCTTCTCCTTCATGAGCCGGATGGTTTCGTCGTCCATGAAGGTGCCGTGTTCGATCGAATCGATGCCGGCGCGCACGGCGCGGAGCATGCCTTCGTTGCCATGCGCGTGGGCGGCGACTTTCAGGCCGTAGTCGTGCGCCGTCGTGATGACCGCCTGGAGTTCTTCGTCCGTGAACTGCGGGGCGGTGCCCGACTTCGCGATCGAGAGTACGCCGCCGGTCGCCGTGATCTTGATGGAGTCGACCCCGTCCTGATAACGCTTGCGCACGGCTTCACGGCAGCTGTCGGGTCCGTTGCAGACCGTGTCGAGCCGCGGATCGTCGCTCCCGAGGAAGGGACCGAAGGCATTGGTCGCATCCGCATGGCCGCCGCGCGTGCCAATCGATCGGCCCGACGTGAAGACACGGGGACCCTTGACCTTGCCCTCCGCAATCCCGCGCCTGAGCGCGATCGAGACGTTGAACGAATCGCCGAGATTGCGCACTGTCGTGAAGCCGGCCTGCAGCGTGCGCTCCGCGTAGACGACGGAATCAAAGGCCCGATCGGCCTCGCTCTTCTTGATGGTGTCGAGCTCGCTGCGGCGACTGTGCTCCTGCGTCAGGTGGACGTGCATGTCCATCAGGCCCGGCAGCACGGTGGCGGCGGACAGGTCGATCGCCTCGTCGCCCGGCCCGGGCACGGTGAAGCCTGCGTCGATGGATCGAATACGATCGCCGTCGACGACCACCGTGACCCGTTCGCGCGGCGCGCCGGCGATGCCGTCGATGAGGCGGCCGGCATGGATGAGGGTGGCCGCGTCGGCCGCCCCCACTGGAATGAGCGCGACGAACGCTGCAAGACGATTGCAATTCGCATCAGGACCTCTGCGCCGGGTTACTGCTGGGGATGAAAGGTCACGGTCTCGACCGCGAGCAGTTCGATTTCGAACGTCAGCGTCGATCCCGGGGGAATCAGGCCTCTTCCGATTTCGCGGCTGCCATAGGCGAGCTCCGGCGGAATCACCAGGCGGCGCAGGCCGCCGACCTTCATGCCCGGAATGCCCTGCTCCCAGCCGCGGATGACGCGCCCGCCGCCGAGTGGAAACGAGAACGGCTGCCCCCGCTTGCGGGAACTGTCGAACTCGCGACCGCGGAAATCGGATGCGTTTGGATCATGCAGCCAGCCGGTGTAGTGCACGATCACGATCATGCCGGGCAGTGCTTCGTCGCCGACTCCGGCCACGAGGTCTGTCACGAGGAGCACCGCTTCCGGCGCGGCAGCTGCCGGCGGCGTCGCCGGCGGCGTTTCGGCCATCGCACACGCCGCGAGCCAGACACACGCCGTTGCCGTGATCCATGAGCTTTGGATGGGCTTGTTTCCCATGACGCAAAGATAGCAGCGAATGCTGCGGGAGGGGCGTTGGGGCGCGGCAGGTGGGGGCTGTCCCCCTTGCGGCTTTACTAGTCGCTGGGGGTCAGTCGGCGGGCCAGAGACCGAACCGGTGGCGCAGGACGCTCACGATGTCTTCGATCTCGTCAAGCAGCTGGACGATCCGTTCCATTCTGGTCTCAGCGATCGGTGGAGCGGCGCGAAGGCAGCGACCCGTTGGTGCCGAGCGCGTCGCTGTCTGCCGCGAAAGCGCCACGCGCCTTCTCGGCCCAGGTCTTGTAGTTCGAGTACTTGGTGAGCTCGCGCGAGATCGCGCCGTGGCGGCTCACGGACGTGCGGCGCGGCAGGCGCGGCGCAGCCTCGGCAGCAGCGCGTTCACGGCTTTCGGCGGGCGTCACCTTGATGTCGCTCACGGGAATGGAACCTGAAAAGGTTTCATGCCCCGCAAGTTACGCGGGGAGAAGCGCCCTAAACAGGAACTGCATCACAGGTCCCGGGGCGGATACCCGGGACCCCCGCAATCAGACGATGCGGTAGCTCGGTCGGTACTCGCCGACCAGTTTCATCCGCCTTTGCGCGACGAACCCGCGCAGCAGCTCGTCCAGCGGTTTTGCGATCTGCGGCGCCGCATGGATCTCGAACGGGCCGCGTTCCTCGATCAGTCTGATGCCCGGCTCCTTGACGTTCCCGGCAACGATGCCGGAGAAAGCGCGGCGCAGGTTCGCGGCACGCTCGTGCACCGGCTGGTCCATCGACAGTTCGAGGCCCGCCATCGACGCGTGGGTCACCTCGAACGGCTGCTGGAACGCGCGCGGAATCTTCAGGAGCCAGTTGAAATTGTAGGCATCACCCGCGCGCCGCCGCGAGCGGCGCACGGCGTCGAACCCGCGCTGCATCTCGCGCGCCACTTCCGGAGGGTCGTCGACGATGATCCGGTAGCGCGCCTGCGCCTGATCGCCGAGCGTGAAGCCGATGAAACGGTCGAGATCGCGGAAATAGCCGGCGCTCTCGCGCGGCCCGGTAAACACGAGCGGCAGCTGCTGGTTCGCGTTCGCGGGATCGAGCAGGATGCCGAGCAGGTACAGGATCTCCTCGGCCGTGCCCGCGCCGCCCGGGAAGACGATGATGCCGTGGCAGAGGCGCACGAAGGCCTCGAGCCGCTTTTCGATGTCCGGCATGATGATGAGCTGGTTCACGATCGGATTCGGCGGCTCGGCGGCGATGATTCCCGGTTCGGTCACGCCGATGTAGCGGCCGTCCTTGATGCGCTGCTTGGAATGGCCGATCGTCGCGCCCTTCATCGGGCCTTTCATCGCGCCGGGACCGCAACCAGTGCACACCGAGAGTCCGCGCAGGCCAAGCTCGTAGCCGACCTGCTTTGTGTAGTCGTACTCCTCCCGCGGAATCGAGTGGCCGCCCCAGCAGACCACGAGATCCGGCCGGCCCTTGTACTCGAGCGCGCGGGCATTGCGCAGGATGCAGAAGATGGCGTTCGTGACGCTCGCGGCGTCGTTGAGGTCGAAGCGCGCGACGATCTCGTTGTGGGTGTAGACGATATCGCGGAGCACGGCGAAAAGGTGCTCCTTGACGCCCCTGATCATTTCGCCGTCGACGAAGGCGCTTCCCGGCGCGTGGTTCATCTCGAGCTTGATGCCCCAGGGTTCGCGCACGATCCGAAGCTCGAAGTCCTTGTAGGCTTCGAATATCAGCCGCGCATCGTCGATCAGCGTCCCGGAATTGAGCACCGCGAGCGCGCAGCGGCGGAACAGCGGATAGAGGCCGCCCTGGCCGCGATCGAGAAGCTTGTCCACTTCCTGCTGGGAAAGGTTGTCGAGCACGCCCTTCGGCGACACCCGCGCATGCACGACTGCCGAGAGATCGAGCCCCGGGGCCGAACTCACGGACGGATCTCGATCGGCGTTCCTTGCCCCGTCAGCAGCCAGAAATCGAGCATGTTCTCGTTCGAAAGCGCGATGCAGCCGTCGGTCCAGTCGGTGTTGAGGTAACGGTCACGCGGATACTTCAGGTAGTTCGGCAGGCCGTGCACCATGATCGCCCCGCCCGGCGCCCAGCCATTCCTCCGCGCAAGCGCGATGTCGGCGGCCTCCGGATACGAGACCTGCACGGCCAGGAAGAAATCGCTTTCGGCATTGCGTCGCGTCAGGCGGTAACTGCCCTCCGGCGTGCGGAAATCCCCCTCGCGCTGCTTCTGGCCGGAAGGAGCAAGGCCGAGCGAAATGCGGTAGCTCGCGACCAGCTGGCCCTCGCGGAACAGCTCCATCTTGCGGCCAGCTTTGTGCACGACGACGCGGTCGGCGGGCTGCAGCATGCCGGCGGGACCGGCGAGCCCGGTCATCGAGTCGGCCTGCGCAAATGCCGCGAACAGGGTCGCGACAATCATCGGAATCAACGACTTGCGGTTCATGTCGCGACGGATTATAGCGCCGTCGGCGCGGACCGGCAGTTCAGTCTCTGATCAGTTCGACCGCTTCACAGTTTCGCGTCGACGCATTCGCGACGAGCCGGTATCGGCCGCCCGCCTCGACCTCTGCCTCGACGACGAAGCGGCGCACAGAACCGCTCTCTTCCACGCGGCAGTCCACCAGGAACGTGTGGGCACCGGGCGCGAGCGCGACGGAGCGCGACGAGATCGAGACATCGCGCGCGTCCACCCGCCGCAGGCGGATGCTCACCGGCAGCCCCGCGCTCACGACCGGGTCCGCCCGCACGACCGCGCGTTCCGAGTCCGAAAGCCGCGGCCCCTCGTATAGGCGCTCGGTTACGCAGCCAGCGAGCGCTGCTGCGACGAGCGCCAGCGCGAACACGGGAAGCTGCCGGGCCGGAGATTCGAACATTTGCCGCCTGACCTTATTGGAAGGGGACGCTCACCTTCAAGGGGCTTGCCACCTCGACGTCAAGGTGAACGTCCCCTTCGGGAAAAAAGGCGGCCCGAAGGCCGCCTGGGAGGTCACGCGCAGCTCCTGTGATCAGGAGCCGCCGGGCGGGGACCCGGCTGGCGCGTGATTGAAATCGTGCCTTGCCGTCAGCCGCACTTCGATTCGCCGCATGCGAGGCAGGTCATGCAGCCGTCCATCATGACGAGGGCCGCGGTATTGCACTTGATGCAGAGCTGCGCACCTTCGGGATAGCTCGACTCCGCGAATGCATCCTGCTGCCGGGTGCGCTGCTCCCATTCCTTGCGCTTCGACTCGATCAGGAGCCGCTGCGTGTCGTCCATGCCCGGCTTCTGCATCAGGCCGATCGTCTGCAGGTGGCGCTCGACGACGTAGCCGATCTCCGCGACGATCGACGGCATGAACTTGCCGCCCGGCTGCCAGTAGCCGCCACGCGGGTCGAACACGGCCTTCAGCTCTTCGGTCAGGAACGCGACGTCGCCGCCCTTCCTGAACACCGCCGAGATGATCCGCGTCAGTGCAACGATCCACTGGAAGTGATCCAGGTTCTTCGAGTTGATGAAGATCTCGAATGGCCGCCGATGCTCGTGTTCCGTGCCCTCGTTCAACATGATGTCGTTGATCGTCAGGTACATCGCGTGGTCGGAAACCGGCGTCTTGATCTTGTAAGTCGAGCCGATCAGGACCTCGGGGCGCTCGAGCTTCTCGTGCATCCACACGACCTTGCCACCGCCGTCCTTGCGGGCACGGGCTTCGCGCGCCGGCAGCGGCTTTTCAGCCTCCGCCTTCTCCGCCTCGGGCTTCTGCACCCGGTACTTCACGATCTTCTTGTCGAACTTATGCCTGCTCATTTCGCCCCCGCTCGCTCAGAAACGGCCGTAATAGCCTTCCTTGAGCGCGTCAAACAGATTGGCGGCGGTGTGAATCTCGCCGTCATACTCGATTTCCTCGTCGCCCGTCGCTTCAATCTCGCTGCCGTCCTCGAGCGTGAACACGTAGGTCGTGTTCTTCAGGTCGTCTTCCTTGACCAGCACGCCCTGGAAAGCCTCCGGGTTGAAGCGGAAAGTCGTGCAGCCCTTCAGGCCGCTCTCGTGCGCGTACAGATAGATGTCCTTGAAGTCCTCGTAGGGGAAATCGGTCGGCACGTTTGCCGTCTTCGATATCGAGGAGTCGACCCACTTCTGCGCCGCCGCCTGGATGTCGACGTGTTCGCGCGGGCCGATGCTTTCGGCCGTCATGAAATAGTCGGGCAGCGTCTCCGCCGCATTCGTCGAGGCCGGCACGGCGCGCGGATTGACCAGTTCGCGGTAGGCCAGAAGCTCGAACGAATAGACATCCACGCGCTCCTTCGACTTCTTGCCCTCGCGGATGACGTTCCTGAAATAGTGGTGCGCGAATGACGGCTCGATGCCATTCGACGCATTGTTGGCGAGCGAGAGCGAAATCGTTCCGGTCGGCGCGATCGACGTGTGGTGCGTGAATCGCGCGCCGACGGATTCGATCTCCTTGACGAGCTCCGGCGCCACCTCGGCGAGCCGGCGCATATACCGGCTGTATCGCGCGTGCAGCACGCGGCCCGGCACGCGGTCGCCGACCTTCCAGCCGTCGCGCGCCATCTCGGGGCGTTTCCTGAGCATCGCGCGGGTGACCGTGAACTCCTCGTTCATGATCGGCGCCGGGCCTTTCTCGCGGGCGAGCTCGACGCCCGCTTCCCAGCCCGCGATCGCCATCTCACGCGCGACGTTGTCGGTGAATGCCACGGACTCCGCAGAGCCGTAGCGCATGCCGAGCATCGTAATGGTCGACCCGAGGCCCAGAAAGCCCATGCCATGGCGGCGCTTGCGGACGATCTCGTCGCGCTGCCGCCCCAGCGGCAGGCCGTTGATCTCGACCACGTTGTCGAGCATGCGCGTGAAGACGCGGACCACCTCGCGGTACTCGGCCCAGTCGAAGCTCGCCTCCTCCGTGAACGGGCGGTGCACGAAGCGCGTCAGGTTCACCGAACCGAGCAGGCAGGAGCCGTAGGGCGGCAGCGGCTGCTCGCCGCAGGGATTGGTGGCGCGGATGTTCTCGCACCACCAGTTGTTGTTCATCTCGTTGACGCGGTCGACCAGTACGAAGCCGGGTTCCGCGAAATCATAGGTCGACGCCATGATGACGTCCCACAGGCGCCGGGCCGGCAGGGTCTTGAAGATCCGGCAGGCGACGAGGCCGTCCTCGTTTGCGACGTAGCCCTCGCCATCCGGCCATTCGCGCCAGACAAAGACACCCGGATCGTGAAGGTCGTGCTTTGCGGCGTCGAATTCGCGCAGGGGCAGCGGAAACGCGAGTTTCCAGTCGCCGTCCGCGCGCACCGCCGCGATGAACTCGTCGGTCACGAGCAGCGACAGGTTGAACTGGCGCAGGCGCCCGTTCTCGCGCTTCGAGCGGACGAAATCCACGACGTCGGGATGGCCGACGTCGAAGGTGCCCATCTGGGCGCCGCGCCGGCCGCCCGCGGACGACACGGTGAAGCACATGCGGTCATAGATATCCATGAAGGACATCGGGCCGGACGTATGCGCGCCGGCGCCGGCGACGTAGGCGCCGCGCGGCCGGAGTGTCGAGAACTCGTAGCCGATGCCACAGCCCGCCTTCAGCGTGAGCCCGGCTTCGTGCACCTTGTTCAGGATGTCGTCCATGGAGTCGTGGATCGTTCCCGAGACGGTGCAGTTGATCGTGGAAGTCGCGGGCTTGTGCGCGAGCGCGCCCGCATTCGACATGATCCGGCCCGCCGGGATCGCGCCCTTGCGCAGGGCCCAGAGAAAGCGCTCGAACATCGCCTCGCGCTGCGCCACAGCCTCGACTTCGGCGAGCGTGGTCGCGACGCGGCGAAGCGTGTCGTCCATCGTGGCGTCGATCGGCGTGCCGTCCTTGGCGGTCAACCGGTATTTCCGGTCCCAGATGTCGAGCGACGCCTCCTGAAACGGAATTTCCTCGACGTCTTTGTGCTCGATTCTGACCGCTGTGCTCATTTTCTTTGCGACGCCCCCTCGAACCGGCTGCCCAACGAATTCGCCGGAGAAATCTCGCCCGGGGAGGCGCACCATGGCGCCGCCTGCGTCCGATTTCACTTGGCTCCCTGACTCTTCCGCCGGCCTAACCCGCCTCTCGGCCGGAGACCACAAGATCTTGTGTCAGGGTTGCGAAATTATTTCGCACAGCCGGTGCTGTCAAGGATTTCCTTATGGAAAAAATCCGTCTACAAAGGTGCTTTAATTTCAATAGGTTATGAAATGCATTTCAGGCTGTTTCCGACCGGGTCCAGGGTCCCGGCCGGCCAAACACGAAAATCTGCGCAGCACAACATCTGGTATGCAGAAAAATGCCACAAAATATGCACAGTTTGTGCACGAGCGCGTCCGCACGCGGGAAAATAGGCCGTGCGCGAGCACCGGAACTTGTGCCACCGGGCTCCGGTCAGAGATCGCGCCCCACCGAGGTTTAAACCTGATGTACAAGCACTTCGCAGGCGCACTGGCATTGGTTGCGCTCGTCTTTTCAAGCGCCACGAATGCGCAGACCGCGCAGCCCTCCTTCGCCCCGGTGATCAAGCGGGTCGCGCCGGCGGTCGTCAACATCGGCGTGCGCGGCACGATCGCCGCGCCGCGCAATCCCTTCTTCGACGATCCGGGTTTCCGCCGCTTTTTCGGCGTGCCGCCCGACGCCCAGCAGCGCGAATTCCGCAGCGCGGGTTCCGGCGTCATCGTCGACGCCCGTAATGGCTACATCGTGACGAATGCGCACGTCGTCAAGAATGCGAGCGAAATCACGATCACCCTGGTCGACGACCTCGAACTCAAGGCCGAGATCGTGGGCAGCGACGACCGTTCGGACGTGGCGGTGCTCCGCGTGCGGGACGCGGCGCTTCCGGCGGAAATCAAGCTCGCGGACTCCTCCAAGATCCAGGTCGGCGATTTCGTCATCGCGATCGGCAATCCGTTCGGCCTCCAGCACACGGTCACTTCCGGGATCGTGAGCGCGCTCGGGCGCACCGGCATCAGCCGTGACGGGCTCGAGGACTTCATCCAGACCGATGCCGCGATCAATCCCGGCAATTCCGGCGGGGCGCTCGTCGGGCTCGATGGCGACCTGGTCGGAATCAATTCCGTGATCCTCTCTCAATCCGGCGGCAACATCGGCATCGGGTTCGCGATTCCGTCGAATATGGTCCGCTCGATCATGGAGCAGCTGATCGATACCGGGCAGGTCAACCGGGGGCAACTCGGCGTAACGACGCTCTCGCTCACACCGGAGTTTCGCAAGAGCCTCGGACTCGCGGAAAACGCACAGGGTGCGCTCGTCTCGCAGGTCGCCGAGGGGTCAGCGGCCGCCCGGGCGGGTATCGAGGCCGGCGACGTCATCACATCCGTACGGAACCAGCCGATCAAGACCAATGCGGAGCTTCGAAACACGATCGGCATGCTGAAGGTCGGGGAGTCCGTCGAGATCGGACTCCTGCGCGAGGGCAAGCCAAAGACCGTCACGGCGGTGCTTCGCGAACCCGCGCAACTGGCCGACGCGTCGGCGATCCACCCGTCGCTTGCGGGCGCCGAATTGATCGAGGCTTCCGAGGATTCGGCCGGCGGCGTCCGGATCCGGGGGGTTCAGCCCGGCAGCCCCGCCGCACAGGCGGGGTTTCTCGCCGACGACCGGATCATCGCGGTGAACCGCGTCCGCATCAGCACCCTGGCCCAGCTGCGGGAAGCCGCCAAGGGCCAGGCCTCGATGCTCGTCCAGCTTCGCCGCGGCAGCCAGGTCCTGCTCCTGCCGCTTCGCTGACCCGGACCCGCTCGCGCGCCGCGCAGTCCGCCAAATTGCCTGCGCGGCCGAATGGAAGGAGGCCGCCAGAGTGCTGCGCACCTATAATCCAGGCATGTCCGCGCGATCGATCTGCGTGCTGGGCGGATCCGGCTTTGTCGGCAGTCATCTCGTCGTCGGCGCTCGCGCGCGAGAGCTGGCGCGTCACCGTACCCACCCGCGATCCCGCGCGCGCCCGGCATCTCGCGCCGATCCCTTCGCTACGACTGGTCGCGGCCGACATCCACGATCCCGCCGCGCTCGCATCGCTGACCTCGGGCCAGCACGCGGTCGTCAACCTCGTCGGCATCCTGAACGAACGCGGGAGAAATGGCAGCGGGTTCGCCCGGGTGCACACGGATCTCGCGCGCCGGCTGGTCGAGGCCTGCCGGAAACAGCAGGTAGACCGGCTGGTTCACGTGAGCGCCCTCAATGCCGATGCCGATCGCGGATCGAGCCATTACCTGCGCAGCAAGGGGCGCGCCGAGCGCGTCATCCGCGATGAGTCCGGGCCGGACCTGCGCTGGACGATCTTCCAGCCCTCGGTGATCTTCGGCCCGCGCGACGACTTCGCGAATCGCTTTGCACGACTGCTGCGGGCGATCCCGCTCGGCCTGCCGCTTGCGCGGCCAGCCGCGCGCTTCGCTCCGGTATGGATCGGCGACGTGGTCGCCGCGATCCTGCGCGCGCTCGCGGACGATGCGACGGCGGGCGAATCCTATGAGCTCTGCGGGCCCGAGCGCTATACGCTCCGCGAAATCGTCTGCCGCGTTCGCGACGAACTCGGCCTCACCCGGGCCGTCATCGGAATGCCCGACTTCGCGGCGCGTCTTCAGGCGGCCGTCTGCGATTTCGTCCCCGGCAAGCCCTTCTCGACCGACAACTACCGTTCCCTGCTCGTCGACAGCGTCTGCAAAGTGAACGGCCTCGCCCGGCTCGGCATCCAGCCGCAGCCGTTCAGCGCGATCCTGCCAAAATACCTGATCTAGCGCGCGCTGCGGTCGGAAGTCGGGGGGCAGAGTTTCCTGCGGGCGGCCGGGTTGTGGACCAGCAGGTTCATCGCGGAATAGAAGGCCGGAAGTTCGTTGTCGAGGCGTTCGAGTTCGGCGCGGAGTGCCGGGACACAGCGTTCGTAGGTGGCGATGGCGATGAGGCGGGCGTTGTTGAAGTCGCCGGAGGCCGGGAAGCCGCCGGCGGCGAGGGATTCCCTCAACTGCGCGAACTCGGCAGCCTTGGCCTCACGCATGGCGTCCTCGGGCCTGTCGATCCGATAGAGCTCGGCCAGACGATCACGGGTCGCGACCATGAGGTCGGCTGCGGCGCGCTGCTTCATTCGCGCGGCGTGAAATTTCTCGAGTTCGGCCGGGCGTGACTCCTGCTCGAACCAGCGGCGCAGCCCTTCCGTCTCGACAACGGTCGCGAAGGACTCGTTGAAATCGCTGTCGCCGGGCGCGTACACGGCCTGGTGTGCCAGCTCGTGGAAGATGAAGGCGGCAAGCTCGGCGTTGCCGTAGCCAAGCATCGTGTTGAGCACCGGATCGCGCAGGTGGCCGAGGGTCGAGTAGGCAATCGACGGGCCGATGTGGACGTCGAAGTCCCGGTCACGAAGCCGCTTCGCCTCCTTCGTAGCGAGCTGCTCGTCGAAATACCCGCGGTAGCTCACGCAGCCTGCGATGGGGAAGCACCAGCGCTTCGGCTCGACCGAGAATTCCGGCGCGGCGAACAGGTTCCAGGTGGCATAGCGACGCCCGAGATCGGCGAATGTCCGGTAGCTTCCGTTGTCCGGAAGATCGAGCTCCGACATCGCAAATTCACGCGCTCGCACCGCGAGTTCGAGCCGCTTGCGCAGGACTTCGTCGGTCTCCGGCCGGGCGATCACTTCCTCGATCGGCACGCGCCGCCGGTTCATCTCGAGCTGGCCCGAGGCGAGGTGCGTGTAATAGCAGCCCTGCAATGCAATGCAGGCTGTCGCGGCTGCGAGCAGCCGGACCGGGATTCTCGGGGAATCGCGTAACATGATGCGATGAAAGTCTATCTGGTCGGCGGCGCGGTTCGCGACGAGCTGCTCGGCCGGCCCGTGCGCGAGCGCGACTGGGTCGTGGTCGGCGCGACACCCGGGCAGATGCTCGATGCGGGCTTTCGCCAGGTCGGCCGCGACTTCCCGGTGTTCCTGCATCCCGAAACCGGCGAGGAGCATGCGCTCGCGCGCACGGAACGCAAGACCGGGCCCGGCTATCGCGGCTTCGAGTTGAGCTACTCGCCGGACGTTAGGCTCGAGGACGACTTGAGGCGGCGCGACCTCACGATCAATGCGATGGCCCGCGACGCCGACGGGAGCGTGATCGATCCGCACCGCGGCCGCGTCGATCTCGAGGCACGAAAGCTCCGGCATGTGTCGGAGGCTTTCAATGAGGACCCCGTCCGGATCCTGAGGGTGGCGCGATTCCTCGCGCGCTTCCAGCCGCTAGGATTCACGATCGCCCCGGAGACGGCCGCGCGCATGCGCGCGATGGTCAGCGCCGGCGAGGCGGATGCGCTCGTTCCGGAGCGCATCTGGCAGGAGACGGATCGCGCGCTGGCCGAGGCGGCGCCTGCGGCCTGGCTGCGGGCGCTTCGCGATTGCGGCGCGCTTGCGCGCATCTTCCCGGAGCTCGATGCGTTATACGGCGTGCCGCAGCCCGAGAAATGGCACCCGGAGATCGACACGGGGCTGCACATGGAACTGGTCCTGCAGGCGGCCGCCGGTCTCACGCCCGAACCTCGCGTCCGGTTCGCCGCCCTGATGCACGACCTTGGCAAGGGCAGGACCCCGCGTTCGAAATGGCCGCGCCACATCGGTCACGAGGAGTCTGGCGTGCGGCTCGTCAACGAAGTCGCTGCACGGCTTCGCGTGCCGGTCGACTACCGCGAACTCGCCGTGCTCGCTGCCCGCTGGCACGGGATCGCGCATCGCGCCCTGGAGTTGCGCCCGCGCACGGTTCTCGAGCTGCTCGAATCCTGCGACGCCTTCCGCCGGCCGGAGCGCTTCCGCGAGCTCCTGCTGGCGTTCGAGGCAGACAGTCGCGGGCGCGGCGGCCACAGCCTGCGCCCCTATCCACAGGCCGAACTCCTGCGCCGGGCGCAGGAGAAGGCGTTCGCCGTCACGCTGTCGGACGCCGATCGCGAGGGCCTGCCGGGCGAGAAGATTGGAGAATTGCTACGGCGTCGCCGGCTCTCGGCGCTCGCGCCCGAAGCCTGATCACACGAAGGCCAATACGATCAGCGCGGCAACAGCGAAACGGTAAATCGCAAACGGGGCGAGCCCGATCCGGCCGATCACCTTCAGCAGCCAGTGGATGCAGAGATACCCGGTTATCGCGGCGACGGCTACGCCCAGCCCCATCATCGGCCAGTCGGCATCGTTCCCCGGTCCGGATGCGAGCTGCAGCAGCTCATAGCCACCCGCCATGCCGATTCCAGGAACGGCGAGAAGGAACGAGAATCGTGCCGCAGCCTCACGAGTGAGCCCGAGCGTCCGCGCCATCGTCATCGTGACGCCCGAACGCGACGTCCCGGGCATCAATGCCAGCGCCTGTGCGCAACCGATCAGGAACGCGTCGCGCAAGCTGACTGAGTATTCATCGCGCTCGCTGCGGCCGTAACGGTCCGCGATCCACATCAGCAGGCCGAAGAACGACAGCGTGCCGGCGACGAACAGCGGGTTGCGAAGCCACATTTCGATGACGCCGCCGAAGAAAAGCCCGATGAGGCCGACCGGGATGGTGCCGATCACGACGCCCCAGGCGAGGCGCGCATCCGGCGTCATGCCGCGGCCGGCAATCGATCCGAACCAGGCCCGCACCATTGCGAGGAGCTGTGCGCGGAAATAGGCGACGACCGCGAACAGCGTGCCGACGTGCACGGCGACGTCGAAGGCAAGGCCCTGGTCCCGCCATCCGAATACAAATGGCGTCAGGACCAGGTGGCCCGAACTCGAGATGGGCAGGAACTCGGAGAGGCCCTGCACGATGGCGAGAATGATCGCTTGAAGCGGATCCACGTCGTCTCCCTAAGCCCGCATCCTACAGACTTGCCGTCAGGTCCCTGAAATTGAAACCGGCGAACGGACCGACCAGGCCGCGCGTCAGCGCCATCACCTTGAAGCGCTCTCCCATTTCGCCGGGCAACAGCAATGTCGCAGCGGCCTGCCGTTCCGCAATGCTCCTGCGCTCGTCAGCGCCCTCTACGAGTTGCGCGAGTTCACGTTCGATGCCGACCGACAGGAGGTAATGCGCCTGCGTCGCGAAGCCGCCGACCTCGAGGCCGGCGTCACGGGCCGCATCCGCAAGCGCCGAGTAGTCGACCCAGGCGGTCAGGTCCTGCGCTCCCGGCATCGAGAGCACGTCCTCGGTCCGGCGGTGACGGTGGAATCCGCACAACGTTCCGCCGTCGCGCGAGGGATGGTAGAACTGCGCGCGCGGGAGTCCGTAATCGGTCACCAGCATCGCGCCTTTCGTCAGCTTCGCCGACGCGGTCTCGATCCATGCGTGCTGGTCCGGACGGTGATCCGAGATGAACCCGTCCGGCATCGGCACTGGCAGGTGTTCCTGGAGCGACGCAATCGCCTCCCGGAGTGCCGGATCCGCGGGCCTCGCCTGCCAGTCGAAGCCGGCGGCCGTCGGCACGACGCCGATCGCTTCGCAGCCGCGCCCCGCAATCCGAAACCGATTGACGGGCATCGCGTCGATGACTTCGTTGGCAAGCGCCACGCCCTGCCATTCCACGGTCGGCGGACCGTCCAGCCATTCGAAGCGATCCAACAGGCCGGCCGCGCCAGGCCAGCGCTCGAGCCAGAGGCGCTGCCGCCGGGCAAGGACCGGGCTCGGCTCGACGATGCGATAACGGCGCGGCGGCATCCCGAGCCGTGCGAGCGTGGCGACGAGTTCCGCCGCCATGCGCCCGCTGCCGGCGCCGAATTCGACGATGTCGCCTCCTCCGGTCTTTGTGAGGAGATCGACGAGCCCGACCGCAAGGCAGCGCGTGAACAACGGCGACATCTCGGGTGCCGTCATGAAATCGCCCGCCGCGCCGAAGATCGGCCGCTCCGTCATGTAGTAGCCGAGATCCGGTTCGTAGAGCGCCGCCGCCATGAACTCGGAGAACGGAAGCCAGCCGCCGTGATTGCGCGCGCGTTCCCCGATTCGCGCCGCAAGCCCGGCGGAGCGCGCGATGTCCTCGGCGCTGAACTGCGGCGGCTCGCCGGGACTCAACACCAGCGACTCCATCGGTCGTGATATCGTCGCCACCGGTTCCCGGCCGCCGTTTTCAGCCCATGCCGACATCCGTGTTGCCGCTCAGAGACAAGGCCGTGCTGGTCACGGGCAGCGCGCGACGCATCGGCGCCGCGATCGCCGAAGCGTTTCACGCGCACGGTGCGAATCTCGCGGTCCACTACCGCAGTTCGCAGGCCGATGCGGAAGCGCTCGTCGCCCGGCTGAATGCCGACAGGCCGGGCTCCGCAAGGGCTTTCCCCGCGGATCTGGCGGATGCGCAATGCTTCGGCACACTGCCCGCCGACGTAGTGCGCGAGTTCGGTCGACTCGACGTGCTCATCAACAATGCGTCCACCTTCTATCCGACGCCGATCGGTTCGGTCACGCAGGACCAGTTCGACGACTTGATTGGCTCGAATCTCCGTGCCCCGCTCTTCCTTTCCCAGGCCGCGGCGCCGGAACTGCGGAAGCGCGAGGGTCTCATCCTGAACATCGCCGATATCCACGCCTTGAGGCCGCTCGGCCGCCATGCGGTCTATTGCGCGGCGAAGGCCGCGCTTGTAATGCTGACCCGCTCCCTCGCGCGCGAACTCGGACCGGAGATTCGCGTGAATGCGATCGCGCCCGGTCCGGTGCTCTGGCCTGAGAGCGGCGTCGACGCCGATCTGCGTCAACGCATCGTCGCGCGCACGGCGCTGAAGCGCGCGGGTACGCCCGCCGACGTCGCAAAGGCGGCGCTCTTCTTCGCCTGCGACGCGCCCTTCGTGACCGGCGAGGTGCTTGCAGTCGACGGCGGACGCCTGATCAGCGGCGAGGAGCGCTGAAGCGCTCAACTGCCCGTGCCTTCGAGCCCAAACGGCGTCAGCGGATGCGCGCGCTGGTCGAAACGCTGCCACATCGCACCGAAAGTCTCGCCGAGCACCGGATGAACGAGGTCGGGCGCGAGTTCCGCAAGCGGCCCGAGAACCCAGGCGCGCGTCACGAGGTCCGGATGCGGCAGCATCCGGCCCGCAACGCGGCCAACGACTGTGCCACAGAGCAGCAAGTCGAGATCGAGGGTCCGTGGTCCCCATTTCTGTGACCCGGGCTCGCGGCCGCATTCGCGCTCGACCGCCTTCAACCGCTCGACCAGTTCCGCGGGTGCGCGGTGCACGGGAAACGCCACCACGAGGTTGACGAAGTCGTCGCCGCGAAACCCCACGGCCGTATTCGAATAGGCGCGCGAGGCGCGCATTCCGGGAAACCCGTGACGCAGGATGTCGAGCGCCTGCGAGAGGCTCTCCCGCGGCCGCACGTTGCTGCCGGCTGCGACATACGCATCAGTCATCGGGCTTCAATCGTCCCGTCCGCGCTCGACGATGACGCCGACGTCGCGCGAATGGCGGATCGCGCCCGGCTTGTGCAGCGTGACGCGCACGCGCTCGACCTTGAACTCCTCGAGCACCAGGCGGGCGATCCCGCCCGCGAGCGCCTCAACCAGCTGAAAGCGGCTCTCCTCAACGAACGCAAGCACGCGCTTTGCGACAGACTTGTAGTTGAGCGTGTCCTCGATTGCGTCACTCTTGGCCGCCGCAGCGAGATCGAACCAGATTTCGAGATCCACCTCGATGCGCTGGCGGACTTCACGTTCCCATTCGTAGATGCCGATGATGGCCTCGGCAGAGAGGGCGGTGAGAAAAATACGATCCATCGGAGTCTCCGGAGGGGACAACGCCCCCTTCAATTCATTGTCCCCGGTGCGACGAGTTCATCGAGCGGCCAGCGCGCGCGGGCTTGCACCGGCAGGTCTTCGCGCTCGCCGGCTGCGAGGCGGTGGTGGCCTGCAACCGCGATCATCGCTGCATTGTCAGTGCAGAACTCCGGCCGCGGAAAAAACACGCGCGCCCCTGCGGCTGCGGCCGCCCGCGTGAGTTCCTCGCGCAGCCGCCGGTTGGCGCCCACGCCGCCCGCGACAACGAGAGTGCGCATGCCGGTCTGCCGGAGCGCGCGGAGCGACTTGGCGACGAGCGTCCCGACGATCGCCGCCTCGAAGCCGCGCGCAACGTCGGCGAGCGCTTGGGCGTCGAGGGTCTTGCCGCGTATCGCGACGACGACGGCGGTCTTCAGGCCGCTGAAACTGAAATCGAGACCGGGCCGGTCGAGCATCGGCCTCGGAAACTCCCAGAGGCCATCGCGGCCGCGCTCCGCGAGGGCGGCGAGCGCGGGCCCTCCCGGATAGCCGAGCCCGAGGAGCTTTGCGGTCTTGTCGAAGGCTTCGCCGGCGGCATCATCCAGAGTCTCGCCAAGCACCCGGTAACGACCCACACCCGAGACCTCGACCAACATCGTGTGGCCTCCGGACACCTGCAGCGCAACGAAGGGAAACTCCGGGGCCTCGGGTTCGAGGGCCGGGGCCAGCAGATGGCCTTCGAGGTGGTGCACGCCCACGACCGGCACGCCCCAGGCATACCCCAGCGAACGGGCGACCGAGGCGCCGACCAGCAAGGCGCCGATCAGGCCGGGCCCGGCGGTATAGGCAATGCCGTCAACGGCTTGCGCGGCGAGCCCAGCCTCGGCAATCGCCCCTTCGATCATCGGCAGGAGCCTTTCGATGTGGTCCCGCGAGGCGAGCTCCGGAACGACCCCGCCATGCTGCCGGTGCAGCTCGATCTGGCTGAAAACGCGGTTTGCCAGAAGGCCTTTGTCGCCGTCATAGACGGCGACAGCGGTCTCGTCGCAGGAGGTCTCGATGCCAAGGACTACCATGAGCCTAGTCTTTTGATTTTCCGGGGGCAGATCACTACAATTCCGGGCCCTTTCCCCGGGCTTGCCGGGGCCGTCCAGGCGAGCGAGAGGTTCGAATGCCGAGTGTCCGTATCCGCGAGAACGAGTATTTCGACGCCGCCCTGCGTCGTTTCAAGCGCGCCTGCGAAAAGGCCGGTGTCCTGACCGAACTCCGTCGCCGGGAATTCTACGAGAAGCCCACCCAGGAACGGAAACGCAAGAAGGCGGCCGCGATCAAGCGGCACCTGAAGCGCTCATCCCGCGACGGCGGGCGCAGCGCAACGCGTTGATTCCGGGATGAGCCTGAAGGCGCGCATCACGGAAGACATGAAAGCGGCGATGCGGGCGGGCGAGAAGGATCGCCTCTCCTGCATCCGCATGCTTCAGGCCGGCATCAAGCAACGCGAGGTCGACGAGCGGATTGAGCTCGACGATACGCAGGTCCTCTCGGTCATCGAAAAGATGATCAAGCAGCGGCGTGAGTCGGTCACCCAGTTCCAGGCCGGCAATCGCGCCGACCTGGTCGCAAAAGAAACCGCCGAGATCGAGCTGCTCACGGGCTACCTGCCGGCCCAGCTCGATGCCGCCACACTCGACGGCATGATCCGCGAAGCGATCGCCGCGGCAGGCGCCACCTCGATGAAGGAGATGGGCAAGGTCATGGGACTCATCAAACCCAAGGTCCAGGGCCGCACCGACATCGGCGCGCTCTCAGCGCGCATCAAGACCGCGCTTGGCGGCTAGGCTGGCTCCATGAGTCCCAGCAGGGTCCCGGAAGGCGAGACGCGCGGCCACATCGTCCCGATCGGCGGCGCCGAGAACAAGGAAAACGACCCGCGCATCCTTGCGCGATTCGTGCGCGAATCGGGCGGCGAGAATGCCGACATCGTCGTGATCCCGACCGCGAGCCGCGCGCACGAGACCGGCGAGCGCTACGAGAAGCTCTTCCGCGAGCTCGGGGCGCGCCGCGTCGACGTCATGGATTTCGACACGCGCCGCGACTGTCAGGAAGCGGGCCGCCTTGCGCGAATCACGGAAGCGAGCGGGATCTTTTTCACCGGCGGCAACCAGCTGCGGCTCACGACGCTCCTCGGTGGCACGCCGGTCGCCAAGCTGATCCGCAGTCAGAATGCGCGCGGGGTCACGGTCGGCGGAACCAGTGCGGGCGCGAGCATCCTCTCCGAACACATGATCGCCTTCGGCGACGACGGCGCCGCCGCGATTGCGGGCAGCGTCCGGCTCGCGCCGGGGCTCGGGCTCACAAACCGCTTCATCATCGACCAGCATTTCCGCGAGCGCGACCGGCTCGGCCGGCTCATCACGGCGCTCGCCTACAACCCGTTTGCGGTCGGCATCGGCCTCGACGAAGACACGGCCGCCTTCATCGGGCCGGACGAAACTCTCGAAGTGGAAGGCAGCGGCGGAATTACCGTCGTCGATGCGTCGAAGGTCAGTTTCTCGTCGGTCGACAGTGCGACCGAGGGCCAGCCGATCTGCATTCTCGGCCTCGTCGTGCACATCCTGACGGCGGGTGCAACCTTCAACCTTCACACGCGGCAGACTTCCGCTTCGTCGCTCGTACAACTGAAGCAGTAAGGCGCCCGATTCTAGAATCCGCGGCGCGCGAGCGCCTCCGAGACGCGAGACCGTACGGCCGCGGACTTCATCGGGAATGACCGGAAAAAATCGTCCCGGGTTAGCGCGGAATTGCGCTCACGGACGTTGGCCGCCCAGGTCGCAGCGGCCGGCTCGTCCCCTGCAAGCGCGTGCGCAGCGCTCGCAATCATCGCGATCAGCACATGGGCGCCCGGCGAGCGGGCTGCCCGTTCCGCCCAGAAAGCAGCCTTGGCATCCTCGTCCTGCATCATGTGCGTGAATGCGCGCGTGCCCAGCATGCCGTAGAAAAGAGGATCGAGCGGACTCAGCTGCATCGCGAAATCGACGTGACCGCGAGCCTCGATGGGTTTCCCGGCAAGCGCTTCTGTCCACGCGCGGGCGTAGATGCCCTGGGCGTAGTTCGGGCTGAGTGAAGTCGCGCGCTCGAGCCAGGGCAGTGCCCCTTCAAGGTCGCCCACCAGCCAGAACGTCCGCCCCATCGTGAAATTCACGAAGGGGTCCATCTCGTCGAGCTCGAGTCCGCGCTCCGCGAACTGCCTCGCCAGCCCGATCTCGTCAGCCAGGTCGTCGGTGTGCCGCATGAAGGCCGCCTGGAAGTGAACGAACGACAGGCCCGCATGGGCGCGCGCAAAGCCCGGGTCCCGCCCGATCGCCTGCTGAAACAAGGCGGACGCGGCTGCATTGTCGCCGCGATTGAAGCGGTACATGTGCTGCAGGCCGAGGTGATATGCCGACCAGGCATCCAGGTTCTCGGTCACCGCAAGCCGCGCAAGCGCTGCCTCATGCAAGGGAATCCGGATTTCGAGTGCGGTAAGGATCCGGGCGCGGATCTCTTCGCGGAACCGGTGAATATCGTCGACCGAACCATCCAGGCGATCGGCCCAGACGATACCGGCGTCGCGCGTGTCGACGAGCTCCACGGTGACGCCGAGCCTGCGGTCCGAAAGCTCAACCGTGCCGGTGAGGCAGTAGCGCACGCCGAGCAGGCGGCCGATTTCACCCACGTCAGTATCCGACGCCCGCAGCCGGAATGACGAGCCGCGGGCCGTAACGAAAATCCAGCGCAGGCGCGCGAAATCGATGATGAGCTCATCGGGCAGGGCTTCCGCGATCGCGGCAATGGGCCCAGGGTCCCCGATCTGCCGGAACGGCAGGACGGCGATTGACGGTCGAAGATCCACCGGCGAGCGAGGGGCCGCAGGCTGGATCACGCGACGCGGGTCGTACCGATCGTCGGCGACCGCGACGATCGCACCTCCGCCCTGCACCGCCCGGACATCCGCAACGAACCTGAAGCCCTGACGATGCGCCGTCCTGATGTAGCGCTGGGCCTTGCCGTCGTCGCCGAGCGCCTGCCGCGCCGACTTGATACGGCTCGATACGGCGGCATCCGAAACGATTCGTCCGTCCCACACTTTTTCGATGATCTCGTCCCGGGAGACGAGACGCTCCCGGTTTTCTACCAGGAGCGCCAGCAATGCAAAAACCTGGGGTTCGAGCGGGCAGGCAGCGCCATTCGCACGAAGTTCGACCCTCGCCAGGTCCAGCTCGAATTCGCCGAACCGGTAAATCATGGCCGCGAGCATAGATCAGTCACCTGTCCGCTCCTATCTCCATGAAATCTCCACGCTGTCTCCAAGCATTCAGAACGCCTTCCAGTCAATCTCCCGTCGCCCGGCCCGGCAGTGACCCGTGGTCGGGACAAGCCCGAGCGCCGGGATGTGCCGCATCATCGACCACCTCAAATCCAAGCTTTCCAATTGAAGGAGATCTGAAATGCCCCTCGTTACCATTGACCTGATCAAGGACGTCTTCACGCCGCGGCAGAAGCAGGAACTCATCGCCAAAGTCACCGCGGCCATGATCGACGTCGAAGGCGAGAACATGCGCAGCGTGACGTGGGTACGCATCAATGAATTTGAGCAGGGTGACTGGGCTATTGGCGGCCGCGCGCTGCGCGCGTCCGATGTGCAGGCACTCGCCGCCGGCAAGGCTGCCTAGCACTGTCGTTTCAATTGCGGTGCGGCAATCCGGCCGCGCAGCATCACCTGCGATTGGGAGAAGTCACCATGTTCAGGCAAATCGTGATGAGTCACCGCTTGCAGACGGCATCGCGTAGCTCGGTGCTTTTCGTGTTGGGG
The DNA here is from genome assembly GCA_963775415.1 of uncultured Gammaproteobacteria bacterium. Lineage (GTDB taxonomy): Bacteria > Pseudomonadota > Gammaproteobacteria > Steroidobacterales > Steroidobacteraceae > SCUD01. The sequence goes on from CAVZIO010000006.1 coordinate 61,664, forward strand.
CTCGCCGCATTGCTCGCCCGCGCGCAGGCGCCGGATCAGGAACCGGCGCTTGCCTCAGCCGCCGATGACGCGGGACTTGAATGGGGAGCCTGCCCGCCATTCCTGCCCGCGGGCTGCGGTATCGCCGTGCTTCACGGTGACCCGGCCAAGGACAATGTCGACGTGTTCCTCAAACTGCCGCCCAGGTCGACGATCCCGCTTCATTGGCATACGTCGGCAGAGCGCATGCTGCTGGTCGCCGGCGAGCTTCATGTCGCTTACGAGGGTCAGCCTGCGACTGTCCTCAAACCGGGCACCTATGCGTATGGCCCTGCCAAGCGGCCCCACGCGGGCAGTTGCGCAAGCGACGTCGCGTGTGTCCTCTTCATCGCCTTCGAATCTCCCCTGGACGCCGTGCCGAGCGACAACGCCGCGAACTAGCCAACTGCGTGCAGCGGTCGTGGCGCACCTGCTACGCGGGTGCGTCGCGGTATGCGATCATTGCCTGCTCGACACTTCCGCAGGTAGTGGCCCCCGGCATGCGCATCCTCGAACGTTCCATCTACGTCGGGCCGTCTCATTTCGCACGCTTTCCCGTCATCCGGCTGGAGCTCGACCTCGGCGCGCTCGAGGCCTGGCCGACCGGAAAACTCGGCAAGGGATTCGTCGACGGCCTGATCGCGGCGCTGCCCGGCCTCGCCGAGCACGGATGCTCCTACCAGACCCCGGGCGGATTCATCCGCCGCATGAACGAGGACGAGGGCACCTGGCTCGGTCATGTCCTCGAACACGTTGCACTCGAACTGCAGAACGTCGCCGGCGAGGACGTCACCTTCGGCAAGACGCGAAGCCTCGACCGGCCCGGTCTCTACTCTGTCGTCTATGAGTACGCCGAGCGCGAGGAAGGCGTCGCTGCGGGCGAGCTCGCGCTTCGCCTGCTCTGCTCGCTGCTGCCTGACAAGCTGCGGCCCGCCCGGACCGTGCCCGAGGGCTGGGACTGGCCTGAGGCGCGCGACGAGTACATCAAGTTCGCGCAGCGCCGGGCGCTCGGACCGTCCACCGCTTCCCTGGTGCACGCGGCCGAAAAGCGCGGAATCCCGTGGCTCCGGCTCAATGACCAGTCGTTGATCCAGCTCGGGCACGGGAAATACCAGCAGCGGATCCAGGCGACAGTCACGGGTCGCACGCCGCACATCTCGGTCGAGCTCGCTAGCGACAAGGAAGAGACGAACCGCATCCTCGGCGCACTCGGTCTTCCGGTGCCGCGCCAGGAGCTCGTGCAGAGCGAGCGCGATGCGGTGCGCGCCGCGGGCCGGCTGGGATTCCCGGTCGTGACAAAGCCCTATAACGGCAATCACGGACGCGGCATCTCGATACGGCTCATGTCTGACGAGGAAGTCGCGCGCGGATTCGCGACCGCGCGCGAGCATTCACGCTCGGTCATCGTCGAGTCTTTCCTCGAGGGCGACGATCACAGGCTCCTGGTCGTCAACGGCGAACTGATCGCCGCGACGCGGCGCACGCCGGGTCATGTCGTCGGCGATGGAAGACATACGGTTACACAGCTCGTCGAGACCGTGAACCAGGACCCGCGCCGTGGCGTCGGCCACGAAAAGGTACTGACGCGGCTCGAGATCGATCACCAGGCGCAGATGATGCTGGCCCGCGCGGAGCTCACCGCAGAATCGGTGCCTGAGACCGGCCGCGTCGTCTACCTGCGATCGACGGCAAATCTCTCGACCGGCGGTACGGCGACCGACGTGACGGACGTGATCCACCCGGACAACCGCGACATGGCGGTGCGCGCGGTCAAGGCCATAGGCCTCGATGTCGGCGGTGTCGATTTCCTCTCGAAGGACATCACCCTGTCCTATCGCGAGATCGGTGGCGGGATCTGCGAAATCAATGCCGCGCCCGGTTTCCGGATGCATGTGGCGCCGTCCGAAGGCACGCCGCGCGACGCCGCAGGCCCGGTGATCAACATGCTGTTTCCGGCGGGGACACCGTCGCGTGTGCCGATCGCCGCGATCACGGGCACCAACGGCAAGACGACGACCGCGCGCATCCTTGCCCACATCCTCAAGATGGCCGGCTACACGCCCGGGCTCACGACGACCGATGGCGTATACATCGACGGTCAGCGCACGGTCAGCGGCGACATGACCGGTCCCGTATCGGCGCGCATGGTTTTGTCGGACCCGCAAATCGACGCGGCGGTCCTGGAAACCGCCCGCGGCGGGCTGCTCCGTGCCGGCATGGGCGTTGCCGAGGTCGATGTCGGCGCGGTACTGAACGTACAGGCGGATCACCTGGGCCTCAAGGGTATCGAGACGCTCGAACAGCTCGCCGAGGTCAAGCGCGTCGTCGTCGAAGTTGCAACCGGCTGCGCCGTGCTGAACGCGGACGACCCGCTCGTGCTCCGCATGTCGGCGCATACGGATGCCGAGCACATCTGCTATGTGACGTTGAATCCCCAGCACACACTCGTCCGGGAACACATCCGCGCGGGCGGCCGTGCCTGCGCGCTCGAGGCCGGCGTCAACGGCCAGATGGTCACGTTGTATGACCGCGGCAGCCACATCCCGCTGGTCTGGACGCACCTGATCCCGGCGACGCTCGAGGGTCGCGCGACGCACAACGTCCAGAACGCGATGTTCGCGGCATCGATGGCGTTTTCGCTGGGCTTGAAACTCGACGCGATCCGGCAGGGCCTGCGCACCTTCGACACGACCTTCTACCAGGCGCCCGGCCGCATGAACATTTATGACGAGCACCCGTTCAAGGTGCTGTTCGACTACGGCCACAATGCACACGCGGTCTCGATGCTCGCCGACCTCGCCGGACGCCTCGATGTCACGGGTCGGCGCATCGTCGTGCTCGCGGGTCCCGGCGACCGGCGCGACGAGGACCTGCGGGCCATCGCGCAGGCGGTGGCGGGCCGATTCGATCATTACATCTGCCGACGCGACGACAACTTGCGCGATCGCGCGCCGGACGAGGTGCCGCGCATCATGGCCGCGACGCTCGTCGCGGCCGGCGTGCCGCAGGCTGCGATTTCACTGATCCCGGACGAGCAGGAGGCGATCGATGCCGCACTGCGCATGGGCATGCCGGGCGACCTCGTGCTGATCTTTTCCGATGCGCTCGTGCGCTCCTGGAAGCAGATCATCTATTTCCGGCCGGAGGGAGCGCCCGCATCACTCGCAGCCCGCACGGCCGAGCCGGTTCATTCGCCGGTCGTCGAGACGCCGGCCGAGACCGCGGCGCCGCTCTCGCTCGACGGTCTGATCCGTGACGAGCGCGGCATCCGCTACGCACCCGAGGCGTCCGACTGAGTGAAACAGCCTCACCGCCCTTTGCCGACTCCCGCCGCCTGACCGGTCACAACCGGTTCTTCGACGGCCCTGGCGCCGTGCTCGAGACGACGGAACACGATGCGAGCCTGCTCCGCGAGTGGGAGGGCCGCGTGCGCCGCGCCCGCAAGGAGCTTCGCTGGCCCCACTCGCCCGAATGCGCGATCGCCCATCTGACGGGCGCATCACTCGCGCTCGGCGCGCCGCCGGATCAGCTTTTCACCGCGACTGAAGTCAATGAATGGGCGCTTGCCGCCTCGATCGCAGAGCGCGAACCCAGCCGTGCTTCATCCCTGATCGCGGCGCTCGCCGCGGAGCAACCGGAAGAGACGGAGCTGCCCGCGCTCGACGAAGGACCCGCACTTCTGCGGCTCAGGCGCCGCGCGGCCCGCGAAGCAAACCCGCCGTTGCGCGCGCTTCTCGACGCGGCCACGGCGCGCGGCCTGCCAGTCCTCGCCGACGATGATTCCCTGACGCTCGGCGCGGGCGCCGGCGGCCATAGCTGGCCGCTTGGCGACCTGCCCGACATCGACACCGTGGCATGGGACACATTGCACGGCATTCCAACCGCACTCGTCACCGGCACCAATGGCAAGACGACCGTCGTGCGGCTCCTCGCCGGCTGCGCAAAGGCCGCGGGCCGGGCCACCGGTTATTGCTGCACGGACGGCGTCTTCGTCGCCGGCCAGCCGCTCGGAACCGGTGACTACTCCGGGCCGGCCGGCGCAAGGCGGGTGCTTCGCGATGTGCGCGTCGAGACCGCCGTACTCGAAACAGCGCGCGGCGGAATACTCCGGCGCGGCCTCGCGGTCGCCCGTGCCGACGTCGCCGTCATCACGAGCATCGCCGCGGATCATTTCGGCGAGTTCGGCGTGCACGACCTCGAAGCGCTCACCGACGTGAAGCTTGCCGTCGCGCGCGCACTCGGGCCGGACGGCCTCCTCGTCGTAAACGCAGACGATACCCTCCTCGCCCGCAAGGCGGCGGCCGCCGGGAAGACGCTCGGCTGGTTCGCCCGCGACGCCGATCACCCGCTCCTCGCCGCGCACAGGCTTGCCGGCGGCGCGACAGCCGGGGTGCGCCGAGGGCGGTTACTGCTTTCGCGGCGCGGCGCCCTGCATGACCTCGGCGCGATCGATGCCATGCCGCTCGCTGCCGGCGGGTACTCCTTATTCAATGTGTCGAATCTCGCGACCGCTGCGCTCGGCGCGGCAGGCCTCGGCGTCGAACCCGCCACCATTGCCGCGGTGTTCGCCCGCTTCGGCGAGGATCCCGAGGACAACGCCGGCCGCCTGATGCGTTTCGAACTGGGCGGCCTCAACCTGATCGTGGACTTCGCCCACAATCCCGCCGCGCTCGCGGGGCTCGTGGATTTCGCGCAGCATTTTCGTCGCGGCGGCCGGCTGGCGCTGTTGCTCGGCCAGGCAGGCAATCGCGAAGACACGGACATCGACCGGCTGGCAGCCGTTGCGGCCGCTGCGCGCCCGGAACTCATCGTCGTCAAGGAGCTCACGAGCTACCTGCGCGGTCGCGGCACCGGCGAGGTGCCCGCGATCCTTCGCGGCGCACTCGCCCGCGCGGGCGTGGCCGGGGGATCGATCGCGGATGCAGGCGACGAGGACGACGCCGTGCACAAGGCGCTCGCCTGGGCGAAGCCCGGCGACGTGCTCGTCATGCCGCTTCATTCGAAGGATGGCCGCAGCCACGCGCTCTCGCTGATCGACAAACTGCGGCGCGAAGGCTGGAGAGCCGGCCGGCCGCTGCCTGCAAGCTGAGGTATCTTGACGCATGCCTGGCCGCATACCGCAAGCTTTCATCGACGACCTGATCGCGCGCACGGATATCGTGGAGCTGATCGGCGGCCGCGTGCAGCTCAAGAAGGCCGGCCGCGAGTGGAAATCCTGCTGTCCATTCCACAATGAGAAGACGCCTTCGTTCTGGGTGAGTCCCGACAAGCAGTTCTATCACTGCTTCGGCTGTGGTGCGCACGGCACGGCGCTCGGTTTCCTGATGGAACACGACAAGCTGCCGTTTCCCGACGCGGTCGAAGAGCTGGCCTCGCGGCTTGGGCTCGAAGTGCCGCGCGAGGACGACGGACGGGTCGCGCGCGCACGACCGGGAGACGGGCTGCACGAACTGCTGGCGCAGGTGACGCAGTTCTACCGCGACAGCCTGCGCGAATCGGAGCGCGCGAAAAAATATCTTGCGGATCGCGGCATCACAGCCGAGAGCTGCGTGAAATTCGCCGTCGGCTATGCGCCCGACGCCTGGGACTCGGTGCTGAAGCGCTTCGGTGGCAATGCAGAGCGCGAGCGCGCATTGCTCGAGGCCGGCCTTGTCGTCGAACGGAGCGGCCAGGGTGAATCCGGATACTACGACCGCTTCCGGGACCGTGTGATGTTCCCGATCCGCGATGCGCGTGGCCGGCCGATCGCGTTCGGTGGCCGCATCCTCGACAAAGGCGAACCCAAGTACCTCAACTCGCCCGAGACGCCGCTATTCCACAAGGGTCGCGAACTCTACGGCCTCTACGAGGCGCGGCAGGCGTTGCGCAAGGTCGAACGGTTGCTCGTCGTCGAGGGCTATGTCGACGTCGTCCGGCTGGCTCAGTCCGGCATTGCCTATTCGGTCGCGACACTCGGCACGGCGACGACCCCGGAGCATCTCAACCGTCTTTTCCGCGTCACCAGCGAACTCGTCTTTTGCTTTGACGGTGACAACGCCGGCCGCAATGCCGCATGGCGCGCCCTCGAGAACGCGCTGGAGCACGCACGCGATGGACGCCAGCTCCGCTTCCTGTTCCTGCCGGAAGGGCACGACCCGGATACGCTGGTCGGCGAGGAAGGCGCCGAGGCTTTCGAGGCGCGCATCGCGGACGCCCAGCCGATCTCCGAATTCCTCGTGGCGCAGCTCGTCTCGCGTACGGATCTCGGGAGCGTGGACGGCCGCGCGCGGCTCGCGGAACTCGCCCGCCCGCTGCTCGCACGTGTGCCGGCGGGCGTGTATCACGAACTGCTGATGGAGCGGCTGGCGCAGGAAGTGCGAATGCCGGCGGGCCGGCTCGCGGACCTGCTGCGGGCCGGAGTTGGTCGGCGCACGCGGCGAACGGCCGGCGCGCAGCGCCCGCCCGTCCCGTTCCGCCGGACGCCAGCCGCTGCTCACGCAGGCAATCATGCTGCTGCTTCACCATCCGGGGGCCGGGCGCGCGATCGCTGCGCTGCCGGCATGGCTCCAGAGCGATCAGAAAGGATTTCCGGTGCTGCGCGAGTTGCTGGAAACGGCGCGCGCGGAGCCCAAACTCTCGACCGCGCAGTTCGTCGAGCGCTGGCGGGACCGGCCCGAAGGGGCCAGGCTCGCGGAACTCGCCGGCCAGGAATCGCTCGTGGCAGACGCCCGTTCCGCCGGCCGCGAGCTTGCGTCGCTACTCGGGCGCATCGGAGCGGAACTTGGGCCCGAAAAGCGACTCAATGAGTTGATCGAACTGGCCCGGGAAAGGCGGCTGTCGGAGCCGGAACAGAAGGAATTTCAAGGACTTCTGGGTGCCCGAGGCACCCGCTCCGGGCCCTGAACGGCACCCCGGATTAGGAGGGCTTTAGCCCCACCCTGTATAATGCTCGGCTGTTTTGCCGCCGCACCCTGCCGCGAGGAACCACCTCTTGAGCGAGAAAAAGCTTCCGGTCATTCCTGAAGACCGCCAGTCGCAATTGAAGCTGCTCATCGCGCGTGGCAAGGAACAGGGCTACCTGACCTATGCCGAGGTCAACGATCACCTGCCGCCCGAAATCGTCGATCCGGAACAGATCGAAGACATCGTCAACACGATCAATGACATGGGCATCACGGTGTACGAGAAGGCGCCGGATGCCGAAGCGCTGCTCCTGACCGACGCGTCCGCACCGGACGAAGAAGCCGTCGAGGAAGCCGCTGCGGCGCTCGCCATCGCGGATTCCGAATTCGGCCGCACGACCGACCCGGTGCGCATGTACATGCGCGAAATGGGAACCGTCGAACTCCTGACGCGCGAGGGCGAGATCCGGATCGCGAAGCGCATCGAGGAGGGTCTCGACCAGGTGCGCACCGCCCTCGCCTACTATCCGCCGACCTACGACTACCTGCTCGCCGCCTACGAGCCGGTCAAGGGCGGACAGGGCCGCCTGACGGACATCATCGTCGGCTTCCTCGACCCGAACGCACCGGACGAAATCGCACAGCCGCACAATCCGAAGACCGTCGTCCGAAAGGAAGAGGCGGAGTCCGAAGACGAAGAGAGCGAGGACAAGTCCGAGGACGAAGAAGAGGCGATCGATACGGGCCCGGATCCGGAGGAAACCGCGCGCCGTTTCGCCACGATCCAGCGCCTCTACAACACCGTTTCCAAGGGACTCGTGACGGCGCGCGGCGCCCGCGAACCGAAGATCGTGCGCGCGCGCAAGCGCCTCGCCGAGCAGTTCATGGAGCTGAAGCTCGCGCCGAAGATGTTCGACGCCCTCGTCGGACACCTGCGCAGCCACGTCGACGAGGTCCGCCGCCTCGAGCGCGAGATCATGATGGTCTGCGTGCGCCAGGCCGGCATGCCGCGCAAGGATTTCATCAGCACCTTCCCGAAGAACGAGACCAATGTCCGCTGGATCGACAAGCATGTTCGCGCCAAGCGCAAGCACTCCGCGCCGCTCGGGCGCTTGCGCGAAGAAGTCGTGCGCCGGCAGCAGGAACTGCGCGCGCTCGAGAAGCGGCTCACCCGCTCGATCCAGGAGCTGAAGGCGGTCAACCGCGACATCGCGACCGGCGAGGCAATGGCCCGCCGCGCGAAGAAAGAGATGGTCGAGGCCAACCTGCGCCTCGTGATCTCGATCGCGAAGAAATACACGAACCGCGGCCTGCAGTTCCTGGACCTGATCCAGGAGGGCAACATCGGCCTCATGAAGGCAGTCGACAAGTTCGAATACCGCCGTGGCTACAAGTTCTCGACCTATGCGACGTGGTGGATCCGCCAGGCCATCACGCGCTCGATCGCCGACCAGGCACGCACCATCCGCATTCCGGTGCACATGATCGAGACGATCAACAAGCTGAACCGCATTTCGCGGCAGATGCTCCAGGAGATGGGGCGCGAGCCGACGCCGGACGAACTGGCGGGCCGCATGGAGATGCCCGAGGACAAGGTGCGCAAGGTGCTCAAGATCGCCAAGGAACCGATCTCGATGGAGACGCCGATCGGAGACGACGAGGATTCGCACCTCGGCGATTTCATCGAGGACGCGGCAGCAGAGAGCCCGCTCGATTCGGCAACCGTCGAGTCGCTGCGCGAGACGGTGCACGGCGTGCTGAGCCAGCTGACCCCGCGTGAAGCCAAGGTGCTCCGCATGCGCTTCGGCATCGATCTCTCGACGGACCACACGCTCGAGGAGGTCGGCAAGCAGTTCGACGTCACGCGCGAGCGCATCCGGCAGATCGAGGCGAAAGCACTCAGGAAACTGCGGCACCCGAGCCGCAGCGAGCAGCTCCGCAGCTTCCTGATCGAAGACTGAGCGGACTCCGACAACCGATGACCGCGCCCCCATGCCTTATCAGGCGCGATCCCGGACGCGCGCCCAGCGCGCGGACTGGCCCCTTGACAGAAATGGCCGATTGAACTTTCCTACCCCTTAGCGTGAAGATCGTCATTACCGGTGCGACAGGATTCATAGGTTCCCGCCTTGCCAGGGCGTGTCGCGAACGCGGTTTCGATGTGCTCGCATTAGGGCACGTGAATAACGAGGTGGAAGCCGGGCGCCAGCGGGACTTGCTCGCTCGCGGCATCCGAACCGAAATGGCAGATCTCGGCAGCACCGAGCAATTGATCACTCACGTTTCGGGGTGCGACGTCGTCTTCCATCTTGCGGCGGCGCAACACGAGATGAACGTACCGGACAGTCACTTCTGGAACGTCAACGTCGAGGGCACGCGCCGATTGCTCGACGCCAGCGTGAAGGCCGGCGTCCGGCGTTTCGTGCACGGCAGCACGATCGGCGTCTATGGTATTCCCGACGTTAGCGAGATCGACGAGTCAACGCCCACGGCCCCGGAAAACATCTACGGCGTGACAAAGCTTGCGGGCGAACGGCTGGTGCTCGAATACGGCAACAGGCTGCCAGTGACTGTCATCCGTATTTCCGAGACTTACGGGCCGGGGGACCGCAGGTTGCTGAAGTTGTTTCGTGCTACGCAGGCACGCAAGTTTTTCCTGATCGGCCCCTGCAAGAACATTCATCAGCCGGTGCACGTTGACGATCTCGTCGATGTGCTTTTGCTGGCCGCGGAGAGTCCCGCAGCGGTCGGCGAAGTGTTCGTCGCCCCGGGTCCAGAAAGGCTCACAACCGAGCAAATGTGCAGCGAGATCGCAACGGCTTGCGGCTCGACGTTGCCGCGGTTTCGCGCGCCGATGACGCCGTTCCTGGTGGCGAGCATCATTCTTGAGAAAACCTTGCGCCCACTCGGCATTCAGCCGCCGCTACACACCCGCAGGCTCGATTTTTTTCGCAAGAGCTTTGCTTTTTCCGGCGAAAAAGTCAGAAAGGTCCTTGGCTTTCAGCCACAAAGGAATTTTGCCGACGGCGCGAAGCAAACCGCGGACTCGTACCGCGCGGAACGACTTCTGTAAATACTTCGCGGGCGCAATCAGCTGATTGCAGCTTTGGAGCGGTGGTCTTTCAGTGCGGCCTCGAAAATCTCGATGTGGCGCTCGGCATAGGCATCGACGTAGAACCCACGCGCGGTCGCGAGGGCTGACTTGGACAGCCTTTCGTAGCATTCGCGATCTGCTGCGAGATCCTCGCAAGCCTTGCGAAATCCAGCTTCGTCGTTGAGCTGGATTACCCGGCCGTTTTCCCCGTCGCGCAGAAAATCAACTTGGCCGCCGTTGTTGTAACAAATTACGGGCAAGCCCGCCCCAAGTGCCTCGAGAAATACGATGCCGAACCCTTCGTGTTGGCTCGTATAAACGAATACATCGGAAATACGCAGCAGCCGGAACTTGTCTTCTTCGGAGACGAACCCTTTGAAATGTACGCGATGCATGACACCCAGCCGCGTTGCAAGAACCTTGAGCTCCGGCTCTAGCGGGCCGGTCCCGAGCAGCATCAGCTTGAAACGCTCGTCTTGGATCTGAGCCAGCACGTGGATCAGGCGGTCAAACGCCTTGCGTTTTACGAGCCGTCCGACAGCTACCATCACGAAGTCGGTGTCACGCAGGCCTTGAGCCTGGCGCGTGGCAGGCTCGAGCTGCGGCGGTTTTTCGATGCCGTAGGGCAGGACGCGTACGTCAGCTGCCGAGTCATAGTAGCGCCGCACATTGCTGGCGGTATCGTGCGAGTTGACTATTGTGCAAAACGAGGCCTTTATCACGCCTCTCACGATCGAACGCAGGACGGCGTGACGATGAGGCGAAGTGAATTTGCTTGGATCGTACGCATCGCCGCCGTGCACTGTGAGTACATTGGGAACGCCCGCCTGCCGGGCGATCCGAACTCCGATGGGTCCCGTCGGCAGCGCGAAGTGGGTATTTACGATCTCGAATTTGTCTCTGCCGAGTATCCGCTTCCCGCCCAGCCAACCCCGAATCATGAAGGAGGCCATCGACGGGAAAGTCGCGGCTGCAGTGGACGTACGCATCACCACGGGCACGCGATAGATCGTTACGCCATTGGATTCTTCGAATTGCGGCAGGTCCAACGCTTGCGATGTGAGCACTGTGACCGCGTGGCTGCGCGCGAGCTCTTCCGCCAATAGTTTGTTGATGACGCCGCCGCCGCCGCCGATCGGGGGGTACTCATAATTACAAAAAAGGATGTGCATCTGGATACGCGGGTATGAGCCAGTCAGGCCGCCGGGGCGCGCCGCAGCTCCTGAATGACGCGATCGACTTCGTCGCTCTGCCGCTGTGCATTCCAGCCGAGCTCGCTGGCGCACAGATCCGCGACCGCCTGAATGGAAGCCAAACTGGGAATGTCGCCGGTGCCTATGCCTGTGCGGCGAAAAACGACATCCGAAAGCGTAATGGCCATTTCTCCGCGAACGGCATTCACGACGTCCGCCGCAAGCGTGCGCGTGCCCGGCAAGATCGCACCCAGCGCCGGGTTTTCTCGAATCAGCTCGGCAAGAGCAATGTACTCGGCACCATGGTGATGCGCAATCGTATCGAGCACGTGCGCGTCGGACGTGCTCGGAAACGCTCGCCGAACTTCGGTCAACAAATCGCTGAACTTCTCGAAATCGCCGCCAAAGATGGCTTTCCGATGGGTGACGCTCGGCCGCACGGAAGCATCCATGCGACGGGCTATCTGATCCACAGCATCCCTGGCGTCGCCTCGCGCCATCGTGTAGCGAATACCGATGACCGTCAGCAGACCAGTCACATTGTGCGTCTTTGAGTGATCGATGACGACCGACCGCTTTCCGTAGCTGAGCTCGCCAGCTCCGCCCTTGCCGTCGCCAAACGGGATGAGCCCGAAGTTGATCGTTTGAATCTCGCCGGGAGAGCTGATCAAGCCGGGATAACCGTCGTTGACTTCAGCGACGAAGTCCTCGAGCTCAGCGCCGTCGAGTGCGAGATTCTCCGGGTGATCGGTACATACCTTGTGCCACGTTCCGACTATCGAATACTCGCCACGCCACGGGATGACAAAAAGATGGCGTTTCTCCCGGCTCATCAAGGCGTCGCTGTCCCGTGAGCGGCTCGGCACCGTCAGGCCGTAGGGGTGGGCGAAGCGGCGTTTGACGATGAAACACGCGTCGCGCGAGAAAACAGTCTCCGGTCTCCTGGCGCCACTGAAGAACTTCTCGATCAGCCAAGGCGCCCAGGGGCCGCTGGTATTCAACACAAAACGGGCGCGGACATCGAAAACATCCTTGGTACAGCGATCTTCGACTCGTACTCCCTCGACTTTTCCGGAGGTTGTGAGGAGCTCGTTGGCTTCGACGTAGTTGGCAATGGCGGCGCCGTGGTTCGCTGCCGACTGCAGGAAAGCGAGCGCAAGGCGCGTGGGATTGTGAACGTGCCCATCGTAGAACAACACCGCGCCCGTGAGATCACGAGCGGGTAATTCAGGGAAAAGCTGATTGAGTTCTGTGCGCGACATGCCGCGCGCCCCGGGGATGTGCAGCGCGGGGTCGCGCACGGATCCATTACGATTCAAAGTGAGGAGCGAGTATGCCGCGACCGCGGCACGCAAAACCTCCTGGCCGCGCATTCCGTGACCATACGTCGGAATCACGACCGGCATGGGCTGGGCAAGATGTGGCGCAATGGTCAGGAAAGCAGTTCGTTCGCGACTCGATGAAATTACTCTGGGAAAATCGGCGTGCTGCATGTAGCGCAAGCCGCCATGCAACATCTTGTAGATTCTCGCCGATGAGCCGCTGCAGAAATCGTGCTTCTCAATGAGGGCCGTCTTGAAGCCGCGAGAGGCCGATTCCCAAACGGCCGCAGCCCCATAGATGCCGCCACCGATGATCAGAACGTCGAATGTCTCGTCGCTGAGTCGGTGGACGTTGCGCTCTAACACGCCTGCGCTTCCGCAACACGATACATGGTCCGGGGTGCCACCCTTTTCTTGTGCAGCTTGCGTAGTTGCAGGGTCGCCGCGAAGGCCGTGATTATGGGCCGGTGCGGTGGATCTTTTCTAGTGTTGTTACGCGATCCGTGATCTAGTCCCTGCCTGAGCAACGGTTTGTGTCGAATTCGCCTAGTACCTGTTTTGGCCGCCCGCTACAATTGCGCTTCGAACGCGGTTGCACCGGATGCCGTGCTCGCGGGCGGAGGTAAATCCAGGATGAAGTTACTGTTCATAGGGTTGGGGCGGATAGGTCTGCCCCAGGCTCTCGTATTTGCCAATGGCGGGCACGAAGTCTTTGGCTACGACATTGCCGAGGGGGTTCTCGATCAGCTCAGGGCGGGGGAGGTTCCGTTCATCGAGCCGCATCTCGAGGAATACCTTCGCGGCAATCTGAACATACGATTCCATCCCACTGATGACTGGAAGACGCACCTAAATGACGTGGATGCCGTGTTCTTCACGCTTGGCACCAAGGCGCCGGATTCGGAAAGCTGCCTCAAAGACCAGTCTCTGAACGTCCCATCAATCAAGCACTTGCTCGCACAGATTTTCGCGGTTGAAATGAAACGGGACAGCCCGTTGGCGCTGATATTCAGAACCACTTTGCCGATCGGCACGATCGACAGACTCAGGGAGTTTCTCGAGGAAAGCCTGCATCTGACCTACGGAAAGGAGTTCCTGATCGCCTTCGTACCCGAGCGGCTCGTGGAGGGCAACGCCGTGGAGGAGGAAGAAACTCTGCCGAAAATCGTCGGCGCTTACTGCGATGCGGCGTATGAGCTGGTGGCGAAGGTATTCGAGAAGGTTGGCGGCTCGTTGATTCGCGTTTCGTCTCCGCGTGCCGCGGAGTTCTGCAAACTGACGGATAACAGCTTCCGCAGCACCATATTCGCGTTTGCCAATGAAGTTGCGATCACCGCATCGGCATTGAATCTGGATGTCGTCGAGATCTTGCGTGCGGTGAATACCGACTACGAGCGCAACCAGATACCTTCGCCGGGATATGTATCTGGCTACTGTCTGGGCAAGGATCCATATATCTTCGAGTACGCGTTCAATCCGGTTTTCAAGGACCGCGGCTTCCAGTCCTTGTGGTACTACGGACGGCGAACCAACGACTATCTGATCGAATTCACGGTCGATCAAGTCGTTGGCGCGCTCGCCCGACTCGGCAAGAACGTGGAAGATGCGCCAATCTCGATCCTCGGCCTATCGTTCAAGGACGACGTAGACGATTTTCGAATGTCGCACGCGTTTCAGATCATCGAAGGTCTGATGAACCATGGCTGTTTTCGCTTTAGGCTCTACGACACCAACCTCTCCAGGAATCGCTATACGGGATTGCCCAGCAGTATCAGCGACTTCATCGAAGTTCAGACCGACGATCTTCAGGACCCCATGCTCTTTAAGCGTACCGACGCCGTGATCATCGCTCACCGACACCGGGCGATCCGTGAAGTGAATCGGAAGCAGTGGCTGGAACGCGTACGGGATCTTTCCAACCGGCCGTTGTATGTATTCGACGGGTGGAACGTCTGGCGTGAGGCGCGAAACGTCGAAGGAATCGTTTACGAGTCACTGGGCTTTGGGATGACACGGTAGTATGACCACCGCGTTGGTAACCGGAGCAGCCGGATTCGTCGGGTCTTTCCTGTGTGAGGAGCTGCTCCGGCGCGGATACGACGTAGTTGGCGTCGACAATTTGTTTCGTGGCCGCATGGAAAACCTGAAGGCCGCGGAACGGAGCAAGGAGTTCGAATTTCAGCGACTGGATCTGACGCATGCGACGGCCGCGAGCGCACTGAAAGAGCTCTTGAGCAGCCGCGCCGTTACCCTCGTGTATCACTTCGCAGCAGTGAACGGCACGCAGCACTTTTACGACCGTCCGAAGTTGGTGCTCGATTGGAATACGCGCATCACGTTTGCAGTCATGGAATCTCTCGAAGGAACTCCGGTCGAGAAGATCATCTATGCTTCCAGCTCGGAGGTCTATGGAGACCCCGATGTGATTCCAACGCCGGAATCCCACCCCATAAAGCTGAAAGCTTCTGCCGACCGGGATTCCTATGCGGCCAGCAAAGCGATCGGCGACTTCATTGTTCGCCTATTCGCTCGGGATCTGGGCATTGACCACTTGATCGCGCGCATCTTCAATACGTATGGCGAGCGGATGGTCAACACGCAGTATGGCCAGGTCATCCCCGAATTCATTCGAAAGTGCAGAATCGAGCCCAAGTTCGAGATTATCGGGAACGGATTGCACACGCGCAGTTTTTGCTATGTTGCGGATACCGTCGAGCGGATCGTCTCTCTGGCGGAAAAAGGCACGCAGCCCATCTACAACGTGGGTCATGACGCCGAGCTTTCAATTTTGGACTTGGCAAGACTCATTCATGCCTTGCTCGGACGGCCGTTCGAGCCCGTTTTCTGCCGGAACGCCCGGATGACCACAAGCGCCGCTGCCCGGACATCGGTCTGATGAGAGCCACTCTAGGAAGTCTTCGGGTCACGTCTCTGGAAATGGGGCTGAAGCGAACCATCGCCTACTACGCGGCACAGGACACGCAATCCGCCGATTGATGATTGCGGAAGAATCCGAGTCCGGCGCCGGCCTGCAACTCGAAGGAAACCCGGGGTCAGGGGCCCGATTCTTAATGACATGAAATGATGCTGCAGAAAAAAGCTCGGGAGGTCCGGCGGTTATCATCCCTGAGCAGGAGTTGAGCGCCTCACTGCCGGTGCCGACGCCCTGTATCGCGGACAGAGCAACGCGCCGATCGTGAAGCAGCCAGTACGAGGCACTCGGCGCTTCGCGCAGGTTCTGGTCGCGGTGCTCGGCCTCGCATTCGCCGCAGCGCAGTTTTCCGAACTGCACTTCATGCTGGACAACCTTTCCAATTTTCCCGTTCATTTCGCCGGGCATTCCTGGCCTGTGCGACGGTGCTCGGCACCCTGCGGGACCTGCGCTTTGCGCTCGCCGCCGCCGCCGGCTTCGTCGTTTCACTCGTCCCCGTGGTGCCCTGGTACTTCGCTGGTGCGACGGAATTGCCGGCGAGCGGCGCGAACCCCGTCGAGCTCCTCCTTTCCAACGTCTATGTCCACAATCGGCAGCATAGAGACTCCTCCGGCTCATCGACGAGGAACAGCCGGACGTCGTCGCGCTGGTCGAGGTCAATTCGCGATGGCTGCGCGAGATCACCGCGCTCCGCGACACCTATCCCTACCACATCGGGATGCCGGATGAGGAATTCACCGGCCTTGCGCTCTACAGCAGACTGCCGCTGTCGAATGTCCGCATCCTCGACGTCGGCCTGACCGGCACGCCCGCAATCGCGGCGACGCTGGCGACGCCGGAAGGCGAGGTCGAACTGATCCTGGCGCATCCGGCGTCGCCTGTAGACGCGTTTCACGTGGGTCGCCGAAATGAGCAGCTTCGCGCGCTCGGTCGATACGTCGGCAGCCTCGACCGGCCCGTCGTTGTCGCGGGCGACCTCAACCTGACAATGTGGAATCGCAGTTACCGCGAGTTTGCGACGAGTGGCGGACTACACAATGCGCGCGCGGGGCACGGCGCGGGACCTACGTGGCCCGCGGTGCATCTGTTCGGAGTCCCGATCGACCACGTCGTCGCAACAGTACCGGTAAAATTCCAGGATTTCCGTGTCCTGAAAGGCGTCGGTTCCGATCACCTGCCCGTTTCCGTCGAGTTCAGCCTTCGCTGACCCAGTTGCTTGCCTTCGATTCGGGACGGATGCATGCTCAATCGAGGCATCACTCCGTGTCGGGACATAATCACCGAATGCACGGGATTGCGAGTGTGAGCTGACGCCATGCACCGTAGCCTTCGACACAGCCTCCTGCTTTTCCTTGCCTGCATCGTGGCGGCCCCGGCCTGGGCGCAGCGCGGCGCAATCACCATTCCGCGCAACCTCGACCAGCTCACCGACCGTGCCGCCGACATCGTGCGCGGAACGGTCGTGAGCGCGCGAGTCGAGAAGCATCCGGAGTTCACGAATCTCGACACCGTCGTCGTGACACTGCGCGTCCAGGAAACGCTGAAGGGCGATGCGCAGGGGACATTCACTTTCCGCCAGTACCTTCGCGACATCCGCGACACGTACGACGCCGCCGGTTACCTGAAAGGACAGGACATGCTGCTCCTGATGATCGCTTCGAGCCCCTATGGACTTTCGAGTCCTGCGGGCGCGGATCAGGGTCGCTTCCGCATCGTCCGGGATCGCTCGGGGCGGGAAATCGCGGTCAACGGCGCAGGCAACCGGAAACTCTTCGATGGCCTGCGCGCCGAGGCCGACAAGGAGGGCATCGCGCTTTCCACGAGGCAGGCGAGCCTGGTCGCGAAGCACCGGGATGGACCCGTCGAGCTCAGCGAACTGACCGCACTCATCCGTGAATTCGCTAAGAGTCAGTAGAGTGCAATACAAACTGGCGAGAGTCTTCGCGTTGCTCGCGCTTCCGATGCTGCCGGCGAGCGGCGCCCATGCGGGCGGGCCCCTGATCGTGAACGACGATGGCACGCCATTCGTCTGGAGCACGGCCGCGGCAGTCAGCTACCAGACGGACAACGGACCCCTGAGCGCCAGCGTCGCCGAGGGCGCGGCCCGCACACAGGTCGATGCGATGTTCGACGTCTGGCAGAACGTGGCGTCGGCGAGCATCAGCTACGCGCGCACCGGATTCATCGCCAGTACCGGCGCATTCACCGACGGCGACGTAAGCACCATGGCCGAGTACGACGCTGTGGTCGGCACCTGCGGCAGCGGCAACCGGAATCCGATCATCTATGACGCCAATGCTGGAATTCTTATCTGCGCTGGGCGATGACACGGATTCGGTGATCGGAATCACGTCGATCTGCGCGTTTGACTTTGCCTCGGGCCAGATCGTCGGCGGCCGCGTGCTGATGAACGGCCTGTTCCAGGACGGACAGGATGACCCGGTTCCCGATCTCAGCGCGACCCTGTTCAACGCCGCATTCATTCACGAGTTCGGGCATCTGTCCGGCCTCGATCATTCCCAGGTCAACGTGAACTGTGCGTCGGGGTCCTGCAGCACCGACGAACGCGCCGGGCT
Source organism: uncultured Gammaproteobacteria bacterium (assembly GCA_963775415.1). GTDB lineage: Bacteria > Pseudomonadota > Gammaproteobacteria > Steroidobacterales > Steroidobacteraceae > SCUD01. The sequence continues at coordinate 79,680 of CAVZIO010000006.1, forward strand.
GCCGACAATGTTTCCGATCGCGACACACGATGAGCAGGCCGTCCTGTCCATCGATGACATCGCGTGGATTTCGAAGTTGTATCCGGCCGCCGGCGGGAGTGGGTTTGCCGCCACTCACGGCTCGATCTCGGGAACCGTATTCTTCTCCGATGGCGAATCGCACGCGCAAGGCGTCAATGTCGTCGCGCGACGTGCGGACAATCCCGCGACCGCGGGCGTGAACGAGAGTCTCACGACCGCGGGTTCGAATGTCTCGGGCTACAAGTTCCGGTACTTCAACGGCAACCCGATCAATGCGGCGAGCGACGACTTCGGCAGCCAGACGCCATCCGACCTCGGGTTATTTGAGATCCCGCTGCCTCCGGGCATCTATACGATCGAGTTCGAGTCGATCGACCTGCAGTTTGAAGGAGGTTCGAGCGTCGGCGGCCCGATCCGGATCGACATGCCTGGTCTGGCGCCCGCACCGATCGGCCCGATCAATGTCACAGCGGGCGCGACTTCGCCGGGTCACGACGTGATGCTCATTGGTACCGATCCGAGATTCGACCAGTTCGAGGGTCCGTGAAAACACTGCTGCAATCTTTACTGCGCGCAGCGACGGTCGCGCTAACCCTTGCAATCATTGCCGCCTGCGGTGGAGGTGGGGGTGGGGGTGGCAACAACACGCCTCCTCCTCCTCCTCCTCCAGCCCTCAGTATCACTACAGCGGTCCTTGACGATGGCGTGGTTGGCTCACCCTACAGTCAGACCGTTGAGGCCACCGGCGGCACAGGAGCGCGAACCTTCTCAGTCAGCGCCGGGGCGTTGCCATCAGGTCTCTCGCTGACCGCATCGACTGGTGTCATTTCCGGCACACCCGCCGGCCCTTTCGGCACGGCGAGCTTCACGTTAACGGTAACCGATTCGGGAGCGCCGCCTCAAAGCGACACACAGAATCTGAACATCACCGTCAATGCAACTGCGCAAGGGCGCAATGATTCAATCGCCACAGCCACAAGCTTAGGCAATGGCACGTTTTCGGCGTCAATCAGCCCGAGCGGCCATCCGAACACCGTCTTCGATCCTGACGAAGACTTCTATGCTGTCACGACAACGGCTGCCTCCACCATCACCGTCGACATCAATGCCCAGGTCAACGGCAGCCCACTCGATTCCGTCATCGAAATCGTCGGAGCCAACGGCGTCCAGCTCGCGACATGTGGGGCACCGGTCTTCGACGCAGCTTGCGAACACGATGACGAAGACACGCTCGGAGGCGCGCTCGACTCTTTCCTGCAGGTACAGGTCGGCGGCGCCACCACGATCTACATTCACGTCGTGGATTGGGGGAGCGGCGCGCGGCCTGACAAGCTCTACGATCTCGTGATCAGCGGCGTGAACTGACCGCAGCCCCCTCCTCCCGGTTTCCCGCATCGGCAGTCCCGGGTTATCCTCGCCGGGATCGCGATCCTGCGATTCCGGCACAGGGGCAGCGGCAAATGAATCGATTCCCGGCAATCTGCGCAGCGCTCCTCGGCAGCCTCGCGCTGGCCCCGGCCTCGGCCGCGCCGAACGACCGCAACATCATCCTCGTCACGCTCGACGGCGTGCGCATCCAGGAGCTCTTTGGCGGACTCGATTCGGTGATTGCCGACGCGGCGGAGGCGGAATCCGGCATCTACGAGATCGACGTGACCCGCGCGCGGTACGCACGCCCGACGGCGCAGGAACGCCGCGAAGCGCTGATGCCGTTCTTCTGGAAGACATTCGTGCCCGCCGGCATGGTGCTCGGAAACCAGGCGCTCGGCAGCAAGGTGACCGTACGGAACGACCAGTGGTTTTCCTACCCAGGCTACTCCGAAATCCTGACCGGCAAGGCACAGCCCGAAATCAAGAGCAACGATTTCGTCCGCTATCCGCACGAGACCGTGCTCGACTACGTGCACCGCACCCTGAATCTCCAGTCCGCCAAAGTGGCGCAGATCGGCTCCTGGGACGGTTTCAAGTACTGCCGCCTCTCAGAAGGACAATACGTTCTTCATGAGCGGCGCCTACGGCATCGTGCCGCCCGAGCTCGGCACGCCGGAAATGACCCTGTACGGCAACCTGCGCAAGCAGGTGATCGAGAACTGGGAGGAGAGCAGCAACGACGCCGTGACATTCCACATCGCCGTCGGCTACCTGAAGAAGAACAGGCCGCGCGTGCTCTGGCTGGGTCTCGGCCAGTCGGATGACTGGGCGCACGCCCGCCGCTACGATCGACTGCTCGACTACCTGCACCTCGCGGACAGTTTACTCGCGGAACTTTGGCAGACCGTGCAGTCGATGGACGGTTATCGCGACAATACGACGCTGATCGTCACGACCGATCACGGCCGCGGGCGCACGCCGCGCCGACTGGGCCGAACATGATTTCGGGATCCAGGGCAGCCAGGACATCTGGGTCGCCATCATCGGGCCGGACACGCCGGCGCTCGGCGAAGCGAAGAATTTTCCGGACGTGACGCAGAGCGACATCGCCGCGACGATGCTGCAATACCTCGGGCTCGACTATCGAAAATTCAACGCGGATGCGGGCCCGCCGGTGCCGCAAAGCCTGAAGGCAAACTGACGCCTGGAGCGCGTCGCCGGAACTGTGACCTACGTCAATTCCCGGCGATCCGGCATCGCTCGGTCGGGATTGCGATACGATCGGATTCCGTGATCGGATCAGCGGCTGGCGTCGGAAATTGCCGTATTCTCATGTTCGCCGGAAGCGGCGTCTGTAAGATATAAGCCGATGTCCCCCAGCCAACCGCCACCCGGGCCTCCCTCGCGCGACGGCATTGATGCCACGACGACCGGAACGTTCGTGGTGGACGAGGTCATGAGCGCGGTGAAGCGCGACCGGCCGCTGGTTTCAATCGTGCTGCCCGCGTTCGATGAAGCATCGGTGCTGCATGAGCACGTGATCATCCTGCTCAACTACCTGAAGACGCTGAACCGCCGCTTCCGCTTCGAAATCCTCATCGTCAACGACGGCAGTCGCGACCAGACCGGGGACATCGCCGATCAACTTGCCGCCGAATTCCATGGAATACGGGTGTTTCACCACCGGCGGAATTTCGGCCTTGGGCAGGCACTGAAGACCGGCTTTGCCCAGTTTCGCGGGCAGTACGTCATCGTGCTCGACATCGACCTCAGCTACGGTCCGGAGCATGTCGGGCTCCTGCTCGACCAGATCACGAAGAGCGGCGCGCGCATGGTCCTTGCCTCGCCCTATAAGCGCGGCGGGCGGGTCGTCGACGTGCCTTGGACGCGGATGGTCTTCAGCCGCGTGGCGAACTGGTTTCTCGCAAGGTCTTCGGGAGTGCGCATCAGCACGATGACCTGCATGGTGCGGGTCATCGACGGGCGCTTCCTGCGGTCGCTGCACCTGCGAAGCACCGGCATGGATGTCATGCCCGAGATGATTCACAAGGCGAGACTGTTGCGGGCCAGCGTCGAGGAGATTCCGGCCGAGCTCAACTGGCAGCGCCAGAACCGGCTCGGTGGCGGGCGACGGTCGAGTCTCCGCATCCTGCGGCAGATTCTCGGCACGACGGTCTCCGGTTTCATCCTCCGGCCGTTTACCTTCCTGCTGGTCCCTGGACTGCTGCTGCTCGGGTTCGCCGCCTATGTCAACGTCTGGATGTTCATCCATTTTCTGGATGCCTACGTCCAGCTGGATGCGATGCCGGAGACGACCCACGACATCTCCGCCGCGGTCGCGCTCGCCTACAGCCAGTACCCCCACACCTTCATCGTCGGCCTGCTTTCGCTGATGCTTGCAATGCAGCTGATCGGGATGGCCATGCTGTCCTTGCAGAACAAGAAGTATTTTGACGAGCTGTTCCATCTCGGCTCGACCCTGCTGCGCGAGCGCCGTGAAGCTGACCGGCGTCGCGAGGACGTCTCGACGCCGGAAGATGCGACCTCCGAGCCCGCCGCCGAGACGCAAGGCGCGTCCCGGAAGACGCGATGACATTGCCCACGGTCATCACCGGATGCGCCGGCTTTCTGGGCTCCAACCTCGTCGGGCGGATGCTCGAGGCCGGGCACGACATCGTCGGGATCGACAACCTGTCGATGGGCAGGCTCGACAACATCCGCGCATATCGCGACAACCCGCGACTCCGGTTCGTCCAGGCTGACGTCACCGAACCCTCCACGCTCGCCAGCCTCGACGGCGAATACGCGGCCATCGTCCATCTCGCGGCATTCAAGATCCCCCGCTACGGCAAGGCGATCGACACGCTCAAGATCAATTACCACGGCTCTGAGAATGCGCTCGACTTCGCCCGTCGCGTCGGCTGCAAGCTCGTGCTCGCATCGACTTCCGATGTCTATGGCCGCAATCCGAATCTGCCGTTCAGCGAGGAGAGCAGCGACAGCGTCATCGGCAACTCCAAGTCGCCGCGCTGGGCCTATGCGGTCTCCAAGCTTTTCGACGAACACCTCGCGCTCGCCTACCAGGACGCCTACGGATTCCCGGTCACGATCCTCCGGTTCTTCGGCTCCTATGGACCGAACCAGCCGCTCAGCTGGTGGGGCGGGCCGCCGCCGGTATTCATCGACTGCGTGTTGAACGACAAGCCGATGCCCATTCACGGCGATGGCAGCCAGACGCGCAGCTTCACCTACGTGAGCGACGCGGTGGAGGGCTTGTACCAGGCCACGGTGCGCACGGAAGCGAACGGCGAGATCATCAATATCGGCAGCACGCAGGAAATCACAATCCTGGACCTCGCGCGCCGCATCAAGCGGCTTTCGGGAACGCCCGGCGAGCCGAACATCGAGTTCGTGCCCTATGAGTCTTTCAGCAGCCGGAAATACGAAGACGTGATGCGCCGGGTTCCCGACGTCGCCCTCTGCGAGCGCCTGCTCGGCGTGCGCGCCCAAGTCGACATCGACGACGGCCTCAGCCGCACGATCGAGTGGCAGCGCAACCTGCGGTAATGCGCATCGGCATCATCGGCGGCGGACTCATGGGACTCGCGCTGGCGGAGCGGCTCTCGTCCTCCGGCCATCGCGTCAGCGTCTTCGAGCGCGCCGAACAGCCGGGCGGGCTCGCCACCTGGCACGATTTCGGCGGGTTCGTCTGGGACCGCTTCTATCACGTCATCCTGCCCTCGGACACGGCGCTCGTGGAGTTCATCCGCCGCATCGGCCTCGCCAGGCGGCTCTGCTGGCGCGCGACGCGCACCGGCTTCTACGTCGACCGCGCGTTTCACTCGCTCTCGAGCGGGCTCGATTTCCTGCGTTTTCCACTGCTCGGATTGTGGAGCAAGTTCCGCCTTGCGGCGACCATTCTCTACTGCTCACGAATCGAGGACTGGCGGCGTCTCGAGGACATGACCGTCGAGGATTTCCTGGTGCGCTATTCCGGTCGGGCGACATTCGAGAAGATGTGGAAACCGCTTCTGCTCGCGAAGCTCGGCGAGAATTACCGGCGGGTCTCGGCGGTGTTCATCTGGACCTACGTCAAGCGCCTGTTCTCGGCCCGCGACGCGGCGGCGCAGAAGGAGCATCTCGGCTACGTGTCCGGCGGCTACCGCAGCGTGTTCAACCGCCTGCTCGAACTGATCGGGCAGTCCGGCGGCGTCGTAAAAACCGGCGTTGAGGTCTCGTCCGTCCGACCGGTCGCGACCGGCATCGAGATTGCAACAGCCAGTGAGACGGAGGCGTTCGACAAGGTCATCTTCACGGGCCCGGTCAATGTCCTGCGGGCCGTGGCGGACCCGGCGCTCGTACAGGTTCCGGCGCAGGGCGACATCGAGTATCTTGGCGTCGTTTGCCTCGTGCTCGTCACCCGAAAGCCCTTCTGCCCGTATTACATCCTGAACATCGCCGATGACCGGATTCCGTTCACGGGCATCATCGGCATGAGTTCGCTCGTGGACTCTCCCGAGACTGCGGGTCTCTGCCTGACCTATCTTCCGAAGTACGTGCTGTCGGACGACCCGATACTCCGGCGCCCCGACGAGGAGCTCAAGGCGGAGTTCATGCAGGGTTTCCGCCGCATGTATCCGGACTTTCCGGAATCGGAGATTGCGGCCGTGCACATCAACCGGGCGATCAAGGTGCAGCCGCTCCAGGTGCTCGGCTATTCAAGGCTCGTGCAGGCGCCGCGGACGCGTCACGGCGATTTCTACGTCGTCAACACGGCGCAGTTCGCGAACAACACCCTCAACAACAACGAGGTCATCCGCAGCGTGAATGCATTTCTCAGCCAGTTCGGGGCCGAATTCCAGGATGCGCAGGGCGACCAGGAGAGAAAAGGACCGGCGGGCTTCGCCCGGAACGTCGCATGACGCAGTCCCGGGAAACGCGCGGCTACTTCGCGCACGAGTCGGCCGTAGTCGACCAGCCCTGCGAGATCGGCGCAGACACGAAGATCTGGCATTTCAGCCACGTCATGCGCGATTCGCGCATCGGCGCGCGCTGCAACATCGGGCAGAACGTCGTGGTTTCTCCGAAGTGCACCATCGGCGACAACGTCAAGATCCAGAACAACGTCTCGATCTACACCGGAGTGATCATCGAGGACGACGTATTCTGCGGGCCCTCGATGGTCTTCACGAACGTCATCAACCCGAGGAGCTTCATCGAGCGCAAGGACGAATACCGGCGGACGCTGGTTCGCCGCGGCGCGTCGATCGGCGCCAACGCGACGATCGTCTGCGGCGTAACGCTCGGGCGTTATTGCGTGGTCGGTGCAGGTGGCGTCGTTACGAGGGACGTACCCGATTACGCGGTCGTCTACGGCAATCCGGCGCGCATCCGGAGCTGGATCTGCTATTGCGGCATCGGCCTCGATCTCGGCGGAGACGATGCAGGGAAGAGCGAAGCCGCATGCACGGCCTGCGGACGCCGTTACCGTCGCGATGGCCGCAATGTCGCCGAAGCCTGAGCGGAGCATACCCGTGCGGCTGATGCAGGTCGTCGGCGCACGCCCCCAGTTCGTCAAGCTGGCGCCGGTTTGCCGCGCGATCGAAGCGGCCCGGGGCCGGGGAACGGCAATCGAAAGCCTCGTCGTGCATACCGGACAGCATTACGACGCCGCGCTGTCGGATGTCTTCTTCAGCGAGCTCGACCTGCCCAAAGCGGACGTGCACCTGGGCGTCGGCTCGGGTTCGCACGGCCAGCAAACGGGTCGCATGCTCGAAAAGCTCGAACTCGCCATGATCGAGCGACGCCCGGATCTCGTCCTGACCTATGGCGACACCAACTCGACGCTCGCAGCGACCCTCGCCGCGGCGAAATTGCACGTGCCACTCGCCCACATCGAGGCCGGGCTCCGGAGCTTCAATCGCCGGATGCCGGAGGAGACGAACCGGATCGTGGCAGACCACCTGTCCGAATTGTTGTTCGCGCCGACGCCGGAATCGATGCGCAATCTCGCGACCGAGGGCCTCGGCACGCGCGCCAGCCTCGTCGGCGACGTCATGCTGGACGCGATCCGCGCTTATGCTCCCGCCGCCCTCGCGAAATCCCGGGTACTCGACCATCTCGGCCTTCAGAAGGGTGGCTATCTCGTCGCTACCCTGCACCGGGCGGAAAACACTCCGGGCGATCGCCTGCGACCGCTGCTCGCCGCGCTCGACAGGATTGGAACCGCCGGCCGGCCCATCGTGTTGCCGATGCACCCGCGCACGAGAAACAGCATTCAGGACGCGGGTATTGCCATGCCTGCGGGCCGAGGACTGCGCCCGGTGGAACCACTCGGGTATCTCGACATGATCAGTCTTGTCGCGAATGCCCGCATCGTCCTCACCGATTCCGGTGGACTGCAGAAGGAAGCGTTCTTTCTCGGCCGTCCCTGTGTCACGCTTCGCACCGAGACGGAATGGGTCGAAACCACCTCCGCCGGGGGCAATCTCGTCGCTGGCACGGATCCGCAGAGAATCGCCGACGCAATCGGGCATTGGGACGACGTGCTCGCAAGGGGAGAACCCGATTATTCGGCCGCGATCCGCGACGCCTTCGGCGACGGGACCGCCTCGACGCGAATCGTTGCGCGAATCCTGGATTTCCTGGCAACGAACCAGCCCGTCTAGCCATTCACCGCGCCCCGGCGGCTCACGTCAGAATGTGCTCCGGGTCACGCTTGCGGCGCGAAAACCGCGGCCCCCCATGCGATATCATTCTGACTCAAGGGGATAATCTGTCGCATGGATTCAGTTCAGATTGCTGTCGCCGGGGTCGGTGGCTGGGGCAAAAACCTGGCGCGAAATTTCCACCAGTTGCCCGGCGCGAGCCTCAAATACGTCTGCGACCTCGACCAGAAGAAGCTCGATCACGTGGCTCGCCAGCTGCCGGGCGCAATCCTCACGCGGGATTTCGACGCCGTCCTGCGGGACCCCGAGGTCCAGGCAGTCGTCATTGCAACGCCCGCCCCGCGCCATTACCCGCTCTGCAAGATGGCCCTCGAAGCCGGCAAGGACGTGTACGTCGAGAAGCCATTCACGCTCGAGATCGCGCATGCATCCGAACTGATAGCGCTCGCAGAAGCGAACCAGCGCGTGCTGATGGTCGGCCACCTGCTCGAATACCACCCGGTCGTGACACGGCTACGCGAAATGATCGCGCGCGAGGAACTGGGCCGGCTGTACTACATCTACAGCCAGCGCGTGAATCTCGGCACCGTGCGAGCGGACGAGAACGCGCTCTGGAATTTCGCGCCGCACGACATCTCGGTCATCATGTTCCTGCTCGGCGCCACGCCTACCGACGTGACGGCGCGCGGGCAGTGCTACCTGCAGAAGGGCGTCGAAGACGTCGTCTTCCTCAGCATGAACTTCGACGGCCGTGCGATGGCTCACGTCCATGTCAGCTGGCTCGATCCCCACAAGATCCGCAAGCTGACGCTGGTCGGCGACCGCAAGATGGCGGTGTTCGATGACCTCGAGGCGAACGAAAAGCTGCGCGTCTACGACAAGGGCGCGCAGGTCAACCAGGATTACAACACATTTGCCGAGTACGTAGGGCTCCGGTTCGGCGACATCACGATGCCCTACATCAAGGTCGGCGAGCCGCTCCAGATCGAGTGCCGGCATTTCATCGACTGCGTGCGCTCGCGCAGTCAACCGGTGAGCGATGGCCACGACGGACTTCGGGTCGTCAGGGTCCTCGACGCCGCGCAGCGTTCGCTGAAGCTGAATGGCGAGCCGGTGCGCCTCGGCTGATGCGTTACGCAAGCCTTTCCCTGGACCTCGACAACCAGTGGTCCTATATGAAGACGCACGGCGACGCCGGCTGGCAGTCGCATCCGTCGTATCTCGACGCAGTCGTGCCGCGCATTCTCGAATTCCTCCGTGCGCGGCAGCTGACGATCACCTTCTTCATCGTCGGCCAGGACGCCGCGCTCGAGAAGAATCGCGCAGTGCTGCGCTCAATCGCGGATGCGGGCCATGAGATCGGGAACCATAGTTTCCGGCACGAGCCCTGGCTCCACCTGTACAGCCCGGCGGAGCTCGACCAGGAATTGAGCCGGGCCGAGGACGCAATCGAGCGGGTGTGCGGCGTCCGCCCGCGCGGATTCCGCGGGCCCGGATTCAGCCTGTCCAAGAGTACGCTCGAGACGCTCCGCCGGCGCGGCTACGACTTCGACGCCACGGTGTTCCCGAACCTCCTCAACCCGCTGGCCCGCGCGTATCTCTTTTCGACCAGCAAGCTGACGGCCGAGGAGAAGAAGCAGCGGAGCGCCTTGTTCGGCACCTGGAAGGACGCGTTCCGACCGGTCCGCCCGTTCCAGTGGCAGCTGCAGGGCGGCCGTCTTCTCGAGATTCCGGTCACGACGCTGCCCGGACTCAAGGTGCCGATGCACCTGAGCTACCTCATCTATCTCGGCAAGTTCTCGCGCCTGGCCGCCCGGAGCTACCTCCGCTTTGCGCTCGCCGCCTGCGCGGCGACCGGTACCCAGCCCTCGATCCTCCTGCACCCGCTCGATTTCATGGGCGGCGAGGATTGCCCCGAACTCGCATTTTTCCCTGGCATGAATTTCGCCCGCGATCGCAAGCTCGCCCTGGTCGGCGAACTGTTCGACATCCTGTCCGACGCGATACGAGACGATCACGATGGGTGAGCACGCGAAGCGTGCAGCCGCGGGCGGCGAGCCGCTTCGCACGCTGACGCCCGTTTTCCCGTCCTGAAAGCGGCGCCGGGTAGCGAAGTGATGCCCAGCCGCCGCACGATACTCTTCCTCGGCGTCCTTCTCGGCAGCGTGTTCCTTTACCTGGCCATCGGCAAAGTCGACTGGCGACACACTCTTCGCCACGCTGAGAAAAGCGCACCCGGGCTATGTGAGTCTCGGCCTCGCTGTCGATTCTGTGCTATTTCGGCACCAAGGCCTGGCGCTGGCGATACCTGATCAATCCTTTTACCCGGGCAACGACCGCGCAACTGCTGCCGCCCGTGATCGCCGGCCTCGCCGGCAACATCATTTTTCCGCATGCCGGAGAAATCCCACGAGCGATGCTCGCAGCGCAACGTTTGAAAACACTCGCAAGCGCGCTGCTCGCCTCCGTCGCGATCGAGCGAATTTTCGATTTCCTGGTCATTCTCGTGATCGTGCTCGTGGTACTGGTGCCGGCCGGGCGCATGTCCCCGGACATCCAGATGGCGGCCTACTTCGTCGGCACGCTCTGCGCGGGGATCCTGGCGGCGGTCGTGCTGTTCCTTTTCCGGACCGATTTCTGCCTGCGAATCGCGGAACGCCTGCTTTCGCTCGTCTCGAAGCGCCTGAGCGCGAGTGTCGCTGACGCTGCTGCGCGCCGCAAGCACGGGCCTGGGCGCCATCGCGTCGCCGCGGCTGTTCATCCCGATCTTCCTGCTTTCGGCATTGCAGTGGACGCTGATTGTCGCGGCAATGACCTGCAGCCTGAAGGCCGTGGCCGCTCCGGTGTCGCTCGCGGGCGCGGTTTCGGCCATGCTCTGGAACGTCATCGGCCTCACGCTCCCGGCTGCGCCGGGTCACGTCGGCACGGTGCAACTCGCCTTTGTTCTCGGACTTTCGCCCTTTGGCGTGACGCAGGCGGACGCGTTGGCAGGATCCGTCATCTACAACTGTCTGGCAGTCGTGCCGACGGTGATCCTCGGATTGTCCGGCCTGCGGCACGCCGGCATGGAGCTTCGCGCACGACTGAGCGCAAACTGAGCGGCGCGCGCTACTTTGCTTTTTTCATCATGCGTGCAAGCTCGTCTTCGCCCAACGGCGCCTTGTGCTTCACGCGGAGGCTCTCCGCCCATTCGCGAGCGAAGTCGCGCTGGAGCGCCAGTTCAGCGCCGTAGGTGACCGCATCGCGAAGAGCGCGCCGAGGCTGGCCAGCGCCATGTCCTTGTGCGCGTCCCAGACGTCGCCCTGCGTGCCGAGATACGCCTGGCCGAGGTCGCCGCCGAATACCTCCGCGGCGGCCCACTCGATCAACTCGAAGAGCATCGAGGTGGACATCGTCAGGTCGAGCGGCAGGAAATAGCCCCAGAACCCGCGCACGTTGGCGACGCGCAGGAAGACTTCGCGCATCGGGTAGGCCAGCAGCAGGCCATAAGTGAAATGCACGACGCGATCGAAGTTGTTGCGTTCCCAGCCGACGAGCTGTTGAAGGTCGAGCCGGTCAGCCGTTCGAACCACGCGTCGTAAGGGACTTCGGCGTAGGTGTAGTGCGCGCCCACCTGGTGCAGGCACATGAAGATGAAGATCAGCGTGTAAGAAACACGCGAGAACAGAAGCTTGCGGCTATAGCCGACAAGCAGCGGCGGCGACCACGATGACAAGCGCGTTCTCGAGGAGCCAGGCGTGACGGTCCCAAGGCCGGATGGCGAGCAGCGTCCACCAGACGGCGAAGACCAGGCCCAGGATGAGCAGGTACTTGCGATGCGGAATGCTGACGAAGGCCCTTTAACGCAAGCGCTGCAGGATGCGTCCGATTGGAAGGAGTTCGCCGAGTGGCAGGAACCGGACGAGCGACAGCGCGAGCTTCGGCTTGACCGCGAGCAGCCCCGCAAACACGCCGAGCGCCACGACCTTCCCCTTTCCGCCCAACAGGAAGCGCATCGTTTCGCTCCGCGGGAACGCGTCCGGATCCGGACTCAGCAGGCTCTCGATCTCCGCGCGGCTCTCGGCAAGCCGGCGTTCCGCAGGCAGGGTATCACTGGGCTGCATGGTCACTCCCATTCAGGGCCCGATCGATGAGTTCGCGATCCCGGCCCCATTCGGTCCGTACGCGCGGGAAGAATTCCTCGTCAGGCTTCGGGCGGCGCCGCAGCACAGGAATCGCGAGCCCCGCCGCGGCAGCCGCGAAAGCGAGCGCCAGGCCCGCGGCCGTCCACAGGCGCCAGGGTCCGTCCCAGGCCAGCGCGAGCAGCCAGACGCAAAACATCAGCAAGGCAATGAATGCGGCCGCGGCCGCGAGCAGGAGCGCGAGCAGGCGCCTCACCACGGTTGCTGCTGCGTCGCGCGCGTCCGCGCCCGCGACTTCGGCATAGGCCTGAAGGTGCCGCAGAACTGCGGGCACCAGGGGTGCTAGCATCGAACGCATCGGACTTTCCCCCTCGCGGGCGGCGGATCAGCGTCGCCCGGCGATGAACCCGATCACGATGCCGACCGCCGCGGCAATGCCGATCGCGGCCCAGGGATTCTCGCGGACGTACTGGTCGGTCGCTTCCGTGACCTCATCCGTCTGGCCGCGGATCGCGGCAATCCCCTGCGTAGCAGATGTCTTCGCCTTGGCGAGCGTGTGCTCGACCTTGGAGCGGATTTCCGCGACTTCCGCATCGTCCACATCCGCAACCTTCCTGATCAGGTCCTCGACGTCGGCTACCAGATTGCGCCACTCGGTCCCGCGCGTATCCGACTCGCCGCCGTTCCTGGGCGTGCTGCGGCCCCGCTTGCCTGTTTCTGCCACGTTTTCCATCGTCTTTATCCTCCGCTCTTCAATCCTAGCATGGCGCCCCGCAGGCGCGGGGTCAGGCCCGTCGTCCCAGGCTGATGAAGAGCGTAATCACCGCGCCGATCAGGAAGAGCACGAAAAGGATCTTGGCGATGCCCGCCGCTCCAGCCGCAATCCCGGTAAACCCGAATACGGCTGCGACCAGGGCCACAACGAAGAACACGACTGCGTAGTGGAGCATGACGACACCTCGAATCTTCAGGGAACCAGCCTGACGCACGCGCCGATCCGCTTCCGTCGGCCGCGGTGACTACAAGGCGTAGGACGGAGACGACAGGCGCATACATGCGGATTGTTGGAAGATGTGCACATGAAAACCGCCACGGGCGCGCCGGGAATCGGGACGATCATCAAGGACCCGGCAAAGCACTTTCGCTCGCCTCGCGAGGTGGTCGCGGACAGGCGCTTCAAGACCGAGGACAAACGCCGGATCCTCGAGTCCTGGGCGCTCGACGCTCAGCTTCTGGCGGTCGCGGAAGCGGAGAACATGGGAGGCAAGGACCGCCCGGGACTGCGTGAGGTCAAGCTCGCCTTGCTTGAACTCGAGAATCAGGGCTGACCGCGGGAAGAGCCGCCGGACCCATTGCCGCGAAGCGGCCGGCTAGCCGATACGGGCCGAGAAGATCGGCCGGCGATTGTTGCGCGGCACGATGTCGTCGTCGCAGGTGCCAAGATGGCGGATCTCCCTGAATCCCGCCCTGGCAAGCTCGGCCTGAACGCTCTCCGGCGCAGTCGAGGCATTCGCTTCGAAGAGCAGCACGCCCTGTGTCACGCCGGCAAGCAGCCGATAGAGATGATCCGGTCTTTGCACGTGTGCTTCGATTGCGAGGCACAACACGACGTCGAATGGCGCGCCGATGTCCCCCGCCTCGAGCACATCCAGGTCTCCGACCCTGAACTCCAGCCGTTCGATGCCCGCGAATGCTGCGATGCGCCGCGCGAGATCGACTTTTTCGGGATCGAATTCGACACCGAGCCCGCACGCGGGGCCGTAGTTCGATAGCTGGAAAAGGATTGCGCCATTGTTGCAGCCCAGATCGAGCACTCGCTTGCCGCGGATGTCTTCCGCGCGCACGCCAAACTGCTCGAGCCGACGTGCGGCGTCGCGCTGCGCCTCGTCACGACGCACGGTGAAACCGGGTGTCGAAAATGCGCAATAAATCACGTCCTTCGTGGACAGGAAGTGACGCGATTTCTTCTTGCGGAACGAGGCCGACGCGGAGCGCAGTTCTTCCGTAAGCCTGCTTCGGGCGGCGCTCCGGTCGGACTGGGATTCGTCCGGATTCATGGCGCGAAGTATAGCCAGCTATAATCGCCGCGGTGCGCAAACTGAATGAGTTCGTGAACCGGTTGCGCTGGGGACCGCTCGATGCTCGGCGCAGGGAAGGCCTCGTCAGGCTCCACGACGTCGTGGCCGAGACGAGCTTTGCCGGCAAGTACTGGATGATCATGGGCCTGCTGCTCGGCTGCATGCGGGACGGCGGGCCAATCCGCTGGGACCGGGATTCGGATTTCGGATTCATGGAAGAGGACCTGCCGCATTTCCTCGCTGCCGCAGAAAGCTCAAGGAGCATGGCTTCGCCATGCGTCGGCCGCAGGTCAACAACGACGGGCGAATCACGAAGTGGGCGTTGAAATTCCGCGCCGTCAAGTACGAGTTCTTCCAGTTCGAAAGGCTGGGCGGAAACTTCCGCTGGTACTACCACCGCCGCAAGCCGGCGACGGAACTCATCAACGAAGTGCCCGCGCACGGGCTGTCGAGCTTCGAGCTGTACGGCCGCCACTGGCTGATGCCGGACAATGCCGACGAAGTCCTGACGAGCATCTACGGCAACTGGCGAAAGCCGGACCCTGACTATGTATATTGGCGCGATTGCGCCGCCACGATCGACCGCTATCCGTGGACCGGCGAACGACGCCCGGGAACGATTCCATGACCAAGGACCACACGAAGACGGTGCGCATCCGCAAGGTCGACAAGGTAGCGCCGGACGAGCGCGGCCGGTCGGTCTGGCTCGGCAGGGTCGATGCCATCGAACTCGAACTCGTCTCCACGACCGCGCTCGAGAAGATTCTCAAGTCCGACGGCGGCAAGTCGCGGACCGAAATCCGGAAGCTTGCCGCCGGCCGGAAAGACGGGGTCCTCGCGCGCGACACCGCCACCGGCCATTTCCGCATCGTCAGCGAGACGGACCTGAAGAAGGCCATGGCGGCCGAGTCCGGCGGCAAGCCGGGAAGAAGCGCCGAGGCGACGGCGGCACCGCTCAGCGATACGACACGCCGCGCCGCCGACGAGCTGTCGCTCGTCAGCACGCAGATTCTGAGAAAGGTCCTAAAGCCCGGGGAAAAGACCGGGGCCCCGAAACCGAAAGCCGGCAAAAAAGACAAGTTCGGCGGGTTCAATCCCTACGACAACAACTGAGCGCACGCCGCCCCGGGGCGGGATCAGGCATTGCGTGCGCGGCGCCACTCCTGGAGCCAGGCAGGAAATTCCTTTGGCGGCAACGGACGCGCAAAGTGGAATCCCTGGGCAAAGTTGCAGCCCATCTGCGTGAGCCGGCCCGCGATTTCCGCGTTCTCGACGCCCTCTGCAACCACATCCAGGCCGAATGAACGCCCGAGTGCGATGATCTGCTCGACGACTTTCCGGTCAGCCTCGTCGCCCAGCATATTCATCACGAAGGACTTGTCGATCTTCAGCTCGTCGGCGGGAATCTGCTTGAGATAGGCGAGCGATGAATAGCCGGTGCCAAAATCGTCGATCGAGATCCGCGCGCCGAGTTCACGCAGTTCGGTCAGCACACGGTGGCTGCGCTCGCGATCCGCCATCAGCGCGTTTTCCGTGACCTCGACGGTCAGGCGCCCGAAGTCGACAGTGCCCTTGCCGGCGGCGTTCCGGATCACATCCACGACTTCCGGGTTGCAGATGATCGACGGCGTGACATTGACCGCGACGCCGATCGGCCCGAGGCTTTTCGGCCACTCGCCAAGCTGGCGGAACGCGCGGTGAAAGGCGAATCGCGTCAGCGGATCGATCTGGCCCGTCATCTCGGCGACGTCGATGAAGATCTCGGGCGGCACGTTGCCCGAATCCGGGCGGTTCCAGCGCATGAGCGCCTCGACACCGACGACCTCCCCCTTCGGCAGCGAAACCTTCGGCTGGTAATTCAAAACGAGATCGCCGTGCTCGAGCGCACTCGCGAGCTGGGTCTCGAGATCCCAGCCCGCGACGAGATCGTCCTCCTTGCGCGCCGTGTAGACGACCGCGGGCTGCGAGGTCTTCCAGGCCTCGAGCAGCGCGAACTCGGCGCATTGAATCAGCGGCTCGGGATGGCGCGCGTGACCCGGGTACATGGCGATGCCGACCGAAAGCCTGACGTTCGCTTGCTGGCCACCCGTGGAAATGGGCTCAGCGCCCGCACGCAGGATCTTGTTGGCCGCCAGCATCGCATGACCTTCGTTTCGCAGGTTCGACAGCACGTAGACGAACTTGCGTTCGCCAAGGCGGGCAAAGTAATCGCCCGGCTTCGACACCTGGGACAGGCGATTGCGCAGTTCGTCGAGCATGCGCCCGGCATTCACGTGCCCCGCGCTCGTGACCAGTTGCCCGACCTCGTGCACGTAGACGATGAGCACGGCGATCCCGTAGAGCTTTGCCTCGCGCGCGGCGAGTCGGGCGCGAATGGCCTCGAGGCAGTCGGCATAGCCGCTGCTTCCCGCCGGACTCGGCAACGCATTGATCATGGCGTCAATCTTGGGTGTTCCGGCAGTTGGACAAAACGATGTAATCCGTGGCCTGCGGATGGTTCACGAGACAGTGACAAACTGCGGGCCGGGCGAACGTGACGGGCGGCGCAAAAATATGACAAACGACGCGTTTCAGCGCGGAAAGCACCGGATTATGGGCATAAGAAAGGCCGGTCCCGCGGGGGACCGGCCTTAGGATCAGCGGTCAGGCTTCAGCGTGTCGCCTTGATCACCACGCGCCGATTGTTGTGACGGCCCTCCGCAGTCTCATTGCTGTCGGTCGGACTCGTCTCGCCAGCGCCGGTGGCGACGACCATTGACGCACTCAGACCCTTGTCAATGAGGTACTGCCGTACCGACTCCGCACGGCGCAGCGACAGGGCCTGGTTATAGGCATCCGAACCGACGCTGTCGGTGTGGCCCTCGACAACGACTTTGGTGCCGGCGACGATGTCGGCCGGCCTGGTCCTCAAGTCTGCGACGAGCCCGTCCAGCATTCCACGAGTCTCGGCGGTCAACGCCTCAGAATCAAATTCGAACACCATGCCACGCAGCGTGATTTCCTTGAAACAGCCGATCGAATCGACGGCTACACCAACGGGTGTTCCGGGGCAACGATCCTTGTCGTCGGTCACGCCGTCCTTGTCCTCATCGCCCGGGGGCGGCGGGGGTGGCGGCGGCGGCGGTGGTGGCGGGGGCGGCGGCGGGGGCGCGGCCATCGGCGCCGGTGCCGGTTCCTCGCCACCGAAGTCCTTGCGGAACGAAATGCCGAAGGTCCGCGGCTGGTTGACCAAGTAACCCACACGTGCGACACGACCGCGCTCCTGGTCGAGCGCCAGCTTCGCGTTCTCGTCGCCGACGTTGTTGACGAACAGGGCGGCTTCCCAGTCGTCGCCGCGCACGCCGAACCGGATGTTGCCGAGGTCGTAAGCCGGCAGCTCCGGCTCGAAGGTGAACGCTGTCAGCGGGGCGCCACCGCTCACTGGATTGCCGAATCCAACTCCAGGCGTCGGCGGGCTGATCACGATGCCAAACGTGTCGAATCCTGGCACTTGATCGCCCATCTGTGTGTAACGACTGCCGACGTGCTGATAAATACCTGTGATGAAACCGTCAACTGACTCCGTGAAGGGCCAGCTGTAAGTTGCATTCGCCGCCAACTGGAACTCCGGCACCGACGGAAGGCGATTGCCCTCCTCGATGCCCGCGAGGATCGCGCCGCTCACTGAAGTGACGCTCGTGTCAACTTCGGACTCCGTGTAGGTCGCAGAAATTCCGAAATCGAAGCGATCCGTCGGCTGCGCTGTCAGTTCCATCTCGACACCGGACGAATGCGATTCCGGCACGTTGATGGCGATACGCGACGAACAATTTCCCGCGAGTGCCGGGACCTGGAGATCCTCGATATCGGCATGGAAGACGGCCATGTTGAATTGCGCGCGACCGTCGGCGAAGCCGATCTTTGCGCCCAACTCGTAGTTCCAGAGCGTCTCGTTATCGAACGTGGGGCGCCCGCTGAAGTCAATGATATCGTTCGCGCTGCACAGCGGGATGTTCAGCGGATCGTTGATGCCGCCGAGCCGGAAGCCTTGCGCCGCCTGTGCATTGAGTTGCACGCTGTCGGAAACGTTGTACGCAAGCAGCACGCGCGGCAGGAATCCGTCCTCTGAGGTCGAGCCTGGCAGCGTGGCTACATTGCCGTTGGCATCACGGACAATGTCGGCAAAGTGGCCGGCAAAATACAGTGTGCGGTCTTCGTCGAAATCGTAGTAGCGTCCGCCGATCGTCGCCGAGAATCGCTCTGTGATGTCGAACGTGCCCTCGGCGAAGAATGCCATCTGCTTGAAGTCATAGGGTATTACCGAGAAGAACGGCGTGTCCGGCGGCGCGCCAACCGTGGAACTCGGCGCGCCGGCGACCAGGGTGTCGTAGCCCGGTGTTGGCAGGGTTTGCCCATAGTCGCGCGTGATGTCACTGTAAAAGCCACCGATGACCCACTGGAACCGTCCGTCATAATCGGAGGCGAGCCGCAACTCCTGCGTGAATACCTCCACTTCCGTGGCATCGAGCAGTTGTGAATTCAGCCGGACCGCGGCGGGGCCCCCGGCTTCAAAGTTGAACCACGTGATGCTGCCCGTCAGTTGTGATGCGTCGCGCGCCATCAGGATGTCGCGATCCGTGTACGAGCTGATCGAAGTCAGCATGACGCCGCCGAGGTCGAATTCCATCGTGAGATCGCCGAGCAGGAAATCGTCCGAGAAATGCTCGTCGAAATTCGTGTACTGCTCGCGCTCACCGATGACGACGGCCGGCTCGGTCGTCGTGAACGGATTGCCAAGCATGTTCCAGACGTCTTCGCGGTTGACGCCATCGGTGTTGATCGACTGATAGACCACGCGCGGCGTGATCGTCACGTTCTCGCCCAGCTCCATGCGCAGTGCGGCCCGGCCGCCGTAGCGCGTGCCGCCATTGACGTCGTCCTCGACCACGCCGCCGGGGCGATGCGCCTCGATGTATCCCGGGATCTCGTTGTAGTAGCCCACGAGGCGAAGTGCGGCGGCGTCTCCCATCGCGAGATTGAGCATGCCTCGCACGTCGCCGCCGGTGTCGCCGCCGTCGATGGCGTTCATGCCGACTTCGACCGAGCCATAGTCATCCGAGGTATCCGGCTGGTTGCTGATATAGCGCACGGTGCCTGCGAACGAACCGGAGCCGAACAGGGTGCCCTGCGGGCCGCGCAACACCTCGACGCGGTTCAGGTCGTAGAGCTCGAGATCCGGCGTGAAGAGCGAGAGCGAGATCACGGACTCGTCCATGTAGACGCCGACCTGCTCCTTGATGCCCGCGAGATCGCGATCGATCTTGCCCGCCGAGATGCCGCGCAGACCGACCTGGCTCTGTCCGGGGCCGAGGTTCTGGACGGTAAGGCCGGCGATGTTGCGCGATACGTCCTCGATGCTCGTCGCGCCCGCCTGGCGCAAGGCGTCCTGGGTGCGCGCGCTGACCGCGAACGGCACGTCCTGCAGCGACTCGGCGCGCTTGCGCGCCGTCACGGTGACTTCGGCCAGCTCCGTCTGGGCTGCGGCGCTTTGCGCCAGGACGAGCGCCACGGTGGCTGCCACCAGAGATGCGGGTCGCTGCCGGAGATAATTTTTCATGGTCCTGCCCCTTTCTCTGCCCCGTGATCCGGGCGGTGTTGTAGCCAAGAGTGTCCCTGCATTCGGTATTTACCGCAAGTACGAGCGGTTGTTGCGTTCGGGCCACGCCGAAGGCGAGACCCGGAACCGGGTCCGGAATGGTGGTCCCGCTCTTTCCAGCGGGGTCAAACTACAGTTATCCCGAACAGGAGATCGCACGGTAAGGACACGCGATGACGAATCTGACGATGACCTGCCGGCTTGCAAGTCGCGCCGATCTCGACGCACTCAAGCACCTCATGGAATCGGCCATATCTGAATTGCAAAAGCCGTTCCTGAACGAATGCCAGATCGCGTCAAGCCGGACCATCATGGGACTGGACACTCAGCTCATTGATGATGCGACGTATTTTGTCGTGGAAGTGAAGGACGGTCTCGCGGGTTGCGGAGGTTGGAGCCGTCGCGCCACCCTGTATGGAGGAGACCAGTCGCCGGGGCGCAGCGCTGCCCTGCTCGACCCGGCAAGGGATGCGGCGCGCGTCCGCGCGATGTACACCCACCCGCAGCACACGCGCAAGGGCGTCGGTCGGCTGATCCTCTCCCTCTGTGAGCAGGCGGCCAGATCCGAGGGGTTCCGAAGCGTGGAGTTGATGTCAACCCTGGCAGGTGAGCCCCTTTACCGCGCCTGCGGCTATGCGCCACGCGAACACATCATGGACGACCGTGGCGGCACTGCAGTTCCTTTGGTGCGCATGACCAAGTCGTTGTGAAACGCCAAGAAAAAAGGTCCGACGAAAATCGGCCCTTTGCAGTCCGGAACAAACTCGACCTTAGAAATTCACACCGAATCAGTCCAGACCGGCGGGATCAGAACTGATCTCAATAACCCGCGACGCTTCCCACGGGCAAGCGTGGATCTATCGCCCCGTACAGGCGATAGCGGCCGTGCGGCTCCCTGCCGATCGCAGGGCCGCCGATGAGAATTGCGGCGACATGGTTCCAGTATTCCATGGTCTCGAGATGATGCCCCTTTGCAGCGAGCGCGCGCCGTGTGTCGGCGCTCAACGCATGGGGTTCGTAGTACAGGGTGTCGGGCATCCACTGCGCATGGATGCGCGGCGCATCTACCGCTTCGGTAATGCTCATCCGATAGTCGATCAAATTGACCATCGTCTGCAGGATCGCGGTCGGGATGTGGCTGCCGCCCGGCGAGCCGATGACAAGCAGGAGCTTCTCATCGCGCGTGACGATCGTAGGCGTCATGGAAGAAAGCGGCCGCTTGCCCGGCGCAATGGCGTTGTTTTCGCCTTCAACGAGCCCGTACATGTTGGGCGCGCCCGCCTTCGCCGAAAAATCGTCCATCTCGTCATTGAGCAGAATTCCGGTTCCGGCGGGCACCACCCTTGCGCCGAACCAATCGTTGAGCGTGTAGGTGAGTGAGACGGCATTTCCCACCGCATCGACCACGGATACGTGCGTCGTCGAGCTGCCCTCGATGGCGAAGCCGGGGCCCGATAACGACAGGGAAGGCGTGGCCTTGTCGGCGTCGATTCCACGCCGCAATTCATCGGCATAGGCAGGCGATATCAGCCGTTCGACGTCGGCGTGGACGAAATCCGGGTCGCCCAGCTCCAGGTTGCGATCACGGAAAGCGCGACGCAGCGCCTCCGTCATGTAGTGCACGGACTGCGCGGAATGAAACCCGGCAGGATCCACGGGCCAACCCGACAGGAGGTTCAGCGATTCGCACAATACAACACCGCCGGAACTCGGCGGTGGCGCCGAAATCACGCGATACCCGCGATAAGTGCATTCCAGCGGCTTGCGTTCGACGGCGCGGTAGCGGTCAAAGTCGGCCGAGGAAAAGATGCCCGCCCCTTTCTTGCTGGCTTCGACAATCAGGCGGGCTGGCTCTCCGCGATAGAACCCGTCTGCTCCGTCCTTGCGATGATGCGCAGCATGCGCGCCAGGTCCTTCTGAACCAGCCGCTCGCCAGCGACATAGGGCCTGCCGTTCTTGAGAAAGATTGCGCTGGCCGGGGCGTCCTTTCGAAAATCCCCTTCTCCCTCGCGAGAAATTCGGCATCGCCCTGCTCGAGCACGAAACCTCGAGCGGCAAGCTCGATCGCAGGGCCGACCAGTTTCGCTCGCGGGCGCGTGCCATACGCCTTGCGGGCGAGCTCGAGGCCTGCGACGGTGCCGGGAATGCCGGCCGACAGATAGCCCCGAGTTGACAGGAGCGGGACCGGCATGCCGCTCGCGTCGAGAAACATGGTACGAGTCGCAGCGGCCGGGGCCGTCTCGCGAAAATCAATGAAAGTTTCGCGGCCATCGGCCATGCGGATCAGCATGAAGCCGCCGCCGCCCAGATTTCCGGCTTCAGGAAAGGTCACGGCCAACGCGTAAGCCGTGGCGATCGCCGCATCGACCGCATTTCCGCCCTGCGGAGCACTGCGACACCGGTCTGGCTCGCGAGCCGATGCGCAGAGACGACCATGCCGTGCTCGGCCCCTTGCGGTACCGGCGAGGCGGCCTCGGTGCCGCTTGCCGCCAGCACGAGCAGCACGAGCGCCACACGGGTCACGGAACTTTACGCGCATGAAGCGCTTCGCAGGCGAACCGGCAGTGTCAGACTGCAGAAATGAGACGGGCGGGAAAGCCGAAGCCTTCCCGCCCGATCTTGAGGCCCAGCGGCTCAGTCAAAATTGATTCTGAGCGTCATGTACCAGAAGGCGCCGTTGAACCCGAAGGGGCCGCCCATGCGCGGGTAAACCTGGCCATCGGCAAGGCCGCCCACGATCGGGAACACCGAGTTGGTCGGCGATTGGGCGATCTTGTCCGGGTAGGCATCGAACACATTGGTACCGCCCACCGTCAGCATGTACCTCTCCATGAACGTGTAGCTGACGTCGAGATCGGTCGTGAACTCGGCGCCGAACTGCTGGCCCGCGTAGTCGGTCTCGGCACTCCACTCGCTGTAGTAGCGCTCGACGACATTGATCGCCCAGTCGCCGATCGTCCAGCCCACCTGCAGGTTGGCCCGATGATTGGGGGCCAGGTTCCTCGGCAGTGATGATCTGCGCGGGGCTGATCGCGGCCGGGGTGAAATCCGTGACCTCGTTCTCGTTGTAGTTGTAAGCGAGGGTCACAAGGAGGTCGCCGGCGCCGAGGTCGGTTCCGTAGGTGCCGACCAGGTCGAGGCCGGTCGTCTCCGTGTCCAGGGAATTGGTGAAATACTGCACGTCGCCACCAATGCCCACGCTCGCGAGCTCCGGCAGAGCGGCGATGTCCGCAGCCGTCACTTCGAAGGTTTGCGAAATGAAGATCCGGTCACTCACGTCGATGCGGTACAAGTCCGCCGTCAGCGTGAAGTCTGTCCGTCGGATTGAATACAAAGCCCACGCCGTAGTTGTCCGACGTCGCCGGCCTGAGCGCCTGCGCGCCGTAGAACTGCGCGATCGCACTCGTCACGGGGTAGGTGCCCGTCTGCACCGATACGCCGTTGATGAAGTTCGTCGTCAGCACCTGGACGTTGTTCTGGCCGGGCGAAGGCGCATGGAAGCCGCTGCCCAAGGTGGCGCGAACGGAGAAGGCGTCGGTCACCTTGAAGATGCCGTTGAGCTTGTACACAGTCTCGTTGCCGAAACTGTCGTAGTCTTCGAAGCGCGCGGCAATGCCGCCGCTCAGCCGGCTCGTGAGATCGGCTTCGAGGCCGGCATAAACCCCGTAGCTTGCCTCGCTGGTGCTGCCTGCGTAGGTCGGGGCGGTGCCGCCGTAGCCGCTCGCCGACGGCGCTTCCACCTCCGTAAACGTTCCGGTAGCGGTAAACACGCCCGAACCCGGCGCCGTCTCGACAAAGAGCGGGTTTGCTATGGCGAAGGGCCCGGCGCCGTAGGACTGCGGGTCGCCTTCGGTCGCCTCGTAGGTCTCCTCGCGATACTCGACGCCGCCCGCGAGGGTCAGCGGGCTCGCGAGTCCGGCGTCTATTTCGTAGGAAAGGTCGACATTCGCAACGAATTCCTCCTGGATCAGGTCGCCGAATTCGAAGCTCGTCTGCGAGTCCTGGCCGAAAGACGGGCTGATCGAGTCGTACATCGACAGGGCAAGGGTGTTGCGGCTGCCCGCTACCGAAAAGTCATAGCGCAGGCCATGAGCTCGCCTCTCCCTTGTAGCCCAGCGCGGCATAGATCTCTTCCGTATCGCCGACGAAACGCGGCGTGAAGCCGCCGGGATAGATCGACGACAGCAAGAATGCATTGTTGGGATCCTGGACGTATCCGCCCGCCGGGCAGGTGGCGTTGCCCGCCGGGCACGGGAAATAGAAGGGATGCTGGAAGAATTCACGTCCGCCGAGGTTGCTGATGGTGCCGGCTTCGTCCACAAATGGCCGAGTGCCCACGAGCGAGGAGCGGAAGTTGAAGCTCTGATCCGCGTGGGTATCCGCATAGTTGGCGAACAGGTAGAGACTGCTGTTTTCGGTGACACCCAGATCCGAATTGAGCAGCACTTTGTAACCGTGCATTGGCGAGTTGCCCCAGATCTGCGCCGGCAGCGGGTAATGCGGCAACGTGTCCGCCAGGTCCGGATTCTCGTCCGCGAAGGCTACGGCGGTCGGCCGGGTGACGCCGCGGCTTGTCTCGCCATCATCGACGTACTCAGCCGACAGGTTGACGAAGCCGCGATCGCCGAGCGCAAAGCCAAAGTTGGCGGCGATCTGCTGGCTCTCGCCGTCGCTATCCTCCTGGTACTGGCCATAACGTGCGACCACCTCGAATCCGGTGTCGTCACGCAATCCATAATTCAGCACGCCGGCGATGGCGTCCGACCCGTACTGCGCCGTCGCGCCATCGCGCAACACCTCGAGTTTCTTGATGGCGATCGAGGGTATCGACGCGAGATCCGACCCGTGGGACCCGAACGACAGGCCCGTGTCACCGCCGTTGTAAACCTGGACCAGCGCCGATCGATTGAATCGCTTGCCGTTGAGCAAGACCAGGACCTGGTCAGACGGCAGGCCGCGCAGCGAAGGCGCACGCACGAACGTCGAGGCATCGGAAATCGTGTTCTGACCGACGTAGAACGACGGTACGAGGTTCCTCACGGTGTCGAGCATGTTGGCCGTAGGCTGCGAGTTGATATCGGCCCCGCTGATGATATCGATCGGCGAGGCAGAATCGGTTACGCTGCGATCGGTACGGCGAGTGCCGGTAACCACCACTTCTTCGAGCGCGCCGGACTCATCATTGTTGGCAGTCGCCCCTGCGGCGCGCCCTGAGCGCGTGCCGAGCCGGTCGAAATTGCGCCCACGACAAATAGCGCGATCGCCACGAGGCGCGTCGCCGACAAGTGCGCAATCGGCGTACAAATCTTGGCCGTAATCATGGAACCCCCCCAATAGGACTCTTGTTTCTTGAATCGCAAGACCGTCGAACAATCAATGGCTTGTCCGGATAGGTCGTACAGCCCTGTTCCGTCAAAACTGAGTCTATCGCAATCGGCGTAGCGGGTGGCAACAGGCAGGCCGCATCACCGGCCTCAAGTTCGGCCCAAGGGAGCGGCCGGCGAGCCCTGGCCGATGATTCCGGCCGTCCGGACGCTATGAAGTCCCGTTCGGCATGTTCAGCGGCAAAGTTGCCTTGTGTCCGGCCGAAACGAAGCCGGGCCATCCGGAAAATGCTGGGCCCGCTGGGATTCGAACCCAGGACCAAGGGATTCGCGTGGTCCCGCCGTTTCCGGCGGGCGCGGACTATCTCTTCACCCGCGGCCTGCCGGCCGTGAGGGTGCGGGACGCTCCTGCCTGTCATCAAGGGCACTGAAAGCCCTCAGGTAGTCTCTGCACCTTCCGGCGGTGCACCGCCGGCTCGGCTCAGGATTGCCATCAGCCGCACTCGCGCTGGAAGGTTTCCCTGAATTCGTCCCGTCCACCCGGAAGCTTTCGCAACCGGGGCACCTTTCAAGAAAGATGAGTCCCCTGCTCTAACCACTGAGCTACAGGCCCGGCGCGAGTCTAACAAATCGAATGCTGGCCGCCGTCGCGAGTCAAGAATAGTTCTCATTCGATGCAGCATTGAAACGGAATTGCGACAATTGCGAAGCAACCAGCGGCCTGACCGGCCATTCATCCAGGAGCTTCCCATGATCGACGAAAAGTTGTCCCGCAGGCGGTTGCTCCAAAGCGCGCTTGCCGGCATCGCCGCCGTGCCCGCGGCCTCGCTCCTTGCACGCAATGCCGCCGCCGAGGCGCTGTCCGAAAGCGACGCGACCGCGAAATCGCTCGGCTATGTGGCCGACGCCAAGAAAGTGGATGCGGCAGCGAACCCGAACTTCAAGCCGGGGCAGAACTGCGGCAACTGCATGCAATTCACCGGCAAGGCCGGGGCCGCAACCGGTCCCTGCAATATCTTTCCGGGCAAGGACGTCGCCGCCGCCGGCTGGTGCAAGGTCTGGGTGCTGAAACCGGGCGCCAAGGTCGGCTGAGTCCCCGGCGCGGCCCCGCGGCGCGCCCTGGGCGGGCGACTGCCCGCGCTCGTGTGAGTCCGCCGCTTGTTCTCTATCATCGGGAACAAGACCATGCACGATCCGCGATTTCGCGACAGGAAGCCGGTCGCCGTACCGACGGAGGGTGGCGAACGCCTGCAGAAGGTGCTGGCGGATGCGGGCGTCCTGTCGCGTCGCGACTCGGAGTTCGCGATTCGCGCCGGGCGCGTGCGGGTGAACGGCCGGCGCGTGCTGGCGCTCCCCTGTCTCGTCGACCCTGCGAATGACCTGATCGAATTCGACGGCGCCGTGATCGATACGCGGCGTCGCCAGGGCGTTCACGCGCGCGACCGGTTGTATTTCATGCTCAACAAGCCGCGGGGCGTGATCTCGACCGCCCGGGACCCGGGCGGGCGGCCGAATGTCGTGGACATGGTGCGCGCCGCCGTGCCCGCCGGCGATCGCGTGTATCCCGTCGGCCGTCTCGATGCCGACTCGACCGGCCTCGTGCTCCTCACCAATGACGGCGAGCTCGCCCACCGTCTCGCGCACCCGAGCCGCGGCATCGCGAAAGAGTATCGCGTCGCGGTACAGGGCGAACTCTCGAGCGGTTCGCTCGCGCAGCTCGCGCAGGGGATGTTCCTGGCCGACACCGGCTCGCCGCAGGGCGGTGCGAAACGCGCCCGCCTGAAGGAAATACGAATCCTGAAGCGCATGAAAGACCGGCGCCGCGGCGACCTCTCGCTGGTGTCGGTGACGCTGCGCGAGGGCCAGAATCGCGAGATCCGCAGGCTGTTCGCCCGGGTCGGCATCAAGGTGAAGAGCCTCGAGCGCGTTGCGCTCGGCGGACTTCAGCTCGGCAGGCTACCGCCGGGCCATTTCCGGCCGCTCCGCAACGAGGAAATCCTCGCGCTGCGGCGCTCCGTCGATCTCGGATAAGCGGGCGTGGCGGCTTACGATCGCAAGATTGCGGCATCGCTCCTCGCCGTCATCCTGTTCCTCATCGTCTTCGGTTCGCTCTATCCTTTCAGCTTCGCCGCAAACGGTTCGAGTCCTGTCGATCTCCTGCGCGGGCTGTCGTTCGCGGGCACGACGCGGAGCGACGTTGCGGCCAACGTCCTGCTCTATCTCCCGCTCGGCGCCTGCCTTGCCTGGCTCTCCTCTGCGCGCTTCAGCGGCCCGGTCGCGGTCGTCACCGCGGTGATTTCGGCCGCCGCCTTGTCCTTCGCCATCGAGTTCGCCCAGCTTTACGAAACGCGCCGCGTCACGAGCCTCGCCGATTTCGCCTGCAACACGATCGGCGCGCTCGCAGGCGCCTGCCTCGCGCTCGCCATTTCGCGCACGCGCAACCGGCTGCATTTGTCACCGCTTGCGGGCGTGCTGCGCCATCCCGTTGCAGCCGCGCTGCTGGTCTCGTGGGTCGGTTACCGGCTGGCGCCATTTGCGCCGGTTTTCGAACCCGCCAAGTGGGCCTCCGCATTCAGCCCGCTCACCGACGGCGACTGGCTCCGGCCCTCCGCCGTGCTGCCGCACCTCGTCGCCTGGCTCGTGCTCGTCATGATCTGCGGGCGGCTCGCTTCGCGCCGGCCCATCGCGATCGTTGCAGTTGCAATGGCTTGCGTGCTCGCAGGTCGTGTGTTGTTCGCAGGAATGGCGCTCGAGCCCGCCGAAGTCACGGGCATGGCCGCGGCGCTCGCCCTTGCGCATCCGCTCGCGCGACTGCCAGTTCCGCGGGCAGCATTCGCGCTCGCTGTCGCGCTCATGGCATTGATCGTGATCGAGGGCAGCGCGCCGTTCAATTTCCAGCTCGCGCAGGACCGATTTGCGCTCCTGCCCTTCGGCGAGTCGCTCACGCATTACCGCGCGACCAATCTGGCCGACGTATTTCTTCGCTGCTTCACCAATGGGTCGCTGGTCTGGCTCCTGGCGCTTGGCGGCCTTTCAGTGCTTGCAGCCACAAGCCTGGGTGCGGCAATTGTTTTCGCAATCGAACTGCTTCAGACCTGGCTTCCGGGCCAGACGGCCGAAATCACGAATCCCCTGCTCGCCGTTTGCGCGGGTGGCTTGATCGCGGTCTTCGAGCGTGACGCCAATGGCAAGTGAATCGGCCGGGATCCCGGGGAACACGACCTGCGCCAGATGGTCTATCGTCGCAGCATGATTCCAGTGCTTGCCGCTTTGTTGCTCGCAGCCCAGCAGGCTGCCGCCGAGACAAGCGTTCCGGAGTCTCCCGTCGTGGCGCCTGCCGACGCCATTGCGGCTCCCCAGACAGCCCCGACGCAACTCACACGCATGGAGGCCTACGATCAGTTCCGGGGCCTTTACGCGACCAAACGCTTCGATGAGGCGTTGCCGCTTGCGAAGCGCGTGGTCGAACTGTCCGAAGCCGATCCGGAGCGCGATAACGAGCTGCCGATCGCCTACAACAACCTTGGCGCGACGCAATTCCAGCTTGGCGACTACACGGCCGCCGCGGAGAGCTATGGCAAATCGCTTGAAATCCTCGAATCGACGCAAGGCATTTCGTCGCGACGACTGGTCGTTCCGCTTGCAGGGCTCAGCGCCGTTTACGCCGCGCTCGATCAACACCCCCTCGCCGTGCAGCTCATGGAGCGCGCGTTGGCCGTCAGCCGGCGATCGGAGGGCCTTTTCAATCTGGCGCAGTTGCCGCTGATCGACCAGATGGCAATCAGCTACCTGGCTCTCAAGGATTACCCCGGAGCCGAGCGCCAGTATCTCTATGCGCTCAAGGTCGCAGAACAGAACTACGGCTATGCCGATGACCGCACTTTGCCGTCGCTGCTGCAGCTCGCCACATTCTACGAATCGGTTCGCGAGTTCATGGCGGCGCGAAACATGTACCTGCGCGGTCGCGAGATCGCCGTCAAGGAAAGCGGAGGATTCAACCCGCTCGCCATCCAGTGCCTCGTCGGTATTGCCCGCACCCACCGCCTGCAATACACGCTGGATCCGCAGTCACTCGAAGGCCAGATTGGCCCGAAGGAAGAATCGTCGGCTGAATTCTTTGACAATATATATCGCGAATCGCGCGTACCGCCGGTGGGTCCGGACCGCACCGGTCTCAAGGCCGTGCAATCCGCGCTCGAATTGCTGCGCGCTGCGTCGGATCCCCCGAAACGGTTATTGGCCGATACATTGATCGAGCTCGGCGACTGGTATCAGTCGTCGTCGCGGCCGGTGGATGCGCTGCCGTACTATGCCGAAGCGGCCACCATCCTCGAGACCGATCCCGTTCTCGGCAATCCACTGATCATTCCGCGGATGGTCGTTTACCGGCCGCCCGTGTCGGCCACCCTCAGTCCGCGAGCGCTGCCGGGCCAGTACGTCCTCCGCAAGGTGGAGTTCCGGTTCCTGATCACCGATACCGGTGAGCTTCTCGACATGGAAGTTGTTTCGAACGACATGTCGGAGTGGCAGCTCGCGCAGTCGCAGCGCGCGCTGTCACGCGCGATCTACAGCCCGCGTTTCGAAAACGGCAAGCCGGTTGCGACCGAGGACGTGAGCTTCACGATTGAGTGGTACGAAGAACTGAATGCGGCACCGTCCAAGTCGTCGAGCTCAGGAGCCCGGCCCTGATGGCGGCGGCTCGGCCTCGGGCGGTTCCTGGGCCGGAGATTCCCCGACCGGCGTCTGTTCCACGGTCGGTGATGCGCGTGGCGGCGGGCTGGCCGCCGGCGCTTCGCCGGTCGGTGGGTACAGCGGCGGCGGCGGTATCGGCGTAATATCGCCCGCATTCCGGATCAGGAGTCGCACCGCTTCCTGGTCGGTCAGCTCGACAGCCACTTTGGCGCCGGCGTCGCGCATCGCCCGCTGCGTCGCAATCTGCAGCGGCTCCTTGCTCGTGAGCGCGTGCGCTTTCTCGCGCCCGTAGCCCGTCAACGTAAACGAGTCCACGCGTCCGCCGTCGCCATCGTATAGCGTCAGCATGTAGCGGATCGTCACGATGAAGGCCTCGCCCGCCACGTCCTTCGGCGTCAGGAACGAATACTCTTCGAACTTGGGCTCCAGCACGAAAACGAGCGGCGGCTGGATGCCGGAGACCCGCGTCGGGTCCTCCACCGGCACGATCTCGGAGAACATCGCGCTCAACAACCAGTTGATATTCGTCACATGCGCGGGCCCGAGATTGATCTCGTAGTCAATCGCGCCGCGGGTTTCCCGGTGCGCGTATTCGCGGAATTCCTTCGAGAAATAGACGCCGATCCGCATCGGCAGCTTCTCGATCAAGGGCGGCGGCAGCTGCGCCTGCGTCGTCAGGCGGGTCGACGTGCAGCCCGAAAGCAGCGCGAGGAAAGCGGCGGCAATCGCCGGGACGATTTTCGTATGTCTCATCTGCTGCTCCGTCGCGCCTGCGCTTCGCCTTCCGGCAGACCGACGAACACGCCGCCGTTCCGCGCCGACAGTATGCGCATCAGCGTCGCATATCGCATGCTCGTGTGCTGGGGGAACTGGCTCGGGATCGGGAAACCGAGCGAGTGAATGCGGACCAGGCGCTCGCCGGTCTTCCCGGAACGGTTGATGCGGTCTATGGTGTCGACGACTTCCTGTATCGACGGCCCGGTGAACTCGTCGCCGATCATGTAGAGGCTGATCGAGTGCTCGCGGGTCCAGAATGTCCGTATCGCCGCGATGATGCCTTCGGAGGGGCTCGAGTTCGAGAATGCCTGCCAGCCACGGAAGCGACCGAGGATCACCTTGCGCCGCGCCGGCGAGTCCGGGATCCACTTGCCGCGGTACTCCGTGAACATGTAACCGCCCTCGTCATCCATCACCTGGATGCCCTTGAGCTTCGGGTAGATGTTCAGCACCTCGCCGAGCTTCTGTTCCGCGTAACGCCAGTTCTGCGACTGCATCGAGCCCGAGGTGTCGACGACGAAGATGACGTACTCGCTGTCGATCGGCACGCCGGCAACCGGCTGGCTGTACATCTGTTGCCGGCCGCTCGTCTGCAACTTCCGGGTCTCGTCGATCAGGGCGCGTCGCGCATTCGTGAGCGTCTCCGTAAGCTTCTTGAGCGTGTCTTCCTCCTCCGTGCTCGCCTTGTGTTTGCCCGAGACCGAGGACAGGTCGCCCTGGAGGCGCGCGAGCCGCCGTTGCTCGTCGGTCAGTTGCTCAATCTGCGCACGCAACTCGCGCTCGAGCACGATCGCCAGGCCGCGGATGTCGAAAATTTCCTTCTTCATCTTCACGATCTGGGCGTCGAGGTCCACCTTCGCCTGTTCGAGCTGGATCGGCTGGCCGACCTCATTCAGCACCAGCAAGAGGATGATTGCGCCAAACCCGCAGCAGATGCAGTCGAGGAACGACATGCTGAAGGTCTCGGTATCGCGTCGCGTGCGGCGCTTCACGGCCAGTCCTTCGCCGGGCTCAGGAAGCCGCCGCCGGTCGTGCGCGCCAGGCGCCAGAAATAGATGGGCGCGGAAGGGTCGCCTTCCATCGGCAGCAGCACGATGCTGATCGGAGGCGGCGACGGCGGCAGCGACTTGACCGCTTCCTGCATCAGGTCCTCGCGCTGCTCCATCGTCACGAGCGTGCGCATCAGGGGAGGCTTGTCGCCCTGGGTCGGGAGCCCGTCGGTCACCAGGATCACGTTGTCCGGCGCGGGGTCGAGGGTCTTGATGACCGCAAACGCATTCTGCAGGCTCGATCCGCCGGTCGGCGCCGTCTTGCGCAGCGACTGCAAGGCAAGTTCGATCTGCCCGGCGTCCTTCACGCTGAGCCAGCGGCCCGCGCTCCCCTCGACCAGCGGGCGGGGCGCGGTATCGAATGCATAGATCTGGAACTGGGTCGTGTCCGGCAGTCGCGAGGCAACCCATTCCACCGTATTGACCGCCTGCTGCCACTTGCTCGAAGCGATGCGCCGCTCCGGGGCCATGTTGCGGAGGCGAATGATGTTGACAAGGGTCTCGTCCAGCATGCTCGCCGAAGAATCCACGAGCACGAGCACGCGCTTGCCGTCGATGCGCAGCGTCACCAGTTGCTGCTTGTCGATGATCGGTATTTTCGATTCGCCCGCCTCCGGCGGAGCGGCCTCCTTCAGGCGTCGGGTGCTTTCGTCGAGCGACTTCAGGTCCGCCTTCAGGCGTTCGAGGCTCTCGCGGCGCGCGAGCGTGTCGTGCTCATAGCGCGAGAGTTCCTCCTGCGTCATGCGGAGCTTTTCCTGGAGCTCGAGCGACAGCCCTGCGGTGCGCGCCTTCCGGTCGTCGGTGGAATCGAGGGCGTTCCTGAGTTCCGCGAGGTGCTTGTAGCCGTCGAGCACCTCCTGCTCGAGCTTGCGGGATTCGGCGGAAAGGTCCTCGCTCTCCTTGATCCGGTGTATGCCGGCCTGCGCGCTGATGATCGTGTAGAAGAGCACGACCGCGCCAAAGCCGCAGGAGATCACGTCCAGGAAGGACATGCTGAACGTGAGTGTCTGGCGTCTGGCCATCAGCTGACCGCCACCAGTTCGAATACGACACCCGGCGTGCCGACGCGGAGCCTGTCGCCGGGGCCGAGCCCCGCCTCGCCCTCCACGCGCTCGCCGTTCACGTAGGTCCCGAAGCGGCTGTGGTCATGGACGACCGCGCGGCCCGCGCGGCGCGTGAGCGTGCAGTGCGCCCGCGAGATGCCATCACCGGCGCCGCCGATCGCGATGCGGCGCCCGTCACCCGGCCCCAGTCCGATCACGAGCGGCTGTCCGTCGATTGCGTACGCACGGCCTTCATGGACGATGTGCGTCGCCGAACTGCCGGGTTCGCGTCGGCGCTCGCCCCCTGCGACGGCGTGGCTTCGCGCGAGCGCCGTCACGAGCGCGGGCGGTTCGCCGGGGCCGACCTCGTCTGCGCGCATGGCCGCCGCTTCCGCCGCCGCCGTGTCGGGCACGGACTGCAATTCGAGGCCGGAAAGCGACGCAAGTCGCCCCGCGAACGCCGGCAGCATCGCGGCGCGGGCCGAAAGGACGAGCGTCGCGGGCTCATCGGGCCGATGGCCGCCCTGCACGAGTTCCGCGACCTGCGCATACCAGGCCTCGGCGGCCAACGTGAACTGTTCGCGGCGCAGCGTCGCAGCGAATGACCCCGACTCCGTCTCGATGGCGACGTCGATGGAATCCCGGCTCGTGAGCTCGCCCAGCCAGGCCGGCAGCCGCTCGTAGAGCTGCTGTTCGCTCGCGGCCTGGTGCAGCGGGTCGAAGCGCGTGCGGCGCACCATTGCCTCGCTCACCAGCTGCGCCCAGGCGGAATACATCGCCTTCAGTCCCGCGCGCGGCGCGATCTCCACGCGGCGGCGGCGCAGCACAGTCCCGCCCTGCAAGTCGGTCAGCACCGTCTGGTGCAGATGCACGTCGAGGTGAAGCACCGAGGCACGCGCCGCGAGCCCGGCACAGGCCGCAACCGCGGAATCCACGACGCCCGCCACCGGAATTCCGGCCGCGCGGGCAATTCCCAGCAAGAGGCCGACCTGGTGCAGGCGCATGGAGCCTGGAACCGCGAAGATCGCCGCATCGCCGGCGTGCGCGGTCGTGCGCCAGAGCTGCGCCAGGTGCGCGTGAGCGAGATCAGCATGCGACTGCGCGCGATCCGACGGGCCGGCCAGCGAGTCCTGGGAGAGGTCCGACCAGAATCGGTCGCTCGCCAGCACCGGCTGCAGCCGCGCGGCAGCCGCCGCCGCCTCTCCGACCACGACGCCTGCAGGATTGAGAAGCGCGATGCCCGGGCTCGACGCGAGCACGCACGCCGTCACGCACGACCGTGACGGCCGCGTCGACAACTTCGATGCCGATCGTCGGCATTTCAGCGTACCTGCAGGTTCCGCAGCACGCGATTGTCGAGGTAGGTCTCGGCATCGAGCACGAGCCTTTCCTGCGCGAGCTGCAACTGGTGCAGGAGGAACATCAGCAGCAGCGACAGGAGCAGCGCGACGAGCGTCGAATTGAACGCGACGCCCAGGCCTTCGGTGACGCCCGAGATGTCGCCGGTGACTGCCTTATGGGCTGACGCCAGCGCGTCGCCGATGCCTCGCACGGTGCCGATGAATCCGATCGCCGGTATCGCCCAGGCGATGTAACGGATCATCGACAGTTCCGAGTCGAGCCGTTCCGCCTCGGCGGCGCAGACCGCATGGCCGGCTTCGGAAACGTCCTGGACGTTCCGGGTCGCACCGAAACGGGCGAGTGCCGCCTTGGCGGCGCGCACGATCAGCGACTGCTGCTGCTCGACCGGCAGCGATTCAAGCTGCCGAACGTACTCGCGCGTGTCCTCGGGCAGGATGCGCATGCCCTCCGGGACACGCACCGGGTCGCCGTCCAGCAGGTCCTGCTCGCCGCCGCGTGGAGCGGTTCTTGAAGCCGATGATCGCAAGCGCCCAGATCATCAGGATGACGCAGCTCTCCTGCTCCCAGTCCTTCATGATCACGAACATCGATCGCTCGGAAACATAGTCCGGGTCCTTGCGCATCGACTCGGCCTGGACTGCAAGCACGGCCTGCGCATTGGGCCGCACCCAGGCCGTCCAGATCGAATGAATCACGATCGTGGCGGCCAGCAGCGATCCCAGGCTGAACAGGAATTCCTTCGGATAGCGACTCTTCTTCATGGGGTCCTCAGATATCGATCGGGAACGAGACGGGGAAGTCCGCGCGGACCTTTTCCGTCGGATTGAATCGCGCAGGCGGCGGTCCGGCAGGAGTTGCGTCGGCCGGCAAGGGAGGCAGCGTTTCCTCTTCTTCTTCCACCGCTGGCGGGGCCGCTGCGTCGGTCCCTTCGGCCGGCGGTGCTTCCGCGGCCGGTGGTGCTTCGGTGGCCGGCGCGGAAGGCGGCGTCTCGGCCGGCCCTTCTTTCTGCGGCTCCGCTGCCGGCGGCGGCGCGGGCTTCGGCGCCTCGATCGCCATCGCCGCGATCACGAGCAATGATGCGGCGATGCCAATCACGAATTTCATGTCCATGGATCTACTCCGCATAGCGCGCAATCCGGAATCCGAGGTCTGGCCGGCCGGAGTTGCCGGAATCTCGCGCTGCGACACGCAGTTCCGGGACCTTGCCGGTGAGCCAGCCCGCACCGCGAATCACGTGGCTCTCGCCCGCTTGCGGACCGATCGGATCCGTCGAGAGATGATCGGGAGCGACGACGTAGATGGAATAGCGATCGGTCGTCCACTCGAGCACGTTGCCGCCGAGATCGTGAATGCCGAGCGGATTGGCCGGGAAACTCCCGACTGGCGCCGCAACGCGGAAGCCGTCGTCGTAGCCCGAGATCGTGACCGGCGTGAGGTAGATCGCCGTCGCATCGCCCCAGTTGCCGGACCGCGCCTGCACCGGCAGGTCATTGCCCCAGGGATACTTGCGCGTCGCCCGGCTGCCGTCGAAACGCGCCGCAAATTCCCATTCTGCCTCGGTCGGCAACCGGTAGCCGATCGTGGCAGGCTCGACCAGCTCGAGCCGGTCGCCCTTCCGCACATAGGCCGGCGGCAGCTTCTCGCGCTCCGACAGCCAGTTGCAGAACGCCGCGGCATCCTGCCAGCTGACGCGTGTCGCCGGTTGACGCTCGAGATCGAGGGACTCGTCCTTGAAAATCCCGGACAGGTGATCGGCCCGGAACTCCCGGAACTCGCGGTTCGTCACCTGAAAGCGCGACAGGTAAAAAGGCCGCTTCAGTTCGACCATCCGCTCGGTCTCATTCGAGCGGCGTCCAGGTTCGCGACGTGCGCTGCCCATCGTGAACCGGCCGCCGTTCACGAGCGCCAGCGGCTGTCCGAGCGATGTCGTACGGGTCGCCGGCATTCCGGCAATGCGGGCTTCGCCGGCCGTGCGCAGGGTGAATTCGACGACCTGCGTCTGCCCTTCGCGTGGCGTGACGGTCGATCGGAAGGGTTCCAGCCCCGCCTTGCGGATCTCGAAGATGTGCGACGCGGTCGAGAGTGTCAGCGTCTGGTTTGCGGGCCCGCGCGATGCGCCGTCGACGTAGAGGACCGCGTCGGCGGGCTCGCCGGTCACCCGGACCTTGCCGAGCACCGGCGTCAACTCGACGCTGAGCCGCTGCTCGGCGCGACTCTCGACGCTCACGCTCCGGGTCACGGGCGCGTGGCCCGCGAGCGTCAGCAGCACGTCCTGCGGCATACCCGGCGCAACGCCAACCGTGACCGGCGTGCGGCCACGGTAGCGCCCGCCGATGCTGACATCCGCGCCGGCCGGCCGGCTCTGGACGATCAGCCGCCCGTCGGGCATGCCGAGCTCGACCGGACCGACGGTCAGCGGCTCGCCCGCGCGAATCGTGAGCGGACTTTCGAAGCGGCGGAAATCCGGGTGCAGGATCGCGAGCGTGTAACGTCCCGCGTCGAGCTCCGTCTCGAGCGGCGTCGCGCCCAGCTCGCGGTCATCCGCCCACACGATGGCGCCGGACGGTACGCTCGTCACCGTGATCCGCGCGAACTGGGGCTTCAGGGAAACTTTCAATTCCTGCCGTTCGCCTCCGCCGGCGACCTCGAAGCGGAGACGCTCCTCCGCATGACGCGGCGCAAGGATCGCGAGTTCGCGCGGGCCGGCGCGCAGTTCGTACTCGCCGGGCAAGGCACCCACCGGCACGCCGTCGACGGCAAGCGCCGCGGCGATTCCGCCCGTATCGAATGCAACCCGGCCCGGCAGCCGTTCGAGCGCGACTACGAATCGCTGGCCTCCCTCGCTACCCACCTCGACGGGTTGCAGCGCCCTGGAAAAACCCTCGGCCTCGACCGCAAGCACGTACCGGCCCGGCGGCACCATGTAGCGGCCGGCAAGTCCGAAATCGAGCGCCGTTCCTGCGAAGTCGACATCGTCCGTATCCGCTTCCGGACTTGTCCTGACTTCGACCGACGTCGCGGTGAAGAGGTAGCCGAGCACAAGTACGACCAATGCGGCCGCCGCCCAAAGCGCGGGGCGCGTCCAGTTCCGCGCAGCGGACACGCGAATGACCCGGGCGGCGCGCGGCGCATAGTCGACAATCGCAATCGGCTGCCGGTCGTCCTGCGTGCCCGCGGCGTCGGCTGCCGGGCCCCCGACCTGCGGCGGTCGCGTGACGTTTGCGACGCCTCCGTGACGCACGACGATTGTGGACCGGCCTTCGCGGTCCACGAGCGCAATCTGCACGCCATCGAGCGCATCGGCGCCTGTGCCGGGTTCCGGATCGACCGCAAGGCCTCGCGTCGTGAGCGCGACGCGCGCGCGAAGTTCGCCGGGTTTGCAGCCGGGAATAACGACGCTCGCACCGGGTCCGCCGACGGTCAGCGGCAAATCGGATGGCGAGAGCCGGCGTTCGCCGAGCGGATCGTCGAGCCAGACTTCCTTCAAATCGGTTCCTCGCATCTCACGACGACCGACGGGGCCGGCGCGCCCGGCGGCAACACGACTTCGCGCCGGACGTCACGATAACCGTTTCGCGTTCCGACGACCGTATAGCGCCCCGGCAGCAACTCGACGTCGCGCGTCGAGAATGCGCCGTACTGGCCGATTCGATAAATCACGACCTGGGTGAGCCCGTCGGATTCGAGCCGCAGCCGCACCGGCGACTGCGCGGCGGCCGCGAGGCGATCGAGCTCGCGCGCTGCTGCCGCGAGACGCTGCCGCGGATTGCCCGTGGCGGCGGCTGTCGCGAGCAGGGCCCGCGCCTCGGCGCGGCCTTCGGGGTCCCAGAGCTGCTCCGGCTTGCTGTTCAGAGCCTCGATCCGCCTCTGGAGTTCCGCGCGCGGCGCCGCGCGCGCAATGCCTTCGCGCGCCGATTCGAGGGAAGACTCGAGCGCAGCCGCCTCGCGCCAGGCCGCAAGCGCTTCGTCCCAGCGCTCATCGCCCTCGGCGGTCCGGGCGCGCGCTTCGAGGAGCCGGAGCGCGGACGAGCGCTCGCCCTGTTCGAGCGCGGCCAAGGCATCGCGCGCCTCCCGCGAACCCGGGCGGAGCGCCAGCGCCTGGCGAAAGCTCTCGCGCGCGGCATCGCTCCGGCCAGCGGCGAGGTCGGCGAAACCCCGCGACATCGTTGCAGCAAACAATTCGCCCGTGCGGAGGGCAGCGAGCCGATCAATGCCCTCCTGTGCGCCAGGCACCGCGCGATCGATCGACAGTGCCTTGCGGAATCCCGATTCCGCAGCCTCGAGGCGCCCGGCGCGTTCTTCCGCGAGCGCCGCGTCGATAGCAGCCAGCGCCTCGTCGAGCCGGTCCGCGCGCGCGACGCCGGCGGTCGCCTTCGCGTGGCCCGGCTCGATCGCGAGCGCGAGTCCGAACGCCTCTCGCGCCGTCGCGGTCTGCGCGCCCGCGAGCGCCTGCTCCCCGCGGCGTATCGCGTCCGCCAGCGCCTGCGGCAATTTCCTGTCGAGTTCGGCGAGACTTGCGAGGCCCGCTTCCCACGCCTGCGCGGCGCCGGCAAATTCGCCGACGGCGTAACGCTGCGCCGCCACAGCCCCGGCATCGCGGGCCTTGGCGAAGACCGCCGTCGCCCAGCGCGCGGCCGCGCGCGCGTCGAGCGCCTTGAACGCAGCATCGTATTTCTCACGCGCGGCCTCGGACTTTGCGCGGGCGGCCGCCTGTTCCGCCAGTTGTTCATCGCGCGAGCGCTTCTCCTGACCCTGACGCTCCGCCTCAACACGCGCATCGCGTTCGAGTGCCGAACTGCCGCCAGCAAGTTTCGGCTGAAGCCAGATGAAGGCGGCGACCGCCGCGATCACTACCGATGCAAATGCGAGCGGCAACCACCGGCGCCGGTGACCGCCCCGCAGGGCTGCCTCCGTGGGCAGCGCATGAGCGATCGGCTGCACGATCTCGCCTTCGTCGGCCGCCGCTGCCGAAAGCTTTGCCCGCACCTGCGTCATGCTCGCCGGGCGCTCGTTCGCCGATTTCGCGAGCAGGCGCAGCGCGAGCTCCCGCACGCTGGCCGGCACGATGCCGCGCGGCATGAGCGGCGGCACCGGCTCGTGCAATACGCGGTCCTGCGTGACTTCCGGGTAATACGGAGGATGGCCGGCGATCAGTTCATAAAGGAGCGCACCGAATGCGTAGAGATCGTCGGCGGCCTGGGCGGGCTCGCCCCGCAATTGTTGCGGACTCGAATTGTAGGGTGAACCGCCGGCCGGGACGCGGCTGCCCGCGAGTGCGGCAAGGCCGAAGTCGGCAAGGCGCGCGCGGCCTGCGCCGTCGAGCATCACATTGGCGCACTTCAGGTCGCGATGCACCAGCCCTCGCGCATGGAGCGCCTCGAGCGCCGCGGCCACGTCGTCGGCCGCCTGCGCCCAGCTTTCGAACGAACGGCCGCGCAGCTGGCCGAGGTCGCCGGTCTCGAGAAATTCCATGATGACGAACGTGCGGCCGTCCGCCTGCCCGATGCCGTGGACCGCGACCGTGAATTCTTTCGGGAGGGACTGCGCCCGCGCGATTTCATCCGCGAGCCTCGACATGCGGGCGGCGTCGCCCGCGACGGATTCGTCCAGGATCTTGAGCGCAACGCGTTCGCCGCGCTCGCGGTCAACGGCGAGCCAGACCTCCGCCGTGCCGCCGCGGCCGAGCCGCCGAACCAGTACAAACCGGGCGCCGAGTTCGAGCCCGGGCGTCAGATCCTTCATAGGGGATCAACCCGCGCCGCTCGATTGCGCGGCCGGCGGCGTCGTTTCAGCGGAGGGAGCCTGGGGTTCGGTCGGCACCAGGCCGGTCTCTTCCTTGTAGAGGTCATGCAGAAGCCGGCGCCATTCCGCGTATTGCTCTTCCGCCGTGCCGGTCAGGCGCAGCGTCCGCCCCTCGACATCGACGACGAGCGGCGCCGCTTCGCTCTGGAACGAACCGGAGATTTCCTTGAGCGACTCGGTGTGCATCTTGGCTTCCTCGCGCTTGCGATAGCCACTGATGACAGCCGCGACGCCGCCGGCCATCGCGCCGTAGCGCGCGGCATCCGCGACGCGCGCGCAGTCGCTGCTGCTGCAGCTGTCAGGCACGGCCACCGCCGCAATGACCGCCGCCGCGCCGAGCAGCATGCGGTTGCGCGCCTGCGCCTTGAGCTTTTCCTCGGCGGTGATCTCGTCATAGGTGTAGCGGCGCCAGCTCGTGTAGGGCTCCTCGAGCCGCTCGCTGAAGGCCGCGTAGTTTTCGCTGACCGTGTCGATCATCCCGTAGTCGCGCTCGCGGATCTGATTGATGCGCTGCACGAGCACGTCATCCTCGGCCGGCAGGCGGAGCACCTTGTACTCGCCCGACTTCTTCGCTTTTTCGAGATACTGTCCGAAGGCCACCGGCGCAAAGTCGGCCGCGAAGCGCATCTCGCTGACCTTCCGGATATTGGCAAGCTCTGCGGCCGGCCGCTCGTTGCGCGCCGCCAGCAGATCATTCGCGATCGCAACGTAGACGTTCTCGAACGGATCGCGGCCGTTGTTGTAACCGTCCTTGTAGGCACGCGTGTCAGCGCGCCCCTCGTATTCGCGTTCGGCGAACCAGACACGGCCGGTCGCGTCCGTTACCGTCACTTCGAGCTTCAGGTAGGCGCCATTCGACTCGAGAATGCGGCCATCTACCGTGACGTCGAAGGACTGCACGGTCGTCGGCACGACTCGCGCCGTGCCCCAGTGGCCGGTGTCTTCCAGCGTGTCGCGCAACTGCATCGCGATGTAGCGCGCCTCGGCCTGGCGGATCTCGGGATAGATGCGCCGCTTGTCCATCAATTCCGGGTCTTCCTCCACTTCCTTCGGCACGCCCGGATCCAGGATGTGCACGCCGACGTCGAGCAGTTGCTCGGCCGGGACCTCGGTCGTCGCCTGCGTCGCCTGGAGGATCGGCAGGGGCCGCGTCTCCTTGACGCAACCGCTCGCAAGCAGCGCACCTGCAAACACCAGACCCAGTGCCACCGTTCGATTCATGTCCTTGCACCCGCCGGCTGCGCCTCAGCGCCCCTTCTTGTAGCGACGGTATTCCTCCCAGAGCGCCTCGCGCAATTCCGGGTCCGTCTCCTTCATGGCCGCCTCGCGGATCTGCCGCGCGACGATGTCGTCATCCTGGCCATCCGGAATGTCGGCCGGAATTGCGCTCGCTCCGCGACCGGCCGCTCCGCTGCCCCCGCTGCCGGCCACGCCGCCCCCGCCGGAGCCGCCCTGCTCACTTCCAGGCGCGCCGCCTTCCGTGGTACCCGTGCCTTCGGCACCGCCGCCGGCGCCGCCGGCGCCGCCCGTCGATTCAAGTCCGCCTTCGCGGCCCGGGCCGCTGCCGCTGTCACCGCCTTCGCCTCCTTCGCCGGCCTCGCCGTCCGCGCCTTCACCGCCGGCTTCGCCACCGGCGCCAGCCGCTTCTTCGGCAGCCGCACGTTCTTTCGCAATGTCCGCCTGCGCCGTGCGTACCGCAGAATCGAAAGTGCCAAAGGTCTCGTCGAGCCGGCGGCCGATCTGGGCGCTGCGGCTTCCGGCACCTGCGGTTCCCGGGCCCTGACCCGCACTGCCAGCGGCGCCCGCGGCACCGCCAGTACCATCAGCGCCACCGGAACCAGCCGATTGACCGGCTTGGCCCGCAGCGCCCGCCGCTCCACCAGGTTGACCGTCCTGTCCCGCGGAGCCTCCCGCTCCGCCAGGCTGACCGGCCTGTCCAGCGGAGCCTCCCGCTCCGCCCGCGCCTTGGGTCGCGTCCGGACTACCCGGACTGCCACCCGTAGAACCAGCGGTTCCGCCGGCAGAACCCGCCGGTGCGCCAGGCGCGCCACCCGGCAAGCTGCCTGGGAGACTGCCAGGCAATCCGCCGACCTGCGGATCAACGCAGACCGTCGTATTGATGTCGTCGTCATCGTCGGTGGTCGCCTCGTCGTCAGTGCTCACGCAAGGCTTACCGCCGGCTGGTGCGCCACCGGCGCCGCCCGGCACATCGGACTCGGGACCCTGGCCCGGCGTGCCACCCGCCGATCCGCCAGCGTTCGCGTCCTGGGACGAACCGCCCGCTGCGCCGCCTTCTTCACCGGGCATCGGAATGGGTGCGGCTTCGCCGCCGGCCCCTTCGCCTTCGGTCGGAAACTCGGAGGTCGAGCCGCCGCCGGAACTGTCGGATCCGCCACCGCCGCCCGATGAGCTGCCGCCGCCGGAGGAGCTGCCTCCACCTGAGGAGCTGCCACCACCTGCGGACCCGCCACCGCCCGACGATCCGCCGCCGGACGAACCACCACCGGAGGAGCCGCCACCCGAAGAGCCACCGCCCGACGATCCGCCGCCGGACGAACCACCACCGGAGGAGCCGCCACCCGAAGAGCCACCGCCCGACGATCCGCCGCCGGACGAACCCCACCGCTGGTGGACCCGCCCGAACTCGGGCGCGAGGTCGAGCTCTGGGTCATGCAGCCGACCAACAGGCTGATGGCTGCCAGGACCGCAATGGCGCGCAGAATGCGACTGGATTTCATCCTCAATCTCCCCGCCGGGCGCCGCTTTCGGGGGCGGCCGGCTTCGGGCACTTCAGTAAAACTTGGAGACCTGCCCCCGCCATTGGTTCACCGATTCGGGTGCCCCCGCAGTCAGGTTCCCGCAGGTATCACGGACGGATCGTCGCCCCGGAGGAAGCCGCCGAGCTGGCCGGCCAGCCGGTCGCAGGCCGTGCCCTGCACTCGCGCGATGAATGGCAGTGGAACGATGACGCCGACCAGCGCGGACGTGCCGGTCACGTTGGTCGTTATGGAGCCCGCGGAACGCGCAGTTGCAATGTCCCAGATCGTCGCCTGGTAATCCGATTCCTTCTCCCACCAGCCGAAGCCGATGCAGCCGCCACCCGCCGGACCGAGCGTGCAGGTGATGCTGCCGCCACTGTCGGTCTGGCGTGTCGCGCCGTCGATCCAGACGAGATAGCGCACGCCGCTTTCTGCGACGCGGGCCGCGACCACATCCCGCGAAAGGAGCTTCGTGATGCCTTCCGCCCGTTGCGGCGCGGTCGACGGCTCGAGCCAGGGGAACATCGAATCGACGAAGTGGTCGTTCGGGCGCACCTGGATGCCCGTTTCCTTTGCCATCTTGTCGCCGACGCAATCCATGAAATCGTCTTCGGCCGTGATGCCTTCGACATGCGGTTTGGCGAGCAGCACGACTGCCTCGTGCGAGGCGATGCTGGTCGTGTTCTGCCGGTCTTCTTCAAGCCGCGCGGTCATGCAGCCGGTCAACAGAACGAGCGTGGCGGCACCGGTGCCTGCCGCACGCAACGAACGGATTCTGCGACGGATCATGCGATCGATCCTTGACCTGCAAGCCACGATCGATCCGAGTATACGCTGCGATCACCACAGGTCCATCTGATCAGGCGACCGGTTTGGCGGGCGAAATAAGTCAGTGGTGAGCGGCTCG
Source organism: uncultured Gammaproteobacteria bacterium (assembly GCA_963775415.1). Classification (GTDB taxonomy): domain Bacteria; phylum Pseudomonadota; class Gammaproteobacteria; order Steroidobacterales; family Steroidobacteraceae; genus SCUD01. The sequence goes on from CAVZIO010000006.1 coordinate 123,289, forward strand.
TTACGGCCTTTTTCAAGGCCATTCCGGCGGCAGGCCGTCTCGAACCGCCGCTGCAGCAATTCGGCCCAGGGGCCCTGCCCGCGCATGCGGTGGCCGAAGCGCGAATCATTGTCGCGGCCACCGCGCAGTTCACGGATCCGGCTTCGTACACGCTGCGCCCGGTCGGGGTAATGGGTATCCAGCCATTCATAAAAAAGGTCTTTTACCTCTCCGGGCAGGCGCAACAGGACATAACCTGCTGTTTTCGCTCCTGCCCCAGCCGCCGCATCCAGAATCCGCTCGAGTTCGTGGTCGTTGATGGCCGGTACGACCGGCGCAAACATCACTCCCGTCGGAATCCCTGCGGACGCCAGCTTCGAGATTGCCGCCAGCCGGGCTGCCGGCGACGCCGCACGCGGCTCCATCCGTCGTTTCAAGTCGTCGTCGAGCGTAGTCACACTGACAAAGACTTTCACGAGTCGTTCCGCAGCGAGGCGGCTCAGCACGTCGATGTCGCGCACGATGAGTGCGCCTTTGGTCACGATGGTGACCGGATGGTGGCTCTCCGCGAGCACCTCGAGCAGTGAGCGCGTGATGCCGAGCCGCCGCTCGATCGGCTGGTAGGGATCGGTATTCGCACCCAGGTTGATCGGGCTGCACTTGTAGCCGCGGCGGCTCAGTTCCTCGCGCAGGTGCAGCGCCGCGTCCTTCTTGTAGAAAAGCTTCGTCTCGAAATCGAGGCCCGGCGAGAGGTTCAGGTACTGGTGGCTCGGGCGGGCGTAGCAGTAGACACATCCGTGCTCGCAGCCGCGATACGGGTTGATCGACTGGTCGAAGGGGATGTCGGGCGAGTTGTTTTTCGTAATGACCGAGTGCGGCGGCTCGGGCAGTACGGTCGTTTCGAGCGGCGGCAGCGGCTCGTCCAGGATGCCCCACCCGTCGTCAACCGCTTCGACGGCGAGCGCCTCGAAGCGCCCGGTGCGGTTCGAAATCGCGCCACGCCCTTTGTGTTGGCCCGATGTCATAACTGTATGGATATACAGCTATGGCGCGATCCGGTCAAGAAGGTGGCGAGACCTGCTCCGGAAAACGATCGATGCGCCGGAGACCCGGGAACCAGCGCATCCAGAGGCCGGCGATTGCGAAGCTCGCCACACCGCCGACGACGACCGCGGGCTTCAGTCCCCACCACGCGGCGGTGAGGCCGGATTCGAATTCGCCGAGCTCATTGGAAGCACCGATGAAGACGGCGTTGACCGCGCTGACCCGCCCGCGGATCGCGTCCGGCGTCTCGAGTTGCACCAGCATGTGGCGGATGTAGACGCTCACCATGTCCGAGGCGCCGAGTACCACGAGCGCTGCGAGCGAAAGAAGAAAATTGTGTGAGAGCCCGAAGACCACCGTCGCGAGCCCGAAGATCGCGACGCCTGCGAACATCTTCGTTCCGACATGCCGGGTGATCGGATGCCAGGCGAAAGTCAGCGCGATGACCGCAGCGCCGATACCGGGCGCCGCGCGCAGCCACCCGAAACCGTCCGGGCCCACGTGCAGGATGTCGCTTGCGTAGGCGGGCAGGAGCGCGGTCGCCCCGCCGAAGAGGACCGCAAACAGGTCGAGCGACACGGCGCCGAGGATGATCTTCCGCTGCCACACGAAGCGGATTCCTTCGAGCAAGGTGTGCCAGGTGTCCGGTCCGGATGCCCGCGCCGGTTTCCCCGTGCGCACACCGGCAATCAGGATAAACGCCGCCGCGAGCAGCATGGCGACCGTGGCGTAGACGACATCCGGCCCTGCGAGGTAGACGAGCCCGCCGATCGCGGGCCCTGCGATGGTCGAGACCTGCCACGTAGTCGAATTGACCGCGACCGCGCGCGAGAAGAGCGAGGGCGGCACGAGATTCGGCATGATCGCCTGGCCGGCGGGCATCGAGAACGCGCGCGCGGTGCCGAAAATGACCATCACCGCGAAGACCGGCCAGGCGACCGCAAGGCCTGAGAGCGTGAATGCGAGCAGGAGCAGCGCGCAGAGGAACTCGAGCGCGATGCAGAGCGACAGGATCAGCGCACGGTTGTGCCGGTCGGCAAAGTGCCCCGCCGGGAGCACCAGGAGCACAAACGGGAGGAACTGCGACAGGCCGATCAGGCCGAGGTCGAGCGGATCGCGCGTTATCGCGTAAATTTGCCAGCCGACGGCGACCGTCTGCATCTGCACGGCGACCGATGCCAGCAGCCGCGCCGACAGGAAGCGCACGAAACCCGGGTAAGCGAGGAGCCTGCCGAGCCGCGCCTGGGCGCTGTCGATCAGCGTCATGCAGCGTTCAGCGTTCGGTGAGGAGTTGCAACATGCGGCGGAGCGGCTCCGCCGCGCCCCAGAGCAACTGGTCGCCGACAGTGAACGCCGTGATGTAGTCCTCGCCCATCACGAGATGACGGATGCGACCGACGGCGATCTCGAGCTTGCCGGTCACTGCGGCGGGCGTGAGCTGTGCAAGCGTCGCCTCACGCTCGTTCGGGACAATGCGCACCCATGCATGCGCGTCTTCGAGCAGGCGCTCGATCTCCGCGATCGGCATTGCGCGCTTCAACTTGATCGTCACCGCCTGGCTGTGGCAACGCATCGCACCGATGCGCACGCAGATTCCGTCGATCGGCACGGGCGTCGACGTCAGCCCAAGAATCTTGTTGCCTTCCGCGCCCGCTTTGAGTTCCTCGCGGCTGTATCCGTTGCCGAGATCGCGATCCACCCAGGGCAGCAGGCTGCCGGCGAGCGGATGACCCAGGCGCGCAACGGGCATGCCACTGGAAAACGCGCCGGCCGCGCGCCGGTCGATATCGAGGATCGCGCTCGCCGGATCGTCGAGCAGCGCGCCCGCAGCATCCCGCAGGTGTCCCATCTGAACGAGCAGCTCGCGCATTTCCCGCGCGCCCGCGCCGGACGCCGCCTGGTAAGTCATCGTCGTCATCCATTCGACGAGGCCGGCGCGAAACAGTCCCGCGAAGGCCATCAGCATCAGGCTGACCGTACAGTTGCCGCCGATCCAGTCGCGGCGACCCGCCGCGAGCGCCGCGTCGATCACGCGGCGATTGACCGGATCGAGAATGATCACCGCTTCGTCCCTGAGGCGAAGCGCGGAAGACGCGTCGATCCAGTGGCCGCGCCAGCCCGCGGCGCGAAGTTTCGGATGAATGGCTTCGGTGTAGTCGCCGCCCTGGCAGGAAATCAGGATGTCGCAGCGCGCGAGGGCTTCGAGATCATTCGCGTTGCCGACCTGCGCGGACTTTCCGCCCGTGTCCGGCGCGGCGCTGCCGGCCTTGGTCGTGGAAAAGAACGCGGGTTCGATCCGCGCGAAATCATTCTCCGCGCGCATGCGCTCGACGAGCACGGACCCGACCATGCCGCGCCAGCCGATCAGCCCGGTTTTAGGCAACGCTGCCATCGACTCGCTTGTTGCACTGCAAAGTCCGCACTATAACGTGCTGAACCGGGGAGGAACCATGGCCGAAGGTCAATCCGCGGAGCTTTCGCTGCCGCCCGAAGCCGAATGGGGACCGTACTTCGACGTCGGGCGCGCGACCGATGCGTATATCGCGACAGTACCGGCCGCCGATCGGGAAAAATCCGACGCCTATTTCGAAGGTGGCTACTGGATCGCCGCTTTTTCTACGCTGATCGTGGTGCTCATTGCGTGGCTGCTGCTGCGCCTTCGATTTGCCGCGCGGATTCGCGACTGGGCTGCCGCGCGCGGGCGCGGCCCGTTCATGCAGTCATACTTCGTCGCCATCGGGTTCCTGCTCACGCTCGCCGTTCTGATGCTGCCATGGACGCTCTACACGGAATATTTCCGCGAGCACCAGTACAGCATGTCGAACCATACGATCGGCAGCTTCCTCGGCGAATGGGCGATCGGCGAGGCTATCGACATTGTGTTCACCGGCCTTGCGATCGCGGGGATTTTCGCGCTTGTCCGTCGCGTGGGCGAGCGCTGGGTGTATTGGGCGACAGGCGCCACGGCCCTTTTCATCCTGTTCGTCATCATGGTCGATCCCGTTTTCATCGCACCGCTGTTCAACGACTATCGCAGCCTGCCAGAAGGCGAGGTGCGGGAATCGATCCTGGCGCTTGCGCGCGAGACGGGCGTTCCGGCAGACGACGTGTCCTGGTTCGACGCCTCGAAGCAGACCAAACGCATCAGCGCGAATGTCTCCGGTCTCGCAGGAACGATGCGCATCGCGCTGAACGACAATCTCCTGAATGGCACTTCTCTGCCGGAAATTCGCGCCGTGATGGCTCACGAGATGGGGCACTACAAGCTTCACCACGCCCTGTGGCTCCCACTCGGGTTCACGCTCGCGTTCGGAATCGGCTACTGGGTTATCAACCGCCTGTACGGCCGGTTCCAACGCCGGCACGGCGAGCGCTGGGGCGTGCGCGAACTCGGGGATCCCGCCGGACTGCCACTCGCCATCGCGATCTTTGCAGTCGTCTTGTACCTCTTGTCACCCGCCACGAACTCGATGATCCGAATGGCGGAGCACCAGGCGGACGCTTTCGCGCTCGATGCCGCGAAGGAGCCGCACGGGTTTGCAAGTGTCGCGATGCGGCTCAGCACGTATCGCAAGCTGGAGCCCTCGGCCCTCGAGGAAGTCATCTTCTTCGATCACCCGAGCGGGCGGGCTCGCGTCGAGCGATCAATGCGGTGGCTTGCGGATCATCCGCCGAGGTAGCGCGAACTACGGCGCCCGGGAACGCTCCTCGCTCGCTCAGAAGAACGGACATTCGCTCGCTCGGAGATTCCCGGGCGCCCGGTTCGCGCTGGCGCGGCAGCACTTCGCGGCGATCGCGCGGAGTAGCCAGCCGGGACCCGCGAGTGAGCGACTAAAGTTCCGGCGGAGCGAACGAGTGCGGTCCCGGCAGGCGTAATCCGCGCCACTGTCAGCGACTGGGTACGAGGCCAGACGGAACGAGCGACAGTAGGTCTTCGCTCGAGATGACCGATTTGGCCGCCGCGATGTCGGGAGCGAAAAGACGGTCGTGGTTGTAAAACGCGACCTTCGTGCGAAGCAATGCGTGAGCCTTCTCGAGAGTCGCGCTCGACGTGAGCGGGCGGCGGAAATCAATGCCTTGCGCGGCCGCCAGCAACTCGATCGCGATCACGCCACGGGTGTTCTCCGCCATCGGCCCGAGCCGCCGTGCCGCGAAAGTCGCCATGCTGACGTGATCCTCCTGGTTTGCGGAGGTCGGCAGGCTGTCGACCGAAGCCGGGTGTGCGAGCGACTTGTTCTCGGACGCAAGCGCCGCGGCAGTTACCTGCGCAATCATGAAACCGGAATTGAGGCCGCCCTGGCGCACGAGGAAGGCCGGCAACTGGCTCAGGCTGTCGTCGATCAGCATCGCGATGCGCCGCTCGGCGAGCGCGCCGATTTCCGCGATCGCGAGCGCAAGGTTGTCGGCGGCAAACGCAACGGGCTCGGCGTGGAAATTGCCGCCCGACAGGACGTCGCCTTCGCGGCCGAAGACGAGCGGATTGTCGGAAACGCCATTCGCCTCGAGCATCAGCGTGCGCGCGACGTCCTGGATCTGCTGGAGGCAGGCGCCCGCAACCTGCGGCTGGCAACGAAGCGAGTACGGGTCCTGCACACGGTCGCAGTTCTCGTGCGAGCGGCCAATCTCGCTGTCGCCAAGCACCGCGCGAAACGCGGCGGCAACCGCTATCTGCGCCGGTTGCCCGCGGGCGTTGTGAATCCGCGGATCAAAGGGCACGCGGCTTCCGAGCGCCGCGTCGACTGACATGGCACCGCTCACGATCGACCCCGCGAGCAGGTCCTCGGCCGCGAACAGTGCCTCGAGTGCGAGCGCCGTCGAAACCTGCGTGCCATTCAGGAGCGCGAGCCCCTCCTTCGGACCGAGCACGAGCGGTTCGATGCCGGCTGACTTCAATGCCGCCGCGCAGTCCTGTTCGACACCACGCATGCGCACGCGGCCCTCGCCGATCAGGGCGAGCGAGAGATGCGCGAGCGGTGCAAGGTCGCCCGAGGCGCCGACCGAGCCCTGGCCCGGCACGACCGGAGAAATCCCTGCGTTGACGAGTTGCAGCAAGCGCTCGATCACGAGCGCACGCACGCCGGAAAATCCGCGCGCGAGGCTTGCCGCCTTCAGCACGAGGATGAGCCGCACCGTGGAATCCGCAAGCGGGCTGCCGACGCCCGCCGCATGCGAGCGCATCAGATAGAGCTGCAGCGTCGCAAGCTCGTCGTCAGAGATCCGCGTCTTGGCGAGTTTTCCGAAGCCGGTGTTGATGCCGTAGAGCGCTTCCCCGGCCTGGAGCCGCGCACGGACCGCGGCGAGCGATTGCTCGACCGGCGCGCGCCAGCCTTCCGCGAGCGAAATTGCATCGGCGCCGCGCGCGATGCGGCGAAGCTCCGCAAGGGAGATCGACCCCGGCTTCAGCGTGAGCGCAGGCATCTCAGCGCACCGATGGCAGGTCGAGCCCCTGCTCCTTCGCGCAGGTGATCGCAGTTTCGTAGCCGGCATCGGCGTGTCGCATGACGCCGGTTCCCGGGTCGTTCCGGAGCACGCGCGCGATGCGCGCCGCGGCGGCTGTGCTGCCGTCGCAGACGATCACGACACCGGCGTGCTGTGAGAAACCCATGCCGACACCGCCACCGTGATGGATCGACACCCAGGTGGCCCCGCTCGCAGTGTTCAGGAGCGCGTTCAGGAAGGGCCAGTCGGAAACCGCGTCCGATCCATCCTGCATCGCTTCCGTCTCGCGGTTCGGGCTCGCGACCGAGCCGGAGTCGAGGTGGTCGCGCCCGATCACGACCGGCGCCGACAATTCGCCCTTTGCGACCATTTCATTGAATGCGAGACCGAGACGCGCGCGATCCTTGAGGCCCACCCAGCAGATGCGCGCGGGCAGTCCCTGAAAACGGATGCGCTCTCGCGCCATGTCGAGCCAGCGATGCAGGTGCGCGTCGCCCGGCATCAGCTCCTTCACCTTCGCGTCGGTCCGGTAGATGTCCTCGGGATCGCCGGAAAGCGCGACCCAGCGGAATGGCCCGATGCCTTCGCAGAAGAGCGGCCGGATGTATGCCGGCACGAAACCCGGAAAATCAAAGGCGTTCTTGAGGCCTTCTTCGAGCGCGACCTGGCGGATGTTGTTGCCGTAATCGAACACGACGGCGCCCTGCGACTTCAGGTCGAGCATCGCCTGCACGTGCATCTTCATCGAGGCGCGCGCTTCGCGCTCGATGCGCGAGGGATCCTTTGCGCGCACATCGGCCGCTTGCGCCATCGTCCAGCCGCGCGGCAGGTAGCCGTTGCGCGGATCGTGTGCGGAGGTCTGGTCTGTCACGGCGTCGGGCACGATCCGTCGCCGCGCGAGCTCCGGATAGACGTCGGCCGCATTGCCGAGCATGCCGACGGACAGCGCCTTTTTTGTGCGGCGCGCCTCGTCGATCATCGCAAGCGCCTCGTCCAGTGTCGTGGCCTTCTTGTCCACGTAACCGGTGCGCAGCCGAAAATCGATTCGCGACTCGTCGCAGTCGACCGCGAGCATCGAGAATCCCGCCATCGTCGCGGCAAGCGGCTGCGCGCCGCCCATGCCCCCGAGGCCGGCCGTGAGAATCCAGCGGCCGCGCGCATCGCCACCGAAATGCTCGCGCGCGCAGGCGCCAAAGGTCTCGTAGGTGCCCTGCACGATGCCCTGCGAACCGATATAGATCCACGAGCCCGCAGTCATCTGCCCGTACATCATGAGGCCCTTGCGGTCGAGCTCGTGAAAGTGTTCCCAGGTCGCCCAGTGCGGCACGAGGTTCGAGTTCGCGATCAGGACGCGCGGCGCGTCCGCATGCGTGCGGAACACGCCAACCGGTTTCCCAGACTGCACGAGCAGCGATTCGTCGTCCTTAAGACGCCTCAGCACCGAGAGAATCGTGTCGAATGCTTCCCAGTTCCGCGCGGCCTTGCCGATGCCGCCGTAAACAACAAGCTTGTCGGGGTGCTCCGCGACTTCCGGGTCCAGGTTGTTCTGGAGCATCCGGTACGGCGCCTCGGTCAACCAGCTGCCGCAACTCAGTTTGTTGCCGCGCGGCGCGCGAATGATGCGCGGACCGGCGGCTTTGGGAGCAGCTTCGGCATTCATGGGCTGCGAGGATACCGCGCCCTGCCGCGACGGCCCACTCCCCGAATCAGGCATAATCGAGGTCAACCCCCGCTGCGGCGACACCGGCGCAGCTTGGCGACAGGAGAATCGCCCTTGAGAGCGATGCGCCTGTTCCTGATCTCTTTCGGCCTCATGTTGACCGCCTGCGCCGGCCTCCTGGGCAGCTCCACACGCGATGGAGTCTCAAGCAGCCTGGTCGAATACCTGTATCCCGCTGGCGAGAAACCTCCCTCGCAGTCAGGCCGGACGCCGCAGCTGCCGCTGCCGTTGAGAATCGGGATCGCCTTCATTCCCGCGCGCACCGTAACGGCACAGGGATTGTCGGCAACGGAACGGATGAAAATGCTGGTTGACGTCAAGACCGTACTCTCCGGTCGCGACTTCATCGAGGAGATCGCCGTCATCCCGGAGGCCTTCATGCCAGCCGATCGCGGCTTTGGCGCACTCGAAAAGGTTTCGCGCCTCTATGAACTCGACGTCATGGCCCTCGTCTCCTACGACCAGGTCACGATCCCGGCGGAGGATACTTCGTCGCCAAACTACTGGACGATCGCCGGCGTCCAGGCCCTCACAGGCAACAAGGATGACGTGCAGATCTTCGTGGAGACCGCGGTGTTCGAGGTGACCGCGTGGAAACTACTGTTTCGCGCACCGGGCTTCAGCAACGCCAGGAACGGCATGTCGCAAGCGGAGGCCGACATGAACACGAACCTGGAAAAAGAACTCGGGCTGTTCCAGGAACGGATCCGCGCCGACGCAAGCGTGCGGGCCGGCCGCAGCAAGAGCTAAAATCGCCGGCGCATGACCCAACCTCGAGCACTGTCGGGCGCCACGCTGGGCGCAATCGGTGTCGTTTACGGCGACATCGGGACGAGTCCGCTCTACGCGCTCCGCGAGGCGACCACCGCCGCCGGCGGCGCTACGGACGCCACTGCGATGCTCGGCGTCCTCTCGCTGATTTTCTGGAGCCTCTTCATCGTCATCACGCTGAAGTACATCGTCTTCATCCTGCGTGCAGACAACGATGGCGAGGGCGGCGTCCTGTCACTCGTCGCGCTCGTCCAGCAGCGTCTCGATCCTGCGGGCAATGCGACGAAGACCCTGGTATTGCTCGCCGTGCTCGGCACGGCGTTCTTCTACTGCGATGCCTTGATCACGCCAGCCATTTCAGTGCTCGGCGCCGTCGAGGGTCTCTCGATCATCGATCCCGCGATGCAGCGCTTCGTCGTACCGGCGACACTCGTGATCATCGTCGCCCTCTTCGCAATCCAGCACCGCGGCACCGAGCGCATCGGCCGGTTGTTCGGGCCGATCATGGTGCTCTGGTTTGCAACCATCGGCCTGCTCGGCCTGCGGCAGATCGTGCAGACCCCCGAGATCCTGATGGCGCTCAATCCCGTGTATGCACTCGGCGTGCTTCTCGGCCATCCCGGCGTCGCGCTCACGATCCTGGGCGCGGTGTTCCTCGTCCTGACCGGCGGCGAGGCGCTTTACATCGACATGGGCCATTTCGGCCGCAAGCCCGTTCGCCTCGCGTGGTTTCTCGTCGTCTGGCCCGCGCTGCTGCTTAGCTATTTCGGCCAGGGCGCGATGATGCTTTCTGCGCCGTCCACGATCGCAAATCCCTTCTTCGCGCTCGCATCGCCGGGTGGCCTGCCCTATCTCGTCGGGCTCGCGACCGCGGCTGCCATCATCGCGTCACAGGCGACGATCTCCGGCGCATTCTCCGTCACGCGCCAGGCCGTGCAGCTCGACCTGCTGCCGCGCGTCAAGATCCTCCAGACCTCCGCTGACGAGCGCGGCCAGATCTACGTGCCGGCGACCAATATCTTCATGTTGTTTGCGGTGATCACGTTCGTGCTGATCTTCGGTTCCTCGAGTGCGCTGTCGGGGGCGTATGGCGCGGCGGTGAACGGAACCATGGTGATCACGACCGTGCTCGGCGGCATCGCCGCCGCAATCGCCTGGCGCTGGAGCCTATGGAAGGTCGCGCTCGTGTTCGGATTGTTCGGCATCGTCGATCTTGCCTTCGTGTTCGGCAATGCCACCAAGATCCCGACTGGCGGCTGGGTGCCGCTCGTGCTCGCCGCCGCCATGTTCGGCGTCTTCGTGACCTGGCGCGATGGTCGCGCGTTGCTCCGCGCCGAACTGCAGCGCCGCGCCGTACCGATGTCGGAGCTTCCGGCACTGCTGAAGGATGTCGCCCGCGTTCCCGGGACCGCCGTGTTCCTCGTCAGCCACCGCGGCTATGTGCCGACGGCGATGCTCCGCAACCTCGAGCACAACCGCGTCTGCCACGAGAACATCGTGATCCTGCATCTTGAAATCCAGCGCAGCCCGCGCCAGGACCTCGTGTCGCGAAGCTACCCCGAGGAATTGATGCCTGGCATCCACCTCGTGCACGCGCGCTTCGGATTCATGGAGACGCCCGACATCAAGGTCGCGCTTGCGGGCGCCGTGAGACGCGGACTGCGGATCGACGAGGACTGCACGTTCTTCCTTGGCTGGCATCTCGTGCGCGCGCGTGCGCGACGCGGCATTGCCGGCATGGAAATGCGGCTCTTCGCGTACATGCAGCGGCGCAGCGCCCAGGCGGCGGAATTTTTCCGCATGCCGACGCGGCGCGTCGTCGTGCTCGCGACCGAAGTCGAGATCTGATCCCTCAGCGGGCGAATTTCCGCTCGACAGCCTCGTAGTGATCGATGACCTGCCGGACATACTGGCGCTTGCCCAGGTAGCTGCCCGGCCAGAAGCTGCGCTTGAAGCCGTAGATCACGATCGACTTGAGGTCGTGCCGGTCGAGTTCGAGGTGCTTGACGGCGAGCATCAGCTCGTTCGTCACGGTCGTGTTGCTCATCAGCCGGTTGTCGGTGCAGAGCGTCGTCGAGATGCGCGCCGCTCGGAGTTTCCGGAAGGTGTGATCGTCCAGCCACTTCATGGCCGGATTGGTCTGCAGATTGCTCGTCAGGCAGATCTCGAGCGTGATGCGCCGGTCCGCGATGTAATTGCCGAGCATCTCCACGTAGCGCTCGCGATCCTCGATCTCCGGGTCGCGGATTTCGCCGGCCTCCAGCAGGTAGGTGCCGTGACCGATGCGGTCGGCGTGCAGGTCCGTGATCGCCTGGAAAATCGATTCCGGCCCATAGGCCTCGCCGGCGTGCACGGTGCGCTTCAGGAAGTGCTTGTGCGCGTACTCGAAGGCTTCCTTGTGCGCACTCGCCGGGTAGCCGGATTCCTCGCCCGCGAGGTCGAAGCCGACGACCTGGAGCCCCAGGTTGTCCCGCGCAAGTACGGCGGCGCGCGCGAGATCAAGCGATGCCATCGCGTAGAGGTCCTTGGGTCGCGTATAGGGGTGCGCCGCGAACAGTGTGTCGTAGTAGCGGCTGAACCCCGCAGTGAACATGCGAAGCGCGCAGCAGATGATGCCGTACTCGAAGGGCGGCTCGCGGCCCGCGACGATTTCAGGATTGCGGTTGTAGGAATCCCGCGCGCGGCGGAGCCCGCGGTCCACCGCGGCAATGACCTGCACCGCATCGAGGCCGGGCCGGACATGCAACTGCGGACCGAATCGCACTTCAAGGTAGCGCACTCCCTCGGCCTGGTTGTCCTCGGCAAGTTCCGACGCGATCCGCTCGAGCGATTCCGCCGTCTGCATGACTGCGACCGTGTACTGGAAGCCCTTCAGATAGTCGCCGAGGCTCGAATATCGCTCCTTATATACGGTCTCGCGCAGGCCGCCCTCCGTGTAGCTCGGCAGTTCCACCCGTTCCGCACGCGCGAGCTCGATCAGCGTCGGAATGCGGAGCGACCCGTCCAGGTGCACATGCAGGTCGGTCTTTGGAAGTGCGGCGACGAATTCGCGCGTGATCACGGGATCCGGCACGAGGGCTCCGGTGGAAGGCAACTGAGACACGCAGCATAACGCGGCGGCGAGCGCTTCCGGTAAGCTCTGCACCGTGGCAATTATCGACACGACGGGCTGGACCCGGCTGATCCGCAATGCAACGGTCGCAACCTGTACCGACGGCCGACCCTACGGCCTGATCCCCAAGGGCGCGATCGCGCTCGCCGGCAAGCGCATCGCCTGGGTCGGCGCAAGAAAGGAACTGCCCGCAGATCTGCCGAAGAATGTCGCCCATACCGATGCGCGTGGCGCGCTCGTGACACCCGGCCTGATCGACTGTCATACGCACCTCGTCTGGGCTGGATCGCGCTTTCGCGAGTTCGAGCAGCGGCTCCAGGGCGTGAGCTACGAGGAAATTGCCCGCGCAGGCGGCGGCATCGCGTCCACCGTGACGGCGACCCGCGCCGCAAGCGAGAGCGACCTGCTGACGCTCGCCATGGGTCGCGCCGCCAAGCTCGTTGCCGAGGGCGTGACGGCGATCGAGATCAAGTCGGGCTACGGTCTCGACCGCGACAACGAGCTGAAGATGCTCCGGGTCGCGCGCACGCTCGGCAAGCGGCTGTCACTCACGGTCCGCACGACGCTTCTCGCGGCCCACGCCGTTCCGCCCGAGTTCAAGGACCGGAGCGACGACTATATTAAGTGTGTCTGCGAGGACATCCTGCCGGCGGCGGCGGCCGAAGGGCTCGCCGACGCCGTGGATGCCTATTGCGACAATATCGGTTTCACGACTGCCCAGGTCGAGAGGGTGTTTACGCGCGCGCAGGAACTCGGGCTCGCGGTCAAGCTGCATGCCGAGCAATTCTCCAATCAGCAGGGCGCTGCGCTCGCCGCGAAATACAAGGCACTCTCCGCCGATCACCTCGAGCATCTCGACAAGGACGGCGTGCTCGCCATGGCAGCCGCGCGGACGGTCGCCGTGCTCCTGCCCGGCGCGTACTCCTACTTGCGCGAAACAAAACTGCCGCCGATCGAGCTGCTCCGCGTGCATCGCGTGCCGATTGCGGTCGCGAGCGACCTCAACCCGGGAAGCGCTCCGCTGGCTTCACTCATGCTCAACATGAATCTCGCCTGCACGCAGTTCGGGCTCACGCCCGAAGAAGCGCTTCTCGGCGTGACGCGTCATGCAGCGCGCGCGCTCGGAATGCGCAAGGAGCGCGGAACGATCGAGCCTGGCAAGATCGCCGACCTCGTCATCTGGAATGCGGAGCATCCGGCCGAGCTTGCCGCGCAGTTTGGACTGGTGCGGCCGGCGGCCGTTCTTCGCGAAGGCTTTGCATGAAAGGAACGCTCGTCACCGCGCGGTCCTGATCGTGCGCCGGGTTGCATTCCTCACGCTCCACGATCCGTCCGGCTTCGTCATCGACGACGACCTCGCGATCAAACCCCTGGCGGCGCGCGGCTGGCAGGTTGAAACACTTCCGTGGGACCGGAAAGGCATTGACTGGCGACGCTATCAACTCGTCGTTATCCGCTCGACCTGGGACTACCAGCACCATGCGGAGAAGTTCCTCGGCGTGCTCGAAACCATCGAGCAAAGCGGCGTCCGCCTCGAGAACGGCAGCGAGATCTCGCGCTGGAACATGCGGAAGACGTATCTCCGCGAACTGGCCGCCCATGGCGTCGAGATCGTGCCGACGTTCTGGCGCGAGCGCCTTGGTGCGGGCGATTTGCTGCCGCTATTCGACGAACTGCGATCCGAGGAAGCGGTCATCAAACCCGTCATGAGCGCCAATGCCGAGGGTGCATGGCATCTCGATCGCAAGCGCACCTCGGAACTCGCATCGGAGATCGAAACGTACTTCGCAAACCGGCCACTCATGTTGCAGCCTTTCGAACGCGGCATCGTCGAAGAAGGCGAGTACTCGATGATCTACTTCAATGGCGTCTACAGCCACAGCGTTCTGAAGGTGCCGAAACGCGGCGATTTCCGCGTGCAGGAAGAATACGGCAGCGAGATCATTCCTGTTACACCCGAGCCCGCGCTACGCGCGATGGGCGATGCCGCAATCGCGGCGGTGGGGTCGAAGCTGCTCTACGCGCGTGCGGATTTCGTCCGAAGCGGCGACAGTTTCCGGGTCATGGAGCTCGAACTCGTCGAGCCTGGGCTCTATTTGCGGAGTGATTCCGGCGCGCCCGATCGCTTCGCGGACGCCATCGTCTCGTTATTCGCGTGAGACAGATCCGGCGTCGAGCGGGCTTCGCACGCCGCGCCCACCTCAGTTGAGCACGTGCGTGTAGATCATGGTCGTCTTCAAGATGGTGACGCACCAGTTCCTGCGAGTAGGTATCCAGGCAGAACGACGGCGATGGAAATACCCAGTACCACGCCCAGGACGTCGCGGCATTCGGGTACTTGCGACGCAGCACGAAAGGCACCGAGATGCCTGGCTGTTTCTCGCTGCGATCTTTCTCAAATTGCAAGCGGACTTGCGCGAGGTGCGCCTGCAGGTGTGGCAGCAATGCCTCTGGAAGTATTGTGATCCTGTCCTTCTGGCCTTTGGCATCACGAACGAAAACCTCGCGGCGGGACAGTTCGAGGTCCTTGATGCGCAGCTGCATGCATTCTCCCAGGCGCATCCCCGATCCATAGAGCATCGACACGATCAACCACTCCGTGCCCGACAGGCGTGTCAACACCTGCTGGACCTCCGCGCGGGTCAGGACCACCGGCAAGCGCTGCGGGCGCTTTGCGCGAATCACGTTCGCGAGCCAGGGCAGCTTGATGTCGAGCACATCGCGGTATAGAAAAAGAATGGCCGCGAGTGCCTGGTTCTGAGTTGATGCCGAGATCTGATTCTTGACAGCCAGCGCAGTCAGAAAATCTTCGACTTCGCGACCACCCATTTCTCGTGGGTGGCGCCGGTTGTGGTAGCGAATGAATCGTCGGATCCAGTGCAGATAGGTTTTCTCGGTCCGGTAGCTCATGTGCCGAGCACGAATCCGGAATTGCACTTCTTCGAGCAAGCGTCTCGCCGCAGCCATCCGTGGCTTCTACCGCAGCATGTTAGATCTGATTCTCGGTAGCCTAGTCAATGACTTACGGTGCCGCCGGATGATAAACGGCTGGAAATGACGTAAAACATCACGTCACTTTCACACCCAATCGTAGCTAGGCAGCAAATAAATTGCGTGTTGCCAAAGAGAGAGGGTCGGCATGAGCCTGAGTTCGAAAGCGTTGTTGCTGGTGCTTTGCTTACAGGGGGCAACGGAAGTCGTCGCTCAAGAAGCCGTCACCGCTCTTGAGCGTACTCTTTCGAAGACCCACATGCGACAGGACACCACTTCCGTCGCGATCGCCGACGCGCCAGTGCAAGCATTCGCTCCGACGACGATTCAGTGTGGAGAGCAGAGTTGCACGGTGAGGGTTGAGGTCTCCAGCCAGTTTTTCAACGTGACTTCCGGGAACGCCGTAAGACTGCATGTCAAAGCGGATGGCGCCCCATTCCCAGTCACAGGATTTGAGATCGATGGCGGAATCAACAGACCGGTGGCGCATCTCACCACGGTGTCGTCACTGAAGAGCGATCTCACTCCAGGACCACACACCATTTCGGTCGACTTTGATATGCGAACGCCGGGTGGCAAAGCGGAGGCGTCCATTCGTACATTGACCATTCAAGTGTTTACACCTTGAACAATCAAGAAATCGCAGTGCTGCCTAGCAACAGCATGCAGCTGACGGCGCTTCGCGCCGCAGCTGATGCTGAGCGTTAGGCGGCACGAAAGGCATCCCAGTTTGCGGCTGCATCGGAGAACGAACATGAATCAAACGGTACGCGCCTTTGTTCTCGCTGTGCTCTTCCTATCTGACAGCACCGCCAGCCAGGCGGGAACGGAAATGCAAGGGGGCAGATTTGAATTCGCGCTGATCGGCGACATGCCGTATGACGCCAGGCAGGAAAAGGAGTTCGCGAATGTCATGCGGCAAGTAAATGCGGCTGACTTAGCCTTTGTCGTACATGACGGCGATTTTTGGTGGGACGGTGCGGCGTGGACCTCGCAAGGCGGGGGGCTTCCTCCCTGCAGTGACGAAGCGTTTCAGGATCGTTTGAGGTTCGCGCAAAACTCCAGACACCCCTTCATCCTTGTTCCCGGAGACAACGAATGGACCGATTGCCACCGGGCAAAGCCACGCACGTATGACCCGCTCGAGCGACTGACCAAACTCCGCCAGATGTTTTTCCAGGGCGATCAGAGCCTCGGCC
>CAVZIO010000007.1:0-220005 GCA_963775415.1 uncultured Gammaproteobacteria bacterium
AACCATTGTCTTATCCGGCCCCCAGGTCATCAGGTGATGATCGAGGCCGCGGATCGAAATTGTCCGGTGACGGCCCGCACGAACAGGACGGTATGTCATCGGTCGGGCGCGCGCCAGGCGATGGATCAGGAGCTTGTCGATGCGGCGACCGTCCAGGTCCACGACCTCGAAGCGCAGACCGCGCCAGCGAAAGCTTTCGCCGGTCGCCGGCAGGTGGCCGAGCTGCGCGAGCACGAAACCGGCGAGCGTCGTGTAGTCGTCGCCCGAGCGCATGTTGCCGGCGCCCAGCAGGCGCTCGACGTCGTCGATCGCCATGCTGCCGTCGACCAGCCAGGACGCATCGTCGCGCGCGACCGCCTCGGGCACCTCTTCGCTTCGCCGCATCCGGCAGCTCGCCCGTGATCGCGGTCAGGATATCGGACGGCGTCACGACGCCCTCGATCGACCCATGCTCGTCGACGATCACGGCGAAGTGCAGCTTCGATTCGCGGAAGAGCTCGAGCAGGCGCAGGATGCGCGTCGGATTCGTGCACGATGAGCGGTGCGCGGACGCGCGACTCGAGCTGGCCCGCCGCCGAATCGCCGAGCCACTCCGGCGAGATCCCCGGTCATCACGAGTCCCAAAAGCTCATCGAGCTGTCCGCGGCAGACCGGATAGCGGGAATGACCGCTCGTGCGCACCGTATTCCAGACGGTTTCGCGGCTGTCGGCGGCGTCGAGCCAGACGACGTCGCCGCGCGGAACCATGATGCTCCGCACCGTGCGGTCCGGGAGCCGGAGCACGCCCTCGATCATCTGGTGCTCGGCCACCTGGAAGATACCCGTGTGCGTCGCCTCCGCGATCATCGAGCGGATTTCCTCCTCGTTGACGGCGCGGTTCGTGGACTTGCGGATCCCGAAGAGCCGCGCCACCAGTTCCGTCGAGCCCTGGAGCACCCAGACGAAGGGCGTGGTGACGAAGGCGAGCACCTCCATCGGGCGCGCGAGCGCGGAGGCAATCGCCTCCGGATTGGTCAGTGCCCAGCGCTTCGGCACCAGCTCGCCGAATACGAGTGACAGGAAGGTGACGCCGACGACGACGATGCCGTAAGCCGTGGTGTCGAGGTATCGCGCGACCGGTGCGAGCAGCTCGACGCGCCCAAGCGAGGCAGCCAGCGGTTCCGCGAACTGCACGCCGCTGTACAGGCCCGCAAGCACGCCGATGAGCGTGATGTAAAACTGGACCGTTGAAAGGAAGCGCGTGGGATCGTCAAGGAGCCTGAGCGCCGCGCGCGCGCCCCGGCTTCCGCCCTGGGCGAGCTGCCGAAGCCGCGTGACGCGCGACGAAAATACCGCGAGCTCGGCCATCGCGAACAGGCCGTTCACGAGAATGAGCGCGGTCAGGATCAGGAAGTACGCCAGCATGGTGCGCCGGGCATGCCGGCCGCGGTAATTCTAGCAGTTAGGGCTGCGCCACCCTGGACCGCCGGTTGCGACCCGGGGTGACAGACCGCAAGATGCCCGGAACGACGGGATTTTCCGCTTGACGACACGCGACGCCTCTCGCCGGCTGATTGCCGGTTCCGCGATCATCGGTTCGATCGGCACCTTCAGCCTGCACGTGCTGTTGCCGGCCTTGCCGGCGATCGCCGACGCGATGCGCGTGCCCGCGCACGCCGCGCAACTCCTGATCAGCCTGTCGATCCTCTCGATCGCGCTCGGGAATCTCATGGTCGCGCCTCTTTCCGACCGCTACGGCCGTCGCCGGACCGTGCTCTTTTCCCTCGGCCTCTTCGTCCTCGGAAGCGCGGCCGGCATCGTCGCACCGACGCTCGACCTTCTCGTGCTTTCGCGCGTGCTCCAGGCTTTCGGCGGCGGCGCCGCCATGTCGGTCATGCGGGCGACGATCCTCGATCACTTCGGGCCGGCGCGCGCGGCGGCCGCGCTTGCCGCGACCGCGACCGCGATCCTTGTCGCGCCGATGCTCGCACCGACGCTCGGCGGTCTCGTGCTCGAATGGCTCGACTGGCGCGCGGTGTTCGCGCTCTCCGGAATCCTCGGCTTCGTGGTGTTCCTGTTTGCCTCGCGGAACCTGCGCGACACGCGCAAGGCGGACCCGCTGGCCGGGCCATCGCTCCGCTACTGGTCGAGTTTCCGCCGGCTCCTGTCGTCGCGCGAGTACCTCGCTTTCCTCGTGTTCGGATCCTGCATGGTCAGCATGATCTACACCTTTGTGACGGGAGCGCCCTATGTCGCGATCGACGTGCTCGGCGTCTCGCCTGCGCGCTTCGGGTTGCTGCTCTTCTTCCCGGCGCTCGCGTCGTTTGCCGGCTTCATGGTCGCGGCGCGCGTGACGGGGCGCGTGGGCGGGCAGCGCATGATGCGCATGGGCGCAATGATCGCCTTCGTGGGCACGCTTTCGATGGCGGCGCTCGCGCTCGCCGGCATCTGGCATCCGCTCGCAATCTTCATTCCCGGCATGGCGATCGGGTTCGCCAATGCGATTGCGGCGCCTTCCTCGACCATCGGCGCGATCTCGCGCGAGCCGGCGATTGCCGGCGCGGCATCAGGCCTGTTGGGGTTTCTCCAGCTCGTGACTGCGGCGGCATCGACGCAACTCGTCGCCGCCCTGACCGGTCATTCGCCGGTGCCGCTTGCTGTCGTCCTGCTGGGTCTGTGCCTGGTCGCGCTTCTTGCGCTACGGCCGATCGCGAAGATCCGGCTTCAGGCGGAGCCGCCGGTCATGTCCGAGCCGACGCGGTAGCGGAAGCGCACCGTACCGAAGGTCACCAGGTCGCCGTCGTCGAGACGAGCGTATCGGACCTGGATGCCGTTGACGAAGATTCCATTGCGGCTGTTCGCATCGACGAGCATTGCATCGCCGTTCCGCACCGTCAGCATTGCGTGCAGGCGGCTCACTGTCGGATCGACGATCCGGAGGTCGTTTTCGCGCGTGCGGCCAATATTGATGCGCCGGCGCGCCAGCTCATGCACACAGCCGACGAGGTCGAGGCCGATCAGATAGCGGCGCAGGCGCGGCGCCGCATGCGCAGACACGGTCGGCGTTACCGGCGGCAATACCGGGGTCGGCAGCTCGAGGGTGAAGTCGGCATCGACTGCCGGCGGTGCGGCGACCGGCGCAGCCGGGCTCGCGGGCCGCGCGTCGCGAAGTTCCGCCACCAGGCCCTCGCGCTCGAGAGTCCGGGTCGCGAGCTTTGCGGACAGTTCATCGATCCGGCGCTCTCGCTCCGCGAGGAGCTGGTCGCGTTCGGCCAGGCTCCGCAGCAGGCCCTCGACGCGTTTCTGCCAGCGCGCACGTTCGGCGGCCATGGCGGCAGCCTGGTTGCTGCGCCGCGCGCCGGACGGGAGCAACTGGTTCAGATCGGCCTGGGTCTCGGTGAATAGTTCGTTGTCTTCGGCGACACCCATGCTGTCGAGTTCGGGATCGTCGTCGCCGACGTCATCGAACAGGATCGGCGCCTCATCGAGGTCGGTCGCAGGGGTTGCGAGCTCCCATTCATGAGCTTCAGGCAAGCGGTGCGGGCTCGTGAGCTCGATGTGCTCGACGAGTTGCGTGACATCCTCGGCGACGATTCCGTCGTCGGAGGTAATCTCGCCATCCCCCTTTTCCATGCCCCCATTATCCGCGTCTGCGCGGCAAGCGCCACTGAATCCCGCTCCATCTCATTATGTATCAAAGACTTGCGGCCAACAGACCCGACAGGCGGTGGGCCGGAGTGTGACGCACTTCACACTCCGGCGGCCCGCTTCCGCTGTGTAGGATGGCCGCCATGCAGGCGGTATGGATGCTCTCGGCGACCCAGGCCCTGTGCATGTCGGGCAGTTTCCTGTTCGTCCTGCTCGGCGGAATCATCGGTTCGCAACTTGCGCCGTCACCCGCGCTCGCGACGCTCCCGGTCTCGGTGCTGGTCCTCGGTCTCGCGGCCAGCGTCGTGCCGGCAGGCGCCCTGATCCATCGCTTCGGGCGCCGCACGGTCTTCGTCGGGAGCGCATTCCAGGCCGCACTTGGCTGCATCCTGGCGGGCTACGCCATCAGCGCAGGCCGGTTCTGGCTCTTCTGCGCTGCGGCCTTCCTGCTCGGCGGCAACAATGCCGTGGTGATGCAATACCGCTTCGCGGCGGTTGAATACGTGGAACCGGCGCGCGCGAGCCGCGCGATTGCGGTCGTCATGAGCGGCGCGCTCGTCGCCGCCTGGCTCGGACCTGAACTCGCCGTGCGTACTGCGGACCTCGTCCCGGCCGCGCACTACGCGGGATCCTTCTATGCAGGGACGGTTCTCTATTTGTTCGCGGCGGTCCTGCTGTCGCGGATCGCGCATTCCACGCGCATCGCCGAAGTGAACGCGCCTCCGCCGCGGCGCCTCGGCGAGATCGCCGCGCAACCGGTGTTCCGCGTCGCGGTACTCGCGGCACTCGCGTCCTATGCCGTGATGAGCTTCATCATGACGGCGACCCCGATCAGCATGCACGTCGTCGACGGCCACGGCGAAGTCGCGACTGCCCGCGTCATCCAGGTTCACCTGCTTGCAATGTACCTGCCGTCACTCGCGAGCGGCTGGATCATCGCGAAGTTCGGCGACCGGCCGGTGATCGTGGCGGGCACGCTCCTGATGGCCGTCTGCGTCGCGATCGCAATGCTCGGCGGCCACGCGGTCATGCACTACGGCTGGGCGCTTGCTCTCCTCGGCCTCGGCTGGAACCTGCTCTTCATCGCCGCGACCACGCTCCTTACGAAGACCTACCGGACGGAGGAACGGATCCAGGCGCAGACGCTGAACGATTTCCTCGTTTTCGCCGCGCAGGCGGCGGCCTCGTTGCTCGCGGGCCTGGCGCTCACGACGATCGGCTGGGAGCAGCTGAATCTCGCGACCCTGCCGCTGCTCGCCGCCGTGCTCGTAGCAACGTTTGCGGTCAGCCGACCGCGCGCGGCGGTAGCCGGCTAGGCCCGGCCGAGAAAGCTGCGGATCTCCGCGACGAACGCGTCGTCCGCGCCGTCGAGGAACCGGCGCAGGATCGGAGCCGAGCTGCAACATCGGCTGAGCGATTGCGGTCACCGGCTGCTGCGAGCCCGCGACGATCAGGCGGCGCACTCCGGCCGGCCGCATCGTCGCGAGCTCGAAGGCGACCTGCGCCCCACGACCACAGCCGAGAAGGTCCACGCGGCGGAGGCGGAGCTGCTCCAGCAGGTCAACGACCGCGAGCGTGAGGCCGGCAACGGACATGCGGCCTTTTGGCGCATCCGAGTTGCCGCTGCCCGGGAGATCCGGCGCGTAGACCGAGCGATCCGTCCCGAGGATCACGGCATATTTGTTGAAATCCGCGCCGCTGCCGTCCTCGGCGTGAAGGAACACGAGCGGCGAGGCTTCGTCGAATCCGCCGCTCGAGGGATACGCGGCCGTCAGGTGCAACTGGCCGTAACGGCAGTCGATGTACAAGCGCCTGAGCTTCGTCGTCGCGTCGCCTGCCTGCCGTTTCTTCGTCGTCATGCCTGCCCCGCAGCTTTCGGTGCCGTTATCATGGTGCATGAAGGAGGCTGCAATGCCCAAGTACCCGCGCACATTCCTGCCGGCCATGGCGGCGTTCTGCGTCTCGGCGCTCGCCGGGGCGGCGGCACCCGTTGATAAACCGGACGACCGGGCGGTTTATGACCGGATCGTGTCGCTCGCCGGCGACTGGACGGGACATATGGAAGATCCGCTCGCAGGCCCGCCGATCGCCGTCCGCTACGAGGTCGCAAGCGCCGGACGCGCCGTCGTCGAATACCAGGACATCGGTCAGGGTTCCAGGATGGTGACCGTGTATTTCCTCGCGGACGGCAAGCTTCGTGCCACGCATTATTCGGGAGCCGGCAATCAGCCTGCGTACAAGCTCGATTCCAAGTCGACGGCGGATCTGGCGTTGCTCGAATTCGACGGTGGCACAGGCTTCGATCCGGATCACGACGGCCACGTGCGCCAGGGCGAGATCCGCTTCGTCTCGCCGGACAGGATCGAGCAGCGCTGGTTTCATTACGTCGGCCCGAAAGAACAGGGCGTGACGCACTGGTTCCTGGAGCGGAAGGCGGAAGAGGAAGAGCCGGCGCCGATTGAGGCAAAGCCGGAGCCTGCAGTGGAGGAGAAACGCTAGGGCCGCTGCCGGAGGGGACAGTCCCCCTCAATACTCGTTGTACTTTTTTGACTGGCCGCGCACGCGCTCGACGGGATATTTCTTCGCGTTCTGCACGAGTTTCGCCTCGGCGGCCTCGAGCAGGTCGATGTCGAGCCGGTCGGCGACGCGGACGAGGAACCAGAGCACGTCGGCGAGTTCTTCCGCCGCGCGTTGCCTGCGCCCGGCGTCGAGCGCCGCGCTCTCCTCCTCCGTGATCCACTGAAAGAGCTCGACCAGCTCCGACGCCTCGACCGAGAGCGCCATTGCGAGATTCTTGGGGCTATGGAAGCGGTCCCAGTCGCGCTCGGCGACGAATTCGCGCACGCGCTGCTTCAATTCCGCCAGATCGCGCATGACGCCACTGTCACCCAATCCCGATTGCGGTGCAACGTGCTTCATTTGCGTCGAAACGGGTTTGCAAGCGCACACCGGTGAACGGCAGAATCACGCGCACCCCACGAGCCACGCGCCGGCCGATACGGAGTTCCCCAGATGATTCAAGCTTTCCGCCTGCTCGCGGCCGCCTTCGCCCTCGTCCCGGTCGCCGCCATTGCAGACGGGGCTGCGGTCCCGATGACAGCAGAGGCCATGTGGCAGCTCGCTCGCGTCGGCCCGCCCGCGCTCTCGCCTGACGGCCGGCTCGCGGTCTATTCGGTCACGCGTTACGACGCGGAGAACGACAAGGGCGATGCCGACCTCTATCTCGTGCCGACGGGCGGCGGCAAACCGACGCGCCTGACCAGCATGAAAGGCAAGGAGTCGGAGCCCGCCTGGAGCCCGGACGGCCGATGGATCGCCTTTGTCGCGAAGCGCGGCGACGACAAGGATTCGCAGCTCTACGTCATCGGCGCGAACGGCGGCGAGGCGATCCGCGTCAGCGACATTCCGACCGGCGTCGCGACGCCGAAGTGGTTTCCGGATTCCGCGCGCATCGCGTTCATTACGAGCGTCTGGCCGGACGTGACGGACTGGGACAAGACCCGCGAGAAGCTCAAGGCGCGCGAGGAATCGAAGATGACCGCGCAGGCCTGGGATCGCACGCCGGTCACGCACTGGGATCATTTCGTCGACGACCGGCAGGTGCACCTGTTCTGGATCGCGCTCGAAGGCGGCAAACCCACGGCAATCACGGTCGGCACAGGCCGAGAGCTGTCCCGTCGCGAAACAAGTGCGGAGTCGTATGACATCTCGCCCGACGGCAATGAAATAGCCTTCGTCTCGGACACGGATACGACGGGCATCGACGAGAACAAGGACGTCTACGTCGTTCCCGCAGCCGGCGGCGAGGCCCGGAATCTCACGATTGACAACATGGCTGACGACGAAGCGCCGAAGTACAGCCCGGACGGGCGCTGGCTCGGCTACACGCGCCAGCAGATCAGAGGGTTTTACGGCGACTCATTCCAGGCCTGGCTGATCGCGCGCAAGGGTGACGAACGCCGCCGGCTCGCCGCGGACTGGGACCGCTCGATCCAGAATCTCGTCTGGTCGCCGGATTCGAAGAGCCTCTATGGCTCGATCGACGACGCCGGGACGCTCCGCGTCCACCGCATCGACATTGCGCGCGGCCAATCATGAACCCGTGACAGCGGCCGCGAGCTTCTCCTCGCTCGCGATCGCCGGCAAGCCTGCGACACTCGTCGCGATCCGCCAGTCATTCGCCGAACCGCCGACACTCGTCCGCGTCGCGACGAAGGACGGCGCGGCGACGAAGCTCTCCGACCACAACGACGCCGAGCTCGCGAGAGCCGCTTTCGGCAAGGTCGAGAGCGTCACATACACAGGGTCCGGCGGCGCGGAAATCCAGATGTGGGTCGTCTATCCGCCGGACTTCGACCCGGCGAAGAAGTACCCGCTCTACCTCCTGCTCCACGGCGGCCCGCACAACGGCATCCCGGACGCCTGGACATTCCGCTGGAACGCGCAAGTGTTCGCGAGCTGGGGCTACGTCACCGCCTGGCACAACTTCCACGGCTCGAGCGGCTTCGGCCAGGCGTTCACGGACTCGATCAATCCCGACCTCATCACGAAGCCCTACGAGGACACGATCAAGGCCGCCGATTGGTTCGCCGCGAAGCCCTGGATCGACACCGGGCGCATGGCCGCAGGCGGCGGCAGCTACGGCGGCTTCCTCGCGGCCGTGCTTCTCGGCCGGCCGCATCCCTTCAAGACGCTCATCGCGCACGCGGCCGTATACAACAGCTACACGATGTACGGCGGCGACTACGGCGCGGCGAAGTGCGCGCTTCTTCGAGGCCTGGGAAAAACCCGAGGAATTCGCGCGGTACTCGCCGCACTCGAATGCGGGGAACTTCGAGACGCCGACACTCGTGATCCATGGCCAGCTCGACCAGCGCGTGCCGTTCAACAATGGCATGGAGCTCTTCCAGATTCTCCAGAACCGCGGCGTGCCGAGCCGGCTCGTCTATTATCCGGACGAGAACCACTGGATTCTGAAGCGCCAGAACTCCCTGTTCTGGTATGGCGAAGTGAAGGACTGGCTTGCGCGCTACACGCCGGCCGGCGGACGCTGAGGAGACAGCAATGACAGTTTCCCGTCGCAATGTATTGAAGGCTGGCGCCGGCACCGCGCTCGCCCTGGCAGCAGGCAGGCTCATGGCACAGGAAAGCAAGCCGCGCACGCTCCTGATCCTGGGCGGCACCGGGTTCATCGGCCCGCATGTGACCGAGCAGGCGCTTGCGCGCGGCTGGAAGGTCACGCACTTCAACCGCGGCAAGCGCGACCCGGACGGCGTCGAGAGCGTCGAGACGCTGCACGGCGACCGAAAGGGCCAGCTCGACTCGCTGAAGGGCCGGCATTGGGACGCCGTCATCGACAACACGGGTTACATCCCGAAGTTCTGCAAGATGTCGGCGGATCTCCTCGCGCCGAACACGGACTATCTCCTCTTCATCTCGAGCATCTCGGCCTACGCAAGCTTCGCGAAACCGAATGACATCGGTTCGGCGACCGGCGTGCTCGAGAACAAGGACCAGGAGGAGGTCACGAACGAAACCTACGGTCCGATGAAGGCACTCTGTGAGCAGTACGTGCGCGATGCCTACGGAACCCGCTCGTCGATCGTGCGCCCCGGCTACATCGTGGGCCCGCTCGATCCGACCGATCGCTTCACCTACTGGCCGGTGCGCGTGGCGCGGGGCGGCGACATGGCCGGTCCCGGCACCGCCGCCGACCCGATCCAGATCGTGGACGTGCGCGATCTCGCCGCATTCATGCTGGGTCTCGTCGAGCGCCGCGTGGATGGCTTTTTCAATGCGGTCACGCCGCCCGGCGCGATCACGATGGGCCAGCTGATCGACACGAGTATGAAGGCCACGGGTGCCGAGACGAAGGTCACCTGGATCGACGAAGACTTTCTCGCGAAGTTCCTGAAACCCGAGGAAATGAACTTTGCGCCCTGGGGGCCGATGCGCGGCGTGGAGGCCGGCGGCTCGCTGACAGGCATCGAGGCCTCGCTCAAGGAAGGGCTGAAATCGCGGCCACTCGATGCGATCGTGCGCGACACGCTCGCCTGGCACGAGACCCGGGCGGCCGATCGCAAGGCGGCGCTGCGCTCCGGCCTCACGGCCGAGCGCGAGGCCGAGCTTCTCGCCGCGTGGCGCGCGCGGGCGTAAGATGCCCTGAAGGGACCGCTTCGGGGGACTCGCGATGCGCACGGTACGGCAGCTGCTCGACGGCAAGAAGCCTGGCGTATTCACGATCGATGCAGGAGAGCCAGTCCGGACAGCCATCCAGCTGATGGCCGACCATTTCATCGGCGCCCTGCCCGTGCTCGAGAACGGGCGACTCGCGGGCATTGTTTCCGAGCGCGACTACGCCCGCAAGGTCGTGCTGATGGGCCGCAAGTCGACCGAGACAACGGTCGGCATCATCATGAGTTCACCCGTGATCCACGTGGGGCCTGCCCAGACCGTGAACGAATGCATGATGCTGATGACGGAGAAGCGAATCCGCCACCTGCCCGTCGTCGACAACGGCGAACTCATCGGCGTGATCTCGATTGGCGACTGCGTGAAGGCGGTCATCGACGAGCAGAAGCACGAAATCGAAGACCTGCGGAGATATATCGCGGGTTAGCGGCGAATTTGTCTCCTGCAGGCATTGGGGCCGGGATGGCTCGCGCGCTCAGGAGAATGGACATTCGCGCGCTCGCCACCCCGGCCCCAATGCCCGTACGTGGCTACGGTCCTGCTAGCCGCGGGTTACCAGGCGCCGGTGTTCGGCATGGATGCCCAGGGTTCGGCCGGCGGCAGTGCCCCGCCTTTCTGCAACAGTTCGATCGAGATGTTGTCGGGTGAGCGGACGAAGGCCATGCGGCCGTCGCGCGGTGGGCGGTTGATCGCGACACCGGCGTTGCTGAGCTTCGCGCAGAGCGCGTAGATATCCTCGACCTCATAAGCGAGGTGCCCGAAGGCGCGGCCGATCGCGTAGGCCTCCAGGTCCCAGTTGTAGGTCAGCTCAATCTGCGCGTCTTCGTCGCCAGGCGCCGCGAGAAAGACAAGCGTGAACCGTCCCTTCTCGTTTTCGATGCGCCGCAGTTCACGCAAGCCGAGGAGCCCATAGAAGGTCACTGACGCCGGCAGGTCGCTTACGCGCACCATCGTGTGCAGGTATTTCACGGCCCGGAAGCTAGCACGGAGTCGGCGGCTCAGGCCATTCCGATCGCAAGTCCCAACAGGGCGCCGCCGGCGATGATCCAGATTGCGCCGACCCGGGTCCACTGAAGCGCGGCGAATGCTGTGATCGCGATCCCGATCGCCGCCCAGTCAGGCGCGTCGAACCCAGCCGGGAACAGGACGCCTCGGCCGAATGCGATCGCAAGGCTCGCGATTACGCCGACGACAGCAGCCGTCATGCAGGCAAGCGCCGTGGAAAGACGGGCATTCGACGACAGTCTTTCTCCATAGGGCGCGCCGACCAGGATGAACAAGAACGACGGCAGGAAGGTGGCCCAGGTGGCGAGGAGCGCCGCCGTCGTCGCATTCATCGCCTGATCCGACACACCCGCCTCGTTCCATCCCGCCATGAAGCCGACGAATTGAAGGACGATGATCAGCGGCCCCGGCGTGGTCTCGGCGAGCGCAAGGCCCGCAATTGTCTCAGCCTGCGTGAGCCAGCCGTAGACGTCGACCGCCTGCTGATTGACCCAGGCGAGCACGGCATAGGCGCCGCCGAAGGTGACGAGTGCCGCCGTTGTGAAGAAGCGATAGACGTCGGCAAACAGGGACTTCGGTCCAGCCAGTAGCAGGATCGCGATCGCCGGCACGGCCCACAATGCAATGCCCGTCGAGAGAGTCCGCCAGGGAAAGACAGCGGGCGCCGCGGGCGGTCGCGGCGATTCCTGGCTCCTGATCAGGATGCCGATCAGCGCCGCCCCTGCGACCACGAGCGGAAATGGCGCGAACCGACCCACCATCAGGACGAGTGCCGCCCCTGCCAACAGCCAATGCAAAGGATCCAGCAGCGCGCGCCCGGCAATGCGCACGACGGCCTGCACGATCAGCGCGATCGCGGTCGCTTTCAATCCTAATAGCAGGGCCGCGACGACCGGCACATCCCCGTGCAGGGCGTAAATGAAAGACAACGCGAGCAGCAGCACCACGGAAGGCAGCAGGAAACAGAGTCCTGCGACGATTCCGCCCGCCGTCCCGTGCAGTCGCCAGCCAAGCCAGATTGCAAGCTGCAGGGCCTCGGGGCCCGGAAGCAGAATGCAGAGATTGAGCGCATTCATGTAGGTGCGCTCGTCGATCCAACGCCGCTCCTCGACGAGTTCGCGATGCATGATCGCGATCTGGGCGACCGGGCCCCCGAAGGAAATCAATCCGAGCCTCAGCCAGTAACGGAACGCTTCGCGTCTCGAAGGCTGCATCAGGGCTCAGTGATCGGCGAGTACCAGGGTAAGGACTTGAATCCTGTGATCCAGGCGGAGATCGCGGGAAATTCCTCGAGCCGGTAGCCCGCCTCGTCCGCGACGTGCGTGTAGGCGAAGAGTGCGATATCCGCGATCGTCACGCCATCGCCCACGAGCCATCGACGGCCGGTCAACCCGCGTTCGAGCACGGCCAGCGCCTCGGCGCCGCGCTGGAACCGCTCCGTGTATCGTTCGCCAAGTTCCTCAGGCGACTTCTTGAGCGAATGGAGCCAGAAGCGCACCGTCGCGACGCCGGGCTCGAGCTGGTATTGCTCGAATCCCAGCCACTGCCAGACCAGCGCGCGTTCATAGGGATCGGATGGCACGAGCCTGGAACCCTCGGCCAGGTAATTGATGATCGCGTGGCTTTCCGCGATCGGGCCGCGACCCGGCACCATGAGCACCGGGATCTTGCCGTTCGGGTTGATCGCGAGGTACTCCGGCGTCCGCGTCGCACCCGCGACGATGTTCATCTGCCTGAGCTCGTACGGCAGGTCGAGCGCCTTCAGCACCAGGCGGCACTTGTAGCCGTTGCCTGAAGGAAGGTAGTCGTAAAGTACGAAGGCCATGCGCTATGCCGATGCCAGCAGGCGGCGCGCTTCGGCGGCCGCGCGAATTCCAGACAGGTAAGCACCGTGCAGCGTGCCGTAGGCGGACTGCTCCGTGTGCTCGCCCGCGAACACGATCCGGCCGCCGACCGGGCGGGTGAGGATGGCGCGCGCGCCGAACCGCCCCGGCACGCAATGCGAGTAGGAACCTCGCGCATACGGATCCGAGGCCCAGGCAGTCGCCGCGCCGCGGTCGAACTGCCGGCGGATGTCGCCGCCCAGTATCGTCGCGAGCTCGGCGAGTGCATGTTCGATTGCCCCGGCCTCGCCCACCGTTTCCAGTTCCCGGCCCAGGCGGCCCGGGGCGAAGGCGATGCATACGTTGCTGTCCCAGTGACGCGTGAGGTAGTTCAAGCCACGGCCGTCGTCGCGGCGCAGTCGCAGGAATTCGGTCGCCTCCGACGGAAAGATGTTCTTCTTGAACTTGAGCGCGACCTTGTTCAGGAGTCCGAGCGGAAGGTCGTGGTGGGCTTGCAGCACTTCGACAGGCAGGTGCGGCGAGAAAATCACCGAACCCTCCGCGACAGCGGCGGAAGGCAGGGCGACGACCGCCACGCGCGCGGTGACCGCACCTGCCGCGCTATCGGCCGTCACGCCGCGCGCCGACCAGCGGATCCGGGACACTGGCGTTGCAAGCCGTACGGCCACGTTTTTTGCATAGTGGGCGAGCAGCGCGCCGTAGCCGCGCGGGATCATGAGGTCCTCGCCATCTTCGACGTACTGCCAGGAATCGAGCGCCGAAAAGTTCGCGGGCTCGACGCCCTCCCAGCCGGTCGTATCGTTCATCGCCATCGGATACCACGGATCCGTCAGCGTCGCCTGGGTCAACGCGGCCTCGGCCGGAATGTCGAGGCCGCGGCGGCCGGCCAGATCGAGCTCCCGCGACATGCGGTCGGTCACCGCGCGGTAACCCGCAGTTTCCGCGTCATCCATGCGCCGCGACTGTTCGTAGATGTGGCGCGGGGAACGGCCGGGCAACAGGTCGAAACCGTTCTGGCGCGCGTACGCAACCCAGGGATTTACCTTGGAGGAATGAAGCAAGGAACAGCCGCGGTCCCACGGCACACCGAGGCTCGTATCGGTGAAAGCGCGGCCGCCAATCCGGTCGCGCGCTTCGAGCACGAGGACCGATGCGCCGCCTGCCGTCAACTCCTTCGCAGCCGCGAGTCCTGCGCCGCCTGCGCCGATTACGAGCACGTCCGGTATCGCCGGCGGAGCAGCGAAGCTCGTGCCGAAGGCTCCGAGCAGACCGCCTGCGCCAATTCCTTGCAGCAGCTGCCGACGGTTCAACACCGGAATGCGCTCCGCCAAGTCCTCAGTTTCTGAAGATAACCGATTCCGGCATTCGCCGGGCTCGTCGAGGGCAGCAGGTGATACTCGAATTTGCTCGTCGGCGGCAACTTGCCAATGACGTGACGGCGCCAGGCGGACTCGGCCTTGCGTCCGTTGAAGCAAATCCGGCGGATCGCGGGATGCGTCCGCAGGAATGAAGCGAAGTCGTTGACCCGGACCGAGTCGTCATCGATCGCTGAATCGAGGCTGCCTTTCCTGGTGCAGCTTCCGACCACGTCCCAGAGCGCAATACCGGCTTCTTTCAGGGCAGTCTTGCGGCTCGCGTACGCCAGGTCGGGATCGAAGCCGCAGATTTCACCGGCGATCCGCCAGAAGTGATTCCGCGGATGCGCGTAGTACTCGCCCGCCGCGAGCGACGCCTCGCTCGGCATGCTGCCGAGCACGAGTACGCGCGCGCTCCGGTTCGCGATCGGCGGAAAGCCGTGAATGGTTTTCAAAAGGAAAGGCCCGCCGGAGCGGGCCCTTCGAGAGCAGTAGAAAGCGGGTGCTTACCAGCGACCGCCGCCGCCACCGCCACCACCACCACCGCCGCCGCCACCCGAACGGAAGCCACCGCCGCCGCCCGGACGACCACCGCCACCCGGACGCCCACCACCGGCGCCGCGCGGACGATCCTGCGCTTCATTGACGCGCAACTGACGACCACCCATCGTGAAGCCGTTCAGCGCTTCGATGGCCTTCGCCGCTTCGGCCTGCGGCATTTCGACGAAGCCAAAGCCGCGCGGACGACCGGTCTCGCGATCAGCCGGCAGGGCTACGGATTCGACCGCACCATGCTGCGCAAACAAGTCGCGCACCTGGGCTTCGGTCGCCGAGAAAGGCAGGTTTCCAACATAGATCTTCATGACTCGATATCTCTCACTTTTCAGTCGAACATGGCTGTGCGCGGCCACCTTTCGATGGTCGTACTGGCCATTCTTTACACGGCAGGAAACACGTCGGGATCGTCTGGCGGGCTATAGCTCGGCTGGGCGAATCTTCGAACAGCGGGTCCTGTCACCTTGGCGTTGCGGGGCAACGCACGGCGCGGAGAATAACATGACCGGGAGAGGGGTTCCATTTGGCCCTAATTAAGGCAAAACGGGACAAATGGAGGGCTCTGCCGGAGGGGACAGTCCCCTAGTCGAGCCGCTTGTGGAACCTCTTGATCGACAGGGTCAGCATGACGGCCAGAAAGGCCGTCAGCTTGGCGAGTTCGGGGCGCATGTCCGTCAGGGCGGCGCCCCGCAGCACGATCCCCCGGATGATCTCGTTGAAGTGGGTCAGCGGCAGCAACTGGGCGATCCACTGGGCGACCTTCGGCATGCCCTCGAAGGGAAACATGAAACCGGACATCAGGATCGAGGGCAGCATCGTCACGATGGCCATCTGCATCGCCTGAAACTGCGTTTGCGCGATGGTCGAGATGAAGAGTCCCATCGACAGCGAAGCCGCGATGAAGAGCAGCGCACCGAGATACAGGTCGATGAGCCGCCCGGCCACAGGCACGTCGAAGAGCCAGTACCCGAGCGCCAGGATCAGCGTCGTCTGGATCAGCCCGATCGCGACGTAGGGCAGGAGCTTGCCGGTCATGAGCTGCACGACCGACACCGGCGTCGTGATCAGGAGCTCGAGGTTTCCGCGCTCGCGCTCCCGGACGATCGCGCTCGCCGTGAAGATCACCATGGTCATCGTCAGGATCACGCCGCACAGCGCGGGCACGATCTGCACGGCCGTGCGTTTGGCCGGGTTGTAGGCGACGATGATCTCGACCGGTCTCTGCGGCGGCACTGCGCCCGCGCGCCGCAGGAGCGGGATCGAGCCGAGCCCCTCGGCGACGTTCTCGAGCGCGGGCTGACTGCCGTCAACCACGATCTGCATCGCGGCGCGATCCCCTTCCGCAATGCGCCGCTCCACGTCCGTCGCGATGACGATGCCGACATTGGCCTCGCCGCGCTGCATCAATTCGCGCAGCTGGCGCTCGCTGCCCGCCTGCCGGATCGCTCCTAGCACCTGCGTCGCGCCGAGGTCGGCGACGAGGCGCCGCGACAGCGAGGTGCGCGACTGGTCGAGCACGGCCGTCGAGACCCCGCGCACGTCGTAATTGATCGCATACCCGAACAGCAGCAGCTGGATGGTCGGGATGCCGACGATGAGCCCGACGGTGATGCGATCGCGCGAAAGCTGCCGCACTTCCTTCGCGGCAATCGCGAACAGGCGCGCGAACCAGGTCAAGCCGCGCGCTCCTCGGCCCGCACAGCCTGGCGCAGCCGCGTCGCGGCGACGAAGACGTCCTCGAGCGAGGCGCCGACGCGCTCGACCCGTGCCCCCGGGCAATGCGGCGCGAGCGCGGCAAGCAGTTCACGCTCGGGCTCGTGCGCGTCCCGCGGCATGAGCACGCGCAGGCGGTTGCCGAGCTGGGCGACACTCCTGATCGCAGGCACCGCTGCAAGCGCCCGGCGAGCCACGACGAGATCGCCGCATTCGATCTCGATCACGGCGGCATCGATGTCGCGCGCAAGCACCTTGGGCTCCCCTTCCGCAGCCACGCTCCCGCGATCGAGGATCGCGAGCCGGTGGCAGCGCTCGGCCTCGTCCATGTAATGAGTCGATACGAGGATCGTCGTGCCGCGCGCGACGAGAGCAAACAGGTTCTCCCAGAAGTCGCGCCGGCTCTGCGGATCGACCGCGCTCGTCGGCTCATCGAGCAGCAGGAGCTCCGGATCGTGCAGGGTCGCCGCGGCGAGCGCGAGACGCTGGCGCTGGCCGCCCGAAAGCGTGCCCGCGCGCTGGCCGACGATCGCCGCCAGGTCGTAGTTCGCCACGCGATCGCGGATCCTCTCGCGGCGCAGCCCGCGCTCGATGTCGTAGACACGACCCATGAATTCGAGGTTTTCCCCGACTGTCAGGTCCTCCCACAGCGAGAAGCGCTGGGTCATGTAACCGAGCTTGCGGCGCAGGACCTCCGCGTCCCGCGGCACCGAGTGACCGAGGACATCCACCGTGCCGCGTGTCGGCACGAGCAGGCCACAGAGCATGCGGATCGTCGTCGACTTGCCGGAGCCATTCGGCCCGAGGAAACCGTAGATCTCCGCCCGCGGCACGTCGAGATCGATGCCGGCGACGGCGACCACTTTGCCGAAATGCCGCGCGAGCCCGCGCGCGCTGATCGCGGGCGTCACGGCTGCGCCCGGCTTCCCGTCAGGAGCGCCTCGACCGGCATGCCGGTCGGCAGCTTCGCCGCCTCCGGCTCGATCAGCTCGAACTCGGCAAGATAGGAAAGCCGTGCGCGCTCGCGCTCGTTGAGCGCGTAGTACGGCGTGAATGCGGCTTCCGAAGAGATGTAGCGCAGCTCCGCCTTCCAGTCACGATCCGTGCCATCGATGCGCACGATCGCGGGATCGCCCGGCGCGATCGCCGCGCGCGCAGTTTGCGGCACGTAGACGCGGGCATAGGGCGCACCCTCCGCGAGCAGGACGACGACCGGCGCGCCTCGCGGCGGGCGCTCGCCCAGTTCGTAGGGCAGCGCATCCACGATGCCGGCGCGCGGCGCCGTCACCGAATGCCGGGAATGCGAGAGTTCGAGCTCGGCCACCTGGGCACGCGCCGCTTCAAGCGCGGCGGCCGCCTGCTCGACGACCTCGGCGCGCGTGCCGTGCACGAGCTCCGCGAGCCGTTCACGTGCGGCGCGCTCGTCCGCGACCGCGCTGTCCCTCGCCGCCCGCTGGCGATCAAGCGCGCTCGCCGGTAGCAGGCCGTCGGCGACCACTTTTTCGACGCGAACGAACTCGCTCGACTCAAGCACGGCTCGCGCACTCGCTCCCGCGACGATTGCGCGCGCCTCGCTGACCTGCTCCTTGCGAGCGCCGGAAATCGCTTCCGCGTGGCGCCGTTCGGCCTGCAGCGCATTTGCGCGCGCCTGGGCAAGGCGCGTCTCCACGGCAGCCGGATCGAGCCGGAGCAACAATGCGCCTTCCGCGACCGACGCGCCCTCGCGCACCGGGACCTCGATGATCGTTTCCTGTGCTTCCGCGACGAGCTCGACGCGGTCGCGCTCGAGCGTGCCGAGCATCGCACCCGAATCACCATCACAAGCGGCGAGCAACGCGGCCACGGCCGTGATCAACGCCGGCAGTTTCTCCCTCATCGCCTCACTCCCCGACCCGAAGCAGGCACCGCTCGCCCGGCGGGGCCTTGTTCGCGGATAATAGCGGAACAATGCTGCCATCCCGATTCTTGCCGGCAATCCTGGCCTGCCTCGCGCTTGCGATGCCGGTCACCGCCGCCGACGGAGACTCACCGATGATTTCGATCGCCATCCACGGCGGCGCCGGCGTGATCAGCCGCGCCTCGATGAGCCCCGAGAACGAACGCGCCTACCGCGCGGATCTTGAACGCGCGCTCGACGCGGGCTATGGCGTCCTCGAAAAGGGCGGCTCGAGCCTCGACGCGACCGTCGCTGCGGTCCGCATCCTCGAGGACTCGCCGTACTTCAATGCCGGCCACGGCGCGGTATTCAGCCACGCCGGCATCAACGAACTCGACGCGGCGATCATGGATGGCGCCACGCAGAAGGCGGGTGCGATCGCAGGCGTCAGGCACATCCGCAATCCCATCGAGCTCGCGCGCATGGTGATGGAGCGCACGCCGCATGTGCTGCTTTCCGGCGAGGGTGCGGAGGAGTTCGCGCTCGAGCAGGGCGTGACGCTCGTGCCAGGCAGCTATTTCTTCACGGAGCGGCGCTGGAAGCAGCTCGAGGAGGCGCAGAAGATCGAGAAGAACGAGCGCATCGCCTCCGCCGAGGAGGACATCGGCTACTTCGGCACCGTCGGCGCGGTCGCCCGCGACAGGAACGGCAACCTCGCCGCGGCGACGTCGACCGGCGGCATGACGAACAAGCGCTGGGGCCGGATCGGCGATTCGCCGATCATCGGCGCGGGCACCTACGCCGACAACGCCACTTGCGCGGTTTCCGCGACCGGCAGCGGCGAGTACTTCATACGCGCCGTCGTCGCGCACGAGATCTGCGCGCGCGTGCGGCTCTCCGGCGTGAGTGCGGCCGAAGCGGCACGGGACGTCATCCACGGCAAGCTCAAGGAGATCGGCGGCGACGGCGGCGTCATCGTCGTCGACAAGGACGGCGTGCTGTCGCTCGAATTCAACACCGAGGGAATGTTCCGGGCAGCCCGCGACTCGAATGGCCGCCGCGAGATAGCGATCTACTAGGACCCTACGGCTTGCCGGGTTCGCCGTCTTCCGTCTGGTGGCGGCGGAAATAGCCCGTTTTCATGTGCTCGTACTCGGCTTCCTGCACGCGCGCCTGGTTGCGGCCGGCGTCCTTCGCCGCATAGAGCGCCTGGTCGGCGAGCTGGATGAGGCCCTCGGAGCTGCGCCGCGCCACGGGCACGACGACGGCGATGCCGATGCTGATCGTGAGCACCGGCGCCGCGCCCGAGGCCGCGTGCGGAATCGAGAGTCCACGCACGGCTGCCATGATTTCCTCGGCGATACGCACTGCGTGGTCCCTGTTCGTGTCGAACAGGGCGATCGCGAATTCCTCGCCGCCGTAGCGTGCCGCGAGGTCGAGTGGCCGGCGGGCAAAGCGCGCGAGCACGCCGGCCACGGCCTTCAGGGCCTCGTCGCCCGCCTGGTGCCCGTACCTGTCGTTGTATGCCTTGAAATGATCGATGTCCGCGAAAAGCAGCGCGATGGACCTGCGCTCGCGGATGCTCTGGGCCCAGACCCGGTGCAGGTGATCGTCGAAACGCCGGCGGTTGTGGATTCCGGTCAGGCCGTCCTGCAAGGCGGTCTCGGCGAGGCGCTGTCCCTCGAGCCAGGCGGTCCGTCGCGCATGTTCCAGGTTGTAGGCGCCGGCCACGCAGATCACGTTCGCGATCACGAGCATCGACAGGTAGTGGGTCAGCTCCACGCCCGGCATGGATTTCCCGATCGCCGCCGCTGCCGCGTAGAACAGGACGACGATTGCATTGACCGTGACCGCAGAGCGGAACGGCAGCCCGAGCACAAAGTACGCCGCGACGACACCGAGCAGCAGGCGCACGAACAAGCGCGGCTCGCCGCCGCTCCAGGCCGTCAGGCCGATCCAGGCGATCGCCAACAGCGCAACCGTTATCGCGACAGCCATGTAGCGCGGATACCAGACATCCGCGCGGCGCAGGAAAGTCAGCGCAAACCCGGCCAGGAGCAAGGGCAGCATCACGCCCGTGCGCGCGAGGTCGGGAACGATCCGGCCGATCACCGGCATCACCACGTGATCGATCTGGATGACGGCCAGGCTGATCGCCGCGAGAATTGCGAGATTGATCCGCAGGTAGCGCAGGCGGTCGTGGAACTGGTCCCGCCGGTAGGCGGATTCGAGATCGCCCTCGAATCGAAGGCCATGGAAGCCGCGCTGCAACTGCTCCGTCAGCGAGGATGCGCGCGCTTCTCTCAAGTCACTGGCATCCGTCTTCAGACCAACGAACCGGCATTGTAACGCGCCACGAATTCGGCGAACGGCAGCGTGTCGCGCGCCTCGACCGCGCGCTGTTCCTCGAGCGAATGGTCCGCCTCGGCCCGAAGCTCGCCAAGGCGCCCGGCGTTCGGCGGGTACAACTCGCGAAAGTAGTCGCGATGCATGCGCGACATCCACATCGCAAGCTCGAAGAACGACATGTCCTGGCGGCGCATTTCCTCCAGAAGCCGCGCCGACGGCAGTTCGCGGTAGTCATCGAGCTTCGCGCGCTGGAAAGCGAGCGCCGCGGCATAGGGCCGTGACCGCTCGCCGGAATCCAGCAGCTCGCAGATGCCCTGCATCTGGTCGAGTATCTCTGCCGACCAGTCGGCAAGGGTACGCGGGCCGTGTTCCGTCCACAGCTCGAGCCCCGGTTCGCGGCCGCGGCTCGCGACCGTCACGTGATTGGCCTCGAACGACTCGGATTGCGACTGCGACAGGGGATCGCTCCCGCGCAGCAGGCAGAGCGCCGCAAAAGCCTCCAGAAAGCAAAGCTTGCGCTGGTTGACGCCGACAGGGTCATACGCGCCGACGTCGAGCGAGCGCATCTCGACGTACTGCACGCCGCCCCGCAGCAGGGCTTTCGTCGGGCGTTCACCCGAGAAAGCGACGCGCTTCGGGCGGATGAAGCTGTAGTACTCGTTCTCGATCTGGAGCAGGTTGGCGTTCAGCTGGCGCCATTCGCCGTCGACCACGACGCCGTGGGCCTCGTACTCCGGGTGCGGCGTCGAGATGAGGCGCGAAAGATCCCGCACGTACTCCTCGAGCGAGTTGACCGACACGTGCACGCCCGCCTGGTTCTTGTTCCGGTAGCCAAGGTCGCTCATGCGCAGCGACGTAGCATGGGGCGCAATGAGCGTGCCCTTCCCCATCGGGACGAGACCCGCGGGGATGTCGCGTTCCGAGAAGAACGAGCGGCAGACCGCGGGCGAGATGCCGAACAGGAACAGGATCAGCCAGCCGAACCGGCGGTAGTTCCGGAGCAGCGCGAAATAGGAATCGTCGATGAAGGCCTGGCCGCGCAGTTTCGATTCGTTCACCGCCTCCAGGACCGGCCAGAAGCGCTCCGGAAACGAGTAATTGAAATGCACGCCCGAAATCGCCTGCATCACCCGGCCGTAACGCAGGCCGAGCCCGACGCGATAGACGTGCTTCATGCGCCCGATGTTCGACGTTCCGTAATCCGCGATCGGGATTTCGGCGTCGCCGCCGATCACGCAGGGCATGCTCGTGACCCAGAGGAGCTCGTCGCCCAGTTCCCGGTAGACGAACTGGTGAACATCGCACAGGTACTGCTGGAGTTCCCAGGACCGGTCGAACGGGGGTGTGACGAGCTCGATCAGGGCCTCCGAATAGTCGGTCGTGATGTGCGGATGCGTCAGCGTCGAACCGAGCGCACGCGGGTGCGGCGCCTGCGAGATCCGGCCTTCGGGCAGGACCCGGAGCGCCTCGCGCTCGACGCCCTTCAGGCCGCCGGTCAGGACGCCCGCCTCGCGGGCATTCACGAGACCCGACAGGCGGCGTTCGAAGGAGCGATCCAGGCGGTTTCTGGGCATAAGCCGGCCATTCTGCGGCCCCCGGCAAAGTTAGGAAACCGTTGGTCGGTTTCGGTTTGGTGGGAGACTTGCAGCGGGCGTAAATTGGGTGTTCAAGAGGTTTCAGCCGCAGTTCACCTGCCGCAAGGCAAGCTGGCGCCATGAAGAACATGACTTCGGGGATGATCGTGCTGTCCGCCGCCCTGGCCGTTTCCGGCGCTGCCGCCGCGGACTCGATGCGTTGCGGCACCCGGCTGATGACGGACGGGGACCCGCTCGACAAGGTGGCAGCGTTTTGCGGTCCGCCGGCCAGCGTCGAGCGCCGTGAAATCCTGCGGCCTTACGGGTATCACCGGGGCATCACGGTCCACAGTTCCTACGAAGTCTCGGTCGAGCTCTGGACCTACAACTTCGGGTCGCACAAGCTGATGTACCGGCTCAGGTTCGAGGACGGGCTGCTGGTCGACGTCGAAACGCTGTCGCATGGTTACAACGCGCCCAGCTACTAGCGCATCGGCCCGAATCGTCCGTAGTTAGCGACACCCATCGATGGTTTTTCGCCCCCGGCGACATTAAGTTGCATGCCATGGGACGCAAAATCGCCATCGACGGGCTTCCGCACTACCGCGAAGTGCTGGTGGCGAATGCCGTTCAGTCGCTTCGCGACAGCCTGCCGGCCGTCCTTCGTTTCACCGACGACCGGCGCACCTGGCTCGCCGCCACCGCCAATGAGGGCGGCTGGCGCAAGGTCGCGATCGCTGCCGGCGCCGTCCCGGATCACGCCATCACGCGCTGACGCGCTTCGGATTCAGTCCGGCGCATCGCAGATCATGCCGGCGTCGCCATGCGCGCGTGCGAAATGCGCTGGTAACGCCAGATCAGAAAGACGGCGCAGGTGACCAGTCCCGCGATCAGCCCCGCCCAGATACCCGAGGGCCCGACGCCCTGGCGGATGCCGAACCACCACGCAGCCGGAAATCCGACCAGCCAGTAGGCGGTGAAATTGAGCGCCATCGGCACGTTCGCGTCCTTGAAGCCGCGGAGCGCGCCCGCCGCCCCGACCTGGAGTCCGTCCGGAATCTGGAAGGCCGCGACGAACAGAAGGAGCCAGACGGCAAGCTCGCGGACATCCAGGTTCGTGGTGTAGGCCGCCGCGATGCCGTCCCGCGCGGCGAGGATGACGAGCGACGACAGCGCCATGATGACGCCGCACATCGCAATGCCGCTCCAGCCGGCGTTCCGGCCCGCGACGATGTCGCCGCGGCCGACCTGGTGGCCGACGTGGATCGTGGTCGCCGAGTGCAGCGACAGCGGGATCATGAACATGAGCGAGGCGTAGCTGAGCGCGACCTGGTGCGCGGCGACGATCTCGGTGCCGAGGGTGCTCATGAGGAGCGCCGCGACCGCGAACAGCGCGCCTTCCGAGACCACGGAACCCGAGATGGGCAGGCCGAGCGCCAGAATCTCGGCGAGTGCCGCGCGATCCGGCCGGTCGAAGCGTTCGAACAAGCCGAATTTCCGGTAGATCACATGGCGGCGCTGATAGAAATGCATCGTCGCGAGCATCGCCCAGCAGGCCAGCGCGGTCGCGATGCCGCAGCCGCGGGCGCCCTGCGAGGGGATGCCGAGGCCGCCGAGCGTGAAGAGCCAGTTGCCGGCAATGTTGGTCGAAAGGCCGACCGCGGCGGTGTACATGACCGGCCGCGTCCAGCCGATGCCTTCGCTCGTGTAGCGGTGCGCAAGGAACACGAGCATTGCGGGCATGCCGAAGCACATCGCGTATACATAGCCTGCTGCGTGTGGAATCGCGCGCGCATCCGTGCCGAACCAGCGGAGCATCGGCTCCACGCAGGCGAGCAGGCCGACGAGCGGAACCGCAAGCATCAGCGCGAGCCATACGGCCTGGCGGAAACGCCGGCCGACCTCCTCGTCGCGGCCCGCGCCGTAGGCATGCGCGACGATCGGCGAGACCGACATCAGCACGCCGAGGCCGAACAGCCAGAACATCTGGTAGTAGCTGCCGCCGACGGCAACGCCTGCGAGGGGCTCGGGGCCGAGCCGCCCGGCCACGATCGTGTTCGCGAGCATCATCCCGGCCAGCACCAGGTTGTTGACAACGAGCGGCCCCGCGAGCAGGAGGATCGCGCGAGAATCGCGTGGAAAGGCCTTGCGGAAGCTGCCGGGTTCGCTCATTTGGCACCGGACGGCGCGCCGTGGCGGGCCCGTTCTGATGCTGGCATTCTACCGGAAGCAGTCAGCCCCGCTTTCATCGGAGACTCCACATGCTGGTCGGAACTCAAGCCCGGCGCGTCGCCGTCATCGGCGGCGCCCGCATTCCCTTTGCGCGCGCGCATGGCGCGTACGCGAGCGTCGGCAACCAGGAGATGCTCACCGCCTCGCTGAAGGCCGTCGTGGACCGCTTTTCGCTGCGCGGCGTGACGCTCGGCGATGTCGTCGCGGGCGCGGTGATGAAGCACTCGAGCCAGTGGAACCTCGCGCGTGAGGCGTTGCTCGATTCCGGCCTCGCGCCGGAGACCCCCGGTCTCGACGTGCAGCGCGCCTGCGGAACGAGCATCGAAGCCGCGATCATCGTCGCGAACAAGATCGCACTCGGCCAGATCGACGCCGGGCTCGCGGGTGGCGTCGACACGGTGAGCGACCCGCCCATCGTTTTCGGCCGCGACTACCAGCAGCTGATGCTGCGGAGTTTTCGCGCGAAGGGTTTCGGCTCGCGTATCGCGCCTTTCTTCGGCCTGCGGCCGCGACATTTCAAGCCGAGCTTCCCAGGCACCGGCGAGCCGCGCACCGGGCTTTCGATGGGCCAGCACACCGAGAAGATGGCGCGTGAATGGCAGATCACCCGCCAGGCGCAGGATGAACTCGCGCTTGCGAGCCACCAGCGCGCGGCGCGCGCCTGGGCCGACGGCTTCATGTCGGATCTCGTCGTGCCTTATCTCGGCCTCGCGAGCGACAACAATGTGCGCGCCGACACGAGCCTCGAGAAGCTCGCGAAGCTCAGGCCCTCGTTCGCTGCGGATGGCACGCTGACCGCCGGCAACTCGACGCCGATGACGGACGGTTCGGCGGCCGTGCTCCTCGCGAGCGATGACTGGGCGCGCTCGCGCGGACTGCCCGTCCAGGCGTACCTGACCTACGCCAAGGCCGCGGCCGTCGATTTCGTGGGCGGCGAAGGACTCCTGATGGCGCCCGCCTACGCCGTGCCGCGGATGCTCGCGGACGCCAGACTCACGCTCCAGGACTTCGACTACTACGAGATCCACGAGGCCTTCGCGGCGCAGGTGCTCTGCACGCTGAAAGCCTGGGAGTCGGAGAAGTTCTGCCGCGAGCGGCTCGGGCTTGCCGCACCGCTCGGCTCGATCGACCGCGCGAAACTCAACGTCAAGGGCAGTTCGGTCGCCGTCGGCCATCCGTTCGCCGCGACCGGCGCGCGCATCCTCGGGACGCTTGCGAAGCTGCTCGTCACACGGGGCTCCGGCCGCGGCCTGATCTCGGTCTGCACGGCCGGCGGGATGGGCGTGACGGCCATCATGGAACGGAATTGAAGGGGACAGTCCCCTTCAGCACCGATGTCCCTTGAATTTGCAGCCAGACTCACGCTGAAGGGGACTGTCCCCTTCAAGATTTGCCATTAGTTGCATCTGAAACTAAATTGAGCCGATGAAGCGCTATATCGGTCATCCGCGGGTCGAGGGAACGGCCTCGCGGCAGGCGCACGCGGACCTGCCGCCCGGCACTTACGAGCGGGAGATGAGCAAGGAAGGCTTCTTCGGCCCGGCGGCGTTCTTTCATCACCGCCACCCGCCGACCGGCTGGTCGTCCTTCGAAGGACCGCTCTCCCCGCACGCTTTCGACCTCACGAAACTCGACGCGGTCACCGCGCATCCCTGGTCGGCACCCGAACTCCTCTACAACGCCCACGTGCGCCTGCGCTTCTGGCGCGTGTCCGGGCGGATGGACGCGCTCGCCCGGAATGCGGATGGCGACGAACTGCTGTTCGTGCACCAGGGCCGCGGCGATCTCTACTGCGATTTCGGCCATCTCGCGT
This sequence comes from uncultured Gammaproteobacteria bacterium, assembly GCA_963775415.1. GTDB lineage: Bacteria > Pseudomonadota > Gammaproteobacteria > Steroidobacterales > Steroidobacteraceae > SCUD01. Next base: position 26,136 of record CAVZIO010000007.1, read on the forward strand.
TCGAGGCCGGCGATTACATCGTGCTCCCGCGCGGGACGATGTGGCGGCTCGACTGCCCGGAGCCCGCGGCGATCCTCCTGATCGAGGCGACGAACGCCTCGTACATGCTGCCCGACAAGGGCCTGGTCGGCGGCCATGCGATCTTCGATCCCGCCATGCTCGATGCGCCGCGCGTGGACGAAGCGTTTCTTGCGCAGCAGGGCGAGAATCCCTGGCGTGTCGCGGTAAAGCGGCGCAATGCGATCTCGACGGTCACCTTCCCCTACAACCCGCTCGACGCCATCGGCTGGCATGGCGACCTGTCGGTCTGCCGCATCAACGTGCGGGACATCCGCCCGCTCATGAGCCACCGCTATCACCTGCCGCCTTCGGCACACACGACCTTCGTCGGCAACCGCTTCGTCGTCTGCACGTTCGTGCCGCGCCCGTTCGAGACCGACCCGGGCGCGATCAAGATCCCGTTCTTCCACAACAACGACGATTACGACGAAGTCATCTTCTATCACGCGGGCGATTTCTTCAGCCGCGACAATATTCACCCGGGCATGGTGACGCTGCATCCGGGCGGCTTCACGCACGGACCGCACCCGAAAGCGCTCTCGCGAATGCTGGTCCAGTCGAAGCCCGCGACCGATGAATACGCCGTGATGGTCGACACGCGGGATGCGCTCGAGATCGCGCCGGACGCCGCGAAAGTGGAATGGGCTGGCTACGTCGACAGCTGGAAAGGCTCCGCGAAATGAAGCTCGCCTCGCTCGCAGGCGGCCGCGACGGCCGGCTCGCGGTCGTGAGCGGCGATCTCACGCGCGCCGTGACCGCTTCGAAGATCGCGCCGACGCTTCAGGCCGCGCTCGACGACTGGACGCGCACCAAGCCCGCACTCGAGACGCTCGCCCGCGAACTCGAAGCCGGCCGCGCCAATGGCCTGTCGTTCGACGCGACGCAGGCGCTCTCCCCGCTGCCACGGGCCCACCACTGGGTTGACGGCAGCGCTTACGTGAATCACGTCGAGCTCGTGCGGAAGGCACGCGGCGCAACCATGCCGGAGTCGTTCTGGACGGATCCACTCGTTTACCAGGGCGGTTCGGATGATTTCCTGCCGCCCTTTGCTCCTGCTCCGTTCGGCAGCGAGGACTGGGGTATCGACCTCGAGGGCGAAGTCGCGGTCGTCACCGACGACGTCCCGACGGGCACGGACGCCCGGGCGGCGCGTGACCACATCCAGCTCATCATGCTCGTGAACGACTGGTCGCTCCGGAACCTGATCCCGGCCGAGCTCGCGAAGGGCTTCGGCTTCTACCAGTCGAAACCGGCGACCGCGTTCTCGCCGGTCGCCGTAACGCCCGACGAACTCGGCGGCGCCTGGAAAGATGCGCGTCTGCACCTGCCGCTGGTCGTGCACCTGAATGGCAAGCCCTTCGGCCACCCGAATGCCGGCGTCGACATGACTTTCGATTTCGGCCAGCTCATCGCGCACGCCGCGAAGACGCGCCGCCTCGGCGCGGGCAGCATCGTGGGCTCCGGAACGGTTTCGAATCGCGATCGTACCTCAGGCTCGACCTGTCTCGCGGAGCGGCGCATGCTGGAAACCCTGGAACAGGGCCAAGCGATGACACCCTTTCTTTCGTTCGGCGACCGCGTGCGGATCGAGATGTTCGATGCCGCGGGCCGTTCCATTTTCGGCGCGATCGACCAGCGCGTCGTGAAGGTCGCCTGATGCGCGCGAAAGACGACAACCGGCTCGCCGCTGGCGCGCTCACACTCGACGATCCTTCGCTGCATTCGCGGGCAGTGCTTCGTGAACGGCGCCTGGCTGGATGCGCCCGGCCGCGCGGCGCTCCCGGTGCACAATCCGGCGACCGGCGCGCAGCTCGGCACGGTCCCGGCCTTCGACGCGGCGGCGACCGAGAAAGCGGTTGCGGCCGCGCACGCCGCTTTTCCCGCCTGGGCCGCAAAGACGGCGAAAGAGCGCGCCGTGCTGCTCCGCCGCTGGAACGACTTGATCCTGCTGAATGCCGCTGATCTCGCGAAGCTCATGACCGCCGAGCAGGGCAAGCCGCTCGCGGAATCGAAAGGCGAGATCGCGTATGCCGCCTCCTTCGTCGAGTGGTTCGCCGAGGAGGCGAAGCGCGTCTATGGCGACGTCATTCCAGGCCACCAGGCGGACAAGCGCATCCTCGTGCTGCGCCAGCCCGTCGGCGTCGTCGCAGCGATCACGCCCTGGAATTTCCCGGCGGCGATGATCACGCGGAAAGTCGCGCCGGCGCTCGCCGCGGGCTGCACGGTCGTCTGCAAGCCGGCGACCCAGACCCCGTTCTCGGCGCTCGCGCTCGCCGAACTCAGCCAGCGTGCCGGGATCCCGCCCGGCGTGCTGAACGTGATCACCGGGCCGGCACGCGAAATCGGCGGCGTCCTCACGGGCGATGCGCGGGTACGCAAGCTTTCCTTCACCGGCTCGACCGAGATCGGAAAGCTCCTGATGGCGCAGTGCGCGAAGACGATGAAAAAGGTTTCTCTCGAGCTCGGCGGCAATGCGCCCTTCATCGTGTTCGACGACGCGGACCTCGATGCCGCGGTCGCGGGCGCGATCGCCTCCAAGTACCGCAACACCGGCCAGACCTGCGTCTGCGCGAACCGGCTCCTGGTCCAGGATGGTGTTTATGATGCCTTTGCCACGAAGCTCATCGCCGCAGTCGGGAAGCTTCGCGTCGGCGACGGACTTGCCGGCGAGACCGAGCAGGGACCGCTGATCGATGCCGCGGCGCTCAGGAAGGTCGAGGAACACATTGCCGATGCGACCGCGAAGGGCGCGAAGATCGCATTCGGCGGCCATCGCCACGCGCTCGGCGGCACTTTCTTCGAACCGACCGTGCTCACCGGCGTGACGCCCGCGATGATGGTTGCGCGCGAGGAAACTTTCGGCCCGGTCGCCCCCCTGTTCAGTTTCAAGACCGAACAGGAGGCTGTCGCGATGGCCAACGATACAGAGTTCGGCCTCGCCTCTTACGTGTACACCCGCGATCTCGCGCGTTCCTGGCGCGTATCCGAGGCGCTCGAGTACGGCATCGTCGGCCTCAACACCGGGATCATCTCGACGGAGGTCGCTCCCTTCGGCGGCGTCAAGGAATCGGGCAGCGGCCGCGAGGGCTCGAAGTACGGTTTGCTCGACTACACCGAAATCAAGTACGTCTGCGTCGGCGGCGTCACGCCGGGCTAGACGCCGTTTCGTGACGGAGCACGTGCACCGCGAACGCGGCGCATGACGCCGGTCACAGTTACGTCAGCTGCTTATGTCAGCGGCCGAACCCGGCCCGTACCATGCCGCCACCTGGAATTTGCGCGCAGGCAGTTCCCCCAGTCACACAGGAATCTGAACATGAAGTTCGTCAAAACACTGATCGGCGGCCTGTTGCTCGCGGTCGCTCCGCTTGCAGCGATGGCCGAGGGTCTCAGCTACTCGTATGTCGAGCTCGACTACCTCGACCTGGATATCGACAACGCGCCGAGCGGCGACGGGTTCGCAGTCCGCGGCTCGGTCGGGTTTGCCGGCAATTGGTTCGCGTTTGCCGACTATTCCGATGCCTCAGTCGACGTCATTGACGTCGAGAACATCGCGGTCGGTCTGGGTGGCCATTTCCCGATCGGCTCCAATGTGGACTTCGTCGGACGCGTCGGCTACACGGAACTCGACCTTTCCGTGCCAGGCGCCAGCATCAGTGACGACGGGTACCTCTTGACCGCGGGGCTGCGCGGCCAGGTGTCGCAGTTCGAGATGGAAGGCCACGTCGTCTACACCGACCTGAGCGACGGCGGCGACGAGACCGCATTCGAGGTCGCCGGCCGCTACAACTTCACCGAGATGTTCTCGGCTGGCATCGCCTACCGCATGGGTGACGACGCGAACACGCTGTTCGCAGGCGTCCGCCTGAGCTGGTAAGCGTTCGAGACTGACGCGCGGCCGGGGGCTTGCTCCCGGCCGCTTTTTTTCGCCCTGCGCCTTCGTGCCGCGGCCGTCGGGCATCGGGTATCGTGACGGCATGGCATCCGCCACCGCCGTCCTGGTCGTCAATCTCGGTACCCCGGATGCGCCGACTCCGGCCGCGGTGCGCCGCTTTCTCGCAGAATTCCTGAGCGACCCGCGCGTCGTCGACCTGCCGCGATTGCTGTGGCAGCCCATGCTTCGCGGCGTGATCCTGCCTTTCCGACCGCGCCGAAGCGCGCGCGCCTACCGAAAAATCTGGACCGCGGCCGGCTCGCCGCTCCTGACCGGCACGGTGGCGCTCACGCGCGCGCTGGCGGGGCGGCTCGCCGCACTTGGAGCCGAAGCCCCCATGATTTCCATGGGCATGACCTACGGCAATCCGCCGATCGACGCGGCCCTGGAAACGCTTCACTCCGCCGGCCTGCGCCGGCTGATCGTGCTTCCGCTCTTTCCGCAATATTCGGCAACGACGACCGCCGCGGCGCTCGACCGGATCGAGGCCGCGTGCCGGGGCTTCCCGTCCGCGCCGGAAATCACCGTGATCGAGGACTACCACGCGGACTCGGGATACATCGATGCGCTGGCCGCAAGTGTGCGCGCGGCGCGGATACATTGGGAGCACCTGCTGTTCTCGTTCCACGGCATTCCGCAACGCTATGCGGATGCCGGCGACCCGTACGGCGATCGATGCCGGGCGACGGCACGACTCGTTGCGGAACGGCTCGCACTCCCGGCCGGGCGCTGGTCGGTCGCCTTCCAGTCACGCGTCGGCGCTGCGCGCTGGCTCAATCCCTATACCGAGGAACGACTGCGCGAACTCGCAGCCACCGGATCGAGACGCGTCGCCACCGTCTGTCCGGGCTTCGCCGTGGATTGCCTCGAGACGCTCGAGGAGATCGCGATTCGCGGCAAGGAAACATTCATGGCCGCGGGCGGCGTCGAGTTCGAGTACATCCCCGCGCTCAACGACAACGACGCGCAGGTCGAATGCCTTGCGCGCCTGATCTCGGAACGCACGCGCGCCGCGCCGGAGCTTCCCCGATGATCGGCCGCTTTCACGAAATCAGCGTGCATGCGCCGGACCTGCTCGACTCGCTCGCATTCTACGAGCGGCTCGGGTTCAGCCAGGTCACGGTCGGCGAGGCCTGGCCTTATCCCTACGCGGTCGTCGCCGACGGCCGGCTCGCGATCGGCCTGCACGGTCGCGAACTGGCGCAGTCGCCGCTCCTCGCATTCGTGCTTCCGGACCTCCTGGAGCATCTCGGATCGCTCGAGCAGCACGGCATCGAGATCCTCGAACGCCGCCTCGGGAGCGACGTGTTCAACGAGGCGAGCTTCGAGACCACCGGGCAGAGGATCCGGTTGCTCGAGGCCCGGACTCATTCGCCTGCGCCGCAATCGCAGCGCGAGAATTCGCGTCTCGGCTGGTTCGAGGAATACGTGCTGCCGGTTCCCGACATCAAGCAGGCCGAGCAGGCCTGGGAACGAATCGGCTTCGTACCGGCCGAGGAAGGCGACGAGCCCTACCCGCACATCGGGCTTACGAGCGACTCGCTCAACGTCGCGCTGATTCGCACGTCGCTCCTCAAGCGGCCGGCACTCATGTTTGCCGAGGAGGACATGCCCATGCGCATCGCGGGCCTCGTGGACGCCGGTTTCGAGATGTCGCGCCGGATGCCGGGCGCCCTGGACCCGGAGCGGCACGCACTCCTCATCGCGCCCGAAGGCACGCAACTCCTGCTGACCACGGCCGAATGACCCACATCGCGCCCTCGCCCGAAGCTCGGGGTGACCCGGCACGATGAAAGGCCCTGCGACCGCGCCGACCGGTGGGCGGCGCTGTCCGGTGACGGTGCCCAACCGGTACCATGTGCGCTTCGCCGCGCCCTGCGGCCCTGCGGAATCAATGGAGTTCCCGATGAAGCTCGTTCCAATTGCGGCGCTCGCCGCGTTCGCGGTCTTTCCGGCTGCCGCCGAGGAAGGCATGTGGACCTTCGAAAATCCGCCGCACGCAGCCATTACCGGGAAATACGGCGTGACGCTCGATTCGGCCTGGCTCGACCGGGTCCGCGAGTCGACCGTCCGGCTCGAAAACTGCACCGGCTCCTTCATTTCCGCCGACGGCCTGATCCTCACCAATCACCACTGCGCCGAAGACTGCATCGCGCAGAACTCCTCCGAGGGCAACGACCTCGTGGCGAATGGCTTCCTCGCCGCCTCCCGCGAAAAGGAGCTGCGCTGCGAGGAGGAATCGGTTTCCGTTCTGGTCGGCACCGAGGAAGTGACCGCGAAGGTCGCGGCCGCGACCAAGGGCATCGCGCCCGAGGCCCTGGTCGAAGTCCGGCGTTCCGCGCTTACGAAGCTGGAGCAGGCTTGCGAAGAAGAGTCGGCCAAGGCGAAGGGCGGCCCGCTCAAGTGCGAGCGCGTGTCGCTCTACCAGGGCGGCCAATACTGGATCTACAAGTACCGCCGCTACGAGGACGTGCGCTTCGTGTTCGCGCCGGAGCGCGATATCGCCGCCTTCGGCGGCGACCCGGACAATTTCCAGTTTCCGCGCTGGAGCCTCGACATGTCGATCCTGCGCGCCTATCAGGACGGCAAGCCGGCGCAGACGCCGAATCACCTGAAAGTCAACTGGGCCGGGGCCGAACCCGGCGATGCGGTGTTCGTCCCCGGCCACCCCGGCAACACCGACCGCCTGCTGACCGCCTCCCAGCTCGAACTGCAGCGGAACAAGTTCCTGCCGTTCTGGCTCATGCGCTTCTCCGAACTGCGCGGCCGCATGCTGCAGTATTCGAAGACGGGCGACGAGCCCCGCCGTACCGCGGAGTCCTACCTGAATCTGATCGAGAACTCGATCAAGGTGCGCCGCAAGCAGTTCGACGCCCTGCTCGATCCGGCACTCATCGAGAACGCCGCAAAGAAGGACCAGGCCTTGAGCGAGGCGGTCGCCGGCAGTCCTGCGCTCGCGTCCACGGCAGGCGCCTGGAAAGACATCGCAGTGGCGCAGGAAGCCTGGGGCAATATCCTCGTGCCGCACATCTTCATCGAGGGCGGCGCCGCGTTCAACAGCCAGCTCTTCGCGCACGCGCGCGTGCTGGTGCGCGCGGCGGCCGAACGTGCGAAGCCGAACGAGACGAGACTCCCGGAGTTCACGGAAGCCCGGCTGCCTGCGGTCGCGCAGAATCTCGGCGCCGATGCGCCGATCTATCCGGACTTCGAGATCCTGCGACTGTCATTCGGCCTCGAGCGGATGCGCGAATGGCTGGGACCCGACGACCCGCTGGTGCGGCAGGTATTCGGCAATGACTCCCCCGACGCTCTGGCGACGCGTCTCGTCCGGGGCAGCACGCTCGCGGATGCCGCCGCGCGCATGGCCCTCTTCGAGGGCGGGCAGGCCGCGATCGACGCGAGCCAGGATCCGATGATCCGCCTTGCGGCACTCGTCGACCCGGCGGCCCGGGCACTGAAGAAGACCTTCGACGAACAGGTCGAGGGACCGGTGCAGCGCGGCCAGGAAGCGATTGCCGCCGCGCGTTTCGCCACCTACGGCACGAGCATCTACCCGGATGCGACCTTCACGCTCAGGCTCTCGTTCGGCGGCATGAAAGGCTGGACCGAGAACGGCAAGGAGATCCGGCCGTGGACCGAGCTGTCGCGCGCCTTCGAGAGGGCGACGGGCGAACCGCCATTCAAGATACCGGCCAGCTGGATGGCGGCGAAGGATCGGCTCGACATGACGACCCGCGCGAATTTCACGACGAACAACGACATCGTCGGCGGCAATTCGGGCAGCCCGATGCTGAATGCGAAGGGCGAGATCGTCGGACTCGCCTTCGACGGCAATATCCACTCGATCTCGGGCAGCTACTGGTTCGACGAGCGGATGAACCGGACGATCGGCGTGCATCCGGCATATATCCGGACGGCGCTCGAAAAGGTCTACGGCGCGAAGGCGCTGCTCGAGGAGATCGACGCCCGCTGACGCAAGCTCGCCGGGCGGGTGCCCGAGCGAGCGCGTAAGTTCCGGCGGCGCGAGCGAGGGTTCCCGCGCGGCGAGCCCTGCGTCAGAGTTGCTTGACCGTGACCTTGACGATCTCGCCCTTGAAGTCGGTGGCCCCGGGCTTGTAGTCGTCCGACACCATCGTTTCGTTGTCCACGCCGACGTCCACGCCTTCGTCCGCCGAGAACACGAATGGCTGCGTCTTCGGGATGTGGCCCTCCGCGACGAGCTGGCCGTCGATGCTGATCGTCGACTTGCCGCCCGTCCCGGGCTTCGCTTCGTCGGGCACGAATTCATACACGATCGTGTGCGCGCCCGGCGCGAGCGGCGCCTTTGACGACACTTTCGTGTGCGAGAGTCCGAAGAAGTTGTAGTCATGCACCACGCGGCCGCCCTTCATGTAGAGCGCCCAGCCGCCGAAGTAGCCCGCCTGCGCGATGATCACGCCGTCTGTCCTCGAATCCGGCACCACGACCTCGGCCGTGATCGAGTGCCGCACGCCCTTCACGTTGATGAAGGCGTTCTCCATGATGCCTGTCATGCCGTCGAAGACGGTCATCGTCGTGCGCCCGCCGAGCAGGTCCGGACGCCCCGCGAGCGCCGCGTTGAAGCGCTCCGAGCGGCGGTCGTCGATCGGCAGCACGTGGTTGCGCTCGGCTTCCTTCATGAACAGGTCCTGGAGCTCCTTCAGCTTCTCCGGGTTCTTCGCGGCCAGATTGTCTGCCTGGCTGAAGTCCGCGTTCACGTCGTAGAGCTCCCAGACGTCCTCCTGGAGCGGCGGGTTCTGCACCATCAGCCAGGGAATCGAGTGGCGCGTGGCCGCGACCCAGCCCTCGTGATAGATGGCGCGGTTGCCGAACATCTCGAAGTACTGCGTCTTGCGCTGGTCCGCGGCCTTGGCGTCGTCCACCGTGTAGAGCATCGACACGCCGTCCATCGCGCGCTGCTCGACGCCGTTGACCATCTTCGGCTCGGGAATGCCGGCCGCTTCAAGTGCCGTCGGCGCCACGTCGATCACGTGGTGGAACTGGCTGCGGATCTCGCCCTTCGCCTTGATGCCCTTGGGCCACTGCAGGACCATGCCGTTGCGCGTGCCGCCGAAATGGCTCGCGATCTGCTTGGTCCACTGGAACGGCGTGTTGGTCGCCCAGGCCCAGCCGATCGCGTAGTGCGGGAACGTCGTCGGGCTGCCCCAGTCTTCGACGTGGCCCGCCATCTGGTCGTAGGTCCCGATGATGCCGTTCAGCGCCATCATCTCGTTGTAGGCGCCCTCGGGCCCGCCCTCGGCGCTCGCGCCGTTGTCGCCGACGATGTAGAAGAAGAGCGTGTTGTCGAGTTCGCCGAGCGCCTCGAGCTGCGCGGCAAGCCGCCCGACCTCATTGTCGGTGTGCTCGGAGAAGCCGGCGAAGGTTTCCATCTGGCGCTCGAACAGGCGCTTCTGGTCGGCGCTCATGTCGTCCCAGGCCGGGATCTCTTTCGGGCGCGGCGTCAGTTTCGCATCCGCCGGGATCACGCCCATTTCCTTCTGGCGGGCGTAGGTTTCCTCGCGCAGCTTGTCCCAGCCGCCAGCGAACTGGCCCTTGTACTTCGCGATCCACTCCTTCGGCACGTGGTGCGGCGCGTGGGTCGCGCCGGTCGCAAAGTAGACGTAGAACGGCTTGTCCGGCGTCAGCGAATGCTGCGCGCTCACCCACTTGATGGCCTGGTTCGTCATGTCAGTCGTGAAATGGTAGTTCGGCGACATGTCGTGCTCGACGCGGGTGACGCCGTCGAAAATCGCGGGCGCCCACTGGTTGGTCTCGCCGCCGATGAAGCCGTAGAACTTGTCGAAGCCCGAGCCGGTCGGCCAGCGGTCAAAGGGGCCGGAGACCGAGACTTCCCAGGGCGGCGTTTCGTGGTACTTGCCGAACGCGGCCGTGCTGTAGCCGTTCATGCGCAGGATCTGCGCGAGCGGCGTCACGCTCTGCGGGCGGATGCCGGTGTTGCCCGGGAACCCCGTGGCGAGCTCCATGATCGCGCCCGCGTTGTTGACGTGATGGTTGCGGCCGGTGAGGAGCGCGACGCGCGTCGGGCTGCAGAGCGCCGTGGTATGGAAGCGGTTGTAGCGCAACCCGTTGCCGGCCATCTTCTCGAGCGTCGGCATGTTGATCGGACCGCCGAAGGACTTCGAGGCGCCGAAGCCGATGTCGTCGATCAGCACGATCACGACGTTCGGCGCGCCGTCCGGCGCCTTGACCTCGAAGCGCGGCGGTGCGGTGGCGTTGCGCGCATCGAGTTCGGTGAATGCGGCCGGCACAGGCTCGTGGATCGGCAGCACCGTGCGGTCGAGCCCGCCCTCGGCCGTTGCGACTTCCGCTTCCTTCTTCGCGCAGGAGGCCGCAAACAGGATCGCGATCGCCGCCAGGCCCAGCCCAGATTTCATTTTTTTCACATTCAACTCCATTCGTGTGCCGCGCTTGAGGCGCGGATAGTACAACAGGTCCGCGACGGTACGGTTACGAAAACCAGTCGCGCAGCCGCTCGAGCACCTGCTCGTAGTGCATGCCGGCGTAGAACACGAGCCACAGCAGGCCTCCGATGTAGACCGCCGATATCAGGGTCACGAGGTAACTGATCGCGATGACGACGCCGTCGCGCTCGGCCATGCCGAAGCACAGCAGGATCAGCGCGAGCGCCGGCAGCGAATTGACGAAGGGAACGAGCGGCAACGGCGCCATCAGCAGCAGCACGTCGATGATGAGCGAGCGCGCCGTTGACGCGTTGATCGTGAGGCCGCCCGACAGGCCAAGGAGCCGCGGCCGCACCAGGTGCTCGAACCGCTCCGCCCAGCCGCGCACTTTCTGCAGGACGTTGCGAACCGTCGCCGCCGGCAGGCTGCGATTGAGCAGTCGCTCCGGCAGCCAGGGCACGCGGCTCAGCATCACGGCGCATCCGATCAGCAGCATCGGCAGGCCGAACACGGTGCTCATGCCCGGAATGGTCACCGGCAGCAGGAAGGGCGCAGCGAGCACGCCGCAAAACACGAGGAGGCCCTGCTCGCCGAGCAGGCCGAGGAGCTCGCCGGAGCGTCACCGTCGGGTCGCGCACCGCCGCCTGCGCCCCGGCGAGGGCCACCGACATCCGGACCTCGGGATCGTGGAACTGGATTCCCGTCACGTGGCGCGCCGGGCTTCGAGCCGGAGGTCGATTTCGAAATCATCCCGGACGCGAAGCGCCCCGAGCGCCACCGTGAACGGCGTGAGACCGATTTCGGCATGCGTCAGGTGAAAACTCGCGTGCGCGTGCAGACTTCCGCCTTCGATCGTCACGGTAAACGGCACCGAGACCACATGTTCCCCGCCGCGCAAGCCGACCCGCACGCGCGCCCGGTAGTTGCCGGGCTCGCCAGACAATTCCTCCGCCGTCAGGCGAAAGCTCCGCCTGGCTCGCTGCATCGAGCACGCGACTCGCCCAGCATGTTGTGGCGCGTGGCGTCGCGGTCTTTCGGCGGCACCGGGTTTGCGAAATCGGCGCCGGCATCGGCGCGCGCGGCCTGATCGTCCACGACGAGCGATTCGAGCGGAAGGTGCAACTCGAATCCGGTCTGCGTGAGCGGCTCGCGGAGCTCGATCGAGCCCGTGATGCGCGTCTGACGTGATCAGGTGATTGTGGCCGAGCTTCTGCATCGGGCCGTCGCGAAAGACGCGCACTTCGAGGTGTGAGGAGACGACCGTCCAGGCTTCGAACGGGCGCGCCGCTTCCGCGGCAGGCGGCGTTTCCGGCACCGGGACGGCGGGCGGCTGCGGTCGCGGCGCCGCGCAACCGGCGACGACCAGCAGGACCGGCCACAGGAACTTGCGCATGGGCGTATTCTCCAAGACCTGATGCCAGCACGAAACTCCGCCCAGCGCTACGGGATTGTGGCGCAGACCCTGCATTGGGTGGTCGTCGCGCTGCTGATCGTCCAGGTGACGCTCGGCAAGATCGCCGACGAGCTGCCGCTCGGACTCGAGAAGCTCGCCGTCCTCGCCCGGCACAAATCCTTCGGCATCACGATACTCGGACTGGCGGTCATTCGTCTCGCCTGGCGTTGGCTTAACCGCCCGCCGCCCCTGCCGTCCATGCCGCGCTGGCAGCACCTGGCCGCGAACCTGAATCACTGGGCGCTGTATGCGCTCCTGTTCGCGATGCCGCTCTCGGGCTGGATGATGTCCTCGGCTTCGAACTATCCGGTGAGCTGGTTCGGCCTCGTACAACTTCCCGACCTCATCGGATCCGACCGCGCACTCAAGGAAGCGATTCCACGACCTGCACCACCTGTTCGCGTGGTTTCTCTACGCGTTCGTCGGTCTGCATGTCGCCGCGGCGCTCAAGCACCAGTTCATGGATCGCGACGGGCTGCTGTGGCGCATGCTTCCCGGGCGATCGCCATGACGGCATGGCTGCGCGTTCTTTGGTTCGCGCTCGCCGTCGAGCCCGGCGGCGCAGGGCGCGCTGCACCAGGCAGACGCGGGCTCGGGGACGCTCCAGTTTTCAGCGACACAGGCGGGCGCAAAGTTCACGGGATCGTTCAGGAGCTTTCAGGTGCGCCTCGACTTCGACCCGGCAGACGCTTCGAAGGGCAGTCTCCGCGTGACGGTCGAGACGCCCTCGATCGACACGCAGGACGCGGAGCGAGACGAGATACTTCGCAGCCGCGATTTCTTCTGGACCGAGAAATTCCCGCAGGCGGTCTTCCATGCGGAACGCTTCGAGCCGGACGGCGCCGGTTTCCGCGCAAGGGGCGAGCTTTCGATCCGGGGCGTGACGAAGCCGGCCGTGGCGCGATTTCACTCTCGCGCCCGCGGCAGGAGGCTCCCTCATGAAGGGAACGGCGGAGCTGCGCCGTCTCGACTTCGGTCTTGGGCAGGGCGACTGGGTATCCACGGAGTGGGTCGGCGACGAAGTCGAAGTGCGCTTCGAACTCACGCTGCGGCCGGCCGCCGCCGCATCCAACCCGTGATGCTGTAACGCGGCACCGTCGCGAAACTCGCCACCTGCGTGACTGCGTGCAGCATCGGCACGCGAAACAGGTTGAGGCTGTTGAACGCGGGCGCGTAGGCCTCGGACACATGCCCGCGCCCGTCGGGAAACGCGAGCAGGCCGCCCCAATCGGTCTTCCATTCCCGGGTGAAGCCGAGGACGTAGGCAGCGCGCCGATCCTTGCCCTCCACATTGTCGTCGTGGCAGGTCAGGAAATCGCCGGCGCGATATAACGTCGCCTGCCCGTCGGCATAGTCGATGGTCAGGTCACCGGTGATCCGCCGCATCAGCTCGATGAACGGCGCCGAATTCAGGAATGCGAGCACCCGCATCAGGTACGAATCCAGGTGCAGGCCGCGTTCCATGTTCTCGAACAGGCGGAAGTTCGAGTAGCGATAGGAGAATCCACGGGCCGCCGCGGCGTCGGTCGCCGCGAGCAGCGCCCTGTGCTCGGCTTCCGGCAGCTCCGCAAGCGCCGCAACCGGCAGGTCCCGGTGATCGGTGCCGTCGAACAGCACGCTTTGCCAGGCCGTCTCGGTCGCGAGCGCCTGATGGATGCGTGCCGCGGACTGCGGATCCAGGATCTCCGGGACGTGCACTCGGCCATAGGTCCGAAACACGCGCGCGATGAGATCCGGTTCAAGCGCTGGATTCAGGCCAATCATGATTTCCACGCGGTTTGCGACTATACGCTAGAGTTCCACCGATGCACGCGCGGCAGCCGCAGTTCTTTGCCGACGTGGCGGACGGCGTCGAAGCGACGCTGTCCCGGGTCGGGCGGCGCGTCGTCCTCTGCACGCCGATCGGCGCGGGCAAGCCCGTTGCCCTCGTCAACGAGTTCTACCGCCGCGCAGCGGCGGACCCGCGCCTCGAACTTTCCATCCAGACCGGACTCACGCTTGCGCGCCCGCAAGCCAGAAGCGAGCTCGAGCGGCGCCTGGTCGAGCCGATTTCCGCGCGCATCTTCGGCGACGCGCCGGAGCCGGCCTGGATCGGGCCGCTCCGCGCGGGCCGGCTCCCCGCGAACATCCGCGTGCAGGAATTTTTCATGGAGCCGGGCGCGTGGCTCGATTCGCCGCTCGCGCAACAGTCCTATGCGAGCATCAATTACACCCATGTCGCGCGCACGGTCGCCGCCCACGGCGCGAATGTCGTCGCGCAACAGATCGCGTTGCGGCGCGATCCTGCGGCGGAGCGCGTGAGCCTCGGCTCGAACCCGGACGTCACCGCGGATCTGATCCCTGTGCTGCGCGAACGTCAACGCTCCGGCACGCCGATCGCGATCGTCGGCCAGGTCAACGAACGCATGCCGTTCATGTTCGGGGCGGCCGAACGGCCCGCGGCCGACTTCGACTTCATCGTCGACGATGCGCGCGGCTATCACGAGCTGATCGCGCCGCCGAACGGGCCGATTTCGACGGCCGATCACGCCATCGCGCTCGCCGCAAGCATGCTCGTTCGCGACGGCGGCACGATCCAGATCGGCATCGGCGAACTCGGCGACGCGATCGTTCACGCGCTGACGCTCCGCCATCGAAGCCATGCCGATTGGCGCCGCGCGCTCACGGACACCGGATTGCTGGCCCGATTCGCGGATGCGCAAGCGGAGATCGGCGGCGACGGGCCTTTCGAGCAGGGTCTCTATGCCGTCACCGAGATGTTCGTCGACGGATTCCTCGACCTGTACCGCGAGGGGATACTCAAGCGCCGCGTCGAGCCGGACGGCGCGCTCCTGCACGGAGCCTTCCTGCTCGGGCCGCGGGCGTTCTACGAGGCGCTGCGCGCCATGCCGGATGCGGAGCGCGCGCTGTTCCGGATGATGCCGGTCAGTTTCACGAACGAACTGCTGGGACCCGGACTGGGAATCGAAGATGTGCGCAGCGCCGCGACGCGCGCTTCATCAATTCCGCGATGATGGCGACGCTCGGTGGCGCGCTCGTGTCCGACGGGCTCGCGGACGGGCGCGTCGTGAGCGGCGTCGGCGGCCAGTTCAACTTCGTCGCGCAGGCCCACGAGCTGCCGGGCGGGCGCTCGATCATCGCGGTGCGCGCGACGCGCGCGAGCGGCGGCACGCTCGAATCGAACATCCGCTGGAACTACGGCCACGTGACCATTCCACGGCACCTGCGCGATATCGTGGCTGACCGAGTACGGCATCGCGGATCTCCGGGGCCGGAGCGACTGCCGAAGTCGCCTCCGCGATGCTCGACATCGCCGATTCTCGATTCCAGCAGGCCCTGCTCGCCGAGGCGCAGCGCGCCGGCAAGCTGCCGGCGAATCACCGCATCCCCGACCGGCATCGGCGCAATCTGCCGGAGGCGCTCGAGCAGGCGTTCGCGCCGCATCGCGCCGCCGGACGCTTCGGCGCCCTGCCCTACGGCACCGACCTGACAACGGAGGAGATCGCGCTTGCCCGCTCGCTTCGCCGCCTCAAGACGCGCGCGGAAACGCCTGGCGGCAAGCTCGGCATCGCGGCATCGATCGCGCTTGCCCGGCCGCGCGACCCGGCGATTGCGCCGCTCCTCGAACGCATGAATCTCGCCAGGCCGCGTGGATTGCGCGAACGGTTCCTGCGGCGCCTCGTCACGGCTGCCCTCAGTTCCTAAAGGGGACGTTCACCTTTAAAGGGGAGCGTCCCCTTTCAGGTGCTCTTCGCCAGTCGTTCGGCCTGGCGGCGCAGCGCAGCGCCGAATTTCTGGCGGTCGTAGAACGCACCGAGCCCTTCGAGGTCCGGCTTGCGACGGCTCAGGTTTTCGATACTGACTTCTATCGGCATATCGCAGGCGATGGTCGTCAACCGCCGCGCAAAATACGCAGCTTCGCGATGCTGCATTAGTTTCTCCGCGAGCTTGCCCGCGCCGCGGATTGGAAGCGTCCCGACGCGCTCGAGGCCGTCGTAGATTTCTTCGAGCGACGCGAAATCGCGCAGCAGCGCCGCCGCCGTCTTGGGTCCCACGCCCGGCACGCCCGGAATGTTATCCACCGAGTCGCCGGTCAGCGCGAGGAAATCCGCCATGCGCTCCGGACGCACGCCGAACTGGCCCTCGATGTCGCCATAGGCGAAGCGGCGCTCGCCGGCGTAGTCCCAGTAGTGGTCGCCGTCGCGGACCAGCTGCGCGAGGTCCTTATCCCGGGTCACGAGCACGGCGCGATGGCCGGTGGCGCGAAGCCGCGCGGCAATCGTGCCGATGATGTCGTCCGCCTCGTGCGTGGGGCTGCCGAATTCGGCAAGCCCGAGCAGGCGGCACAGCTCGCGGCACAGCGCGAACTGGCGCTTCAGCTCCGGCGGCGCAGGCTCCCGGTTCGCCTTGTAGGCGGGAAATATCGCGCTCCGGAAGGAGGTCGTCAGGCTCTCGTCGAAGGCGACCGCGACATGCACCGGCTGCGCCTCTTCGAGCAGGTCGCCGAGAAAGCGCCCGAAGCCATAGACCGCGTTGACAGGCTGTCCGTCGCCGTCGGTCATCTCGAGGCCCACCGAGTAGTAGGCGCGGAAGACGAAGTAGCTCGCGTCGATCAGGTGGACCGCCGACGGTCCTGCGCGCCTCACTGCGCGAAACGCTGGATGCGGGCGTGCAGCGGGCTCGTGCGCGGGAAGTGCGCGAGAAGATATTCCATCTGGTCGGCGAGCACGCGCCGGCCCTTCAGGTAGATGTACTCCGCATAGGTCGGCGTGAACGGTACGGCGAGCAGCTGCATGCCCGCCTGCTCCGGGGTGCGCGAGGCCTTTGCGTTGTTGCAGCGCCGGCAGGCCGCGACCACGTTGTTCCAGACATCCTTGCCGCCCTTGCAGAATGGCCGCACGTGATCGCGCGAAAGATGGTGCGACGTAAATCGGCCGCCGCAGTACATGCAGAGATTCGCGTCGCGGCGGAACAGCGTTTCGTTGTTGAGCGGCGGCACGTAGTCGCCGCGCAGGCTCCCCGGGTTACCGGAAGAACCCTGTGTCGCCATCATCGAATTCACTTCGATCACGGTCTGGCGACCGGTGCGCGCGTTCGTACCGCCGTGCAGCGCGTACAGGCGGCTGCCAAAGGCATAGGCAACCTGCCCGAGGCAATGCAGGCGCACGGCTTCCTTGTAGTCGATCCACTCGAGCGGCATGCCGGACGCATCCGTACGCAATACCTGCTGCGACAGCGCGAATAGCGCGCTGCCGGGCCTGACGGGTGTCCTTGCATTGACGGTTCCGGTACCCACGGACTCTATCCTGACCCAGAAAGCCTGAAACAATACGGCACGATTATGATATTTTTCAACGCGCCGCCGCTCGGCCGGCCGACCAGGGGATGAATTGGATGCCAGTCACGATCGGCGTGCTGAAAGAGACCGTGCGAGGTGAGAACCGCGTCGCAGTCGTGCCCGATGTCGCAACGCGGCTGGCGGCCCTGGGGGCCAGGGTCCTCATCGAACGGGGCGCCGGCAGCGCCGCCCGCTTTCCGGACGCTTCATACAAGGATGCCTCCTTCGCCGACGGCCCGGACGCCGTGATCGCCGGCGCGGACCTCCTCTTCACCGTGCAGCCGCCGGAGGCCGCCCTCGTCGCGCGACTGAAGCCCGGCACCGTTGTCACCGGATTCCTCGCGCCGCATGCGCAGCGAGCGCTGGTGCGCGCGCTGAAGGAAAAGCGCATCACGAGCTTCGCGATGGAGCTCGTGCCACGCATCTCGCGCGCGCAGTCGATGGACGCATTGTCTTCGCAGGCGGCCGTCGCCGGCTACAAGGCGGTGCTGCTCGCGGCCAGCGCGCTCGACAAGTTCTACCCGATGCTGACGACGGCCGCCGGTACGATCCGTCCCGCGACGGTGCTCGTGATCGGCGCAGGCGTCGCGGGACTGCAGGCGATCGCGACCGCGAAGCGGCTCGGCGCGGTCGTCGAGGCGTATGACGTCCGCTCCGCAACGCGCGAGCAGATCCGTTCGCTCGGCGCAAAATTCGTCGAGACCGGCGTGACGGCCGAAGGCACTGGCGGCTATGCACGCGAGCTGACCGCGGAAGAAAAGGCGAAGCAGCAGGAAGTGCTGGATGCGCGCATCGCCGCGGCCGATTGCGTGATCTCGACCGCCGGCGTCCCGGGACGCCCGGCGCCGCGCATCATCTCCCGCGCCGCCGTCGAGCGCATGAAGCCCGGCTCCCTGATCGTCGATCTGCTCGCCGAGGGTGGCGGAAACTGCGAACTCACGCGCGCCGGCGAAACCGTCGAGCACGGGGGCGTGCGCATCATCGGACCCATCAACCTGCCCGCAACCGTCGCCTATCACGCGAGCGACATGTACGCCCGAAACCTCCTGAATTTCATCAAGCCGGCGATCAAGGACGGCGCTCTCGCCATCGACTGGAACGACGAAGTGTTCGCGGCTTCCTGCGTCACGCATGACGGCAGCATCCGCCACGAACCGACCCGCAAATTCGTGGAGGCCGCGTAAATGGAAGGCGTGATCGCAATTTACATCGTGATGCTGGCCGCATTCACCGGTTACGAGATCATCGCAAAGGTGCCGGTCATCCTGCACACGCCGCTGATGTCCGGATCGAACTTCGTGCACGGCATCGTGCTCGTGGGCGCGATGGTCGCGCTCGGCCGCGCCGACACCATGCTCGAGCAGGTGATCGGGTTCATCGGAGTCGTGCTCGGCGCCGGCAATGCGGTCGGCGGCTACGTCGTCACCGAACGCATGCTGCAGATGTTCAAGGCGAGCGGCCAGAAGAAGAAGGAATCCGCCTGATGTCGGGCCTCGCTACCCGAGAACGTCGCGACGCTCGCAATCAACTTCAGCTACCTGCTGGTCGCGTTCCTTTTCATCATGGGCCTGAAGGCCATGAGCTCGCCGGTCACGGCGCGCCGCGGCATCGTCGTCGCGGGCTTCGGCATGCTGCTCGGCACGCTGATGAGTTTCCTCTACCCCGGGATGGGGAACTTCGCGCTGATGCTCGCGGCGATCGCACTCGGCGGCGGGCTCGCCTGGTGGTCCGGGCGCATCGTTGCGATGACCGACATGCCGCAGATGATCGCGCTCTACAACGGCATGGGCGGCGGCGCGGCGGCTGCGATCGCGGCGGTCGAGCTGCTGCGCATGGCCTCGGCCGATCCGGCCGCGGGCGCGAGTCACGGGCCGGTCGTCACCGCGCTCGCGACGGCGGGCGCATTCATCGGCGCCGTCAGCTTCTCGGGCTCGCTGATCGCATTCGGCAAGCTGCAGGGACTCATCAAGCGCAGTTTCCGCTTCAAGGGCCAGCAGATCGCCAACCTGCTGATCACTGCCGCCACGATCGCAATCGGCGTATCGATCGTGATCTCCGGCCATCCGACCATGCAGACGGTGATCCTCTTCTTCGGCCTCGCGCTCCTGCTCGGCGTGACGATGACGCTGCCGATCGGCGGCGCCGACATGCCGGTCGTCATCTCGCTCTACAACGCGTTCACCGGCCTGGCCGTCGCCTTCGAGGGCTTCGTGCTCGAGAACGCGGCCATGATCATCGCCGGCATCGTCGTCGGTTCCGCGGGCACTCTGCTCACGCAGCTCATGGCGAAGGCGATGAACCGCTCGCTCGGCAATGTGCTGTTCTCCGGCTTCGGCGAAGGTGCAGCGGCTGCGGCCGAGGGCGTAACGGGCGCACTGAAGCCGATCGAGGCCTCGGATGCCGGCGTGATGATGGCTTTCGCCCAGAAGGTGATCGTAATTCCGGGCTACGGCATGGCGGTCGCCCAGGCGCAGCACAAGGTCTGGGAGCTCTGCCAGCTCCTGATCGACAAGGGCGTGCGCGTGCTCTTCGCGATCCACCCGGTCGCGGGCCGGATGCCGGGCCACATGAACGTGCTGCTTGCGGAAGCGGGCGTGCCCTACGACCTCATCTCGGACCTCGACGAGATCAACGCGGAGTTCGAAACGGCCGACGTCGCGCTCGTGATCGGCGCGAACGACGTCGTGAACCCGGTCGCGCGCACGGACAAGGGAAGCCCGATCTACGGCATGCCGATCCTGAACGCGGACAAGGCGAAGAACGTGCTCGTGATCAAGCGCGGACAGGGCGCCGGTTTCTCGGGCATCGAGAACCACCTCTTCTATCTCGACAACACGCGCATGGTGTACGGCGACGCGCAGAAGGTCGCGGCGGAGCTGATCCACGCAGTCAAGGCCGCCGGCTGATTCTCCGGGTCACCGCGCGCGTGCTGCCGGGCGGGCATCCCTCGCTCGCTCAGAAGAACGGACATTCGCTCGCTCGGGACCCGCCCGGCCGCTTCGCGCGCGGCGGGCCGGGTGGCGAGCGAGCGACTAAAGTTCCGGCGGAGCGAGCGAGACAGCCCGGCACGCCAGCGCGCGAAGCTGGTCAGGCGTCGTCGGAGTCGGCGAGTAGCAGGTCTTCGTAGAACGCGCCGAAGGGGCGCGTCGGGTGGCGAAGCTGGATTTCGAGCATCCAGAGGCCGGGCGACGGGACGAACG
Organism: uncultured Gammaproteobacteria bacterium; assembly: GCA_963775415.1. GTDB lineage: Bacteria > Pseudomonadota > Gammaproteobacteria > Steroidobacterales > Steroidobacteraceae > SCUD01. The sequence goes on from CAVZIO010000007.1 coordinate 46,561, forward strand.
GGGCGTCGGCGAGCGCACCCTTGTGGTGGCGCGGCGTGCGGGAATTCGGAGAGGCGATGCCCGGACATGTCGAGATTGAGCAGCCAGCCGCGGCGCCCCGATTCTTCGACGGCGACGCGGTAAAGCGCCTCGCCCGTCAGGCGGTCCTGCCGCCAGCGCGCCTGCACGGCCTCGAACACCTCCTTCACGTCGCGCGCGATGCGATTGCATCTCGGGATCGTCTCCGGTCGTGAAGGTGTCGCCGCCGTCGCCTTCCCAGTCGCGCCAGACCGGGCCGATGTCGATGAAGTAGATGTCGTCGCGTGCCGAGGACGACGCCCGGCTCGGAGTTCACGTCGTAGCGCATTCAGCGTGTTGACGCCGAAGCGGACATTGATCCCGTGCCATCCCCGCGCCATGCCGGCCTCGCCCAGCACGCGCCGCGTGCAGCGCGACGCCCTCTTCCTCCGTCATGCCCGGCGCGATCTCGGCGATGATGCGGCTTGATCGCCTCGAACGTGCGGCGCCGCGCCTCCAGCATCATGAGCCGGTCGTAGCGCGGGCCACAGGCCTCGGCGCGGGACTGATCCGGCGATTGCGAAGCTTCAGCCAAGTTTTTTCGTCAGGAAATCAACGGTGCGCTTCCAAGCGAGCGCTGCGGCCTCTGCGTTGTAGCGCGCCGCGTTGGTATCGTTGTGGAAGGCGTGGTCGACGTCGGCGTAGCTGTGCAGTTCATAGCGCGCACCCGCCGCCTTGAGCGCCTGCTCGAACGCCGGCACGGCGGCGTTGATGCGCGTCGTCGCGGCCCGCGTAGTGCAGCAGCAGCGGCACGTGGATGTTCGCCGCCTCGTCCGCCTCGGGCGGCATGCCGTAAAAAACGACGGCGGCGCCGAGCGCCTCGGAATTGGCGGCGAGCCGCCCCGACATGCCGCCGCCCCAGCAGAATCCGGCACAGCCCACCTTGCCGGTGGCCATGCGGATGCGCCGCCGCGAAGCGCACGGCGGCGAGATAGATGCCGAGCGCCTGTCTCGCGGTCGAGTTCGCCGATCAGCCTTCGCGCCTCGTCCTCGTTCGCGGGCGTGCCGCCGGCTACCCGAGAGCGCGTCCGGCGCGACCGCCAGGAACCCGGCCATGCGCGAAGCGGCGCGCGACGTCCTCGATATGCGCGATTGAGCCCGCGGTTCTCGTGTATCGACGACCACGGCGCGCCCGCCGCGTCGGCGCATCTTTTGGCTGCGCGACATAGCGTTGACCGGACCAGCCGGGCCGTCGAAATGTTCGCGACCCGCCATGATCGCACGGATCATCCGCGTGCGACGATCGCGGCGGCTTGCATAGCGGTTCTCGAGCAGGGGCAGAAGCAGCGGATGCCGCCGCCGCACTGCCGGCAAGTCGCGCGAGGCGCGACGAGGAACATCGCGCCGGTCCATGCCGCCGTGCGTGTATTCGTCGTAGAGCTCGATCGATCTCGCCGGTTCATTCGTCCGCGTCGGGCATCAGGAGCCAGAGCAGCAGGTACACGATGATCCCCGGGAAGGCGGCGCTCAGGATCGACACGATCACGTAGGCGACGCGGACCCGGTCGGCCGGTCCAGCCGAGCCATTCCGCAAGGCCGCCGCAGACGCCGGCGATCATCCGGTCATTGGAGCGCTTGAGCTTGGCATTCGGCATCGCAGGAATATCGTCCCACGATGTCCCGCCGGATGCGAGTCCTCAGCGTTCGGGACCTGCGGGGAGGCCGGCTGGGCAGGGCGCGGCGCCTGGCGACGCTCGATCGCGCGCCGGCGCTGCTCCGGCGTCAACTGCCGCCAGCGCTTGCGCAAGCTCGTCGCGCCGCTCGGGCGGCAGCGACTGGAAGCGGCGGTAGGCGTTGCGGAGCGCGTCCTGCTGCTCGGGCGTGAGTTCGCGGAACCGCTTCCAGCGTCTCGCGGAGCTTCTCGCGTTCGGCCGGCGTCAGTTTCGCGCCACTTCTGCCAGCGGCCGCGCGCCGTGCGCGCTCCTCGGCTCATCCATCGCGAGCCAGCGTTCGCGCCGTTCGACATCGCGCGCTGCCGCGCGGGCGGCAGCGACGTTCCAGTGCTTCCTTCTGACCCGGCGAGCAGCTCCTGGGTCGCTTCGTCGAGCGATTCCCAGGCGATGCCCGTTTCGCCGGCGCGGCTCTTCCGCGGCCACCGGCGCGCTGCCGAGCAGGAGCCATGCCACCAGGATCCATGCGAGCTTATTCATCGTCGTCTTCCTTCGAAGCCTCTTGCTCGGCGCGCTGCAAGCGCGCGGTCGGCCTGCAGCCGATTCCATGGAACAGCATGAAGTCCTCGTCCTCGCCCGCCGTTTCGCCGAGGAATTCCAGGAACTCGGCTTCCGGCGGCTCGGGCGGCGGATCCGCGGCGAGCGCCGGCCCGGCGAGCAAGGACGCGGCGACGGAATCGCGGGCGACGCATGCCTCAGCCCACGCCGTCCGAATATCTGCTCGTCCGCCCAGGCGTAGAAGCCGGGGTCCTCGCCGAGCATGTCGAAGTCATCGCCGCCGCCATCAGGTCGAGATCCTCGAGCGCGCCGACCGCCGTTTCGACCTGCGCCGGCGCGGGCACGGCTCTCCTCGCGTTGCCACAGCATCGCGGCCACGAGCGCAGCCGCCGCAGCGCCTGCCGGGATCCACAGCGACGGGACCCGCGAACGCGGCGACTGCCGCAATTCTTCGAGCGCCTCCGCTACGCGCACGGGCGAGCCGCTGGCGCGTCGCGGCGTCCAGCGACTCGACGCTCTCGTCGAATGCCGCGCGGCTCCTGCGTTCGAGTTCCTGCACTGTTCCTCGCTCATTTCTTCCACTCCCCGAGCGCCCCGTTGAGCGCCTGCATGGCCCGAAAATAATGTGTCTTCACGCTGCCTTCCGAACAGCCCATCGCGAGCGCCGCCTGTGCGACGTCCAGGCCCTCGAAATTCCTGAGCAGGAACGCCTCGCGCTGGCGGTCGCTGATGCGCGGCGAGCAACTCCTCGATGCGCGCGAGGAGCTCCTCGCCTTCGAGCACCTCGTCCGGCCGGCCGCGCGGATCGACCGCGGATTCGAACGGATCCGCCGCCGCTTCCCCGGTCTCCTGGCCCGGCCACCAGGCCATCACGGCGCGCCGCACTTTCTGGCGGCGCTGGAAGTCGGTGATCCGGTTTTTCAGGATGCGATAGAAAAGCGGCCGCCACTGGTCCTCCGGATGCCGCCCGTAATTGCGCACCAGCCGGATCATCGCGTCCTGCACGGCATCTTCGGCCTCGGCGCGATCGCGAAGAGCGATGCAGGCGATGCGAAATGCACGCCGCTCGATCCCCGCGAGGAACCTGTCGAGCGCCCGCTCCCGGTCCACCGTGTTCTCCCGTGTGCCCACGCCAGCCGAGCGTCAAAGGCGCAGAGAGCGTAGCAGAGCGGTTCACGCGCTCGTCCTCCGTCGGCACCCGTCTCCCCGCCCCGCCACGGTGATATAACGTGGCACGCGGACCGCCGTTGACGCGGACTGCATTCAATTCGTAACTTATTGATAAAGAAAATAATTTTGGGCTCGAGTCGCTCCCGTACTCCAGGTCGTTTTCGACACGCCGCTCAGGCGACGCTTCGACTACCTGCCACAGGAAGGCGCCGCGATCGCGATGCCGGGCGAGCGCGTGCGCGCCTCGTTCGGTCGTGGCCGGGCAATCGGCATCGTCGCGGCACATGCGGCCGGGAGCAGCCTGCCGAGGGCGCAGCTGAAAAAAATCGGCACGGTGATCGACACGATGCCGCTCTGGGACGAAACGACATTCGGGCTTCTGCTCTGGGCCGCCGACTACTACCACCACCCGCTCGGCGAGGTGCTGTTCGGCGCGATGCCGAAGGCGCTGCGCAAAGGCGGTCCGGCGCGGCGCGATGAGATCGTCTGGCGGCTCTTCGGACGCCGGGCATGCGGCGGTCGACCGCGGGAACGCGACTCGGCGGGCGACAGAAGCAATTGATCGAACTCATCGGCCGGGAAGGCGCGAGCGCCACGGCGATCGCCGCGGCCGGTCACACCGCCATCGTCCGCGCGCTCCTGAAGCGCGGCTGGCTCGAATCCGTTGCGCGGCCGGAAGCCGCGCCCGCGGCCGGCGCCGGCCGTCCGGGACCGGTGCTGACCGCGGACCAGGGCAAGGCGCTCGAGCAGATCGGCGGATCGCTCGCGCGTTACGGCGCCTGGCTACTTCACGGCGTCACCGGCAGCGGCAAGACCGAGGTCTACATGCGGCTGATCGAGCGCGTGCTCGAAGCCGGACGCGGCGCGCTCGTGCTCGTGCCCGAAATCGCCCTGACGCCGCAGCTCATCGCGCGCTTCCGGGCGCGCCTGCCGGCGCCCATCGTCGCGCTGCATTCCTCGCTCGCGGACGGCGCGCGCGCGGAGGCCTGGCGCGCGGCCGCATCCGGCCGCGCGCCGGTCGTGATCGGCACGCGGTCCGCCGTCTTCACGCCGATGCCGGCACTCGGCCTCGTCGTCGTGGACGAAGAACACGACGCCTCGTACAAGCAGCAGGATGGATTCCGTTATTCGGCGCGCGACCTCGCGGTCGTGCGCGCGCAGCGCGCCGGCGTTCCGGTCGTACTCGGCTCCGCGACGCCGTCGCTCGAGACGCTCGCCAATGCCGCCGCGGGTCGCTATACGCAAGGTCTCGCTGCCGGAACGCACCGGCCGCGCCGGAAAGCCGCGCGTCACGATCATTGACCTGCGCGTCAATCCTGCGCGCGACGGGCTATCGCCGCCGGCCATCGCCGCAATCGAGCGGCATCTCGGCGAGAACGGGCAGGTGCTCGTCTTCCTCAACCGGCGCGGCTACGCGCCAACGATGTTCTGCGCGGGCTGCGCCTGGATCGCGCCCTGCAAGTCCTGTGATGCGCGCCTGACTGTCCACCTGAAGCGCGCGCTGCTCGTCTGTCATCACTGCGGCGCGGAAGAGTCCCTGCCCTTCGCCTGCCCGCGTTGCGGCAACGAGCTTTCGCCGGTCGGCGAGGGCACGGAGCGCGTCGAGACGACGCTGACGCAGCTGTTTCCGGGGGCGTCGCTCGTGCGCATCGACCGCGACGTGATCCGCAGGCGCGGCGACATGGAAGCGGCTCTCGCCGCCGCCGGCGACGGGCGCGCGCGCATCCTGCTCGGCACGCAGATGCTCACGAAGGGGCACGATTTTCCCGATGTGACGCTGGTCGTCGTGCTCGCGGCCGACCAGGGTCTGTTCGGCGCGGATTTCCGAGCAAGCGAGCGGCTTGCGCAGCAGATCGTCCAGGTTTCCGGACGTGCCGGCCGCGGAGACCGGCCGGGCGAAGTCCTGATCCAGTCGGCCTACCCGCAGCACCCGCTGCTGCACTGTCTCATTGCCGAGGGCTACGAGGGGTTCGCGAGCCTCGCCCTGGACGAGCGCCGCGCCGCCGAATGGCCTCCGTTCTCCCATCTCGCGCTGCTTCGCGCCGACTCGCCGGCGCGCGCGGAAGTGTTCGCATTCATGCATGCCGCGAAAGACGTCGCGCCCGCCACGCGCGGGCCGAAGCTCAGGATCCTCGGCCCGGCGCCGGCGTCGATGGCGCGCCGCGCAGGAAGGCATCGCGCACAACTCCTCATCGCATCGCCCGCGCGCGCGGCGCTGCAGGGTTTCCTCGCGCAGTGGGTGCCGGAGATCGTGAAACTGCGCGCGCCACGCACGCTTCGCTGGTCGGTGGACGTCGATCCGGCCGAAGTGGATTGACGGGAACCTTGCTAGACTTGCGCGCTTGAAAAACCTGGTCGAAAAACTCGTGGCGGACGCGCTCGCAGCGCTTCCGCCGGGAACCCTCGGCGACGCGCCGCGCCCGCGCCTGCGGTCGAACGGGCGCGCGACGTGACACACGGCGACTTCGCGACGAACGTCGCAATGCAGGCCGCGAAGGCCGCGCGCGCGAATCCCGCGCGCGCTCGCCCAGAAGATCGTCGGCGAGCCTGCCTGCGAACGAGATCGTCGCGAAAACCGAAATCGCCGGCCCCGGATTCATCAATTTCTTCATGACGCCCGCGGCCTGGAAGGCGGAGATGAGCCGCGTGCTGGCGGACGGCGCCGGCTACGGGCGCGGCGATGCCGGCGGCGGCAGGAAGGCGATCGTCGAGTTCGTCTCCGCGAATCCGACGGGGCCGCTGCACGTCGGCCACGGCCGGCACGCGGCCTTCGGCGCCACGGTCGCGAACCTGCTCGATGCGGACGGATGGCGCGTGCACCGCGAGTACTACGTCAACGACGCCGGCCGGCAGATGGACATCCTCGCGGCCAGCGTCTGGCTCCGCTACCTCGAACGTTGCGGCGAGACAATTCCGTTTCCGGCGAACGGCTATCGCGGCGACTACATCCGCCCGATCGCCGAGGCGCTTCATGCGAAGCACGGCGCCTCGCTGCGGCGCCCGGCCGCCGAGGTCACCCGCGGCCTGCCGCCGGACGAGCCGGAAGGCGGCGACAAGGACAAGTACATCGACGCGGTCATCGCGCGCGCGAAGGATCTGCTCGGCGCCGATTTCCGCGCCGTCTTCGACGCCGGCCTCGCGGAGATCCTCGCGGACATCCGCGGTCGACCTCGCCGACTTCGGCGTGCACTTCGATCGCTGGTACTCCGAGCAGGACCTCGGCGACGGCCGCGACGGCGGCCCGATCGACCGCGCACTGCGGCGCCTGCGCGAGCACGGCCACGTCTTCGAGCAGGAGGGCGCGATCTGGTTTCGCGCGACGGACTTCGGCGACGAGAAGGACCGCGTCGTCGTGCGCGCGAACGGGCAGAAGACCTATTTCGCGTCCGACATCGCCTATCATCTCGACAAGCGCGAGCGCGGATTCGACCTGCTCGTGACGATCCTCGGCGCCGACCATCACGGCTACGTGGCGCGCGTGCGCGCCGGCCTCGAGGCGATGGGCGAGCCCCCGGAGTCGCTCGCAAGTGCCGATGGTCCAGTTCGTCACGCTGTTCAAGGGCGGCGAGAAAGTGCCGATGGGCAAGCGCGAGGCGCAGTTCGTCACGCTCCGCGACCTGCGCAACGAAGTCGGCAACGACGCGGCGCGGCTCATCTACGTGATGCGCTCGAACGACCAGCCGCTCGACTTCGACCTCGAGCTCGCGAAGAAGCAGAGCAACGACAACCCCGTCTATTACATCCAGTACGCGCACGCGCGCATCGCGAGCGTGCTGAAGCAGTCCGCCGAGCGCGGCCTGCCGTTCGACCGCGCCGCAGGCGTCGCGGCGCTCGATGTCGCTCACGGACCCCGCGGAGCAGGCGCTGATGCGCGAGATCTCGCGCTGGCCGGAAGTCGTGCGCCAGGGCGCTGAACAGCGCGCACCGCACCTGGTCGTCCATTACCTGCGCGAACTCGCGCAGGCGTTCCACGCCTGCTATGCGGCGCTCACTTTCATCGTCGACGACGCAAGGATCCGCAACGCCCGGCTCGCGCTGATCGCCGCCGCGCGGCAGGTGCTGCAGAATGCGCTCGCACTCCTCGGCGTCTCGGCGCCGGAGACCATGTGATGGTCGCACGCGACTACAAGCGCAGCCGTTCCCGGCGCGAGTCGTTTTCCGGCTGGACCGGCGTGCTGATCGGCCTGGTCGGCGGGCTGTCGGTCGGTCTCGCACTCTATTTCTTCGATCCCCGTGCGCCGAAGGAACCAGGCAGCCGAAACGGCGGCCGCGGCCGAACCCGCGTCGGCCCGGGAATCGACCGGCGAGGAGCCCGCCGAGCGCTACGACTACTACCAGATGCTCCCGAACTTCGAGGTGGTCGTGCCGGAGAAGGAAGTCGCGATGCCGCGTGACGCGCCGGAGACCGTCGAGAAGAAAGGCGCCTACGTGCTGCAGGCCGGTTCGTACCGGAAGTTCGAGGAAGCCGACCGCGTGCGGGCGCAGCTCGCGCTCCAGGGCATCGAATCGAACGTGCAGCGGGTCGCGATCGACAACGACACCTGGCACCGGGTGCGGGTGGGGCCGATCAGTGACCTGGGCGAATTGAACCGCGTACGGAACCGGCTCCGCGAAGCGGAAGTGGACTTTCTCGTCGTCAGAGTCGGCGACTGACCGGGGCCGTTTTTAAAGGGGACGTTCCCCTTTACCTCGAAGGACCGAAGGTAAAGGGGAACGTCCCCTTTAAAAACGGCCCAGGCCTGTCGCCGAGTATCAGCGCCTAGAAGTTACTTTCCCTTGACGGAAATGTCGTTCTTGACCGACTTCACGCCTTTCACTGTCGCGGCGACGCTGCCGGCCGCAGTCTTCTGCGCTTCGTTGTCGACGAAGCCGGAGAGCTGGACTACGCCGTTGTGGGTCGCGACCTTGATGTCGCCGGCCTTCGTTTCCTTGCTCTCGATCAGCGCGTTGTTCACCTTCGTCGTGATGCCCGAGTCGTCGATCGACTGGCCGGTCGACGAGCCATCCGTCTTGACGATGAGGTTGTTCTCGACTTTCTTGACGCCCTCGACGCCCTGGGCAACGACCGTCGCCTGGGCCTTTTCCTTTTCCGTATCGACGAACCCGTTCAGCTGAACGATGCCCTTGTTCACTTCGAGATTGATCTCATGCGCCTCGGTCGTGTCGTCGGAAGCGAGCGCGGACTTCACCTTCGTGAAGATGATCTTGTCGTCCGTATACTCGCCGAACGAGCGCTTTCTCTTCCTCGGCATAGCTCGCGAGCGAGCCGAGGAGTCCGAGTGCGGTAATTCCCGCAATCAGGATTTTCTTCGTGGACATATTCAGGTCTCCGTTTGAGTTGACGTTCAATCTTCAGTGATCTGCCGGAAATCCACGCCCAGTGAGCGAAGCTTCCGGTAAAGATGCGTGCGTTCCATGCCGACGCGCTTGGCGAGCAGCCCGACCTTGCCATTGCAGAGCATGAGCTGCTGGAGCAGGTAGGCCCGCTCGAACTGCTCGCGCGCCTCGCGCAGCGGCAGGGCGAGCAGGTCCTGCTTGACCAGCGGCTCGTCGGGCGCCTGCTGGGTCACGAGATGCTGCTCGACCTCGTCGAGCCCGATCTCCTCGGGCCGCCGATGATCAGCACGCGCTGCACGAGGTTCCGCAGTTCGCGCACATTGCCCGGCCAGGGGTAGTTGCGGAGCCGGTTCTGCGCGGCGACGGAGAACTTCCGGAACGGCATGCCCTCCTCGTCCACGAGGCGGTCTACGCAATGACGGAGCAGATCAGGCACGTCCTCCGCGTATTCCCGAAGCGGCGGAATCCGGATCGAAATGACCTCGAGATGCGCGAGCAGGTCCCGCCGGATCCCGCTCGCCGGCCCGTCGTGGCCGGGCGCGGCAGCCGCGACGAATCGCGCCTCGAACGGCAGGACCGGTCCCGCGCCCTCGCGCTGCCAGCCGCGCTGCTCGAGGTCGGCGAGCAGGAGGCGCTGGGCAGTCGCGGACAAGTCCTCGATTCCGCTCAGGAAGAGCGTCCCGCCGCGCGCCTGCTCGTAGAAACCCGGGCTCCGGCTTGCCGCCGGCGGTAGAGCCACGAAGCCGCGCCGCGGCGGACGCGTCGTCGAGACTCGCGCAGGTCACCGCGACGAACGGGCCCGCGGCCCGGGTGCCCAGCGAATGCATGTAGCGCGCAAAAGCCTCGCGACCGGTTCCCGGTTCGCCGACGAACAGGACCGACGCGTCGTGCGCGCGCGATCTGCTGCACCTGCTCGCGAAGCCTCTGCATCAGCCGGCTCTTGCCGACGGGCGCGACGAGCGGCGGTATCAGCGTGCGCTGCGACTGCCGGCGGCGCTTGCCTGCCTCGAGCGCGCGCTCCGCGGTCCGCAGGAGCTTTGCGATCGAGAGCGGCTTCTCGACGAAATCGAAGGCGCCGAGGCGCGTCGCCTCGACCGCGGTCTCGACCGTGCCGTGGCCCGAGAGCATCACGACCGGGCAGCGCAGCGATCTCTTCTCCGACCATTCGCGAAGCAGCGTGATGCCGTCCATGTCCGGCATCCAGATGTCGAGCAGCACGAGATCCGGCTCCTGGCGCGCTGCGGCGCGGCGTGCGGAGGCGGCGTCGGCCGCGACCTCGATCTCGTAGCCCTCCTCCGCGAGGATCTCGGAGAGCAATCCGCGGATGTCGGCCTCGTCGTCGACGACGAGAATTCTCGGCGAACTCATGCTTTCTCCCTCCTCGCCTCGGCCCGGCGCGCCTCACGCGACGTCGCCGGCATCGTAATCCGTATGCGCGCGCCGCCCTGCGGCGCGTTGTCCACCTCGACCTGTCCGCCGTGCTCCTCGACGATCCGGCGCACGATGGCGAGGCCGAGCCCCGTGCCCTTCGGCTTCGAGGTCACGTAGGGGTCGAAAGCCTGCTCCAGCAGGTCGCCCTGGAACCCAGGCCCGTTGTCGACGACGGTCAGCGCGATCTCGTCGCCCGCGCGCTGCGTCTCGATCATGATGACAGGATTCGGCCGCCCGTCGAGCGCCTCGAGCGAGTTCGTCAGCAGGTTGTTCAGCAGCTGGCGGATGCGGCCGGGATCGGCCTCGAGCGACGAGGCGTGCGGGTCGAGCGAGAGGCCAAAGGCGACCCGCGGATCCTGCGCGTGATAGAGGTCCGAGACCTGCCGGATCAGCGCGCGCGAGGTCGAACTCGCTGACGTGCATCTCGGGCGCCTTCGCGTACTCCGAGAACGCCGCGACCATCTGCTTCATCGCCTCGACCTGCTGGACGATCGTGTGCGTGCCGCGGTCGAGCAGCTCCGCGTCGGCGGTGCCGAGGCCCGCGCATCGAGTTTCCGCCGCATGCGCTCGGCGGAGAGCTGGATCGGCGTCAGGGGATTCCTGATCTCGTGCGCGAGCCGCCGCGCGACCTCGCCCCAGGCCGCCTGGCGCTGAGCCTGCAGGAGCTGCGTGACCTCGTCGAACACGAGCACGAGGCCCTGCGCGCCGGCATCGCCGGGAAGCGCGGTCGAGGCGCAGACCAGCTCGCGCCGGCCGGCATCGGTCCGAAGCGTCACCTGCTCGCGCCATTCCGTCTCGCCGGCGTCGAAGTGCTTCCGCAGTACCGCGTGCAGCTCGGCGAGCAACGGCTGTTCCGGCGGCGAGTTCCGCGAGCGGCCGGCCCGCGGCGCCCGTGAAATCGACGTCGAGGATGCTGCCGGCCGCCGCGTTGGCGACGCGAACGCGCAGGTCCGGCTCGAGCGAGATCACGCCGCTCGTGAGGCGCGCGAGGATCACCGCGAGCGCCGCGCGCTCGGCCTCGACCGCAGCGCGGCTGCGCTCCGTGTCCTCGCGGGCGCGCGCGAGCTTCTTCGTCATGTCGTTGAACGACGTGACCAGGAAGCCGATCTCGTCGTGCGATGGACGCTAGATGCGCGTGTCGAAGTCGCCCTTCGCGACCGCGCGCGTGCCCGCGATCAGGTCCTGCACGGGGCGCACCAGGCGCTCGGAGAAATACAGGGCGCCGTAGATCGCAGCGAGCAGCGCCATCAGCAGCACGAGCGAGAGGGTCAGCACGAACGAGGCCTTGAGCGGCTCGCGCAGGAAGATCAGCCGCCCGTACTGCTGGTAGGCCTGCTGCACGGTCGCCGCGAGATCGGAAAGCCGCTGCGGCACGGAATACGTCGCGATCAGGAGGCGGCTCGAATGAGCAGGCCCGGCACCGACGGGATCTGCGTCGCCGCGCGCACCTGGTAACCGCCGCCCTGCGCCGTCTCGAGACTCACGTGCGGCCTTCCCTGCCGCAACTGGAGCAGCAGTTCTTCCGGCGGAACGGCGGGCAGTTCGTGCCGCATGCCGGCGCGGCTGTAGCCTTCGGGCTGTCCGCCGGCGCTCGTCACGATCAGCTCTTCGGCGCCAGACTGGCGCAGCTCCTCGTCGAGCGCCCGGTAGAGTCGCCGCGCCGAAAGTCCCGACAAGCCGTCCGCGATGCGCTCGGTGCGCTCGAGGTATTCGCGCATGCGCAGATCGAGCGCCGCGCGCGACAGGCCGAGCGCGTCGGAGAGCCCCTGCCGCACTTCGGCGTGGAACCAGCTGTCGATGCCGCGCGTCAGGAAGGTCACGGAGAACGCGAACACGAGCATGAGCGGCGCGATCGCAAGGCCGCCGAACATCAGGAGCGTGCGGCCGCGGAGCCGCGAGCCCGGCACGTGGCGGCGCCAGTCGCGGATGAAGTCGGCGAGCCGGCGGCCGATCAGGATGAGGAGCGCGACGACGCCCGCGATGTTGATCAGCAGGATCCAGGCGTACTGCTCGCCGTAGCGCTGCGAGCCCTCGGCCGTGATCGCGAGCAGCACGAGCGCCGCGATCCAGACGACGATGCCGGCGGCGACCGCGACGGGGAGCCAGCGCCGGATCATGGCCGCACCTTCCAGGCGTACCACTCGGTGCTGCGCGACCAGCCCTTCCAGAAGAGCAGCATCTGGACCGCGGCGGGCAGGTCGCCGATCTCGACCGTCGCGCGCACGCGCATGTCGAAGCGGCCGCCGGCCGGCAGCGTCCCGGTGTCGCGATCTCGATGCCGCTGATGCGCGCGAGCGCCTCGAGCGCCTCCGCCTGCGACGCATGGCTCACGTGCTCGCCGCTCTCGGCGTCGGTCACGACGAAGCGCTGCGAGATCGCGTCGTAGGCGAGCTGCCACTTGCGCGTCAGCGAGACGACGGTCTCGTCGGGCAGGAGCCGGCGATCCACGGCTCGCCTTCGATCTCGAGCTCGAGCACGAGCGGCACGCCCTCCTCGAAGGCCTGCCGGGCCGCGTCCGCGAGCGCGAGGTCGAGCCGCACGTCGAGGAGCCAGGCGTCGTTCACGAGCTCGCACGTAGGCATTGCGGACCTCGAAGCGGCCCTCATCCTGCGCGTGCGCGGCAAGGCCCGCCGCCGCGCCGAGGAGCGCGACGCAAGAGAACGAGCCAGCGACGTCTTCCCCGCATCGAATGCACGCTCAGGCCCGCTTCTCGAGGCAGGCGTAGTAGAAGCCGTCGGCGTCGGCTGCGCCGCTTGGAAGCGCGCATCCCGGCCCCGCAACCTGCCACGGCAGTGTGCCGGGCAGCAAAAGCCTAGCAGATTCGGTCACATCGGCCGCCGCCGGCGACTCGATTCGAGGAACGAGCCGACGACCGCCGCGTTCTCGGCGCTCGAGGATCGAGCAGCTCGCGTAGACGAGCCGGCCGCCGGGCGCGAGCAGCGCGAAGCAGGCACGCAGCAGCGCCGCCTGCTGCGCCGCGAAGCGCGGAATGTCGTCCGGGCGGCGCAGCAGCTTGATGTCCGGGTGGCGGCGGATGACGCCGGTGCCGGAACAGGGCACGTCGAGCAGGATGCGGTCGAAAGGCCGGCCGTCCCACCAGCCCGCCGGATTCGCGGCATTGCCGATGACGACCTGCGCTTCGAGGCCGAGCCGCTCGAGATTCGATGCGATGCGCTTCGCGCGCATCGGCGTCGATGTCGAGCGCGACGAGCTCGGCAAGGCCCGGAGTCAGCTCGAGCAGGTGACAGGCCTTTCCGCCCGGCGCAGCGCAGGCGTCGAGCACGCGCATGCCGGGACCGGCCGCGACGAAGAATGGCGCCAGTTGCGCGGCGGCATCCTGCACCGAGGCGTCGCCGTCGCCGAAGCCGGGCAGCTGCCCGACATCGACCGGTTCGGCGAGCCGGAGCGCCTGCGGCGCGAAGTCGCAGGGCTCGGCCGCATGACCCGCCGCCGCGAGCCGCGCGAGATAGTCGTCGCGCGTCGTGCGCCTCGCGTTCACTCGCAGCCACATCGGCGGCTCGGCGTTCCCGGCGGCGGCGATCGACTTCCCACAGCCCCGGCCATTCGCGTTCGAAACGGCCGAGCATCCACGCCGGATGAGCATGGCGCGCGACCGGCTCGCCGGTGCGCGTTCCGCACGATGGCTTCGCGCTCGCGCTGGAACCTGCGCAGGAGCGCATTGACGAGTCCGGCGGTGCGCGGGCGACCGAGTGCGCGCGCCGCCTCGACTGTCTCGGAGACGGCGGCGTGCTCGGGCGTCGCGCCGTGCTGCAGCTGGTAGAGGCCGACCAGGATCAGGGCACGGACTTCCGGATCCATGCGCGAGTCCGGCCGGTCGAGCAGGAGTGCGAGGCAGGCTTCGAGCTCGAAGTACCAGCGCACGGTGCCGAAGGCGATGGATTGCGTCGCCGGCCGGGGCACGCCGTCCTGCGTAGATGCCGCTATCGCGTCCTCGAGGCGGCGACCCTTGCTTGCGACGGCGTCGACGCACCTCGCCGCTGCGGCGCGGATCCCGGCTCCCTCCCGGGTGCTCAGGCGAGTACCCGGCCCGCGAGCGGGCGCGCATTCGCGAGTTCGGCCGCCGTCACCGCACGGCGCCCCGGCAGCTGCACGCGAAGAAGCGCGAGCGCCCCGTCCCCGGTCATCACGACGATGCCTTTCGCGTCTGCGCGAAGAATGGTGCCGGGAACCGCGCCCGCGGGCGCCGTCACGATTTCCGCCTCGAAGATCCGGAGCTGCGCGCCGTCGAGCGTCGACTCGGCGACGGGCCGCGGATTGAATGCGCGAATGCGCCGCTCGAGCATGCGCGCGGGTTCCCGCCAATCCAGCCGCGCCTCCTTCTTGTCGAGCTTCGAGGCCTGCGTCGCCTGCGCGGCATCCTGCGGCACGAAGGATGCGCGGCCCGCCGCGAGCGCATCGAGCGCCTCGACGATCGCCGTGCCGCCTTCCACCGCGAGCCGCGCTTCAAGTTCGCCCGCAGTTTCGCGCGCGCCGATCACGACCTCGCGCCGCAACATCACCGGTCCGGTGTCGAGTCCGGCTTCCATCCGCATGATGCAGATACCGGTCGTCGGGTCTCCCGCCAGGATCGCGCGCGCGATCGGCGCGGCCCCGCGCCAGCGCGGCAGGAGAGAGGCGTGCACGTTCAGGCAGCCGAGGCGCGCCAGCGCGAGGATCGGCGCCGGCAGCAGGAGCCCGTAGGCAACGACGACCATCACTTCCGGCGCAAATGCGGCGAACGCGTCATACGCGGCCGGCTCACGCAGCGAGGCTGGCTGGATGACTGGCAGGCCGAGCGCGAGCGCACGCTCCTTCACCGGACTCGCGGCCAGGCGTTGGCCACGACCGCTGCGGCGATCGGGCTGCGTGCAGGCGGCGATCAGGCGGTGGCGCGATGCCGCAATGGCATCGAGCGACGGCAAAGCGAAGTCGGGTGTACCGGCGAAGACAACCGCCAGGCCGGGATCCATGGCGGTGATGCCGTCAGATCGCGGGTGCGCGCGAAGGCTCCCGCGCCCTGCCTTCCGCGCGGAGTTTCCGGTCCTTCTCGATTTTCTTGCGCACGCGCTGGCGCTTCATCTCCGACAGGTAGTCGACGAACAGTTTTCCGTCGAGGTGATCGATCTCGTGCTGCACGCAGACCGCGAGGAGCCCCTCCAGGTCCGCCTCGAAGGGCTTGCCTTCCCGGTCCAACGCCCGCACCCGGATGCGCGCCGCCCGCTCGACCTCGTCGTAGTAGCCAGGCACGGACAGGCAGCCTTCCTGCGAGGTCTCGGTGCCGTCGCGCGCGAGGATCTCTGGATTGACGAAAACGCGCGGCTCGTTGCGCTCTTCGGAGACGTCCGCCACGAGGAAGCGCCGATGCACGTCGACCTGGGTGGCGGCCAGACCGATGCCATTCGCGGCATACATGGTCTCGAGCATGTCGTCGATCAGTTCACGCAATCGGGCGTCTACGACATCGACCGGGGTGGCCCGGGTGCGTAACCGGGGGTCCGGATACTCCAGTATTGTGAGGCGCGTCATGGGAGCGGGGTATTGGGCGCGTGTATCTGACCCGTGAATGCTGCTAAAGTTCGTCGAAGCATGGACTTACGTCGGAAACCGGATGCCGTGAATTATACGATTCTACGGCCGACCCGGCAGTAAGGGAGCACCTCGCATGGCATCGTCCTCGAAGACCGGTTCCCGCCACCCTCTCCGCGCGCTGACGGCAGCGGCAATTGCCGCGCTTGCGATCGCGATGGCCACTCCTGCCGGTGTCGCCACGGGCCAGGACCAGGGTATCGACCGCAGCGTCATCCCGATGGCTCCCGACGCGCCCGAGCGCTACGTCGTGCAGCGCGGCGACACGCTCTGGGACATCTCGGCCAAGTTCCTGACGGATCCCTGGTACTGGCCGGAGATCTGGCACGTCAATCCGCAGGTCGCAAATCCGCACCTGATCTATCCGGGCGACGAGCTTGCGCTCACCTGGGTGGACGGCCGGCCGCGCGTTTCCGTCGCGAGCGGCGGCCCCACGCGCCTGTCGCCGCGCGTGCGCGAGAATCCGCTGTCCGAAGCGATCTACGCCATTCCGTACGAGCGCGTCGCGGCATTCATGTCGCGGCTCGACGTTCTGTCGTCGGAGCAGATCGACGGCGCGCCTTATGTGGCCTATGGCCGCGACAGCCGCCTCATCTCGTCGGTCGGCAATGACATCTATGTCCGCCGGCTCGGCGACGCACCGCTTGGCACCCGCTTCAGCATCTATCACGTCGGCGACCCGCTCCGGGATCCGGACGACGGCGATGTGCTGGGATACCAGGGCGTGTTCACAGGCGAGGCCGATGTCAGGCGCCTGGGCGATCCGTCCACGCTGCGGATGGTCGACTCGGCGCGCGAAACGCTCGAGGGCGACATCCTGCTGCCGCCTTCGAATGATGCACGGCTGGACTTCATTCCGCGCAGGCCGAAGACGGATATCGATGGCACGATCATGTCGGTCATCGACGACCGTACCGTGGTCGCGGATTACGACGTCATCATCATCAATCGCGGCGCGCGCGACGGCCTCGAACCCGGCCATATCCTGACGATCTGGCAATCGGGTAACGAGGTCCGCGACATGACCCGGAATCCGGTCAGTCGCCAATTCGACACGCCGGCCGAGCGCACGGGGCTTTTCATGGTGTTCAAGACTTACGACCGGATGAGCTACGGTCTGACGCTGCGGGTTGAGCGCGAAATCCGCGTCGGCGACATCGTCCGGACCCCGAAGTCTCCCGCTTCCTGAGCGCGGTCAGCAGGACTCACGGAAACGCCGGCCCCATGGCCGGCGTTTTCTTTTCCGGCGGGCGCGTGGCGTGCACTGCGAGGCCGGGACCCCGCGAGTGAGCGAATAAAGTTCCGGCTGAGCGAACGAGCGCGGGTCCCGGCCGCAGAGGTGCGCGCAAGCCGCCAGCCCCTATGAGAATGTGTTGCTCTTCAATTGCGCGAGCCGAATCGGAGTATTCGCCCCAAGACGCGGGCAATCGGGGTAACGGGCGGGCTGCCCGGCGCCGAGAATTCCCGGGTGATCTCCGCGGCCCGCCCGGATGAGCCTGCCGCCTGGCTCGAACGCCTCCGCGATCCTGACCCGCGGGACCCTGCGGGCATCGAACGCGACCTGCGCTGGCTCGAAGCGCCGGGCCGCTCGCTCCTGACGGCCGGTGACCCCCGCTATCCGGCGCAGCTCGCCGCCGTCCCCGGCTGCCCGCCGGCGCTCTTTGTCGAGGGCGATCCCGCCCTGCTCTCACGGCCGCAGATCGCGATCGTCGGCAGCCGGGCGGCGACCGCCGCGGGCCGCGAGACCTCGTTCGACTTCGCGGCGCGCCTGGCCGTGCACGGGTTCGCGATCACGAGCGGACTCGCGGCCGGCATCGATGCCGCCGCGCACCGCGGTGCGCTCGAAGCGGGCGGCGTCACTATCGCCGTCTGCGGCACCGGCCTCGATCGCGTCTACCCGCCGGAGCACCGCGAACTTGCCGGCCGGATCGCGGCGACAGGAGTCCTCGTCAGCGAATTTCCGACCGGCACGCTGCCGCATGCGCACAACTTCCCGCGCCGCAACCGGTTGATGTCCGGTCTCTCGCGCGGCGTGCTGGTCATCGAGGCGGCGGCGCGCTCGGGTTCACTGATCACCGCGCGTCTCGCCGGCGAACAGGGACGCGAGGTCATGGCACTTCCCGGCTCCATACATAATCCCCTTGCACGCGGCTGTCATCGACTCATCAAGGACGGCGCGGCGCTCATCGAAACGGTCGATGACGTACTCGCGGCGCTCGGCCTCCCCGGGCTTGCGGGATGCGCAAAACCCGCAGCCGGGATAAGCGACGTCCCGGAAATTCCGAACGGCGTGTTGGACAGCGACGCGGAAATGCTGTTGAATGCGCTCGGTTTCGAGCCGGCGGATCTCGACAGACTGGTGGAACGAACCGGACTGGCCGCTCAATCCGTCATCTCGAAGCTGCAATTGCTCGAGCTCGAAGGTCGAGTCGAGTCGCTGGCCGGCGGGCGATACAGCCGGACTTCACCGAGGCAGGCCAGATGAAGGACAGCGTGCTCGACATCCTGATACACCTGTTCGAGAACTTCCTGGATGCCGAGGACGACTCCACGCCGGATCGCGACGCGCTCAAGGCGGAGCTCGAGCAGGCCGGTTATCCGGAGGCCGAAATCGAACGCGCGCTCGTGTGGCTCGAGAGCCTGGCAACCGACCCGGATCGCGCGCTCTGCGAAGGAACGGAGCGGGCGATGCGCGTGTTCAGCGGTTCGGAACAGATTCGCCTCGATACCGACGTCCGCGGCTACCTGCTGCACCTCGAGAATCTCGGGATCCTGTCTGCGGCGCAGCGCGAGGTCGTGATCGACCGCCTGCTCGCGCTCGAGGCCGACGACATCGACATCGAGCAGCTGAAGTGGGTGGTGCTGATGGTGCTTTTCAGCCAGCCGGGCCAGGAAAACGCCTATCAGCGCATGGAAGATCTCGTGTTCGACGAACGCCGGGACGCAATGCACTGAAAGCCAGGAACCCGCGTTCGGCGAGAGAGCCGCGGCCGGGTCCGCGGCTTTGGCGTCTTTGGGGACGACAGGAATCAGACCTAGGAAATGAGCTCAAATCTCGTCATCGTCGAGTCGCCGGCCAAGGCGAAAACGATCAAGAAATACCTCGGTCCGGACTTTGAGGTCCTGGCCTCGTACGGCCACGTCCGCGACCTCATCGAGAAGGAAGGCGCGGTCAATCCCGAGCGCGACTTCGAGATGAAGTACCAGCTGATCGAGAAGAGCCGGCCGAAGCTCGAGGCGATCCAGCGCGCGATGAAAAAGGCGGACGCGCTCTATCTCGCGACCGACCCCGACCGCGAAGGTGAAGCGATCTCCTGGCACCTGTCGGAGATCCTGCGCGAACACGGCGCGCTCGAGGGCAAGGACCTGCGCCGGGTGCGCTTCTACGAGATCACCAAGAACGCGGTGCGCGAGGCGGTCGCGCAGGCCGAAAGCGGCGTCAATGACAACCTGGTGAACGCCTACAAGGCGCGCCGCGCGCTCGACTACCTCGTCGGCTTCAATCTCTCGCCGCTGCTCTGGAAGAAGATCAAGCCGGGACTCTCCGCGGGGCGCGTTCAGAGCGTAGCGCTCCGCCTCATCTGCGAGCGCGAGGCCGAGATCTCGCGCTTCATCCGCCAGGAGTACTGGACCGTCGAGGCCGATGCGTCGAAGGACGCGTCGCGATTCCCGGCTCGCCTCATCGAGTACCGGGGCGAGAAGGTCGAGGCGGACACGCAGAAGGCGCGCTTCAGCATCACGAACGAAGCCGATGCGCGCGAGGTCGAGCGCACGATCCTCGCGGCAGCCAATGGCGTGCTGACGGTCGAGAACGTCGAGCGCCGCCCGAAGCGTCGCAATCCTCCGCCGCCGTTCACGACCTCGACGCTGCAGCAGGAGGCCGCGCGCAAGCTCGGCTTCACCGCGCGGCGCACGATGCAGACCGCGCAGCGGCTGTACGAGTCCGGCCACATCACCTACATGCGCACCGACTCCGTGTCGCTCTCCGCGGAAGCCGTCCGCGAGATCCGCGAGACGATCAAGTCGGGCTTCGGCGACATGGCGCTCTCCGACGGCGTCAACGAATACAAGACGAAATCGAAGAACGCCCAGGAAGCGCACGAGGCGATCCGCCCGACCGTCGCATCCGAGACGCCGCAGAAAGCCGAGCACGACCTCCACGAGGAGGACCAGCGCCGGCTCTACGCGCTCATCTGGAAGCGCGCGATCGCCTGCCAGATGGCGCCCGCCGTGTTCGACACGGTCGCCGTCGATCTCGTCGCGGGGCCTGTCGGCAGCAAGGGCCGCGACCGCCACGTGCTGCGCGCGAACGGCCAGACGCTGCTCGAGCCGGGCTTCCTCGCCGCCTATCACGAGGATCACGACGAGGACGAGGCAGACGTCGAGAGCGAAGACGAGCAGCGCCTGCCGGCGCTCGAGCCCGGCGAACGCGTGACGCTCGAGGCGCTCCGGCCCGAACAGCATTTCACGCAGCCGCCGCCGCGCTACACGGAAGCGAGTCTCGTCAAGTCGCTCGAAAGCCACGGCATCGGCCGGCCGTCGACCTATGCCTCGATCATCGAAACGCTGCGTTACCGCCGCTACGTCGAGATGAGCGGGCGCGCTTTCATGCCGACCGACATCGGCAAGATCGTGAGCCGCTTCCTCGTCAAGTATCTCGGCGACTACGTCGACTACGGATTCACCGCGGCGATGGAGGACGTGCTCGACGAGATCTCGAACGGCGAGAAAGAGTGGCACGTCGAGCTCGGGCGCTTCTGGAAGCCATTCACCGAGCGCGTGCAGCACATCACGAAGTCCGTCAGCCGCGAGGAAGTAGCCGAGTCGCGCGAGATCGGACGCGACCCGGTCTCGGGCAAGCCGATTGCGGTCCGCATGGGCCAGTACGGTCCCTTCGTGCAGCAGGGCACGCGCGATGATCCGGACAAGCCGCGCTTCGCCAGCCTCCTGCCCGGACAGCGCATGGACGACGTCACGCTCGATGGCGCGCTCATGCTGCTGTCGCTGCCGCGCGACCTCGGCCATGCGCCTGACGGCACGCCAATCAGTGTCGGCCGCGGCCAGTATGGCCCCTACGTCAAGTTCGGCCAGAAGTACGCATCGATCAAGGAAGACGATCCGTTCACGCTCACGCTTCCGCGCGCGATCGAGATCGTCGAGGCGAAACTCGCCGCCGATCGCGAGCGCACGATCAAGGACTTCCCCGAGCACGGTATCCAGATCCTGAAGGGCCGCTACGGCCCCTACGTCACCGATCGCAAGCGAAACGCCAAGGTGCCGAAGGATCGCGAGCCGGCCTCGCTCTCGCTCGAGGAATGCCAGGCGCTGCTCGCCGCCGCGCCCGAGCGCAAGGGCCGCTTCGGCCGCCGCACGAAAGCCGCGGCGCCGGCTGCGGATGCCGCCAAGGCCGCGGCCCCGAAAGCTCCGAAGACGCCCAAGGAACCCAAGGCTCCGAAAGCACCGAAGGCCGCGAAACCGAAAGCCGCGAAGAAAAAATCCGCGGCACGCAAGGTCGCGCCGAGGGACAGCGCCGCCGGGGAGTGATCCGTGACCGACCGCGTCGCCGTGCGCGCATGGCTTGCCGGACTGCAGGACGAGCTCGTCCAGGCGGTCGAGCGCGCTGACGGCGGGCGCTTCAGCCACGACCGCTGGCAGCGGCCGGGCGGGGGCGGCGGCGAGTCGCGCGTCCTGAAGGACGGCGCCCTGATCGAACAGGGCGGCGTCAATTTCTCCGAAGTGGCGGGTGACGCGCTCCCCGCCACCGCGACGCACGACCGGCCGGGACTCGCGGGCGCACCGTTCTCGGCGATGGGCGTCTCGCTCGTCCTTCATCCGCGGAATCCCCACGTCCCGACCACGCACATGAACCTGCGATTCTTCATCGCCGAGCCGGCGGGAGCGGAACCCGTATGGTGGTTCGGCGGCGGATTCGACCTGACGCCTTACTATCCGGTGCACGAGGACGTGCTGCACTGGCATCGCGTCGCGCGCGAGGCCTGTGCCGGCGGGCCGCCGGGCGACTATGCGAAGTTCAAGGCCTGGTGCGACCGCTATTTCTACCTGCCGCATCGCAAGGAGACCCGCGGCGTCGGCGGGCTCTTCTTCGACGATCTCAACGGACCCGATTTCGAACGCTGCTTCGCATTTGCGCGCCGGGTCGGAACGGCGTTTCCCGAGGCCTGGCTGCCGATCGCCGAGCGCCGCCGCCGCGTCGCCTACGGCGAGCGCGAACGCGAATTCCAGCTGCTGCGGCGCGGCCGCTACGTCGAGTTCAACCTGGTCCACGACCGCGGGACGCTCTTCGGGCTGCAGACCGGCGGGCGCACCGAGTCGATCCTGGTGTCGCTGCCGCCGCTCGTGCGCTGGGAATACGGATGGGCGCCCGAGCCCGGCTCGGCGGAGGAAACGCTCCATCGCGACTATCTGCGTCCTCGCGACTGGCTCGGCGAGGCGTGAAGTACCGACACGCCTTCCACGCCGGGAACTTCGCCGACGTGATGAAGCACGTCGCGCTCACCGCGGTGCTCCTGCGGCTCACGGAGAAGGACCGGCCGCTCTTCATGCTCGATACGCATGCCGGTCGCGGCCGCTACGAGATCGGCGGCGCGTCGGAGGCGGCCCGCGGCATCCACCGGCTGGCGTCTGCGGCGATCCCTGCCGCGGCGCCCGCAATCGCGCGCTATCTCGAAATCGTGCGGAGCTTCAATGCGGGCGGTGCGGCATTCGAGGCCTATCCGGGATCGCCGCTCATCGCAGCCCTGCTCCTGCGAGCGCAGGATCGCGCGGCGTTCTGCGAACTTTCGCCGGTTGAGGCGGATGCGCTCCGCCATGAGTTCCGTCGCGATGCGCGCATCGGCGTGCACTGCCGCGATGGCTTCGAGGCGCTCCGCGCCTTGCTTCCGCCTTCGCAAAAGCGCGGCCTTGCGCTGATCGACCCGCCCTACGAAGAGCAGGAACAGGACCTGCAGCAGGTCGCCGACGCGCTCATCGCGGCGGCATCGCGCTGGCCGCAGGGCGTGCTGATGGCCTGGTATCCGATCAAGCAGGGCGTCGTCGCGGCGCGCCTGCATCGCCGCTTGCGCGATGCCGGCCTGCAGCGGCTGCTCGTCGCGGAACTCTGCATCCACCCGGACGATTCGCGCGCGGGGCTGAATGGCTCGGGTCTTGTGACGATCAATCCGCCCTGGCAGCTTCGACCAGGACCTGCGCCAGGCGATGCCCTTTCTGCATGGCCTGCTCGCCGAGGGCGGCGCGGGCCGGACACGCGTCGCGCTCCTCGCGGACGAATAGGCAGCGCCCGGCGGCTCAGCCGCCCCAGTCCACTGCGCCGAACACCCGCCTTGCGACATCGTCCGGGTTCGCGATGCCTTCACCTGCGATCGCGATGCTGCCGCGCGGCGCCGGCAGCACGACGCCGCGAAAGCCCTGCGCATCGATCCTGATCGTCCTTCGGATGTCGCGATGCAGGAGCAGGAGCACCGTGACCGGACCCTCCGGCGTCTGCACGACGAGGTGCGGCACGATGTGCCCGTCGAAGGGACAGCGCGCAGCATAGGTGACGTCGCCGGCGCCCGGACGCAGGCGCGTGCCATCGGGATCGAGCACGCCTGCGAGCGCACCGGGAGCGACCGGCACCGTGCCCGCCATCGCGCCCGGCTCGTGCAGGATGTGGTCGATGACTTCGCGCGCAATCGAGGCCCGCGGCACGCGAGACGAGGAGGACGAATCCGACCGCGAGGCCGACGACGAGGCTCGCCGCAATCGCGAAGAGCCGCCGCCTCGCCGGCGCCGGGCACCGCTCGACCGTCTTCTTCCCTGCGGGGCGCGCCGGATCGACCGCGAGCGCGCGTGCGATGAGGCCGTCCATCGATTGCAGTTCGTCCTGGTGGCGCGCGCAGGCCGCGCATTCGCGGCGGTGCGCGTCGATGTCCTCGCCGCCGGCGAACGGCTCCGCGCCCACGCGACGGCGGAAGTCGAGGCAATTCATCATGACTCCGGCTCGGATGTGAGGCCAAGTTCGTGGCGCAGCCTGGCGCGCGCGCGAAACAGCCGCGTCAGCACGGCGCCCTGCTGCATGCCCATCATCGCTGCGATCTCATTCGTCGAGTAACCCATCAGCACCTGCAACACCAGCGGCTCGCGGTAATCGTCCTCGAGCCTGAAAATCGCGTCGCGCATCTCCGCGAGCCGTTCGTCCTCCGGGGCCGCAAGCACGTCGGTCTCGGCCGCCACAAGCGCGTCGACATCCGTGACCTCGTGCCGCTTGCGCGAGAAGCTGCGCGCGAATTCGCGCCTCACGATCGTGAGCAGCCAGGATTTCGCCTTGGTCTCGTCTTCCAGCGAATCGAATGCCTTCCAGGCGCGCAACATCGTCTCCTGGACCACGTCCTCCGCAAGCCCCCGGTCCCGGCCGAGCCAGAACGCGAATCGCAGCAGATCCGGGCGCAGGCCTTCGCACAATGTGCCGAATCGACGACGCCGGTCCGTTTCTCCATCCGCGCGGTTCATGTATAAAGACCGGCCATAGTCTCAGGTTATTGCAGATGAGGCATCGTGCCACAGGGAGTTATCCGGGTACCCGCCTGCGGCGCATGCGCCGCGACGTGTTCTCCCGCCGTCTCGCGCGCGAGACGAGCCTCACCCCCGACGACCTGATCCAGCCGCTGTTTGTCATCGAGGGCAGCGCGCCGGCGTGAACCGGTCGCCTCGATGCCGGGTATCGAGCGGCTCACCATCGACCTGCTCGTTGCGGAAGGGGAGCGTCTGTTCAGGCTCGGCATTCCGGCAGTCGCGCTGTTCCCGGTTCCGGATCCGTCGGTCAAGAGCGATGACGGACGCGAAGCCTGGAATCCGGAAGGCCTGGTGCAGCGCAGCGTGCGGGCGCTGAAGAAGAACGTGCCGGAGCTCGGCGTCATCACGGACGTCGCACTCGATCCATTCACGACCCACGGCCAGGACGGGGTCATCGACGCCGCGGGACACGTGCTGAACGACGCGACGGTCGACGCGCTCGTCCGCCAGGCGCGATCGCAGGCGGCCGCCGGCGCCGACGTCGTCGCGCCATCCGACATGATGGACGGGCGGATCGGAGCGATTCGCGCGGCGCTCGAACAGGACGGCCGTCATGACACCCGCATTCTGGCGTACTCAGCGAAGTACGCCTCGGTCTTCTACGGGCCGTTCCGCGATGCCGTCGGTTCCGCGACTTCGCTCGGCAAGGCCGACAAGGCGAGCTACCAGATGGACCCGGCGAACAGCGACGAGGCGATCCGCGAGGTCGCGCTCGACATCGAGGAAGGCGCCGATATCGTGATGATCAAGCCCGGCCTGCCTTATCTCGACATCGTGCGCCGCGTGAAGGACAGCTTCGGCGTACCGACTTTCGTCTACCAGGTCAGCGGCGAGTACGCGATGATCGCAGCCGCTGCGGGTCACGGCTGGATCGACGAGAAGAAGACGGTTCTCGAGAGCCTGCTCTGCATCAAGCGCGCGGGCGCCGACGGCATCCTGAGCTACTATGCCGGTCGCGTCGCCGAATGGATGCAGGGAGAAACGACCAAGTGACCGCTCATAACGGCCCCGGCCGATACGTCCTGTTCGGCCATCCCGTGAGCCACAGCTGGTCGCCCTTCATTCACGGCATGTTCGCGCGCCAGTTCGACCACGTCGTCGATTACAAGCTCCAGGACGTGAAGCCGGGCGACTTCCGCCACGCGGTGATCAATTTCTTCGTCGAGGGAGGCGGCGGCGCGAATGTCACGCTGCCGCACAAGCCCGCCGCCGCCGAGATCGTCAACGACCTGTCGGCGCGCGCCGAGCGGGCGCGCGCGGTCAACACGATCGTGCGCCGGAGCGCGACCGAGCTCTATGGCGAGAACACCGACGGCATCGGCCTCGTCACCGACCTCATGAGAAATCTCGGCGTCACGCTCACCGGGTCGCGGCTGCTCATCCTCGGCGCCGGCGGCGCGACGCGGGGCGTGCTCGCGCCACTCCTCGAGCAGGAGCCGCGCGAAGTCCGCATCGCAAACCGCACGCCGGAGCGCGCCCAGCGCATGCGCGAGGAGTTCTCCGATCTCGGCGAGATCTCCGCCTCGGGATTCTCCGAAGTCGACGACCGGCCCTGGGACATCGTGATCAATGCGACCGCCGCGAGCCTTGCGGGCGAAACACCGGAGCTGCCGCCCAGCACGATCGGCCAGGACACCGTCTGCTACGACATGGCCTATGGGCGCGGCGAGACCGCCTTCATGCGCTGGGCGAGCGAGCGCGGTTCCACGCGCGCCTCAAGGGCTGGGGCATGCTGGTCGAGCAGGCCGCGGAATCCTATCTCCTGTGGCACGGCATGCGCCCGGAGACGAAGACGGTCATCGCGGCACTCGAGCGGCTTTAGCCCCGCAGGTAGTCGTTCTTCAGCGCGACGTAGTGCGCGGCGGATTCCGCGAGATAGGCGATCTCGTTCGCATCGAGCGCGCGCTGCTGGCGCGCCGGACTTCCGACCCAGAGCGTGCGCGACGGGAGCTTCTTTCCGGCAGGCACCAGCGCGCCCGCACCGATGATCACTTCGTCACCGATCACGGTGCCGTCCATCACGATCGCGCCCATGCCGATCAGGCAGCGTCTGCCGACCGTGCAGGCGTGCAGTATCACGCCATGCCCCACCGTGCAGTCGTCGCCGATCACGAGTGGAATGCCGCCGTCTCCCGCGAGCCGCGCGCTCGCGACGTGCAGCACGCTGCCATCCTGGATGCTGGTGCGCGCGCCGATCGAGATGGAATTGACGTCGCCGCGGATAACCGCGCCCGGCCAGACCGAGGAATCCTCGCCGATTGTCACACGGCCGATTACGCATGCGGCCGGGTCGATCCAGACGTTCAGCCCGATCGCGGGCCGCCATTCGAGATAGGGACGGACGTTCATCCGGGGAGGGTCACGAGCTCTTCGGCGCTCGTCGGATGGATCGCGACCGTGTCGTCGAAGTCGTGCTTTGTCGCGCCGAGGCGAAGCGCGACGGCGAATCCCTGGAGCAGCTCGTCGGCGCCCATGCCGATCGCGTGCAGTCCGACGATGCGGCGATCGCCCGCGGTCGTCACGAGCTTCACTTCGGCACGGCACCGCCTCTTCGTGATGCCGTGATAGAGCGGCATGAAATCGTGCCGGAACACTTCGACCGAGTCGCCGTGCGCGGCGCGCGCCTCGGCCTCGGTCAGGCCCACGGTTCCGATCGGCGGATGGCTGAACACGACCGTCGGAATCAGGCGATAGTCGAGATGCCTGTCAGGTGCGCCGCCGAAGAGGCGATCTGCGAGGCGGCGTCCCGCCGCGATCGCGACAGGCGTGAGTTCGGCGCGGCCGGTCACGTCGCCAAGCGCGTGGATTCCGGGGGCCGTCGTGTCCTGCCGGAGATCCGTCACGATCTCGCCGTTCGCGGCAACCGCAACACCCGCCTCCTCGAGCCCGAACCCGCCGGATTCTGGCGCCCGGCCGATCGCCCACAGAACGCATGCGAAGGGCCCGAGACTCCGGCCGTCGGCGAGTGCAATGCGATGCCCCTCTGCCGAGGTTGCAAGGCCAGCCGGTACCGCATCCGTCACGATCTCGATGCCATCGGCGCGCAACGCCGCCATCAGGCGCACGGAGAGCATCTCGTCGAACGACCGCAGGATTCGGTCGCCGCGGATCGCGATCGTCACGCGCGAGCCGAGGGCCGCGAATACGCCCGAAAGTTCCGCGGCAACGTAACCGCTGCCGACGATCGCGACCGACGCGGGCATCCGCACGAGCGCGAAGAAGCCATCCGAGGTCATGCCCGCCCCGGCGCCCGGCAGGTCGGGCACCAGCGGCCGGCCGCCGGTTGCGATGACAATGTGCTTCGTAATGTGCGTCGTTCCGCCGAACTCGACGCGGCCCGCGCCTGCAACGCGCGCGCGTTCGCG
This sequence comes from uncultured Gammaproteobacteria bacterium, assembly GCA_963775415.1. GTDB lineage: Bacteria > Pseudomonadota > Gammaproteobacteria > Steroidobacterales > Steroidobacteraceae > SCUD01. The sequence goes on from CAVZIO010000007.1 coordinate 74,246, forward strand.
AATGAGAGTCGCGCCGCTCTTCGTCAGGTTTTCGAGGTAGATTCCGCGCAGGCGTTCGACATAGGCATCGCGCCGCGACTTCAGCCCGGCCCAGTCGTGGCCCGCGAGCGCGAGCGAAAAACCGTAGTCTTCCGCATCCGCGATTCCGTGCGCGAGCTCTGCCGCGTGATACATGATCTTCTTCGGCACACAGCCGGCGTTCACGCAGGTGCCGCCGAGCGGACCCGGTTCGGCGACTGCGACGCGCGCGCCGTGCCGCGCGGCGCGCTGGGCGCAGGCAAGACCGCCGCTGCCGCCGCCGATCACGATCAGGTCCCAGTCATTTGACATCGGAGGCCGATGATATACTCGAAACGATCATGGCCTGGATTCTCCTGCTCGCTCTCGCGGCGCTTGCCGCCGCCGTGGTGTTCGCTGCACGTCGCGGCCTCTCCGCGCTTCTGGACTCGAAACAGGACGCCTGGGGCGCGCTCGTTGCCCAGCTCGCCAAGCGACAGGACCTGCTCGCCCAGATCGTCGCCCTCTGCGCGAAGCCGATGCGCGAAGAATCCAAGACACTCGATCGCGTCTCGATCGCGGGTTCCGCGGTCATCGCCGCTGCGCAGCGGGCGAACATCCCGGCGCTCGCCGCGGCGGACAAGTCGCTCCGCACCGCCGTTGCCGCCCTGTTCGAGCGCGGCTTCCATCACCCGCAACTTGCGGCCAGCGCGGCGTTCACGGCGCTGCGCGGACGCGTCGCGACGCTCGATGCGCGCGTCGACGAGCGGCGCGAGCAGTACAACGCCACGATCAGCGTGCTCAATTTCCGCTGTCACGCATTTCCCTACAGCCTGGTGGCGCGCTCGATGGGCATGGCGCCTGACTCTTTCCTGCCGTGATGCGCATCGCGACCTGGAACGTCAATTCGCTGCGGGTCCGGATGGAGCATCTCGGCCGCTGGCTCACGGACAACGCGGTCGATGCGATCGCGCTCCAGGAACTGAAGCTCGCGGACGAGCACTTTCCGCGCGCCGAAATCGAGGCGCTCGGCCTGCATGCGGTCTGCTTCGGCCAGAAGACCTACAACGGCGTGGCCATCCTTTCCCGTTCGCCGGCCGTGGATGTCGCAAACGGCATGCCGGACGATGCCGATCCGCAGCGGCGCGTGATCGCAGCAAGCTTCGGCCCGATGCGTCTGGTGAATGTCTACGTGCCGAACGGCCAGGCCATCGATTCCGAAAAGTACACCTACAAGCTCGCCTGGCTCGAGCGGCTTCGGAGCTATCTCGCCGGGCTCCTGAAGGCGCACCCCAGTGTTCTGGTGGTCGGCGATTTCAACATCGCGCCGGAGGATCGCGACGTGCACGATCCGGCGGCCTGGGAGGGATCGGTGCACGTGAGCGCGCCCGAGCGCGAAGCGCTCGCAAAGATCGGGGCCCTGGGATTCACCGACTTGTTCCGGCGTTTCGAGCAGCCGGCGCGCTCATGGAGCTGGTGGGACTACCGCATGAACGCCTTCCGCCGGGATCATGGCCTGCGGATCGACCTGATGCTCGCCTCGAGCGAGCTCGCGAAGCGTTGCACGGCCTGTACGATCGACCGGGCACCGCGCGGCTGGGAACGCCCGTCCGACCACGCGCCGGTGACCGCCACATTTGACATAGCGTGAGCCAAAGGATGTGATCGCCCGCATGACCGTGGCATTACGGCGGGTTGGTGCCGGTCCCGGGGGCGTAAAATCGGCCCCTGAACTATCTCCCAAGAGGGCGCGCCGCCCCGTGCCAAGGCCTTGTCGCCGCAGCGATTTTGACGTAACGGACACCGTTCAGGTCAGCTCGCCTGCCGCCGTTTCCGAAGCCGTGCTCGAGCTCTACGAAGACACCTGGCCCGGCGCTCCGCGGGACGCGCTCGAGACCGCGCTCAAGGACTTCGAGCGGCTCTTCACCGGCCAGACCCCGGGCTACCTGGGCGTCGATACCGTTTACCACGACCTTCAGCACTCGCAGGACGTCGTGCTCGCGATGGCCCGCCTCATGGCGGGCTACGAAAAGGGCCACCCGGAAGGGCCGCACATCGGCGCCGAGCGCGCGCTCGTCGCACTGATCACCGCACTCTTCCACGACTCCGGCTACATCCGCGAAACGAACGAAACCGCGATCTCGAACGGCGCCGTTTTCACGCGTAACCACGTGACGCGGAGCGCCCGCTTCCTCGCCAAGTACCTCCCGAACGCGGGCTTCGGCGACTGGGTGCCGATCGCGACGCGCGTCGTCCACTACACCGGTTACGAGATGCCGCTCGACCTGCTGCGCGTCGCCGATCCGCGCGATCGCCTGGTCGGCCACCTGCTCGGTACGGCCGACATGCTCGCGCAGATGGCGGACCGCTGTTACCTCGAGAAATGCCGCGACCGGTTGTATGCGGAGTTCGTGCTGGGCGACATCGCGGTGCACGCCACTGCCGGCGGAGTCAAGGTGCTCTACGGCTCGGGACTCGACCTGCTGCGCCAGACCCCGCAGTTCATCGCTTCGACGATCGAAAACCGCCTCGGGACGGCCTTCGGCCACAGCTATCGCTACGTCGAGCCGCTCTTCGGCGGCGACAACCCGTACATGAATGCGATCGGGCAGAACGTCCAGTTCCTGAAGAGCCTGACGCGCGGCAGCCGCTGGCCGATGCTCAGGCGCAATCCCCCGGTCTTCACCGTCCAGCCGGATGCAATGGACGGAGTGCGCACGCTCCTCGTCAAGCACCTCACCGAGTTATTCGGTGCGCCGTCGGCGGTCAACGCGAACTGAGCCGCGCGAAACGTCCGCGCATGCGCGGCGGCGTATCGACATCGAGCACGTAGCGCTCCCGGATTGCAGCGAGCCGCGCGAGTATTTCCGCCTCGCCTTCGACCCCGGCGCCCGCAATCGCGTCCCGCAGGAGGCGCGTCGTCATCCGCCGCGTCGCGCCGCGCGCCACCGGCGCGTAGCTCAGGTGCCAGGGCTCCGGCTGCACACCGCGACCGCGCCGCGTGTAGGGCCGGTAGAAGCCGTAACGGCGCATGTTGTCGCCGAGCCAGGCGGATAGCGCCGCAAATGCCCCGCCGCGGCCGTATTCGTCGGCTTCGAGCCGCAATTTGTAGCCCGATGCGATGACCTTCCCGTCCGCCACGTCGACGTCGCTGCCCCAGTGGTGCCGGCTCGCGCCTGGAAGCGCCGACCAGAGCAGGATCGTCTCCACGCGCCGACCGGGATCGAGCGCGCGCATTTTCACGGCGCGGCTCCGCCGGTCAAGCGCGGCCCGCTCGCCCCGATACTTGGCGTTCCAGATCGCGCGCTGGCGCTCGAAATCGCGGAATGAGGAGACCGGGACGAGATCGAATCCCGCGCAGGCGGCCGCTTCCCGCATCGCAAGAAAAGGCCGCACAGCCGCCGCATGCAGGGCGCAGCGCGGCTCCTCGAGCACGACGAGATGGCCGCGATCGCGGCCTGTCAGTTGCCTTCCGTTCAAGCGCGGTATGATGATCGCTTCCCGTGAACACTGCCACGGCCCCATGAAGGACCCGTCATTGCTGCTCTGGCTGCTCGCCGGCTTCGGGGCCGTCGCGCTCGCCATTGCCTGGCGTCACCAGAAGCGGATCATTGCGCCGCTTGCGGACCTGCTCCGCGCCGTCGAGCGGATGTCGAGCGGCGACTGGACGACACACGTCGAAGTGCCGCGAGGACGCCTGGGCCATGCGTTCGGCAGCGCGCTCGAGCGGCTCCGGATCAATCTCTCCGACCACGCGGCAACCGGCCGCGCGCTCGACATCATGCTGGACAGCATGAACGACGCCGTCTTCGTGACGTCTCCCGACGGCCTGATCAAGCGCGTCAACCTGGCAGCGACGCAATTGCTCGGGTGGTCGCAGATGGAGCTCCTCGGCCGCGAACTCGCCTACATCATCTCCGACCAGGACCGCACGACCTTCAACATCGAGCAGGCGACGAACGAGATGCTCGAGCTCACGATGCGGACTCAGGCCGGGCAGACCATCCCGGTGTCGCTGTCGGGCTCGGTGATGTCGGCCGAGGATCCGCGGTTCCAGGGCTGCATCTTCGTCGCGCGCAACATCACCGACCGCAAGCGCGCAGAGCGGCGCATCCGCTACCTCGCGCGCTACGACACGCTGACAAAGATCCCGAACCGGCTCCAGTTCCAGCATTCGCTCCAGCAGGCGATCGCGCGCACGCGCCGCGCGGGCCGCGAGCTCGCGCTCATCTATCTCGACCTCGACCGGTTCAAGGAAGTGAACGACACCTTCGGCCACGCCGCGGGCGACCGCGCGCTCGAGATCCTCTCCGAGCGGATGGGCAGGAAACTGTCCCGCGACACCATGCTGGGCCGCCTGGCCGGCGACGAATTTGCCCTCTTCGTCGAGAATCTCCCTGCGGAGAACGACAACCGGGAAGTGATCGGGACGCTCGCGCGCGAACTCCTCGACGAGCTCGGCCGGCCGTTCCAGCTCGGCCAGCACGAACTCTACGTGACCGGCAGCATCGGCATCGCGCTCTGCCCGCGCGATGCCGACAACGTCGTGGACCTCATCCGCGACGCCGACGCCGCGATGTACTACTCGAAGCAGAACGGCGGCAACAGCCACAGCTTCTTCACCCCGGAGATGAGCGCGATCGCGGTCGAGAGGCTGATGCTGAAGAGCAAGCTCCGCCGCGCCGTCGAGCGCGACGAGCTCGTGATCCTCTACCAGCCGAAGGTGGACCTGCGCGACGGGCGCGTGGTCGGCGGCGAGGCGCTCATTCGCTGGCGGCTCCCGGGTCATGGCGACATTCCCCCGGCGCAGTTCATCCCGCTCGCCGAAGAATCGAACCTGATCCAGGAGATCGGCGAGTGGGTGCTGAAGCGCGTCTGCCGCGACTACCGCAGCTGGCAGGACCAGGTCCCGAAGCCCGGCCGCATTTCAATCAACCTCTCACTGAAGCAGCTGCGTCAGGCCGAGTTCCTGACGCGCTACCGCTCGGTTTTCGACGACATGGGCGTGTCGCCTTCGAACTTCGAGCTCGAGATCACCGAGACGACCCTGATGACCGAGGCCGGGCGCATGGTGCGCCTCCTCGACGAGCTGCACGCGATGGGCCTGCACCTCTCGATCGACGATTTCGGTACCGGCTATTCGTCCCTCTCCGCATTGCAGCAGTTCCCGGTCGGCACGCTCAAGATCGACCAGTCTTTCGTCCGGCACGCGACGGTCTCGAAGGAAGACGCGACGCTCGTGCGCACCATCATCGAGATGGGCAAGAACCTCGACCTCAAGGTCGTCGCGGAAGGCATCGAATCGCAGCAGCAGCTGGACTTCCTGAGGGATCGCAACTGCCACTACGGGCAGGGACGGCTGTTCGGCGAGCCGATGACGGCCGAGGATTTCCTGAAGCTCCTGCTCGCGCAGAGCCGCGGCGAATACGACTACGGGCCGCTGTTCGCCGCCCGGGCCTGAACGGCCGCCAGGTCCGAAGCGATCGCATCGAAACTTCTCGCGGCAACCTCGGTTGCCGCCCGCGCGAACGCCGAGTCGAGCGCCGCGACGACCGCGCTGACGCGATTCTCCGACGCGCGCTCCTCCGCCGCGACCGTGAATGCGGCCAGCACGCTGCGGTCCGACTGCCGCCCGACCGTCACGGTGAGCGCGACCTGCGCGACGGGCGGCTCGCCGGCCGTGTAATCGGCCTCGAAACGGCGCACTTCGATCGTCAGCGTGTGGGTCGTGCGGAAGCGGCCGAAATCGCCCTGCACGGAACGCAACCGGCCTGAGTCCTGCAAGCGCCTCGATCAGCGCCGATTCGATCAGATGCGGCGTCCGTACGGGCCAGCGCGCCCCTGCCAGGTAATCGATGCGCGATCCCGGCCAGCGCCCGGCAATTCCGGTGCCCTCGAGTCCCGGCGCAGTCGCCGCGACCGTAACGAGCAGGTCCGCGGCGAGCGGCTCACCCGCCGCAAGCTTCGGCGCGCCGATCCGGTAATTGACGGGCGCCGGGGCTTCGTTCTTGAGTCCCCCGAAACAGGCGGCGACCAGGAGACTGGCGGCGAGGGTTGCCGCCGGAGGCCATCAATCTTTTCATTGCGGTATCTCCACGCCCGCCGGCGCCGGCCGGTAGACCAGTTGCGACGGATCGCGCTCGAGGCTCTCGGTCAGCGATTCGATCGCGCGGACCGACCGGCGCGTCTCGCGCACGAGTATCTGGAATTCCGCGAGTCCCTCATCCGCAAACCGGTCGAAATTGCCCTCGTTCTCCGCGACCAGGCGGTCGAGGCGCGCGGTCGTGCTCGCCACGTTTTCGGCGACCTCGCGCAGCCGCGCCGCGGCGACCTTGATCTGCTCGCCGCTCGTGCCTGCGAGCTCGTGCAGCGCCTCCGCCGTGCCCTGCATCTCGGTCGCGGCGCCTCGTAGCTCGAGAAACATCGCCCGCGCCTCGTTGAGCGTAAGCGGCAGCTCTTCGCTCGCCTTCTCCGCATTGTCGAGCGTCGCCGTGATCGCGGCGATATTCTGATCCGACAGCATGGCGTTGAGCCGATTGAGCGTCTCGCCCGCCTTCGCGACGACGTCGGGCAGGCTGCTCACCAGCTCGTCGAACTGGGATTGCTCCGAGGGGATCACCGGATACTTGATGCTTGCGACCGGCGGCGGCGGCAGCGAGCCGGGCACGCGCGGCTCGAGGTCGATGTAGAGGAGCCCGGTGACGCCCTGGAGCGCAAGCCGCGCTACCGTGTCTTCCTTGATCGGCGTGCCCTCCGCGATATCGGCGACCACGCGCACGCGGCCCGGGATCGCGCGGATCGACCTCGATGCGCGCCACGCGGCCGACGGCCACGCCGAGATACCGCACGGAGCCGCCCTCCGGAAGCCCGGACACGCTGCCGTTGAAATAGATCTCGTAGCGCTGCTCCGTCTCGCCGTCCGCCCGGTTCGTGTACCAGAGCACGAATCCCGCACCCAGCACGATGACCAGGAGCACGAAGGCCCCGACCGCGACGTAATTGGCTTCCCTATCCATCGTTTCCCGCCAGTCCACGCGCGGCGCGGCTGCGCTCGCCATGGAAGTAATCCCGGATCCAGGGATGATCGTGCCGGACGATCTCGTCGAGCGTCCCGGTGATCATCCGGCCGTCGACGATCACGCCGACCCGGTTGCAGACCCTGAAGATGGTATCGAGATCGTGGGTAATCATCACGACTGTCAGCGCAAGGCCCTTCTGCAGCTCCAGGACCAGCTGGTCGAAGGCGGCGGCGGAGATCGGGTCGAGCCCCGAGGTCGGCTCGTCGAGGAAGAGGATCGCCGGGTCGAGCGCGAGCGCCCGGGCGAGCGCCGCGCGCTTCGTCATGCCGCCGGAAAGCTCGGACGGATACTTTTCGGCGGCGATTTCCGGCAGCCCCACCATGCGGATCCTGAGCAGCGCAAGTTCGCGACGCAAGCCGGGCCCGATCCGATAGTGCTCGGTGATCGGCAACTCCACGTTCTGCACGACGGAAAGCGACGAGAAGAGTGCGCCGCGCTGGAACATGACGCCGTAGCGGCGCTTGACCGCCAGCAGGTCCCGCTCCGACTGGCGCGTGATCTCATGCCCCTCGATGCGCACCGAGCCGCTCGCCGGCTTCTGAAGGCCGAGCAGGGTCCGAGCAGCACCGACTTGCCGCTGCCCGAGCCGCCGACGATGCCGAACACCTCGCCTGCCCGGATGTCGACGTCGAGCCCGTCGTGCACGACCTGCGCGCCGAAGCGGTTGACGATCCCGCGGACCGAGATGACCGGCTCCATCAGATGTCGAGCTCCAGGAAGATCATCGCGAACATCGCGTCGGCCAGGATCACGAGGAAGATCGACTGCACGACGGCCATCGTCGTCAGCCGGCCGAGCTCGCGCGAGGACGTCCGCACCTGCATGCCGCGGAGCGTGCCCGACCAGCGCGATCAGGACCGCGAATACGGGCGCCTTGATGATGCCGACCCAGAAGGTCATCTCCCCGATCGAGCCCTGCACGCGCTCGACATACTGGCCGAACGGAATGTCCACGAGGTACCAGGACAGCAGCGCGCCGCCGGCAAGGCCCATCGCATCCGCGATCACGGTCAGCGCCGGCAGCGCGATCACGAGGCCGAAGATGCGCGGCAGCACCAGCACCTCGATGGGGTCCATGCCGATGGCGCGGAGCGCATCCACCTCGTCATTCAGCTTCATCGCGCCGATCTCGGCGGCGAATGCGCTGCCCGATCGGCCCGCAACGATGATCGCGGTCAGGAGCACACCCAGCTCGCGCAGTACGGCGACCGTCACGAGATCGACGACGAAAATCTCGCCGCCGAATTTCCGCAGCTGCTGGGCGCCGATGTAGGCGACGATCACGCTGATCAGGAAAGCGATCAGCGCGACGATCGGCACGGCGGTCAGGCCGGTTTCGTAGACGTGCCGCACGATGGACGGCGAGCCGGAGCCGTCTCAGGCTGCCGAAGATGCGGCCGAGGCTCGCCGTGACCACGCCTATGAATCCAAGGAAGTCGAGCGCAGCTTCCTTCGCGATGACTGCGCGGAGACCGAGTCCGTACAGGGCGCGAAGGGCGCCGTTCCGGGCGTCCGGTGCTGCCGGCGACCTGTTGTCGTGATCCGCTTCGGTGCGGTCGATGAATTCGAGCTGTTCGGGACGGCCGCCCGCCCATTCGACATGCCGTCCGGCATCCTGCAGGCGCCGCTCGAACGAGCGCAGGAGCCAGGCGCCGGTCAGGTCCATGGCTTCGATGCCGGCAGTGTCGAACACGACGTCGCTGCCCGTCTTATGCGCCACGTCCAGCAGGCGCGGTTCGAGCGCCGCCGATTCCTCGACGGTCCATCGGCCACTCAACCGCAAGCGGCGCTGGCCACCCTGGTCCTGCGTCTCGAGCTGCAATGTCACCTCCCGGCCCCGGATGGAGTTTGCGTCGCGGCGACGGCGGCGACAACATGGGCGCCGGGAGGCGCGCCTGGAAAACAGCGTACTGGAAGACGTCCTGCTGCTGCTCTCGGCCACGCTCGTGGTCGTCGTGGGCCTGCGCCGCCTGCGGCTGCCGCTGATCCTCGCCTTCCTGCTGGTCGGCATGGTCGTCGGGCCCCACGCATTCGGCTGGGTCGCGGCGACGGAGACCACCCGCACGCTTGCCGAGTTCGGCATCGTCTTCCTGCTCTTCACGCTGGGCCTCGAGTTCTCGTTGCCGCGGATGCTCGCGACGCGCGGCGAGGTGTTCTGGCTCGGCGGCCTCCAGGTCGCGCTGACGACGACCGCGGTCGCTGCGATCGGCTGGGCATTCGGACTTCCGATCGCGGTCTCGATCCTGCTCGGCGGCGCGGTCGCAATGTCATCGACCGCGATCGTGCTGCGCCAGCTCACGGAGCAGGACGAGCTCAACCGCACGCACGGACGGCTCGCCTTCGGCACGCTCCTGTTCCAGGACCTTGCGGTTGTGCCCTTCCTTGCGCTCGCGGGCGTGCTCGCATCGCCCCAGGACGATTACGCGACACCGGAGATCGCGCTCGCCCTGGCGAAGGCAGCCGTCGCGCTCGTCATCGTGCTGGCGGCGGGGCGGTGGCTACTACGGCCGCTCTTTCACGAGATCGCCTCCAGCGGCGCGACGGAAATCTTCACATTCGCCGTGCTTTTCGTCGCGATCGGCTCCGCCTGGGCGACGCACGCCGCGGGCCTCACCTTCGCCCTCGGCGCATTCCTCGCCGGCATGATGCTGGCCGAAACGGAATACCGCTACCAGATCGAGGCCGGCATACGGCCGTTCCGCGACACGCTCCTTGGCCTCTTCTTCGTCACGATCGGCATGCAGCTCGACGTGCCGGCGCTGTTCCGGCACCTGCCGGCGGTCATGGCGCTGCTCGCCGGGCTTCTGGTGCTGAAAACCGCGATCATCATGGTGGCGGCGCGGCGATTTCGCGGGGCAATGGTTCAAGGCGCTGCGCACCGGCATCGTGCTGTCCCAGGGCGGCGAATTCGGCTTTGCGCTGCTCGCGCTCCTGCTTCACAACCGCCTGATCGGCGTCGAGTTCACCCAGCCGCTGCTCGCCGCGATTACGGTCAGCATGCTGATCTCGCCGTTTCTCATCCGGCACAACAAGCGCATCGCGCGATTCATCCTGCGCGAGAGCGGACCGCTGCAGACCGGCCTCGAGCGCCTCGATGCGGCCAACCAGGCGGTCGCCCGGCGCGAGCACGTCATTCTCTGCGGTTATGGTCGCGTCGGGCAGAACGTCGCCCGCGTGCTCGAGAGCGAAGGATTCGAATTCCTCGCGATCGATCTCGACCCTGTTCGTGTCCGCACTGCGCGCGCCGCGGGCGATACCGTGATTTATGGAGACGCTGCCGACGAGGGGCTCCTTCGATCGGCCGGCCTCGATCGCGCGAGCGCCGTGGTCGTCACGTTCGCCGATCCTTCCCGTTCGATTCCGATCGTCAAGGAGGTGCGTCGCCTGCGCGGTGACCTCCCGATCCTGGTGCGGGCCATGGACGACACGCACCTCGAGGCGCTGCTCGAGGCGGGTGCGACGGAAGTGGTGCCGGAAACGCTTGAAGCCGCGCTCACGCTGGTCTCGAACACTTTGCACCAGCTGAACGTTCCGCTGTCGCGCGTGATCCGCACCGTGGGCGAGATCCGCCGCCAGCGCTACAAGACGCTGCGCTCGGTCTTCGTTCAGCGATGGCGCGGGCCGGATCGATGAATCCGGCATATTCCGCGAAGAGCTGCACACGGTCGTACTGCCGCCCGGTGCCTGGTCGATCGGGCGCACGATCCGGGAGATCCGCGGCCGGGGCGCGGAAGTTTCGTTTACCGCCGTGCGCCGCGACGGCATCGTCGGCCGCGATCCGGACCCGGAGATGACGCTGCGCGAAGGCGACGTCGTCGTGCTGTTCGGAACGCCCGAAGCGCAGGAGCACGCGGAAGCAGTGCTGCTAGCCGGCTAAAGGGGGCATTCCCCTTTTCCTTCGGTCCTTCGGGAAAAGGGGAATGCCCCCTTTAGCCGGCTAGCGAAATTCGATCTCGACGCCGCCGGAACCGGTGTCGATTTCGCCGCGGTGCCTGCCTTCCTTCATGCGCACGTTCCAGACGTCGTCCGATTCGTCGATGGTCGCGCCTGGCGCGTCGACGTCCACGCCGCCGCTGCCGGTCATCGACGCGAATCTCCATCGACGGCTGTGCCGGCGACCGGAGCGTCACGCTGCCCGAGCCCGTGTCGACCATCAGGCGTTCCATCGCCGACAGGTCGCCGTCGATCGTGACGCTGCCCGAACCCGTGTCCGCCTCGAGACTCGTCGACATTCGACAGGCCGCGCGCGCGCACGGAACCCGATCCGGTGTCCGCCGAGAACGCGCCGCTGAAGTTCTCCACTTCAACGCGTCCCGAGCCCGTATCCGCGGAAACGCTGCCCTTCCCGCCCCGGACATCCACCGAGCCCGAGCCCGTATCGGCAACGATTTCGCATTCGCAATCGGTGATCTTCACCGAGCCGCTGCCGGTATCCGCATCGACCCGTCCGCGATGGCCGATGACCAGGACTTCGCCGCTGCCGTTGTCGAGCACGACTTCGCCTTCGCCGCTCGCGGACCGCAGCAGGCCGCTGCCGCCGTCGAGACTCAGGTTTCCCGAGAAACCCTGCGCCGCGATATCGCCGAATACGTTGTTGACGTCGAGCTTGCTGCCTTCGGGTGCGCGGATCAGGAGGTCCACGCGCACGGCGGGTGCGTCGTTCCGGTCGCCGGTCAGGCGGATGCGCTCGCCGAGATGCTCGACAAAGCTGACGCTCCACCAGGTCGAAGCGCCGTTCTCCCAGTAGATCTTCGGGAAGTGCTCCTTCGGCAGACGAACGTCGAATTTCGAGCCGGCTCCGAGGTCCGACGTCCGGAAATCGACGAGGCCCGCGAGGCGGTCTGCTTCGGCCTGCGTACCGGATTCCACCGTCGTGGTCGCGGTGACGTGCACGCCGGGTGTGGTGCCGCGCTCGATGCGGATGTCGCCGATGAGGTTCCGGACCGCGAGTCCTTCGACCGACTCGGGCTTGTACTGCCAGGCTCGCGTCGCCGTCGCGTTCGCGGCCCCGGCGGGGACGCTCGCCGCAAGCAACGCGAGTGCGGCAGCGGCGCGGAAAATCGTGTGCATCGTCAATCTCCGTCTTTCGTCCCGATCAACTCGTCTCGTCGCGGTAGCGGCGCACCCAGACCGCTGCAGCCAGCATCGCTGCCGCGGCGACGACGCCCAGCCACAAGTCGGGTGAAGAATAGAAATCCCGCAGGCCCGCGACGAGGTCCACATTGCTCAGCTTGGAAATCCCGTCGCCGGCGTCGCTGCCGCCCAGGTCGCCCGATTCGCGGCGGGCGCCCAGCAAGCGGTACAGCCCGAACAGCCGGTCCGTGATGAAATCACCGGCGTGTTCCGAGTACAGCACCACACGCTCGAGCACCCAGATGGCGACCGGCGGCAGCACGGCCCAGAGGAAGGGAGCCTTCGGCGCCCAGGCCGAGGCCAGCATCAGGTAGCTGATCACCGGCGCATACCACAGCACCGCCGTGACGCACCACATCAGCGCGATCGCGAACCCGCCGGTGATCGCCTCCGGCTGCCACATCACGCCGGCGGACATGCCTTCCATGGCCAGCTTGATCGAGCCTCCGGTGGCGACAAGGAGTTGCGCGACGACGGCCGCCGCCAGCGTCACGAGCGGGATGACGACCGCCGCAACAGCGAACTTCGACAGGACCGTTTCGGCATCCGACAACGGCAGCGATTTCCAGAAAAGCACGCTTCGGTCGCGCCGGTCCGCGTACAGCGAGTCGAGCGCATAGAAGAATGCGACGATGCCCATGACCATGTCGACGACCAGGGCGAGCCCCGCGTAGACGATCACGAGCAGCTTGACCTGCACGTCGCGCGTCAGGTCCCCGAAGACAGTGGAGTCGTCCATCGTCCCGATCGGACCCAGGTGGACGTTGCCGGTGACGACCAGCACCAGCAGGCAGGCGATCACGATCGCCGGCGCAATCCAGATCGCCTTGTGTTCCCAGATCTCGCGGCGGATCAGCCAGATGAAGCGGCTCATGCGCGTGCTCCCTCGATCGTCGCGACAAACAGGTCAGCGACCGATGGCACGCCCACTTCGCCGAGGCGTTCGAGCGCAGCGCGATCAGCGCCGCGGAACAGCATGTGCGTGCGTCCGAGGCCCTGGCGTTCCGCAAGGGGCTTGTGGGTCCGCGCCGCGGCGACGTGCTCGGGACGGACCGCGACCTGCGCATAGCTCTCCTGCAATTCGTCCATGGCCGCGTTCAGCACGATGCGGCCCCGGTCGATGAACAGGAGATCGGTCAGGATGTGCTCGACCTCCTCCACCTGGTGGGTGGTCACGAGGATGGTGCGCTGCTCGTCGAAGTACTCGTTGAGCAGCGTCTCGTAGAACTGCTTGCGCATCAGGATGTCGAGGCCGAGCGTCGGCTCGTCGAGCACGAGGAGCCTGGCGTCGATCGCCATTACGAGCGCGAGGTGCAGCTGCGTCACCATTCCCTTCGACAACTCCCGCACGCGGCTCGTCGGCTTGACGTCGCTGCGCGCCAGGAAATGCTCGCAAACCTCGCGCCGGAACCTGGGGTGCGTCGCCGCGACGAAATCCATCAGCTGGCGGACGCGGATCCAGCGCGGCAGCACGGCGACGTCGGCGATGAAGCAGACGTCCTGCATGAGCTGGTGGCGCTGGCGGTAAGGATCGAGGCCAAGCACGGAAAGCTCGCCGTCGAAGCGGGTCAGGCCGAGGAGCGCCTTGAGCGCGGTCGTCTTGCCGGCGCCGTTCGGGCCGATCAGGCCGACGATGCGGCCGGCATCGACGGTGAAATTCACGTCATTGAGTGCGCGGGTCGTGCCAAAGCTCTTGCCGAGCCCGCGCGCCACGATCAGGTCAGTCACGCTCGCCCTCCTCGTCCGCGTCGTCGTCCCGGACGGCCGTCAGCGAGGAAGCCGGCGCGGGCGGAATCTTGTCGAGGGCGTTCAGCAGTTCCTTGGGCTCGAATCCCAGGCGCTGGATCCGCCCCGCGATCTTGGGCCACTCTTCCTCGAGGAAGAGCTGCCGTTCATCCTTGAGAAGCGCGCGGCGCGCGCCTTCGGTCACGAACATGCCGCGTCCGCGGCGCTTCTCGACGAGCTGCTCGTCGACGAGCTGCTGGTAGCCCTTCAGCACTGTCAGCGGATTCAGGCGGTACTCCGCGGCAACGCTTCGGACCGACGGCAGCGGATCGCCGTCGTTCAGCACGCCCTCCAAAATCATCGCCACCACGCGATCGCGCAGCTGGCGATAAATCGGAAGGCTGTCGTTCCAGTTAGTGTCCATGCGTGCGTTTTATAAGTGAGCTAGCCCGCTACCAGACTACTTTAGCAGAGCACCTTCAGAAGCCGGCGTTGATCGCCGACTCCGGCTGCTGCCTGCCATCGTCCTTCGCAACCATCGTGGCAACGCGCTTCGCGACCACCAGGACCTCGGGCAGCTGGGTCGCCGCCGCGAAGTAGGTCGGCGACTCGCGCTTCGCGACCACGACCACTTCCGGCAGCATCACCTGCGCCAGCTGGCCGTCGTCGATCAGGGTCAGTTCGCCGACCTCGACCGTACCGCGTGGGGCGCCGGCCAGATGGCCCTGGTCCATCACGAAGCCGCTCGCCGTGACGATCGTGATCGCCGCCACTGCACTCATTGCCTTGCGGGTGTTTTCTGCAACCATCGTGAACATGACTCTCTCCTTTCCTTTGCCTGTTTCGGGTGCCTCTTTGGCGCCCCGATGTACTGATGTGCTCCTCTGGTGTTGTAGTTGACTATAACACCGACTCTAATGCAAGTGTTTTTTGCAATCGAAAGCCAGACAGCTGGCTTATTTCAATGAAAACAATGGGTTATTGACCACGAAAATTTGTTCTGAAGGCTTGACCGTCTTGAAACCGGCTTCGGGGGGCGCCTTTTCGCGCAGAAACCGAACACTTTCCGGGGTCTTTCCGCGTTCAAGTAGAGTGGCCAGCGATGGGAGAAGGCGACGCCGACGCACAATTGATGCTGCGTTACGCGGCAGGCGATGCGGGTGCGTTCGACTCGCTGTATGCCGCCCATCGCGCCGCCCTGTGGCGCTTCATCCGGCGATCCGTGAGGGAGCCGGCCGCGACCGACGACGTGTTCCAGGAGTGCTGGTCGCGCGTGATCGCGAACCGCGAGCGCTATCGCCCGGAGGCGCGCTTTGCAACCTGGCTGTTCCGGATCGCGCACAACTGCTGCATGGATCATTGGCGGAAAAGCGGGCGCCGCGACCGGCGCGAGACGAGCGATGAGGACGCCGTGGCTGCTGCCGCGGACCAATCGACCGACGGACCGGTCAATGCCGTGCTCGCGGGCGAGGCAAGCGAGCGGCTGACCGCGGCACTCGAACTGCTGCCGCCGGAACAGCGGACGGCCTTCCTGCTCTACGTGGAGGGCGGAATGTCGGTCGCGGAGATTGGCGAGGCCACGGACGTGAATCCCGAAACCGCGAAGAGTCGCCTGCGGTACGCCGTCGCCCGGCTCAAGCAGGCACTTGGCAACGAGGCGCCGGACTGAGGACATGGAAAACGATCAGGACCCGCCCTTCCCTCGCGAACCCTGGCAACGCCTGTTGCAGGATCGCGCCGACGCGCCATCGGAAATGACTGACGCGCGGATCCGCGCCGCTGCGCGCAAGGCCGTTCTGCCGCTCGCAGCGCGCTGGTGGCTGCCTGCTTCGCTGGCCGCGAGCTTCGTGCTCGCCGTAGTGCTCGCCCAGCTGCAATTCGGAAAACACGATGAGCCCGCGGTCGTCACCGAAGCGGATCTCGCGGAACCAGCGCCGGCGCAGGCACCTGCGACGGCTGCCAACGAAGCCGCGAGGCCCCTGCAAAAAGAATCCGCAGCACGCGCCGCACCTTTCGAGAGGCCGCCGGCCGAGTTTGCGCCAGAGCCGGAAGCGCGCGTCGGCGGGCCCGAGCAGGACTTGAAGTCGGCGAGCGAGTGGGTCGAAGAAGAAGCCGGGAGCGAAGTGCCGCAGCTCGAGGACGATAGCGAACTGCGGGAGGCGCCGGCCGCCGCGGTCGCGGCGCAACCCCGTGCACTGGCGAGAGAACGCACGCCCGAGGCCTGGTACGCCGAGATCGAAGCGCTGCGCAAGGCAGGGCGCAATGAAGAAGCGGATGCGGAGCTCGCGCGCTTCGAGGCCGCCTACCCGGATTGGCTCGAGCAACGGGAATTGCGCAAACCCTGATGACTTTGCCCTGTCGGCCCTGGCTGGTGCTCGCGCTCGTTGCGCTCGCCAATTTCGGCAACTACTACGTCTACGATTCGATCGGCCCGGTCGCCGACCTGCTGGAGCAGCAGCGCGGCTTCAGCAATTCGCAGATCGGCATGCTGAATGCCATCTACAGCCTTCCGAACATCGTGCTGCTGATCGTCGGCGGCATGCTGGTCGATCGCTTCGGCGCCGCGCGGATGATGACCTGGACCGCCGCCATCTGCCTCGCCGGCGCCTTGCTGACGGCATATGGCCCGCAATTCATGACCATGGCCGCCGGACGCCTGCTGTTCGGCGTCGGCGCCGAAACCTTCAACATCGCCACGATCGCCGCCGTGGTCCGGTACTTTCCGCATCGGCATCTCGCACTCGCCATCGGGCTCAGCCTGGCGCTTGGCCGTGGCGGCGCATTCGCCGTCGACATGTCGCCCACCTGGTTCCCAGGCGCCTACGCCGGGGGCTGGCAGCCACCGCTCGAAATCGCGGCAACGCTTGCGGCGATTTCCTTGCTGATGAGCGGCGCTTACTGGCTGATCGACCGTGGCAGCCGAATCCACGATCAGACGCCTCAAGCGATGTCGCATTTTTCGCTCCGGGACGCCTGGAAGTTCGGGCCGGCCTACTGGTACCTGCTGGCGCTGTGCGCACTCTGGTACTCGGTGATCTTCGCGTTCCGCAGCACCTTTTCGATCAAGTACTTCCAGCATGCGCACGGGCTCGATCTCGCGGCGGCCGGCGCGATCAACAGTTATGTGTTTCTCGCGGCGCTTTTTGCGACGCCGGCATTCGGCTGGCTCTGCGATCGCGTCGGCCGCTACGCGCCGTTCCTGGCATTCGGCGCGCTGCTCCTGCCGATTTCGATCGCTGTCATGGCCGTGCCCGATGGATCGCTCGGCATCGGGACCCTGCTGATCGGCGTGAGCTTCTCGCTCGTGCCCGCGGTGATGTGGCCGCTGCTCGCAAAGCTGGTGCCGGCAAACCGGCTCGGCACGGCGCTCGGACTGATGTGGGTCGCGCTGAACGCCGGCATCGCGGGCGCGAACCTGATCGCCGGCTGGCTCAATGACGCCAGCGGCGCCGGCGCACTGAACCCGGGCGGTTACCAGCCGATGATGTGGTACTTCTTCCTCTCGAGCGCAGCGGGCTTCGTCTTTGCGCTCGCGCTCTGGCATCGGGCGGGCCGCAGCGAACACGAGGCGGCGACGCACACCCGAAAAAATCCTATTCCTGCGCCAGGCGCCTGAGCCCCTCCTTGAGCTCGCGGCGCTGGTCCGCGTCCAGCCTCGGAAATCGCGGATCGAGTGCCTCGAGCGTCGCCACCATGATTCGCGCAACCGCCGTGCGCATGTACGCCTTGTCGTTGGCTGGCACGGCGTACCAGGGCGCCCAGGGCCGCGAGGTCGCCCGCAACATATCCACATAGGCTGCCTGGAAATCCTTCCAGCGTGACCGGTCATCGAGGTCCCCGAGACGGAACTTCCAGTTCTTCTGCTGCTCCTCGATCCGCTTGATGAAGCGCTTCTTCTGCTCGTCGCGCGAGACGTTCAGCCAGAACTTGACGACGGCAGTCCCGTTTCGCGCCAGGTGCTGCTCGAAGTTCCGGATCGACTCGAAGCGCTCGTTCCAGATGCGCTTCAGGTCGACGCCGGGCAGGTGCTGGGCGGCGAGGAACTCCGGGTGCACGCGCACGACCAGCACTTCTTCGTAGTGGCTGCGATTGAAGATGCCGATCTTGCCGCGCTCGGGCAGCCGCTGGCCCACGCGAGCCAGAAAATCGTGCCGCAACTCGAGTTCGCTCGGCCGGCCAAAGGCATGCACGCGAAACCCCGCCGGGTTCACGCCGGAAAATACCTTTCGAATGGTGCTGTCCTTGCCCGCGGCGTCCATGGCCTGGAACACCGCGAGCACGGCGAATCGCTCGTCGGCGAACAGGCGCTGTTGCAGCTTGTCGAGGCGGTCCACGAGGTCCTCGAGTTCGTCCTCAAGCTCCTTCTTTGGCGGCGTGCGCGAAGGCGGATCGCGGGCGAAGTCGCGGATCGAGAAGCGGCCGTCGTACGGCACGCGATGAAGCTTCAAATAGTCCGTCATGCATGCGCTCCCTGCGTGCCCGGCAGGCGTACGAAGAGCCACAGTCCGGCCGCCGCAAAGGCGAACACGGAGCTGCTCACGAGCGTCGGCTCCCAGCCCGCGCGGTCGACCATGAATCCGACGAGCGGCGCCATGAGACCTGCAATGTTACCGCCGAAATTGAGCATGCCGCAGGCGCTCGCCGTGTTCCTGCCCGCGACATAGGTGGTCGCAGCCCAGTAGGTGGTGTCCGTGAACAGCGTGAAGCCGAAGCACAGCGAAAGCAGGGCGACCGCGACATAGGGATCGGGCGCGTACACCCCGGCGACCATGAAGAATGCGACAAGCACGAGGCCGGACATCGCGGTGATGCGGCAGCCGCGCAGCGCGCCGAGGCGGCGGCAGAGCATGTCGCAGACCCAGCCGCCGACCGCCGTCAGCACCGCGCCGGTCACGAACGGCAGCGTGTACAGGAACCCGCTCTCCAGCATCGAGAAGCCGCGCTCCTCGACCAGGTAGATGAAGAGCCATTGCGAGAACATGAAGAACACGTAGTTGAGGCAGAAATAGCTCGCGGCCAGGATCAGCACGTCCCGGTGCAGGAGCGCGGCACGCCAGGAGACCGGCGTCTGCGGCGACCGTGCCTGACTACGTCCCGCGTCGATGAACTCGACTTCCTCGCGCGTGATCGACCGATGCTGTTCGGGGCGGTCGCGCGCGTACCAGTACCACCAGACCCCCGCGACGACTCCCAGCGGAGCGAGGATGTAGCAGGCCTCGCGCCAGCCGTAACTCACGATCAGCGCGGTCACGACGGGCCCGAGTGCTGCCTGCCCGAGCGCAATTCCTGAACTCGTCACTGCGTTCGGCAGGGCCCAGCGTCCTGGCGGAAACCAGCTTTCGATCGTCGCGCAACTGACCGGGAAGATCGGCGCGTTCGATGCGCCGACGAGGAGCCGCACGGAAATGAGCGCGACCATCGCGCCGGTTGCGGACGCCGCCATCAGGCTGGGTGCGAAGCCGGTGAGCCAGGTGAGGACGCCCCAGGTGACCGCGATGATCCCGAGGGCGCGCCGCGGCCCGAAACGCTGGCCGAAGATGCCGCCGGGAATCTGCAGCAGCGTGTAGCTGATGCTGAAGCTGCCGAGGATCCAGCCGAGCTCGGTGCTCGTGAATCCGAATTCCGTGCGGATGCTCGGGGCCGCGACCGAGAGAACATTGCGGAGCAGGTAGTTGATGAAGCTGACGACGAACAGCACGCCGAGCAGGCGCCAGCGCACCGGGATGCCGCCCTGCCTCATGCGGCGCCCGTCATGGCCGGTCTCGCTCCACCCGAACGAACAGCCAGAGCGCGGCTCCCACGAGCGCGAAGACCGAGCCGCTCGCGAGCGTCATCGGCCAGCCGGCGCGGTCCACCAGGAGCCCGACGACCGGCGCAAGGAAGCCCGCCGCATTGCCACCCGTGTTCACGACGCCATAGGCCGTCGCGGCGTGCGGTCCGCCGGCATAAGTCGCGCCGGAGGCGAAGGGCCCTTCCGTGAACTGCGTGAATCCAAAGCACAGGGACAGGAGGCCGACCGCCACGTAGGGATTGGCGGCATTCATCCCGGCAAGCAGGAAAACCGCGACGAGGACCAGGCCGAACATCGCCGGCAGGCGGCAGCCCCAGTTTCCGCCGTACCGGCGGCACAGGCGGTCGCAGGTGAATCCGCCGAGCGCGGCCATGGCCGCTCCGGTCGCGAACGGGAGGACGTAGAGGAAGCCGCTCTCCAGCAACGCGAAGCCGCGCTCCTCGACCAGGTAGACGAAGAGCCATTGCGCAAACATGTAGAACACATAATTCATGCAGAAATAGGCGGCGGCGAGCAGCAGCACGTCGCGACGCATCAGTACCTCGCGCCAGCTTCCGGGCGGCGGCGTCGCGGTTGCCGCCGGATCGCGATCGCGGTTGATCAGCGCAAGTTCTTCCGGCGAGACTGCGCGATGCTCGGAGGGCCGGTCGCGGCCGTACCAGTACCACCACGCGGCAACTAGGAACCCGAGGGGCGCGAGTGCATAGAAGGAGTTGCGCCAGCCGACCTGCACGATGAGGAGCGTCACCACCGGGCCGATCGCCGCCTGGCCAAGCGCAAGACCCGCAGAGTTCAGCGAGTTGGGAAGCGCCCAACTGGCGGCCGGAAACCAGCGCGCGTTCGTACCGGTCATGATCGGGAAGATCGGCGCGTTCGCGACGCCCATCAGGAAGCGCACGACGATCAGCGACACCATCGCGCCCGTTGCGGACGCGGCCATCAGCGACGGCGCGAAGCCGGTCAGGAACGTCAGCACGCCCCAGGTGACCGCGATCGTCGTCAGCGCGCGACGGGATCCGATGGCCTCGCCGAAGATTCCGCCCGGAATCTGGAAAAGCGTGTAGCTCAGGTTGAAGCTGGCAAGAATCCAGCCGATCTCGGCGCTCGTGAATCCGAATTCCTCGCGGACGCTCGGTATCGCGACCGAGATGTTGTTCCGCAGCAGGTAATTGATGAACGAGAGCGCAATCAGGACCGCGAGAATGCGGAATCGCACCGGCACGCCACGCAGGCTGATCATGCGCAACTCACCTGCTCACGCGCTTGCGCAACGCGCCATCACGCTTCAGGTCACCGAGAATCCGTTGCGCCGCGTTGTGCCCGGGCGCGCCCGTCACGCCGCCGCCCGGATGGGTGCCGGCGCCGCAGAGGTAGAGTGCAGCGAGCGGCGATGCGTAGCGCGCGTAACCGGGCACCGGCCGCATGAAGAAGAGCTGATCCGGCCGCAGGTCGCCGTGGAAGATGTTGCCCTCGGTGATGCCGAAGACAGTCTCGAGGTCCAGCGGCGTGTAGAGACGGCTCGCGACGAGCGAGCGGCCGACCGCGGGGACGAACTTCGTGATCTGTCGGAGCAGCTGCGCCTCGAGCCGCTCCCTCTCCAGGCTCCACTCGGATCCGGCGAGGCGATACGGCAGGTATTGAACGAAGCAGGTCATCACGTGGCGGCCGGCGGGCGCGAGCGATGGGATCGATGAGCGACGGCACGAGGCAGTCGATCCAGAGCTCCTCCGCGATGCGGCCGCGCCGGGCCTCGCCATAGGCCAGTGCTGCGCGCCATCGAGCCAGGGCACGAGGGTGAACTGCGCGCGTTGCAGCGCATCGGCCGCCGGATCGCTGCGCTCGAGCTGCGGTTCCTCTGAGAGCACGAGATTGAACTTCCCGCAGGGCCCGTCCATCTTGATACCGCGGACGGCGGCCAGGAATTCCGGATCGAGCGTCCCTTCCGGCGTGAGACCGAGATACGTCCGCTTCGGATCGGCGTTCGACACGACGATGCCGGCATCGATCGTGCTGCCGTCGGCGAGTACGACGCCCTGCGCGCGGCCGCCGCTCACGCGAATCTCCGAAACCTCGGCGCCGGCCCGCAATTCGACGCCCTTCGAGCGGCAGGCTTCCGCCATCGCCGCCGTGATCGCGCCCATGCCGCCCATGACGTGGCCGACATACCCCTGCTTCGCTTCTGCGCCACCGCCGAGGAGGTGAAACATCAGGCCGAACAGCGTGCCGGGATCGTAGGGGCCGCCGTGCTTGCCATAGAGGCTGTTCGCGAGAATGAGCGACCTGAGGTGCGGCGACTCGAGCGAGCGGTCGAGGAATTCTCCGAGGCTTCCCGTCGCGAACGAGACGAGATCCGGAATTTCGCGGCCGCGCAGGCCGCGGAACTTCAATGCGAGGCCGAGCATCTCGCGGAAGCCCGCGAATCCGCCCTGCTGAATATCCGGCGGCGCCTGCATGAAGAGCGGCTCGAGATGCCGTGCGAGGCCGGCGAGGCGGCCTTCGAGCGCAAGAAAGCGCTCGCAGTCCGCCGGCGCGAATTGCCGCAGGAGTTCGCGCATCCGCGCGTGATCGCCCCACCACGGCAGCACGACGCCGTCTGGCGTCACCGACTGCACCGTCGGGTTCGCCGCGACCATGCGCAGTCCATGCCGGTCGAGCTCGAGATCGCGGATGACCTCGGGCCGCAGCATGCTCGCCATGTAGGAAGCGGTGGACACGCGGCAGCCCGGTGCCATTTCGCCGTCAATTTCCTCGGTCACGGCGCAGCCGCCGAGGATTCCGCGGCGCTCGAGCACGACGGTCGAGAGCCCGGCACGTGCCAGGTAGAACGCCGCTGTCAGGCCGTTGTGCCCGCCGCCGATGACAGCGACGTCATAGCGCCTGTTCGTCACAGCTTGCCGAGATGGCGCTCGAGATACCGGCGGATGTCGAGGCTCGGGTCTTCCATCGGCGCGTAGAAGCCGCCGCGGAATCCACGCGACTGCATGCCGGTCTGCACGCCCTCGCAGACGTACCAGTCCTGCCGGTTCACGATGTCCCAGAAATCCACGACGTCGCCCGGATCGAAGCCGGGCTTTGCGATCTCCGATTCGTGGAACAGGAATTCGCAGGCGATGCGCGTGAAGCCCGGTCCCCTGGGCCAGAGCGTGAATGCAGCGATGTGCTCGGCCGCGGCCGAGACAAGCAGGTTCGGGTAAACCACCTCGCCCTTGTGATGCGTCTTCTCCGTGTCCGAGAGTCCCGGGAACGGCGCGCGCTTCGAGTCGCCGGAGGCGGTAAAGGTCCAGGCGCCGGCGCGATGCGGGATGCCGTCCTCCCAGGCGAGCCCGGCGCCGCCCTGCTCGCGAAAGGCCGGCACCAGCGCGCAGAGTTCCGGATGTACCGGCCCGCAGTGATAGCACTCGTTGTAGTTCTCGAGGATGATTTTCCAGTTCGCGCGCACGTCGTAGACAAGCTGCGCTCCGCGGCGCAGGTCCGCGAGCGGATAGCGGCCGAGCATGCGCGTCGCCTTCGCGGCCTGTTCAGCGAGCGGCGGCGGCTTGTCCGAGAAGTTGAGGAAGATGAAGCCGCCCCAGGTCTCGAGCGCGATCGGCACCAGCGAGAACTTCTCCTTCGGACAGGCCGCATCGAACTGAACGAAGGGCGCGGCCCGCAGCGTCCCGTCGAGGTTGTAGCTCCAGGCGTGATACGGGCAGACGACGGCGGCGCCGAGCCGGCTCGAGCGGGTCGCATCGGCATCCGCGACGTCAGGCAGGGGTTTTGCGCGGATGAGCTGGCTGCCGCGGTGCCGGCACACGTTGTAGAAGGCATTCAGCGCGCCGTCGCGCCCGCGGATCACGATCGCGCTTTCACCCGCGACGTCGACCTGGAGGCAATCGCCCTTGTCGGGGATCTGGTCCATGCGGCCGACGCAGAACCATTCGGCGTGAAAGATCTGCCGGGTCTCCTGCGCGAAGACCTCGGGACTCGAATAGAAATGCGCCGGGAGCGCCGATTTCATCTCCGAGGCGAGAACCGTCCTGTCGTCCGCGCTCATGACATCCCCCGATGAAGCGCCTCGATCTTCAGATCGCGGGTCCCGGGCGTATCGGCGACCCGTCGAAGAAACGGCTCAGGCGGAATCCCGGCAGTTCCGCCGGATCCACGTGTCCGCTGACCATTCCCGCGATCAGTTTACCGGCGCCGGGTCCAATGCCGAAGCCATGGCCGCTGAAACCGGTCGCCACGTAGAAATCGCCGATTCCCGGCACTGTCGAGATGATCGGAAGCACGTCCGGCGACGCCTCCATCATGCCGCCCCAGCACTCGACGAAGGGCGCACCGGCAAGTTCCGGCATCCAACGGTCCAGGCGCTCGCGCATCTGCCTGAGCACCCGCGACTCCGGCCTCGGATCGAGCACGCGCTCGCGCTCGAAAGGCGAAGGCGCATCGAGCGGCCAGCGCGAAGGCGCAGCGAGCGCGCGGAAGAAATCGCGACCCACCGAAAGCCGGAGCGAATCGTATCCCGCGCGGAAGGCCGGAAAGTATTTCGTCGCGTAACGGAAGCTCGCCGGGATCAGCGAATGCAGTGACGAGCCGCCGTGAGCGACGGTGTAGCCGCCGTCGGCACGGCGCCGGATGGCGATGGCAGGCGACCAGGCCTGTCCTTCGAGCAGACGCGCCGCGGGCGCCGTGCGGGCGACCGTGCCGAGGACCGGAAGCTGCGGCACGGCGATCCCGAGTGATCCGCAGAAGAGGCGTGTCCAGGCGCCGGCCGCGCAGACAACCGCGCGCGTGGCGACGACTCCATGTTCCGTTACGACTGCGGACACGCGACCCGCGGCGGTTTCGATGCCGCGTACTGCGGTGCCGCTCAGGATCCTCGCGCCCGCCTCAATCGCACCGCGCGCGATCGCACGCCCGGCGCGTGAAGGTTCGGCGCGGGCATCGCTTGCCGTGTAGAGCGCACCCTTGAAACGGTCTCCGGCAGCGAAGATGGATTTCAGCTCGCTGCCTGCGATGATTCGCGTATCGAGCGAATGCTCGCGTGCGACCGCGATCCATTCCTCGAGCTCGGCGAGCTGTTCGGCATCCTCGGCAAGGTAAAGCGCGCCACCCTGGTGGAAACCGATGTCCTCCCCAAGCTGCGACGGCAATTCCTTCCAGAGCCTCAGGCTCTGGATCATCAGCGGAAGTTCTATCGGTGAGCGGCCCTGCTGCCGCACCCAGCCCCAGTTGCGGCCCGACTGCTCTCCCGCAATGCGTCCTTTCTCGAAGACCGCGACCGAGACGCCGCTCCGCGCGAGAAAGTAGGCCGTCGAACAGCCGACGATGCCGCCGCCCACGATTGCGACGTCCACCGCCTCCGGCAGCGCGTTGCCGTCGGCGCTCCAGCCGAATTCGTCCGCCTCGCCGCGATGGATCTGCGCCTCACCGGGTGCCGGGTCGTAGATTCGTGCATTCGATGTCATTGGAAGCCTGCATGCTAGCCAAATGGCGCCCACCCGCGCTGCTACAATTGCGCCCCTGTTCCGGCCCGACGCGCCTCGCACCTGGAGTTTCGATTGGACACGAAGCCCGTCACCGTCACCATCACCGGAGCTGCGGGCCAGATCGGCTATGCGCTCGCCTTCCGCGTCGCCTCGGGCCAGATGCTCGGTACCGACCGGCCGGTGAACCTGCAACTCCTCGAGATCACGCCCGCGCTGCCCTCGCTCGCAGGCGTCGTGATGGAGCTTGCCGACTGCGCCTTCCCGACGCTCAACCGCATCGTCGCGACCGATGACGCGAAGGCCGCGTTCAAGGATTGCGACTACGCCATGCTGGTCGGCGCGCGGCCGCGCGGGCCCGGCATGGAACGCAAGGACCTGCTGCTCGCGAACGCGCAGATTTTCTCGGCCCAGGGCCGGGCGATCAACGAGTCCGCGAGCCGCGACGTGCGCGTGCTCGTCGTCGGCAATCCCGCGAACACGAACGCGCTCATCGCCGCTTCGAACGCGCCCGACGTCGAGCGGCGGAACTTCACCGCGATGATGCGGCTCGATCACAATCGCGCGCTCGCGCAGCTCGCCGAGAAGACCGGCAAGCGCACGGGCACGATCCGCCGGATGACCGTCTGGGGCAATCACAGCGCGACGCAGTACCCCGACATCGCGCATTGCACGGTCGGCGGACAAGCCCGCGAAATCCCTCGTCGACGTGCCGTGGTACCGCGAGGTGTTCATCCCGACCGATCCAGCAGCGTGGCGCGGCCGTGATCAAGGCGCGCGGCTCCTCGTCCGCGGCGTCGGCCGCCTCGGCCGCGATCGACCACATGCGCGACTGGGCCCTCGGCACGCCGGACGGCGACTGGGTCAGCATGGCCGTGCCGGCCGACGGCAGCTACGGCATCGGCGAAGGCGTCATCTATTCGTATCCCGGTCACCTGCAAGGACGGTCGCTACGCCGTCGTGCAGGGACTCGCGATCGACGACTTCAGCCGCGAGCGCATGGACGCGACGCATCGTGAACTGCTCGAGGAACGCGAGGGCGTGCGGGACCTGATCTGAGGAGATGCCGATGTCGATTCGAACCCATGCCGCCGCCGCGCGATTGGCGTCCTTGCCTTGATGACCTGCGGACGCGCGATCGCGCAGGAGAAGACGCAGAAGCCGCCGCTGCACGGATCGCACTGGATGGCGATCACCGGCAAGCCGCTCGCTGCGACCGCGGGCGCGCGCATGTTCGAGCGCGGCGGCAATGCGGTCGACGCCGCCTGCGCGATGCTCGCCGCGACCTCGACGATGTGGGACGTGCTGTCCTGGGGCGGCGAGACGCAGGCGCTCATCTACAACCCGGCGACGAAGAAGATCATCGCGATCAACGGGCTCGGCGTCGCGCCGACCGGCGCGACTGCCGAGTTCTTCCGCGCGCAAGGGAATGAAGTATCCGCCCGAGTACGGCCCGCTCTCCGCGGTCACGCCCGGCACGCCCGGCGCGCTCATCACGATGCTCGCGGAGTTCGGCAAGCTCTCGCTCGCGGAGGTGCTCGCGCCCGCGATCGAGCTCGCCGACGGCTACGCCATCGACGCCGAGACCGCCGATCGCATCGAACTCGAGAAAGACCGAGATCAAGCAGTGGCCGTATGCGAAAGCCGTGATGCTGCCGCATCCGGCGAGGCGCGCGAGGCGCCGCGCGCCGGCGAGATCTTCCGCCAGGCCGATCTCGCGGCGACGCTCCGGAAGCTCGTCGAGGCCGAAGCCGCTGCGCTGAAGGCCGGCAAGTCGCGCAAGGAAGCGTTGCAGGCCGCCTACGACCGCTTCTATCGCGGCGACATCGGCGACGAGTTCGTGCGCGGCGCGCGGGAACAGGGCGGCCTGGTCACGAAGGACGACCTCGATCGCTGGCAGCGTGAAGCTCGAGGAGCCGCGCGCACACGAACTACCGCGGCATCGACGTCTACAAGCTCGACCGCTGGGTGCAGGGCCCGGCGATGCTGCAGGCGCTCAACATCCTCGAGAACTTCGACCTGAAGGCGATGGGCTACAACAGCGCGCGCTACATCCACACGGTGTACCAGGCGATGAACCTCGCCTTCGCCGACCGCGATTTCTATTACGGCGATCCGTACTTCCCGCCGGACGAGCCGATCAAGGGCCTGCTCTCGAAGGATTACGCGAAGGCGCGCGCCGCGCTCGTCAAGCCGCGAGCGCAACGACGCCGACGATCGGCCCGGGCGATCCGTATCCGTTCCAGGGCGGAAGCGAATCCCTTCAAGGACCTGCTGGAGAAGCGCGCGACGGTCGCGCCCTGCATTCGACGCGGCGCGCTTCGCGGCGGCAACCGATCCGGACACCGGCTCGTTCTCGGCGCGGCACGACGTCCGTGGTCGCGGCCGACAAGGACGGCTGGCTCGTCTCGATGACGCCGTCCGGCGGCTGGCTGCCGGCCGTCATCGCGGGCAGGACCGGCATCGGCATGAGCCAGCGCGCGCAGACGTTCGTCCTCGACCCCGCGCGAGAATCCGTTCAACGTGATCGAGCCCGGCAAGCGCCCGCGCGCGACGCTGACGCCCTCGCTCGCCTTCAAGGACGGCAAGCCCTGGCTCGCCTTCGCCGTGCAGGGCGGCGACACGCAGGACCAGAACCTGCTGCAGTTCTTCCTGAACGTCGTCGAGTTCGGCATGACGCCGCAGCAGGCGGCCGAGGCGCCGAATTTCACCAGCTGCCAGATGCACGATTCCTTCGGCGCGCACGAGATCTTCCCCGGCCGGCTCGAGCTCAACAACGCCGATGCCGGACTGGGTGCGGCGCGACCTCAAGGCGCGCGGCTACAAGCTCGAATTCCGCTCGCGGACCTCCGGCCCGATCAACGCGATCCTGCTCGACCACGCCCAGGGCACGATGTGGGGCGGCTCGAGCAACCACGGCGAGGACTACGGCATCGCCTGGTGATAGGGAGCGTAAGATGCCGGCCCACGCCCGCCAGGTGGCGGGATACAAAACTATTTTTCAGGGGGTATCATGAAACGATGAAAACCGGCCTTCTGGCCGCGGCAATGGCCTGCGTTTCCGTTCCAGCGGTGGCGCAGGAACACTGGACCGAAGGCCCGGTGTGGGAATGCAGTTCGTACCGGACGAATCCCGGCCAGTTCGACACCTACCTGAACTGGATCCGCGCCCACTCAGAACCAGTCAATGCCGAGGCGAAGAAGCAGGGCCTGATCCTGGACTACAAGACCTTCGTCAAGCCGCCGCACGATCCGAACGACTACGACGTGCTGTTCTGCACGCTGTATCCGAACTTCGCCAAGGCGCTCGACTACAACCAGGGCGACGACGACAAGTTCGAGGCGATCTCCGCCGCGCATTGGGCGACGCCCGACGAGGACAAGCAGACCGAACTGTCGAGCCCGCGTCTCGAGATGCGCAAGTATCATCGGCACGGAGTACGTGCGCGAAGTGACGCTGCGTCCGGCCAAGTAATCCGGGAAGCGATTCTCGACCACGGAAGCCGGCGCTCGCGCCGGCTTTCTTTTTTCAGCCCGCGGGCTTCGCCTGGCTGCGGCGGCGGCCTCGAGGCCGCGACGTTGACGCCGGTGGCGAGCGCGGCCTTCAACTCGTCCATGCTCGCGGCCTTGCCCGAGACCTGACCGAGAAGCGCTGGCCGACGATCATGCCGTACTCGCCGGTGCCGTTGTTCGCCGTCCCAGCGCTCGTGGACCATGCGGCCGTCCGCGCGGTAGTCCGCTCGTAGCCGCCCTGCCACTCGCGCTCCTGTTCGACGCTCGCCCAGGCCGCGAGCGCGACGAAACCCTGGGCGCCGCCCGTGTCGTTGATCTCGAGCTGCAGGTTTCGTCCGGCGCCGTCCGAATAATCGGCCTCGGCCTCGGAGACCTGGAAGCCCATGGCGTCGTTGCGTTCCGCCGAAGCGCTCGTGCGCGGCAGGCCGGCGAGCGTTTCGGGCAGGAAGGCCTTGATCTGGTCCGTCGGCAGCGCCTCGACGCCCTTCTCGCCGCCGACGACCGCGCCGATCAGCTGGCCGACCGCCGCGCCGCTCGGCACGCCGCCCTGCTGCTCGGCCGACTGCTCGACCTGCTTGCCGGCCTTCTCCATCTGCTTGCCCCATTCCTCGAGCGCGGCGCCGGTGCTCCTTGTCGAAGCCGCTGTCCTGCGTGATGGTCGCGCCCGCCGACGCCATAGCCGCCCCACATGCTGCGGCCGACGACGCCGCCGATGATCGCCCAGCAGATCCAGGACAGCGATGATCGCCGACGATGATGGTGACCGCCGTGTAGCCGGCCGCCTGGTCGGGGGGCGCCTTCATCGTGACCGGCAGGCCGAGGTAGAGGAGGTAGATGCTGTAGATGCCGCCCGCGAGGCCGATCAGCAAGCCGATCCACGGCAGGAGCTGCGCCGATGCCCGCGACCCAGGCCGCGGTCATCGCGTAGGCCGCCGTCTTCAGCGCCTGCATCGAATCCTTCTGCGCGCCGAACGTCGGCGCGAGCGCGTTGACGATGAGCGCGAAGATGTAGACCGACGACGAGCGAAAGGACGTAACTGCAGCACGAGCCGCCGAGCCCGTCGCCCATGTCCATGCGGAAGGTGCCGAGGAACGGCACGACGTGCCGATCAGCGTCACCTTCAGGAACATCGCGATCGGGCCGAGCGCCGCCAGGATCAGGATGTACTGCGTGTAGAGGCCGGAGGTCGTCTCCGGCTCCGCGGCGATGACCGGCCATTCCGTTTTCGGCGTCAGCAGGATGTTCTGTGCGCGCTCGACGAGATTGCTCATGGTGACTCCCTCCCCGGGGCGGCAAGCATACACACGAACGCGTTTTTTGCAGTGCAAACGAGCCGGCTGCCTAGGGTGCATCGCCCTAATCCCGCATTCCATGCTGAACGCGGTATAAGTACGGAGCCCATGGTGCTGACAGCGCTCTGGTTGCTGCTCTTCGCGAGCCTCGTCCTGTGGCTCGCCTACCAGCGTGCAAGCCTCGCCAAGGCGACGCTCGTGCTCGGCGTCCTGCTCGTCTACTACACGCTCTTCGGCGCGGGCGCCCTGGTGGAAGGCGGTGCTCTGGGTGCTGTACCTGCCGCACGTCCTCCTCAACATCCGGCCGCTCCGGCGGGTGCTGATCTCGAACCGCTTCCTGCTGGTCTTCAAGCGCATGCTGCCGCCGATGTCCACGACCGAGCGCGAGGCGCTCGAGGCGGGCACGGTCTGGTGGGACGGCGAGCTGTTCACCGGCGGGCCCGACTGGAACAAGCTGCTCTCGGCGAAGGCGCCGGCGCTCTCGGCGGAGGAGCAGGCCTTCATCGACGGGCCCTGCGAAGAGCTCTGCCGGATGATCGACGACTTCGACATCACGCACCGGCGCGCCGACCTGCCGCCCGAAGTCTTCGACTTCATCAAGAAGAAGGGCTTCTGGGCGATGATCATCCCGAAGAAGTACGGCGGGCTCGAATTCTCCGCCTACGCGCACTCCTCCGTCGTCGTGAAGATCGCGAGCCGCTCGAGCACGGTCGCCTCGACCGTCGTCGTGCCGAATTCGCTCGGGCCGGCCGAGCTCCTGCTTCACTACGGCACCGAAGAGCAGAAGAAGCACCTGCTGCCGCGGCTCGCGCGCGGCGAGGAGATTCCCTGCTTCGGCCTCACCGGGCCGCGCGTCGGCTCGGATGCGGGCGCGATCCCGGACACCGGCATCGTCTGCCGCGGCATCTACCAGGGCCGCGAGACCATCGGCATCCGCCTGAATTTCTCGAAGCGCTACATCACGCTCGCGCCGATCGCGACGATCATCGGCCTCGCGTTCCGCCTGTTCGATCCCGACAAGCTCATGGGCGGCGACGAAAACCGACTACGGCATCACGGTCGCGCTCGTTCCGCGCGACACGCCCGGCATCACGATCGGCCGCCGGCATTTCCCGCTGAACGGCCCGTTCCAGAACGGGCCGATCCAGGGCCGGGACGTGTTCGTGCCGCTCGACGCGATCATCGGCGGGCCGAAGATGGCGGGCCAGGGCTGGCGCATGCTGGTCGAGCAGCTCTCGGTCGGGCGCTGCATCTCGCTGCCCTCGATCGCGACCGGCGGCGCCAAGGGCGGCGTGTACTCGACCGCGCGCCTACGCGCGCATCCGCCGCCAGTTCAACCTGCCGATCGGCAAGTTCGAGGGCGTCGAGTCGGTGATCGCGCGCATGGCCGCGCGCACCTACATCATGGACGCCGCGCGCTCGGTGACGACCGGCGCGATCGACGGCGGCGAGAAGCCGTCGGTGCCGGCGGGCATCCTCAAGTACCACATCACCGAGCTCGGCCGGCAGATCGCGAACGACGCGATGGACGTCCAGGGCGGCAAGGGCATCATGCTCGGCCCGAAGAACTACATCGGCCGCGCCTACCAGATGGTGCCGGTCAGCATCACGGTCGAGGGCGCGAACATCCTGACGCGCAGCCTCATCATCTTCGGCCAGGGCGCCGTGCGCTGCCATCCCTGGGTGCTGAAGGAGATGAACGCCGCGCAGGACCCGGACCGCGAGCGCGGGTTCCGCGACTTCGACGACGCGCTCTTTCATCACATCGGCTTCACGATCTCGAATGCCGTGCGCTCGTTCTTCGGCGCCGTCACGCTGTCGCGCATCGTCACCGCGCCGATGCGCGGCCCGACCAGGCGCTTCTACGAGCACATCAACCGCTTCAGCGCCTCCTTCGCGTTCGCGACCGACGTCGCGATGCTCTCGCTCGGCGGCTACCTGAAGAAGAAGGAGAACCTCTCGGCGCGGCTCGGCGACGTGCTGTCGTCGATGTACCTCGCCTCGATGGTGCTGAAGCACTTCGAGAACCAGGGCCGCCCGGAGGCCGACCTGCCGCTCGTCGAATACGCCTGCCGCTCGCTGCTCTACCAGGCGCAGGAACAGCTGCACAGCTTCCTCCGGAACTTCCCGGTGCGCTGGCTGGCGGTGCTGATGCGGGTCCTGATCTTCCCGCGCGGCCTCACCTATTTCGCGCCCTCGGACCGCCTGAACCCGCAGATCGCCGAGCTCGTCATGAACCCGGGCGAGGCGCGCGAGCGGCTCTGCCACTACATCTACCGCACGCTCGAGCCGAAGAACCACCTCGGCCTCGTGCAGCAGGCGATGGAACTCGCGATCGCCGCCGAGCCGCTCGAGAAGAAGATCCGCGTCGAGGGCGTGAAGACCGGGCGCGTCAAGGCGCTCGACCTGCCGGGCCAGATCCGCGAGGCGCTCGCGGCCGGCATCGTGACCGAGGCCGAGGCCGCGCAGCTGCGCGAATACGACCGCAAGGTCATGGAGATCATCAACGTCGACGATTTCGATTCGCGCGAGCTGGTGGCGGGCAGCTCGTACGAGATCCAGCTCGACGGCGGCAGCATGCAGGTCGCGTGAGATCGCGGGCGGGCGGCATCCCGCGAGTCGAGCGCGTAAGTTACGGCGGCGCGAACGCGCAGGGGTGCCGCCCGCCCGCGACGCGTGTCACCCAACGCCGGGGTAGAGCCCGAGGTACATCACGGTGAAGTCGATCGAGTTGCCGATGCCGTGCGCGAGGATCGGCGCGAGGAGGTTGCGCCCGGTCGCGAGGTAGAGGATGCCGAGCAGCACGCCGCCGACCGTCGCCTGGATCACGCCCGATGGCCCCTGGTAGAGGTGCGCGAGGCCGAAGGCGACGTTCACGAGGACGAGCGCGATGATCCAGGCGCGCAGGCCGCTGCCGAAGAACTCCGGCGACCCGCGGCAGCGCGTAGCCGCGCCAGGCCATCTCCTCGCCGAAGGCGGCGAGCACCCAGTTGAGCGCGAGGTAGATGCGCGAGCAGCGCCGCGTTCCCGACCAGCGTCGTTGAAATCCGAGAGGTCCGGCCAGTACGCCGAGGACGCGGTGCAGAAGCGGCATCGTGACGAAGAATTCGAGGAGCCACATCGCGACTGCCGCCGCGATGCCGATCGCCGCAACAGCGAAGCGCACGCGGTGGGAAGCAGAGGCCGGCGTCGCGCCAGCTCACGCCGCGCAGCCGCATCGATCCCCAGGCGACGAGCAGCAGGAACGGCGTCTTGCTGAGCGGAATGAAGCCCGCTTCGTCCGCCCAGAAAATACCGGCGATGAGCGCGAGCTCGAGCGGCAGCAGCTCCGGCCGCAGGCGCCGCAGGGTGATCGACGCCATTACACCCCCCCGGGTGGCCGGCACCCGGCCACTTTTGACTGCCGCGAATCCTACGCCATCCGAAATCGATCACAAGCCGGCGCGTTCGGCACTCGGGGGTGCCGACTGCCACGGCAAGCTGCGACGCAGTTTGCAGAATCCGGCCGCGGAACCGTTTGAACTGGCGCCATGGAGCTCCAGACCGTCTCTGACGTGCGCGAGTTCTTCCGCGACGCGCTGCAGGGCGCGCTCGAGCACCAGCACCTGCAGGTCCGTGACCACACCGAGCACTACATCGTCAACCTGCTCGCGATGTTCTCGCACACCGATGCGCTCTTCGAGCCGGGTCACTGACCGCACGCAACTCAAGCCGCTCGCGCTGCTGCTCGCCGAGGCGGCCGTACGCCCGGACGACCGCCAGCGCTTCCGCACGCTCCAGCGCCTCGGCGACGTCGCACTCTTCGTCGCGGGATTCCTCGCCGGCGGCTTCTCGCGCCGGCCGGTCGACGTCGATTACCACATCGCCATGGGCGGCCGCGCCTATGGCGCGCTCGCGCAGGCGCCCTATCACGGCGCGCAGCGCGTGCTCGGTCAGGTCTTCGCCGAACTCGAGGACAAATTCCAGCCGCTCGTCGACGCGCTGAACGAGATCGGCGAAGGCGCGGCGCGCAATTCGCCGCGCGACGTGCTGCGCCTCTACGAGCTCTGGCACAAGACCGGCAGCCAGCGCGCGCACCGCCTGCTCCTCAAGCTCGGCATCCGGCCCGTGCCCGCCGGCGCTATCGCGAATTGAGCCGCCATGACCGCACGGGCCCTCGAGCGGCTCGAGGCCCTGCTGACCGGCATCTACGACCTCGATATCGGATGTCGCGTCGAAGACTTTCTCGTCACTGACCGCCAGTCGCTCCCGGCGATGCCGCGACGCGCCGGGCGACGAGCAACTGTTCGTGAGCGCGGTCGATGACGAACTCTGCATGTCGCTCTACCTGGACCCGACGCTGCTCGAGCGCCTCGATGAGCGCGATCCGAGCGAGGAGCTGAACCAGGAGAACCTCGCCGACTGCTGGACCGCGCTCGAAGGCGTCAGCCACTTTCTCTGTGTCGCGCACAATGCCGGCCACGACCGGCCCGTGTCGCGCCTCACGCTCGAACTGCAGGCGGAGATCGACAAGTACGTCGCGAGCTTCGCTCTGCTGCGCCAGCGCCACCCGAGGCGCTTTCCCGCTGAGTTGCACACGCTCCTCTTCCGGCGCGCGCGCGTCGATCCTGCGCTCGCGGGCCACCGCGCACCGCTCTACCGCCGCGCGAGCCGGGAGGCCGCGCGGTTCTGCTCCCGGCTCGAGCCGCGGCTGCGCTCCCTCTGCCGGCGCGGCGACGGCTCCTGGCTCAGGGAGCTGCGCCGGTTCTACCGCCTGAGCGATTTCGGCAAGCTGCGGCATATCGCAGGTGAGCTAGACTGCGGCACCCTCGCTCGGTAGAGCCGAAGCGTGCCAGGCAATCTCATCTACGAAGTCGAGTGCCAACTCGACCCCGACATCGTCGCGGATTACGACGCCTGGCTTCCCGGCCACGTGCGGGACGTGCTGGCCTGCCCGGGCTTCCTCGGGCGCGACCATCGAGTCGCCGGAGACGCCGCCGGCGAGCGCCAGCGGCGCCGGATCCGCTACCGGGTCGAGAGCGTCGCGGCGCTCGACCACTACCTCGAGAACAGCGCGACGCGGCTGCGCACCGAGACCGCGCAGCGCTTCGGCGGGCGGGTGCAATGCGAGCGGCGGGTCTTCAAGCCCCGGCATGAGCTGACGCCGCCGGCCCCGAGCCGGCGCCGCTGCCTGAACTGCGGCGCGCCGGTCTCCGGCAGGCACTGCGCGCAGTGCGGCCAGGCCTCCGACGTGCACGTGCTGTCCATGAAGGAGGTCGCCGGCGACGTCACGCATTCGCTGCTGCACCTCGACAGCCGCGTCTGGCGGACGCTGCGGCTGCTCGCGCGCCGTCCGGGCGAGCTGACGCGCGAGTTCATCGCGGGCCGGCACCAGCAATACCTGCCGCCGTTTCGGCTCTACCTCGGCGATCAGCATCCTGTTCTTCGCGCTGTCGGCGCTGCTGCCGGACTCCGGCGTCTTCGATCCGCGACGGTCGATGCGCACGCGCTCCCGTCACGGTCGACGCGCCGGCGGCAACCGGATTCCCGAGACGCGCAAGGAGCGGAGCGCTCACCCGCGAGCTGCGAAGGAACTGGCCGCGGAAGGCGTCGTCGCCGCGAAGGGCAAGTCTCGACAAGGTCCGTCGAGGGCGACAGGACTGCAAGGTCGACATCTCCGACGATACGCGCAGTCGACGATCTCGAGGAGGCATTCGCGCGCGCCTGCAAGAAGATGCGCGCCGACGGCGGCAAGGGCTTCTTCGAGCGCTTCGCCTCGACGGCGCCGAAGCTCATGTTCCTGTTCCTGCCGCTCATGGCGGCGGTCGCGCTGCTGTTCTACTGGCGGCCGCGACGGCTCTATGCCGAGCATCTCGTGCTGTTCCTGCACAACCATGCCTTCACTTTCCTGCTGATCGGCGTGACGCGAGATCCTGAGCGCGATCGCCGACCTCAAGATCCCGTTCATCGGCATCCTCGGACCTCGTCAATTTCCTGCTGTTCTGCTACCTGCCGTACTACGTGTTCCGCTCGATGCGGGTCGTGTACGCCGAGGGCGCTTCAAGACGACGCTCAAGTTCCTGTCGATCGGGATGATCTACTTCGTGCTGCTCGGCATCACGATGATGGCCGGGCTCGTCTACGCCATGCTGACGCTCTCGTGAGCGACCACCACCGCACGATCCTGCACGTCGACATGGACGCGTTCTACGCGGCCGTCGAGCAGCACGACCGGCCGGAGCTCGCCGGCCAGCCCGTGGTCGTCGGCGGCGCCGGCGGGCGCGGCGTGGTCGCGGCCGCGAGCTACGAGGTGCGCCGCTTCGGCGTGCA
This sequence comes from uncultured Gammaproteobacteria bacterium, assembly GCA_963775415.1. Taxonomy (GTDB): domain Bacteria; phylum Pseudomonadota; class Gammaproteobacteria; order Steroidobacterales; family Steroidobacteraceae; genus SCUD01. Next base: position 110,551 of record CAVZIO010000007.1, read on the forward strand.
TTCCGCCATGCCGATGCGCGAGGCGCTGCGGCGCTGCCCGCAGGCGGTCGTCGTGAGCCCGCGCTTCAAGCGCTATCGCGAGATCTCAGCGCAGGTCTTCGAGATCTTCCGCGAGTTCACCGACCTCGTCGAAGGGCTGTCGCTCGACGAGGCGTTTCTCGACGTCACCGCGAGCAGCGGGCTCTTCGGCAGCGGCGAGGAGATGGCGCGCGAGATCAAGAAGCGGATCCGCGAGCGCACGGGACTCACCGCCTCGGTCGGCGTCTCGCACAACAAGCTGCTCGCGAAGCTCGCGTCCGAGATGCACAAGCCCGACGGCCTCACCGTGATCCGGCCGGAGGACGTCACCGCGACGCTCGATCCGCTGCCGGTCGGGCGGCTGTTCGGCATCGGCGCGAAGACGGCGGCGCGGCTCGAGCACGAAGGTCATCTTCACGCTCGGCCAGCTGCGGCAGCGCGCCGGAGTCCGTGCTGTGGCCGCTCTTTCGCCGCGAGACGCGGACGTTCCGCGACCGCGCCGCGGGCATCGACGAGCGGCCGGTCGTCTCCGACGCGCCCGAGAAGCAGATCAGCTCCGAGGAGACATTCGACGTCGACATCCGCGACCACAAGGAACTCCAGGAGCGGCTCGCGCAGCTCGCGGACCGCACGACGGCGCGGCTGCGCGCGCGGCAGTTCAAGGCCGGGATGGTCAGCATCAAGGTGCGCCGGCGCGACTTCGAGACCTACACGCGGCAGCGGAGCTTCAATCCGCCGACGCAGGAGACGCGGCTCATCGCCCAGGTCGCGGCGGACCTGCTCGAGCACTGGCTCCAGGAGCAGCCGCGCGCCGCCGTGCGGCTGCTCGGCGTCGGCGTGAGCGACCTCGAGCCCGAGCAGCAGCTCGACCTCTTCACCAGCCGCGAGTCCGGCGAGTCCGCGCGGCTCGACGACGCGCTCGACCGTATCCACGGGCGCTTCGGCGACGAGGCCATCCACCGCGGCAGCGACCGGTAACGGAGCGCAGCCTGAAAGAGGGGACGGTCACCTTTTCCTTCGATCCTTCGGGAAAAGGGGAACGTCCCCCTTTTGCAGCCCCTGCGTCGGCCATCATGAACGCCCGTCGCCGGTGAGGGCATCATGCCGCTCGTCATGTATACGAGCTTCTTCGGGCTGAACGAAAAGCCGTTCGCGATCACGCCGGACCCGCGCTATCTCTACCTCAGCGAGCGGCACACGGAGGCGCTCGCGCATCTCGCCTACGGCATCAGCGAGGCCGGCGGCTTCATCCAGCTGACGGGCGAAGTCGGCACCGGCAAGACGACGGTGCTGCGGAGCCTCCTGCAGCAGCTGCCGCCGCACTGCGACGTCGCGCTGATCCTGAATCCGCGGGTCACGCCTGCCGAGTTCCTGCTCGCGATCTGCGACGAGCTGCACGTGCAGGTGCCGGACGCATTCGGCCGGCAGCGTCAAGGCGCTCGTCGACCTCCTGACGCATTTCCTGCTCGACGCGCACAGCCGCGGCCGGCGCATCGTGCTGATGGTGGACGAGGCGCAGAACCTCGATCGCCGACGTGCTCGAGCAGGTGCGCCTGCTCACGAACCTCGAGACCGCGACGCAGAAGCTCCTGCAGATCATCCTGATCGGCCAGCCGGAGTTGCGCGCCGTGCTCGCGAAGCCGGAGCTTCGCCAGCTTGCGCAGCGCGTCACGGGCCGCTACCACCTCGAGGCGCTGCGCCGCAAGGAGACGCTCGCCTACATCCGTCATCGCTCGCGCGTCGCCGGCGCGACGCGCGACCTGTTCACGGCCGGCGCCCTGCGCGAGATCCATCGCCTGTCCGGCGGCGTGCCGCGCATCATCAACGTCATCGCCGACCGCGCGCTGCTCGGCGCGTACACGCGCGAGCAGCACCAGGTCGACGGCGCGCTCGTGCGGCGGGCGGCTTCCGAGGTCTACGGGCGGCCGGTGCTGCCACCCTGGTTCCGCTGCGCTCGCGATCGGCGGCGCCGTCGCGGGCGCCGCGCTGCTCGGTTTCGTGCTGTGGCGCGCCATGCCCGCGCTTCGAGCGGCCGAAAGCGGCAGTGCCGCAGCGCCGCGGAGCCGCCCACTGCCGCGGCCGTGCCCGCGCCGCCGCCGCGCGAGCCGCTCGGCGCCGTGCTCACGCAGGGATCCCGCGCGCGACCACGATGGATGCCGCCTTCGAATCGCTGTTCTCGCTCTGGGGCACGCAGTACCAGCCGGGCGCGGGCCTCGCCTGCGACCAGGCGGATGCGCAGGGCCTGTCCTGCGTCTGGCAGCGCGGCTCGCTCGCGCAGCTCAAGCTGATCAACCGCCCGGCGATCCTGTCGCTCGATCGATTCGAGCGGCGCGCCGCACCAGGTCGTGCTCGCGGGGCTCGATGCGGACGGCGCGAGGCTCCTGATCGGCAGCGGCGAGACGCGCGTGCCGATCGCGGAGCTCGCCGACTACTGGTTCGGCGAATTTCTCGTGCTGTGGCGGCCGCAGGCCGACGCGCAGCGGCCGCTGCGCGCCGGCATGCGCGGCGAGGACGTGCGCTGGCTGCGCCAGGGGCTCGAACAGCTCAGCGGCCTGCCGGCGTCCACCGCCATGCAGGACTACTTCGACGCGGAGCTTCAGCACCTCGTCGAGGAGTTCCAGCGCAGCCGCCGCCTCGCCGTGGACGGCATCGCGGGCCTGCAGACGCAACTCGTGCTCGATGCCGCGCTCGGCGCGCCCGGGCACGCCGACGCTCGCGCACGCCGCGCCGCAGGCGGGCGCATGAGCTTCATTCTCGATGCGCTGCGCAAGTCCGAGATCGAGCGCCAGCGGCAGAGCGGCCCGAGCATGGCCGAGTTCCCGGTCGCGCGCGAGGATCGCCGCCTGCCGGTCGCGCTGATCGCGATCGGGCTTCCTGCTCGCTGTCAACGTCGCGGTCGTGCTCTTCTTCCTGCTGCGCGATGCACGCGAACCCGACGCCGGCGCCGCGCCCGACCGGCGCGCCCGCAGGCGAATCGGCGCCCGCCGGCGCATCGCCCGCACCGGCACCGGCGCGGCACCTGGTGCCGCGCCGCCCATCGACGAGCTCGCGAGCCCGCCCGCGCAGTTGTACGGCGATCCGCGCACCGAGCCGCCGGATGCGCCGGATCCGACGCTGATTCCGGACGCGCCGGTCTCGAGTCCCGGGCGTGACTTACTGCGAGGCGCCGCCCTCGGCGGTCGAGAACCTCGCCAGCGGAAGGCGCCGGCGGGCCTGCCCGAGCTCACCGTCGACCTGCACATCTTCGCGGACGACCCGGCCAAGCGCGCCGTGTTCATCAACGGCCGCCGCTACATGCAGGGCGCGAGGATCGCCGAGGGACCCGACTGGTCGAGGAGATCACGCGCGACGGTGCGGTGCTCAACTATCGCGGCCGACGCTTCCTCCTGCCCCGGCTGTAGTCCGGCCGTCCGCCGCATGAACGCCGCGGCTTCGCCCGCCCTCGCGCTCGACGGCACGGAGCTCGCCGCCGCGCTGCGCACCGGCATTCACCGCCTCATCTCGCGCGAGGAAGTGATCAACAAGATCAACGTGTTCCCGGTGCCCGACGGCGACACCGGCACCAATCTCGCGCTGACGCTGCAGGCCGTGCTCGCGGCGCTTCGCGGCCAATCCCGAGACGCATGCCGGCCAGCTGCTGACGCGCGTCGCCGACGCGGCGCTCGACGGCGCGCGCGGCAACTCCGGCGCGATCCTCGCGCAGTTCCTGCTCGGCGTCGGCGACCGCGCCGGCCACGTCGGCCGAGCTATCGGCCGCAGGGATTTGCGGCGGCGGTGGCGGCGGGCGCGGCCTACGCGCGCGAGTCGCTCGCCGAGCCGCGCGAGGGGACGATCCTCACCGTGCTGACCGATTTCGCGGCGGCGCTCGAGGCGGCGGTCCGCAACGGGCGAGCGCGACTTCCGGCCGCTCTTTCGCAGCGACGCTCGCCGCCGCGCGCGAGTCGCTCGAAGCGACGCGCGGCCAGCTCGAGGTGCTCCGGCGCGCCAACGTGGTCGATGCCGGCGCGCTCGGCTTCGTCGAACTCATCGCCGGCATGACGGACTACCTCGAGACCGGCGTCGTGCCCGCGCGACGACGCGGCGATCCAGCTCTCTGCCGACGACGACAGCGACGGCCGGGTCGCAGGTCGACCTCGAGCACCGCTACTGCACGGAGTGCACGATCACCGGCGACGACCATCGACCGGCGGAAACTCCGCGAAGAGGCGTCCGATGCTCGGCTCGAGCCTCGTCGTCGCCGGCACGCGCGAGCAAGGTGCGGCTGCACATCCATACGAACGAGCCGCCGCGGCTCTTCGCGCTCGCCGCCCGTCTTCGGCGCGGTCGGCGGCGAGAAAGCCGATGACATGCAGCGCCAGCAGGAAATGGCGCATCACTCCGCGCGGCCGCAGGGTCGCCGTCGTCACCGACTCCGCGGCCGACCTTCCCGAGTCCGTGCTCGAGGCGCTCGACATCCACGTCGTCCCGGTGCGCGTGCATTTCGGCACGCGCAGCTACCTCGACAAGGTCGGGCTGTCATCCGAGGAGTTCTTCCGTGAGCTCGCGACCAACCCGCTGCACCCGAAGACCTCGCAGCCGCCGCCCGGCGATTTCCGGCGCGCATTCGAGTTCCTCGGCTCGCATTACGAGGCGGTCGTGTACGTCGGGCTGATGGCGCGGGTCAGCGGCACATTCCAGAGCGCCGAGACCGCGGCCGCCCGCGTGCGCACGCGCGCGAGGATCCTGACGCACGATTCCGGCACCGCGGCGCTCGGCCAGGGCCTCGTCGCGATGCGCGCGGCGGAGGCCGCCGCCGCCGGTGGCGACGCCGATGCCGTGAGGCAGGCGGCGATCGAGGCCGGCCGCCGGACGCGCACCTGGGGCTGCTCGTCACGCTCGAGTTCGCGGTGCGCGGCGGTCGCGTGCCGCGGTCGGTCAAGATCGTTGCGGACCTGCTTCGGCTGACGCCGGTCCTCGCCGTGCGAGGCGACGGCAGCCTCGGAATCGGCGGCGTGCTGTTCGGCCGCCGGAATCCGTACCGGCGCTACGGCAAGCTGCTGCGGCGCCGGCTCGATCCCGCGCGCCGCTGGCGGATCGGCATCTCGCACGCAAACGTGCCCGAGGGCGCGGCCGCAGGTGCGCGATGCGATCGCCGCGGGCCTGCCGCGCGCGGAGATACTCCCGATCATCCCGCTCGGCACCGCGCTCGGCGTGCACGCCGGTCCGGGCTGCGTCGTCGTCGCCGCGCAGGAGCTCTAAAGGGGACGTTCCCCTTTTCCCGAAGGACCGAAGGATAAAGGGGAGCGTCCCCTTTAGAGCCTCGGAGTGCGCACGCGCCGCTGCCGAGTCGCAGGTAGACCGCGACGTTGATGGCGATGACGAGCGCGCCGAGCAGCGACTGCACTTCGCGCGTCAGCCAGCCGGGATAGATCAACGCCGTCAGGTAATGCTCGATGAATCCGCCGCCGTAGCCCGCTTCGCCGCCCTGCGCGCGCAAGCGGTTCTCGAGCGGCGTCAGCGGGCAGATGATGCCCAGGAACTCCGTGGCCGCGCCCCAGGCGGCCGCGGGCAGGTGCAGCCAGGCGAGCCGCGGGCGCCGCAGCACGACGAACCCGCCGAGCACGACGAAAGCGATGAAAGCCAGGTGCAGGACAAGGACCGCATCCGCGAGGACGCGGTCGATCACTGCGCGACGGACACCGGCCGCTTTTCCCCGCTCCAGCGCAGGTAATCGCCCTTCAGGTGAAACAGCGCGGTTGAATCCCGCCTTGCGCAGCACGCCGAGCGCCTGTTCGCGTGCGGTTGCCGCTCCGGCAATACACGACGATGTCGCGGCCGCTTCGACTTCTCGAGCTCGGCGATGCGCGCCGCGAGTTCCGTGTGCGGAATGTTGATCGCGCCCGGCAGGTGGCCCTCCGCGAACTCCTCGGGCGTGCGCACGTCGAGCAGGACCAGCGAACGGTCGCCCCAGGCCAGCCGTTCGACGACGGTCTTCGGCTCGATCGACGCGGGCGTTGCCGCCAAGGCCGCGAATGCGATGGCGGCGGCGAGCACGACAAACGGCAAGCGGCGCACGGCTCAGTTCTCGAGGACGAAGGTGATCCGCAGGCGCACGCGATAGCCGGTCACCCTGCCTTTCTCCACTATCACTTCCTGGTCGGCGACCCAGGCGCTCGTGATGTTCTTGAGCGTCTTGCTCGCGCGCTTGATGCCGCGGGCGATGGCGTCGTTGAAGCTCTTGTCGGACGTCGAGGTGATCTCACTGATTTTTGCGACGGTCATGGCCTGCTCCTCAGGATTGTCGTTCTTGCGGTCCCCCATGCGAATCATAGCCCTTATGATGCGCGCTCAGAATGGGAGATGACCATGCTTCGCAAGCTCCGCAGCGCGCTCCTGCGCGGTCTCGTCGTCGTCCTGCCGATCGGCTTCACGCTCTGGCTCCTGTGGTGGCTCGGCAGTTCGACCGAGGCGCTGCTTGCGCAACCTGATCCTGCTCGTGGTCCCGGCCGAGCACTACCTGCCCGGCATGGGCCTCGTCGTCGCCTTTGTCGTGTTACTGGCCGCGGGCAGCCTGTTCAACGCCCTGCTGGTGCAGAGCGCGCTGGCCTCCTGGGAGCGGATGATCGAGCACATCCCGGTCGTCAAGACGATTTACGGCGCGAGCCGGGATTTCATGAAGCTTCTGCCGTCAGGCGCCAAGCGGCGGGAACTTTCCCGCGTCGTGCTCGCGCGCTTCGGCGACGCGCAGGTCATGGGCTTCGTGACGCGTGACGACGCCTCGGAGCTCGGCATCGTTGCGCCGGGCCAGGACCTGCTGGCGGTGTACTTTCCGATGAGCTACCAGATCGGCGGCTATACGGCGCTCCTGCCGCGATCGCGCGTCGTGCCGCTCGACCTCTCAGTCGAGACCGCCATGCGCATGGTGCTGACCGGTGGCCTCTCGGGCGGCCAATCCTAGGCGAAGGCGGCGCGCGACCTGTTCTGGGAGTAGACGAGTTCGACGTGGCGGATGCCTGAAGTGCAGCGCGCCACGCGCTTGACGGCTTGCACGAGGCGGAGCAGCAGGTTGTAGCTGGCACGCGGCCCGCCAACGGCGTAGGCCTCTGCCACGACGAGATGCAGCACGGTGATCCGCTCGAAACTGTCCCGCACGTAGAGGATCACGCCCACCGGCCGCGACATCTTGCCCTCTCGCTCGACCGCGAACAGGCACTGCGCATCTGACGGGCCACCCACCTTCACGCGAAGCGATTTCCCCTCCGCCACGATCTCGGGCGAGCCGTAACGGTCGATGGCGGTTTCGATGCCCTTGCGGACCCGGTGCTGCCGCCCGTTGAAGAACAGCAACACCTCGAGCTGATGGTAGTGCTCGGCCGGCAGGGTCGAAACGAACGTGATCTTTTGCGTAATGGCCGCCACTCCCCCCGCAGCACTCACTTGGCGCGAGGCCGGGCCACCTTACCGGGGCTTTCCAGCCCCTGTCGACATTCACATATTTCGGTGAAACTCGAAAAATCGGCAGCGAATGTGGCGCGCCAGCAACGCCTCGGGTGGGGCTGTGGACACCCTGGGGACGCATTTTCGCAAGTCGCGGACTCCGTAGGGTTTTTGACACCCGCTACCCCGGCTGCTCCCGGAAACGGGACTTGTGTCTCGTTCGCCACGACCGATTTTGTCAAGGATTGACCCACCTGTCGGCCGTGGGCACACCCGCCCATGGCGACGCTATTATGCGCGGGTCCATGCAGCCAGTGATCATTGATTATTCGAATGCCGAAGCTCCGGATGACGGCGCGCAGGAACCGCAGGCGCGGCCCGGCAGCGCCAATGTCGTGGTGCTTTCGGCCGATCCGGTGCTGATCGATCTGCTGCGCGATTCGCTCGCCGGCACGCATCGTGTCTGGCGCGCGGACGATGCGACGCATGCAGCAGACCTGATGGTTGCGTCCGGCAACGCGGTGCTGCTGATCGATTCTTCGCTTGCCGACCACAACACCAAGGATCTCGTCACCCAGATCCACCGGCAGTTTCCGGATCTCGCGATCATCGTCGCGGGCCGCCGCGACGACGAGCACGAACTCGCCCCGCTCGTCTCCGAAGGCGTGATCTTCCGCTTCCTGCACAAGCCGGCCTCGGCCGAGCGCATCCGCAACTTCGTCGATGCGACACAGCGCAGGGCAAACGGCACGGACCTCACGGCGACCATGCCGCCGCGCCACAAGAACCAGCTCTTCGGCGGCACGACTGAAACCCCGATCCTCGCTCCGCTCAAGCTGAAGCTCGATGACGCGGTCGTGCGCCGCTGGGGCAGGCGGAGCCTGCTCCTCCTCCCGATCGTCCTCGCCGCCTGGGGCCTCATGGAATGGGAGCCCTGGAACCGGGTCTCCACCGGATCGCCGGCATCGGCGCCCGCGCCGGTCGCGACGAGCGACGCGGGCGAAGACGCACGCGTGCAGAAGCTGCTCGACGCCGCCGGGCTCGCGCTTTCCCAGGGTGCACTGATCGAGCCGCCCGGGCAGAACGCGCTCGAACTCTACCGCGCGGTGCTCGCACGCGACCCGGCCAACGGGCCTGCGCGCCGCGGCATCGACAGCGTCGCCGACGAGCTCCTGGTGCAGGCAGAACGCGCATTGATGGAACAGGATGTGACACGGCTCGCGAGCGCCGTGGATGCCGTACGTTCCGCGCGCCCCGATCATCCCCGTCTCGAATTCTTCGTCACCCAGCTCGAGCGCGAGCGCGTCGTGCAGGGCCAGTCCGGGCAGCCGGCGCGCGCGGTCGACACGCTCGGCCGGCCGATCGAATCGGCGGCGACGGAGCAGCTGCCGTCAGTCAGGGTCCAGGCGTTCGTGCAGCTCGCGAACGAGCGCATGCGCACCAACCAGCTCGTCGGCAAGGACAGTGCGCACGGCTACCTGCTCTCGGCTCGCAAGCTCGACCCCGCAGGCAGCGGCGTCCAGGAAGGCATCGGCGCGCTCGCGATCCTGCTGCAGAGCAATGCACAGAAGGCGATTCGCGAGAACCGCCTCGACGCCGCGAGCGGCTGGCTGCAGAGCGCCATGGAACTCGACGTCGACCGGACCCAGATCGCGATGATGCGGGCGGATATCGACGCAGCCCGCATCGGCAACATCCGCGCGGACAATGCCAAGCTCTACGTGCTCGCCAACCAGCGCATCGCGCAGGGCCGCCTGACCGAGCCGAAGAACGATTCCGCCCGGCACTATGTCGACCTGCTGCGCGCCGCCGACCCTGATTTCGAGGGTCTTGCGGACACCAGCGCGCTCCTGGCCTCCCGCGCACTGACGGAATCCCGCGCCGCGCTCGCCGCGAACAACGCGGATCGCGCCGAGACGTTCCTGCGCACGGCGGCCGATGCCGGCGCGCCGGCAGCCGAGGTGTCCGACCTCTCCGCGAAGATCATGTCGCTGCGCATCGTGCGCCCAGCGGCGGCCGACGCTGTGCCGGCGGTCATCCCCGAAAACCAGATGCGCCGGACTTTCTTCAGCGCACCGACTTACCCCGATCGCGCGCGCGAACGCGAGACCGAGGGTTGGGTCGACCTCGAATTCACGGTGACGAAGGACGGCACGACGCGCGATTCGACCGTGATCGAGGCGCAACCGGCCGGCGTCTTCGACCGCGCGGCCATGGACGCCGTCAAGCGCTGGCGTTACGAGCCGAAGGTCGTCAGAGGCACGATCGTCGAGCAGCGCGTCCATGCACGCCTGCGCTTCCAGATCGAAAAGTAGTCAGGTTCGCTGCCGGGCCTCGACCATACGTTCGTGCGCACGGCCGAGCAGGAAGGCGGTCAGCGCCCAGGCAGCGGCAACACCGGCGCCCAGCCACGCAACCCAGGTCAGGCTCGCCCCGAGCGCCGAAACAAACGCATCGTGCCCTTTGGCGACGACGTAATCACTGGTCCGGTAAACGAGCGTGTCATTGACGTTCTTCGCCTTGTACTTCGATTCCCGGTCCACGGTCGTGTACAGCATCTCGCGGCAGGGCCGCACGACCGCGTATTGGCCGAGGCGCCGGAAGATATAGACGGCGACGAGCGTCGCAAGCGTCGGCGAGGCAGCGATCAGCAGGAAGCCGGCGACTACGAAGAGCGGCACCGATACGATCATGACCGGCAGCCCGAACCGTGACGTCAGCTTGCCGACGGCGAACATCTGCATCAGCACGACCGCCACGTTGACAGTCAGCTCGATCCGGCCCAGGAAGGCCGTGCGTTCGCTCCGGTCCGGGAAGTGCACCTGGAGCAATTCCGCCTGCTGCAGGTACAGGAAGGTCGACACGGCGGCCATCAGGAAGACGAAAAGCGCGATTCCCGACAGGTAGCGCGAGGAGAATACGCGCGTGAAGCCGGCAAACGGGTTGCCGCCGATCGGCCGTTCATCGAGACGCTCCCCGGCCGACGCGCGCCCGGTGCTCCAGCGAAGCAGGAAACGGATCGGGAGGACGGTTGCCGCGAGGAGCGCCGAGGAAATCAGCAGCAGGTTCACGTCGCCGAGCTTTTCCGCGAAGAATGCCGGGATGCTCGAACCGAGGATGCCGCCGGTGCTCGCGCCCGCGGCAATGAATGCAAAAACCCGCTTCGCCTGCTCCCGGTCGAACAGGTCCGCCATGAAACTCCAGAAGACCGATACCACGAACAGGTTGAAGACGCTGACCCAGACGAAGAACACGCGCGCGGTCGGCGCATCGTCTTCGGCGATCCGGAACATCACCCAGAAGCCGAGCAGCTGGACGACGAAGAAGACGTAAATCCACGGCAGGAAGACCGCGCGCCGGAACCGGCCGGAGATCCAGCCGTACAGCGGCACCGCAAGCAGCATGCCGATCAGCGTGAATCCGAACAGGTCGTCGAGGTTTTCGACGCCGCCCGCGACACCCATCGAGTCGCGCAGCGGCCGCAGGATGTAATAAGCCGTGAACAGCAGGAAGTTGTAGGCGAAGGCGGCGACCAGCGCCGGCATCTCGCCGGGCCGGGCGCTGACCAGCCGGTCGAGCAGAACCGCGGCCGCCGGCGCCGCACTCACTCGCGCGCGACCGGCTTTTCGGTCGTGATTGCGAGCGTGTTGCCTTCGGTGTCCTCGAAAAACGCCATCCAGACCTCGATGTCGCCGAGTTCCGCGATCTTGTGCGGGCCCTGGAGGAACTCGACGCCGAGGCCCTCGAGTTCGGCGTGCGCCGCCTCGATGTCCGGCACGCGGTAGTAGACGATCGAACCCGGCGGATCGTACATCGGGTCCGAGGAGGTCGACAGCGCGAGCCGGATTCCGTCGCAGTCGAAGAACGCGAGCTGGGGCGGCACCTCGAACAGCAGCTTCATGCCGAGCGTGTCACGGTAGAAGGCGGTGGCACGCGCCAGGTCGCGGACCGGAATCGCGACCTGCTCGATGCGTCCGAGGTTCATCAGCTATTCCGAAACGCCTGACTGGTCGAGGATGAAAGTGTACTCCTCGGCGACCTCGCGAAATCGCTGGAAGCGCCCTGACTTGCCGCCGTGACCGGCTTCCATCGTCGTGCGATAGAGAAGCGGGCTCGAACCGGTCTTGTTTGCGCGCAGGCGCGCGACCCACTTCGCGGGCTCGTAGTACTGCACCTGGCTGTCCCAGAGGCCGGTCGTCACGAGCATCGCCGGGTAGTCCTGCTTCGCGACATTGTCGTAGGGCGAGTACGACAGCATGTAGTCGTAGTACTCCTTTTTCTTCGGGTTGCCCCACTCGTCGAACTCGTTGGTCGTGAGCGGGATGCTTTCGTCCAGCATCGTCGTCACGGCGTCGACGAAAGGAACCTGCGCCACGATGGCGCGATAGTCTGCCGGCGCCATGTTGGCGACCGCGCCCATCAGGAGCCCTCCCGCGCTCCCGCCCATCGCGGACACGCGCTTCGGATCGGCATAACCTTCCTTGACGAGAAAGCGTGTGACGTCGATGAAGTCCGTGAACGTGTTTTTCTTGTTGCGGAGCCTGCCCTCGTCGTACCAGCGCCGGCCCATTTCCTGGCCGCCGCGGACATGCGCGAGAGCGTAGACGAATCCGCGGTCGAGGAGCGACAGGCGCGAGATCGAGAAGGCCGGGTCCATCGACGCGCCGTAAGCGCCGTAGGCGTACTGAAGCATCGGCGCCGTGCCGTCCTTCCTGAAGCCTTTCCGGTAAACGAGCGAAACCGGCACCTTCGCACCGTCTCGCGCGGGCGCCCAGACGAGTTCGGTGGCGTAATCCGCCGGATCAAAGGTTCCGAGCACCGGCGTGCGCTTCATCAGCCGGCGCTCGCCCGTATGGATGTCGTAGTCGTACACGGTTTCCGGCGTCGTGAGCGAGGTGTACTCGTAGCGCACGATCTGCGTGTCGATCTCGGGGTTCTGCCCAAGACCGGCCGTGTAGGCGGGCTCGTCTGCGGCGATGAAAAAGTCCTTGCCGCCGCTCCAGGGCCGGATGCGGATCTTCCGCATCGCATCCGATCGTTCCTCGATCGCGAGGAAGTCCCTGAACACGTCGATCCCATGGATGAAAGCGTCGTCGCGGTGCGCCATCAGCTCGCGCCAGTTCGCGCGATCGCCTTCCTCGCCGACCCTCGCCTCCATCAGCCGGAAGTTCGGTGCCTGCCAGTTGCTGCGGATGATCCAGCGCCCTTCGAGATGGTCGATGTAGTACTCGTGATCGCGCTCGCGCGGCAGGAACACCCTGAAGTTGAGCGCTGGATCGCCGGCCGCGGCGTATTGCGCTATTCGGTTGCGACCGTGCTCTGCGAGACGATCAGCAGGTAGCGCTCGTCCTTGGTGATGCCGACGTCCGTGTAGAAAGCGACTCGTCGTCCTGTTCGTAGACGAGCGCGTCCTGCGACGGATCGGTGCCGAGAACATGCCGGCGCACACGGTAGGCGAGCAGCGTCTCCGGGTGCTTCTCCACGTACAGCACGCTCTTGCTGTCCGCGGTCCAGGCAATGGAAGTCGAGACGTTCTCGATCCGGTCCGGGAGTGTCTCGCCGGTCGCGAGGTCCTTGAAGCGCAGCGTGAACTGGCGCCGGCCGACCGTGTCCTCGACCCAGGCGAGCAGTCGGTTGTCCTGCGCCACCGCCATCGCGCCGATCTGGAAGAACCCGTGGCCCTCGGCCAGCGCATTACCGTCGAGCATCACCTGTTCCGGCGCGGCCAGCGTGCCGGCCTTGCGCGCGTAGACCGGATATTCCTTGCCGGTCTCGTAACGCGCGTAAGTACCAGTGCCCGCGCAGGCGATACGGCACGGTCGAATCGTCCTGCTTGATGCGCGCGATGATCTCCCCGTACACGCGATCCTCGAGCGCCTTGCGTGTGGGCGGTCATCGCCGCCTTGTAGGCGTTCTCGGCCTCGAGGTAGGCGAGCACTTCCTTGTTCTCGCGCGTGTCGTCGCGCAGCCAGTAGTACTCGTCCGTCCGGCTGCCGTTCGGCGATTCGACGACATGGGGCCGGACGGCGGCGATCGGCGGCACCGGCGCAGGTCTTCTGCATGCTGTCGGACTCCGGCCTGGCCGGCGCGTCGCCCGCGCAGGCTGCAAGCCACAGCGCGGGCGCGACGGCCAGGAAAAAAGTGTGACGCGAGCTGTTCATCGACTGCCGCGCATCTTACCGGAGCCAATTGCGTGCCGCGCTTCAGAAAGCGCCGTCCCCAGCGCATCGCCGGAAATCCAGGCCGCCTCCGCGCGCGCCTCGAGGCACCAGTCGCCGCAGAATCCGATGCCCGCTTCGAGGATCGAGGAGAAAAGGCTCGCCGAGCGGCGATCTCGACGCGCGCATGGCGCCAACGATGTCCATCGGACAGCAGCGTCGCGCGGCAACGCCCGCCCGATCCGCTCCGAAAACCGGTCCAGCAAGGCGCGCTTGCACGTTCCGGGCCGGCTGATCGAACTCGACCCGGGACCAGCCGGCCGACGCGTGCAGCACCCAGGAGTCCGGCGCATCGCGGCCCGGCTTCGATCCGTTCCTCGCAAACCAGCCGAGCATCGGGTCGCCCGGCATAAGCCGCATCCGGCACGCCGTCGAGCGGCGAGTCGAACGCGACGAGCAGCCGCCCAGCAGGGCGCCATCGGCACCGGCCTCACGCGCGCGGCGAGCGCCGTGCGCGCGCCGGCAAGCGCCGCGGCCGCGGGCGCAGGTAGCGCGAGCACGACCGCGTCTGAAGTCCGTGTGTGCGGACCCGCGGTCGTCCATCAGCGCCCAGGCCACCGCGGCCGCGCTCGAGCCGCAGGATGCGCGCGCCGTACTCGACTCGATGATCCTGGGCGAGAAATCGCGGCAGCGAATTCATTGCCGGGTACCCGACCCAGAGTTCGCGCCCGCCGTCGCCACCCTGCCAGTTCGGCCGCCAATTCGCCGCCGCGCCCGCGATCTGCGCGGATTCGAGCGCCTTGCGAAACTTCGTGTCCGTCGCCGTCAGGTACTGCGCGCCGTGATCGAAGCTCGCGGCGGCGAAACGGCGCGTGGCGAGCCGCCCGCCCGGCGAGCGCTGCGATTCGAACACGCGCACGTGCATTCCCGCCTCGCGAAGCCGCCGCGCGCAGGCGATGCCGGCGAGCCCGGCGCCGACCACGGCGACCGAGACGGAATTCGTGCTAGCCTGACGATTCAATGCGGATTTCAATCGCAGCCCTCGCGGCGATCGCGGCGACGTCCCTGTGCGGCCTGCGCGACGCAAGCCACGCCATCGTACCCGGCGACCACCGAGGCGCGTCTCGCCACCTACGCCAGAGCGACGGCCTGCTGCGACGATCCGTCCGGCTTTCAGTTCAACGCCTTGCCGCAGCAAGGCAATGCGGACGCGGTCGTCGATCTCTCGAGTCCGGTGTTCGATTTCCACAGCGGGCTCAGCCCGTTCGTCGCCTTCGAGCTGCCGGCCGAGAAGGCGCCCTACCGCATCCGCGTCAAGAGCCTCTTCGACGGAAGAATGGCAATGACAAGGTCGGCTGTCTTCTATCCGGTCGTCGCGCTGCTCGACGACACGTTCATCGTCGTGCACATGACCGGACTCGACGACCTGCGGCTCGAGCCCGCGCTCGCAACCGTCGGGCGGCGATGCCGGACTCGCCGTTTCGCTCGGCATCGACCCGGCCGAGCAGCAGGAGCAAGTACCTGGTCGTCTTCACGCCGGCTGCGCTGCTCGGCGCGCCGCCGGATAGCCGGCGCGAGGGCGACATGCTGTCGCCGGAAGCGCTTGCGTGGATCGAGCGGCGCGGCGAAGCGGCGCTTGCCGGCCTCGCCCTACGGACGGCTGCGGATCACGGTGGCGCCGGAAATCGTGGCGGCGGCAAGCGCGGCACCGGCGCCGCGAATCAGCCCGTCGCGGGGTCGACGAACTCGACGATCGCCTTCAGCACTTCGGGTGCCGCCAGGATGTCGCGGTGGCCCTTGCCCCTCGTTGTCATTACTTTGAGCCCCGGCCAGGCATTCGCGAGCGCTTCCGCCTCGACGTAGGGAATGACCGCGTCCTTCAGGTCGTGGACGAGGAGCGCCGGAATCCCGCTCCGGGGCGCGGTCGTGACGAGATCGAGCTCCGCGGACGGCCGCCCGGCGTCCGCGTCGAGAAGTTTCACGAACTCCTTCATGGCCGACGGCGGCAGCCCGGCTGCCTTCGCGATGAAAACCGGAATTCGGCTCACTCGCGTCGGGCTCGAGACGATCACGAGCCGCTTCGGGCGGAATCCGTAGACGAGCCCGGCGCCGAGCGCCGCGCCGCCGAAGGAATGCCCGACCGCGGCGTGCACCGGTCCCGCGATGCGCTCGATCTCGACCAGCAGTTCGCCGAGCAGGCGCGGCGTCGCGCTGTCGCCGACCGACACGCCGTGACCCGGCAGGTCGACCGCGAGCGTCCGCATCCCGCGCGCGAGGAGCGCCGTCGCGAGCGGACGGAACTGCGTCGTGCGGCCGCGCCAGCCGTGCAGTGCGAGCACGAGCGGGCCGCTTTCGCCCCAGCTTTGCGCGTGCAGTCCGGTGCGCAGTTCGATTGCGCGGCCGGCACGTGCCGGTCGCGAGTTCCCAGGACTGCGTCGGATTCCTTCCGCGCGGGCGCGAGATCATGTCCGCAATGAACCGCGCGGCGGCCTTCGGCGCGAGGCGCCCTACGACGGCGAGCAGCGGCGGAATGTAGAAAGGAATCGGACTCGGCACAGATAGAAAAGCCGGCACGGTTGCCCGTGCCGGCCCTCAATCGGAGTGACCGCGAAGACTCAGTTCGCGGGCTGGCTCGACGGGCGCCTCACCTTCGGCCGGCACTTCGCCCTCGACACGGCGCCAGCGCATCCGTCGGCGCAGCTGCCGCGCTGTGGACCGCCGCAGCCTTCGACGCCGTCGATGAAGGTGATCGCCAGGTCGCCGTCGGCCTGGACGTTCCGCACGCAGGTCGCCGAGCCGGAGGCGAGCGGTGCGCTGAATTCCCAGTTGCCCGGTGCGAGCGGCAGGGTCGGGCCCGTGCCATTGCACATCGGTGCGCCGTTCTCGTCGGTCGGACCGGTCGTGGTGACTTCGGCGACCATCATGCGGTTGTTCGCATACTTGTTGGCCTGGCCGATCAATTCCTTCGGCGTCATGCGCACCGGAACGACTTCGCAGACTCCGCCCTGAGAAACGGATTTGATCGAGATGGTCGCGCGGATGAGCGGCAGCGCATCGTTTGCACTGCCCGATCCGCCGCAGGCGACGAGCGTCACAGCCGCCACGGCGGCGGTACCGAGGGCACGCAGGCCCGAATGCTTCAAAATCGACATTGTCGATCGCTCCCCATGTTGTTGGTCCGCATCGGGACCCCGAAATCTGGCGCCGATTCTAGATCAATTCGCGCCGCGCCGGGGCCGGTCGCGCGATCATTGGCAGCCGCCCAGGGCCGCTCCAGCTCCCAGAGCAACGGCTGGTAGCCGCGCCGGACCAGCAATCCCCCGCCCAGGGGCCGGAAATGCCGCGCAAGCCGGGTCTTGTACCAGTCGGCCGGCCGCAGCCGCACCCCGGAATCGGTCCGCGAGCGATCGGCATTCCGCCGCCAGTCCTCGGTCGTCAGCACGCTGAAATACAGGGCGCCGCGGCTGAGCCGGCCGAGGTTCACGAGCGCCCGCACGGCCTCGCGATCGGGCAGGTATTGCAGCACGTCGTGGCAGAACACGAGATCGAAGGGCGCTGCCGGCGCGTAGTCCGCGATGCTCTCCCGCACCCAGCCATAGCGCCGGCACAGGTAATCGCTCGTCTCGAGCCCGACGTAACGGGCGCGCGGGAAATACTCGCGCACCGGCCCCCGCAAATGTCCGAGCCCGCAGCCGGCATCGAGCACGCGCTTCACCGTGAAGCCGAGATAGGCCGTATAGGCGCAGATGAAGCGCCCGAGCCGGACCGCATCCGCGCGGGATGCGACCCGCGTGCGCGGATCGAGGTAGTAGCGCTGGTAGAAGCCGGCGTCGAACATGTCAAAGGGGAATTTTAAAGGGGACGCGCCCCTTTAGCGGACAATACCTTGCGCATGGCAGCATTCATCGTCGCTAAAGGGGCGCGTCCCCTTCAAAATGTCCCCTTCTATTCGACGGTGACGCTCTTCGCGAGATTGCGCGGCTGATCGACGTCCGTGCCCTTCAGCACGGCGGTGTGATAGGCGAGCAACTGGAGCGGCAGCGTGTAGACCGCCGGCGACTGGAAGTAGCTGACGTGCCGCGGCATCGTGATGACCTCCACGCCGTCCGATCGGCTCGATGCCGGACTCCGGGTCCGCGAACACGTACAGCATGCCGCCGCGCGCGCGCACTTCCTGGAGGTTCGACTTCACTTTCTCGAGCAGGTCGTTGTTCGGCGCGACCGCGATGACGGGCATGTCGGCGTCGACGAGCGCGAGCGGCCCGTGCTTCAGCTCGCCCGCCGCATACGCCTCCGCGTGGATGTAGGAAATCTCCTTGAGCTTCAGCGCGCCTTCCATCGCGATCGGGAACATGGCGCCGCGGCCGAGGAAGAGCGCGTGGTGCTTCGGCTCGATCTTCTTCGCCAGCTCCCGGATGACCGGATCGAGCGCGAGCGTCTGCTCGAGCATCGCGGGCAGCTCGAGCAGGCGATGCACCAGCGTCTTCTCGCGTTCGGGCGGCAGCCCATGGTGCTTGCCGATCGCGATGACGAGCATGCCGAGCGCGGCGAGCTGCGTCGTGAAAGCCTTGGTCGAGGCGACGCCGATCTCCGGGCCCGCGCGCGTCAGCAGCACGAGCTCGGATTCCCGCACCAGCGAGCTTTCCGGCACGTTGCAGATCGCGAGCGTCGACAGGAAACCCGCCTTCCGCGCGAGCCGGAGCGCCGCGAGCGTGTCGGCGGTCTCGCCCGACTGCGATATCGAAACGAACAGCGAATTCGGCCGGCACGACCGGATCGCGGTAGCGGAATTCGCTCGCGATCTCGACACGGCAGGGCACGCGGCAGAGCTGCTCGATGAAATAGCGGGCGACGATGCCCGCGTGATAGCTCGTGCCGCAGGCGACGATGTGCACGGAAGTCGCGCGCTTGAAGACTTCCATCGCCGCCGGCCCGAAGGCCTGCGACAGCAGGCGCCCGCCGGCGACGCGCTCCTGAAAGCGTCTGCGCGACCGCGCGCGGCTGCTCGTGGATCTCCTTCAGCATGAAGTGCGCGTACTCGCCGCGCTCGGCGGCCTCCGCGCTCTGCTCCGAGACGTAGGGCTTGCGCTCGACCTTCCGGCCGCTCGCATCGACGATCTCGATGCTCTTGCGCCGGATGCAGGCGACGTCGCCCTCCTCGAGGATGATGAACTTCCGCGTCACGGGCAGCAGCGCCGCGATGTCGGAGGCGACGAAGTTCTCCTTCTCGCCGATGCCGATCAGCGCCGGGCAGCCCGCGCGCGCGAGCACGATGCAGTCCGGGTCCTCGCCCCACATGACGGCGAGCGAATAGGCGCCGCGCAGTTCCGCGACGGTCTTCTGCACCGCCGCGAACAGGTCCTTGCTCTCGCCCAGGTGGTAATGGATGCGGTGCGCGATGACTTCGGTGTCGGTCTCCGAGGTGAACTCGTAGCCGAGCTTCTCGAGCTCGTCGTGGAGTTCCTCGTGATTCTCGATGATGCCGTTGTGGACGATCGCGACGCCGTCGCGCGAGATGTGCGGGTGGGCGTTGCGCTCGTTCGGCACGCCGTGCGTCGCCCAGCGGGTATGGGCGATGCCGAGGTGGCCCGAGGTCGGGGTGGCGGCGAGCGCCTCGGAAAGCTTCGATACCTTGCCGACGGCGCGCAGGCGCGAGACGTGGGAACCGCCGTTGAGCACGGCGACGCCAGCCGAATCATAGCCCCGGTATTCGAGGCGCTTCAGGCCATCGATCAGGATCGGGACGACGTCCCGGTCAGCGACTGCTCCGACGATTCCGCACATAGGCCGGACATTCTATTCCACTATTCAGCCGCCGGCCCCGAGCCATCTGAGAGCTGAGTTCAGGTCCTGGAAAAACTCGGTCCGGACGCCGCGATTCATCGCGGCGGTGCGGAAGAACTGGGTCTGGTCGTCCGGCACATAACCGCGGAAACAGCAGGCGACCGACAGCCCCGGAAGCAGCCGCGCCGCGAGCCCCGCGTGATCGAAGGAGTCCATCGGCGTGAGGCGCCGCTGCACGTTGTCGCCCTCGGCGAGGACGCGCCGCAGGCCGTGCTTGCGGCAGGACTCGCTGATCGTCGTCCAGATGCGTGCCATGCTTTCCGGCGTCATCTCGAATCCCGGCGCGAGATGCAGGTACAGGTAACCTTCGCGCGGTTCGAGTGTGAAGCCGGAAGTCATGACGCACCTCCAGGGACGTCAGCCGGGTTTCTTCTCCGGTCGTTCCAGTTCTCGATCGTCTGCTGCCGGCTGCGCTCGACCGTCAGCTTGCCCGGCCGGCGCCGGCTTCGTGATCGTCGAACCCGCGCCGATCGTCGCCCCCTCGCCAACCGATACCGGCGCGACCAGCATCGTGCCGGAGCCGATGAAGGCGCCGTCGCCGATCTCGGTGCGGTGCTTGTTCGCGCCGTCGTAGTTGCAGGTCACGGTGCCCGCGCCGACGTTGACCTTCGCGCCGATCGTCGTGTCGCCGACATAGCTCAGGTGATTCGCCTTGCTGCCGGCGCCGATCTCGCTGTTCTTCACTTCGACGAAGTTGCCGATGTGCACGCCATCGGCGAGGCGCGTGCCGGGCCGCAGCCGCGCAAAGGGGCCGATGACGCAGTTCGCGCCCGTCGAGGATCCCTCGATCAGGCTGTTGCATCCGAACTTCGCTGTCGTCGCCGATCTCGCAGTCCGAGAGCATGCAGCCGGCGCCGATTTTCACGCGGTGACCGAGCTTCACCTTGCCGGCGAGGATCACGTTGACGTCGAGCATGACGTCGCGGCCGCAGCTTACTTCGCCGCGGATGTCGACCCGCGCGGGATCGACGAGGGTGACGCCCGCGCGCATCAGCTCCGTCGCGCGGGTGCGGCGATGCGTCGCCTCGACCTCGGCGAGCTGCCCGCTTGTCGTTCACCCCCAGGACCTCCGCTGGCGTCTCTGCGATGACGGCTTCGACCGCACAACCGTCGCGCACGGCGGCGCCGATGCAGTCCGTCAGATAATACTCCCCCTGCGCATTGTCGGCCTTGAGCGCCGCGAGCCAGCCGCGCAAGCTGACCGCGGGTGCCGCCAGCACGCCGGTGTTGATCTCCGGAACGGCGAGTTCCTTGTGGTTCGCATCCTTGTGCTCGACGATTCGCGCGACGCGGCCTGCGGTGTCCCGGATCACGCGGCCATAGCCTGAAGGATCGTCGAGCCGGGCGGACAGGAGTGCGAGCGATTTCGGTCCCACGCGCGCCACAAGATCGGCGAGCGTCGCGGCACGGAGGAGCGGCACGTCGCCATAGAGCACGAGCACGGTGTGATCGTCCGGAATGCCCGGCATCGCCTGGACGACCGCGTGTCCCGTTCCATGCTGTTCCGCCTGCAGTGCCCAGCGGATGTCGGCACCCGGAATCGAAGTGCGCACGCGCTCACCGCCATGTCCATAGCACGATGTGGATCGCGTCCGGCTTGAGCGTCCGCGCCGTGTCGACAACGTGCGCGAGGAGCGGCCGGCCGGCGAGCGGCTGCAGCACCTTCGGCAGGTCGCTTGCCATGCGCTTGCCCTGGCCGGCAGCCAGGATGACGACGGACAGGGGCATCGCCCGGATTGTACCGGAGCGATTTGCCGCTTCGCGCACAAGGGTGATATACCGGACACCCTTAGCCTTCCCCAAAGTCACCGAGGCAGTCAGAAATCATGGCAACGAAGCTCGAGAAACCCCTGCGGCGCGAACTCCCCGTGAACGAACAGCTCTACACGCTCACGATCTCCCCCGAGGGCCTGAAGCTCGTTCCGAAAGGCAAGCGCAAGGGCCACGAGCTCACCTGGAAAGACCTGTTGAACGGACAGCCCGCACTCGCATCAGCGCCGGGCGCTCCGGGCGACTGAGGAAACTCGTCCAGTCACTCCCGGTCCAACTCCCGCATGGGAGCGGGAACAGCTCGCATCATCTTGATTGCGCTTGCCCTGGCGCTCGCGGGGCCGGCGGCTTTTGCCGCCCAGATCATCGACGCGGCGAGCGCGCAGAGGGCCATCACGAGCCCCGCGATCGTCTCCGTGGACGCGGAGCTTGCCGCGCTCGTCGCGGACAATCGCGTCACCGAACTCGCCGCTCGCCTCGACGTCATCGCGAATGACCGGACGATTTCCGGCATCGCCCAGGAATGGCTGCTCGATCGCGGCCTGCATTCACTGGCGCGCCTCGAGCCGACCACCCGGGCGCAGGAGACGGTGCTCCGGCTCGGAGCCCGCCGTCCGGTCGTGTACACGCGCATCGATCCCGATCACGGCGACCGAACGACACCTTTATATGATGCCGGGGCGACCGCCCGATTCGTGCTCCGCCAGTGGGAGCGAAGCGCAGCCCGCCAGGCCGCCCAGGCCGAACTCGCCACGGGCCGCACGGCCGCCCTCGAGAGATTCGCGAGTCGCCCGACTGACGACGGACTCGATCCGGTTCGCGCAGGCATCGCCGATGCGTTCAGGTCGACAGCGACCTCTTTCCTTTCAGTCCAACGCGCGGCGATCGTCGAAGCGCTGACGGCTGGACGCCGTGTCGACGAACTCGCGCTGATCCTCGCCGAACGGCTGGCGGACGCCCGGTTATTCGAACTCCTGTTTGGAATGGCCGATGCGCCCGTCGCGCTCGCTGCCGTGCCGGCCGCCTCGCGCACGCTCGATTCCCAGACAGCTTTCGCGCGCCTTGCGCTCGCGAGCCGCCGCGAGGAAATCGCCTCCGCTGCCTTGCTCGAAATTGGGCGGCTCGCGCGCAACGACGCGGCGGCGCGCCAATTCCTATTCGACGCGCTCGCGGAACCCGACACGGGACCGTCCGCGGCGGCCGCACTCGCGACTCTCGGCGATCCCGCGATCGCCACCGAGCTTGGCCGCCGGCTGGCCGGGGCCCGTACAGAAGAATCGCGGCGCCTCGTGGTGCTCGCGCTTCGACTCGACGCCAGCGCCGGCTCGCGCGCGCAGCTCGCCCGGTTTGCCGCGACGAGTCAGGGCTCGGCGGAATTGCAGCAGGAAGTGCGGCAGTGGCTCGCGCACTGAGCCGCGCCGCCGTCATTGCGATCCTCCTCGCCACCGCGCCGCAGGCGGCGTGCCGTCTGCGTCTTCGATGGCGCCGGTGAGATCACGAATCCGTTCGAGCCGGGATGCGGCGACGTGCTCTTCACCTATACAGAGAGTGACGACCTCGGCACGAACATCGCACTCGGGTTTCCGCCACCGGTACCGGTCGCGTCGCTGACGCCGGTCGCGGGCTTCCGCGAGTACGCTTCGCTCTTCGCCCAGCACCAGTCGCTCCTGACGCTGCACGATGAGGTGGCGGGACAGGTCGTCGGCCAGACGCTCGCGGGCCGCGACATCTGGGCCTATGTCATCGGCGACACGGATTCGACGACCGCGGAAGGTTTTGCGGAGGCCGCGGTACTCGTAAACGGCGGCATCCACGCGCGCGAGTGGCAGACACCGGAGGCCGTCACCGGACTCTTTGAAACACTGGTCGCCGGCAAGACTGACGCCGGTTTCGGACAGTACCTGGTCGAGAACCTGAAAACCGTCGTCGTCCCCGTCAACAACGTCGACGGCTTTGTGCAGACTCAGGCTTATCCGGACCTGACGACCGCGCACCGCGGTCAGCCGCGCGAAGGCCGCATGCGACGCAAGAACCTGCGCAATCCCGTGACCCAGGGCGCCATCGACGCGGACATCGGCACGGTCGCCGACAATTTCTGGGGCGTCGACCTCAACCGGAACTCCTCGCAGGGTTTCGGCCAGCAGAACAGCAGCAGCACGCTCGTCACGAGTCTCGTCTACCGCAGCTCGGCGCCCAATACGGAACCGGAACTCCTCGCCCTGCAGGAGGCGGCGACACTCGGTCCCGCATCGCGGCTGCGGTTCTACAGCGACACGCATTCCTTCGGGCAGATCTATTTCGCGCCGACGCCTCCCAACGCGCGCCTCAATGCGATCACGCAGGCGCTCGCGATCCGCATGATGGCCGCGTCCGGCCGCGCCTATGGCTTCGGCCCCGATCCGGCGGGCACGCCCGGCATCGGAACGACCGCTGACCACTTCACTTTCGAACTCGAGATCCCGGGCTGGACGATGGAGGTAGAGCCCGCGAATGGCGGCCAGGATTACGGCGGCCTCGCCACACATGGTCACAGCGGCTTCATCCTGCCCGCGGCGGAGGCCGCACGCATGCGTGCGGACGTCACGCGCCAGTACCTGCTCGGGTTCTACCGCCAGAGCGGACCGCCGGTGGCCATCGCCGCGGAGATTCGCGAAACGACGGGCAACACGGTCGTTTACAACGCGCACTGGAACATGAACTCCGCAACCACCCGCGCGCTGGTCGTGGACACGAACGAAGCGCTCGTACCTGGCGGCAGCTACCGCCTGTGGGTCGCCTTCAACAAGCCGATGCGGATCCGCGATGCCGGTGGCAGCATCGTTCCCTATGCCGGGCAGAGCCCGGGTGCTGCCGTCGGCACGGTGACGCTCGAGATTCCCACGCTCACCGGCCAGGACCTTGCGCTCGGTGGCAACGGCACCTGGCTCGGTACGCCCGGCGGCGCGCCGAATGGCTATCTGCGCTATGAGGACGATGCTTTCGCGGTCGATTTTACGCTGCCAAATACAGTCAACGTCACGGCGGCCACCGCGACAGTGCTGTCGCTGGACCTGACCGACCTGGCACAGATGGCGCTCGACGCCGACCCGGCGACCGCCGTGGACTGGGGCGGGGGCGCGTGGCTCCGCTACGAAAACACGACGGGCGTCCAGGGCGACACTGGCGGCTCCAACTGCTCATTCAAGCCATTCGTCGCGCCGCAGGCCGGCGCTGCGCCGCCTGCCACGGAAGCGGATTGCCGCGCGGCGACTCCGCCGCCGCCGCCTCCGCCTCCGCCTCCACCGCCACAAGCTGGCGGCGGCGGTGGAGATGGCCTCGGCCTGCTCCTGCTCCTTTTCGGCCTGCTGTCCCTTAAAAGTGAGCGTCCCGATTGATTCGCCTTTAAAGTCGTTGGGAGCCGGCAGGGCCAATCAGGGGGCAACGCCAATTCTGGATTCGCTAACCACGGATCGCCTGATCCGGATCGTGATCCTGGCGACGGGCTATTCGCTGACAGGGATCGTCGGCCTTTCGCTTGCGATTCCTCCCGGCTATGCGACCGCCGTCTGGCCGCCCTCGGGCATTGCGCTCGCGGCGCTTCTCCTGTGGGGACCGCGGACCTGGCCCGGCATCTGGGTGGGCTCGCTCCTGGTCAATGTCGCGGTCGCGCTGACGACCGTGCAGCTCGACCTGAACCTGACGAGCCTCCTGGTCGCCGCGAGCATCGCGACCGGCTCGACGCTCCAGGCGCTTGCCGCCGCGATCGTGCTCCAGCGTTGGGTCGGGGTCGAGAAACTCTTTGAATCCGGTTCGGCAGCACTCGCCTTCACGGGAATCGCGGCCGCCGGTTGTCTATTGGCCTCGACCTGGGGCAGCACCACGCTCCTGGTCGCGGGTGCCCTCGACGCCTCGTCCTATCTCGATTCATGGGAGACCTGGTGGCTCGGCGACCTGATCGGCGTGCTGGTCTTCGCGCCGGTTTTCCTGACCTGGCGCGAGAAGCTGCAGATCGGCCGCAAGCCCTGGCGCTTGGCCGAGACATTCGCGTCGTTCGCCCTGCTCGCGCTGACAACCACGATCGTCTTCGCCACGCCGCTGCCCGCACAGGGGCCTGCAAGTCCGCTCACATTCCTGCCCCTGCCTTTCCTCGTGTGGATTGCCTGCCGCTTCCGGCCGCGTGGCGTGGTGCTTGGAGTCCTGCTGATGTCCGCGATCGCAGTCGCGGCGACCGCGAACGGGGTCGGGCCCTTCGGCGGCGAAAAATCGAACGAGTCCCTGCTGATGCTCCAGGCCTTCATCGGCCTCACGTCGGTCATGGCGCTGGTGCTCGCCGCCACGGTCTCCGGCCACCGGCAAAATGAAACCGCGTTTCGTAACCTCAGCCTCGAGATGGAGCAGCTCGCGCTGTCCGATGAACTGACGGGGCTGCGCAACCGGCGTGGTTTCCTCGTTCTCGCGGAGCAGGCGCTGCGGATGGCGCACCGAACCCAGGCTAGGTGCGCGCTCATCTACATCGACCTCGACGGCCTGAAGCGCGTGAACGACACGCGCGGCCACGCCGCGGGCGATTCTCTGATCGTCGACGCCGCCAACATCCTGAGCCACGTGTTCAGAGAGAGTGATGTCGTCGGCCGTGTCGGCGGCGACGAGTTCGCCATCTTCGCAGTGCTCGACGAAGGCGACGGCAAGAACACGATCAGCCAACGCCTGCAGGCAGCCATCGACCGGTTCAATGGACAGGCGGCACCGTCGATGCGGCTTACGATGAGCATCGGAATCGAGGAGCTGCCGCGCAGGAGCGAGATCCCGCTCGACGAACTGCTGACACGGGCCGACCGGGCGATGTACCGGAAGAAGCGCGACAACGACCGTCGCGCATGACGCTCGCCGAATACCGACACTGTCTCGCGCTTGCGCGGCGCCACACGAGAAACGCCGCCGAGGCGGCGGACCTTCTCCACGAGGGCCTGCTCGCCGGCGTGCAAGCCGGGCGGCTCGAATTTTCAGAGGCGCCGGATCGCGCCTGGATTGCCGGCACGCTCCGGAATCTCGCGGCCGAGGCCGCGCGGACCGATGCCCGCCGCCGCCGGCGCGAAACACGCTGGGCCGCGGAGCAACCGGCCGAAACGATCACTGCGATCGATGATGACGCGCGCGACGCGATCCTGGGTCGGCTCACCGAAGGCAGCCGCCGCGTGGCCGTTCTCGCGCTCTGCGGCCTGGATCCTGAGGAAATCCAGTACGCACTCGGCCTCAAGCCGCCAGCGTTCCGCCAGCGCCTGACGGCGCTTCGCCGCGCACTCGGCGAACTCCCCGAGCCGCTCCGCCGGGAGGCGCTTGCTCTCGCCTATTCGCAACCGCGACGCGCCGGCGCTTCACGGCTCGACTTCGGGCTGATCCGCCGCGCGCTCCTGCATCACCTGCGCGGTGGCCAGGGGATCGGAACCCACGATCCCGACGGCCACTTGCTCGCCATCCGCTCGCGCTGACCTCACAATTCCGCGATCCGCGGCAACTGCTGTTACAGGTCCCCGGGGAGATTCTCCATGCTTCGGAATCCCAGTGTCGGCGCCGTGGTGTTCTTCGTGAGCGACCTTGCGCGCACCGTCGCATGGTACCGCGATGCGCTCGGCCTCGAGCCCCGCACGATCGTGGGCCACGACGGGCCTTTTGCACTCGCGACCGCCGGTTCCGTCGAACTGGTCTTCATCCGCCGCGACGAGCCGGCCGGGCGCACGCCCATCGTCGTGTTCCGGCTTTCCTCCGGCATCGACGAAGTCGTCGAGTCGCTCGCCCGAAAAGGCGTCGAGATCGTCATGCCGGTCAGCGAAACGCCGGACGGCGGCCTGTCTGCGGATTTTCTCGACCCCGACGGCCACCTGCTGAGCGTCTATCAACCCTCCGGAGTGCCGCGATGAAACACGCCCTCGTCATGCTGCTGCTGTCGCTCGCCCTGCCGCCGGCATTCGCCCAAGAATCCGCGGCATCGGCGTTCTTCGGAAAACTTGCCGGAGAATGGCAGGGTGCGGGCGAAGTAAGCGCGATGGCCGCGGACATGCGGATGACCTGGGAGCCCGTTCTCGACGGCCAGTTCATGCGGCTCACGATGGACAACCGGATGACCGGAGCGGAAGGCAATGCCTGGCATTTCAAGTCGCAGGCGTACTACCGGATCGGCAAAGACGGCGCGATCACCGGTACGTGGTTCGATTCCCGCGGCATCACGCTGCCACTGACCGGCGGCGTCGAACAGGAAGCCATGACGATCCAGTGGGGCACCGAGGCCATCGAGCGCGGGCGCAGCCACTATCGCCTTTCGGCCGATGTGCTCGAAGTCACGGATGAAGTGTTCACGAAAGAAGGCGAATGGCGAATATTCGGCCGGACTCGGCTCAAGCGCTCGCGGTAGTGTGCCTGCAAAAAAAGCGCCGGGTGCTTTCGCACCCGACGCCGACACACTCCAAGGACATTTTGCGATCACTTCTTCTTGCGCTGGAAGTAATTCTTGCCGAGCCAATCCGCGACCCGAACACCGAGCCTCGCACCATCATTGCTTGAATTACGGTAGTGCATTCCGCCGTAAATTCTCGCCACTTTCAGATCATTCACGAAGTCGTCGATCTTCCGGTAGCGGCGCACGGGATGCATCAGGTTCGGGACGGTGCTGTCCATGGTAAAATCCAGCTTGTTGCCGCCGAAATATCGCTCCAATACCGCACCGACTGCCGCCGCATTGCATGCGTGGGCCGCCGGATACTCCGGGTGATTGGGCGTCGGCACGACCGGAGTCCAGGTCAGATCTTCGTCAGTCGCCGGATTTCCATCGGTTCCTGCAAGCGGAATCGCGCTCTGTGGGCGCCAGAATTCAAAGTGGTACTTGGAATCAAAGCACGCCACCGTTGCGTCTGCCTGTGCGACCCAGAGCAGCGCCATCAGCCGCGCATTTTCGAGAACGCTTCGACCATCGCTCGCAAAACGGCGAATGTTGCGCGGCCAAAAACGCGGCGGTGGCTCGGTGTTGAAACGCGCAAGATCAGTCTGCTCCGCGGTGCGCACCAGGCTCGCCGCCGAGCCCAGTGCCTTCACTTCGTTCAAGTCACGCGCATAGTCGAAACTCGTCAGATCCGGCGGTCCCTCGGCGCGGAACTGCGCAGCACTCGTCAGCGTGAATGGCCGCACGAACGGCATGAATGGGGCGGCCGGATTGACGCCGCGAAAGTCGCCCGGATCGCTGCCCGGCGTGTAAGTAACAACAGTCGAACGGCCGTCATTGGCGCGCGAGGCGAGCGTACCGAGCGCCACCTCATTGCCAACCGCCAGTCCACGCGTCTTGGCATCGCCATTCGGAAGCGCATCGATATAGGACCGACACGCAGGCTCGTACTGTGGCGCCCGATTGGGGAACAAGCCCCGCAGCACGCCACAGGCGGCCGCCGCAGCCGCGGCATTCGCGGAAGCGCCGGCAGTCGGCGACGTCGGCTCCGTTGCGAAAGGTTCGTACCCGCTCTTGATCGCAACCACGGCGTCGTACATCGCGACGTGAACGGCGGCTATATCGTTGGCGTAAATGGGCCGCGATTCCTCCGGCGTCACCGCCGGATAGGTGACGCCAATCGGCGTCACAGTCATGTCGGCGACTTCATCGAACAGTGCGATGACATCCGCCCCGGCCGCGAGCGGCACGAACGCCGCCAGCGTTGGCAACCATCCGGCACGCGAATGGCGATGGCGGTTTTCCGTGTACACATTTGACATTTGAGTCTCCCCCGGCCCGAGGGCCGCAATCCTGGACCGCCCCGGTCGAGGCGGACGACGCGATGCGTCGCGAAATCAGGGTCGCCGAGGCGGCCCGTCCGAGCATGACGGGCGGGTGAAGATTGCGTGAAGTCCCGTGAAGCCGGCGGGTCGCCGGCGGCTCAGTGGCCCGCGAGGCCGTAACTGACGCCAAAAGAGACGCGATGCTCCAACTTGTGGGCGTTCGTGCCTTCGATTGCTTGCATGTAGAGCCCGTATACGCTCACCCGATTGTTGATGATCCAGGTGGCGCCGGCGCCGACATTCACGAATTCCTCCGCCGCCAGCTGGTCGTGGTGCGGGAACAGCGGACTGCTCAGGGGTACCGGAACATCGATCCCGCCATGTGTCCACTGTTGGGAAACCATGACCCGGGCATTCCAGGACTGATTCAGGAAATAACCGATCTCCAGGCTCGCATTGGTGCGGTCGTGAGCGATATCGAGAACTTCTTCGACGAACGCATAATTGACCCGGGCCTGCACATAGGTACGCGGAATCCAGTCATTGAGGCTCATGGCGGCATAGAAGCCAACCCAAAGCTCGTCAAGTCCGCGACCGGGCGCCGAGTGGCCAAAGGTCACGTAGTCATTCGTCGGGATGATCGCGCCGACATAAGGTGCGAAGGCGACCGGCCCGTCGGTCACCTGGAAATTCACCGAGAGCTGAAGATCCGTGACGGTGCCGTGCCAACTCCCGTCGTCGATTTCGGTGTCGTGACCGCCCAATCCGGCGCCGCGGTATCTGGACTTCACGTACGGCAGAGACGCGTTGACCGACAATCGATCGCTCGGACTGTAGCTGCCCGATATGCTCGCGACATTGATGTCCGTGTGGCCGACGTCAACCTCCGCGCCGGTCCGCGTGTAGTGCTTCTTGTTGAGGATGTTGGAGTAATCCAGCGAAAAGCTCATGCTTCCCTTTTCTGGAAGCCAGGCCTGTGCTTGAGCGGCTGTTGGAGCCAGCGCAAGACACAGCATCAACAAGCCACACGCGAGGGCCGCGCGGGCACATCGCAATCGGTATCGGCTCATGCCTTCTGGCTGTCGGCGCTCGTCTCGCAGGGCATCGGCAAGCCGCGGCTGCGAAGTTTGAGTGCGTGCTCCACGGCCTTCAGCACCTGCGCGCCCTTGCGGCCGTCGGCGACCGTCACGCAACTCAACGGCTGATCCGTCGCTTTCAGCTCGTCACGATCCGCCGAATAAGCGACCGGCATGATCACCGGGCCAGCGCCGCCTGCAACGAACTGAATCCGGAACTGGTTCGCACGTGACGCATCCACCAGAATCAGGTCCGGCGCCGCAGACTCGCGCTGTGCACGCAATTCTTCGGGGTCCTTCGCGATGAAAACTTCGTGACCGGCGAGTTGCAGCGATCCGGCGAGATTGTATTTCTTATTGGCCTCGGTCAGCCCGGTTGCCGGCTCAAGCATCAGGATGATGTGGCCTGGATTGCGACTCACCATGACCCGTTCAAAGCCGACGCCGCCGCCCAGGGCGACCAGCTTGTCGCCGCAGGCCCACGCCGCAGTTGCGAGGGAAACAGCACACACCGCCGCGAGAACCACCACAGTGCGAAACCGACTACACGCCATGACTGCACCCTTCATGCTTTGAAGTAGACTGCGCCCCGCCCGAGAACAGTGTCAAGCAAACCCCATGCAGTCGCAGCACCCCGCGAATTCTGTTGAAAACCGGCCACTTGCGCCCGTTTACCAGATCGACGACCTGGTCGTCGATACTGGGCGCGCCAGCGTCACCCGTGCTGAACTGGACTTGTCGCTGCCAAGGCTTTCGTTCGACCTGTTGGTGGCGCTGATCGAGGCCGCTCCACGCGTCGTTTCGCCCGACGAATTGATGAACCGCGTCTGGACCGGACTGGTCGTCGGCCCGGAAACCGTCAGCCAGCGCATCAAGCTGTTGCGCGTCAGTCTCGGTGACGATCCGAAAGCTCCGCACTATGTCGCGGGAGTCAGGGGTCGCGGCTATCGGCTCCTGCCGGACGTCGTTCGGCTTGATACCGCGGGCAAGGCGGCGGCCATTGCCACGCCAGCGTCCGCCACCGCCCCTGAATCGCGACCGCGATGGCAGGTGTATCTTCCGGTGCTGACGCTCGGCATCGTCATTGCCGGAGGCATCTGGCTATTACTGGATCGTGGACGCGACGCCGTACCGACGGACGATGCGATGTCGAACACGCCGCTGCCTGCCCGAAGCGTCGCGGTGC
The DNA here is from genome assembly GCA_963775415.1 of uncultured Gammaproteobacteria bacterium. Taxonomy (GTDB): domain Bacteria; phylum Pseudomonadota; class Gammaproteobacteria; order Steroidobacterales; family Steroidobacteraceae; genus SCUD01. The sequence goes on from CAVZIO010000007.1 coordinate 141,756, forward strand.
TTGCTTTCGAAGATCGCGGTGGCGCTGCCGGCACCGACATACTCGCCGAGGGCATTCCGGAAACCGTGCTGTACCAGTTGTCGCGCTTTCCCGGACTGACCGTGATCGCGCGCGGTTCGTCGTTCACATTCCAGGATGACCCGGCCGACCTGCGCGTGATCGGTCGCAAGCTCAACGTACGCTACCTGCTTGAAGGCAGTGTGCAGACTGCTGGGGCACGTTTGCGTGTTACGTCGAGCCTGGTCGATGCCCAGACCGGCGCAAGCGTCTGGTCCATGCAATTCGATCGTTCGCCACAGGACATCTTCGCCGTGCAGGACGAGATTGCGATCGAGGTGGCACGCGCGATGAGGCTGACACTCGATGCCAGCACCGATGCGGCAGTAAACCTGCGGCACGGTGCGACCACCAGCTATGAAGCCTATCTCGCATTCCTGCGCGGCCGCGCGCTGCTTGCGAACCTGCGTGTCGCGGACCTGCCTGCGGCAATCGAGTCCCTCTCTGCAGCAATCCGCCGTGACCCGGAGTTCCCGGCCGCCCATGTCCTCCTGGCCCGCGCCCAGGTTGCACATGCGGAACGCGGCGCTGCAAAAGAAGGCTTTCCGCGCGCACTCGAGAAAGCCATGCAGATGCTCGACAAGGCCATTGAGCTCGATCCGGAAAGCGGCGAAGCCTATGTCGAGCGCGGCTATCTGAAGACCTTTTTCGACATCGCTGCGGCGGATGCGGATCTGAGGCGTGGTATCGAACTCGCGCCAAACTACGCGCGCGGATACGAAGGCCTCGCGGCCGTCCTGTTTCAGAGCGCCGCCCGGCGCCGGGATGCCCTGGAAATGCTCGAAAAAGCCCGCCGACTCGATCCGCTCGAGCCACGGCTCGACGTGCTCAAGGCCACGTTTCTGAGTTACGGCCCCGGCGACAACAAGCAGGCAGCGGCGATCCTTGAATCGGTGCTGGATCGCGATCCGCTCTATGTCCCGGCGCTAGTGCGACTGTCAGAATTGCGCTGGAATTCTGAAGGCCAATACTCGGAATCCATCCTGCTTGCCGAACAGGCGATTGCCCTGGACCCCGAAAACGAGCAGGCCTGGCGTCAACTCGCGACCACCTATCTGGAATTGGACGATTATTCCTCCGCCGAAACGGCATTTCGCCATTTCGGCGATATGTCGCGTTTTGGCATGTTGGCACTGCATCTCCATCGCGGGGAATGGCGCAAGGCCGGAGACGTGGCCTACGCGATGATCGCCGCGGGTCCGACGAGTCCCTTCGACGAACTCCGCATTGCGCTCGCAATCCGTATGCACGCCCGCACGACGGGCGACTACGCCCGCGCCATGCGAGCGCTCGAGGAATGGGCGATGGTCGAATGGGACGGCGAGGAACCGCGACTCGGCGGTCAACTCGACCTGGGAATCGCGGTCGCCAGTCTCGCCGACGTGCTGATGACAGCGGGACAACCGAACCGTGCGAGAGCTCTGGCCGAGGAACTGCTGGCAGACACAGATATTCAAATTAGCCGTTACGGCCGCGGTGAGGTCTGGCTCAGCGATGGCCGGGCGATGGCGATGGCGCTGCTCGGTCGACGGGAGGATGCCGTCGCCTCGCTGAAACGCAACGCGATTGCGGGTGCGTCGGGGCAATATTGGACACTCAAGCTGCTGTACGAGCCTGTTTTCGAAGCACTTCGGAAACGGGCGGATTTCCAGGCGATCTTCGCGGATGCTCGCTCCAACGCGACGCGAGAAAGCGAAGAGCTCGCGCGAATGCGCGCGGACGGCCTGGTGCCCGACAGGAGCTAATTGCCGCTCAGGCTGACTACGGCCGCGGCTCACCCATGCGCCAGGTTGCGATGATCTCGTGTGTAGCAGTATCCCGCAGCACGTTGAACCACTGCCCACAGCCGAAGCTGTGGCACCAGCGCTCGGCGTGCGCGCCTTTTGGGTTCGCACGGAAGAACAGGTAGCGCGCCCACACCTCGTCGCTGCATCCCGGTGGCGGGCGCGCGATCGTCGACTCGCCGCCGTAGCCGAACTCCGGCTCGTCGCGCAATCCGCACCACGGACATTCGATCCTGAGCATGCTCTATGATTCCACGGGGACACACGATGCAGCGTTATTCATTCTTGGCCCTCGCCCGGCACGCGGTCAACGGTCGTCGCGACTGGCCGCGCGTGCTGCATCAGCCCGCGCTCAAGAAGTCCTACGACGCGATCATTGTCGGCGGCGGCGGACACGGGCTCGCGACCGCTTATTTCCTCGCGAAGAATCATGGCATGCGCAACATCGCCGTGCTCGAGCGCGGCGCCATCGGCCAGGGCAATTCCGGCCGCAATACGCAGGTCGTGCGATCCGACTACTACCACCTGGTCAGTTCGAAGTTCTTCGACCGCTCGCTTTGCCTCTACGAGGGGCTTTCCCGCGAGCTCAACTACAACATCATGCTGAGCCAGCGCGGCAAGGTCAGCCTCGCGCACAGCCCGCACGAAATGGAAGTCATGCGCCGCACGGTCAATGCCATTCGCATGAATGGCGTAGACGCGGAAATGCTTGCGGTCTCCGATCTCCGGAAGCTCGAGCCGATGCTCAAGGTCGATTGCCGTTATCCGGTCGAAGGCGCCGCCGTCCAGTGGCGCGGCGGAATCTCGCGGCACGATGCCGTCGTATGGGCGTTTGCGCGCGCGGCCGGCGCATTCGGCGTCGACATCGTCCAGGGCTGCGAGGTGACCGGATTCTCGATCAAGGGCGGCCGTGTGACCGGCGTCGAGACGAAGCATGGGCCGGTTGCGGCGCCGCGCATCTGCATCGCGGTCGCCGGCCACTCCAGCGTACTCGCGCGGAAGGCCGGCGTGGAACTGCCGCTGCACAGCACCTGCCTGCAGGCCATGGTGACGGAACCGGTCAAGCCGTTGATCGAGACCGTCATGATGTCGGCCGCGATCCATGTCTATGTGAGCCAGACGAGCCGCGGCGAAGTCGTGATCGGCGGCGGCGCCGACGTCTTCAACTCCTACGCGCAGCGCGGCGGCCTGCCGGTGTTCGAGGCGAATGCCCAGGCGGCGATCGAACTGTTTCCCTGTCTGAGCCGCCTGCGCGTGCTTCGCCAGTGGGCAGGCATCGTCGACATTTCGCCCGACACGAGCCCGGTGATGGGACTCACACCAGTCGAGGGACTCTTCATCAGCGCCGGCTGGGGGACGGGCGGCTACAAGGCGATTCCGGCTGGCGGAGAAACCATGGCCTGGACCATCGCCAACGGCCGGCCGCACGAACTGATCACGGCATTCGACCTCGGGCGTTTCACGAGCGGCGCGCTGGTCGACGAAGGCGCGGCCTCCGGAGTCGCGCACTGATGGCCTGGCGCCTCGAACAGGGCGGTCACATCGATCGCTCGCATCCGGTCCGGATTCCTCTGGAACGGCCGCGCGCTCGAGGCGTTTGCCGGCGACACGATCGCCTCGGCGCTCCTTGCGAACGGCGTGCGCATCGTCGGGCGCGGCATGAAGCTGCATCGTCCGCGGGGCATTCTTTCCGCCGGCATCGAGGAACCGAATGCGCTCGTGACACTCGGTCACGGCGCCAACTCGAGCCCTCGGCACGCGCAACGATGATTCCGGTCCGCGACGGGCTTGAAGTGCGCGCGCAGAACGCCTGGCCGTCGGTCGAGCGCGATTTCGGACGCGTGCTCGACTGGACCGCTCCGCTTTGGCGCGCCGGCTTCTACAACAAGACATTCAAGTGGCCGTCCTGGAATTTCTACGAACGGTGGATACGCAGGAGCGCGGGCCTTGCGAATCCGCCGCGCCATCCCGACCCGGCGCGCTACGACGCGGTCAATGCGCACTGCGACCTGCTCGTGGTCGGCGCTGGCCCGACAGGACTGCTTGCCGCCCAGATCGCCGCCCGCGCCGGGCTCACGGTCGTCATCGCGGAGCAGGACTTCGAATGCGGCGGCCGGCTGCTCGCGACCAATACGCTCATCAACGGCGCGCCGGTCGCCGTCTGGTTCACCAGCGTGCTTGGAGAGTTCGCCACTTCGCGAAACGTCACGCTCCTCACCGCGACGACGGCTTTCGGCCTCTACGATCACGGCAGCGCCGGCCTGCTCCAGCGACTCGACCTCCAGGGAGACGCGCCGCCGATCCGGCAGCGTTACTGGCGCGTGCATGCGAAGCAGACGCTCCTCGCGACGGGCGCCATCGAGCAGCCGCTCGTGTTCGACGACAACGACCTGCCGGGCATCCTGCTGGCCGGCGCAATCCGCCAGTACGTGAATCGCTATGCAGTTGCAGTCGGCCGCCAGATCGTTTTCGCGACCAACAACGATTCGGCGTACCTGGCGGCGCTCGATCTCGTGGCCGGCGGCGTGCCCGTGCAATTGCTCGTCGACGGCCGCGGTGAAGCGCCGGCCCAGCTTGCGGGCTGGCTGCGCGCTCAGGGTGTCGAAGTGCGTACCGGCACAACCGTCGTGAATGCGATCGGCAAGGATGACCTGCGCGCCATTCGACTGAGCAGCGGCGAGGAAATCACCTGCGATGCGCTCGGGATATCGGGCGGCTGGGCGCCGACCGTGCATCTCCATTCCCACGCGCGCGCGCCGCTCGCGTTCGACGATGAGAAACAGTGCTTCCTGCCGGGCGACGCCGGGACCGGGCTGCTCGCGGCGGGTGCGGTCGCCGGGCGCATCACGCTCGAAGAGAGTTTCGCGGACGCGATGCGGGCGGCGGAACACGTGCTTGCGCACAATGGGCGGCCGACGGACTTGCAGGTCGCGCGGCCCGTGGTCGAAGAGCCGCCCGTCGCTGCCAGGGTCGCCCCGCTCCATCGTGCGCCCGAAGGCCGGAGCGACCGCCAGTGGCTCGATTTCCTGCACGACGTCACGATCGCCGACGCCGAGGTCGCGCTCGCGGAAGGCTATGACGCACATCGAGCACCTGAAGCGCTACACGACCTGCGGCATGGCGGCCGACCAGGGCAAGACGAGCAACCTGAACGCACTCCTCGACAGTCGCAGGGATGACCGGCCGTCATCCCACCGAAATCGGTACGACCACATATCGGCCGCCGTTCACGCCGGTCACGCTCGGGGCACTCGCCGGACGCCAGATCGGCGAGCGCTATGCGCCGCGCGAGCTGTTGCCAGCGCACGCCGAACACGAGGCATTGCGGCGCACATTGGTGGGAGGCCGGCGGATGGATGCGCCCGGCCTGCTATCCGCGCGCCGGTGAGAGCAGGCATCAGGCGGTACAGCGCGAAGCCGCCGCCGTGCGCGGCCGGCGTCGGGATCTTCGACGCCTCGCCGCTCGGCAAGATCGAAGTCACGCGGTACCGACGCCGCGCGCTTCCTCGACCGTTTCTACATCAACAATGTGGCGAAACTCGCCGAAGGCCGCGTGCGCTACGGCCTGATGCTCAACGAGAACGGCGTCATCATCGACGACGGCACGGTCGCCCGGCTCGGCCGCAATCACTTCCTGGTGACGACGACGAGCGGCGGAGCCGGCGCGGATCGGCCAGTGGCTGGAAGAATGGCGCCAGTGCGAGTGGCCGGACCTCAATGTCTTCGTCTCCCCCGCGACGACACAGTGGTCGACGATCGCAGTCGCCGGCCCGCGCGCACGTGACCTGCTCGCGCGATTCGAGAGCGACATCGCGATCGACGCAAAATCGCTGCCGCACATGAGCCTGACCGAAGGCCGGCTGGCCGGCGTGCCCGCGCGACTCTATCGCGTCAGTTTCTCGGGCGAGCTTGGCTATGAGATCAATGTGCCTGCTCGATACGGCGCCGCGCTGTGGCGCGAACTGCTGTCGGCCGGCGCAGATTTTCGCGTGACGCCGTACGGCGTCGAAACCGCGCTGCTGCTTCGCCTGGAGAAAGGCTTCCTGCATGTCGGCGTGGATACCGATGGCACGACGACGCCCGCCGACATTGGCTGGGGCGAAGTTGCCGCGCGCAAGAAAGGCGATTTCATCGGCAAGCGGTCGCTGCGCCGCCCGGATAATCTGCGCGCGGACCGGCTTCAGCTCGTCGGCCTGACAGCCGACGACGCGCGCATGCTCGTGCCCGGCGCCCACCTGCGGCTGAATGGAACGACCGAGGGCAGCGACGGATGGGTGACCTCCGCCGCGATGTCGCCTGCACTCGGCCGCCCGATCGCGCTCGCACTGCTGCGCGGAGGGCAGGCAAGGCGGCGTGAGCAGCTCACCGTTCACGACCTTGACCGGCGGTGCCCCGCGACCGTCATCGATCCGCGCTTCTACGATCCGGAAGGGGCACGACTCCATGCGTGAGCCGGCAAAATCGCTGGTTGCCCAATCCGCGCTGCCTTCCGGGGGCCGCGTCTTCTCCGACACGTTGCGGCTGTCCATTCCGCCGCAGCGCTCCACGCTCCGGCTACAGGTCGGAAACCGCTCGCTCGGCACCGTGAACGCGATCCGCATCGCCGGTCGCCCGCTGCCGATCACCGCAAACTGCTGGACCGGCACCGACCCGGTCATCTCGCGCATCGCGCCGGATACCTGGCTGCTGCAATCCGCGCTGCACGAGGCAGGCAGACCTCCTGGACGCGGTCCGAAAGGGCTGCGGCCGGCGAATGTTCGTCGTCACTGACGTCTCCGACGCCTGGGTCACGATCACGCTCGAGGGCGCGCAGGCGACCGCGGTTCTCGCGCGCGGCTGCGGCCTTGATCTCTCGTTGCCCACCTTTCATACGAGTTCGTGCACTCGCACCAGGCTCGCGCAATTGCCGGTCGTCATCCGCCGGGCGAGCTTCGAACGCTTTGAATGCATCGTTGATCGCCCGTCTGCGCAATACCTGTACGACTGGCTTCAGGACGCTGCGACCGGGCTGACTGCTGCGTGATGGCCGCGTTCATGGCGCAATGTAATTCAGTTCCGCTGTCATACATCACGCACACTGAGGCTGACCAATGACTTACGGTATCGCCCGGTGATTAGTAGTCACAAATGACGTAAAAGAACATGTGAATTTTCACATCCAATAGTAGTAAGACCGCGCAAGAAACACTCACTTCACGCATGGGAGGTGCCTTGTGAGAACTGGAGTCTTCATTGCAAGAATCCTCTGCGCCACAATGGTGGCGTGCGCAGTCATGTCTGAGCCCGTGCCCGCCGATGACGAAGCTCTCGTTCGTTCACTTGACGAACAAGCGCGCATGGCGGCGTTGAATCGCGATGTGGTCGCGCTCGAACGACTGTGGTCTGAGCAATGGTTGTGAACGCTCCAAATAACCAAGTTGTCATCGGCAGACAAGCGGTTCTCGACGACTTCGTGCGCGCCGGTGTCATAAATTTCTCGCTATTTGAGCGACCAATAAGAATTCATTCGAATTGACGGAGATTTTGCGACGACCATGGGTCTCGAAACAGTTCAGCCGATTACGGACGCCCAACCTCAGGGCTCAAGGCTGGCCAGCGCATACAGCGCCGCTTCACAAACATCTGGAAAAGAGACGGCAACACTTGGCGGCTGTTCATCCGCCACGCCAACGTCATTTCGCCGAAATGATGCCGACGACGGTGGGAGCGCGCGATCTAACTATGCGATGGAGCGGTCGTCGCGCGTCGTCGCTGATCGCGGACGTTAGGCGGCACGGGCCATAAATGAACAACCCGACTTCGCAACGACCGTGGCTCTCAGAGTGGCGAGCTAGCTTCTACATCTTCTGTTTCTTCTGGATCCTGCTCCAACCCGTATTCGTAAGTGAATCGTCGCACTTCGGCTGGGGGTTGTTTCCGTGGGCGGCGTCGCTAGTCCTTGTGCCTGTAATCTTGGCGGCACTAATCGGCGGCTTCATAATGTGCCTGGTAAATTCTCTCTCAAGCAAGACTGACAAACTGCATGCCCGCTTTTTAAAGCCTTCGGTTCCCGCGTTGCTGTTCAGCGGTTCGCTTTACTGGCTATCAACGCGCCCTCATGTTTTTTCCGACTACATCGGCTGATGGCGGATGTTAGGTGGCAGGAGGATGGGCCCATGCGTAGATCAATAGCCCTGCTCGTGTTTGGTGCGGTGCCTTCAATCGCGCAAGCTTCAGATCCCACAGGTCTCGTATATGTGATGATCCTTCAGGCGGCGATGCTGGCGTGGCCCCTGGTACTGCCTCTGTTCTACATCGGACCACAACGCAACAAGCTGCATTCCTATTTTCTCTTTCTGGTCGTGTCTCTTGGAATGCTCGGAGTCGTGGGTTTGCCCGAACTGTTTTTCACAATCGTTGCCGCCTGGTTCTCTGCAGAAGATGCCGTCCTACGGTTGGCCGTGCCGCTTACCGTCAGTAAACACCTGGTAGCCATTGCCCTCTGTCTTTGGTACCTGCCGCGCTTCAGAAAACTTGTTGACCCACCATCGCCTTCCGCCACCTGACTATGCGTTGGAGCGGTCCGGGATCTTGACCCGATAAAGTAGACATTCTGGCCAAACTAAGGGGGTCAGATGGCGTGGTTGGGTCGCCATGGAGGCCCAAGAAGTTGTAGCCTTTGCCGTCGGCAATCGAGAAACGGCAAACATGGAAGGCGATGTAAATGAATCCCGTGAACTCAATGCGTAAAAATCCGATAACGTATTTGATGCTAGCGGCATTCCTGCTTGGCCCTTGTCGTGCGGGGCAGGCGCAGGAAGCGCAGCCCGCAACTCCTCCCGGCGGCCCGGTCACGCTATTTCAGAATGTCCGGGTTTTCGACGGTACGAGCGGCACTCTTACAGGGCCTGCAAACGTCCTGGTGCGCGGAAGTCGGATCGAGCGTATCTCCACGGATCCGATCCCAACCGATCGAAGCGCCACCACCCTGCTCATCGACGGCGGCGGGCGCACGCTGATGCCGGGCCTGATCGACATGCACTGGCACACGATGCTGGTGCGGCCGACGCCCGCAGAGCTGCTCATGGGCGATGTCGGTCACCTCAATCTCGTGGCGGGCGCCGAGGCGACGGACACGCTGATGCGGGGATTCACGACCGTTCGCGACGTGGGCGGGCCGTCGTTCGGACTCAAGCGCGCGATCGACGACGGGATCGGTCGTCGGCCCGCGCATCTTTCCCGTCCGGCGCCATTCATCACCGTCACCAGCGGCCACGGCGACTTCCGCCAGCCAAACGAACTGCCGCGCACGCTCGGCGCACCGCAGTCCCGCGCAGGAGGTGACTCGGCGCCGCCATGGTCGCCGACAGCCCGGATGAAGTTCGCGTGCGCGTGCGCGAGCAACTCATGCAGGGCGCATCGCAGATCAAGCTGACGGCGGGCGGCGGCGTGGCATCGCCCCACAGCCCGCTCGATGCGTCCACTTTCACCGAGCCCGAGCTGCGCGCCGCTGTTGAAGCGGCCGAAAACTGGGGCACCTACGTCACCGTACACGCGTACACGCCCGTATCGATCCAGCGCGCGATCGCCGCCGGCGTGAAGTGCATCGAGCACGGTCACCTGATGGACGAAGCGACCGCCAAGCTGATGGCCGAGCAAGGGCGTCTGGCTGAGCATGCAGCCGTTTCCCGACGAATTGGCCGACGCGTTTCCTCCCGGCTCGTTCGAGCGGGCGAAGGCGATGGAAGTGTTCGCGGGCACGGACAAGACTTACCGCTGGCGAAGAAATACAAGATCAAGACGGCGTTCGGCACCGACATCCTGTTCTCGCCCGCGCTCGCGCGGAGTCACGGCCAACTGCTGACCAAGCTCGTCCGTGGTACTCGCCCGCCGAAGTGCTCATCATGGCGACCGGCACCAACGCCGAACTGCTGGCATTGTCCGGCAAGCGCAATCCGTATCCCGGCAAGCTCGGCGTGGTCAAGGAAGGAGCGCTTGCCGACCTCCTGCTCGTCGACGGCGATCCAATCGCCAACATCAAGCTGATCGAGGATCCGGCGAAGAACTTGCTCGTCATCATGAAGGACGGCAGGATCCACAAGAATGCGCTGCGCGAGTGAAACACCGCGGGTAAACGACTTTGAAGTACCTCAAGTGCATTTGCCTGCCGTTCCTCATCCAGGCGGCAATCACCTACGCCATCATCAGCGCCAGCTCGGGTGGTGGATCATTCGTCGGGCTGGGGGCAATGCTGTTTGCCGTAATCGGGATTCCGGCAACCGCGATCGTCAATTTCTCCCTGATCAAGGCGAAACCGGCGGCAAGCAATTCCGCGCATTTCGTCCGGTCGCTCCTCGTGTCGCTGCTCCTGCCCCTCGCCCAGTTGGGACTTCTCGTCGCAGTATCGGCGTTCAGGCTCTAGGACAGCACGCGTGAAATTGCAGGGCGGATGTCTTTGCGGCGCGATGCGCTACGAGATCGACGGCCCCCTCTATGACGTGGGCAACTGCCACTGTTCGATGTGCCGGCGGTTTCATGGGGCCGCGTTCGCGACTTACGCCAAGATCGACGTCGCCCATTTCCGCTGGCTCGCGGGCCAGGAACTGATGAACGTCTACGAAACATCGCCAGGGATTGGCTGGGCCTTCTGCCGGGTCTGCGGGTCCAGCCTGGGCGTTCCAATGGACGGGAAGCTCTGCGACCTGGCGATTGGCCTGCTCGACAAGGATCCCGGCGTCCGCCCCACCGAACACATCTTTGTCGGTTCCAAGGCGCCCTGGCACGAGATCACCGACGACCTGCCGCAGTACGACGCGCGGCCACCCTCGAAGACGCAATAAGGAGTGGGCCTTTCGCACCACCTGGTTGCTTGATTCGAATTGCACGCCAGTCTGATGCCGCCGCCCTCGTTGCGGCCAACCCGGCCGCTGCGACCAGCCTGGTCGAGCGGCATGCAGGCCTGGTGTATGTCGCCGAGGCGGACCGCTCGGTCGTCGGCTACCTGGCGCTGAAAAACGAAGCCCACCCCGCGGTCGAGAGCCGAATACCGCTCCAGCTCTGGCAGATCTACGTCGTTCCGGCATTCCACGGCACTGGAATCGCAGCGGAGCTCATGACCACTGTTTTCGAGCATGCGCGCCAGCACTCGCACGATGTGGTCTGGCTCGGCGTGTCGGAGCACAATGCGCGAGCCATCTCCTTTTACCGAAAGCACGGCTTCACGCCGCTCGGCCTTCACAAGGTCGGTACCGGCCACCACGAACACGAAGACGTCCTGATGACCTGCCCGGTGAGTTGATGTCCAGGATCCACGCAAGCGGGAGCGATGCCGTGAATGCTACGAACACGAAACGATCGGTACTGGGGATTGTTCTCGGCGGCGGCATCGCCGCAACGCTCGACATCGTCTACGCCGTTCTCCGCAATGCCGGCTTCGGCAGGCCGCCCCTGTGGACGCTTCAGTCGGTCGCAAGCGGCTGGATGGGAAATGACGCCTTCACGAGCGGCGTGTTCGGCGGAGTCATCGGCCTGATTTCGCATTACGGGATCATGTTCGTCGCCGCCGCGGTTTATCTCGTGGCCAGCCGCAGCTTCCCGATTCTACGGTCGCGCGCCATTGTGTGCGGCGCCCTCTTTGGAGTGCTCGCCTATCTCTTCATGAACTTCGTGGTCATACCTCTTTCCGCGTTTCCGTTCGACCTTCCCTATCCGCTGCGCAGGCTGCTCGAAGGCTTCGTGTCCCATGCGTTACTTGTGGGCATCCCGATCGCGCTCGCGATCCGCAGGACCTAGTGGCGTGTTGAAGACCTATCACGGCAGCTGTCACTGCGGCGCAGTCAGGTTCGAGGCGGATCTCGACCTGACTCAGAGCACTTATCGCTGCAATTGCTCCATCTGCCGAAGGACCCGCTTCTGGCCCGCCATCGCGCGACCGGAAGGGTTTCGCCTGCTGTCCGGCGAGGCCGAACTGACCCAGTACCTGTTCAACAGCCGCAAGAACCAGCACTACTTCTGCAGGCATTGCGGGGTGCGCGCCTTCGGCATCGGAACTGAAACGCCCATCGGCAAGATGTACGGCGTCAACCTCGGCTGCCTGACCGATGTCACCGACGAGGAGCTTTCGCGCCTCCCGATCACCTACGTCGACGGCCGCAACGACCAGTGGCAAAGCGCGCCTGCGTTTTTCTCTCACCTGTAGTCCGGTGGCCTTGGTAGTTTGATGAGCAAGTTCGCACTCCTGTGGCCAATGGTCGCAATGCTGGCGACCTCTGCCTGTAACAAGGCTCCGGCCCCGCCGACGCCCGCACTCGTCGGCGCCTGGCGCTCGTCGATCCAGTTCGAGTCCGGCGCCTTTGCTCCCATCCAGGACCTCGAGTTCATGTACGTGTTCAACGCGGGTGGCACGATGACCGAGTCTTCGAACTACGACGCGGCGCCGCCGGTGCCCCCCGCTTACGGCGTCTGGCGGGAGGTCGGTTCCAACGAGTTCGAGGCGAAGTACGAGTTCTTTGCGACCCAGCCCTCGGAGCCGGAGGCATTCCAGAAGGGTGCGGGCTGGCTTCCAGCGGGCCGAGGCGTGATTACGGAGCGAATCACCCTCGCGGCTGACGGGCAGACATTCACTTCCACAATCCGGTACGACGCCTTCAATGCGAAAGGTGAATCCATCGAGGGCGGCGGCGCAGCCAGGGGGCGCGGCAATAGAATCGGCTTCTGATGCCAAATCCTTGAGGGGTGGCCCAGTGAATGACAAATCCGTACTGACGTCACGTCGTGAGGTACTCGGCGCCGCGGTCGCGGTCGGCGGCCTCGTGGCCGCCACGCCGCTGCAGTACGCCCTGGCGGCAACCGCCACGTTTACGCCAAAGCAGACAATGGGCCCGTTCTATCCCGTTGACGCGGCCCCTCGATTCCGACGCCGATCTCACGGTCGTGCAAGGCCAGGCGGGCCGCGCGCAGGGGAAGATCGTTCACTTGATGGGCCGAGTCCTCGACCAGAATGGTGCGCCGGTTCGCAACGCGACAATCGAGTTGTGGCAGTGCAATTCCCACGGCCGCTACGCGCATCCGGCGGATGTCAATCCTGCGCCGCTCGATCCCAACTTTCAGGGCTTTGGTGCGCAGGCGACGAATGCCGGGGGCGAATACCGCTTCAAGACGATCAAGCCGGCCGCTTATCCGATCGGTCCGATGAATCCGAACGCGATCCGCACGCCGCACATTCACTTCGTCATCGCGGGTGCGAACACGCGCCTCGTCACGCAGATGTACTTCCCGGGCGAGCCTGAGAATGGTCGCGATCTCATTTTCGGCGACCTGACCGCCCAGGAGCGAGTCGCGGCAACGGCGAGCATCCTGCCAGCCGCAGCCGACATGGAGCCCGATTCCCTCCTCGCGCGCTGGGACATCGTGCTGCTCGCGGGGTGAAACTCGAACGCTTTGACGATTCCCGTCTGCCGGAACTGATGACGTGGTTCCCGGACAAGACCGCGCTTCAGACCTGGGGCGGCCCGGAATTCCGGTTTCCATTCACGGAAGCGACCTTCCGCGAGGACGCAAAGCTCGCGAGCCTGCCGACCTGGGCGCTGATCGAGGACGGCGGCGCATTCGCTGCATTCGGCCAATGCTACATACGGGTCGGGCGTTGCCACTTCGGCCGTCTTGCGGTCTCCCCCACGCTGCGCGGCCGCGGATTCGGCACGGCACTCATCCGCGACCTTGCGCGCTGGGGCACAGCCGAATTCGCGACCGATTCCCTGTCGCTCTTCGTTTCTGCCGACAACGTCCGCGCCAGGGACCTCTATCGGCGGCTGGGTTTCTTCGAACTCCCCTATCCGGATCCGTCGTTCCCGACGCACGATTTCATCTATATGGTCGCGACGAGGCTCACGCATTGACCCTCGCGGATGTGCGACGGATGGCGATGAAGCTGCTCGGCTCAACCGAGTCGCCGCACCACCAGTACACGTCGTTTCGTGTGCGCGGCCGGATCTATGCGACTGCGCCGCTCGAAGGCGGGTTGCTCCACGTATTCGTCGACGAACAGGACCGCGATCGCATGACCGTCGCTTTATCCAGCCGTCTACCAGAAGCTCGGCTGGGGAAAGAAGACCGTCGGCCTCCGGATCGCGCTCGACGCTGCAAAGCCGGAAGATGTACAGGCGCTCCTTCGCGCAGCCTGGCAACGGAAACTTCCCGGGAAGAAATGAGGCTCTGGACGCTCCACCCGCAATATCTCGATGCGAAGGGCCTCGTCGCGCTGTGGCGCGAGGCGCTGCTCGCGAAGGCCGTGCTTCGCGACGAGACCCGCGGCTACCGCCATCATCCCCAGCTCGCGCGCTTTCGCGCACATGCGTCGCCCCGCCTGGCGATCAATGCGTATCTCTCGGCCGTGCACGCAGAGGCGACGGCGCGCGGCTATGCGTTCGACCGCGGCAAGATCGGGCCGCTGCGGACACTCGCCCCGATCGCCGCGACGAGCGGCCAGATCGCATATGAGCGGCAGCACCTGATGCGAAAGCTCTCCGTGCGTGACGCTGCGCGGCATCGCCAGTGGAGCGGCGCGAAAACCCTGAAGTGCCATCCGCTTTTTCGATGCGTTCGCGGGCCCGTCGCCGCCTGGGAGCGGCCGTGAATGCCGTCATTCGCCCGCTGACAAAGGGCGATATTCCCGGCCTGCTCCGGCTCGTCGAGGAGTACTGGACCTTCGAGGACATCGCCGGATTCGACCCGACGCGTGTCACGAAGGAACTCGAGCGGCTGCTTGCCGATCCCGCGCTCGGCAGCGGCTGGATCGCGTGGGCCGGGCATGACGCGGCGGCCTATCTGATTGCCGTCTATGTCTTCAGCCTCGAACACCTCGGCCTGACCGCCGAGATCGACGAGTTCTTCGTGCTGCCTTCGTTCCGTGGCCGCGAAATCGGATCGGAATTGTTGCAGGTGGCCGAAACCGAGTTCATCCGGCGCCAGTGCACCAATGTCTCGCTCCAGCTCGCTCATGAGAACGACCGCGCCCGCGCGTTCTACCGCCAGAACGGCTACGGCGAACGCGCCGGCTTTGAACTGCTGGACAAGATGCTGCCGCGCGCCTGATCAGGAAGTCCGGAGGGATAGCGATGCAGAAGGTAACAACCCGCCCCGCCGAAGCGCGGGATCTCGACGCGATTGCCGCCCTCTTCGACGCCTACCGGCAGTTCTACGAAAAGCCCGCCGATCTGCCGCTCGCGCGGCATTTCATCAGCGAGAGGTTTCAGCGCAAAGAGTCCGTGATCATCGTCGCCGCGGACTCGACCGGCAAACCGGTCGGCTTTACGCAGCTGTATCCCGCATTCTGCTCCGTGCTCGCCGACCGGACCTTTGTTCTCTACGACCTGTTCGTCGCGCCGGCCGCGCGCGGCAGCGGCGCAGGCCGCGCCCTGATGAAGGCCGCCGAAGCGCATGGTCGAAATACCGGCGCCGCGCGTCTCGAGCTCAGCACAGCGCACACCAATGTGATCGGACAATCGCTTTACGAGTCCTGCGGCTGGGTGCGGGACAATGCGTTCTGCGTCTACACGAAGACGCTCAAGGACTAGCCGGTACGCTGTCCTCACCCATTCACCTTTTGAATGCCGGCCCACTACTGGAAAGAATGTCCCGGTGGGTACATCATCCCGCGCCTGGCCGAAGAGTACGGGAGATCAAAGTGAAAAAAGTGCGAATACTCGCCGCATTGGCCGCAATGGTTGCGATGCCGATGCTGGCAGCAGCCCAGAACAGCAAGCCGAACATCCTCGTCATCTGGGGCGACGACATCGGCGGCTTCAATATCAGCGCCTATAACCAGGGCGTGATGGGCTACAAGACGCCGAACATCGACGGCCTAGCCAAGGAAGGAGCGCTCTTCACCGACTGGTACGGCCAGCAGAGCTGCACCGCCGGACGCGCGGCCTTCATTACCGGCCAGTCACCAATCCGCACCGGCCTCACCAAGGTCGGCCTGCCCGGCGCGCCCGAGGGCATGAGGAAGGAAGACCCGACGATTGCGACGCTCTTGCGCGCGCAGGGTTACGCGACCGGCCAGTTCGGCAAGAACCACCTCGGCGACCGCGACGAAATGCTGCCGACGGCACATGGCTTCGACGAGTTCTTCGGAAACCTCTACCACCTGAACGCGGAACAGGAGCCGGAGAATCCGGATTATCCACGGAGCCCGGAATTCAAAAAGAAGTTCGGTCCACGCGGGGTCATCCACAGCTTTGCTGACGGCCGCATCGAAGATACCGGCCCGCTGACGATCAAGCGCATGGAAACGATCGACACCGAAGTGACCGAAAGGACGCTCGCCTTCATGGAGCGTGCGAAGAAGGACGGCAAGCCGTTCTTCATCTGGTGGAACTCGACCCGCATGCACATCTGGACTCACCTCAAGCCTGCTTCCGTGGGCAAGACCGGACTCGGCGTGTATCCGGACGGCATGGTCGAGCACGACGGCCACGTCGGCCAGGTGCTCGCGAAGCTGAAGGAACTCGGCCTCGACCAGAACACCATCGTCATGTACTCGACCGACAACGGCGCCGAGGTCATGAGTTGGCCCGACGGCGGCACGACGATGTTCCGCGGCGAGAAGAACACGAACTGGGAAGGCGGCTACCGCGTGCCGGCCATCATTCGCTGGCCCGGCGTCATCAAGCCCGGCACGATCATCAACGACATCGGCGCGCATGAAGACATGTTGCCGACGCTGTTAGCTGCCGCGGGCGACAAGTCGGCAGTAGATGACATCAAGAAAGGCCGCAGCATCGGCGGCAGCAACTACAAGGTGCATCTCGACGGCTACGACCTCGGTCCGGCGTTCCGGGGCGAGGCGCCATGGCCACGCAAGTCGTTCATCTACTGGACGGATGACGGCAACGTCGCCGCCCTGCGCTACGACAGCTGGAAGATGGTCTTCATGGAACAGCGTGGCCACGGCTTCGAAGTCTGGCAGGAGCCGTTCGTGACGCTCCGCTTGCCCAAGCTGTTCAACCTCCGAGCCGACCCCTTCGAGCGGGCGGACCACGAGGGCATGGGCTACCCGACCTGGCGAATCGACCGCGCGTTCCTTATCGCGCCGGCGGGCGCCTACGTCGCCCAGTGGTTGCAAAGCTTCAGGGACTTCCCGCCGCGCCAGAAGCCGGGCAGCTTCAACCTCAACCACGTGATGGAAGCGGTGAGCAAGCCTGCGAACAACTAACGTCGCATCAGGCTTGGTTGGACGTGAATAAGCGGATTGGCATTGCGCTTGTCGTGATCGGCGTCGCCGCCGGCGTCACGTTCGCCCTCCTCCTGCGCCAGCAGAATTCACCGGAACCGGAAACCACCGTCACGGAGGCAATGCCGGCCGCGCAGGCGTTCGCAACCACGGTCGCGAACGCAGCCGCGGCGCCGGGCGAACCGCCAGACGGCATGGTCTGGATCCCCGGCGGCGAGTTTTCCATGGGGGCCGTCGATCCGCTCGGCCAGGACGCCAACATCGTCGGCATGCAGGCGACCGAGGATTCGCGGCCGATCCATCGCGTGTACGTGGACGGCTTCTGGATGGAGAAGACCGAGGTCACGAACCGGCAATTTGCGGAGTTCGTGAAGGCGACGGGCTACGTCACCGTCGCCGAGCGCAAGCCTCGGGCAGAGGATTTTCCGGGCGCGCCGCCCGAGAACCTCGTCGCCGGCTCGGTCGTCTTCACGCCGCCCGCTCATGCCGTACCGCTCGACACGCATTTCCGCTGGTGGTCCTATGTCCAGGGCGCGGATTGGCGCCATCCGGAAGGTCCTGGAAGCGACCTGAATGGACGCGACTCCTATCCCGTCCTGCACATCGCCTACGAAGACGCCGAGGCTTATGCGAAGTGGGCCGGCAAGCGCCTGCCGACCGAAGCCGAATGGGAGTTCGCCGCGCGCGGCGGCTTGAGCGGAATGGTCTATCCCTGGGGCAACGAGTTCATGAAGGACGGCCGTTTCCTGGCAAACACGCACCAGGGGCATTTCCCGGATCAGGACACGCACGCGGATGCGCACGGCGGCGTTGCGCCGGTCGCGCAATTCCCGCCGAACGACTATGGCCTGTACGACGTCGCCGGCAATGTCTGGGAATGGACCAGCGACTGGTACCGGCCCGATTACTACGCCGAGCTTGCGAATGCCGGTGTCGCGCGGAATCCCGGGGGGCCGGATTCCTCGGTAGATCCCAGCGAACCGGGCGTGCAGAAACGCGTGCACCGGGGCGGTTCGTTCCTCTGCACCGAGCAGTACTGTTCGCGTTACATGGTCGGCACGCGCGGCAAAGGCGAGCCTTCCACCGGCACGAATCACCTCGGCATCCGGCTCGTGAAGGCGCCCACAACTCCCTGACGACTGGCCGCCGTTCGTCGCCGGAAAGGCGCAGTCCATTCCGTGTTTTCCGCCGCCCGTCGCGCCGGGCTGCGAATTCGCCCGATTACCGGCAACAATCAATCATGAGAATCAAACGGATCCTGGGCTGGACCGCCCTCGCCATTCCGCTCGTCCTGTTTGCGGCGCTCTGCATCGCGTACTGGACCTCGGACAACACCTGTAGCGAAAACGGCCGTGCACCACTGCGCGATCCGGTCAAGGCCATTGTCTACTGCGACTACGGGCCGCCGGACGTCCTCAAGCTGGTGGACATCGAGAAACCGGTTCCCGCCGACGACCAGTTGCTCGTCAGGGTGCACGCGGCGGCGGCCAATCCGCTCGACTGGCATTACATCCGGGGCACGCCCTACGTCATGCGGCTCGGAACCGGCCTGCGCAGGCCGACGGAACTGAGGCTCGGCGTCGATTTCGCCGGCACCGTCGAGGCGACCGGAAAGAGTGTCACGCGCTTCAAGCCCGGAGATGAGGTCTTCGGCGGACGCACCGGGGCCTTCGGGGAGTACGTCGTCGTCCGCGAGAGCGGGGCGATCGCACTAAAGCCTTCGAACCTCACGTTCGAACAGGCCGCCGGCGTGACTATCGCGGCGGTCACCGCGTTGCAGGCCTTGCGCAGGGCGGGCGTCGGCCCGAATACCCGTGTGCTGATCAACGGTGCGTCCGGTGGCGTCGGCACCTTTACCGTCCAGATCGCGAAGTCGATGGGAGCCCACGTCACCGGCGTGTGCAGCACGCGGAACATCGAACTGGTTCGCTCCCTCGGAGCCAACGATGTCATCGATTACACACGGCAGGATTACACGAAGGGCGACCTCCAGTTCGACGCGATCATCGACAACGTCGGAAATCACGGCTTCTTGGCGAATCGCCGCGCACTCGAGCCGGATGGCGTGTACGTCAAGATTGGCGGGGGCGGACCGGACGCCGGCCGCTGGGTCGGCCCGGTGCTGAGTTTCGCGAAGGGCCCGCTCCTGAAACCGTTCATATCGCAGGACATGAGCGTTCTCCTCGCCCGCTTGACCGCCGAAGACCTCATGGCGCTCGGCGAGCTCATGCAGGCGGACAAAGTCACGCCAATCATCGATCGACGCTACACACTGAATGAAGTGCCCGATGCCATCCGGTATCTCGAGACTGGTCGTGCACGCGGCAAGGTCATCATCACGCTGGAGCAATCCAGCCCCGGAGTCTGAACATGCAGAACGCAACAACCGCGGGCCGCATCGTCGGCGCGCTGCTCGTGCTGCATGATCGTCGGCGGCGTGGTCGGCAACTTCGTCCTGACCGCACCGGTGTTCGCTGCGCCCGGCTATCTCGTGAACGCCGCGGCGCATCCCCTGAATCTGACCCTTTCCGCCCTCGTCGGCATTGCGACGGGTCTGTTCGCACTCGGCATCGCCATCACGACATTCCCAATCATCCGCAGGCACAGTGAGTCGCTCGCGCTCTGGCTCGTCAGCATCGCCATCGTGAACTTAGCGCTGGCCGCGGTCGAACACACCGCGCTCCTCTCATTGGTGACGCTCAGCAACGCCTACAACGCGGCGCCAGCTCCCGACGAGGCCCTGTTCCAGGCATTGCGCGGCGTCGTGTCCGCGGCGCGAAACTGGGCGCATTACGTACACCTCGTGATCAGCGGCGGCATGCTGTTCGTCTTCTTCGTCGCGCTTTTCCGTCTCACACTCGTGCCACGCGCCTTCGCAGCCGTCGGAATCGTCGCGACGCTGCTGCAGATGACGGGCGTTGCGATGCCGCTCTTCGGTCGCCCCGTCGTCTTTCCGTTGCTGGCGCCCATGGGACTTGCCATCGCAGCAACCGCTGCGTGGCTCCTGTGGAGGGGATTCTCCGATCGGCATCCGTCCATCCCGAGAGCACCTGCATGAGGGCCGTGCCAGCACGGGCAGACTGACCCGGCTATCCTCGCGCGCATGGCATTCCACGCCTCCGTTCAGCCACGCGGCCTGGCGGCGATCTTCGGCTGGCGTCGGCTGCGATTCACGGTCGGATTCTCGATCGCGATCGGACTGCTGATGGGTATCGGCTGGAAGTCCGGCCTGCATTCGATCCTGATCCGCACCGTCCTGCTCGGGTTGATCGCCATGATCGTCTTCGGCGTATTCGAGCAGTGGCCTCGAAGGATGCCGCGCTGGCTGCCGCGCTGGGTGCTCCAGGTCGTTGGCACGGGCCTCGTCATGCCGATCGCAACGTTCACGATCTACACCCTCTCCACGCAGCACGGCGCGCCACCCTTCTGGGAAGTACCGGATCGCATGGAGGGATTTGCCGCGCTCACCTTCATGAGCCTGTTCCTCGCGCCCTGGTGCGCGCTCGGTGCCCTGGTCCGCCAGAAAGAGGCTCTCGCCCGGGAACAGGCGCTCGCCTTCGATCTCGAGCGCAGTGAATTCGAGCGCCAGGCGCTCGATGCAAGGCTGCACCTGCTCCAGGCGCAGGTGGCGCCGCATTTTCTCTTCAATACGCTGGCCAACGTGCAGGCTCTCGTCGACGCAGGCTCTCCGCAGGCTTCCGCGGTCCTCCGGAGCCTGGTCGCCTACCTGCGCGCCGCGGTTCCCCGCCTCAACGAGCCCGCCACGACGCTCGGCCAGGAGCTTCAGCTTGTCCAGGCCTATCTCGAACTGATGCACATGCGGATGCCCGATCGCCTGCAGTTCGAGCTGCATGCGGATACCGCGACGCTTGGGCTACGCTGCCCGCCGATGACGCTGCTGACACTTGTCGAGAACGCCGTTCGCCATGGGATCGACCCCAGCGAGGAAGGCGGCCGAATCGAGATCAACGTGCAACAGGACGGCGATCGCTGCCGCGTGCGCGTGAGCGACACCGGCGTCGGGCTTCGCGTGAGCGGATCGAGCCTCGGCACCGGTCTCGCAACGTTGAGAGAACGACTCCAGATGGTTTTCGGCGATGATGCCCATCTCGAACTGAAGGCCCACCGCCCGCGTGGCGTCACGGCGGAACTGGATTTTCCGGCGCGGCAGGCGGCTGGCTGATGGACGCGCGACCGACTGCGCTGATTGCCGACGACGAGCCGCTGCTCCGGGAAGCGCTCGCGCGCCAGCTCGCACGAGCCTGGCCGGAACTCGAGATCATCGCGCAGGCGCGAAACGGCCGGGAAACGATCAAGCTGTTCGAGGCGAAGCAACCCGACATCTGCTTTCTCGACGTGCAGATGCCCGGCGTGACAGGCATCGAGGCGGCGCGCCACATCGGCCGGCGCGCGCACCTCGTATTCGTCACCGCCTACGACCAGTACGCCGTGCAGGCCTTTGCCCAGGGCGTGCTCGACTACCTGGTGAAACCCGTGGAACCGGCGCGGCTCGCGGAGACTGTGTCACGGCTGCAGGAACGCCTGCGTGCCGCGCAGCCCGCATCGAATACCGACGCCTTGCTGCAACAGCTCGCCGCGCAGTTGCAGCGCGCGGCGGCCCCGGCTCATTTGCAGTGGATCCGCGCGCAGGTGGGTCAGACGTTGCGGATGATCGCCACCGACGACATCGACTTCCTGCGTTCCGACACCAAGTACACGCGAATCGCCTGGCGCGACGACGGGCGGCCTGCAGAGGCGCTGGTCCGTATTGCCTTGAAGGACCTGGCCACACAACTCGATCCCGCCCAGTTCGCGCAGGTACACCGGTCCGTCGTCGTCAACCTGCGGGCCATCAGCCACATCACGCGCGACGACAGCGAGACCGCGGAGATTCACCTGAAGGGCCGCGCAGAGACGCTGCCGGTCAGCCGTAATCACCTGCACCTCTTCCGGCAGATGTAACGCGCCGCCTGACGAGCCGCCGCAAAAAATTCCACACCGGACGTCGGCATTCGCCGACACAGCGTCGGTGGACGCCGACATGCATAGGTGAGCAAACGCAACTCGCACTGTAGGTTGCGCCCTCGTTTGACGGTGCGAGGGGCACAGGATGCAGCGAACGCTGTACGTGTGGGTTACGTTTGTCTCATTGATTCTCGGTGGGTGTCTCGGCTCGGGCGGCGGAGGCGGCACCGACGGCGATCGACAAAAAGATATCAATCAGGCTCCTACGATTTCAGGCACGCCGCCGGTTTCGGTCATGCCGGGCGATAAATACGCGTTCCAGCCGGCGGCCGCCGACCCGGACGGCGACAAGCTCAGATTCACGATCGCGCGATTGCCGGTGTGGGCCACGTTCGACAACGCCACCGGCCGTCTCTCGGGTACGCCGCGGGCCGGCGACGTCGGCCAACACATTGGCATCACGATCACGGTGTCGGACGGGACGAGATCCACGTCACTCCCGGCCTTTGACATCTCGGTGCGGCAGATGGCCGATGGTTCAGTGACTCTGTCCTGGATGCCGCCGACCGAGAATATCGACGGTTCCGCGCTCACGAACCTCGCGGGCTACCGCATCTATAGCGGTCTGTCGATCGAAGCCATGAATCACGTTGTCATCCTCGACAACCCGGGACTCACGCGGTTTGTGGTCGAGAACCTCGCGCCGGCTACCTGGTACTTCGCGATGACCTCGGTCAACGCCAAGGGCAAGGAAAGCCGCCGATCGGCCGTGGTCAGCAAGCGAATTGCCTAGCTGCCGCGCCGCCTGGAGTAGAATTCGGCCTTCGCCACAAGGGAGGGTCTCTTCATGGGACGCGCAATTGCCTACCTCTATGGGCTCGCTTGTTACGTTCTGTTCCTTGGGACATTTCTTTACGCGATAGGCTTCGTCGGAAACTTCATCGTGCCGAAGTCCATCGACTCCGGCGTGGCCGGGGATTTCGGCACGTCGCTCGTCATCAATGCCGTCCTGCTGGGCATCTTTGCGATTCAGCACAGCGTCATGGCCCGCCCGGGCTTCAAGGCCGTGTGGACGCGCATCGTGCCGAAGTCGGTCGAACGCAGCACCTACGTACTGCTTGCGAGCCTCGCACTGATCCTGCTCTTTTCGCAGTGGCGTCCGATGCCGGCCATCGTCTGGCAGGTCGACAACGAAATCGGCCGCATGCTGCTGTGGGCCCTGTTCGCACTCGGCTGGCTCGTGGTTCTGACCAGCACGTTCGTGATCAATCACTTTGACCTGTTCGGGCTGCGCCAGGTGCACATGAACATGCGGGGCGTGCCGTACACGGAACTGAAGTTCCGCGTAATTTTCTACTACAAGCTCGTGCGTCACCCACTGTATCTCGGCTTCCTGATTGCCTTCTGGGCGACACCGGTGATGTCGGTGGGGCATCTCGTCTTTGCGATCGCAACGACGGCGTACATCCTCATCGCCATCCAGCTCGAAGAGCGCGATCTGGTCCGCTTCCACGGCCGCGACTACGAGGAATACCGGAAAAAGGTGTCGATGATCCTGCCGATCCCGAAATAGCTCAAAGGGCACTCAAAGGGGACGTTCACCTTTAAAGGTGAGCGTCCCCTTTGAGACTTGTCGATTTCGGGCTCTGCCAATCGACTGTAGGGAAATCACCCCTGTAGGAGAGCCGACATGCCATCCCCGGTCCGCATCACCCCCTGCCTCTGGTTCGACAGCCAGGCCGAGGAAGCCGCGAACTATTACATCGGGATCTTCAAGAACTCGAAGGTCAGGGACATCGGCCGCTACGGCGAGTCCGGCAAGGAAATCCACGGCAAGGCGCCCGGCTCCGTCATGATCGTCGAGTTCGAACTCGACGGGCAGACGTTCACGGCCCTGAACGGCGGGCCACACTTCAAGTTCAACGAAGCCGTCTCGCTCCAGGTGCGCTGCAAGGACCAGGCCGAGGTCGATTACTACTGGGAAAAGCTGGGGGCCGGCGGCGACCCGAAGGCGCAGCAGTGCGGCTGGCTCAAGGACAAGTACGGTTTGTCCTGGCAGATCGTGCCGAATGCCGTGCCGAAACTGCTCGGCGACCAGAAGTCCGCCGCCTCGCAACGCGCGATGGGCGAGATGTTGCGACAGAAGAAGCCCGACATCGCCGCGATGCAGAGAGCCTACGACGGCTCCGCATGAAGACGCAGAAACAGAAGGCGGAGGCCTTTCGCGCGCTGCATGATCGCCAGCAGGCCTTCATCATCCCGAATCCCTGGGATGTCGGCACCGCGCGCATGCTCGCAAAGCTCGGCTTCGAGTCGCTCGCGACGACGAGTGCCGGCTTTGCGTTCTCGGCCGGCCTGCAGGACAACCAGGTCGGCCGCGACCGCATGCTCGAGCACGTCGCCGAAATTGCAACTGCGACGGATCTGCCGGTCAGCGCCGACCTGGAGAACGGCTTCGGCGACGATCCGAAGTCCGTTGCGGAGACGATCCGTCTCGCCGCCGCGGCCGGCGTCGCCGGTGGCTCGATCGAAGACTCGATCGACCGGCCGGGGGAGAAAGTCTACGAGCTGGGCCACGCCATCGAACGCGTTCGTGCCGCGGTGGAGGCGGCGCGGTCCCTGCCCTTCCCCTTCACGCTGACGGCGCGCGCCGAAAACTACCTGGTCGGAATCCCGGACCTCAAGGACACGATCCTCCGTCTTCAGGCCTACCAGGAAGCCGGCGCGGATGTGCTCTACGCGCCCTGCATCACGACGCGGGAAGAAATCACCGCCATCGTGCGATCCGTCGACCGGCCGGTGAATTTCCTGATGGGGACGCAGCCGCAGCGCTTTACGCTCGCGGAGCTGTCGGAGATGGGCGTGCGTCGCGTCAGCGTCGGCAGCGCACTCGCGACCACGGCGATCGGGGCCTTCCTGCGCGGCGCGCGCGAGATGAAGGAAAGCGGCAGCTTCAACTACACGAAAGACTCCGCCGGCTTCGGGGAAATCAGCAACTTGCTGAAATAATGAATGGCTATTGCCTTCAATCGCTGTCTGGCCTATATTCACCCATATGGGTGAATATCGAAATGTGGCCATGGACAAGGTGATGGGGGCTGTCTCCGACTCCACGCGACGGGCAATCCTCGCGCGGCTCTCGACGGGAGACGCCCGCATCACCGAGGTGGCGGCCGAATTCCCGATCTCCCTGAACTCCGTGTCGAAGCATGTGCGCAAGCTCGAGCGCGCCGGGCTCGTAAGACGCAACGTTCGCGGCCGCGACCATGTGCTGTCGCTGAACGCCGCCCCGCTCGCGGAGGCGGCTGCCTGGATCGCCCATTACCAGCGCTTCTGGGAAGACCGGCTCGAGGCGCTCGACCAGTTTGCAACACGCAAGAAGACGAGCAAGAGGAAACCACGATGAACGACGTCAGCAATGTCCCCAAGGTGGTCGTCCGGCGGGAAATCGCCGCGCCGGCCGACGAACTGTTCGATGCCTGGCTCGACGCCAAGAGCCTGGCGGTCTGGATGCGCCCGCCGAGGATCTCGCGCACCACCACGAAGGTCGATCCGCGGGTTGGCGGCCACTATGAGGTCATCATGCACGCCGAGTCCGGGCCCATTCCGCATACGGGGATTTACAGGGAAATCGACCGGCCGCGCCGGCTCGTTTTCACCTGGAATTCACCGTATGCGGGGCAAGGCGATTCGCTGGTGACGGTCGAGTTCCGCCCGGCGCGCGGCGCGACGGAAATCGTGCTCACGCACGAAAGACTGCCCAGCGCAGAGATGGCGAAGGCGCACGAAGGGGGCTGGAGCGAGATACTCGATATCCTCGCCAGGCTCTACAGCGAGGCGCGCTCGACCGCCTGATCCGTGTTATTTTTTCATGATCTGCCACGCCAGGGAGGCACAGATCATGCAGATCAAGTTCGCGAGCGTCCTGGTCGACGACCAGGCCAAGGCGCTCAAGTTCTACACGGACGTATTGGGCTTCGTAAAACACGCGGACATTCCCTTCGGGGAACACCGGTGGCTCACCGTCATCGCGCTGCAGGGCGTGGTGGGCGCGGAGCTCGTGCTCGAGCCGATGGGCTTTTCGCCGGCAAAGGACTACCAGAAGGCGCTCTACGACGCGGGAATCCCGGCCACCGCATTCACGACGACCAATATCCAGGGTGACTTCGAGCGCCTCGGGAAGAGGGGCGTCAAGTTCCGCGGCGAACCCCAGGTGATGGGCCCGATCGCCGCCGTGCGCTTCGAGGACACCTGCGGAAACCTGATCAACCTGGTGCAGCCCCTCGACTGAGCGCCGCGGGTAAGATGCTCAAACCATGAGCGCTGCAGCGGGCCGGTCGGGCGCCGGCGATTTCGACTTCTTCATTGGCCGTTGGCGTGTTCACCACCGCCGGCTGAATGAGCGACTGGCCGCCTGCACCGACTGGACGGAGTTCGAAGGCAGTTGCGAGACCCGGAAGATCCTTGGCGGTCTCGGCAACATGGACGACAACTTCCTCGATCTCCCGGGCGACGCCTATCGGGCCGTCACGCTTCGCTCTTACAACCCGGACACCGGGCAGTGGTCGATCTGGTGGCTTGACGGCCGCAATCCCGGCTCGCTCGATGTGCCCGTCGTCGGCCGATTCGAAAATGGCTTCGGCACGTTCTACACCGACGACCAGTTCAAGGGGCGGCCGATCCGCATCCGTTTTCACTGGTCGATGCCCGCCAAAGACAGCCCGCGCTGGGAACAGGCGTTCACCGCGGATGGCGGAGCGAACTGGGAGACGAACTGGATCATGAACTTCACGCGAGAACCGGAATGAAAATCCTCGATCCCCGCTGGTTCGTTCTCGCCCTGATTGCCGTCTTCTGTGGCGGCGTGCCGGCCGCTCTGGCCGACGAGACGCTGATCGGCCTCTGGTCCTATGAAACGGCTTTCGGCGAACCGCTTCACGGTGAATTGACGGTCGTCCGTCGCCCCGATCAATGGCATGCCGTCGTCGGCAACGTGGAAACCGAATTCAAGCCGGATGGCGACCGAATTCAGTTCGCGTTCCCGGATGACGGCGGGCGATTCCGCGGCAGGCTCACCGATCAGAATATTCACGGATTCTGGATTCGGCCAGCCGCGACGAAAGACCCGCGTTTTCCCGGTGGCTCCAGCCAGGCGTTCGCAACCCCGCTGACCCTGTCGCTGACCGGCCAGCA
This sequence comes from uncultured Gammaproteobacteria bacterium, assembly GCA_963775415.1. GTDB lineage: Bacteria > Pseudomonadota > Gammaproteobacteria > Steroidobacterales > Steroidobacteraceae > SCUD01. The sequence goes on from CAVZIO010000007.1 coordinate 168,966, forward strand.
CACCTTCATCGGCGTCCTGCGTCCGCTCGCCAATCCGTTCACCCTTTATCTCAGCATCTTCCGCGCCGACGACGGCACGCTCGTGGCGGCCTTCCGAAACCCGGAACAAAACTCGCACGGGCCAGCCATGCAGTACCGCGTGGCGAGGGATGGCGACGACGTGGAATTCACGGCGGATTCCGAGCCCGCTGCGCCGCAATACCGGCTCGCCGCGAAATACCTGGGCACCACGCAGCAGCTGCGCATCGACTGGCCCGACGCGGGCGGCGAGATCAAGCTCGCTAGACGCACGGAGCAGGACGCCGCGAAATTCTTTCCGCGGCCGCCGGGCAGCGCGCCCTATGCCTACCGTGAACCACCGGTGAGCCCGGATGGATGGGCAACCGCCCGCGCGGAAAGCCTCGGGCTGGACGAGGCGGCGATCACGCGCATGGTACAGTCGATCATCGACGGCGACCCTGCCGCAGGTCGGCCGTCGCTGATTCACTCCATGCTTGTTGCCTATCGCGGCAAGCTGGTGCTCGAAGAGTACTTCTACGGCTTCGAGCGCGACCAGCCGCACGACCTGCGCTCCGCCGGCAAGACGTTTTCTTCCGTCTTGCTCGGCGCCGCGATGCAGGGACGGCCCGAAGATCGGACCCGACTCAAAGGTCTATTCGCTTCTGTCCGCGCGCGGTCCTTTCGCCAACCCCGATCCGCGCAAGGCCCAAATCACGCTCGCGCATCTCCTGACGCATTCCGCCGGCCTCGCCTGCGACGACAACGACGATGCCTCTCCCGGCAACGAAAACACGATGCAGACGCAGGCGGCCCAGCCAGACTGGTGGAAATACACGCTCGACCTGCCGATGGCGAACGACCCGGGCAAGCGCTATGCCTACTGCTCGGCCAACATCAACCTCGCCGGCGGCGCCCTGACCGCCGCGACGGGCATCTGGCTGCCCGAACTCTTCGAACAGGAGATTGCGCGCCCGCTCCAGTTCGGCGAATGGCACTGGAACCTGATGCCGAACGACGAGGGCTACCTGGGTGGCGGCGCATTCCTTCGGCCGCGTGACCTGCTGAAGATCGGCCAGGTCTACCTCGACGGCGGTGTCTGGAAGGAGCAACGGATCGTGGACGCCGCGTGGGTGAAGGAATCGACCGCGCCGCGCATCCGGATTACGCCGGAGACGACCGGCCTGTCCGTCGAGGATTTCCAGAACTCGTATTTCGAAGGCCAGGATGCCCTCGCCTGGCATGACAATGGCCTGCGTGCGGGCGAGCGCCGTTACGCGACCTATGCCGCGACCGGCAACGGCGGCCAGATTCTAATCGTCGTGCCGGAACTCCAACTTGCCGCGGTCTTCACCGGCGGCAATTACCTGCAGGGCGGCATCTGGGGCCGCTGGGCGGACCAGCTGATCGGCGGATTCATCGTGCCTGGAATCAGGAAAGGGGAATGAGCATGCGAGGCATTAACTGGCCGCGGCTCCTGCTGGGCGCATTGATCGCCGCCGCCATCCTGTTCGTGAGCGATGGCTTTCTGCATCAACGACTGATCAATGACCAGTGGCAAGAGCTCATCGCGACGCTCGGCGCCAGCATCCGGGAGCACGCCGGCTGGACCATGATCTATTTTGTCATCTTCGAGCTCGGGCGCGGTCTCATCACGCTCTTCGTTTACGTGCTGTTGCGACCGCGACTGGGCGCCGGCCCGATGACGGCCGTCTGGGCGGGTGTCGTCGCCTGGTTTGCGTACTCCCTGACCGGGCCAGTGCAATTCATCCCGCTCGGTTTCTTCAGCGCCGAGTTGTGGCTGGCGGCAGCCGGCTATCAGCTCCTCGCCTCGACCATAGCGGCCATTGCGGGGGCCGCGGTTTACAAGGAGGCAAAATCATGAATTTCTTCTGCGGACGCCAACATCTCGCTGTTTCATTGATGGCAGCCCTCTGCTCTCTCAGCCTGCCCACAAGTGCCGACGTCGTGACCGAGTGGAATGCGATGGCGGCTGAAATTGTTGCCGCCGCCAAGCTCGGGACGCCTGTCACCAATCGGATGATGGCGATCGTCCAGACCGCGGTGCACGAAGCCGTCGAGACATCGCCCGATGCTTCCAGAGAGGCCGCAATTGCAGCGGCGAATCGCGCGGCGTTGACCGCACTCGTGCCTGCACAGAACAATGCGATCGAGACCGCCTACCAGAAGGCGATTGCTTCGATCAAGGCCGGTACCGCGAAGGACGTCGGCATCGCCGCTGGCGAGATGGCCGCGGCGGAGGTTCTCGAGCAGCGCGCCGACGACGGCGCCATGACACCCGATAGCTATCGACCGGTAACCGCGGCAGGCGTCTACGTTCCGACCACGATTCCCGCAGTGCCCCAGTGGCCGAGTCGCAAACCCTGGATGCTCGCGAGCCCGTCACAGTTCCGCCCGGGCCCGCCGCCTGCGCTCGATAGCGAGCGTTGGGCGCGCGATTACAACGAAGTGAAATCGCTCGGTGCGAAGGAAGGATCGACCCGAACCGCGGACCAGACGGAGATTGCGCGCTTCTGGGAAGCATCGTTGCCTTCGATCTATTACGGCATCGTGCGCTCCGTCGCCGATCAGCCCGGACGTGACGTCGCGCAAAACGCCCGCCTGTATGCCGTCGTGACGCAGGCCATGGACGACGCAGTCATCGCCGTGTTCGACGCCAAGTATTACTACGGCTTCTGGCGGCCGATTACCGCGATTCGCAATGGCGACAGGGACCGGAGCGACGCAACCGAGCGCGATGCCGACTGGTCTCCGTTGATCGAAACTCCAATGCATCCCGAATATCCCTGTGCGCACTGCATTATTGCCGCGACCGTCGGCACCGTGCTTCAAGCGGAGATCGGGGACGGGCCGACGCCGGTGTTGACGACGACGAGCTATCTGGTCGAAGGCTCGAAACGGAGCTGGAAGGCCACTGAAGACTTCATTCGGGAAGTCTCCCTCGCGCGCATCTACGACGGCGTGCACTACCGCAATTCGGCGGAAGTCGGCACGGCGATGGGGCGCAAGATCGGAACGCTGGCCACCGAGAAGCACTCCAGGTCCCAATAGCCATGCGCTGGCAGTTCGATGACGCCGGAATCGACTGGAGCGATCTCTCGGGGCTCTACCGCATCGCGCCGCTCGGTGACAAGAACGCAGAAGACCTGAAAACCTGTTTTGGAAACAGCATGTACAAGTGCTTCGTGTTCGACGGCGACACGCTTGTCGGTGTGGGGCGCGCCGTGGCAGACGGCATCGACTGCTCCTACCTCTGCGATGTCGCGATTCACCCCGACTACCAGGGCCGCGGCCTCGGCAAGGCCGTCATCCTGAAGCTCAAGGAACAGTCAGCGGGCCACCGCAAAATCATCCTGTACGCCAATCCGGGCAAGGAAGGCTTCTACAAGAAGCTGGGATTCCTGCCGATGCGAACGGCGATGGCCGTCTTCCAGAATCAGCAAAAGGCTATCGAAGGCGGCCTCGTGGAAGGCCCGTAAACAGACAAGGCGAGCGGGCGCGAGGCGCCCCAAGGAAAGGTTCCGATGAAAAAGAAGATCTCCTGGTTCACGCGATTCGCCAAGAGAACGGCACAGCTGAGCGGTAGTCCGGCGGCTTTTGGGCTGGCCGCTGGCACAATCATTGTCTGGGGGATCACCGGCCCGATTCTCGGCTTCAGCGCGACCTGGCAGCTCGTCATCAATACCGGCACGACCATCGTTACTTTCCTGATGGTGTTCCTGATCCAGAACACGCAGAACCGCGACACCTCGGCGATCCAGGTCAAGCTGGACGAACTGATCCGTGTCACTCGCGGACACAATGCGCTGATGGATATCGAGGAACTCGACCAGGCGGAGCTCGACGCGTTTCGTGCCCGCTATGCAAAGCTCGCAGCCAGTGCCCGGGCAAAGATGGGCCGCGGGGCGGATGACACCGACAGCCCCGAAGCCTGAGATCGGGATGCACCACAGGACACTTTTCGGCACACCGCTCTGGTCTATTGCCCTGCCGATCGCCGGCTGCATCATGCTGGCGGTGGTCTGGGAACGCACTCTCGGCTGGATTCCGCTCTCCTTCGTCGTCATCGCGCTGGTCGCCGCGGTTTTTTCCGCCGTGCACCATGCCGAGGTCATCGCCCTTCGGGTCGGCGAGCCCTTCGGCACGCTGGTGCTCGCCCTCGCGGTTACCGTCATCGAGGCCTCGCTGATCGTCGCGCTCATGCTCTCGGGCGGTGAAGCCACGAGCGCGCTTGCCCGCGACACGGTCTACGCCACCGTGATGATCATCTGCAATGGCGTCGTCGGCCTCTGCCTCCTGCTCGGGGCCTTGCGCCATCGCGTGCTCGAATTCCGGGTCGAAGGCACGAATCCGGTGCTCTCGGTGCTGGCGACATTGGCCATCCTGGTTCTCGTGTTACCGACGTTCACGCTGACGACCCCCGGGCCGACCTTGTCGTCTCCGCAACTGATCTTTGTCGGCGTCGTGTCGCTCACCCTGTACGGCGTCTTCGTCTTCGTGCAAACCGTGCGGCATCGGGAATATTTTCTGCCGATCGAGACAGCCGGCAACGACGAGCCGCAGGTCGAAATGCCCTCATCGACCGCGATGCGAACCAGCGTTGCATTGCTGATGATTTCACTCGTGGCCGTCGTCGGGCTCGCCAAGACCCTTTCGCCGATCATCGGAGTCGCCGTCGAAACCGCCTCCGTGCCGCACACCGTCGTAGGAATCTCGATCGCGCTCATGGTCCTGCTGCCGGAAACGCTCGCGGCGGCGCGCGCGGCGCTCCGCAACCGCATGCAGACGAGCTTCAACCTCGCGCTCGGGTCCGCACTCGCAACCATTGGCCTCACGATCCCGGTCGTCGCGGCCCTTTCCCTGATCCTGCGCCTGCCGCTCGAACTCGGCCTGCCGACGAAGGAGATCGCGCTGCTTGCGTTGACACTCCTGATCTCCGCGATGACCTTGTCCCGCGGCCGCGCGACGGTGCTGCAAGGCGCGGTGCACCTGGTCTTGTTTGCGGTATTTCTGTTCCTGGCCGTCATACCTTAGGTCAACATCCTCGTGCCGCTCGTTTCGCACAATCCCGCTGGCGTGTTTCCGCCGTACCGCGCATACAGCCACGCCATGGAGGTCGCGACTGGCTCGCGAATGCTCTTCATCAGTGGCCTGAATGGATACGAATCCGACGGCAAGACGATGCCAGAATCCTTCGAAGGTCAGGCCGAGCTGATCTGGACCCACCTCCAGACCATCCTGAAAGACGCGGGAATGGACCTGAGTTGCCTCGTGTCGCTCCGCTTCTATCTGGCGGATCCGAAATACGACGAGGCCAATGTGAGAATGCGGATGAAATACCTCGGCTCACACCGACCGGCGCTGACCGTCATCTGCTGCCAGCTGCTCGAGCCGCGGTGGAAACTCGAAGTCGAAGCGGTGGCTGCCGCCTGATGAAGTCCCGTATTGCCCGTCAATGACTGCTGGTGAGTTTCAGGCCGAAAATGCCGCCGACAATGAGCGCGATGAAAGCGAATCTCGAAAAGGTTGCCGGCTCATGGAAGATCGCCATTCCCAGAATGGCCGTCCCGACGGCTCCGATGCCTGTCCAGACCGCGTACGCCGTTCCGACCGGGAGTGCTTTCAGCGAGAGGCCGAGGAGCACGAAACTCGACCAGGCTGCCACGATCGTCAGCGCCGTGTAATGCCATCGCGTGAAGCCGCCTGACGCCTTCATGCTGATAGCCCAGATGATCTCCAGAATTCCGGCGACAAGTAAAAGCAACCATGCGGATGAATGTGTCATGAGGGTTTCCCGTGAGATTGCCGGGTATTCTATGCATGTTCACCCGGGGGATAAGTCTTGATCACGAGCCATCAAACTCGCAGGCGCGTCCTGCAAACCATGCTCGCAGTTCCGGCACTCGCCGGACTGGCGCCGGCGATCAGGGCATTCGGCCAGGATGCGGACAGCCTCATCACCTCCGCCGACAAGGCACTCGACGTCTTCGACTTCGAACGCCTCGCCCGCGAGCGGCTGCCGCCCGCGCATTTCGGTTATCTGGCGACGGGCGTAGACGGCGATGCGACGCTTCACGCCAATACCGCGGGCTTTGCGAATTACGGCCTGCGAGTCCGGCGGCTTGTCGATCTGAGCAGGATCGACATGTCGGTGAATCTCTTCGGCACGACCTGGGACTCGCCGATCGTCATCGATCCGGTCGGCAGCCAGCGCGCGTTTCATCCGGACGCCGAACTCGCGACGGCCCGCGCAGCGAAGTCGAAGAAACATCTCCAGATCCTGTCCACGGTTTCATCCACGGGTGTCGAAGACGTCACCGCGGCGCGCGGCGCGCCGATCTGGTATCAGCTCTACCCGACCGATCAATGGGCGTGACGCAGGGACTCGTGCGCCGCGCGGAAGCAGCGGGCTGTCCGGTGCTCGTGCTGACGGTGGACCTGCAGGGCGGCTCCAACCGCCTGACGCTCGCGCGCGCGATCCCGCGCGATTCGCGCGACTGCACGGCCTGCCATACGACCAGCCGGACCCGGCTCAGCGGCTTCATCACCGGCAAACCGATGTTCGCCGGCCTCGACATTTCGGCGGTCACCGACCTGACGCCGATCGCCATGAGCTGGGACTACCTGAAGCGGCTTCGCGGGAATCTGGCCGCGGAAACTCGTCGTGAAAGGCATCGTCACGCGCGAAGACGCGGAACTCGCCGTCGAGCACGGCGTGGACGGCCTGATCGTTTCGAATCACGGCGGGCGCGCCGAAGACAGCGGCCGCGCGTCGATCGACAGCCTGGTGGAAGTGGCCGAGGGTGTCCAGGGCCGCGTGCCGGTGCTCGTCGACGGCGGCATTCGTCGCGGATCGGACATCTTCAAGGCCCTCGCCCTCGGCGCCGATGCGGTCGCCATCGGGCGACCGTACATCTGGGGCCTGGCGTCGTTCGGGCAGGAAGGCGTCGAAAAGGTCCTCGACATCTTGCGAAACGAGCTGCTCACCACCATGCGTCAGGCAGGCACGCGAAACATTGCCGAGATCGACCGGTCTTACGTGGCAGATAACCGGCGCGGAAGTTGAAATAAAACGCCTCGCCGGCATGTCTACTCCCTGAGGCGGTTTCACGCCCCAGCAAGGAATTAGCGATGCTCCTGGCTTTCCTGGCATTTCTGGGTGGAGTGCTGACGATCCTCAGCCCCTGCGTCCTCCCGGTCTTGCCATTCGCATTCGCCCGCAGCGACCAGCCGTTCGCGAGAAGCACGCTGCCGTTGCTGCTGGGCATGGCGCTGACCTTTGCCGGCATCGCGACGCTTGCGGCCGTCGGCGGCGGCTGGGCCGTGCAACTCAATTCCTTCGGTCGCACCGTCGCGCTGATCGTGCTCGCGTTGCTCGGGATCACGCTGCTCTCGAGACGCGCGGCCGATTTCTTCACCCGCCCTTTCGTCGCGTTCGGCAATCGCCTCGTGCAATCCGCCGGCAACAGCGCGGCACGCCGCTCGTGCTGCAATCCGCGCTGCTCGGCGTCGCGATGGGCTTTCTGTGGGCGCCCTGCGCGGGGCCGATCCTCGGACTCATTCTTACGGGCGCCGCGCTCAGCGGACCGAGCACGCAGACGACGATCCTGCTGTTTGCCTATGCGCTCGGCGCGGTCGTTTCGCTCGCCGTTGCGGTCCTCATCGGCGGCCGTGTGTTCGCCGCGCTCAAGCAGTCGCTCGGTGCGGGTGAGTGGATCCGCCGGGGTCTCGGCGTCGCCGTGCTCGTCGCAGTCGTCGCCATCGCGCTCGGCTGGGACACGGGCGTGTTGACACGCCTTTCGTCCAACAACACGAATCGCATCGAGCAGGCGTTGCTCGACGCGCTTGCCGGGCAGCGCAGAAGCCCAGGGGTCCGCTCAGCACGACGACCGACGCCGACAAGCCGGATGCCGAACTCCCCGTCCTCGGCTGGTTTCCGCCGCTCGACGGCGCGAGCGCCTGGCTCAACTCGCCGCCGCTCACGCACGCCGGGCCTGCGCGGCAAGGTCGTGCTGATCGATTTCTGGACCTACTCCTGCATCAACTGCCTGCGCGCGATGCCCTACGTCAAGGCCTGGCACGAGCGTTACAAGGATCACGGGCTGGTCGTCATCGGCGTGCACACGCCCGAGTTCGCGTTCGAGAAGGATCAGGGCAATGTGCGCCGCGCCGCGCGAGGACCTCGGCGTGAGCTATCCGGTCGCCCTCGACAACGATTACGCGATCTGGCGCGCTTTCAGGAATCGCTACTGGCCCGCGCACTACTTCATCGACGCCAATGGTCTCATCCGCGGCCAGCATTTCGGCGAGGGCAAGTACGACGAGTCCGAGCGGCTGATCCGCCGCCTGCTCACGGACGCCGGCCAGCAGGACCTGCCGCCGCCGCGCGAGCGACGTCCGGGCGGACGGCGTCCAGAGCGCGGCGGATTTCGACAATGTCGCATCGCCCGAGACCTATGTCGGTTACAGCCGCGCCAAGGAGTTCAGCTCGCCGGGCGGCTTCGCGCGCGACCAGTCGAGAGATCTATGCCGCGCCGGGCACATTGCAACGCAATCAATGGGCACTCGCCGGTCCGTGGACCGTCGGCCCGGAAGACGCGGTGCTCGATGCGCCGGGCGGCAAGATCGCGATCCGCTTCCACGCGCGCGACCTGCACCTCGTGCTCGGGTCGGCGAATGCCGGCAAGCCCGTCCGCTTCCGGGTGACCCTCGACGGCGAGAATCCCGGGCCAGACCGCGGCATGGATCTCGATGCCAACGGCGAAGGGGTCGTCACTGGACAGCGTCTGTATCAGCTGATCCGCCAGTCCGGACCGGTGCGCGATCGGACGTTCACCATCGAATTCCTGGACGCCGGCGCGCAGGCGTTCGCATTCACCTTCGGTTGACCTCAGGAACCCGATGACATGAGACCCGAAGTCACGCCGGCAACTTTCTGCTGAATTCCCTGGCCGCCACCGCCTGCCTGGCCTGCGACAATCGAGCGGCGGTCGGTGCAACCCCGCCCAAGCCCGCGCGCAACGCGACCGTGACCATCGAGAATTTCTCGGCCGCCGGCGCGAGCGAAGGCCAGGCGACCGTCGCGCGCGTCATCAAGTCAGATGAGGAATGGCGCGAGCAGCTGCCACGCGACTCCTATGTCGTGACGCGGCAGTCCGGGACCGAGCGGCCATTCTCGGGACAGTACGACAAGGAGACCGGCGACGGCCTGTACCGCTGCATCTGCTGCGACACCGCGCTCTTCGATTCGAAGACGAAATACGACTCCGGCACCGGCTGGCCGAGCTTCTGGCAGCCGATTTCGCGCTTCAATGTCCTCGAGAGGTCCGGCAGCCGGACCGGCCTGCTGGGAGCGGAAACCGGTTGTGCCCGTTGCGACGCGCATCTCGGGCATGTCTTCGGCGACGGGCCGCGGCCGACCGGATTGCGCTACTGCATGAACTCCGTGGCCCTGAAGTTCGTCCCACGAGGTGCCTGACATGCGGATACTCTTCGCTGACATGCTGCTCGCGCTGCCCCTGCTTTGCGGTGCCGCCACCCCCGCAAAGCCGGCCGACGCGACGCAGACCGCCGTGCTCGCCGGCGGCTGCTTCTGGGGCGTCGAAGCGGTGTTCGAACGCGTGCGCGGCGTCACGCAAGGTGCGTTTCCGGCTATGCCGGCGGCGAAAAGAAGACTGCGAACTATCCGGCCGTCGGCACCGGGCTCACCGGACATGCCGAGGCGGTGCAGATCACCTACGACGCGAAAGAAGTGTCCTATGCCGAGATCCTCCGGATCTTTTTCTCGGTGGCGCACGATCCGACGCAACTCAACCGCCAGGGTCCGGACACCGGGCCGCAGTACCGCTCGGCCATCTTCTACGCAAGCGACGCCGAGCGCGACCTCGCGCACTCGTACATCAAGGAGCTCGACAAGTCCGGCAAGTTCCGCGCGTGAGATCGTCACGCGCGTGGATCCACTGAAGGGTTTCTATCCGGCGGAAAGCTACCACCAGGATTTCATCGCAAAGAACCCGAACAATCCTTACGTCGTGTTCAACGACCTGCCCAAGATCCGGGATCTCAAGCGCCTGTATCCCGAGTACTATCGGGAAGTCGCCCAGAAATAGGGCGAACCGCGACGCAGGCCATGACGACGCCGCTGGAACCGCTCTACTTCGAGAACGCGGCGGCACTCCGGCGCTGGTTCTCGAAAAATGCAGGTACCGAGACGGTTCTCGTCGTCGGCTTCATGAAGAAGGACACGGGGGTGGCGAGCATCAGCTGGCCGGAGTCCGTAGACGAAGCACTCTGTGTCGGCTGGATCGACGGCGTCCGGAATCGCATCGACGGTCAGCGCTACAAGATCCGCTTTACGCCGCGCAGGTCCGGTTCACACTGGAGCAACATCAACATTCGCCGCGTCGGCGTGCTCAAAGCGGCAGGCCGCATGAAGGCTCCGGGTCTCAAGGCATTCGGCGCAAGGACAAAGTCCAGGTCCGGGCGGGCGGCGTACGAACAGCGAACGAAGGCGAAGCTCTCGCCGCAGGACCTCAAGGTTTTCAGGCAGAGCACCTCGGCGTGGAAGTTCTACAACGCACTACCGCCGGGCTACCGGCAAACGATCACCTGGTGGATCATCAGCGCCAGGAAGCCCGAGACACATGACCAGCGGTTACGGAAGCTCATCGGGGCTTGTGCCAAGGGCCATCGATTGACCTAGAATTCGCAAAATGACCATGTGCAGAAAGAAAAACTCCATTTCGCGCGCCGTCCTGTGCCTGGCCGTGGCCCTTGGGCCGGCAGCGCCCGCGTGTGCCCAGGAATTCCAGCCCTATCCCACGCCCATGATCACCGTCGAACAATGGAAGAACTACGCCGCGCAGGTCCGGCAGGCTCTTGAACCGACGGCAGAAGTCCTGAAGGGGATGAATCTCATCGCCTTTTCGGACATGCGCGCGCGGACTTTCTACATCTTCACGACCAAGGATCACCCGGCACATCCCGCGTGGATCACGCGCCAGATGTTCGAGGAAGGCGGCCAGGTCCGCGTCCGCCAGATCGGCTATTTCGCGGGCTCGGAAGTGGAGTTCGCCAAGTTGTTCCGCGACTACCAGGACAGGAATCAGCAGTTGCAGGAAGAAGTGCAGCGGCGCAATCAGTGAAGGGCGGTTCGTTCCAGTTCGACAAGGACTCACTCGCACTGTTGCGCGAGGCCGTCGAACGCATGGAAGCGGGCTTTTCTTCCCTGCCCGCTTACGATCCGCCGCACGCCGATCCGGCCGCGATGCGCAAGGTGCTGCTCGAAACCGCTTCGCGAATGCACGACAACTTCCCGTACTTTCACCCGCAGTACGCCGGGCAGATGCTGAAACCGCCGCATCCGATGGCGCGGCTCGCCTACGCGCTCGCGATGTACATCAACCCGAACAACCATGCGCTCGACGGCGGGCGCGCGAGTTCGCAGATGGAGAAGGAAGCGGTCACGGAAATCGCCCGGATGTTCGGATGGGAGACGCATCTCGGTCACCTGACCGGCGGCGGAACGATGGCGAATCTCGAGGCGCTCTGGATCGCGGGGCAGCTGCGACCCGGCGGCGTGATCCTCGCCTCCGACCAGGCGCATTACACTCACGGCCGCATCAGCAGCGTGCTGAAGCTGCAGTTCGAAAGCGTGCCGACGGACCGATTCGGGCGGATGGACCTGAATGCACTGGAGGATCGGTTGAAGCGCGGCGGCATCGGGACGGTCGTCTCAACCCTCGGCACGACGGCGACCGGATCCGTCGATCCGCTGCCAGACATCCTGTCGTTACGCGAGCGATATGGCTTCCGGCTGCATGCAGACTGCGCGTATGGCGGCTACTACACGCTCGCCTCGAATCTCGCGCCACCGGCGCGAGCGGCCTTCGACCGCCTCGGCGGGGTTGATTCCATCGTCATCGATCCGCACAAGCATGGGCTGCAGCCTTATGGCTGCGGATGCGTGCTGTTTCGCGATCCGGGCGACGGCAGGTTCTACAAGCACGATTCCCCGTATACCTATTTCAGTTCCCGGGAACTGCACCTTGGCGAGATCAGCCTGGAGTGCTCGCGACCCGGGGCCGCGGCGGTCGCCCTGTGGGCGACGCAGCGATTGTTGCCGCTGGTGTGCGGCGGGGAGTTTGCTCAGATGCTCGATGCCTGCCGCACAGGGGCGTTGGCGCTCTACGACGACCTGACGAAGGACGAGCGATTCGTGCCGGCGTTCGCGCCGGATCTCGACATCGTGGTGTGGACACTGAAGGCTAAAACTGCAGCCGAGTCTTCCGAAGGTGCCCGAGCGCTATTCGCCGAGTCTGCGCGCAGTGGGCTGCACCTGGCGCTCGCGGAACTTCCCGCGAAGTTCTTCGGGTCGCCGGACGGTGAGTCCGCCCGCGACTCGACAATTACCTGCCTGAGGTCCGTCGTCATGAAGCCTGATATTTCGGTGCTTCCCTTTCTACCCAGCATTCCGCCAACCGCCCGTCCCTCACCTTGAATGCCTCACGCCTCCATCGGCACGGCGTTGCCGCTGACGACGATCCCGCCAGCCGCCGGAATTTTCACTTCGAGGCGACTCGACCGCCCCATAGTTTCGCCCTGCAGGATGACGATCGAGGCCGGCGCCGTGATCAGGCCGGCGTCGCGCAGGTAGCCGCCGAGCGCCGCGGCACCCGCACCGGTGGCCGGGTCTTCGACGACGCCGCCGACAGGGAAAGGATTTCGCGAGTGAAAGAGGCTCGGCCGCTCACGCCAGACGAGCTGCAGCGTGGTCAGTTCATCTGCCAGCATGAGCGACTTGAGGCGATCGAAATCGTAATCGAGCGCTGCGAGGCGTTCCGCTGTCTGGACCGCGATGACCAGGTGCCAGATTCCGCCGAACGCACGGACCGGCGGGATTGATGGATCGAGATTGCTCTCGTTCCATCGCAGCGCCGCCAGCGCATCCCGCAATAAATGGGCCGGCGCCGGCTCGTGACGAGGCGTCACGGAAGTCAGCGCCGCTTCCCATTGTCCCTTCCGCTGCCGCACGGTAACGGGCACATCGCCGACGTTCGTGGCGAATCGATATTCGCCAGCTCCACAGCTTTGCCCCAGCACGACGCCCGACGCGATGGTCGCATGCCCACAGAAATCGATTTCCTTCGCCGGACTGTAGTAGCGCACCGTGCGGGTGAACCCGGATGTCGACGCCAGGAAAGCTGTTTCTGAATAGCCGACCTCGGCGGCGATGCGCTGCATCTCGGCGATGGGAGGCAGCTCATCTCCGATCCAAACGCCCGCGGGATTCCCGCCCTTCGCGGTTGTCGTAAATGCCGTGTAGCGATGAATCGTCCCAGGCATGGCCTACCAGGGAAAGGACTCGCCGTTGTAGTTCAGGAACTTGCCGGAATCCTCCGGCCGCAGCTTCGCGATGACGGAGCGCAGGGACTGGATGCTCTCCGTCGGTGAAAGTTTTCCGCCCTGCCCGCCCATGTCCGTCCGCACCCAGCCCGGGTGCATCACGATGCAGGTGATCCCGCGCGATGCGAGATCGATCGAGAGACTCTTCACGACGATGTTCACGGCCGCCTTGGAGCTGCGATACGCGTAGGAGCCACCCGAGGTGTTGTCCTCGATCGATCCCATCGCGCTCGTAATTGTGACGATTCGTTTCTGCCCGCCGCGCGCGACGTTGTCGACGAACGCCTCGACGACGCGCATGGGTCCCAGCGTGTTGGCGTCGAGCACCCGGGTCCAGGCCGCGTAGTCGAGATTGCCGAGTTGCTGGTTGCGCGGGCTGCCGACGCCGGCGTTGTTCAGCAGCAGGTCGATGGGTTCGCCTTTCAGCCCGGCGGCTGCCGCCCGGACGCTCGTCGTATCCGTCACGTCCAGCTCGAGAACGCGGATGCGCCCGCCGCTCTTGGATGCGAGTTGTTGCAGTTCTTTTGCGGCGTCCGGCGCCCGGCAGGCCGCGAAAACCCGCCATTCGTCGGCGGCGTACTGGCGCGCGAACTCGAGGCCGAGGCCGCGATTCGCGCCGGTGACGACTACAGACGGCATGATATTGCCTCCGTCCCGCATTATCCCCACTTACGCCGCTTCCGGCACCGGTACCTTCTGCACATTCCGCTCAAGCCACTGCCGGAAACTCTGAAGCCCCGGATACAGCTCGTGCGTCTTCGCGACCGGCCTTGAGGCGCAGTATTCCGCCTCGAAGTCGTGATTGAAGTGGAACATGTTGGCGAGATCCTCGGCACCCGCGAAGCCGAGCTTCGCGTAATCGCCAAAGGGCATTGCGTAGTGCTTCACCGGCTCTCCGAGTGAGCGTGAAAGCGCCGCCGCCATCTCCGCGCCGCTCAGGTGCTCGCCGGCAATGCCGAAGGTCTGGCTAATCGTCTCCTCGCCGCGCGCGAAAAGCGCGAGGGCAGTCGGTCCGATATCCGACGCCGCGATACCTGGGAGCTTCCGGTCGCCCATCGGCAGCACGAATACGAGCTTGCCGTCGGCGTCTCGGCGCGGGCCCATACCGAAGTAGATCAAGTTGTCCCAGTAGAAGACTGTGCGCAGATACGTCACGGGCAGTCCCGCGAACAGCGCGTCGGCCTCGCCCTTGGCGTCGAAGTGCGGCACCTTGTAGCGGCCCATCAGTGTCGGCATACGCGAATCCGTGAGTGGTACGTACTTGCGCGTGTCTTCGAGTGTGGACCAGAGTATGTGCGCGATGCCCGCTTTCTTCGCGGCGCGTGCGATGTTGCCCGCCTGCGCAAGTTCGCGCTCCGGCGACATGTGCTCCCAGAAATTGGTCACGGCAAAGACGCCCTGCGCGCCCGTGAACGCGCGGGCGAGCGAGTTTTCGTCGTCGAGGTCGGCCGCGACCAGCTTCTGCGCCCTGTGTGGCAAGCGCGCGCGCAGCGACACCGTCGACCTTGCGCGTAAGCGCGCGCACGGCGAAGCGCTTCGCGGGATTGTTGAGGATCGCGCGCGCGAGGCCGCCGCCCTGGGCGCCGGTGGCGCCGATGACGGCAATGACAGGCTTACTCGGCATCGTGTTCTCCTTGGGAAATCGTTACTGGGCCGCGAGCGCTGCCGGTGGCGGCAGCGGCTCGGGCACACGGTTTTTCACGGCGGGATGGACCGGAGGTAGGCGAAGATCGCCTCGAGGTCCTCGTCGTTCAGGTGCTTGTACATCGGGATTGGCATCGGCGGCAGGATCGGCCGCCCGCGGCCCATGTGCCGGCCGGTGCGGATCGTGTCCTTGAAGTTCTGGAAGGTCCAACGGCCGAGCCCCGTGTCCGGATCGGGCGTCAGGTTCGCCGTGAAGCTCACGCCCCAGGGGCCGGACCAG
Organism: uncultured Gammaproteobacteria bacterium; assembly: GCA_963775415.1. Classification (GTDB taxonomy): domain Bacteria; phylum Pseudomonadota; class Gammaproteobacteria; order Steroidobacterales; family Steroidobacteraceae; genus SCUD01. The sequence goes on from CAVZIO010000007.1 coordinate 184,312, forward strand.
GCGGTGGTCGTGGCGGCAACCGACGATCAGCCACGGTCCTTCGGGCAGCTTCGGCGCCGGCGGCATCACGAGCTGCTCGGGGTGGCCCGAGAGCATGCGGCTCGAGGTCGGGCTCGGGGCCGTTCGGCCCAGCTTCAGCGGCGTGTGGCAATCGTTGCAGCCGGGAGTCGTGACAAGGTATTTGCCGCGCGCGACCTGCGCGGCGTCCTGCGTGCGACGGCGGATTCCTCGGCGTGCGCGAGCGACGAGCGCGCAAGCACGAGCGACGCTGCCAAGAGCGGTGCGATCGCATGGTAGTGAACGGTTCATGGTGCTTCTCTCCTGAGTGGTTCGTTCGATGTCCTGTTCGATCCAGCGCTCGATCAGCGCGATGGCCTCGACATCGGGTTTGGCACGTGCCGAGCGGCGGCATCTGGATGCGCGGATCGCGCGAGCGCATGCGCGCAAGAAGCGTTCCCGCCTGCGCGTTGCCCGGCACGACGAGCCGCGCGATCCGCAGCGCCCTGCGGCGCGATAGCGGCTCTCGCTGGCGATCAGCGGTGCGAATCACGCGTTCGCCGGCGGCCGGATCCGCCGGGTCCAGCGCGAAGCTGCAACTCGACCGGCACCGCGGCGCCCGTCAGCTTCGAATCCGCGTGGCAGTGGCCGCAGTTGGCGTTGCAGATAACCGAGCGCCGCGCGCCCCGCGGGCGTCGGCGCTGCGATGCGCGGCGGCGTGTCGAACAGCGTTTGCGGCAGACCGTGCAGGCGACCCTCGCGCGCGAGCGCGCGCAATTCGGCGTCGCCGGCGCGCATCGGCTCGGCATGCGGCGCGAGCGGGTCGCGGTCGGACGAGAGCTGCAGCGCTGTGAATCCGAGAATCGGTGAGGCCGCGCCCTCATGGCAGGCGCGGCAATCGGCCTCGGACGGAATCGTGTAGCGGCCGCCGCCGGGAAGCGGGAGCGACGGAATGCCGTCGGCTGGCGCGAGCGTCGCTTCCGTCTGTTCTCGTTCCAGACGTAGGCTGCGAAGCGCCAGCCACCGTCCGCAAGCCGCTCGATCAGGCGCGTCTCGACGCGGCGGCCTGCGACCGAAAATTCCTTCCAGAATTTCGTGCCGACCGGAAAATCCCACGCTGCCGGGCGCGAGCCGTCGATGGCGCCGCCCGGCGGCAGCGAGATCCAGCGCCGCTTCGTCGCGCCGTCGGACCAGAGCGGGTACTGCGGCGTGAACGACTGCACCCCAGTACGCACGGCATCCAAAGAGTCGGCGACAAAAAGTCCGGTGTCGGTCAGGCGCTCTGGCAGCGGTTCATGCGCGGACGTCGCGAGTGCGAGCCCGGCCGCGCAGGTGATCGCGGCAGCAAGAACGGCGGTGGCAGCCCCGGTCTTCATAGGCCGAGATGCTGCGCGCGACCCGGCGCGGCCACATGGCCCGCGCGGAGCCAGTCAGCGGGCCATCAACGAGCCATCGAGCGGTTCTTGCGGTACCAGTCGGCCGCCTGCCTGCGCGAGGAAATCTCCAGTTTTTCCAGAATGTTGGCGACGTGCCGCTTGACCGTGTGCGGCGAGAGGTCGAGTGCCCGGGCGATCAGCTTGTTGCTCTCCCCGGCCGCGATGCGCCCGAGTACGTCGAGTTCGCGGGCCGAGAGCGGCCCGCCGGCCGCCGCGGACTCAGCCGGCGCCATGGGCCCGCCATAGCGCTGCGCCCAGCCGCGGAGCATCGCAAGCTCGGTCCATTGCAGCTCTTCGCGCCAAGGCGCGCCCGCGACGCGATTTAGCGCGGCGCTGCCGGCGAGGAGCACACCTCCGAGCTCACCTGTCTCCGCGACACGCCTCAGGAGCGGTTTCAGCGTGGCCGCGGCTTCGGCACGGCGGCTGAGGTGCAACAGCGCATCTGCATGACGCAATCGCGATTCCTCCGCGAGGCCGAGTACGTCGAGCTTCGCCTCGTCCGCCAATAGTCGTTCCCAGATCGCCGCCGCCTCCGTATGGCGGCCATCGTGGGCAGCGAGTCGCGCAGGGACCGTCGCGAGCGGTGCCTCGATCATTACGTAATTCTTGATCTGCCGCGTGGGTGGAATCAGCGCCGCCTGCTCGCGGAGCACCGTGACGTCACCGAGCGTGTCCGCCAGCCGCACAGCCAGGAAGCGATAGTGGCCCAGCATGGACGTCGGCTGCTCGACGGGACCGGACGGGACGAAGCCAGAGAACGCGTTGAAAATCGTATTCAACGCCCCGAGCACCGGCTCTCGCTCGCCGCGCACCGCATGCACGACCGCGCGCGCGACATTGAGAAACATGATGACCCGCACCGGCATGCCGAGCCAACGCGCGTCGCTCTCCGCCTGTGCGATGCGTTCGAGCGCCTGCGCAACATCGCCGCGCCACAGCGACTGCCACGCGGACATCACGTGCGCGATGGCGCGCATCGGTGTCGCGCGGTCGCCGCTTCGGCGCATCACGCCGTTCACGATGCGCGAAATCACCGGCGCCATGCCTGGGAACCAGACGTAGAGCGTGCGCTGAAGGCAGTGGCCCCAGAGCCGCAGGCGATCGGTGTGCTCGAGCTGCTCGAGCGCCGCCATATAACTGTCGGCCACGCGACGGAAGTCGCCTGAATCGATGGAGTGCCAGGTGCGCAGCGAGAGCGCGAGCGCGCGCGTCTCGACATCGGCACCTGTGAGGTCGATCGCCTCAAGACGCGCCACCGATTGGTGGATCAAGCCGCCGCCGACCAGCGCCATGGTTTCGAACACCTGTGTCCGCCGCAGGCGCGCCTGGTCGCCCACAGCGGCAAATCCCTCTCCCGCTCGGCGCATCGCCTCTGCCATGTCGCGCCATTCCCAGCGCTCCCACGCCGCCTCGCCGCGCAGCACCAGGAGGATCGGTGAGGATTCGCGACGCACCGGCGGGAACTGCTCGATCAGGTGTAGCAAAGGCTCCGCCGCGCCGTTGGCCAGCAACGGTTCTGCGGCGACTTCGAGCGCGCGCTCTGCCTCCTCGAGGTCGCCAGCCCGCAACAAGAAGGTCATGCGCCGCACCGGATCCGGTTCGGTCACCGCCGCGCGACGCAGTTGTTCCGCGTAGGCGTCGGGACGCTCGCGCCGCAGGCGCTCTTCCAGGAACTCGCGCACGAGGTCATGGAGCGTCAGCACTGGCTCCGGCCCCTCTTGCACAGAGACCGAGAGTCCCCGTCGTTCGATCTCCGCGAGCCGCTCCGCGGCCCGTTCATCGCCTGTGACGGCCGCGCATCGTTTGGCTGAGAGTTGCGGCAACACCGAACAGCGCAACACGAACTCGCGCAGCTCAGACGGCATCTCGTCCAGCACTTCCGCTGTCAGGAAATCGAACATGTCACGGTCCATGGCACGTGCGATCGGCGTGCGCCCGCGCTGGTGGGCGCCGATCGCGAGCCGAAGGCCCGCCGGCCAACCGCCCGTGCGCGCGAGCAGTTGCCTCGCGTCTGGCGCATCGCCGCTGCCCGCGAGCAGCGCCTCGATCTCATCCTGCGTAAAGCTGAGGTCGGCTTGGCGGAACTCGGCGAGCTCGTCGCGCGCGCGTAGCCTCGTGAGCGGGAGCACGGGCTCGACGCGGCTCGCGATCACGAGGCCCCAGTGCGTCGGCAGCCGCTCGAGCACGAGACCCAGGAACTCAAACACCGCACGATCCGTGATGCGGTGGGCGTCATCCACTACGATGAGGCCGCGCGACGCCTCGCTACTGCTGAGCGCGTTGACAAGTCCCGCCGCCGCCGCGCGCCGGTCCGCGCGCTCGTCGACAGCTACTGCGATAAGCGAGTCCGGTTCCGACCGCCACGGCAGGTCGAACGGCTCGAGGGCGGCGAAAAGGCTCTGAAGAAATCGATGCAGGTCATCGTCCTCGTCGGCCGCGACCCAGGCGAGGGCCGTGCCTTTCGGTAATTGAGCGATCTGGCGGGTGAGCGCAGCGGTCTTGCCGAAGCCCGCCGGTGCACACAGCAGTGTCAGTCGTCGATCGGCGAGCGCATCCGCCAAGCGTTTTTCCAGCCGCACGCGGGCAATCAGACCCGGCCGGGGACGCGGGGGCTGGATCTTGGTGAGGAGGATATGGTGCTCCACTGACCGTAAGCCTCGCGTATTTGAGGTGGATTTGGCACCCCCTCCAAAGCCGGGTGGGATTTTGGAGGTCGGCTGAGTAGGCTAGCTACGGGCCCGCCGCGTTCCAGGAGTCCCAATGGCCACTCGATCTATCGCGTTGCTCGTCGCTTCGCTGCTGGTGCTCGCCGCCTGCGAGCGGTCGAAGGAATCGAAACCCGCGCCGACACCGGCCGCGACGCCGGCGCCGATCGCAGCCAAGGCTCCCACAGAAACAAGACCTTCCTTCGTCAATACCGTCTGGACAGTCGCCGAGTCGAAGCAGGTGGCACTGGGCGACATCCGCGTATTCCTTTCGGACGGCACGCTCGTCATGGCCTCGCCCAACGCGAAGCCGGCGTTCGGAAGCTGGCGCTACGGGGACGGCCGCCTGACGATCGTCGAGGAGGGCCAGGAGTACCCCGTCGATATCCTCTTCCTGGACGGGCGAACGTTCCGCATCCGGATGCTGAGCCCCGGAGAGCCAGTCGAAATCCTGTTTGCTCCGGCCGAGCAGGTTTCACCGGACACGATTCAGGCCGCAACGCGCGCCGAAGCCCCGCCCGCGACCGTCGCCCTCTGGGGCACAGCCTGGCGACTCGAAAACCTCGCGGGCGCCGGCGTCCTCGATCGCGAGCAGGCGACGCTCGAATTTCCGTCCGAGGGCCGCGCAAACGGCAACGGTTCCTGCAATCGCTTCAACGGTGTCGTGACTGTCGGGGGCGACATGATCCAGTTCGGCGGAATTGCCTCGACACGCAAAGCCTGCCCGGAAGCGGTGATGCGGCAGGAAGACGTGTACTTCACGGCGTTGCGCAGTGCAGAGCGATTCGAGACCGACGGACAGGCGCTCGTGATCTTCGTCGCCGGCAAGCCCGAGCCGCTTCGGTTCGTCGCAATGCAGGCACCGGCAGCACCCGCCACAAACCAGATCTCGCGCGTGCCCGCCGCGGCTGCGATGCCGACGCTCACCGGTATCTGGACGATCGTCGGACACCACAGCCCGGGCGTCAGCGCGCTCGGCGACGAACAGGCGCGAGCGCATTACGGAGAAACCGTGCGGCTGGCCGCGAACGCCGCGATCTCATTGGGCAATCGCTGCAATGAGCCCGGCTATGCCGCACGCAGCGTGCCGGCGGAAACCTTCCTCGCAAGCGAGTTCAAGCTTTCGCCCGGAAACCTCAAGCCACTCGCTGGGCGGAATCAGATCCGGCTGATGGAAATCACCTGCGGCGGAGCCGCCTGGAATGCGCTCGGCGCACGGCTGCTCGAGATCGACCGCGATCGGGCGCTCGCGCCCTGGGATGGCGTTTTCTTCGAGCTCGTCCGCGATCGCGATTTCCGGGCGATCGGGCAGGAGCCCGGCTGGCAACTGGAGATCCGCCAAGGCGCCGAAATGCGCTTCACCTACGACTATGGCAAAGGCACAGCCATAACGCCGGCAGCCCGCGTAAGCCTTGATTCGAGCACGGGCACGCGGACCTACCATGCCGTGGCCGAGGCCAATGACCTGCGCGTCGAGATCGTGCCGGTCGCTTGCAATGACGCCATGAGCGGGAGACCCTTCGCAGCGACGGTGACGGTCACGCTCAACGGCCGAGGCTACCGGGGCTGTGGCGAGGAGCTGAAAACACCCTATCAGTGATAGTGTCTGCGGCAGAGGGGTCGCATGCACACAGTCATGGTCATCGGCGGCGGGCTGGTCCTGCTCGCGTTCTTCGTCCTGATCGGACGACAGCTCGGCGGCGGAACTGCGGCGGCGGCCGCGACTGCAGCCGCGTGGTTCATGCCTGTGTGGCTCGTAGCCGCTGCAATCAACCTGTGGATCGGCGTCAGCCGGGCCGGGTACTCCGTCGCTGAGGAATTGCCCATCGGCCTCGTCGTGTTCGGCGTGCCGGCGGTAATCGCCGCGGCGATCTGGTGGCGGTTCTCACGGGGAACTTGAGAGGAATCGAGCAGACTTGAGCGATTCAGTGCGCCAACTCATGCTCGACGCCGCCACCCGCGGCGCCAACTACCTCGAATCCCTCGACTCGCGGCCCGTGTTCCCGCGCGAGGCAGACGTCGATCGTTTGCGACACGCGTTGCGCGGCGATATGCCTGCTGGGCCGACCCCCGACGCCGAGGTCCTCGCCTTCCTCGACGAATTCGGTTCGCCCGCGACCGTCGCTTCCGCCGGTGGCCGCTACTTCGGCTTCGTGACGGGCGGGGCGCTCCCCGCCACTGTCGCCTCGCACATGCTCGCGACCGCCTGGGACCAGAACAGCTTCAGCTTCGTCAGCTCGCCCGCGGCCGCGCTGTTCGACGAGGCGTCGCTCCGCTGGTTGAAAGGCATCCTCGGCCTGCCCGCCGAATCTGAAGCCGCCTACGTGCTGGGCGATACGGCAGCGAACCTGACCTGTCTTGCGGCGGCGCGGCACGAGGTGCTCGCCCGGATCGGCTGGAATGTCGAAGAGCAGGGCCTCCGCGCCTCACCCGAAGTGACGGTCATCGTCAGCGAGGAATCGCACGGCATCATCTTCAAGATCCTTCCCCTGCTCGGCTTCGGCCGCAACCAGCTCGTGCGCGTGCCGACGGACGACCAGGGGCGCATGCGCGCGGACAAGCTGCCGCCGATCATGGGCCCCACGATCGTCTGCATCCAGGCGGGCAATGTGAACACAGGCAGCTTCGATCCAGCGCCTGCGATCATCGACTGGGCCCATGCGGGCGGCGCGTGGGTGCACGTGGACGGCGCATTCGGCTTGTGGGCTGCGGTCTCAGAAAGGCGCCGCTACCTGATGCTCGGTTACGAGCGCGCGGACTCGTGGGCGACCGACGGACACAAGTGGCTGAACGTGCCTTACGACTGCGGAATTGCGTTCGTTCGGCATTCCAAGGCGTTGCGGGCGTCGATGTCGATCAGTGGCAACTACCTCCTGCTCGATCGCCGCGACGCCTCGAATCTCACGCCCGACGGCTCGCGCCGCGCACGCGGCGTCGATGTCTGGGCAGCACTGCAATCGCTTGGACGCCAAGGGCTCGCGGAACTCGTCGATCGGAACTGCGACCAGGCCAAGTGGCTCGCGGAGCAACTCGCCATCGCCGGTGTCGAAGTCCTGAACGACGTCGTGCTGAATCAGGTCGTGGTGGCGTTCGGGGACGACGATCGCACGAAACGGGTCATCGCGGCCTTACAGCGGGCCCGCGACTGCTGGTGCGGCGGGTCCCGGTGGCACGGCCGGGAAGCCATGCGAATCAGTGTCAGTGGCTGGGCGACTACCCACGAAGACATGCGGACCACGCTTCGGTCCATTCTGGCGGCCGCCGAACAATGAGCGAGCCGCAATCCCTGATCTGCCCCTACTGCGGCGAGGCCGTTGAACTCGTCATCGACGAGGGCGGCGGTAGCCCGCAGTTATACGTCGAAGACTGCCCCGTGTGCTGCCGCCCCTGGCAGGTCGAGGCCGCCTGCGACGGAGAGGACGGTTGGATTGCGACGCTGCGAACGTCTGACGAGTAAACCATGAGGCAGAGCACGCGCTGGACGATCGCGGCCTGGGCATTTGCGCTCGCCCTCGCGACGTTCTGGGTGGGTGTCGTGATGGCGGCGCGGCACTTCCCCGACGGGCCCTATGACTGGATGTACCGGGTCGTTTCCGAACTGGCCTCGCGCAAGCACAACCCTGAAGGCGGGCGCTGGTTCTCGAGCGCGCTCGGGCTCTCGATGCTCGCGCTCTGGCCGGTCGCTTCGCAGCTGCGGGATACGGTCGGCGACCGGCGCTGGCCGATCCTGGCCCTGCGCGCCGGCATTCTGTTCGGTGTTGCCGTCGGCATCGAGCGGCTCACGTTCGTGCGTTTCTCCTCGTTCGTGAAGGACGGGCACGAGGCGCTCGCGGTCGGCGCCTTCGCCGGGCTCTATACCGGCCTGCTCGGCCTCTACTGGCAGCGCATCCGGCTCGGCCGGACCGGCGCGCTGGTCGTGGCCGCGCCGCTGGCCGCGATCTTCGTCACGCAGTTCATCATCTACTTCGACCAGCGCGACCTCGGCTGGGTCGACTACCGCTGGCGTGACATGGGCGTTTCGCCGTGGCTGAGCTTCGCGTTCTGGCAGTGGCTCGCCGTTGCGCTGCTGTGGGTCGGTCTCGGGCACTTGCTGTGGTCAAGCCGGTACGCAGTCGGTTCAATGAGCGCTCATGCCCCCGCAGGAATGCAGTCAGAGAACGAATCGGCGTAACATTCCGATCATTCGCAGTCCGAGTCGGTCACGGGAGGCAACATGCCAGGAACCATGCGTTCGGCAAGTCTTGTCACCCTGGCAACGATCGCCGTTGCCGGCCTGGCAAGCGCAGCACCAGCAGACGATGCCTGTGTCTTCTTGACCAAGCAGGACGCGGTGACAGCTCTCGGCGAAGAAGTATCCGCTCCCAAGTCGCTATCCGGTCTCCCGATGGGACCCGGCATGACCGCTTCGAGTTGCGAATATGTCGGGTCCGGCTATCGAAGGATCCAGCTGACCGTGAGACGCATGACTCCGGAGGCGGCAGCCATGTCTCGGGCCATGTGTGCGGAAAAAGCAAGTGAAGGGCTTGCAGGCCTGGGTGACGTGGCCTGCTGGTACGACGAAAAACACGAAGAGCTGCAGGTGATGTCGGGCACGACGTTGCTCTCCATCGAACTCGGCGGCCTCAAGAATCCCACCGAGCCGATCAAGGCGGCCGCAAAGAGCGTGTACTCAAGGGCTGAAATAGATCTAGGGATCCGGCCGGCTCTTCGAAACTTGCCGCTTCGGCCGGCCCGGGCGGCGGCGCAGGATCCTGCGTACGATCAGCGCCGTCGCACCGCCACCGGTCGTGACACCCCCTGCGATCAGGGCCGCCGACACCAGGCAGGCGGGACACATGGCTCAGGCCTTCCCGCCGACGGCATCGGCACTGTATTCGCCGTGCCGGCGCCACCACTGATACGGCTCACCCTGCGGAGAGCCGGCGGGCGCGTCCTGCCACTTCTCCTGGCGGCCGAGCGGTACGACGTCATAGAAAGACCATGCCGTGCCAAAAGCCTCGAGGCCGCGGCGCGCGACGAAATGCGTGCGGTAGACATCCTTGCCGTCGCGGTAAAACACATTCAGGCCAAAGCTATTCCCGCTCTCGTCCGAGACGTCGAGGTCCCGGTTGAACTCCGCAGTCGTCGAATACCACCGCCAGCGCTTCCATCCATAGCGCTCGCGCAGACGCTGAATGTCCGCCAGGGGCGCGGCTGTCACCATCGCGAACGTGATGTCGCGCGCGTGGATGTGGTCCAGATCGCTGATCTGGTCCGCCACGAACGAACAACCGACACAGCCCTTGTCCGGCCAGCCGTCGACCTTCGGCCCGAACATGAAGTGGTAGAGCGCCAACTGCCTGCGGCCTTCGAACAGGTCCACCAGGTTCACGCGGCCCTGGGGTCCTTCAAAGGCATAGGGCTTCTCGATCTTCATCCACGGCATGCGCCGCCGCGCCGCCGCGAGCGCGTCCATGGCGCGCATGTGCTTCTTTTCCCGGGCGGTCATGGCGGCCCGGGCGCGGCGCCACTGCGTCGGCGACACCACGCGGCGGGCCACGCCACCGATGCGAGTCGTCGCCTTGCCCCTTGCAGTTGTCTTGCGTCCTTTCGCCATGATTGCCTCCATTCGTTGGCCCGTTACACGATAGTCGTACGGCGACCGCAGAAATCGACAGTGGCGGAAACTTCCGGGTACTTTCCAAGCAAGCGCTTCTTTATGACAGGACAGTCTACGCTGCATCCGGCCTTCTCTCCAAGGCGGGCACAAGGTCTAGAGGTGTCAGAAAAGATCGAATAGAGTGCCTCGTTGCAGGGGGCACATTTTGAGTTTTGTCTTCGATCTTCCGTTGTGGATCGTCGGACTGGCGCTGGTCCTGGTCATGAGCGGTCTGGCCGCTGTTGGCCTGCTCTTCGTGCGACGCCGGGTCCTTCCGCGGTTCCAGATTGCGGAGGAGGACGGTCATTTCACCAGCACCATGGTGCACTCCGTCATGGTGTTCTATGCGCTGACGGTCGCGATGATCGCGATCACCGTCTGGGAAACCTACGACGCGGCGGCGAAGATCGTCTCGGAAGAAGCGACGGCGCTGGCGACTCTGTACCGTGACGCGAGCGCTTACCCGCCGTCAACGCAGAAAGAGCTGCAGAACTCGCTGCGGGAGTACACGGAGTACGTCATCCAGGAGGCCTGGCCCGAGCAGCACAAGGGCCGCATCCCTGAAGGTGGAGTCGAACGAATCAACCGATTCCAGAAAATCCTGACGAGCTTCGACCCGGCCACTGAGGGAGAGAAGATCTTGCACGCCGAGACCCTGCGGGCCTACAACCAGATGATTGAGGCGCGCAGGATGCGGCTTGATGCGGTCCAGACCGCTCTGCCGGGACTGATGTGGACGGTGATCTTCCTTGGCGCCGCGCTTGGGGTGACGGCTTCCTGCTTTTTCCGGGTCAAGGACCCACGCCTTCACATGTCCCTGGTGGCGCTGCTGACCGTGTTCTTTGCGATGGTGATTTTCGTTGTCTTCGCGTTTGATCGACCGTTCCGTGGAGACTTGGGTATCGAATCCGAGCCGTATCAGCTCGTGTACGACCAATTGATGAAGCGTTGACCGACCCGGCTCGCTGACATCAGGCGACCTCCCGCACCGCACGCAACGCCGCTTCGACCTCGCGCTCGTCGTTGACAAGGCTCGGCGCAAGCCGCGCTTTCGAGATCTTGTACGGCGAGGACGACGCCACAACTTTCCGCGCGTGAAGCTTGTGCACCGTCTCGCTGGCGCTCTGCCCTTCCACCTCGAAAGCGATGAGGCCGGCCGACAGGGCCGGATCCTTGGGCGTCAGCAGCTTCACTTTCGGGATCTTCGCCAGCCCTTCCTTGCATTGCGTGTTGAGCGCCGCAATGCGATCCGCGACACGCTTGCGGCCGATGCGCTGATGAAACTCAAACGCCTCGGCCATGGCCCATTGATGCTCGAAAGCCTTGAACCCACCGGGCGAAACCCATGAGATGCTCTTCGGCGCATTGGGCGGGCGCTCGTCTGCCCACGCGGTGAACGGCTCGACGTCGTAGAAGGTCGGGATCGTCGGGCGGATCCGTCCCCAGTTTTTCTCCGGCACCCAAAGGATGCCCGTACCCCGCGGCGCGAAGATCCATTTGTGCGTGCCGGCCGCCGCGAAATCGACGCCCAGGTGCGCGAGCTGCTCTTCCTGATTGCCGAAGCCGTGCACCGCATCCAGGACAACGAGGATCTGTTCGTGCCTCCCGCGGTTGGCATTGGCATCCGTCACGGCCTGCGCCAGCGCACGCACCGGAATCCTGACGCCACTGCTCGAATGTACCCAGGTGATGCCAACGACGCGCGTGTACGGACCGATCGCGCGCTTCAGGTTATCGACCATCTCGTCGGCTGAGGCGGTCGCCGGATCACCGTAAAGCGGTATGCGGCGCCACCGCGCTCCGGATTTCTCGACCGCGAGGCGAATCGCCTCGTGATGCACGTAGTGGTCATGCGTCGTGCAGAGCACTTCGTCGCCCGGCTTGAGCGTCAACCCCTGGTAGATCAGGGCGAGCCCCTGGGTCGTGCTGTCAGTGAGCGCGACTTCCTCGGGCTTGCCGCCGATATACGCCGCCGCAGCGTGCTGCACGCGGACCGGGAACGGGTCCTGTTGCGCCTCGTCCCCCAGGAACGAATCGAAGCCCATGCCGTGCTCGACCGTCGCGAACGGCTGGGTGTCGAGCATGCCGCGAAAGCGCTCGATTGCGTCGCGCACCGGCTTCGGGTGGGAAACGATGTAGAACTGCGAAAAGTGCATCCAGTCCGGCGCGAGATCGAACTGCGCGCGCACCGTGGCCCAATCGGAGCTGGCGTCTACAGGGGGCGCAGCGACCGCCTCGTTTGCTGCGGCGACGCGAGAAGTCGCGCTGCCGACGAGCGACAGGCCGACGGTTGCGACGAAGTCTCGGCGGTTCAAGGTCATAAAAGGCTCTCCTCAGAGGAACGATCAGCGGTGGGGCCGGCGTTGCGGCCAGCTAGATGACGGGCGCTTATGTCATGAGCAATTACAGGCCCTTAATCACGGTCTTTCAAGATATTTGGAGATTTTCACTAATCCTTAATATGAGCATGGCCTACTGCGCGCGGATGAACCACGTGACGAAGTCGTATGGATTCAGCGGTAGACGAACACTACCACTACAGAGCGATCTGGCTCTCCGACATTCACCTCGGGACGCCCGGTTGCCAGGCGTACTATCTCCTCGATTTCCTGCGCACGCACAAGGCCGACACGCTCTACCTGGTCGGCGACATCCTGGACTGCTGGCAGCTGAGCAAGGGCTGGTACTGGCCGCAGGCTCACAACGATGTCGTGCAGAAAGTGCTGCGCGCCGCGCGCAAGGGCACGAAAGTCGTCTACATCCCCGGCAATCACGACGAGCGGCTGCGTCAATTCATCGGGCTGCACCTGGGTGATATCGCGGTGGTCGAAGACGCGATTCATGTGACTGCGGATGGCAAGCGGCTGTGGGTCGTGCACGGGGATCTCTTCGACGCGGTCATGCAGCACGCGCGATGGCTCGCACACCTCGGCGACCGGGTTTACAGGCTGCTGCTGAAGCTCAATCGCTGGCTCAATATCATCCGCCAGCACCTGGGCCTGCCGTACTGGTCGATCTCCCAGTACCTGAAGCATCAGGTCAAGAATGCCGTCAGCTTCATCTCCGACTTCCAGCAGGTCATGACCAGGGAGGCGCGCCGGCGCGGATGCGACGGTGTGGTCTGTGGCCACATCCACAAGGCGGAATTCCTCGAGATCAACGGCATTCTCTACTGCAACGACGGCGACTGGGTCGAGAGCATGACCGCCCTCGCCGAGACTTTCGACGGTGAGCTGAAGCTCATCGAATGGCGCCACCGCCTGGAAGCGCCACTGAATCTGGGCCGCATCACGGACGAGCCTCCCGTCTTGGACGGTGTGGCGGCATAGGCTTCAGAGAAGAGTCATGAAGATCGCCATAGTGACGGATGCCTGGGAACCGCAGGTCAACGGTGTCGTGCGGACTCTCCAGTCAACCGCGCGAGAGCTGCGGGCCATGGGTCATACGGTGGATCTCCTCACGCCACTGGAATTCCGCACCCTGCCCTGCCCAACCTACCCGGATATTCGCTTATCGCTGTTTCCGCGCGCCAAGGTCACGCGTCGTCTCGCCGACTCTGATCCGGATGCCATTCACATCGCCACGGAAGGCCCCCTGGGACTTGCGGCGCGGCAGTTTGCAATGAAGCGAGACTTGCCGTTCACAACCGCCTACCACACTCGCTTCCCCGAGTACGTTCATGCGCGTACCGGCATGCCGCTCTCCTGGACGTATGCTTTCCTGCGTTGGTTTCACGGGCCGTCGCGCGCAGTGATGGTGCCGACCGTCATCGTCAAGAAGGATCTGGAAGCCAACGGGTTCCGCAACGTCGTGCTGTGGTCGCGGGGCGTCGACCTCGACATCTTCAAGCCGAGTAACAGCAAGCGCCTGAAAACCGCACCGCCGATATTCCTGTATGTCGGACGCGTCGCGGTGGAAAAGAACATCGAAGCCTTCCTGGCGTTGGACCTGCCCGGCTCGAAGTGGGTCGCGGGCGCAGGTCCTGCGCTCGGCGGCATCCGTGCGCGCTATCCCGACGTGAATTTCCTCGGCGTCCTCAATCAGCAGGAGCTCGCACAGATATACGCCTCGGCAGACGTGTTCGTGTTCCCCAGCAAGACTGATACTTTCGGCCTGGTGTTACTGGAAGCGATGGCGTGCGGCTTGCCGGTCGCCGCCTACCCCGTCACCGGCCCGGCGGATGTCATTGGCGATTCCAAGGCAGGCGCGATGCATCCGGACTTGCGCACGGCATGCCTGGCGGCGCTCGAACTCAAGCGTGAGGACGCGGTGGCACACGCGCAGAAGTTCTCCTGGCGCGCGGCGACGGAACAGTTCTTCGCCAAACTGTACTCTCGCAACCGAACGGCCGCGCTGCAGGGTCGGTTGGCCGACTCCGGCCAGGCTTCATAGCGATCAGGCGCTCTTGCGCCTCGGCAGCGTCCAATCGGGGCGGACGAAATGGCAGGTGTAGCCGCCGGGATTCTGTAGCAGATAGTCCTGGTGCTCCGGTTCGGCCTCCCAGAAGTCGCCCGCCGGCGCGACTTCAGTCACGACCTTGCCGGGCCACAGCCCGGAGGCATCAACGTCCGCGATCGTGTCCTCGGCGATGCGACGCTGCTCATCGGTCGTGGTGTAGATCGCCGATCGGTAACTCGTGCCCCTGTCATTACCCTGGCGATTTTGAGTCGTGGGATCGTGAATCTGAAAGAAAAACTCGAGGATCTGCCGGAAGCTGATCTTCGCGGGATCGAAAAGGACCTCGACGGCTTCGGCGTGGTAGCCGTGATTCCGGTAGGTCGCGTTCGGCGTGTTGCCGCCCGTGTAACCGACGCGCGTCTTCAGCACGCCGGGATACTTTCGAAAGAGATCCTGCACGCCCCAGAAACATCCGCCCGCCAGCACTGCGCGTTCTTCGCTCATGACTTCTCTCCCACCTGGCTCAGGTAAGCTCCGTAGCCCTCGGACTCCATTTTGTCGCGATGAATGAACCGCAGGGAGGCCGAGTTGATGCAATAGCGCAGGCCACCGCGTTCGCGGGGTCCGTCGGTGAAGACGTGGCCCAGGTGGCTGTCGCCATGCGCCGAGCGCACCTCGGTCCGGACCATGCCGTGAGCCTCGTCCGACAGTTCCTTGACGTTGGCGGGCTCAATCGGCCTGGTGAAGCTCGGCCAGCCGGAGCCGGAATCGTACTTGTCGGTCGAGGCGAACAGCGGCTCGCCCGAAACGACATCGACGTAGATGCCCGGCTCCTTGTTGTGGAGCAAGGCTCCAGTCCCTGGCATTTCAGTGCCGCAGAACTGCGTCACGCGGTGCTGCTCAGGCGTGAGCTTTGCAATCGCTTCGGGATCCTTGGCGAACCTGTTCATGCCTGGCCTCCTGCCGTAAGGGCTATCGGATGATGAGACCGCGGAAGAAGTGCGGATATTGCACCAAATTGAACCTTTCGCCTCTCGACCCGGACTTACTGCTGTAAGGGTCTGCAAACGGCAACAGGATCGCCCATGAAGCCCAGCTCCGGTTCGCGGGTCGATTCGCAGGCGTCCGACACCGATGCGGAAACCGCGCTGGTCGCACGGGTCGCGGCCCGGGACCAGGCGGCCTTTGCCGAGCTGTATGGCCTCTATCGTCGCCGGCTGGCGCGTTTCCTGGGCAGGTTCCTCGCATCGCCCCAGGTCATCGACGAAGTCATCAACGACGTGATGTTCGTCGTCTGGCAGGACGCGTCCCGCTTCGAGCTGCGCTCGAAGGTCTCGACGTGGATATTCGGCATCGCCTGGCACAAGGCGCTCAAGGCACTCGATCGCCAGAAGCGCAGCATACCGCTCGAACCCGCGACGACCGAGTTCGCGCGGCCCGACGAGGGCGCGAGCGCGCTGGAAGTCCGCGAGTGGCTGGGCTGCGCGCTGGATCGCCTGTCGCCGGACCAGCGCCTGGTCGTCGAACTGACTTTCTTTGCGGGTTGCTCTTACCAGGAGATTGCGAGGATCGCGCATTGCCCCGTCAACACGGTGAAGACCCGAATGTTTCATGCGCGTCACCGGCTGCGCGACATCCTGGTGTCGCTCGATTCGGTGGCGCGGGAGAAAACCACATGACGAGCACAGGAACGTCCGGCGACCTCGAGCAGAAGGCGCTGGAGCTGCTGCCCTGGTACGTGAACGGCACCCTGGAGGGCGACGAGCGCGAGCTCGTCGGCCGGCAGGTGCTGGCCAGCCTCACCTGCCGGAAGGAACTGGAGCGTCTGCGCCGCCTCCAGCGATTGATGCAACGCGACGACCCCGAAGCGGCCGCCACCGATCGTGAGTTCGAGCGACTGATGGAACGGATCCATGCGAGCGATGTGCCACCCCGTTCGGCCGCGGCAGAAAGCGGACGTGGGTTTGCGTGGATGCAGTTTGGCCTCGCCGCCTCGGTCGCCGCGGCCGTTTGCGCGCTGCTATGGTGGGGGACAATCTCGCCTTCCGCCCCGCCCCACACTTATCAGACGATGACCAGCCCGGCGCCCGCAGATCCGGCGGCCGTGCGCCTGCGAGTCCTGTTCGCACCCGGCGTCACCGGGCCGGAGCAGCGTGAGCTGCTCGCCAGTCACGGCCTGACCGCCCTGGGGCCGCCTGCAAAGGACGGTGTCCTCACACTCGCGTTCCCCGTGGACGCGGACCGGGCCGCGATCGTCGCCGCACTCAAGCAGGATCCGCGGATCCGGCTCGTGACTTCACCGCCGGGGTCCGGCGCGCCGTGAATCCACGCGCCCTGGCCGCCGTGCTGATTGCCGGACTGCTCGCGGGATGCGCGGGCGGCACATCGACCGTTGGCCGCGCGACGACGGCGACGGAGGCCGTGAACGAGCGGCGCATTCTCGTGATGATCGCGGACCCAGGCATCAACCGCTTCGACCTGCGCGGCGCGCGCAGCGGACCGTACCGCCAGTCCCGCGCCTATTCCGGGACGCCCGTGCGAATTGCACAGGTCCTGGACGCCGTCGCAGCGGATTTTCACCTGACGGCCGTCGAGGGCTGGCCGATGCGAAGCCTCGGCGTCCATTGCGCCGTGTTCGAGGTCGAGCCTGGCGCGTCGATCGGCGAGGTGATCTCGAGGCTGAGCGCCGACCAACGGGTCGAGTCGGTGCAGCGGATGCAGCAGTTCGAGCTCCAGGAATCGAACCAGCGCGGCGCATGGGACGATCCCTACCTTTCGCTGCAAGGCTCGCTCGAGGACTCGGGAATCACGCGCGCACACCGCTGGTCGACGGGCCGGGGCGTACGCATCGCGGTCATCGACACCGGCATCGACGTGAAACACCCGGACCTGCGCGGACAGGCCGTCGAAGTCCGGAACTTCAGCGCCGACGGCGATGGCGCAGCCGATCGTCATGGCACGGCCGTCGCCGGCGTCATCGCCTCGGTCGCCGGCAATCGCCAGGGCATAGTCGGCGTCGCGCCGGGCGCCCGGCTGCTCGCCCTGCAGGCCTGCACACAACGGAACGCCGAAGGCCGCGGCCGCTGCACCAGCTTCAGCCTCGCCCGCGCGCTCGACCACGCGATCATCGCCGGAAGCGACGTGATGAACCTCAGCCTCGGTGGTCCTGAGGACCCCTTGCTCGAGCGACTGCTGGCGAAAGCGATCGAACAGGGCATCGTCGTGGTCGCGGCACGGGGCGATGGAAGGCCCGGCGCGGATTTTCCGGCAAGCCTCCCGGGCGTCATCGCGGTCGGCAGCGTACCGGCACCCGCCGGCGGCGGGCGGCTCATCGCGCCCGGCCAGGATGTTCTGACACTGGTGCCACCGGACGGCTACGACTATCTGTCCGGCAGCTCGATCGCCGCGGCGCACGTGTCCGGAATCGTCGCCTTACTGCTCGAGCGCGCGCCGTCCATGCGCGCCTCCGATGTCGAGCGCCTGCTGGTGCGCACCTCTCGTCCAATCGGGCGCGAGGGCGCAGGCTCGCCGCGGGTCGTGAGCGCCTGCGACGCGCTCGCGGAACTTTCCGGCACGATCCAGTGCGGCGGTGATGAGCCCCCGCGCGCGCGGCGCGCGCCGAGACCCGGGTCGACTCGCTAGAAACCCACTGAAACGCTGCCGACCAGGCGGGAGCCCGTCAGCTTCGGGCCGGCGAAACCCGCTTCGCTGCCGTTCGTGTCGAAATACCGGAGGTCGAACGTGACCGGGCCGGCGACCGCAGAGACGCCGAGATCCCAATAGAGGTAGTCGTCCCAGTCGTTCCGCCCGAATTCGTAGTAACCGAGCGAACCCGACACCTGATAGCGGTCACTGAGCGACCGACGCAACTCGATCTCGGTGGTCCAGCCGCTGGCGCCGCCGGCACCTGCATCGTCGGACACGGTCGCGCCAAGGCGAAACGTGTCGCGGAAATGGAGGTTCGCGATCAACTCTCGATAGGAATAATCGAAGCCGGTCGAATCCGGGAAGTCATAGTGGAGCGCGGCGACGTCCCAGGACCAGTCGCGCGCGATCTCGCGGCTGTAGCCAAGGTACGCGTCGAGCTCAATCGAGCCGGGATTCGATCCGAAGGAATTGTCCGGAAACTCCGTGTGGGCCGCGAAGACGCCAGCGAACACGCCGCCCGGATGCACGTAGTCGAGGCCCGCCTGGACGGTCGGATCCCCGTTCGATTGCGACGCGCCTCGAAACACGTAGTCGCTGACGAGCGTCAGGTAGCCGTGGAACTCGTGGGCGTGCAGCGGACCACAGGCCAGCAGACCCAGAATGCCGCACACACGAACGATGCCATGACGGAGGTTCACGCCGACGACCCGAAGGCGCACCCACGCGCCGTCCGGGCATCTTTAGCGCTAGAAGAAGCCGTGCAACTCGATGAAGCCGAAGCGCCGGTTCTGCAGCTCGATCGCCGACACGCCGTCGTAGATGCGCACTCCGCCTCTCAGTTGCAGGTACTGGAACGGCATGTACTCGTAGACGAGGGAATAGCGATCCTGCTCGTCCTCGTCGATGTCCGTGTCCGGCTCGTAGGTTTCGAGCGTCAGCTTGAGGTTGTGGCCGCGCCGCGGCATCCAGTTCGCCTCGAGCAGTCCGACCCAGCGGCGCAGGTCTCCGCCCGGCAGGCCGCGATCCTCGACGTAGTCCACTTCCGCGAGCCACGCGATCGGACCAGTGCGCAGTCCGCCGTGCAACGCCGCGAGATGACGCTCCGTGTCGCCGGCGTCGTTAAAGTTGTAACTCGCGCCCACGCGCCACGCCGATTGCACCAGTTCGCCGCGCAGGCTCCATTGCTTGCCGGAGTTCGTCTCCGCGCGTGCCGGCCGTGCCGTTCGAGACCGCGAGTTGCGCAGTCCACGGGCCGGTCTCGAGGCCGAGCTCCACGCCATTGTCCGGCGTGTCGAAGCTGATGCCCGACACCTGGCGGACGAACGCCGTGTCATCCTCGAGCCGCAGCCCGAACGGCAGATACATCTGCCCGGCCTTCACGTAGTAGCGCTTCGATTCGTCGAAGAACAATCGCCCGTAGGCTTCGAGGTTCCGGCTGCCGTCCGGCGCGAGCTTCTGGTCGACGTACACCGACAGCCGATCGGGAATGACGTGGACGTCGAGATACGCCCGCAGCTCGTCGACCGCGAAGGCGAGGTCTTCGTCTTCGGCGTCCGGGAAATCCGTGTAGGTCGCGCTGCCGCGGAAATCGCCGCCGAACGAGACGAAGCGATTCAGCTCGCCGAGCCACTGCGTCGCGCCAGTGTCGATGCGCCGCGCCGCCAGCTCGTTCTGCGCAAACGCATTGCCGGCCGCGTTGCGCAGGCCCCCACCCGTCGGGTTGACGTGACAGCCCGAGCAATGCAATCCCTGGCGCACCGCAAGATACGGCTCCGCAGCAGCGGGCAGGCTCGCGGACAGCAGGCCAACGACCGCAGCCCACGCGACCAGGCGCAGGCCGGCCCTGGCGAGACGACTCAACGCTGAGGCCCGGCCGAAAAGTCGGCCACGAAGTCCTCGCCCGCGCGACCGTCGGCGTCGCCGTCGATCACCCTGGCGTCGAGATCCGCAACCGCGAGCGGATCCGACCCGGAAACCCGCAACCGGTAGCGGTCCGCAGCGAGCGGCTGCAGCGGAACCAGGCGGAAGACCGACGGGTCGTGCTGCGTCATGACGATGCGGTGCGCGATTGCCACTTCGTTGCCGTCGCCAAAGCGGCCGTCTCCGCCGCTAGCCTGCAGCGTGACGGTATCGGCGCCGAGCAAGGTCGCGTCGAGTGCCTGATCCGCGGCCACCAGGAGTTCCGTCACCGGCGGCGCGTCCGCGGGACGGATGTCCGCTTCGGGTTCGGGCGCAAGCAGCCGGAGCTGAGCCGCGGCCGTCTGCGAGCTCGCCGCTGCGGTCGCGAGCGCGCCGTTGGTGATCCACTGGCGGATCGCCGCAATCTGGTCGGCCGACAGATTCGGCCCGCCCAGCGGCATGCGCCCGCCCACTGCCGCGGTGCCTTCGATCTTCTGGACCAGGTAGCTGGCGTTAGGATTGCCCGGGTTTACACGCAGGATCGTAGGAACTTCGGTGCTCGGCACATTGACGAGCATCGCGTGCGACATACCGTTCTCGAGCCTGAGGCCCTGCGGCGCAGCGGCACCGGTGTGGCAATTGGTGCAGATCGCGCTGAACACGTTTGTCTGGATTGACGCCAGCGTCGGTTCGATCGGCGGGTCGCCACCCCCGCCGCCTCCACCCCGCCGCCTCCATCGCCTCCGCCTCCACCGCAGGCGGCCAACAGGAGACTCGTGATCAGCGGCAGATTGCGGGCCTGGGACATGACGCACCTTTTTCTTTCGGGTTCGTCAGTGAGTTCCTTTACCTCCTCCAAAGGTTCATGCGGATTGGGTCGGCGTTCGCTTCAGGGCGCCGTGGTTGCGGCCTTGGCGTCGTGGTGTGAGCTCACCGCCGGATTGAACGGCTCGAATACGCCGACCAGACTCAGTCGTCAGCGTCAACAAGCGGCGCGTTGAGCAGTGACTTCTGGCGCTCCCGGCCGGCGGCCAGCTTCAATTTGTCGACTTCGGCCAGGTAGTCGGCAATATCCCGGTTCGGCACGACGCGTGCCGCCTCAAGCCGCACGTCCGGACCGAGATCCACGCGGTTGACGTTGCCGTCGTCGACTCCGATCAGACGATCCACGCGACGGCACCGATCACGACAGTCGCGGCGCCGGCCAGCGCCAGCGCGATGCGGCGGCTCGTAATGAGTGGCCTCGCGCAGGTGCAGGTACAGTGCGGCCAGTGCCACCGCCCCCACGACGGCAACGCCTGTCTGGACGAGTGCCGACCACTGCGCAGCAAACGCCACCAGGCTTGCCACCCAGAAACCCCAGGCGCACAACGCTGCGCCGATCGAAGCGATCGTCAGGTGGACTCGAACATGCCAGCTGCCATGATTTAGCTTGGTCGCCAGCGACCACAGGCCAGTCCACAGCGCGATCAGTCCCAGTGCAACGAGTACTGCCGTCGTAATGCTGCGGAGCATCGACGATGGCGCGCCGAGCCACTGCAGGAATCCGCCATAGGCGATGCATGCCGCCACGCCCGTCACCGCGAGGATCGTGCGGTGCCGGCGCACAAATTCGCGCCGGAAAACGCGCTCGTGCCCGATCGGCGTGTGACGTGTGCGGACCCGAAGCCGTGTGCGACCGACGATGATCTCGCCCTGTTCGATGACGGCGCCAGAATCCGTCGGGATCCGATTGCCGTCGACGCGCGTTCCGTTTCGCGTGCCGAGGTCCCGCACGCTGACACGACCGTCTTCCATCAGTGTCAACAGCGCATGCTGCGGCGCTGCATGTTCGTCGTCCACGATGATGTCGCAGCCCAGATCGCGGCCCACGCAGCATTCGGTGCCGGCGCCCTCGAAGCGTTGCCGCAGGACCCGGTGCCCATGCGGGTCGGTCTGCTCGATCAGCATCACGGCGTCCATCGCAGGGCTCCCAGGTAACGCTCCAGCGTGCGCTTGCCGGATTCGAATCCGACGCCCTGGAGCGCGAGCCGGCTCACGAGGGCCTGTTGCGTGTCGTCGATGCCGACGACGGTCATGTCGAAATCGTAGAGACCGGCGAACAGCCGGTACTGGCGCACGCAGGTCGAGATGCGCGCATCGAAGCCGTCCAGCGAAACCAGTGCGTCGCGACAGGCGAACGGCGCCACGTGCGCCGATGCGCCCGCGCGACGCGGCGCCGCGGCGAGACGGTTCACCTGCCGCTCGAACTGCAGTGGATGCAAGTCCCACCGACTGCACGATCCGGTGCTGAATGGACAGCCCGGCCACGCTGACGCCGGGCTGCACCGTGATGCGGGACGGTATCCAGCAACTGACGGTTTCCACGCGCACGCGCGAGTGCGGGCTCGGCTCGTCGACCGTGCTGCATTCGGCGTGCCGCGAAATCTGCGTCGGCAACACGTAGCCCCGCACGTTCTGCGTGCCGGCCGTGTCCGGCTGGGCCTCCAGCAGCTCGGCCTCGTAGGCGAGCACCTGCGCCGTGACGCGCTGGCGCAGCTGTTGCGCGCTCAGCGACGCGTGTCAGCGGCTCCTTCGCGCGCGCCAGCAGCGCCGGAATGTGCCTGGCCGGCACGACGAAGCCGACGAGCTGTCGGCCGGTGACCACGGAGACGTTGACGCCGTACACGCGGCCCCTCGGGTCCAGCGCGGGCCCGCCCGACATGCCGCCGTTGATCGCGCCGGTGTAGTGGATGCGCTGCGCGATGCTGTTCTCGACCAGGCCGTTCGCGACACCTTCGGTGATCGTCAAGCCGAGGTTCAGCGGAAAACCGATCGACCAGGCGCGCTCGCCCTGCGCGGGAATCTCGCTGCGCAGCTTCAGGGGCGGCAATTCGAGGTCGTCGGCCGCAACGACGGCAAGGTCGTTGCGTACGTCGATGGCGAGAACGTGCAGGGGCCCTTTGCGCCCGTCGCTCGCCAGGTATTCCAGCCGGTACTGTTGCGGGTACAGAACGGCCTGCGCCACGACGTGATAGTTCGTCACGATCCGGCGCCCGTCATCGACGGCAAAGCCGCTGCCGTGGAATGCGCTCGATTCGGACGTGTCGAAGAAACCGCGAATCTGCACCACGGCGTCGCGAGCCGCGTCGAGCCGGACCTGCGCTTCGCCCGAGAGCTCCTGGCTCGCGATGTCGGCGTCGATCGCGGCTTCGTCGATGGTGTCGGCGTCCGGCGCCTGCTCCTCGGGCGCCGATTCAGACGGTGGCTCGGCCTGCTGCTGAGCAGGCACCGGAAGTTCCTCCTGCGGGGCGGCGCCGGTCGCGGCACCGCACAGGAAAAGCACGGCGATGAAGCGGGCGAGCTTCAAGAAGAACTCCTACATGTCGGCCGAAACCGGTGAGAGAAGTGTAAGCCAGCGCCTGAGTGTTCAGAGAGTGTCCACCCCCACCTCGCTGGCAAGCTGCGCGACCTGGAAGGCGCAGGAGAAGTAGAGCTTCCCGTCCCTCTCAGCCCCAGGATGCACCGAAAGCGGCCTCAGGACGTCGAATTGTGAAGCCGGTCCAACCTTCCCGGGGCGCGCAGGATCAAAGTGATGACGGCGACCCGAAAAGAGGACCCCCTTATGTACAGCCGGAAATTCGGGATTCATGGAATGATCAGCGCCTTCGTTGCAATTGCCATCCTCGGCATCAGCGCGCTCGTGATGGACCGCGGATACCTTTTCTCGGCGCCGGGCGGCATCGTCACAGTTGACCAACCCAGCCCGCTCGAGGCGCTGGACGAAATCGTCGTCGTCGCACAGCAGTAGGCGGGCATCGGCGGTTAGGCCGCTTCAACGAGGCTTCGTACCTCGCGACCAACACGGGCGCAGCTCGCCCAGTTCGCTGACGACCACCATCGACTCGTGGTACTCGCCGACGTAAGGTTTCTGCGTCATCGCCGAGCCTTACCTGACGCCATTCCCCGACGTCGGACGTCACACTGCGGCAATCCTTCGGCGTTATGCTGCGGGAGGAATCGCGGAGGGCGCCCACATGCAGACGAACGAGCACGTAGGACAAGTCAAGTACGGCCCTCGACGTGGGCGCGTGAAACAGGCGCACACCGCCATGCGCGAAGCGCCCGAAGCCCAGGCCCAGGCCCAGGGACTCAGCGCGGGCGAGTCGAACCCCCGCGCCCCGCGGCCGCCGACGCGCAAGCCGCAACTCTATGGCGC
The DNA here is from genome assembly GCA_963775415.1 of uncultured Gammaproteobacteria bacterium. Classification (GTDB taxonomy): domain Bacteria; phylum Pseudomonadota; class Gammaproteobacteria; order Steroidobacterales; family Steroidobacteraceae; genus SCUD01. The sequence goes on from CAVZIO010000007.1 coordinate 208,231, forward strand.
CGGTTTCTGACAGGACACCAGGCGACCTCGACTCGGACGTCGGCTAAAAAACGTTCCGGCCGGAACGTTTATTGGCTACTCGACTAGGTTCAAGTCGAACTTGCCGTCGGCCTCCTGATAGAAAATCGTCTCTACCTTCGCGTCGGAACCCGTCGAATGCCGGACGCCGCCCGGAATCAGTAGGTACTGACCGGGGGTCACCCGAATCGCATCGCCCTGCTCGGGCTTGTAGACGTAGGCGCCCTTGACCACGACGATCCGGAGGTCGTTCGTGTGCGTATGGAGTTTCGCCTCAAAATTGGGTGCAAACTTCGTGAACGCGCCATGCGCTCCGCTGGTCGGGTCGCCGCGGACCGCGGATTGTGATGCCCCTGGATTCAGCTTCGTGTAGGTCGCCGTCGCGGAGTCGACGTGCACAGGCTTCTTGCTGTCCCCTGAATGGGCCACACCCAAGGCCGCCACGGCGGACAGAGTGCCCGCGGCCACAGCCGCGCGGATCGTAAGTCGCATTGTCGTTCTCCCTGATTGTCGAAAACGCGAGGATAGTCCCATTCGCGGGCGGTGCAACTGATCGCAGGGTCGATTGTCGTCGACAAAGGCGAAATCGTCGAAAACAACAGCCCGAGCGCTTTCACCGCCATGTTCCGGCGCGCGTTTGGCCGGGCGCCGACGCAATACCTCGCCTCGATTCCGGATGCGAAGGAGCCCGAGCAGCACCATTGAAGGCCGCGCTCAGCGGCCCGGGTTCAGTTCCCGCATCCACGCGAGCAGCGCGTCCGAATCCGTTTGGCCGAGCGCTTCGGTCATCTCGGCGAACATCGACTCCCGCTCGTCCTGTCCAAGCTTGAATTTGGCGCGCTGCTCCACGACTTTCGCCTCGAACGGCACGATTCCGCGCCTGATCCTCTCGTAGCGCGCGCCCATCTCCGACCGCTGCCAGGCACCGGGGCGACCGTGCTCCATCGCGCCGATCAAGTCATCCAGGTGCGCCTCGAGCCGCGCCGGCGATTCGTCGAAAGCGATCGTCACGAGGAATTGCACGACCACGTAATTCCAGGTCGGGGCCCAGGTCCGGTCGCTCACCCAGGACGGCGAAATGTAGCCTTGCGGGCCACTGAACAAAATGAGCGCACGCGCATCGCGCTGCAACGCGGCGCAGAGCGGGTTTCTGCGCGCCATGTGCCCCTCGAGCGCCTCGATGCGCCCGTCCGCGCTGACGCGCGGTCGCAGCGGAAGCGGCGTCGCGCGGAATGCGCCACCCTCGAATGAAATGACCCAGGCGAGCGGATGCCCGAGCACCAGGCGCAGGACCTGCTCGTCGCTCTTCGGCGCGAAAACGTCCGCCGCGGTCGTCAAGCTGCCACCCCATCGTAAACGACGTTACATAGCAAAGACCCACGCGGCGCATCGCCTCTTGCGGGTCCGAATTCATCGCACGCGGGCCACGGGCAACTATATCTTCGCTCGCACTACACGTGGCCGTTTGCGACTGCTATGAAACCACTTCTGGAGCAATCGAGCAGAAGTGCCATGTCATGCAGATTATCCGCGGCGGCGTTGCTTGTGTCAGCAATCGCGGCGATGCCCTTGCAGGTCGACGGCGGATGCTACGAAGTTTACGCGCTCGACGAGAAGAAAGAGCGTGTCGAGGCGTATTTCCACCCGGTCACGCTGGAGCGGGTTCCGATCGCCGAACAGTGAGCGCGGACGCCTCGCAGTTGCGGCGCACGATTCCGGTGTGGGACGCCGCCTCTTCGGGTTCGTCGCGCTGCACATACTGGGCGTCTTGCTCACGTCCATCAGGCACCGGGGAAATCTGCCTGCGTCAATGCTGCAATGGGCGCAAGCGCGAAGAAGACTAGCGGCGCTGGCGGAGCTTGCCAATTCACGCCTTTGGTAACAAAGTGCCGCGTCGAGAGGGGGAAGGCACATGATAAACCGCCGTCGTTTTTTCCAGTCCTCGCTGGCCGCTGCAGTCGCCTATGCGCTGCCGACTCCGCGGCTCTATGCGCTAGACCAGGCAGCCTCGCAGGCCGCGGGCGGCCTCGCCGCAGTCAAGCTCGACGGCTCGGCGACGGTCATCGAGCAGGCGGCGGTCGCCGAACTCAAGGCAAGCCTGCGCGGGCCACTCCTGCTCGCCGGCGATGCGGGCTACGACTCGGCGCGGCGCATCCTGCATCCGCAATTCGACAAGCACCCGGCGCTCATCGTGCAGCCGACCGGCGCGGCGGATGTGCGAAACGCCGTCACCTTTGCGCGCGAACGCGAGCTGCTCGTCGCCGTGAAGTGCGGTGGCCACAGCTTTTCGGGCAAGTCCACCTGCGACGGCGGCCTGCAGATCGACTTGTCGCGGCTGCGCGGCGTCCGGGTCGATACGACCGCACGCCGGGCTTACGTCGAAGGCGGCAGCCTGCTTGGCGATCTCGACCACGAAGTGATGGCGCACGGCCTCGTGACGACGGCCGGCACCGTGTCGCACACCGGCGTCGGCGGCCTCACGCTCGGCGGCGGCTTCGGGCGCGTCGCGCGACGCTTCGGCCTCGCGCTCGACAACGTGAAATCCGTGGACATCGTGACCGCGGACGGCCAGCTCCGCCACGCGAGCGCGGAAGAGAACCCCGACCTGTTCTGGGCGGTGCGCGGCGGCGGCGGCAACTTCGGCATCGTCACCGGCTTCGAGTTCGGCCTGCACCCGATGCAGCGGCAGATCATCGGCGGCGACGTGGTGTTTCCGATCGAGCGGGCGCGCGAGCTGCTCGAGTTCTACGCCGAGTACAGTGACCAGGCGCCCGACGAGCTGTACGTGGACTACGAAATGAATTCCCCCGTGGGCGGCAAGGCCGACGCGGTGAGGATCCAGGCCTGCTATTCGGGGCCGGCCTCCGAGGCCGACCGCGTGCTGGCGCCGCTGCGCAAGCTGGGCAAGCCGATCGAGGACACAATCAGGGCGCAGGACTACGTTGCGATCCAGCGCAGCGGGGACTATACCGATGCGCGCAACAACGGCGTGTATCTCAAGGCCGGCTTCATCGCCGGCTATACCGCCGGGTTGATGGACGCCGTCTTCGACGGATTCCAGCCGGATCCGGAGCGCGGCACCTACTTCTTCCACCAGCATGCGGGCGGCGCCATCAGCCGCGTTGCGACGGACGCAACCGCGTTCCCGCATCGTCGCCAGACCCTGGAGATTTTCGCCGTCGTCAGCTGGGACCTGGCCACGGACGGTAAGCGCCACGTCAACTACGTCAAGGACTACTGGTCAAAGCTGCTGCCGTTCACCGACGGCTACTACACGAACGAGGTGACCGACGAGCTCCAGCCGAAGGTCGACGAGAACTACCGCGGGAACATCGGGCGCCTGCGTCAACTCAAGCGGCAGTACGATCCGCAGAACCTGTTCCGGCTGAACGTCAACATCCTGCCGGCGTGAGGCAGTCGTTGGGCCGCGGCAACCAGACGCTCATGCCTTGGCCAGCGCGCGATGCAGGCCATCGAGCAGCATCCGGGCATTGTCCGGCGTAAAAACCAGCGGCGGCCGGATCTTGAGGACGTTGTCGAATGCCCCCGTGCGCCCGAGCAGGAAACCGTCTTCGCGCAGCAGATTCATGATCCGGTCGGCCTCTTCGACGGCCGGCGCGCGCGTCGCGTGGTCGCGCACGATCTCGAGACCCCAGAAGAGTCCCTTGCCGCGCACGTCCGCAATCAGCGGGTGCCTGGCCGCGAGCTTAGCGAGTCCGGGCTCGAGCACTTTGCCCGCCGCGATCACGTTCTGCTGGATGCCCTCGCGCTCCAGCACGTCGAGCACGGCCATGCCGACGGCGGCGGACACCGGGTTGCCGCCGAACGTATTGAAGTAGGAGAACTTCGCCGCAAACTTCGCCGCGATCGCAGGCGTCGTGATCACCGCGCCGATCGGATGGCCGTCGCCGATCGGCTTGCCGAGCGCGACGATGTCTGGCACTACTTTTGAGTAATTGAATGCCCACATCTCCTCGCCGGTGCGGTAGAACCCAGACTGCACCTCGTCGGCGATGAAGAGCCCGCCCGCGGCCCGGATCGCTCCGGCCGTGTATTCGAGATAGCCGGGCGGCGACAGGATCGTGCCGTTCGAGTCGAAGATGATGTCGCACACCCATGCCGCGGCGCCCTGCTTACGCTCCTTCAGCTTCGCGATCGCCGTGTCGATGTGCGCCGCGTATTTCAGCCCCAGATCCGGCGTCCCGTACCGATACTCGCCGCGGTAGCCGTTGGGCGGCGGCACGGTCGCGAGCCACGCCGGCTGCTCCGACTTCGGGTACATGCAGGTTGATGCCGTGCCGACCACATTCGAGTTGCCATGATAGGAATCGTCGGAGACGATCACGCCTTCGTTCTTGCTGACGACCCGTGCGATACGGATCGCGAGATCGATGGCCTCGGTGCCGGTGCACACGAAGTAACAGACCCGCAGCGGTTCCGGCATCGTCGCGGTCAGCCGCTCCGCGTAGCGGACGACGTTGTCGTGCAGATAACGGGTATGCGTATTCAGCGTCGCCGCCTGGCGCGACAGCGCGGCGACCACATGCGGATGGCAATGACCGACCGAGGCTACATTATTGTAGCAGTCGAGGTAGCGCCGGCCGTCCGCGTCGAAGAGCCAGGTGCCTTCGCCGCGTACGAGGTGCACGGGACGGTCATAGAACAGCCGATAGCTCGGCCCGAGCGCGCGGTCGCGTCGCTCGCGCAGTCCGTCGATATCGACGTTCGCCGGCGCGCGGCCGACACGTCCGCAGGCGGCCCGATAGCGCTCGTGCACTTCCGCGCGATCGAGAGCCAGGAACTTCGCCAGCGCGCGCACGATTTCGGGCCGCTCTTCGGTGAGCCAGGCCGGCGGCTTCTCGGTCGCGTGGATCCGGACGTCGTACATGCAGAGCGCGGTCGCCAGCCGCAGCAGCGTCAGGTCGTGCAGGACTTCCAGCTCCTCGTCCGCGAGCGGCAGTACGGCATTCCACGCCTCCACCTGCGCCACGGCGTTCTCGAGCGACATCTCGCCGTGGCGGGCGAAGCTCGCGAGGGACACCGCGAGGTCCTGCACGAGCGGCGCGTGCACCATGTCACCAAAATCGATGACGCCGACGATCTCGTCCGTGCCGGACTCCGCGCGCAGCAGGTTGTCGGCGTGACCGTCACTGTGCACGACCTGCGCGCGCAAGCCGGGCAGGCGTGGCAGGACATCGCGCTGGAAGCGCGCATTGAAGTCCACGCATAGCGCCTTGGCGTCGTCGGCCACCCAGGCCCGGATGCCGGGCTCCAGGAGCAGCGCCCGCTGGATGTCCCAGGCCACGAAGTGGCGCGCGTGCGGGTGGAAGAAACCCTGCAATCCACGCGCGAGCTTCGCCTGGAAAGCGGCGGCGTTGCGAAGCGCGTTGATCCCGAGCGGCTTGCTCTGCGAAAGCGGTATTCCCGCAATCCAGCTCAGCACCCGCACCATGTGGCGCTTGCCGTCCGCGGCCACGATCCATTCGCGGTCATTGCCTCTCGTCGACGCGACGACGCGCGGCACCGGAAGGTCCGGGGCATGACGCTCCAGGTGGCGGAGCGCCGCGACCTGGAAATCCACGGCGCCTTCGCTTTCGCCCGCGGCCGAGACCTTCAGGACATAGTTCGCGCCGTCCGCGGTCGTGAGACGATGGTTCTGGTCGCGCTCGCCGTCGAGCGGCGCGAGGTCGCCTTCCAGGCCCCAATGCTCGCGGGCACAGTCCCGCAGCTGCCCGGGCGGAAATGCGGGTGGATTGAAGTTCAAATCCACGGCGCTGAGGGGTCGCTGAAGGGCGACATTCATTCGTGGCGGCTCCGTCGCGGAAGTCGAAGTATAGGGGTTAAGATCCAGGCATCCACTAGCGAGATACCCCCAATGATCCGACCCATTCTGATATTCGCCCTGCTGGCATGTGCCACCACCCCGGCCCTCGCCGGCAGCTTCGCCGCCACCTCGGCCGGCACCTCCGCCGCCGGTTCGTCGGCCTCGTCCAACAGCACGTCCGGCAAGGACAAAGTGGTGCTGCAAGCCCGCGATGACGCCGCGAGCTTCGTCGCGAGCGACGGACGGATCCGCGGCGCCCAACTGGAAGCGGCGCTGCGGCATCTGCGTGAGCGCAATGCGGGCGCACAGCGCGCGAGCGACATGCAGCTGGCGCAGGCCATCCTGGCGTTGTGAGCCTAAGGCGTCGGCTGCGAACAGCGTGGCCGGCGCTGTGCCTGCTCGCCTGCACGGAATCCGCGCAGGCGGCACTGCAACTGGAGTCGATCGACCGTTCACTGACACCGGCCCAGGCTGCGGCCACGCAGCAACTCCTCGCTGACGCCGTCCAGCGCCTGCCCGTCGCGTGGGTGGACGCGCTGGATCAGCGCATCGAAGTGGAGTGGCGCGACGACCTGCCCGCGCAGGTCCACGGCCGTGCACAGGGACGGCAGTTGCTTCTTGACCGTGCACTGCTCGACGGCTGGATGGCACGTCCGCACGATGCCGGCATCGAGGATCCGGCCACGCGCGCAGCGCTCGCCGCTGTCATCCACGAACTGGCCCACTTCTACGACCTCACGCCGCAAGGCCGGCTCTCACGCGATCCGCGCCTGCTCGATCTGGCCGGCTGGCAGGTCAGCCCGATGCGGCTGGGTCTCCGCACCTCGCACAACGCCTTCAGCGATCGCAGCCCGGATCGCTACGAGCTGGACAGCCCGGCCGAGTTCGTCGCGGTGAATCTCGAATATTTCCTGCTGGATCCGGCCTACGCCTGCCGCCGGCCGGCGCTGCATAGCCATTTCGCCGCGCATTTCGGCAGCGTGCCGCCGCCGGCCGACTGTGCGCCCGACTTTGTCTACGTGCAGGCCGGCGCCGATCCCGACCTGTCGCCGCTGCTGCAGCTCGATCCCGACCGCATCTACGCCGTCGAATACCTGCTCGCCGAAGGCAACGAGCGGCCGATGAGCCGCTGGGGCCACAGCATGCTGCGGCTGGTGATCTGCGCGCCGGGCCGCGCGCGCGGGCCCGATTGCCGCCTTGACCTGCAATACCACCAGGTGCTGTCGTTTCGCGCGTTCGTCGGTGACGTGCAGATTTCGAGCTGGCGCGGCCTGACGGGCTCCTACCCCTCGCGCCTGTTCCTCCTGCCGCTCGAGCAGGTGATCGAGGAGTACACCAAGGTTGAACTCCGCGGCCTGCAGTCGATCCCGTTGCAGCTGGACCCCGCCGAGATCGCCGCCCTGCTGGAACGCACCGCGCGATTGCACTGGAGCTACGACGGCCGCTACTACTTCCTCAGCAACAACTGCGCCGTGGAGACTTTCAAGCTGCTGCACGACGGCGTGCCACGGCTCGCCGACGAGGATCTCGCCAGCATCACGCCCACCGGTCTGCTGCGTCGGCTCGAGCGCGCCGGCATCGCCGATGTCACGGTGCTGGAAGATCACGACAAAGCCCTGCGTCTCGGCTACCGCTTCGATGCATTAAGCGAGCGCTATCAGGCGATGTTCGAAGTGGCCCGGCAGGCGTTGCAGCTACCGCAAGCAGAGGTGCAGGATTGGCTTGACCTGCCCGCGGACGAACGCGCGCCGTGGCTTGCCCGCGCCGACCTGCGCGCGAGCGCCGCGCTGTTACTGCTCGAACAGGCCGCACTGCGCCGCCAGGAACTGCTGGCGCGCGATGAACTCAAGCGACGCTTCCTGGGCCGCGATGCAGATCGGCACGCGGGCGACGCGGATGCGCTCGCTGCCGTGCAGGACGTGCTGCGTCTTGAAGGTTTTTTCAGCCGCCCGGCGGCACTGCTGCCGGACACCGGCTACGGCCTGCCACAATCCGAAGAGCGCGAGGCGCTGACACAGGAAAGCGATCGGTATGCAGCGCAGTGGCGCCAGCAGAGCAGCCAGCTGCGCAGTGAGGCTCGCCGATGGCTGCCGCCGGAACGGCAAGCTGCGCTTGCGGCGACCGAGGTCAATGTCGATGCGCTGGGCGAGCAGCTGCGTCGCCTGCATCGGGAACAAGGCGGGTTGCAGCTGCCGATGTGAGCGTTCCGGCCGGAACGTTTCTTGCGCCGCACCAAGAAGACGTTTCCGCGGAAACGTCTTTTCAGGTCGCCGCGCCCTTGGGGTCGATGTTTGCGTTCAGCCGGAAGAGATTGGTCGGGTCGTATTTGCGCTTGAGCGCCAGCAGGCGTTCGAAGTTCCCGCCATAAGCCTCGCCCACCCGAGCCGCTGGAATCTCCGACAGGTTCGTATTCGCGTAGAAGCCGCTGGTGAACTTTTCCAGCTCCGGCCATCGCGACCGGACCCATGCAATGTTTGCGGCATCTTCGGCGGCTTCGTCGCCGCTCGTCTGGAGCAGCACGCTATAGGTGGGGCCGCGGTGCCAGAACGCCGTGGCGTCGCGCGCGACGCGGTTGACGGCGGCTCCTTTCGGCGGCATGGCCAGGCGCGCTCGTGCAACCGGGGCGCTGCCGATGATTTCCACCATCGTGTCGACCAGGTCGTCACTCGATCTGCTCCACGAACCCCGACTTCGTGTAGTAGCGCCCACCGATGCGCGCGCGCTCGTCGTCCTGCGTCTGCAACTGCACGTAGTGCACCGGCCCTACGGCGTCCTTGATCGGTTTTCCGAGCCGCCGATAGGGGGCCAGGACGGCGTCCGCCGATTCCAGGCCGTCCGTCATGCAGACGTCCAGGACCAAGGCGCGCGCCCCGCCCGGCATCGTCACCAGGATCGGCTCGATCCACAGGCCGTCCGGAGCGCGATCGAATAGCTCGGCGAAACCGCGCAGTGCCGGCCGCGCCTGCTCGAGCGGATATACCAGATGACCGCCGACAGCCTGCCCGTCGAAAGGATGCAGCCGGTACTCGAATGAGGTCGCGATGCCGAAGTTGCCGCCCCCGCCTCGCAGCGCCCAGAACAAGTCGGGATTCTCGGTCGGGCTGGCTTGCAGCAGCTGTCCGTCGGCGGTGACGACGTCGACCGAGGTGAGCTGGTCGCAGGTCAGGCCGTAGCGGCGCGCCAGGCGCCCGAATCCGCCGCCCAGCGTGAGACCGCCGGCGCCGGTATGCGAAACCGTGCCGGTCGTGGTGACGAGACCGAATGGCAGCGTCTCGCGATCGAGATCTCCGAGGAGCGCTCCGCCCCCGGCGCGCGCGAGCCGGTCATTCGGCTCAACACGCACGCCGCGCATCAAGGACAGGTCGATCATGAGTCCGTCGTCGCACACGGATTGGCCGGAGAGGCTGTGGCCGCCGCCGCGCACGGCCACGAGCAGCTCATGCGCGCCCGCGAAGCGAACGGCGCGCACGACGTCCGCGGCGCCGAGGCAGCGGGCGATCATCGCGGGTCGGCGATCGAACATGCCGTTGAAAATCTTGCGCGCGTCGTCGTACCCGGCGACGTCCCGAAGCAACAGCTGGCCGCGCAACCCGGCGCGGAAATCCTCCACGTCCGCAGCGCGCAGCAGGACCTTCTTGCCGGCGCCGGTGACCGCCGTAACGTCCGTGGTGACCGCCGAGACAGCCGCGAACGCACGCCCGAATGGGAATGCCGCGGCGCCGATCGCAGCCGCGGCGGAAGCACAGAAAGCTCTTCTCTTCATGGGCCATCCTCCGACGGCGCTACTCTGCGCGGGTCGGTGGGCGGTGGGCAAGCAGAGTCGCGACTCACGGATGGCCTTATGATGCCGCAGCCATAACGTCGCCATTGGAGGCCTCTATGGGTCGGTTTCCGGGAGTCGTGCTCGCATTCCTCGCGATTTCGGGCGCTGCGTACGCCCGTGACGTCCCGCAACTTGGACCGCTGCGTGCGAGTGCCGGGGAGGCGGTATCCGGATACCTCGAAGTTCCCGCATTGGGCGACGCGGGTGCGCGCATTCCCGTATCGCTCGTGCGCGGCGCCAGCGACGGGCCGGTACTGGCGTTGATCGCCGGAACGCACGGCTATGAATACCCGGGAATCAGCGCGCTGCAGCGATTGCGCCAGTCGATCGATCCGCGCGCGCTCCGCGGCACGCTCATCCTGGTGCATATCGCCAATCCGCCGTCGTTCTATGGCCGCACGCTCTATACGAGCCCAGCCGACGGCAAGAATCTGAATCGCGTCTTTCCCGGGCGGCCGGACGGCACGCTCAGCGAACGCATCGCTCACGAGATCACGACCGAGGTCATCGCGAAGGCGGACTTCCTGGTCGACCTGCACGCGGGTGATGGCAACGAGGCGCTGCGACCGTATGTCTACATGCCGGTCACCGGCGACGCCCGACTGGACGCAGCCACCCGTGGAATGGCGCTGGCGTTTGGCCTCGACCATATCGTCATCGACACTGGGCGAATCGTGTCGACCGAAGCCACGAAGTTCGTCGATCAGACCGCACTGGCGCGCGGCATTCCGGCGATGACCACCGAGACCGGCCAGCTCGGCCAGAACGATGAGCGCACGATCGCGCTCGCGGAGCACGGCATTCAGAACCTGATGCGTCACCTCGGGATGCTGGAAGGAACGGCGGAGCCGAACCCCGGCGTGGTGTGGCTCAAGGACTACCAGGTGATCACCAGCCCCGTGACCGGCGTCTTCCGCGCAACGGTCCGCGACGGCTACGCGGTCGCCGAGGGCGGCCTGCTCGGCGAGCTGTACGACGCCTTTGGCGCCAGAATTGGCGACGTGCGCGCGCCCTTCGCGGGCATCGTCAACTACATCGTCGGCACGCCGCCCGCAGTGGAAGGTCAGCCGTTGGCGATGGTGAGCCGCATCGCCGCGCCGCCGCAATGAGGAGATACAGCCATGCAGAGGCGCAAGCTCGGCCATAGCGGCCTCGAGGTCTCGGCGATCGGGCTCGGCTGCATGGGCCTCAGCTCCGGCTACGGCCCGGCAACCGACAAGTCAGCCGCGATTGCGCTGATCCGTGCCGCCGTGGAGCGCGGTGTCACGCTCTTCGACACTGCGGAAGTCTACGGCCCCTACGTGAACGAAGAGCTCGTCGGCGAAGCACTGGCGCCCCTTCGCGACCAGGTGGTCATCGCGACGAAGTTCGGTTTCCGGATCGATCCGGCGACGGGGAAACAGGAGGGGCTCGACAGCCGGCCGAATCACATCCGGGAAGTTGCCGATGCTTCGCTGAAGCGGCTCCGGACCGACGTCATCGACCTCTTCTACCAGCATCGCGTGGACCCGGACGTGCCGATCGAAGACGTCGCCGGCACGGTCAAGGAACTCATCAAGGCCGGCAAGGTGCGCCACTTCGGGCTGTCCGAGGCCGGCGTGAAAACGATTCGCCGCGCCCACGCCGTGCAGCCCGTCGCGGTGCTTCAGAGCGAGTACTCCCTGTGGTGGCGCGAGCCGGAGGCGGAGATCCTGCCCGCGCTGGAGGAGCTCGGCATCGGCTTCGTACCCTTCAGCCCGCTCGGAAGGGGCTTCCTGGCGGGTGCCATCGACCAGCATACGAAGTTTGATCCCAGCGACTTCCGCAACCTGGTGCCTCGCTTCTCTCCGGAAGCGCGCAAGGCCAACCAGGCGCTGGTGGACGTGCTGGGCGGTATTGCTGCGGCGAAAGGAGTGACCAAGGCGCAGATTGCGCTCGCCTGGTTGCTGGCGCAGAAACCGTGGATCGTCCCGATTCCCGGAACGACCAAGCTGCACCGTCTCGAGGAAAACCTGGGCGCCGCCAGTCTCGAACTCACGCCCGATGATCTGCATGAGATCGAGACCGCAGCGGCCAGGATCACCGTGCAGGGCGCGAGGTATTCCGAACACTCGCAGAAACTCGTCGATCG
>CAVZIO010000008.1:0-245249 GCA_963775415.1 uncultured Gammaproteobacteria bacterium
CTGGATCGGCCGGCCGCTACGGGACCAGGCAGCCCTTCGCGGGCGCTACCGCGCGATCGCGGAATTGATCGCGGAGGACCGCTACGAAACGCTTCATGAAATGCTCCGCAGCGTGAGCGACGTCGAGCGCGTGCCCGCGCGCATCGCGCTCCGCTCCGCGCGCCCACGCGACCTGGCGGCGCTGCGCGAGGGGCTCGCCCTGCTTCCCCCGGCTGCGGGGCGGCGTTCGAAGGATACTCGACCGCCCCGCTCCTCACGAGTGCGGCGAGTGATCTCGCGCCGCGACCGGAGCTTCACGATCTTCTCGCGCGCGCGATCGTCGCCCTCGCCGCCTCGCGCTGCTGCGCGAAGGCGGCGTCATCGCCGCGGGCTTCGACGACGGCGCTCGACGAGATGCGTTCGATCGCACCGGCGCCGACACGCAGCTGCTCGATCTCGAGGCTCGGGAGCGCGGCGAACCGGCTTTCGAAGTTGGGGTCGGCTACAACCGCGTGCAGGGCTACTACATCGAGGTGCGCCGCAGCCAGGCGGAGCGAGTGCCGGCCGAATAGGGTGCGGCGGCAGACCGTCAAGAACGCCGAGCGGTACATCACACCGGAGCTCAAGCATTCGAGGACAGGGTGCTCGGCAGCCGCGACCGCGCGCTCGCGCGCGAACGCGAGCTGTAGGACGGCCTGCTCGACCGTTGACGGCGCCCTGTCGCGGGCTGCAAGCCACGGCCGGCGCACTGGCTGGCCGACGTGCTCGCGAATCTTGCGGAGCGCGCGCTGACCCTGCGCTAGGTCGACCGCAACTCGGCGACGCACCGGACATCGCATCGAGGGCGGGCGTCATCCGGTCGTCGAGCGCGTGCTCGACGATCCCTTTGTGCCGAATGACCTCGAACTCGACGAACGGCGCCGAATGCTGCTGATCACCGGTCCGAACATGGGCGGCAAGTCCACGTACATGCGGCAGGCCGCGCTGATCGTGGTCCTCGCGGCATCGGTAGTTTCGTGCCGGCCAGTCGGCCATGATCGGGCCTTTCGATCGGGTGTTCACGCGCATCGGCGCAGCCGATGACCTGGCCGGCGGACGTTCGACCTTCATGGTGGAAATGACCGAGGCCGCGGAACATCCTGAATACCGCGACCGACGAGCCTCGTGCTGATGGACGAGATCGGCCGCGGCACCAGCACCTACGACGGGCTCTCGCTGGCGTGGGCCTGTGCGCGTCACATTGCGCCGGAACTGCGCGCCTTCACGCTCTTCGCGACGCATTATTTCGAATTCACCGAGCTCTCCGACGAATTGCCCGAAGTTGCAAACGTGCATCTCGATGCGACGGAGCATGACGAGGATCGTGTTCCTGCACACGGTCAAGGCGGGACCGGCCAGCCAGAGCTACGGCCTGCAGGTCGCGCAGAAAGCAGGCGTGCCGCGCGAGTGATCGAAAGCGCGCCGACTACCTCGAGGAGCTCGAGCGCTCTCATCGACGTCGAGCCCGAGGCGCGAGAAGGAATCGTCGACCGCCGAAGCGCGCGACCCACTTCGCATCGGCGACCACCGGAGGTCACGGCTCTATTCGCCGCTCTGACCTCCTCGCGGAAACCCGCTCAACCGGCCTTCGCGCAGGAAGTGCGACCGACGTGGCGACGGCCTGGGACGATACAGCATCCCGATGTGGCTGACGTCAAGCACTCGGTGCGCGGCTGCGCCCGGACATGAGGGTCTCGTCGACGGCGACGGTGCCGTCATTCGGTACCGGAAGTCGGCGAAGAACCGGCCGACGCCCGCGGAGCGCGAACCGGCGATCAGGCCGACTTCGCGCTGCAGGTCCCAGGCGCGCCCGGGGGCGCGGGTCAACTCGCGAACGGCGAGCGCGCCGAGGAACTGCGCGCCGAGCGACCAGGAAGCGAACGCGCGCGCCGCGCGCGAGCCCTGCACCGGCGACCCCAGCAGCACGACGCGACCGGGCGGCAGTTCCCGCTCGGTTGCCAGCGCCTCGAGCACGATCAGTGCCGCCCAGGCTGTGCGCGACGAGATGTACCCGGCCGTCGAACATGCGAAGGCGCCGCGGCCAGCGCCGAAGTGACTTCCTCGAGGGATGCGTGCGTCGATGGATAGCGAAACGGAGTGGGCGCGAATCCGCGCGCGGACGAGCCGCTCGCGCAGCAGGAAAGTCTCGTAGCCGTTCAGCCAAAGTCCGTGAACGACGACGACGGGTATCGGCTTGGCGGCCAGTGCTCAGCCCGCCGGCGCCGGCGGTTTCTTGACGCGGATGTGCAGCTCCGCAAGCTGCGCGTCATCGGCTTCGGACGGCGCGTCGGTCAGCGGGTCCCAGGCCGACTGCGTCTTCGGGAAGGCGATCACGTCGCGGATGCTGTCCGCCCCCGACATCAGCATCGCGAGCCGGTCGAGACCAAAGGCGATGCCGCCGTGCGGCGGCGCGCCGTAGCGGAGCGCTTCGAGCAGGAACCCGAATTTCAGCGTGGCCTGCTCGCGCGAAATGCCGAGCAGGTCGAACACGACGCTCTGCATGTCCTCGCGATGAATCCGGATCGAGCCGCCGCCGATCTCCGATCCGTTCAGCACCATGTCGTAGGCGCGGGCAATCGCGTTCTTCGGATCGGCGGACAGAGCGGTGGCGTCCGGATCCGCCGGCGAGGTGAACGGATGGTGCATCGCCATCCAGCGCTTCGCGTCTGCGTCCCATTCGAACATCGGGAAGTCCACGACCCACAGCGGCTGCCAACCCGCTTCCAGGAGCCCGAGATCGCGCCCGAGCTGGAGCCGGAGCGCGCCGAGTGCGTCGTTCACGACCTTGGCCTTGTCGGCGCCGAAAAAGATCAGGTCGCCGGTTTCAGCCCCCGTGCGCTCGACAATGCCGGCGACCGCCGGGTCCGGCAGGAACTTGAGGATCGGCGACTGGAGGCCCTCGCGCCCCTTCGCTACGTCGTTCACCTTTATATAGGCGAGACCCCTGGCGCCGTGGCGGCCGACGAACGCCGTGTATTCGTCGATCTGCTTGCGCGAGAGCTCGCCGCCCCGCGGCACGCGCAGTGCCGCAACCCGGCCTTCCGGGTCGGCGGCGGGTGAAGCGAACACCTTGAACTCGCAGTCCTTCACGAGATCCGCGACGTCCGTGAACTCGAGCGGCACGCGCAGATCCGGCTTGTCGGAACCATAGCGGCGGATTGCGTCGGCATACTTGAGCCGCGGGAATGGATCTGGCAGGTGGACCTTGAGCACTCGCGAGAAGATGTGGCGGATGAGGCCTTCCATCAGTGCCATGACCTGGTCCTGGGTCAGGAACGAGGTCTCGACGTCGAGTTGCGTGAACTCGGGCTGGCGGTCGGCGCGCAGGTCTTCGTCACGGAAGCAGCGGACGATCTGATAGTAGCGGTCGAATCCGCTCATCATCAGGAGTTGCTTGAAGATCTGCGGCGACTGCGGCAGCGCGAAGAACTTGCCCGGGTGCGTGCGCGAGGGCACGAGATAATCGCGCGCGCCTTCGGGCGTTGCCTTGGTCAGCATCGGCGTTTCGATGTCGACGAACTCGTGGCCGTCGAGGTATTCGCGCATCGCGCGCGTGATCGCATGGCGGCGACGGAGCCGTTCCTGCATCACGTCGCGGCGCAGGTCAATATAACGGTGCTTGAGCCGGAGCTCCTCCCCCACTTCTTCGTCGAGCGCGAAGGGCGGCGTGGCCGAGGGATTCAGCACGACGAGCTTCTGGGCGAGCAGTTCGATTTGCCCGGACGTCAGGCTGGCATTGACCGTGCCCGCGGGCCGCGGACGCACCTTGCCCTGCACCTGGATGCAGAACTCGCGGCCTAGATGCTCTGCGATCTTGAATGCGGCCGGCGTGTCGGGATCAAAGACGACCTGCAACAGGCCTGAGCGATCGCGCAGGTCGACGAAGATCACGCCGCCGTGATCGCGGCGACGATGCACCCAGCCGGCGACCTCGACGGTGCGGCCCGCCAGCGATTCGCCGATTTCGCCGCAGTAGTGTGTGCGCATGGACAAAGCGGGCGATGTTACGTGCGTGGCGACGGTCGTGGCAACCGCACGCTAGCGCCTCGCCGGGCGGCGGCGCCTGCGCGCCGGTGCGGCGACCGGTTTCGCGGCCGCGGATTTCGGTTTCTTGTCCGCGGCTGCGGGCTTCACGGAGGTGTCGCCAGCCGTCCCGGAATCTCCGGGCTTGGCGTCGGACTTCTCATCCTTGGCTTTCTCGACGGTTGGACTCTCGCCTGCAGCAGGTTCTTTCTCTCCCGCGATGTTGCGCTGGCCTTCCTTGTCGGCCTTGAAGTCGGTTTCGTACCAGCCGCCGCCCTTCAGACGGAAGGACGGGGCCGAGACGAGGCGGCGAAGGGTCGCACGGCCGCAGGCCGGACACTTACGGAGCGGCCGGGCCGTGATCTTCTGGAGTTCTTCGTGATGATGCCCGCAGGCGGTGCACTGGTATTCGTAGAACGGCATTCAGCTATTTTCGCATAACCAGCGCCCCGTCCTTCACGACGACCTTGATCGTGTCGCCCGGCATGAATTCTCCCGCCAGGATGCGTTGCGCGAGCGGATTCTCGAGCTGCTGCTGGATCGCCCGCTTGAGCGGTCGCGCGCCATAGACGGGATCGAAGCCCGCGTCGCCCAGGAGGTCGAGCGCCTTGCCGTCGAGCTCGATCCGGATGTCGCGCTCGCCGAGGCGGCGGCGCAGGTAGCCGGTCTGGATTTCGACGATCTTCCGTATGTGCTCGCGCGCAAGCGGATGGAACACGACGATGTCGTCGATACGGTTGATGAACTCCGGCCGGAAATGCTGCCCGACGATCTCGAGCACCGCTTTCTTCATTCGGTCGTAGTTCTCTTCGCCCGCCATTTCCTGGATCACCTGCGAGCCGAGGTTCGACGTCATGACGATGACCGTATTGCGGAAATCGACCGTGCGGCCCTGGCCGTCCGTCAGGCGCCCGGCGTCGAGTACCTGCAGCAGGACGTTGAAGACGTCGGTGTGCGCCTTCTCGATCTCGTCGAGCAGGATCACGGAGTACGGGCGGCGGCGAATGGCCTCGGTCAGGTAGCCGCCCTCTTCATAGCCGACGTAACCCGGCGGCGCGCCGATCAGCCGCGCGACCGAGTGCTTCTCCATGAACTCGGACATGTCGATCCGCACGAGCGCGTCTTCCGTGTCGAAGAGGAACTCCGCCAGCGCCTTTGTGAGCTCGGTCTTGCCGACACCGGTCGGGCCCAGGAACAGGAAGGAGCCGTTCGGACGGTTGGGATCCGCAAGACCCGCGCGCGAGCGGCGGATCGCATCGGATACGGTGCGCACGGCCTCGGCCTGGCCGACGACACGCTTCGCAATCTCCTGCTCCATCCTGAGGAGTTTCTCGCGCTCGCCTTCCAGCATCTTCGAGACCGGGATGCCGGTCCACTTGGAGACGACCTCCGCAATTTCCTCGTCCGTGACCTTGTTGCGCACCAGCGTCGGCGCCTTGGATTCCGTTTCCTGTGCATTCTTCAGGCGCTTTTCGAGTTCGGGCATCTTGCCGTAGAGCAACTCGGAAGCGCGGGTCAGGTCGCCCGCGCGACGCGCGGCTTCGATTTCGAGCTTGGTCCGCTCGATCTCCTCCTTGACGTGCGCCGCGCCCTGCACGGCGGCCTTCTCGGCCTTCCAGATCTCCTCGAGATCGGCAAACTCCTTTTCGAGCGCCGTGAGCGATTCCTCGAGCTGTCCCAGGCGCTTCTTCGAGGCCTCGTCC
Source organism: uncultured Gammaproteobacteria bacterium (assembly GCA_963775415.1). Lineage (GTDB taxonomy): Bacteria > Pseudomonadota > Gammaproteobacteria > Steroidobacterales > Steroidobacteraceae > SCUD01. The sequence continues at coordinate 5,745 of CAVZIO010000008.1, forward strand.
TTCTCCTTGCGGAGCGCCTCGCGCTCCATCTTGAGCTGGATGATGCGCCGCTCGAGCCGATCCATCTCCTCGGGCTTGGAGTCGATTTCCATGCGAATGCGCGAGGCCGCCTCGTCGATCAGGTCAATGGCCTTGTCGGGCAGCTGGCGATTGGTGATGTAGCGGTGCGAGAGCGTCGCGGCGGCGACGATCGCAGGATCGGTGATCTCCACCTTGTGATGCACCGCATAGCGCTCTTTCAGGCCGCGCAGGATCGCGATCGTGTCCTCGACGGAGGGCTCGCCCACGAATACCGTCTGGAATCGGCGCTCGAGCGCGGCGTCCTTCTCAATGTGCTTGCGGTACTCGTCGAGCGTGGTCGCGCCGACGCAGTGCAGCTCGCCCCGCGCAAGCGCGGGTTTCAGCATGTTGCCGGCGTCCATCGAGCCCTCGGCTTTGCCGGCGCCGACTACGGTGTGCAGTTCGTCGATGAAAAGGATGACCCGGCCTTCCTGCTTCGCCAGGTCGTTCAGCACGCCCTTCAGCCGCTCCTCGAACTCGCCGCGGAACTTGGTGCCGGCGATCAGGGAGCCCATGTCGAGCGCGAGGATGCGCTTTTCCTTGAGTCCCTCGGGCACCTCACCGTTCACGATGCGCTGCGCGAGCCCCTCAACGATTGCAGTCTTGCCGACTCCCGGCTCGCCGATCAGCACCGGGTTGTTCTTGGTGCGCCGCTGCAGCACCTGGATGGTGCGGCGGATCTCGTCGTCGCGGCCGATGACCGGGTCGAGCTTGCCCTGTTCGGCGCGCTCGGTGAGGTCGATCGTGTACTTGTCGAGCGCGCCGCGCTGCTCCTCGGCATTCGGGTCGTCGATCTTCTCGCCGCCGTGAAGATCCGCGATGGCCTTGTCGATGGCGCCTTTCACGGCACCCGAGTCCTTCAGGATCGTGCCGAGGGTGCCGCGGTCGTCGCAAGCTGCGAGCAGGAAAAGTTCGCTTGCGATGTACTGGTCGCCGCGCTTCTGGGCGAGCTTGTCGGTGACGTTCAGCAGCTTGCCGAGGTCATTCGAGAACTGAACGTCGCCCTGCGTGCCTTCGACACTCGCAATACGGCCAAGTGCTTCGAGCAGGCGCGAGCGCAGCAGGTTGACATTGGCGCCTGCCCGGTCGAGAAGCGACCGCGCGCTGCCGCCCTGCTGGTCGAGGAGTGCGAGCATGAGGTGCGCAGGCTCGATGAACTGGTGGTCGCGCCCGACGGCGAGCGATTGCGCGTCCGCGAGCGCGAGCTGGAATTTGGAAGTCAGCCGATCCATTCGCATCGCGGTGTTTCCGTTTTTCGCCTGCCCCCGTCTTGGGGCCGGATTGCGGCCGATTCAAGCTGTAACACCGTGAATTTAACCGCTTTTTGCGCTGTCGCCGGAAGGGTTTAAAGTGGGCGGGCGCGGACCACCCCCAAGCGGCCGCGACAGTCGATCGGTTCAACAGACGATTTTTGGGACTTGATCCATGGGACAGGTACCCGCCAGCCGCCCGGTCGCCGGGCAATCGCCCTACGGGTTCGTGGGCGACGGCCGCCTTTCGCGGCATTGGCGCCATTACTTCACGAGCCTCGGCCTCCCCTGGACGCTGTGGTCGCGCCGCCTTGCGCGCCCGAACGGCGTCGCGGGGCTTGCCGCGACAGCCGCCCTCGCGGATTGCCCGGTCATCCTGCTCGCGGTTTCGGACGACGCCATTGCGCCCGTGATGGCGACGCTTCGGTCCGAGGGACTCGACGACCGAACCTTCGTCCATTTCTGCGGCGGCCGGACGTTCGAGGGCGCCTGGGGCGCGCATCCGCTGATGAGTTTTGCGACTGCGCTCTATGAGCCGGCGTTCTATCGCGACATCCCGGTTTTCGTGGATGCGGACCGCCCCGATCCGGTCGCGCACTTCAGGACGCTCTTCCCGGGCCTGCCCAATCCCTGTTTCGCGCTCAAGACGGAGGACAAGGCGTATTACCACGCACTCTGTGCGCTTGCAGGTGGCTTCACGGCCGTGCTCTGGCGGGATTTCTTTGCCTCGATGGCGTCGCAGTTCGGCGCGCCCCGCGAGGCGCTCGCGAGCTATCCCCGCCGCATCATCGAGAACGTGCTCGCTTCCGCCGACGGCGCCCTGACCGGGCCGGTCGCGCGCGGCGACAACGAGACAATCCAGGCGCACCTCGATGCGCTGCAGGGCAGCTCGCTTGCAAACGTCTACCAGGCGTTCATCGCGGCCGCCGGGAGGGAACGGACATGAAATCAGTCATCGACTTCGCGGCCGCCAAGGCCGCCGGACGAAAGATCTCGATGGTTACCTGCTATGACGCGAGCCTCGCGCGGGTGCTGGAGGCATCCAAGGTCGACTGCCTGCTGGTCGGCGACAGCGCGGCGATGGTCATGCACGGACACACAGATACGCTCGCGGCGACGGTCGAGATTGATGGCGCTCCACACGGCCGCGGTCCGCCGCGGCGCACCGACCCGCTTCCTCGTGGCCGACCTGCCCTTCCTCTCGTTCCGCAAGGGCGTGCCCGCAGCGCTCGACGCGGTCGCCGCGATGATGCGCGCCGGCGCCCAGGCCGTGAAACTCGAGGGCGTCGCGGGCCATGAGGAGGTCATCGAGGCGATCGTCGGTTCGGGCGTGCCCGTCATGGGCCATCTCGGACTCACGCCGCAGTCCGTCAACGCGCTTGCCGGCTTCCGCGTGCAGGGACGCAGTGAAGATGACGCGGCGCGGATCTTCGCCGAAGCGAAGCGGCTCGAGGAACTCGGCTGCTTCGCGCTCGTCCTCGAATGCGTGCCGGCCGCGCTCGCATCGCGGATCACGCACGCGCTCGGGATTCCAACGATCGGCATCGGCGCCGGCGCCGACTGCGACGGGCAGGTGCTGGTGCTGCAGGACCTGCTGGGGCTGTCGAATGGCCACCGGCCGAAATTCCTTCGCACCTATCTCGACGGCTTCGGCCAGGTACGTGATGCCGTGGACCGATTTCGACCGTGACGTGAAGCAGGGCAGCTTTCCCGCCGCCGCGGAAAGCTACGAGTCGTGAAGATTGTCGAAAGCGTCGCGGATCTCGTTGCCCTGCGCCGCGCACGCGGCCCAGGCGACACCGGCTTCGTGCCGACGATGGGCGCCCTCCACGAGGCGCACCTGTCGCTCGTCCGTCGCGCGCACGCCGAGAACGCGCGCGCCTGGGTGAGCATTTTCGTCAATCCCTCGCAGTTCAACGATCCCGGCGACCTTGCGCGCTATCCGCGCCCGCTCGAGCAGGACCTCGAAATGCTGCGCGGCGCGGGTTGCGATCTCGTGTTCGTGCCTCGCGTGCCCGAGATCTATCCGGACGGCTACCGCTACCGCGTATCCGAAAACGAGCTCAGCCTGAAATTCTGCGGCGCCGGCCGCCCCGGGCATTTCGACGGCGTGCTGACGGTCGTCTTGAAGTTACTGCTGCTCATTCGTCCGGAGCGCGCCTACTTCGGCGAGAAGGACTACCAGCAGCTGCAACTCGTCGAATGGCCTCGCGCAGGCATTCTTCCTCGACACCGAGATCATCCCGGCCCCGCTCGTGCGCGAGCCCGACGGCCTCGCGATGAGCTCGCGAAACCGCCTGCTCACGCCCGATGAGCGCAGGCTGGCGCCGGCCCTGCATCGCGTGCTCGAGGCGAGCCTCGCGGAGAAGCGGCCGGCAGCCGACGCGGCGGCGGCGCTCGCGCGCGAGGGGTTCGACGTCGAGTACGTCGCCGATCACGCGGGCCGCCGGCTCGCGGCCGTGCGGCTGGGCGGGTGAGGCTCATCGACAATGTCGGATGAGCGCGAATTCCGCGTCCTGTTCCAGCTCACGGGCTCGATCGCCTGCTTCAAGGCCTGCGACCTGATATCGCGGCTGGTGAAGCGCGGTTTCGCGGTGCAGACCGTCGCGAGCCCGGGGGCGCTTCGATTCGTCGGCGCCGCGACGCTCGAAGGCCTGACGGGCCGGCCGCCGTTCTCCGACCTGTATGCCGCCGGTCAAACGATGGATCACATCCACCTCGCGCGCTGGGCGGACATCGCCCTACTCTGCCCGGCGACGGCGAATTCGATGAATCGCATCGCGGCGGGGCTCGCGGACGACGCGATCGGCGCGCTGTTCCTCGCTTGGGAGATCTCGAGCAAGCCCTACCTGATCGCGCCCGCGATGAACGCGGCGATGTGGGACCACCCGGCGACGCGGGCCTCGCGCGAGCGGCTTGCCGCGTTCGGCGCGCGCCTCCTGCCCGTGGGTGCGGGACATCTCGCCTGCGGGGAAACGGGTGAAGGCCGGCTGGCTCGAGGTCGCGGAGATCGAGGACGACGCTGTTCAAGGCCCTGGAGGCGCGCCGATGAAAGTGCTGGTGACCTCGGGTGCCACGCGCGAGCCGATCGACAGCGTGCGATTCATGTCCAACCTGAGCAGCGGCCGCACGGGCGCGGCGATCTGCGACGCCCTCGTCACGCGCGGCATGGACGTGACTCACGTGCACGGCGTGGATTCCGCGGTATCGATCCGCGTCGCGCGGCGGGAAGCATTCACGGACCATGTCTCGCTCGACATGATCCTGCGGCGGCACCTTCGGGACAGCGACTACGCGCCGTGGTCCACGCCGCTGCCGTCGGCGATTTTTCCGTCGATGGAATTCCCGCGGACAACGAAGATCGAGTCCGGGAAGGAGCTGACCGTCAAGCTCAAGCCGACGCCGAAGCTCATCGAGCGCATCCGTGGCTATGCGGGCGACGCAGGACCTGCTACTGGTCGGCTTCAAGCTCACGCACGACCCGGACCCCGAGGGCCAGGCGCGCGCGGCGCGCGAACTGCTGCTGCGAAGCCATGCCCGCTTCGTCGTGCAGAACGACGTCTCGACCCTCGCAGAGCGGCGACGGGCACGTTTTCGTCGTTCATGAGAGCGGCGGCCGCGGCGTGCGGCGCTATGTCGGCCGCATCAAGCTCGCGGTGGCGCTCGCGGCGCTGATCGACGAGTACCTCAAGAGGAATGCGCGATGATCCTGGTCCTCGACATCGGCAACAGCCAGATCTTCGGCGGCGTGTTCGACGACGAGCGGCTCTGCCTGCAGTTCCGCCACGCTACGCGCGCGGAGAATACCTCCGACGAGCTCGGCCTGTTCTGCCGTCAGGTCCTCCGCGAAAACGACGTGGACCCCGGCAGCATCACGGCAGTCGCGATCTGCTCGGTCGTTCCGGACATGGTCCACTCGGTGCGAAACGCCAGCGTGAAGTACTTCGGCGTGCGCCCCTTCATCCTCGAGCCCGGCGTGCGCACGGGCCTCAACATCCGCTATCGCAACCCGCTCGAAGTCGGCAGCGACCGCATCGCAGGCGCCATCGCCGCGGCGAAACTGTTTCCAGGCAAGAACGCGATCATCGTGGATTTCGGCACGGCGACGACCATCGACGCCATTACCGACGGGCGCGATTATCTCGGCGGCGTGATCCTTCCGGGCCTGCGCCTCGCGATGGAGAGCCTCGACGCAAGGACGGCGCGACTGCCGAAGGTCGAGATCCGCAAGCCACCGGAACTGCTCGGTCGTTCGACGGTCGAGAGCATCCAGGCGGGCCTCTATCACGGCAACATCGCGATCCTCAGCCATCTCTGCGCGGAAGTCCGGGCTCAGTACTTCGCGGACCGGCCAACCGTTCTCGTCGGGACCGGCGGTTTCGCCCGGTTATTCGAGGACGAGAACCTGTTCGACGCGCACATCCCTGAACTCGTTCTGATCGGTTTACGCGAGGCGCTGCGGCTCAACAGCTGACTGTCGGTTCGCCCGCGCGCGGACTACGCCCGCCGGGCAACCCCCTCGCTCGCTCAGCCGGAACTTTATTCGCTCGCTCGGGTGGCCCGGCGCGGCTGGTCCGCGCGCGGACGGCGTCGCGGCGCGCGGTTGCGCGGGCAAGCGCGCGGGCGGGACCCGGCGAGCGAGCGAATGTCCGTTCTTCTGAGCGAGCGAGGGTCCCCGACCGGCGCGCCGACCGCGCAAGCGCCGAAGCGGCGTTCGGTCAGTGCGCGAACTCGTGCGTCAGGCCGATCACCAGGATGCCGAGCGCGATGAGCGTGACCTGCTGAACCGAGGTGCGCGCATCGACACGCTTGTGCAGACCCGGAATAAGGTCAGCGACTGCGACGTAGAGAAAACTCGCCGAGGCAATCGCAAGTGCATAGGGCAGGACGTATAGGGCCTCCGCCAGCAGGTACCAGGCGACGACCGCGCCCGCGACCGAGGCGAGGCTCACCGCGACATTGAGCACCAGCGCGCGGGCACGGCTCATGCCGCCGTTCAGGAGGATCGCGAGGTCGCCCACTTCCTGCGGAATCTCGTGCGCGAACACCGCGACCGTCGTGACGACGCCGAGATGCGGATTCGTCAGGAAGGCTGCTGCGATCAGCACGCCATCGAGGACGTTGTGAAAGGCATCGCCCCAGAGGATCAGGGTTGCCGAGGCGCGGGCGCGGTGGTGATCCTGGGGCCCGTGCGCCTCGCAGGCATCCGCGTGACAGTGACGCCAGAGCACCATTTTTTCGAGAGTGAAGAAGGCAATGATGCCGCCGGCGAGTGCGATGCCGATGCCGTGGGTACCGGCGCCGGAATCGATCGCGTGCGGCAGAAGTGCGAGCAAGGCGGCCCCGAGCAGCGCGCCGGTCGCAAAACTGACGAGATGCGGCAGCAGGGCATTGCGGCGCGCCGGCGGAAGCAGCATGAAACTTGCGGCAATGATCGCCGACACCGCGCCGCTCGCCGCGGTCAGGAACAGGATGGGCATCAGCGTCGACACGGGCGACAGCCTACCTCAGGCGAGCCAGGCGAGCGCAGCCATGCGTCCCGTGACGCCATCGCGGCGGTAGGAATAGAAACGCGCCGGATCCGAAAATGTGCACAGCCCGCCGCCGTGCACGGACGACACGCCGCAGCCGGCAAGCCGCCGGCGTGCGAGAGCCGGCAGATCTGCCAGAAACCGGCCGTCGCGGCCAGCGCGGAATTCCGCGGCGGCTCCCGGATCATTTTCCGTGAACGCCGCGCGCACCTCGGCGCCCACTTCGAACGCCGTCGGTCCGATGGCGGGGCCGAGCCAAGCGACAAGGCTTGCCGGATCACAATCGAGGGCGGCGACCGTCGCTTCGATCACGCCGCTCGCAAGGCCGCGCCAGCCGGCATGCGCGAGGCCTACGCGGTTGCCGTCGCGGTTCGCGAGGAAAACCGGGAGGCAGTCCGCCACCAGGACCGCACAGACACCACCTCTTTCAAAGGTTACGACGGCGTCAGCAGCCGTCGGCCGGGAGTCAGGCACGATTGCGACCGCGACGCCATGCACCTGCTCGAGCCAGGCGGGCTCGGACGGCAAGTCGAGCGCCAAGTGCAGGTGCCTGCGATTCTCCACGACGGCTGATTCGTCGTCGCCGACGTGTGAGGCCAGATTGAAGCTCGCGTAGGGACCGGCGCTCACGCCGCCCACGCGCGTCGTCATGACGGCGCGGACGCATGCGGGCGCCGGCCAGTCCGGTTGCAGGAAATCGGGTGCGGACATCAGCGCTTCGCCGGCCCGCGGTCTCGCTTGAGCGCCGCGACGAGCGCGAGAAGGTCGGCAGGCAGCTTCGCTTCGACGTCGATGTTCCGCCCGCCGCGAGGATGCGGAAAGGTGAGCTTCGCGGCGTGCAGCGCCTGCCGTCGGAAAGCGCGCAGCGCCGCGTCGAGCCCCGGGGTTGCGCCTTTCGGAATGGCGAGGCGGCCGCCATACACCGGGTCGCCCACCAGCGGATAGCCGGCGTGCGAGAGGTGAAGGCGAATCTGGTGCGTGCGGCCGGTCTCCAGCATCACGCGCACCCAGGTGTGATGCCGGAATCGCTCGATCACGCGGTAATGCGTGATCGCATCCCGCCCGCTCGAGCGTATGGACATCCGCAGGCGATCGACCGGGTGACGGTCGATCGGCGCATCGATCTTGCCGCCGGAGGTCATCACGCCGACGCACACCGCCTGGTATTCGCGATGGATTTCCCGCGCCGCGAGCGCCTCGGCAAGGGTCAGCCGCGCGGACTCGCTCCGCGCGACGATCAGCAGCCCCGTCGTGTCCTTGTCGAGCCGGTGGACGATGCCGGCGCGCGGCAGCTTCGCAAGCGTGCGATCGTAGGCAAGGAGCGCATTCTGCAGCGTCCGGTCCGGATTGCCGGCGCCGGGATGCACGACGAGTCCTGCCGGCTTGTCGACGACGATCACGTCCGCGTCTTCCCAGGCGATCGCAAGCGCGATGTCCTGCGCGACCGGCTCGACCGCGTCCTCGTCGGGCGCATCGAGCGCAATGCGCTCGCCGCCGGCGACGATGTCGCGCGGCCGCGGCACGCGCCCGTCGACGCGAAGCTGGCCCGCGTCGATCCAGCGCTTGATGCGCGAGCGCGAATACGCCGGCATCGCCTCGGCCAGGGCCTGGTCGAGACGGCGGCCGGCAGCCTGCAGCGGCAACCGCAGATCGAATTGGTGTCGTGGGGAACTCATGAGGGTCGCGACGGGTCTTTGTTCGTTATACTGCGTCGGATCAACAGCCGGGGTCCAGTCCTTTGCAGCCAGACAGAACGATTGCGCGCATCCTGCTGATCGCGTGCTGCGCCCTCGCAATCACCGCCTGCGGCATCCAGGGATCGCGCCGCGGAAAACCTGCAGCCCGACAAGATCTACGAGAGGGCCCACACGCTCCTGCTGGGGGGCGACTACCGCGGCGCCGTGCGCTATTACGAGGCCCTCGAGGCACGCTATCCGTTCAGTGAGCAGGCGCGCCAGGCGCGTCTCGACATCATTTACGCCTACTACAGAAGCAAAGAGACGGAATCGGCGGTGGACGCCGCCGACCAGTTCATCCGCGAGAATCCGACGCACCCGCGGGTCGATTACGCGATGTACGTCAAAGGCCTCGTGTATTTCGAGCGTTCGCCGAATTTCCTCGAGCGCTGGTTCAACACCGACCTGACGGAGCGGCCGCCGCAGGACGTCCGGCGCGCATTCGAGGCGTTCGACTCTCTGATCAAGCAGTTTCCGAACAGCGAGTACGCGCATGATTCGCGCCAGCGCATGATTTTCCTGCGCAACCGTCTCGCCGAGTACGAAGTGCACGTCGCGCGAGCACTACCTGAAGCGTCAGGCTTACGTCGCGGCGATCGCGCGCTCGCGCTACGCGATCGAGAACTACGATGGCGCGCCGGCTGTCCGCGACGCGATGGAAGTGATGATTTCCGCATTCGAGGAACTCGGCATGGCCGACCTCGCAGAGCGCTCAGGGGAGGTCTTCGCGCTCAACTTCCCGGACGCCGATCCCAAGCGGCAATCGCGACGCGACTGGTGGCCGTTCTGGTGACGCCTACGAGTCACCGGGCCGGTAGCCGGATGTGATCGGATAGCGCCAGTCGCGCCCGAATGCCCGGCCGCTGACCCTGACTCCCGGCGGCGCCTGCCGCCGCTTGTATTCGTTCCGCTTCACGAGTTCCAGAACGCGCGTCACCGTCGCGCGCTCGAATCCCATGTCCACGATCTCGTCGACCGAGCGATCGTCCTCGATGAACGCCTCCAGGATCGGGTCGAGCACGTCGTAGGGCGGCAGGGTGTCGGAATCGAACTGGTTATCGCGCAGCTCCGCGGTCGGGGGCCGCTCGATGATGCGCGGCGGAATGACCGGCTTCGGCGCCTGCGCATTGCGCCAGCGCGCGAGTTTCCAGACGAGCGTCTTGCTGCAGTCCTTGATCGGCGCGTAGCCACCGGCCATGTCGCCGTAGAGCGTGGCGTAACCGACGGACATTTCGCTCTTGTTGCCCGTCGTCAACACCATGCGTCCGGTCTTGTTGGAAATTCCCATGAGCAGCATGCCGCGGCAGCGCGCCTGGACATTCTCCTCCGCGGAATCCACCGGCTTGCCCGCGAACTCCCCGCGAAGCGCCGCGAGCGTCGCCTCGTACATGCCCTCGATTGAAATCACCGAGTAACGCACGCCGAGAGCCTTGGCCATCGCCTCGGCGTCCTGGACGGAGATCTGTGACGTGAACCGCGACGGCATCATGACCGCATGCACGCGCTCGGCGCCGAGCGCGTCGCAGGCGAGCGCGAGCACGAGCGCCGAGTCGACGCCGCCCGACAGCCCGATCACGACTCCAGGAAATCCATGCTTGCCCACGTAATCGCGCACGGCGAGCACGATCGCGCGCCAGACGCTCTCCTCGCCCGCCGGCAGGCGCGCGACCGACTCCGGCTCGAGCTGCACGCCGCCCTCCGCTAGCTCCATGTCGACGCACGACAGCGATTCCTCGAAGGCCGGAGCACGATGCATGACGCGGCCCGTCGCTTCCACCGCGAAGGAACAGCCGTCGAACACGAGCTCGTCCTGGCCGCCGACGAGGTTGAGGTAAATGAATGGAATGCCGCCCGCACGGGCGCGAAGCGCCATGTTGGCCTCGCGTTCCGCCTGCTTGCCCTGCTGGTAGGGCGAGGCATTGAGCGAAATGCCGATGTCGGCGCCTGCGGTGCATGCGGAGGCCACGGGTCCGGCGTGCCAGACGTCCTCGCAGATCAGCGGCGCGACGCGGATGCCGCCGATTTCGACCACCGACGGCTCGCCGCCGGCCGTGAAATACCGCTCCTCGTCGAACACCTGGTAGTTCGGCAGCATCTGCTTGCGATAGCGCGCAATGCACGCCCCGTCACGCAGCCAGGCAGCGCCATTGAAGATCTGTCCGGTGGCGTACTCCGGGTATCCGACCAGGAGGTCGATGCCGCGTGCTGCGTCCGCGAGCCGTGCAAGGCCCTCCTCGATGCGGCGACGGAATCCGCGATGGAACAGCAGGTCTTCCGGCGGGTAACCGCAGAGCGCGAGTTCAGGCGTCGCCATGAGCATCGCACCCGCCCGCCGCGCCTCGGCGAGCCGCAACGCAATGCGATCCGCATTGCCCGGCACGTCCCCCACGGTGGCGTTGATCTGTGCGAGCGCTATTCGCATTGCGGTCAGCGCTTCTTCTTGCGACGCCGCCTGGAGGTCAGTGCCTTCTTCATCGCGCTGCCGAGCTCCGCGGGCGATCGCACGGTGGCGACGCCGGCCGCCTCGAGCGCAGCGTACTTGTCCGCGGCAGTGCCCTTGCCGCCCGCGATCACGGCGCCGGCATGGCCCATGCGCTTGCCGGCCGGGGCCGTGACGCCCGCGATGTAGGCGACGACCGGTTTCGTGACCTGCCGGCGGATGTACTCGGCCGCATGCTCTTCGTCGCTTCCGCCGATTTCGCCGACCATGATGATGCCGGCGGTCTTCGCATCCTTCTCGAAAAGCGCCAGCACCTCGATGTAGTTCAGGCCGCGCACGGGATCGCCGCCGATACCGACGCAGCTCGACTGCCCGAGGCCCAGGTTGGTCGTCTGGAACACGGCTTCGTAAGTGAGCGTTCCTGAGCGCGAAATGATGCCGACGCGCCCGGGCTGGTGGATGAAACCCGGCATGATGCCGACCTTGCATTCTCCCGGCGTGATGACTCCGGGGCAGTTCGGCCCGACGAGCCTCGACTTGCCGCCGCGGAGCGACGCCTTGACGCGCACCATGTCATTGACCGGGATGCCTTCCGTAATGCAGACGATCAGGCGGATCCCGCGTCAGCCGCCTCGAGAATGGCATCCGCCGCAAACGGCGCGGGCACGTAGATCATGCTGACGTCGGCGCGCGTCCTGGCGACCGCTTCGTGGACTGTGTTGAACACCGGCCTGTCGAGATGGCGGCCGCCGCCGCGTCCGGGCGTCACGCCGCCGACGAGGTTCGTGCCGTAGGCGATCGCCTGCTCGGAGTGGAAGGTTCCCTGCTTGCCGGTGAACCCCTGGCACGAACACGCGGCTCTTCCGGTCGACGAGGATGCTCATCGCCGGCTCCCGCGCTTCGCGAGTCGCACGGCCTTTGCGGCCGCATCCGCCACGTCCTTCGCCACCGTGATGGCAAGCCCGCTCTCCGCGAGGATCTTGCGCGCCTTGTCCGCGTTCGTGCCTTCAAGCCGGACGATGACCGGCACGGACACGCCGACTTTCCGCACCGCCTGGACGATGCCCTCGGCGATGACGTCGCAACGCACGATGCCGCCGAAGATGTTGACGAGCACCGCGCGGGCGCGCTGGTTCGAGAGGATCAGCTGGAACGCGGCTGTCACGCGCTCGGCGTTGGCCGTTCCGCCGACGTCGAGGAAGTTTGCGGGCGAGCCGCCGTGCAGCTTGATCAGGTCCATCGTCGCCATCGCGAGCCCGGCGCCATTGACCATGCAGGCGATTTCGCCGTCGAGCGAGACGTAATTGAGCTCGTGACTGGCGGCCTCGCGCTCCATCGGGTCTTCCTGCGACGGATCGCGGAGCGCGACGAGTTCCGGCTGCCGGAACAGCGCATTGGCATCGATATTGATCTTGGCGTCGAGCGCGACGAGGCGGCCGTCCTTCGTGACGATCAGCGGATTGACCTCGATCAGCGCGAGATCGCGCTCGATATAAAGGCGGTAGAGGGCGCGCGCAATGCGCTCGAACTCCGCGACCTGGGTCCCCGAAAGGCCGAGGCCGAACGCGAGGCGGCGGCACTGGAAGCCCTGCAGTCCCGCGGCGGGATCGATGTCGACGCGCAGGATCTTGTCCGGCTCTTTCGCCGCGACTTCCTCGATGTTCATGCCGCCGGCGGCCGAGGCGACGAATGCGAGCCGGCTCGCGCTCGCGGTCGAGCAGCAGGCTGAGATAGAGTTCGCGCTCGATCGCGCTGCCCGACTCGACGTACACGGTGTCGACCGGCAGGCCTTCGCTGCCGGTCTGGATTGTCACGAGCCGCGTGCCGAGCATCGCGGCCGCGGCCTTGCCGGCTTCCGCGGCGCGAACGGCAAAGCTTGACGCCGCCCGCCTTGCCGCGGCCGCCGGCGTGAACCTGCGCCTTCACGACCCAGAGCGATCCCCCGAGTTCGCGTGCCGCCGCGACCGCCTCGGCCTCGCTCGCCGCGACCTTTCCCGCCGGGACCGGCACGCCATAGTCCGCGAAGACGCGCTTCGACTGGTATTCGTGAAGATTCATCACAGCATTGTAACGGCTGACTTGAACCGCGTCGCAAACACGGGGCGAGCCGCAGGTGGTCCGCGGGTCGCGTGCTAAAGTGCCGCCGTGAAAAATCCGGCGGAAATCGAGAAAACGGCCGGCGATCCCGGAGCTCGCCTGGCGCGTGCTCGGCCTGCTCAATCTCTACCGCCTCGGCATTCCCTCGGTGCTGGTGGTGCTCGCGCTCATCGCGACCCGCCCGCAGCTGCTCGGCGCCGCGAATCCGACACTCTATTTCTATACGCTCGCCGCCTGGTTCGCGACAGGCGTCATCTGCATCGGCCTGCTGAAGACGCGCTGGCCCTCGTTGCAGGCGCAGGCTTTCATCCACGTCGCGTTCGACGTGATCGCGGTCACCGTGCTCCTGCTGACGAGCGCGGGCGCGGCGAGCGGCGCGGGACTGCTGCTGATCATGCCGGTCGCTGCCGTCAGTCTCCTGCTGCCGCAGCGCATCGCGACGACCATCGCCGCGATCGCGGCGCTCTTCGTGCTTGGCCAGCAGATCATGCTCTGGTTCGCGGGCATCTCGGATTCGTCCGACCTGACCCAGGCGGGACTGCTCGGCGGCGTGATCTTCATCGCCGCGCTCGCGGTCGCACCGCTCGCCGGCCGCCTGCGCGAGAGCGAAGCCCTCGTCCGCCAGCGCGACCTCGACCTCGCGAATCTCGCGGAGCTCTCGCAATACATCGTCGAGCGGCTGCGCGAAAGCCTCGTGGTCGTCGACGAGCAGGATCGCATCCGGCTGATCAACGAATCGGCGCGCCAGATCCTCGGCAGCGAAGCGACCGCGAATGCGCTGCTCGGCGAGGTCTCGCCGCGGCTCCTGTATCTCCTCACGATGTGGCGGCAGAGCGAGCCCGTGACCGACACGGCGGGCGGCAACCTGCTCGCGGTCGACGGGCTTCGGGAAGTCGCGGCCGCATTTTGCGCGGCTCGGCCAGGGACATCCGCCGCCGGTGCTCGTGTTCCTCGAGGACCTGACCGCGCTCGACGACCGCATCCACCAGACGCGCCTCGCCGCGCTCGGGCGGCTTTCCGCCTCGATCGCGCACGAGATCCGCAATCCCGTCGGCGCCATCAGCCATGCGGCGCAGCTCCTCGGCGAGGACGCGAAACTCTCGGAATCCAATCGCCGCATGAGCGAGATCATCCGGACCAACGCGGAACGCGTCGAGCACCATCATCGGCAACGTGCAGCAGCTGGCCGGCGCGAGACGACCCGTCCTGAGCGCATGCCGCTCAGCGAATGGCTCACCGACTTCGTCCAGGAATTCATCAACACGGGCGGCCACGTGCCGGGACAGCTCGTCGCCGAGCTGCCGGAGGCGGACCTCGAGGTGCGTGTCGATCCCTCGCACTTGCGCCAGATCCTGTGGAACCTGTGCGAGAACGCGTTCCGCTACTCGGTGCGTGGCGGAAGACGACAAGGTCGAGGTGCGGATCGGCCGCCTCGCGGGCAGCAACCGCCCCTTTCTCGAGGTGCTCGACCGCGGCCCCGGCATCGATTCGACGATCAGCGACCGGATCTTCGAGCCGTTTTTCACCTCCCGCGCGAGCGGCACCGGCCTCGGCCTTTTCATCGCGCGCGAGCTCGCGCAATGCAATCGCGCGCTGCTCGTGTTCGAGCCGCGCACCGGCGGCGGCAGCATCTTCCGCATCGTGTTCGCCGACCCGCAGCGCTGGGAACAGACCTGACCGTCCATGGCTAATCCGCGGGCGCTGATCGTCGACGATGAGCCGGATCTCTGCGAACTGCTGTCGCTGACGCTCGCGCGTATGGGCGTGGATTCGAGTGCCGTGCACGACCTCGCGTCGGCGAAGCGCGAATTGCAGGGCCGTACGCCTACGCGCTCTGCCTCACTGATCTCCGGCTCCCCGACGGCGACGGCACCGAACTGATCGAATGGATCCAGTCGCAGCGCGCCGGACCTGCCGGTCGCCGTGATCACGGCGCACGGCCATGTCGAGGCGGCGGTCCGCGCGCTGAAGCTCGGCGCCTTCGATTTCGTCCGCAAGCCCGTCGACATCTCGGACCTGCGGAAGCTCGTCAACCAGGCGCTCAAGCTGTCGGACAGCCGGCGCAGCGCCGGACGGCGAACGCCGGCTGCTCGGCGATTCCGAACCGATGCAGAAGGTCCGCACCATGATCAGCCGGGTCGCCCGCAGCCAGGCGCCCGTGCACATCACGGGCGAATCCGGCACCGGCAAGGAACTGGTGGCCCGGCTCATCCACGAGAGCGGTCCGCGCAAGGATGCGCCCTTCGTGCCGGTGAGCTGCGGCGCGATTCCCTCCGAACTGATGGAGAGCGAACTCTTCGGCCATCGCCGCGGCAGCTTCACGGGCGCGGTCGCGGACAAGCTCGGCCTCGTGCAGGCCGCGGAAGGCGGCACGCTCTTCCTCGACGAGGTGGCCGACCTGCCTTTCGTGCATGCAGGTGAAGCTCCTGCGCGCTCATCCAGGAGAAAACCGCGCGGCCGGTCGGCGACCAGCGCGAACAGCCGGTCGACGTCCGCATCCTCTCGGCGACGCATCGCGATCTCGGCGAACTCGTTGCCGCAGGGCGGTTCCGCGAGGACCTTTATTACCGCATCAACGTGATCGAGATGCGCGTGCCGGCGCTTCGCGAGCGGCTCGGCGGACGTGCCCGAGCTGGCCGCATCGGTCACGCAGCGCTTCGCGGCACGACTCAACATGGCTCCGCCCGTCGATCTCGGACGAGGCGATGCGAGCTCCTCGCGACCCACGACTATCCGGGTAATGTGCGCGAGCTCGAGAACGTCATCGAGCGGGCGCTGACGCTCTGCGATGGCGGCACGATCGTGCCGGAGGACATTGAGCTGCGGGTCTCGCCGGCGTTCGGCGAGGAAACCGTGCCGCCGCACCGGCCGGGTACCCTGCCCCAGACGCTCGAGGACATCGAGCGGGCTTCCATCCGGCGGCGCTCGAGGAGGCCCGCTACAACAAGACGGCCGCAGCCCGGGCCCTCGGCATCAGCTTCCGGGCGCTGCGCTATCGCATCAAGAAACTGGGCATCGAGTGACGCGCCGCGTCAGTTTGTGACGTCCCGGGTCGGGTCGACCCGTCGTCAAACCCCGACGATCTTCTGACAAGTCAAAAAAAATACTGATAAGTCCGTCACTTACGACGGCTGCGTCCGGTTGGCATGATCCTTGCTGTAACTACATTGCATCGGCGCATGAGCGCCGCCCTCGGTTCTCAAAGGAGTTATGGAAATGAAGACTATCCAGAAGGGCTTCACGCTCATCGAACTGATGATCGTGGTGGCCATTATCGGCATCCTGGCCGCGATCGCGATTCCTGCGTACCAGGACTACACGATTCGCGCGCAGGTCACTGAAGGCCTGACGTTGTCGGCGGATCTCAAGACCGCAATCGCCGAAACGACTGCAAATACAGGCAACTGGCCCCTCGATATCACGGCGCTCGGCCTGCTCGCGGCGACCACGAAGGAAGCCAAGTACGTCACAGGTCTGACGGTGAGCAATGGCACGATCACGGTCACTTATGGCGACCAGGCCAACGGCCGTATCGCCGGTGAATCGCTGACCATCAAGCCGTACATGAACGACAACTTCGACATCGTCTGGGTTTGCGGTAATGCACCCGTGCCGGCGGGCGCCAGCATCACCGACGTGGACGCTGCCGGTACGGCATCGGACCCCAACGCGGTATCCGCGGGCATGCTGGACAAGTTCATGCCCAAGAGCTGCCGTCCGTAATCCTGACACTCAGAGCGTGGCCCGGTCGATCTGGCCGGACCTCCACAAGGCCCCTGCTTGCAGGGGCCTTGTTTTTTGGCGACACCGCCATTTGGCAGGGACGAGTTCCCGCTTCCCCGGGGGTAGGGCAGGAGCCTTGGAGCGGACCGTTCGCAGGCATCTACGGAGCTTGGATAGCCGAAATAGACCCCCCACAGGAATCGCAGGCCCGGTGTCTCCGGGTGGTCCTCAAGGCGCACCTGACGGGCAAACTGCCGGCCGATCCTGTCCTGCCCCGAATGTGAACCCCATCAAGGGCTTGTTGGCCGCACTATGGGAGCATTCGAGCTAATTTAACAATTGCTGGCACGGTGGGTTAGGCTACAAGATCCCGGTTTCGCGAGGGCCTCAGGGGTAGGGTAACTGTGCCTGGAGTGGACCTTTGAACGACAACGCCGCAGCCGCCGGATCAGTGCGGGCCGTGCTGACCGGCCTGCCCCAACGCCTTGTGGTCGACGGCCTGGTCGAAGAAGCCGCCATGCTCGATGCAATCGCCAGCGCCCGGGAGCGCAAGACGCACCTCGTGAGCTGGCTCGTGTCGCACGACATGGCAGCCGCCCGCGATATCGCGATCGCCGCCGCCCAGGAATTCGGCATGCCGATCCTGGACCTCGACGCGGTCGTGACCGACATCGACACGATCCGCCTGGTCAGCGACAAGCTCCTCGCGAAGCATCGCTTGCTACCGCTCGTCAAGCGCGGCAAGCGCCTCCACATCGCCGTCTCCGACCCGACCATCCTGCACGCGGTCGACGAGATCAAGTTCCAGACCGGCCTCGCAATCGAGGCCGTGGTGGTCGAGGACGACAAGCTCCAGCGCGCCGTGCAGAAGGCGATCGAGCAGGTCGATACGCAGATGCCTTCGATGGGCGTGGGCGACGAAGACTTCGATCTCGAGAAGCTCGACGTCTCTCACTCCGACGAGCAGGCGGATGCGGATTCCGGGCGCGACGACGTCGAGGACGCGCCGATCGTCCGGTTCGTCAACAAGATCATGCTGGACGCGATCCGGAAGAGCGCCTCCGACATCCATTTCGAGCCATACGAGAAATACTACCGGATCAGGCTCCGCATCGACGGCGTGCTGCGCGAGATCGCCCAGCCGCCCGTGCAGCTCGCGACCAAACTCGCCGCGCGCCTCAAGGTGATGTCGCGGCTCGACATCGCCGAGCGCCGGGTGCCGCAGGACGGCCGCATCAAGATGCGGCTCTCGAAGAATCGTTCGATCGATTTCCGCGTGTCGAGCTGCCCGACGCTTTTCGGTGAAAAAATCGTGCTCCGCATCCTGGACGCGAGCACGGCCATGATGGGCATCGACGCACTCGGCTACGAAGGGTTCCAGAAGGACCTGTACCTCAAGACACTGGCAAGGCCGCAGGGAATGATCCTCGTGACGGGTCCGACGGGCAGCGGCAAGACCGTGTCGCTCTACACGGGACTTGCGATCCTGAATGTCGAGGACACCAATATCTCGACTGCCGAGGACCCGGCCGAAATCGTGCTGCCAGGCGTCAATCAGGTGAACGTGAATCCAAAGGTCGGGCTGACCTTCGCCTCGGCGCTCCGCGCCTTCCTGCGCCAGGACCCGGACGTCATCATGGTCGGCGAGGTGCGCGACCTCGAGACCGCCGAGATCGCCATCAAGGCCGCGCAGACGGGCCACCTCGTGCTCTCGACGCTGCATACCAACGACGCGCCGCAGACCCTGACCCGTCTCGTCGACATGGGCGTGAAGCCCTACGCGATCGCGACCTCGGTCAGCCTCATCATCGCCCAGCGGCTCGCGCGGCGGCTGTGCGGGAACTGCAAGACGCCTCTCGACATGCCGCACGAAGCGCTCCTGCGGGAGGGCTTCACGGAAGACCAGATTGCGAAGCCGGATTTCAAGATCTATAAACCGGTTGGCTGCTCGCAGTGCACAGACGGCTACAAGGGCCGGATCGGCATTTACGAGGTTCTGCCCGTTTCGGAGACAGATCGGCAGGATCATCCTGGAGGGCGGCAGCGCCCCCCATATCCGTGACGAGGCCCGCAAGGAAGGGATATGGGATTTGCGTACCGCAGGGCTCAAAAAGGTCCGGGACGGGCTGACCAGCCTCGAAGAAGTCAACCGCGTCACAGTTGAGTGATCCGGCCGGGCGTTAACATCCAAGGCTCCGGGTAGAGGACGACCGAAACCATGCCGACCGCAGTCGCTGCCGCCAGGGATACCCAGTTCAACTGGGAAGGCAAGGACAAGAAGGGCAACAGGATCCGTGGCCGCATCCTCGCGGTCAGCGAGAAGGATGCGCGCGCTGACCTCCGGCGCCAGAACATCGTGCCGACCAAGATCCGCAAGCAGC
Source organism: uncultured Gammaproteobacteria bacterium (assembly GCA_963775415.1). Taxonomy (GTDB): domain Bacteria; phylum Pseudomonadota; class Gammaproteobacteria; order Steroidobacterales; family Steroidobacteraceae; genus SCUD01. The sequence continues at coordinate 24,963 of CAVZIO010000008.1, forward strand.
GGAGCCTGTTCAGAACGGGCGGCAAGCCCAGTCCCATGGATATTGCCATCTTCAGCCGGCAGCTCGCGACCATGCTCGCGGCCGGCATTCCGCTCGTCCAGGCTTTCGAGATCGTGGGCGTCGGCCACGAAAAGCCGGCGATGCAGAAGCTGATCCTCGACATCAAGTCGAACATCGAGGGCGGCAGCACGCTGCATGAATCCCTCGCGAAGCATCCGCTCTATTTCGACGACCTTTACATCAACCTCGTCGAGGCCGGCGAGCAGGCGGGCGCGCTCGAGTCGCTGCTCGACAAGGTGGCGACCTACAAGGAAAAGACCGAGGCCCTGAAGAAGAAGATCAAGAAGGCGCTCTTCTACCCGGCGGCCGTGCTCGCCGTCGCAGTCATCGTGACGCTGATCCTCCTCCTCTTCGTGATCCCGCAGTTCGAGGCGCTCTTCCAGGGCTTCGGCGCGGACCTGCCGGCCTTCACGCGCGCCGTCATCGACTTGTCGAAGTTCGTGCAGACGCAGGGCTGGTGGATGGCTGTCCTGTTCGTCGGCGGCGTGATGTTCTTCCTGCACATGAAAAAGCGATCGCAGGCGCTCCGTTATTTCATCGACCGGATGTCGCTCAAGATCCCGATCATCGGCCCGATCCTCGTCAAGGCGGCGATCGCGCGTTATGCGCGAACGTTGTCGACGATGTTCTCGGCCGGCGTGCCGCTCGTCGAGGCCATGGAATCGGTCGCGGGCGCGACCGGCAATATCGTCTATGAGCAGGCGGTGCTGCGCATGCGCGATGAAGTCGCGACCGGCCAGCGACTGCAGCGCGCGATGGAGAACACCGGCCTGTTCCCGAACATGGTCATCCAGATGATCGCGGTCGGCGAAGAGTCCGGTTCCCTCGACGCGATGGCCGCGAAGGTCGCGGACTTCTACGAACTCGAGGTGGATACGGCGGTCGACGGTCTTTCGTCCCTGCTCGAGCCGCTCATCATGGCGATCCTCGGCGTGCTGGTCGGCGGTCTGGTCATCGCCATGTACCTGCCGATCTTCAAGCTGGGCGCCGTGATCTGACCGGGACGTCGCCCGTGGCGCTGCTCGCGGCCGGCCCTGCCGTATTCGCCGCGGCGGCGTTCCTGTTCGGCCTCGCGATCGGCAGCTTCCTGAATGTCGTGATCCATCGCCTGCCGCTGGTTCTCGAGCGGCAATGGCGCGCGCAGGCGGCCGAGTTCGAGGGCCGGAGCGCCGTGCCCGCGGGCGAACCCTACGATCTCGTGCGACCGCGTTCGCGCTGCCCGGCCTGCGCCGCGCCGATCCGGGCGATCCACAACATCCCGGTGCTGAGTTACCTGTGGCTCCGCGGGCGCTGCGCATCCTGCCGCGCGCCGATTTCCCTGCGTTACCCGGCGGTTGAACTCGCGACCGCGCTCGCCACCGCCTCGGTCGCCTGGCATTTCGGGTTCGGGTGGCAGGCGGCCCTCGCGATGGTCTTCACCTGGTACCTGATCGCGCTCACCGGCATCGACATCGACCGCCAGCTCCTGCCCGACATCCTGACGATTCCGCTCCTGTGGATCGCCCTCATCGCGAGCCTTTGCCATGTCGCGGGCGAGGCAATGCCTCCGGTTGCGCTCCGCGATGCGGTGATCGGGGCCGTCACGGGATACCTCTTCCTCTGGTCCGTGTTCCAGCTCTTTCGCCTGATGACCGGCAAGGAAGGCATGGGCTACGGTGATTTCAAGCTCTTCGCTGCGATCGGCGCCTGGCTCGGCTGGCAGATGCTGCCGCTCGTCCTGATGCTCGCGGCCGTCGTCGGGAGCGTCGTCGGCATCGCGATGATCGCCGCCCGGCGGCATGGGCGCGGCGTTCCGATTCCGTTCGGGCCCTATCTCGCGGGCGCGGCGTGGATCGCCCTCCTCTGGGGACCGCGGATCGTCGAGCGCTATCTCGACGTCGCGGGTCTCGGGTGAATCGCGCGCCATGTTTCGTATCGGCCTCACGGGCGGCATCGCAAGCGGCAAGTCGACAGTCGCAAGCCTGTTCGCCGCCAAAGGCGCGACGGTGATCGACACGGATCGCATCGCGCGCGACGTCGTCGAACCCGGCATGCCGGCACTGGCGGCGCTCGTCAATGCGCTCGGCGGCGGCATCCTCGACGGCCAAGGCCGTCTTGACCGTGCGGTGCTACGCCGGCGCATCTTTGCCGACGCCACGACGCGCCGCACCGTCGAATCGATCCTGCATCCGGCGATCCTCGCCGGGCTCGATCGCGAGGCAGAGCGCGCGTCGGGTCCCTACCTCGTTCTCGTGATTCCGCTGCTCGTCGACGGCCGGCACGAAGGCCTGGTCGATCGGGTGCTGGTCGTCGACTGCACCGAGGAGACGCAGGTCCGGCGGCTGATGGAACGCGACGGGGAGACCCGCGCAGGCGCGCTTCAGGCCCTTGAAGCGCAGATATCGCGCGAGCGGCGCCTGGCGGCCGCGGACGACGTGATCGGCAATGACGGCCCACCGGGCGAACTCGAGGCCCAGGTGGCCGCGCTCGACCGCACGTACCGCGAAATGGCCTCAAGCCACTGAGGTTTACGCAAGTGGAATCCGTACCTCAAAATAGGGCGATGTTCGAGGCAGCGCCGGAACCGAGGCCAGATTCGGAGCCCATCGTCTATGAGCAGCCGCTCAATGAGCGGATGCGCGCGTTCATGCGCCTCGAGTTCCTCTGGCAGCAGCTCTCCTATCACGCCGGCCTGCCGAATGCCTGGTCGAGCCGCTCTGCGGTCTCGGGCCTGCTCGAGATTCTCTCGATCACCTCGCGCGGGGACGCGCGCGGCGACGTGCTGAAGGAGCTCGAACGGCAGATGACCGTGCTCCGCGATTACCAGAACCGGCCCGGCGTGGACGCGGCGCGCCTCCGCAACGTCCTGTCGGCGCTGTTGCGCCGGCGCGAGGAACTGAATGCCGCGGGTGCGAACTTCATGCAGAAGCTCCGCGAATCCGAGTTCCTGAACGCGATCAAGCACCGCAGCGCGATCCCGGGTGGCACCTGCGAATTCGACCTGCCGGATTTCTATCACTGGCTCAATCTCGACCCGGACACGCGCGAGAGCGATCTCGCGGCCTGGCTCGCGACGATCCGCCCGCTCTGCGAATCGGTTTCCGAGCTTCTGTGGATCACGCGCGAGAACGCGCGGCCCAAGGAAGAGACCGCGGCCGGCGGGAATTTCCAGATCGTGTTCGAGCGGGACCGGCCGGTGCAGCTGCTGCGAATCACGCTTGCCGGCGCGTCGCGGCTCTTTCCCGAGGTCAGCGGCAGCCATCACCGCTGCAGCTTGCGCTTCCTGCGCTGGAACAATGTGCACAGCCGTCCGGTGCAGGCGAGCGAGGACGTGCCCTTCGTGCTCGCGACCTGTTACTGAGTTCGATGGCTCGGGAGGTCAGCTGTCCGCGCTGCGGCCGCCGCCATGAGTGGGACGGCAATCCCTTCCGGCCATTCTGCAGCGAACGCTGCAAGCAGATCGACTTCGGTGGCTGGCTGGAAGAACGCAATGCGATCCCTGGCGAACCCGCTGAAATCCCGGACGAGGATATCTCGAAGCACTAGAACAAGGGGACGTTCACCTTTGCCCTTCGGTCCTTCGGGGCAAAGGTGACCGTCCCCTTTGTAATGCATCCGGCCTATTTCCCGCCCGGCATGTCCAGATGTTTCGCCAGAAAGGCCCACTGGTTCGCCCAGTCCTCGACCTGCATCCAGGTGGGCTTGCCGGCGCCGTGACCCGCCCGAGTCTCGATGCTGACGATGACGGGATTCGGGCAATTCTGGGCGTACTGGAGCGCCGCCGTGAACTTGTAGCTGTGCCAGGGCACGACGCGGTCGTCGTGGTCGGCCGTGGTGACAAGTGTCGGCGGATAGCAGCGGCCGGCCTTCAGGTTGTGGACCGGCGAATACGCATGCAGCGCGCGGAACTCGTCCGCGTCCTCGACAGTGCCGTAGTCGCTCGACCAGGCATAGGCGTTCGCGCTCGCCGTGTGGTAGCGCAGCATGTCCATCACGCCCACGCCCGGCAGCGCAGCTCCGAAGAGTTCCGGCCGCTGCGCCATCACGGCGCCGACCAGCAGCCCGCCGTTGCTCCGGCCGTGGATGGCGAGCTTCGGCGGCGAGGTGTACCCCTTTGCAATCAGCCACTCGGCCGCCGCGATGAAGTCGTCGAACACGTTCTGCTTCTTCGCCTTCGTGCCGGCGTCGTGCCAATCAGCCCCGTACTCGCCGCCGCCCCGCAGGTTCGCGACCGCGTAGATGCCGCCCAGCTCGAGCCAGGCTGCGACCGCGGCGCTGTAGGAGGGCGTCAGTGAGACGTCGAAGCCGCCGTAGCCGTACAGGAGTGTCGGATTGGAACCGTCCAGCTTCACGTCGCTGCCGGCGCGTGATGAACATCGGCACGCGCGCGCCGCCCTTGCTGTTGAAGAAGACCTGTTCCGTCACGAACGGGCTGCCGTCAAAGGACACGGTCGGCTTGCGGAATGGACGCACTTCGTCACTGGCGACGTCGTAGCGGTAGAGCGCAAGCGGCGTCAGGTAGTCGGTGTAGGCGAAGAAGGATCTCGGACTGTTTCGGTGAATCCGGGAAGCCGATGACCGTGCCGTTGCCCGGCAGCCGAATGTCGCGCAGGCGCTTGCCGTTCGCGCTGTACACGACGAGCTGCGAGCGCGCGTCCTCGAGATAGCTCGCGATCACGTGACCGCCGACCAGGCTTGCCTGGTACAGCGTCGCTTTCGCTTCCGGCACGACCTCGACCGGCGTTGGCGCGGCCGGATCGACCGAGATCACGCGGCCGCGCGGCGCACCCTGGGTCGTCTTGAAGTAGAGACGATCGTCCATGGCGCCGAGAAACTCGTAGAGTCCGTCCCACTGGTCGAAGAGCCGCGTGACCGGCGCATCGGGTTTCGACAGGTCGCGCAGGTGCATCGGCATTCTTGTCGAAACCGTGGAAGATTCCCAAAACGAGCCAGCGTCCGTCCTCCGACACGGTGGCGTACGGGTTGTAGCGCGGATTGTCGGAGATCGCATAGGCAAGCTCGTCGTCCGCCTGCGGCGTGCCGAGCCGGTGACGGAAGACGCTCACCTGTTGCTGGTCGTCGCCCTTCCCGTCCGCGCCCTTCGGATAACGCGAGTAATAGAACGCGCTCGCGTCCGGGAGCCAGGAGACGCCGGTGAACTTCGTGTCGCCGATCAGGTCCGGCAGGTCGCGGCCGGACTCCACTTCGCGCACGCGCCAGGTGTCCCAATCGGTGCCGCCGTCGGAGACGGCATAGGCCACGTAACGGCCATCGGGGCTGATCGAGTAGTCGGCCAGCGAAGCCGTCGCATCACGCGATAGCGTGTTCGGGTCGACGAGTACGCTCGGCGCGGCATCGAGCGCCGTCGTCCAATACAGCACGCCCTGGTTCTCGCTGCCGCTCTTCTCGACGTAGAAATAGCGGTCGCCGCGCTTGATTGGCATGCGTGACTTGTCGTCGAGCCAGCTGTACCCGTATTGCTGGTAATTCCAGAGATCCGTCAGGCGCTTCTGGATCGTGGCGCGCGCCGGAATCGCATTCAGATAGGGCTGGGACACCGCGTTTTCCGCCGCGACCCAGGCCGCGACCTCGGGGGACGCCGTCTCCATCCAGCGGTAGGGATCGGCGACCTCGGTGCCGTGATGCGCCTCGACGACCGGCCCGCGCGCGGCGGACGGATAACGAAGTACCGACGTTGCGGCAGCGGTGCTGTCCGCTGCGCTCATGCCGGAAACCATCGCGAACAGGGCCATGGCAAGGCCGGATATGACATACCGATTCACCGTGCTTACACTCCAGTCCGGATCCGGCGCGAAGTCTAACAAACTGCGCGATTTTTCCCTTCCAGGCTGAGACAGGACGGAGCAACGATGCGTTCACTCGTGATGGGATTCACGGCGGCCCTGTGGCTCGCCCCGGCCCTGGCCGGCGACCTGCCGGTCGAGCGGCTGTTCGATGCGCCGGACCTGCAGGGGCCGTCGCTTCGACAAATGCAGTTTTCGCCGAACGGAAAGCTCGTGAGCTATCTGCGCGGCCGCGACGATGCGCCGGCCGTCTTCGACCTCTGGGCCTACGACATCGACCGCAAGAGCCACCGGATGCTGGTGGATTCGCGTGCGCTTGCCCCCGCGGAAAAAAAGCTGTCCGCGGAGGAGGAAGCCCGCCGCGAGCGCCAGCGGATTGCAGCGCTCCGCGGCATCGTCGAATACCAGTGGTCGCCCGATTCGAAGAGCCTGCTGGTGCCGCTCGCGGCGATCTCTATCACTACGACCTCACGCGGCCTCCTGCGGATGCGGTCAGGCGCCTGACCGAGACCGAAGAATTCGAGACCGACCCCCAGTATTCGCCCCGCGGCCGCTATGTCAGTTTTGTCCGCGGGCAGGACCTCTATGCCATCGAAGTCGCGACCGGCGCCGAGCGGCGGCTCACGACGGGCGGTGGCGGCCTCATCAGCCACGGCGTCGCGGAATTCATCGCGCAGGAAGAAATGGGCCGCAATACCGGCTACTGGTGGTCGCCGGACGAGAAGCACGTCGCCTACACGCGCGTCGACGAGTCGCCGATCGCGGAGGTCGAGCGCTTCGAGATCGGCGCCGAGGGCATCCGGGCGTTCCGGCAGCGTTACCCGGCGACCGGCGGGGCGAACGCGGACGTGCGGCTCGCGATCCTCGCTCTCGACACCGGCACCGTGGCCTGGGCCGGACTCGGCGACAAGGATTTCTACCTCGCGCGGGTCGAGTGGTACCCGGAGAGCGATCGCCTGCTCGTGCAGCGGCAGTCGCGGGACCAGAAACAGCTCGACGTCCTCTCTTTCCCGGCCAGCGGTGGCGAAGCATCCCACCTCTTCACTGAGCGCAGCGACACCTGGGTCGAGCTGCACGACGACCTCTATTTCATGCCGGAGCGGCGGGAGATCCTGTGGGCCTCGCAACGCAGCGGCCACAACCATCTCTACCTTTACGACTACGGCGGCGTCCTGAAGGGCGCCGTGACCGCGGGCGACTGGGACGTGATCGGCGAATGGAATGCGGCGGCGGTACGCGGTATCGACGAGCGACGCGGCAAGGTCTTTTTCATGTCGACGCTGAAAACGCCGCTCGAACGGCAGCTGTATGTCGCGGACCTCGATGACGGTCCGAAAGCCGAACCGCTTGCCCTGACCCGCCAGGACGGATGGCACAACGTCACGATGTCGCGCGACGCGCGCCGGTTTCTCCTCGGTTACAGCGACCCGGTGCAGCCGCCGCAGGTGTCATTGCATGACGCTGCGGGCAAGCGCCTTGCCTGGCTCGTCGAGAACCGTCTCGATGCCGGTCATCCCTATGCTCCGTATCTCGATCGCCACGTGCCGCCGGAATTCGGCACGCTTCCGGCAGCCGGACGGCACGCCGCTCCATTGGCAGCTTTACAAGCCTGCGGGCTACGAGCCCGGCAAGCGCTATCCCGCGGTCCTGTTCGTATATGGCGGGCCACGGTACAGACGGTTCAGCGCCGCTGGGGCGAGCGCCGCGGCAGCCAGACGGCGCAGCTTTTCACGCAGCGCGGCTACGTCGTGTTCGCGCTCGATAATCGCGGCTCCGGGGGCCGCGGACAGAAGTTCACCGAAGCGCTCTACCGCAGGCTTGGCGGCGTTGAAGTGGAGGACCAGTTGCGCGGGATCGCCTGGCTCAAGTCGCAGCCATTCGTCGACCCGTCGCGCGTCGGCGTCTACGGATGGAGCTATGGCGGCTACATGACCCTCATGCTGCTGTCGCAATCGCCCGGAACGTTCAAGGCGGGCGTCGCCGGCGCACCGGTCACGGACTACGCGCTTTACGACACGCATTACACCGAGCGCTATCTCGGGACGCCTCAGGAGAATCCCGAGGGCTACCGCGAGTCGAACGTGCTGACCCATGCGGGCGCCCTCCGCGACCGCCTGCTCGTGATGCATGGCATGGCCGACGACAACGTGCTCTTCACGAACACGACGCTCCTGATCCCCGCGCTCGTGGCGAGCCGGCCAACCCTTCGAGCTCGTCCCCTACCCCGGCAGCCGGCATGCCGCGCTGTCCTTCCGCGAAACCGGCATCCACGGCTGGAAGACGATCCTGGATTTCTTCGACCGAAGTCTATAGCGCAGTCAACGCCTGACGGCGCAGCCGTGGGCGCCGGCCTGCTGCAGCTTCTCCAGGCGTCGCGCATCGGGATACCAGCCCGCGAACACGGGCCGGCCGACCATCTCGCACAGCCGCTCGAGCAGGCGCTCCGACAGCGGGCCGTCATCCGGCGCAATCACGAGGAAGTGCGCGCCCTCTGCCACCGCCTGCATTGCGCCCTCGGCGTCTTCGCAGTGCACGCCGACGAGAAAAGCGCCGCTGCGATCGACGTGCAGGTTCTGCCCCAGCCAGCGCAGCACGACGCCGTCGCAACCCGCAAGGGCGGCGGTGCGCACGGCATCGGTATCGGAACCGACGATGAACACGCGATGGCCGGCGCCGCGCGCCACGGCAACCGCTTCCGCATCGAGCGTCTGCGTCGCCGCCCTCGGTCCGGTCCCAGAGAAGTGTCTGCGCCGCACTCCCTTTCAGCGCGCGAATCTCCTCGACGCGCGTCGCGAAGCGCGCGAGACGGGGAAGCCGAAGGGCCGTGACGATCGCGCGATCGGCCTCGAGCAGGTCGTGTTTCGGCAGGTCGTCGGGCCGGGCCCAGGCGAGCGCCTGGGCGTCGAGCGGCCGCGGCTCGCCGTCGTAAGCCGTGACCTGCCAGACGTCGAGCAGCACGCAGCGGTCGCGGATAAGCGTGGCGCAAGCGGATCAGCGGCCGGGCGTCACGCACGACGACGCCGAGTTCCTCGCCGAGTTCGCGCTTCAGTCCCGCGTAGGGATCCTCGCCGGCTTCGAGCTTTCCGCCCGGAAATTCCCAGCGGCCGGCCATGTGGCGTCCGCGCGGCCGCTGGGCGATCAGGACGCGGCCCGTCCGCGTCCAGGATCGCGCCGGCAATCACATGAATTTCAGCGGGTCCTTGCCATCCGTGGATTGCCGCGTGACGGTTTCGGCGGCCGCTAGCCGCCGGCTCGCTGCAGCTGGCCATGGCAGTGCTTGAACTTCCGGCCGGAACCGCAGGGACAGGGTTCATTGCGGCCGACTTTCCGCTCGCCACGAACGAATGGCTCCGCGGCGGGTTCCTCGGCGGGGGCTTCGCTCGCGCGCAGCGGTCGCGACAGCCGGCGGCACCCGCGCGACGAGCTCGGGCGGGGGCGCGTGCTGTAACTGCATGCGGCTCTGCAGCCGCCGCTGGCGCTCGTTCTTCCTCGCGCTCGATCTCCTCTTCCGTGCGGACCTGCAGGCGCTGCAGCAGCGTGACCGTATCGCTGCGGATGCGATCGAGCATCGCCGTGAACAGCGCAAAGGCCTCCCGCTTGTACTCCTGCTTCGGGATTCTTCTGCGCGTAGGCGCGCAGGTAAATCCCCTGCCGCAGGTAGTCCATGCCGGCCAGGTGCTCGCGCCAGTGCATGTCGAGCTGCTGGAGCATCACGGCGCGCTCGAGATGGCGCATGACCGGCTCGCCGACCTGCTTCACCTTCTCGTCGTAGACGCCTTCGATCGCGGCGAGCAGCCGCTCCGCCGCCGTCAGCGCCATGGCGCGACGGATCCTCGGCGAGCCAGGCCGCGAGCCCGGTCTGCACGCCGAAGTCGCGCTCGAAGGCCTGCTCGAGCCCGGCCACGTCCCATTGCTCCTCGACGCTGTCGGGCGGGATGTACTGCGCGACGATCGAGCCGACGACCTCGGCGCGGACGTCCCTGATCGACGCCCGCGATATCGTCGGTCGGACATGATCTCGGTGCGCTGGCGATAGATCACCTTGCGCTGATCGTTCGCGACGTCGTCGTATTCGAGCAGGTTCTTGCGCGCGTCGAAGTTGTGCGACTCGACCTTGCGCTGCGCGCGCTCGATCTGGCGCGTCAGCATGCCGCTCTCGATCGCCTCGCCCTCCTTCATGCCGACAGTCCTGCAGCAGTGACTTCGTGCGCTCCGGGTCGCCGAAGATGCGCATCAGGTTGTCTTCGAGCGAGAGATAGAAGCGGCTCGATCCCGGGTCGCCCTGGCGTCCCGAGCGGCCGCGCAGCTGGTTGTCGATGCGCCGCGACTCGTGGCGCTCGGTGCCGACGATGTGCAGACCGCCCGCGGCGATCACCTTCTCGTGCAGCTGCTGCCATTCGTTCTCGAGCTCGCGGGCACGGCCCGCGAGCTGCTCCTCGGTCATTGCGCCGTCCTTGCGGAGCTGGTCGACCTGGCGCGCGACGTTGCCGCCGAGCACGATGTCCGTGCCGCGGCCAGCCATGTTGGTCGCGATCGTCACCGTGCCCGGCCGGCCGGCCTGCGCGATGATCATTGCCTCGCGCTCGTGCTGCTTCGCGTTCAGCACCGCGTGCGCGATTCCGGACTGCTTCAGGTGGCCCGAGAGATTCTCCGACGTCTCGATCGAAGTCGTGCCGACAAGCACCGGCTGCCCGCGCTTCACGCAGTCGCGGATGTCCTCGATGATCGCGTCGAACTTGTCCTTCTGGTTCAGGTAGACGAGATCCGACATGTCCTTGCGGATCATCGGCTTGTGCGTCGGCACGACCACGACTTCGAGGCCGTAGATCTGCTGGAACTCGAAGGCCTCGGTATCCGCCGTGCCGGTCATGCCCGCGAGCTTGCCGTAGAGGCGGAAGTAGTTCTGGAACGTGATCGACGCAATCGTCTGGTTTTCCTCGCGGATGCGCACGCCTTCCTTGGCCTCGACCGCCTGGTGCAGGCCGTCCGACCAGCGGCGGCCGGGCATCGTCCGGCCGGTGAATTCGTCGACGATGATGACTTCGGCACCGCGCACGATGTACTCGACGTCGCGCTGGTACAGCGTGTGCGCGCGGAGCGCGGCATTCAGGTGGTGCATCAGGCGAATGCTTGCCGGATCGTAGAGGCTGTCGCCTTCGCGCAGCAGTCCCGATTGCTGCATCAGTTCCTCGGCTTTCTCGAAGCCGGCCTCCGACAGGTGCACCTGGCGGGTCTTCTCGTCGGCGTAGTAATCGCCCTCGCCTTCTTCGGTCGCCTGGCGCATGAACCGCGGCACGAGTTCGTCGATCTTCGCGTAGAGCTCGGTGCTCTCCTCGGCCGGTCCCGAAATGATGAGCGGCGTGCGCGCCTCGTCGATCAGGATCGAGTCCACTTCGTCGACGATCGCGAATGACTGGCCGCGCTGAACGCGGTCCTCGAGGCGGGCTGCGAGGTTGTCGCGCAGATAATCGAAGCCGAATTCGTTGTTCGTGCCGTAAGTCACGTCGCAGGCATAGGCCGCGCGCTTCTCCGCCTGCGGCTGGCCGCTCGTGATGACGCCGACGGTGAGCCCGAGGCGCGATAGATGGGACCCATCCACTCCGCGTCGCGCTGCGCCAGGTACTCGTTGACGGTCACGACGTGCACGCCCTTGCCGGCGAGCGCATTGAGGTAGACCGGCAGCGTCGCGACGAGGGTCTTGCCCTCGCCGGTGCGCATCTCGGAGATCTTGCCCTCGTGCAGCACCATGCCGCCGATCAGCTGCACGTCGAAGTGGCCGCATGCCGACCGAGCGGGTCGCGGCCTCGCGCGCCGCGGCGAATGCCTCCGGCAGGAGGTCGTCGAGCGTCTCGCCGGCCGCGAGCCGTGCGCGCAACTTTTCGGTCTTGCGAGCGCAGTTCGTCGTCGCGGAGCTTCGCCAGCGCGTCGGCGAAGCCGTTCGCCCGCCTGACGCGCTCTGCGTACTGGCGCAGCAGCCGCTGGTTACGGCTGCCGAATATCCGCGTAAAGATGTTGGACACGCGACTGGAACCTCGGGGCGGGGAAATGGGGCCGCCGCGGCGATACGCAACGGCGACCGGCTGAAAAACGCGGTAGTTTACTACGACATGGGGCTGGAATTTTCGTTCGGGCCGACAGGTCAGCGACGAACGAAAGTCAGCGGATTCATCGGACGTCCGTCGCGCAGCACCTCGAAGTGCAGGTGAGTGCCGGTCGAGCGGCCGGTGGATCCCATCAGCGCAATCGGCTCGCCGCGCTTGACGGTCTGGCCTGGCTTGACCAGCAGCTTGGCATTGTGGCCGTAGCGCGTAACGTAACCATTGCCGTGCGTGACCTCGATCAGCCGGCCGTAACCGCCGTCGAGACCTGCATGACTGACGATGCCGTCCGCGACCGCGAGCACCCGCGTGCCCGCCGCACCGGCGAAGTCGAGCCCGTGATGGCTCGCCTGATTGCCGTCGAACGGATCCGTACGCTGGCCGTACAGCGACGAGATGTAGCCCGGACTCGACCGGCCGTCCACCCGGCACGATCTGGCGCGCAAGTTCGCGCGTGAGGATCAGGTTCTGCAGGGCCGTGAGCTGGCGGCGGCGATCGTCGATCTGCGCATCCATCGAGTCGAGCATCGAATCGAGCGCCGGCACGACCGGGCCCTCGCCTGAGCCCGTTTTCGGACCGCCGAGCGCGGGCTCCTGCTCGAAATCGAACTCTCCGCGCTTCAGCTTCGCGACTTCGGTGAGCTGCTTGCCGAGTGCGTCGAGGCGGATCAATTGCGCCTGCATGCGCCCGACACGCGTCGCGAGCGTCGCGACCTGGTCGTCGACATCCTGCTGGATGCGGGCAAGCTGCTCGTCCTGCGCGGCGAGATCTTCGTTCCAGCGCGCGAGCGTGAATTCGCCGAGAGGACCCTCGGCGCCCCAGTGGCCGCCGGCCAGCCACGCGCCCACGACGAGCGCGAGCGTTGCGAAACCGGCGGCTGTGTACGCGAGCAGGCGTTTGAAGGTCATAATGATCGGGCGCGGCCTATTCGGGCCTCGGGAATCCGGCGCACGATGCCAAAAAACTCCTTGAAACTCAAGTACTTTCATGATGCGTCGGTCGCGCGCCAAGGCGGTTCCGCATGAAAAAACCGACCGCCGTCAGTCACTTGCTCGGACAAGGTCAGGGAATGCTGCAGCGGCTGCGTGAGGGTACCGCGGACGCCGAACACACGCTTATGTCACTTCGGCGCGTATTGCCGTCGGAACTTGCCGATCAGGTGTGGGGCGCAGTCCTACGTGACGCAAAGCTCACGATCCTCGTGCGCTCGGCGGCCTGGGGCACGAGGCTGCGCTATGCCGCGCCCGAGGCGGCGAAAGCGCTCGCCGCCCGGCTCGGCACTGCGATCGACGACGTCAGGGTGAAGGTGCGCGCCGAACGCTAAGCGGGCGCGCCCGCGGTCGCATAGGAAATCGGCGCGGCGCTTTCATCGCGGAACGTCGCCTCTTCCCAGGCCTCGCTGTCCGCGAGCATCGTCCGCAGCAGGCGGTTGTTCAGCCCGTGACCCGACTTGAATCCGGTGAACTCGCCGATCAGCGAGTGGCCGAGGAGATACAGGTCGCCGATCGCATCGAGAATTTTGTGGCGCACGAACTCGTCCTCGAAGCGCAGGCCGTCCTCATTCAGGATGCGGTAGTCGTCGAGCACGATTGCATTGTCGAGTGTCCCGCCGAGCGCCAGGTTGCGACCGCGCAGCTGCTCCATGTCCCGCATGAAGCCAAAGGTGCGCGCGCGACTCACTTCCTTCAGGAAAGTCGTGGTCGAGAAATCCATCGTCGCGCGCTGTGAATGGCGGTGGAAGACGGGATGATCGAACTCAATCTCGAAGTTGACGCGGAATCCCTCGTGGGGATCGAAGCGCGCCCACTTGTCCCCGTCAGTCGACCTCGACACGCCGGCGCACGCGCACGAAGCGCTTGGGTGAGTTCTGGAGTTCGATGCCGGCGGACTGGATCAGGAACACAAAGGGCCCTGCGCTGCCGTCCATGATCGGCACTTCACCGGCGGTCAGCTCGATGAACGCATTGTCGACGCCGAGCCCTGCGAGCGCGGATAGCAGGTGTTCCACCGTAGACACGCCCGCGCCTTCATGAGTAAGCGTTGTCCCGAGCGTGGTCTCGGTGACGTTGGTCGCGCGCGCGGGGATGTCGACCGGCGGATCGAGGTCGGTGCGCCGGAAAACGATACCCGTATTCGGCGGGGCCGGCCGAAGCACCATCAGGACCTTGCGGCCGGTGTGCAGGCCGATTCCGGTCGCCCGGACTGCTTCTTTCAGCGTGCGTTGCTGGGCCATAGAAGAGCCTTCGTTGAAGTTACCACAATGAAAGGGTCACCGGCCGCCGGCCAGCGGAGGAAGGTTGGCGGCCGGTTTCCCGTTCTCATGGAGGCGATCCGGGCGGGCCGCGCTCGCGCTGTCGCGCCGCGCGACGGCCCGCGGCGCGACGTCGCGCGCGCAGCCGCAGGCGCACGGCGCGCAGTCCGTCGCGTTCGCCGCGGATGCGGGCCACTGCCTGCCTCAGTCGGCCTGGCGGCGGAGGAATGCCGGGATGTCGAGCACGTCCTCCGAGCCGTAGTCGGCGCGCAAGCCATCGCCGACCGCGCGTTGCGGCTGGCGCTGGATCGCCGGGCGATCGAGGTGGCTGTAGTCTGCAGCCGGCGCACGATGGGGCCTCTGCCCGACCAGCTTGACGTCGACATTCGGCCGCCGCGTCGCCGCGGCAGGCTGCGCCGTGGCCGGAGCCGCGGCCTTCGCCTTGCTGCGGTTGAGGCCCGTCGCCACGACCGTGACCCGAAGCTCGCCCTGCATCTCGGGCTCGATGACGGTGCCGACCACGACGGTCGCGTCCTCGGCCGCGAACTGCTTGACGGTATTGCCGACTTCCTCGAACTCGCCGATCGACAGGTCGAGACCCGCCGTCACGTTGACCAGGATGCCGTGCGCGCCGGCCAGGTTGATGTCCTCGAGCAGCGGCGACGACACCGCCATCTCGGCGGCGACGCGCGCCCGGTGCTCACCCGTGCCGATCCCGGATCCCATCATCGCGAGGCCGGTCTCCGACATCACGGTCCGCACGTCGGCGAAGTCCACGTTGATGAGGCCCGGCCGCGTGATCAGCTCGGCAATGCCCTGTACGGCGCCCTGCAGAACTTCGTTCGCGCGCTTGAACGCCTCGAGCAGCGTGGTCTGGCCGCCGAGAACCTGCAGCAACTTCTGGTTCGGGATCGTGATCAGCGAATCCACGTGCCGCGTGAGCTCGGTAATGCCTGACTCGGCGATCGCATGGCGTTTGTTGCCCTCCATGGTGAACGGCCGGGTCACGACCGCGACGGTGAGGATCCCGAGCTCGCGTGCGACCTGCGCGACGACCGGCGCCGCGCCCGTGCCCGTTCCGCCGCCCATGCCGGCGGTGAGGAACAGCATGTCGCAGCCCTCGATCAGCTCGATGATGCGATCGCGGTCCTCCATCGCCGCCTGGCGACCGACTTCGGGATTGGCGCCTGCGCCGAGCCCCTTCGTGATGTTGCAGCCGATCTGCAACGACGACTTCACCTGCGAATGCTTGAGCGCCTGCGCGTCCGTGTTCACGCAGATGAACTCGACGCCCTCAATGCCGCTTTTGGCCATGTGGGACACGGCGTTGCCGCCGCCACCGCCCACGCCGATCACCTTGATCACAGCCGTCTGGCTGAATGAATCCATCAGTTCAAACATGTCCTCTCCTCCGCTAAGTCAGAAATATCCCTGGAACCACGATCTCATCCTCTCCGTCACCGACTTCACTCCGTCGCCGATGAGCTTCGGCGCCGGCTGGCCGGCATTGAGCCGGCCGTAAAGCAGAAGACCCACGCCGGTCGCATGGATCGGATTGCGCACGACGTCGCCGAGCCCGGTCACGCCATGCGGGCTGCCGAGCCGGACGGGCATGTGGAAGATTTCTTCGGCGAGTTCGACCGCGCCTTCCATCTTGGCGCTGCCGCCTGTCAGCACGACGCCAGCCGCGACTGACTCTTCGTAGCCCGAGCGGCGGAGCTCGTCGCGAATCAACATGAATAGCTCTTCGTAGCGCGGCTCGACGATCTCTGCGAGCGTCTGGCGCGCCAGCCTTCGCGACGGTCGGTCGCCGACGCTCGGCACCTCGATCGTTTCGTCGGGATTCGCGAGTTGCGACAGGGCGCAGGCGTAGCGGATCTTGATTTCCTCCGCATACGGCGTGGGCGTGCGCATCGAAACCGCGATGTCGTTCGTGACCTGGTCGCCGGCGACCGGAATCACGGCCGTGTGGCGGATCGCGCCGCCCGAGAAGACTGCGATGTCGGTCGTGCCGCCGCCGACGTCGACGAGGCAGACGCCGAGTTCCTTCTCGTCGTCGGTCAGCACCGCGAACGACGAGGCGAGCTGCTCGAGGACGATGTCCTCGACTTCGAGCCCGCAGCGCTGCACGCACTTGACGATATTCTGCGCCGCGCTTTCGGCGCCGGTGACGATGTGCACGCGCGCTTCGAGGCGCACGCCCGACATGCCGATCGGCTCGCGGATGCCCTCCTGCCCGTCGATGATGAATTCCTGCGGCAGCACATGAAGGATCTTCTGGTCGGCCGGAATCGGCACGGCCTGCGCCGCGTCCATGACGCGCGCGACGTCGCCGCCGACGACTTCCTTGTCCTTGATCGCGACGATGCCGTGCGAGTTGAGGCTCCGGACGTGGCTGCCGGCGATGCCGGTGAACACGCTGCGGATCTCGACGCCCGCCATCAGCTCCGCCTCCTCGACGGCGCGCTGGATCGACTGCACGGTCGAGTCGATGTTCACGACGACGCCTTTTTTCAGGCCGCGCGACGGGTGCGAGCCAAGGCCGATGACTTCAAGGCTGCCGTCGGCGTGCATCTCGCCGACGAGCGCGACGACCTTCGACGTGCCGATGTCGAGGCCCACGATCAGGTTGCGGTCGGAACGCTTAGCCATCGATCCCGGGATCTCCCTTGAAGCGGTTTGCGAATGTCGCGGGTGCCGCGCGCGGCGGCTTGCGATCCTTCCGCCAGCCGATCGAAAAGCCGTTCGAATAGCGCATATCGACGTAGCGGATGTCGGCCGCGCGGCCGGCGATGACCTGTGCGCCGATTTCGACGAAGCGGTCCATTCGATCGTCCACCTGGCGGCGGCCGAGCCGCACCGTCACGCCGTTCGAAAGATCGAGCTCCCACGCGCCGCGCGCATCGAGCCGGAGCGCGGCGACGCGGAGCCCCTGTTCGACGAGCCGTCCCTGGATCGCGAGGTAACGCTGCGCGACCTGCCATTCCGTGCCTGCCGGCCCATCGAGGCGCGGAAGTTCCGGCGGGACGTGCCGCACGCCGCTCGCAAACAGTTCGCCGCGCGTATTCAGCAACCCGTCTTCGCCCCATCGCGCCGCCGCCTGCTGCTCGACAATCTCGACGCGCACGCGGTCGGGCCACATGCGCTGCACTCGTGCGCGGTCGACCCAGGCGAGCGCCTCGACAGACTTGCGGAGCCGGTCGAGATCGGCGCTGATGAATCCGCCCTTGAGCGAACCACGCGCGGCCTCCTCCACCTCGACCGCGGCCACGCGCTGGAACGGCCCGTCGATCACGATGCTGCGCACGGGCTGGTCGAGCCCGAGCGCGAGCAGGAGCGCGAGGGCGCCGAGCGCTGCGAGCGCGCCGGCGATGCGGCCTGCGCGCGGCCACTCGAGTTTCGGCAGCTCGATGCGGCGGCTGCCGGACTTCCTGCGATTGCGCCTGCGCATGAGTCCCATGTTTCAGGCCCTCTCGCGCGCAAAGCTGGTTTCGAGGATCCGCCAGGCGAGTTCCGCGAAATCGATTCCGGCGGCCCCGGCCGCCATCGGCACGAGGCTGTGGCTCGTCATGCCCGGCACGGTATTGATCTCGAGCAGCAGCGGCAGGCCGTCATCTCCCATCACGAAGTCGACGCGGCCCCAGCCACTCGCTCCCGTGACGACGAACGTCGTGAGCGCCGCCGTCTGCAGCGCGGATTCCGCGGGGGCGGCGAGCCCGCAGGGAATCAGGTAACGCGTATCGTCGGCGAAGTACTTCGCCTGGTAGTCGTAGAAGCTTCGCGGCGTCTCGATCGCGATGGCGGGCAGTGCCGCGCCCTGGAGTATCGCGACCGTAAACTCGCGCCCCGTGATCCAGCGCTCGGCGATTACGACCGGATCGAGCGCCGAGGCCGCGCGCCAGGCCGCGGGTAATTCGGCTGCGCTCGCGACCCGGCTCATGCCGACGCTCGAGCCCTGGGACGCGGGCTTCACCGCGAGAGGCAGGCCGAGCTCGGCGACCGCGCGTTCGCAGTCCACGGCGCCAGTGAGCTCGATCCACCGCGGCGTCGCGATACCCGCCGCCTGCGCGAGCCGCTTGGTGCGGAGCTTGTCCATGCCTACGGCGGAACCCAGCACTCCGCTGCCCGTGTACGGCAGGCCGAGCCATTCAAGCGCACCCTGCACGGCGCCGTCCTCGCCGCCCGGGCCGTGCAGAGCGATCCAGACCCGCTCGAAACCGGCCGTCACGAGTTCCGTGAGCGGGCGCTCCGATGGATCGAAAGCGGCGGCATTCACCCCGCGCGCGACGAGCGCATCGAGCACGGCCTTGCCCGTCATCAGCGAGACCTCGCGTTCCGCCGAGGCGCCACCCATCAGCACGGCGACATGGCCGAACTCGGCCGCGTCGGTGACGCGCCGGAACTCACGACCTGTGGGTCGCAGCCGGCTCATGCGGCTTCCCCGATGACGCGGACTTCGGGAACCAGCCGCACGCCATGCACGCGCTCGACCGTCGCCTGCACGTGTCGTACTAGCGCCTCGAGATCGGCCGCCGTCGCCTCCCCCTCATTGATGATGAAGTTGGCGTGCTTGTCGGACACGGCGGCGCCGCCGATGCGGTGGCCCTTGAGGCCGGCGCGTTCGATCAGCTCCGCGGCATGGCCGCCGGGCGGATTCGTGAACACCGAACCGCAGCTCCAGGCCCCGATCGGCTGGCTCGCATGGCGCTTCTCGAGGAGCTTGCGGATCGAGTCGGGATTCGCATCGGGCCGCGCCTCGAACCGGAAGGTCGCGGCCAGGAACCATTCGCCCGCAACCGGCGGCGTCACGCTGCGGTAGCCATACCGGTATTCCGAAGCGTCGCGCCGATGACGCACGCCCTTGCGATCGATGGTCTCGACCTCGGCCACGCGCGGCCAGGTTTCTCCGCCCCAGGCGCCCGCGTTCATCGCGAGCGCTCCGCCGACGGTGCCCGGGATGCCGGCGAAGAAATCGGCAGGACCGAGCTGCCATTTCGCGCACTGCCGCCCGAGCCTGGCGCAGGCGACCCCGGCTTCCGCGCGCACGCGATCGCTGCCGGTGCGCTCGAGCCCGTTCAGGATGCCGTGGACGGAAATCACGACGCCGCGGATGCCGCCGTCCCGAACCAGGAGATTGCTGCCGAGACCGACCCAGGTGACCGGGACTTCGCCCGGCAGGGTGCGCAGGAAAGTCGAGAGATCCTCGATGTCGCGCGGCGAAAACCAGGCGTCGGCAGGCCCGCCGACCCGCCAGGACGTGTGCCGCGACATCGGTTCGTTGCGCAGCACGCGCTCCTCGAAGTCTGCGCTGATTGCGATGCTGTTCATCGCCCCGCCCTTGCGCTCGTCACGCCGAGCTTTGCCGGGAGCTCGTGCGCGATGGCACCGATGCTGCCCGCACCCATCGTGAGCACGACGTCGCGGTCGGCGATGACGGCGGCAAGCGCCGCGGGCAGTTCGCGCACGTCCTCGACGAATACCGGCTCGAGGCGTCCGCGACCGCGTACGGCGCGGCAGATCGCCCGGCCATCGGCATTCGCAATTGGCTCCTCGCCCGCGGCATAGACTTCGGTCACGAGCAACGCATCCGTTCCCGACAGCGCGCGCCCGAAGTCGTCGATCAGGTCGCGCGTGCGCGTGTACCGGTGCGGCTGGAACGCGAGCACAAGCCGCCGCCCGGGCCAGGCCTGGCGCACCGCGTCGAGGGTCGCCTCGATCTCCGTCGGGTGATGGCCATAGTCGTCGACGAGCGTGATGCGCCCGGCGCGGGTCGCGACTTCGCCGATGATTTCGAGCCGCCGCCCGATGCCCTCGAAGCCGGCGAGCGCGCGCTGGATCGCCGCATCCTCGACCTCGAGTTCGGTCGCAACCGCAATCGCCGCCAGCGCATTCCTGACGTTGTGCAGTCCCGGCAAGTTGAGCGTCACGGGGAGCGGTGGCCGGCCCGCGCGAATCACCTGAAAACGCGTCGTGGCGCCCTGCCGCTCGAGGGCCACCGCACGCAGGTCGGCGTCGGCGTCGAGGCCATAGCGGATCGTCGGGCGTCCGACCTGCGGCAGGATTTCGCGGACCTCGGCGTCGTCGCTGCAGACAACCGCAAGACCATAAAACGGCAGGTTGTGCAGGAACTCGACGAAGCTCTGCTTCAGCTTTCCGAAATCTCCGCCGTGAGTTCCGAGATGGTCGTTGTCGATGTTCGTGACGATTGCAATGACTGGCTGCAGGTGCAGGAACGACGCATCGCTCTCGTCCGCCTCCGCGACCAGGTACCGGCTCGTGCCGAGCTTGGCATTGCTGCCTGCGCTCTTCAGCTGGCCGCCGATGACGAATGTCGGATCGAGCCCGCCCACCGCGAGCACCGAGGCGACCAGGCTCGTGGTCGTCGTTTTGCCGTGCGTGCCGGCGACCGCAATGCCCTGCCGGAAGCGCATGAGCTCGCCGAGCATTTCGGCGCGGCGCACGACCGGTATGCGCGCTTCCTGGGCTGCGAGCAGTTCTGGATTCGAGGCGGCGATCGCCGAGGAAACGACGACGACGCTCGCGCCTGCGACCTGTGCGGCCGCATGGCCGATGAAGACGCGGACGCCCATGGCCTGCAGGCGTGCCGTCACCCCGCTTGCGCGCAGGTCCGATCCCTGAACGGCGTAGCCGAGGTTCACGAGCACTTCGGCAATCCCGCCCATGCCGGCGCCGCCGATGCCGATCAGGTGAATCAGGCCGACGCGGCGCATGCGGTCGCTCATACGCGCCCTTCCTTCAGCCAACAGGCAGAGTTCGGCGACGCGCTTCGCTGCATCGGTCACGGCGAGCGCGCGTGCCGCCTCGGCCATCGCGAGGAGCCGTGCGCGGCCATGGCCGTTGCCAAAAAGCGTCGCCAGCCGATTGGCGAGCTCGGCCGCGGTCAATCCCGTTTCGGACACTACCTGGGCCGCGCTGACCCGCCCGAGCCAGGCGGCATTCTTCGACTGGTGATCGTCGACGGCTGCCGGGAACGGCACGAGGATCGAGCCGACGCCGGCGGCCGCCAGTTCCGCGACCGTGGACGCGCCAGCGCGCGCGACGACCAGATCGGCATTGGCATAGGCAGCGGCCATGTCGTCGATGAAGGCGCGAACCTCGGCCTGCACGCCAGCCGCGCGATAGCTGGCCTCGGTCGCGTCACGGTCGCGCGCGCCGCTCTGGTGCAGCACCCATGGCCGGCGGGCCTCCGGCAGGAGTGCGATGGCTTCGGGCAGCAGCCGGTTCAATGTCGCCGCACCCTGGCTGCCGCCGAACACGAAGAGCCGCATCGGGCCATTGCGCGATTCGAATCGCTGCCGCGGGGCCGGAAGATCCGCAATTTCCTGGCGCACGGGATTGCCGACGTACAGCGCGCGGCGCCCCGCCGGAAAGCTGCCGGGGAAGCCTTCGGCGATACGAGAGGCAACGCGCGCGAGCCAGCGATTGGTGAGGCCCGCGACCGCGTTCTGCTCGTGGATCACGAGTGGCGCGCCGCAGAGCCATGCCGCGATACCGCCCGGACCGGAAGCGAACCCGCCGCAGCCAAGCACGACGCCCGGTCGGCGCCGGCGCAGAATTTGCCGGGACTGCCACACCGCGCGTGCGAGCAGGATCGGCGCCTTGAGCCATCGCGCGAAACCCTTGCCGCGCAGCCCCTCGACTTCGATCCACTCCATCGGATAGCCCGCTGCGGGCACGAGCCGCGCCTCGATGCCACGTTCCGTCCCGAGCCAGACGATCTCGCGCCGCACGCGAAGCAGGCTTGCGATCGCAAGCGCGGGAATCACGTGCCCGCCCGTGCCGCCCGCCATGATCATGACCGGCGCGCTCATATGGAACGCCCCTCGGAGGCAATTGCGCTCTTGCCGGAAGCGACCACCTCGTGGTGGACCCGCAGCAGCATCCCGATCCAGGCGAGCGTCACCAGCATGCTCGAGCGGCCGTAGGAGAGCAGCGGCAGCGTCAATCCCTTCGTCGGCAGGAGTCCCATGCTGACGCCGATGTTGATGAAGGCCTGAAGCCCGACCCAGACGCCGAAACCGACGGCGATGCAGGCATGCAATGGCATGCCGGCGTCAGCCGCGACACGCCCGAGGCGCAGGCTGCGGAGCACGAGCGTCAGGAACGCAATCACGACGAGCATGACGCCGAAGAGCCCGAACTCCTCGGCGAGCACGGCGAAAACGAAGTCGGTGTGCGCCTCGGGCAGGTAGAAGAGCTTCTGGATGCTCGAACCCAGGCCCACGCCGAACCATTCTCCGCGCCCGATTGCGATCAGCGACTGCGTCAGCTGGAAGCCGCTGTCGAACGGGTCGGCCCAGGGGTTGAGGAAGGCCGTGAGACGCGCCAGCCGGTAGCCGCTCGACATCGCGAGCACGGCCGCCCCCGCCGCACCCACGGCGCAGACCATGAGGAAATCGCGGATGCGGGCGCCGGCCATGAACAGGACCGCGGTGCCTGTCACGCAAAGCACGACGGCGGCGCCGAAATCCGGTTCGAAAAGCAGCAGCACCGCGGCGGCCACGAGCACCGCGAGCGGCTTGAAGAAACCCTGCGCGGAGCTGCGCAGTTCCGTCTGGTGACGGACCGCGAATATCGCGATGTAGGTCAGCAGCAGCCACCGCGCGATTTCGGAGGGCTGGAAATTCAGGGGTCCCAGGCGGATCCAGCGACGGCTGCCATTGACCTCGTGCCCGATGCCCGGAATCAGCACGAGCAGCAGGAGCACGAAGCTGACGACCAGCAATGACGGCGCGAAACGGCGCCACATCGAGATCGGCACGAACAGGATTGCCGTGGCGAACGTGACGCCGAGCAGGACCGAGAAGAACTGCCGCTCGAAGTGGAAGTACGGATCGCCGGTCAGGCGCTCGGCTACGTTCATCGAGGCCGAGGTCACCATCACGAGACCCGCGAGCAAGAGCGCGAAGACCGCCGTGACGATCACCGGGTCGATGACGAGGCGCTGCTGCCGTCCGGCGGAGCGCGAATACTGCAATGCGACGCCCGTATTCACTGGGGCAGTCCCCGCACCGCAGCAGCGAAGACTTCGCCGCGGTGCGCATAGTCGCGGAACATGTCGAAGCTCGCGCAGGCGGGCGACAGCAATATGGTGTCGCCGGCCCGCGCGATCGATGCCGCGGCGGCGACGGCCGATTCCATCGAGTCGGCGATCGACACGGCACAGACTTTCCTGATCGTGTCCGCGATCATCGCGGCATCGCGCCCGAGAAGGACCGCGTGCTTCACCTTGTCGCGGCAGGCGGCGGCCAGCGGTGCAAAATCCTGGCCCTTGCCCTCGCCGCCCGCGATCAGCACGAGCGGGCCGTCGAGGCCTTCGATCGCCGCGACCGTCGCGCCGACATTCGTGCCCTTGGAATCGTCGATCCAGGCGATGCCGCGCCAGTCGCGCACGCGCTCGGCCCGGTGCGGCAAGCCCGTGAACCGCCGGAGCACGTCCGGTCATCGCCTCCCGGGCAAATCCGCAGACGCTTCCAACCGCGAGTGCCGCAAGCGCGTTCGCCGCGTTGTGGCGCCCCGGCAGCCGCAGTGCGCCGACCGGAAGCAGCGGCTCGCTGCCTTCGGCGAGCCACTCCTCGCCCGAGCGCGCGAGCAGCCGGAACTCGGCGTCGGGGCGGCGCAGGCTGAATCCGATGCGGCGCTGGCCCGGCCGCGGCATGCGCACGACAATCTCGTCGTCGAGATTCACGATCGCCGTCGCGCAACGTTCGAATATGCGGGCCTTCGCGGCCGCGTAATCGGCGAAATCGCGATAGCGGTCGAGGTGGTCGGGCGTGACGTTCAGCACGGCGCCGGCCTCGAGCTGCAGCGACCAGGTCGTTTCGAGCTGGTACGAGGACAGCTCGAGCACATACATCGCGGCCGGCGGGCCCGCCAGGAGGTCGAGCGCGGGCTCGCCAAGATTGCCGCCGACGCGCACTTCGATTCCCGCGGCCTTTGCAAACTCGCCGACGAGAGTCGTCACCGTGCTCTTGCCGTTCGTGCCGGTGATGCCGACCACGCGGCCTCCGGCCTCGCGCGCGAACAGCTCGATGTCTCCGATGAGGTCGAGACCCTGGGCTGCCGCCCTGCGCAGGAGCGGCTCGGCGAGCGAGACCCCCGGCGACACGACGATCTGGTCGGCGCCTTCGAGCACGGCGGCATCGAAGCCGCCGAGCGCGGTCTCGGCGTCCGGCACGAGACGGCGAAGTTCCTCGAGTCCCGGCGGCGATTCGCGCGAATCCGTCACGACGAGGCGATGACCGCGCGCGGCGAGATGGCGCGCGCAGGAAACGCCGGTGCGGCCGAGGCCCACGATCACGCTGCGTGGATGGGTGGCGGCCTGCTGCATCAACGGAGCTTCAACGTCGCGAGCCCGATGAGGACCAGCATGAAAGAGATGATCCAGAACCGGACGATGACCTTGGGCTCGGCCCAGCCCTTGAGCTCGTAATGATGGTGGATCGGCGCCATGCGGAAAATGCGCTTCCCGCGCAGGCGGAAGGACGCGACCTGCAGGATCACCGAGACGGTCTCGAGCACGAAGATCCCGCCCATGATCGCGAGCACGATCTCCTGCCGCACGATCACGGCCACGACGCCGAGCGCGGCGCCGAGCGCGAGCGCGCCGATGTCGCCCATGAACACCTGGGCCGGATAGGTGTTGAACCACAGGAAGCCGAGACCCGCGCCGACGATCGTGGCGAGGAAGATGAGCATCTCGCCCGCGCCCGGCACATACGGGATCTGGAGGTAGCCCGCGAAGTCGACGCGACCCGTGACGTAGGCGAAGACCCCGAGTCCGCCTGCGACCATGACACAGGGCATGATCGCAAGGCCGTCGAGGCCGTCGGTCAGGTTGACCGCATTGCTCGAGCCGACGATCACGAAATAGGTGAACACGACGAATGCGGCCGCGCCCATCGGCAGCGCAACGTTCTTGAAGAACGGTACGTAGAGCGAAGTCTCGGCCGGGCTCTCGGCCGTCTGCCACAACGCGAGCGCCGCCGCGATGCCCGCGAGCGACTGCCAGAGATATTTCCAGCGCGCGGCAAGTCCGCGCGGATCGCGAATGACGAGCTTCAGGTAGTCGTCGTAGAAGCCGATGAGCCCGAAGGCGAGTGTCACCGTCAGCACGATCCAGACAAAGCGGTTCGTGAGGTTGGCCCACAGGAGCGTGCCCGCCGTGACTGCGATCAGGATCAGCGCCCCGCCCATCGTGGGCGTACCCATCTTGCCGAGATGAGAGCCCGGGCCGTCGTCGCGGACGACCTGGCCGATCTGGCGGGCCGCGAGCATCCGGATCATCGATGGTCCGACGAAAAGCGCGATGGTGAGCGCCGTCAGCGCCGCAAAGATCGCGCGGAGCGTCAGGTAGCCGAAGACGCGGAACCCGCCGTAGTAACCCGAAAGCCATTCGAAAAGATCGAGCAGCATGTCGCTCCCTCAGTTCCCGTTGCCGGCCGCAGCGAGCGGCTGCAGCAGCCTCTCGACGACCCGCTCCAGCCGGTTGACGCGCGATCCCTTGATCAGGGCAGTCACGCCGGCATCGAGGTTGCCGGCGAGTGCGTCGCCCAGTTGCGCCGCGTCCTCGTACCAGGTGCCGCGCCCGCCGAATGCGGCCACCGCATGCCGTGCCGCATCGCCCATCGCGAACAGGCGGGTGATGCCCGCGCGTCGCGCGTAATCGCCGACGCCCGCGTGGCTTGCGACCGTTTCCCCGCCGAGCTCCGCCATCTCGCCGAGCACGAGCCAGTGCTCGCCCGGCAGCGCGCAGAGCACGTCGATCCCGGCGCGCACGGAACTCGGGTTCGCGTTGTACGAATCGTCAATCAGCCAGGAACCGCGCGGCCCGGGCTTCAGCTGCAGCCGCCCTGAAACCGGCCGCATGTGCTCGAGGCCGGCGACGATATCCGGCAGGCCGACGCCCGCGGCGTGAGCCGCCGCGGCAGCGCCAAGCGCGTTCAGCACGTTGTGGCGGCCGGCAAGCCCGAGACGCACGCGGGCCTGTTCACCGGCGAGCGCGAGCGTGAACTGAGTGACGAAAGCGCCGCCCTCGATGCGTCCCTGAATCGCGGAAGCCCGCGCCTCGGCCGGCGCGTCGATGCCAAAGCGGACGGTGCGCGAACCGCGCGACAAGCTGCGCCACAGTTCGTTGAATGGATCGTCCGCGTTGATGACTGCGGTTCCAGAGGACGCAAGCGCCGCGTACATCTCGCCTTCCGCCCGCGCGACACCCTCGAGGCTGCCGAAGCCTTCGAGGTGCTCGTCGCCGGCGTTGGTCACGAGCGCGATTGCGGGCGCCGCAAGCGCGGCGAGCGCCGCAATCTCTCCGGGATGATTGGCGCCCATCTCGATCACCGCATGGCGATGCCCGGGCTCCAGCCGGAGCAGCGTCAGCGGCACACCGATGTGGTTGTTCAGGTTGCCACGCGTCGCGAGTGTCGGGCCGGCAACGCCGAGAATGGCGGCCAGCAGCTCCTTGGTCGTCGTCTTGCCGTTGCTGCCGCCCACGCCGAGGACGAGGGCCTGGCTCTTCTGGCGCCAGGCACGCGCAAGCCCGGTGAGCGCGGCCTGCGAATCACCGACTAGCACCTGCGGAAGGCCGCCCGCCACGGGTTTCTCGACGACTGCGGCTGCCGCGCCGCGCGCCGCTGCCGCGCCGATGAACGCGTGCCCGTCGAAACGCTCGCCACGCAGCGCCACGAAGAGCTGGCCCCGGGCGATCGTCCGCGAATCAATCGAGACGCCTTCGAATGCAGCATCGCCGCCGGTGAGCCGCCCGCCGGTGGCCGCGGCGACGTCGGTGAGCCGCGCCTTCATTGCGCGCCACCGCTGCGCGCGCGCAGGCAATCGCGGTCGCTGAACGGCCGCCGCTCATCGCCCACGATCTGGTAATCCTCGTGACCCTTGCCTGCGATCAGCACGGCGTCGCCCGGCTGCGCCTCGTCGATCGCGGCGCCGATCGCGAGCGCGCGGTCGCGCTCGACGCGGACGCAGGCCGGCGCGCGCATCCCCGAGAGGATCATCGCGACGATGCGGTCCGCATCCTCGCCGCGCGGATTGTCATCGGTGACGATCACGCGGTCGGCAAGCCGCTCGGCAGTCGCGCCCATCAGCGGGCGCTTGCCCGGGTCCCTGTCGCCGCCGCAGCCGAAGACGGCGAACACGCGGCCGCGCGCGTGGGCGCGAAGCGCAACGAGGGCTTTCGCGAGCGCGTCGGGCGTGTGCGCGTAGTCGACGACCGCAAGCGCGCCATTCGCGAGTCGATGGCCTTCCATGCGCCCGGGCGGCGCCGTGCAGGCCGCAAGCGCACCGAGCGCGTCGTCCACGTCGAACTGCCAGGCCAGCAGCATGCCGAGCGTGATCGCGAGATTCTCCGCATTGAAATCGCCGATCAGCCGCGAGCGCAGCCGCCGGTCGCCGAAGTGGCCGCGGATCTCGAGTTCGACGCCGCGGTCGGTGGCGCGCACGCGCCCGACGTGGATGAACCGCGAAGCCTTCGGCTCTCCGCCGCCGACCGCAACGGCGGTCAAGGCAACGGTTCCGGCGAGCTCCGCGGCAAAGCGCTCGCCGACGGGGTCGCCGACATTGATCACGGCGTGCTCGAGTCCCGGCAGGCGAAAGAGCCGCGCCTTGGCTTCGGCGTAGCGCTCCATCGTGCCGTGATAGTCGAGATGATCGCGGCTCAGGTTGCAGAAACCGGCGACGCGCATCCGCACGCCGTCGACCCGGCCCTGGTCGAGGGCGTGGGAGGATACTTCCATCGCGACATGCGTGGCGCCGGCATCGGCGAGGGCCCGGAGTTGCCGGTGCAGCGTGATGACGTCCGGTGTCGTGAGCGCTCCCCCTTCGACCCGCGGCGGGAATCCCGCGCCGAGCGTGCCGAGGTAAGCGCCCCGCCGTGCGAGCCGCCCGACCGCGCCGGCGAGCAGCCACGCGCAGGTCGTCTTTCCGTTCGTGCCGGTGACGCCCGCGACCGCAAGCCGCGACGACGGCGCGCCGTAGAAGCGATCGGCGATGCCGCCAAGGCGGTCGCGAAGCTCGCGCACCGCGACATACGCGATCTCGCCGGTCGTGGCCTCCGGAGATTTTCCCTCCGCGGGATCCCAGAGGACCGCCCGGGCGCCGCGGGACACTGCCTGCCCGGCATGATCGAGGCCGTGGTGGCTGCCGCCTTTCAGCGCGACGAAGACGTCGCCCGTGCCCACGCCCCGCGAATCGAGCGTGAGTCCGGTCACGGCGACGTTCGGTGCAGGCGCAATGCCCGCGAGCAGCTCGTCGAGACGCAGCGGCGCGCTCATGGCGCGGCTTCCGCAAAATTGACCGGGGATACGCGCGCGAGGTCGTCGGGCGCGACCGACATGAGGCGCAGCGCGCCGGAGGTCACGGCGGAAAAGACCGGTGCCGCGACGTCGCCGCCGTAATAAAGCACGCCGCGGGGTTCATCGACCATGACCACGACGGCAAGCCGCGGCTGCGCCGCCGGCACGACGCCCGCGAAAACCGAAAGGTAGCGGTCGGTCGAATAGCCGCCGGCGGTCGCCTTCCACGCGGTACCCGTCTTGCCAGCAACGCGGTAGCCGGGCACCGACGCCTTGACGCCCGTGCCGGTGGGCAGTACCGCGCCTTCCAGCAGGCCGATCAGGTCGCGCGCGACTTTCTGCGGCATCACGCGCTCGCCCGGAACATCCTCGTCAACGCGGCGGAAAGTGACCGGGCGGTGCACGCCGAAGGCGCCGACTGTCGCGTAGGCCTGCGCGAGTTGCAGCGGTGTCACGGACAGGCCGTAGCCATAGGCCATGGTCGCGATGCCGATCGGCCGCCAGGTCGCGGCGCCCGTCAGCAGGCCCGCTGACTCACCGGGAAATCCACTCGCCGTGACTTCGCCGAACCCAAGCGCGTTGAGCGTCCCGTGCATCTGCTCCGGCTCGAGCGACAGTGCGATCCTGGCCATCGCGACATTGCTCGAGCGCGCGAGCACCTGGCCCATGTCGATGGTGCCGAGGTCGTGCTTGTCGCGGATCAGCTTGCGGCTGACCGTGAAGGGAATCGCGTCGATCGTCGAGTCCGTCCGGTAGCGGCCTGACGCGAGCGCGGCCGCGACTACGAACGGCTTGATGCTGGAACCCGGCTCGAAGATGTCGGTCGCCGCGCGATTGCGATAGCGCGCGACTTCGTACTGCGTGCGGTCATTGGGATTGAACGACGGCTGGTTCACCATCGCGAGCACTTCGCCCGTCGCGATGTCGATCACGATCACCGTGCCCGCGCGCGCGCGATGGGTCCGGATCGCGCCCTTCAGCTCGCGATACGCGAGGTACTGGATCCGCAGGTCGAGACTGGTGTGGAGGTCCTCGCCCGGAACCGGGGTGCGGTTGATCTCGACGTTTTGGACGATGCGCCCGTGTCCGTCCTGGATCACTCGCTTCTCGCCGTCGATCCCGGCGAGCGACCGGTTGTAAGCGAGCTCGAGGCCTTCCTGTCCATCCTCGTCGAGGTTCGTGAACCCGAGCACGTGCCCCGTGATCTCGCCGTTCGGGTAATAGCGCCGGTACTCGCGCAGCAGGTATACGCCGGGAATATCGAGCTTCTTGATCTTCGCGGCTTCGTCGGGATCCACGTGGCGCGCGACGTAGAGGAATTCCCGGTCGAGATTGCTGGTGACACGCTGCTCGAGCCACTGGCGGTTCTGCTCCAGCGCACGCGCGAGCTTGGCTATCCCCTCGCCCGCCTGCGCGAACTCGGGTGGATTCACCCAGACGGTGTCGACCGGCGAGCTGACCGCGAGCGGCTCGCCGAAGCGGTCGAGCACGGCGCCGCGATGCGCGATCATCTTGGCGTTCCGCGCATGGCGCATGTCGGCCTGCTTCGCGATGAATTGCTGGTCGAAAACCTGGAGCTGGACCGAGCGCCCGAGCAACACGAGCGCCGCGAGCACCAGCAGGCCGGTCATGAACCGCGCGCGCACGCGGAACTGCG
Organism: uncultured Gammaproteobacteria bacterium; assembly: GCA_963775415.1. Classification (GTDB taxonomy): domain Bacteria; phylum Pseudomonadota; class Gammaproteobacteria; order Steroidobacterales; family Steroidobacteraceae; genus SCUD01. Next base: position 55,137 of record CAVZIO010000008.1, read on the forward strand.
GCGCATCGAACTCGACTTCGCCGTCCCTGCGCCTCATGGCGCGACGATCCGCACTTCGTCCGGCTTCGGGAACACCATGCCCCGCCGCTTGGCGGCGACGCTCTCGACGAATCCATGGTTGGACCACGCGCTCTGCTCGAGCTGCAGCTGGCTCCACCCGATGTTCAGGGCGTCGCGTTGCGCGGACAGGCGCTCGAGCTCGACGAACAGGGCGCGCGACTCGTGGCGGGCACGCACGACGGCGACCGCCGAGGCGAGCACCGCGAGCCAGAGCAGCGGCATTCCGATGAGCAGCCAGCGTCGGCTCACGACGCAAGCCTCTCGGCGACGCGCATCACCGCGCTTCGCGCACGCGGATTGCGGGCGACTTCGGATTCGTCGGCGAATGTGGCGCGGCCGACGAGGCGGAGCCGCGGCCGGGCCGCGGCCGGTACGGACGGCAGGCCGGCCCAGGCGGGATCCTCGCGCGATGCCCCGCGCATGAAGCGCTTGACGATCCGGTCCTCGAGCGAATGAAAGCTGATCACGACCAGGCGGCCAGCGGGCGCGAGCGCCACGACCGCCTGCGGCAACGCGCGCTCGATCTCGCCGAGCTCGTCATTGACGTGGATCCTGAGCGCCTGGAACGTGCGGGTCGCCGGGTGGCGGCCCGGCTCGCGGCCCGGGACCGCGGCGGCCACGATGCCTGCGAGGCGCCCCGTCGTCTCGACCGGGGCGGAAATCCGGGCATCGACGACAGCTCGCGCGATGCGCCGCGCATGCCGCTCTTCGCCGAGCCTCGCAATCACCGCGCCGATCTCCCGTTCATCCGCGCGCGCGAGAAACGCGGCCGCGGATTCGCCGGCGTTGGGGTCCATGCGCATGTCGAGCGGGCCGTCGCGCATGAAGCTGAAGCCGCGCCGCGCCTCGTCGAGCTGCGGAGAGGAAACGCCGAGATCGAAGAGGATGCCCTGCGCGCTGCCTGCGGGAACATGCCGCGCAAGCTCGGAGAATGGCGCGCGCAAGACCGTGGCGCGCGAGTCTCCGGAAAAAAGCACTGACGCGGCCGCGCAGGCCTCGGGATCGCGATCGATGGCAAGCAGCTTCCCCTCTTCCCCGAGCCGGCCGAGGATTTCCCCGGCATGACCACCGCGACCGAACGTCGCGTCCACGTAGCAGCCGTCGGCCCGGATCGCGAGCGCTTCGAGCGCGGCGTCCCGCAGTACCGGCGCGTGTTCCCCGCCGCGCGGCTCCTCATCCGGCACGCCGTTCGGCGCGCCGATCACAATGAAAGCGAGCCCAGTTCCGCCGGCAGCGACATCGACGATTCCTCGCCGTTCAGCCACTGCTCGCGGCGCTCGTCCCAACGCTGTTCGTCCCAGAGCTCGAAGCGATTGCCCTGCCCGATCAGCATCGCGTTGCGGTCGAGGTGCGCGAACTCGCGCAGCTTCGGCGGCAGGAGCAGGCGCCCGTGGCTGTCGAGCTCGACGTCGGTCGCGTGACCGACCATCAGTCGCTGCAGTCGCCGCGCGTGTTCGTTCAGAGTCGGCAGTCGCATGAGCTTCCGTTCGATTTCTTCCCAGTCAGGCAGCGGGTAGATCAGCAGGCACTGGTCGCGATCGATCGTGACCACGAGGTGGGCCTCGCCACGCTCGACCAGGCGCTCGCGATACCGGGTGGGAATGACCATCCGGCCCTTCGCGTCGAGGGTGACCTTGGTAGCGCCGCGGAACATGTGTCAAAACGGGACGTTGTCCCATTTCCCCCCACTTTCTCCCACTCGCTGCCACTATAGGCACGCGAAGCCGGGGGGTCAACGGGTCAGCGCGAGAAATTTCGTGACGCGTCAGTCACTTAGCGACGACGCCGAAAGCCCATTCTCAGCCGAGTCAGCAATACTGAAATCAGCGACTTACAGGCCGCTCTTACAGCGGTTTGTCAGCAGGGCCCCGAATTGAAGGAAAACCGAAGGCGTTTCCGCCTTCGATTCCCTGTTTGAGACTGAAAAAAGAGTCGGCCGATAAGCCGGGTTCTGTCGAGGACAATCATTCCTCTGGGATGCACGTCGCCGTGCACCTCAAGCAGCCTACCCGGAAGCGCGCGCTGGCCGCGCGTTGCGGCTTTCGCCGCGTGCTTCCCTATTTGGCCTTGCTCCCGGCGGGGTTTGCCTTGCCGTCGCCGTTGCCGTCGACGCGGTGCGCTCTTACCGCACCATTTCAACCTTGCCGTCACGCTTGCGCATGCTTGGGCGGTTTCTTTTCTGTTGCACTTTCCGTGGGCTCGCGCCCCCCAGGCGTTACCTGGCGCCGTGCCATGCGGAGCCCGGACTTTCCTCTGTTTTCTTGCGAAAACAGCGATTGCCTGGCCGACTCCCGCGCCCAACATAGTGGCTCGGGCCCCGGGCCTCAAGCGGAATCGGGCGGAGCCTCTTTCCTGAGCTTCAACGCACGTGCATACGCATCGGCCCGGCGTACGCCTGTCAGGCCCGCCGCGGCAGCTGCGGCCGCGGACGGCGGCAGGTAGCGGAGCAATACGACGAGTGTTTCGTCGAGACGTGCCGCGGCGGGCTCCTGTTCAATCGTTCCCTCGATCAGCACCACGGATTCGCCGCGCCGCATGTCCGGATCGTCTTTCGAGCGGAGCGCCAGTTCGCCGAGGCTGCCGCGATAGAAGGTCTCGAATCGCTTGGTCAGCTCGCGCGCGACGCAGGCGCGCCGCGACTCCCCGCAGGCGGCCGCGAGGTCTTCGAGGCAGTCGGTGAGCCGGTGCGGCGCTTCATAGAGCACGAGCGTGCGCGTTTCGGCTGCAAGTTCCGTCAGGCGGCGCCTGCGCGCGGCTGCGCGCGCGGGCAGGAAGCCCTCGAAGCAGAAGCGGTCGCTCGGCAGGCCGGCCGCGGACAATGCCGCGATCGCCGCGCAGGGACCGGGCAGCGGCGTGATGACGATCCCGGCCTCGATCGCCGCGCGAACCAGCGAGTACCCGGGATCGCTGACGAGCGGCGTGCCGGCGTCGCAGACGAGAGCGATGCTCTCGCCGGCGCGCAAGCGCGCGATCAGTTCGACCGCGCGCGACCTTTCGTTGTGCTCATGAAGAGACACGAGCGGCCGCCCGAGGCCGAGTTCGCGCAGCAGGTGGCCGCTGTGGCGTGTGTCCTCCGCGGCCACCGCGCCGACTCCCGCGAGTATTTCGCGCGCACGCGCGGAAATGTCGCCCATGTTGCCGATTGGCGTCGCGACCACGTAGAGCACGCCCGGCTGTGTCGCTATAAGATGTCCCTCCCCGACCGCACCTGCCACTACTGCGGAGGCGCGGCCGGATGATCCTCGCCAAGGGCCGCCGCCGATGCAAGCGAATGTCAGGATCGCCAGGAATACCGCCGTCGCCCTGATGATGGCGGCTCTCATGGGCGCGTGCCAGATGGCCGGTCTCCCGTCGCTCGGCGGCGCCGACGACGCCGCGGAACGAGCCGCACGCCAGTCGCGCCAGGGCGATCACCTGGCAGCCGCAAGAAGCTATGAAGCCGCGGCGCAGAGCGCGGTCCAAACCGACCGCAATCCCTACTGGCTCGCGGCGGCCGGCGAATGGCTCCTGGGCTCGGATGTCGATGCGGCGGAAGCCGCCCTCGCGAAAGTGGCGGCGCCGCTCTCGGCCGCCGACACGCGCGAACGGCTGCGCCTCGACATCGAAGTCGCGCTCGCGCGCGGCGACACCGCGCGCGCGGCGGAACTGCTGCGCGGCATCCCGGGCGACGACGCGGCGGCGCTCGCAACCCGCGCCCGCGTACAGTTCGGAAGCCTCAAGGTCGCGGATGCGGTATCGAGCCTCATCGCGCGCGACCGGCTGCTGACGAATGCCGAGGACAAGCTCGCCAACCAGCGCATGATCGTCGATGGGATTCGAGCGTCGGTCCTGCGGGGCGCCGACGCGCGGGCGCCGGCGGGCGCCGATCCCGTGCTTGCCGGCTGGCTCGAACTCGGGCGCATCATTGCGGACACGCAGGCGGGCGCGCTCGGCGGACAGCGGCGCGTCCAGGCCTGGCGCGAGCGCTATCCCGCGCATCCCGCGAGCGAAACGCTCTGGAAGGGCATGGTCGAACGACCGGCGACGCCGAGCAATCAGCCGCGTCAGGTCGCCTTGCTGCTTCCGCTGTCGGGGCGCGCAGCGGCCGCCGGCACAGCGGTTCGCGACGGATTCCTAAATGCGTTTTACGACGACGGCAATGCGTCGCGACCCCGCCTGAAGATCTACGACGTCGCCACCCGCGACGCACCGTCCGCCTACCTCCAGGCGCTCGCGGATGGCAGTGATTTCGTCGTCGGTCCGCTCACTCGCGAAGAGGTCGCCGCACTCGCCACGCTCGCCGATGGCCGCGCGACGACGCTTGCGCTCAATTTCCTGCCGGACGGCGTCCAGGTGCCGGACCGCTTCTTCCAGTTCGCGCTTTCGCCCGAAGACGAGGCCAGGCTCGCGGCCCGTCGCATCGTCGCCGACGGAAGGATGAGCGGCGTGACACTCGTGCCGCAGTCCGACTGGGGCCGGCGGATACAGGCCGCATTTTCCGAAGAATTCGCTGCGGCAGGCGGCCAGGTCGTGGACCAGGCTGATTACCTTCCTTCGACGGCGGATTTCAACGATATTTTGCGCCGCCTGCTCCGCACGACCGGCCAGCGCGGCAGCACGCCACGGTCCGACGCCCAGTTCATCTTCGTCGCCGCGCAACCCGTCTACGGGCGGTTGATTCGCACGCAGCTGCGATTCAATTATGCGAGCGCGCTGCCGATGTATGCGACCTCCGACATTTTCGATCCCGCCGGCTCCGGCAATGTCGACCTCGACGGCGTGATATTTCCCGACATGCCCTGGATCATCGATCCGCATGGCCTGTCGGCGAATGCGCGCGATACGGCGGACAGGCTCTGGCCGGGACGCAACGGCCAGCTCGGACGACTGCACGCCTTCGGCTACGACTCGTTCCGGCTGATCGGCGAATTGCAGCACCTGCGGGCCGGCGGCTCAACGCCGCTGCCGGGCGTGACCGGGCGTCTCGCGGTGGACGGTCAGGGCCGCGTACGCCGCGAACTCGACTGGGCACAAATAGTCGGCGGCCAGCCCGTGCCCTGGCCGCAGCCGCTCGCCCTCATCCCCGCCACGTGAGCGCCGCGCCGCATCTCGCGCTCGGCCGCGCAGCCGAGGCGGCCGCGGCCCGGATGCTCGAGCGCGCGGGCTACCGCATCCTCACGGCCAATTTCCGCGCGAAAGGCGGCGAACTCGATCTCGTCGCAATGGATGGCAAGGCGCTCGCCATCGTCGAAGTCCGCTATCGCGCCAGCGATCGCTTCGGCGGCGCTGCCGCGAGCATCACCTCGGGAAAACGCCGCCGCATCATTTGCGCCGCCCGGGCGTTGCTTGCGACGAACCCACCGTTGGCGAAACTGCCGGCGCGCTTCGACGTCGTCGAAGTTTCCGGTCCCGTCGATTCCTTCGACTGCCAGCTCATCCGCGGCGCATTCAGCCTCTGAATTTTCACCACGGCGCGAGCGAGGTGGCGGGGTTCTCGCGCTTCCCAAAGGGGACGCTCACCTTTGCCGCAATGCGGCAAAGGTGAGCGTCCCCTTTGGGAAGCCGGAGTTCGCGAGCGAGTAACCCCGCCGGATCCCGTTCGCGCCGTGGCGCACAATCCTGCTTACTTGATGACGCGCAGTTTCGGTCGGCTGCCGGTATCGCCAGGACCCGACACCGGCGGCGGCGCTTCGCCTTCGTCCTGGAACAGCATGCCCTGGCCGGTTTCGCGCGCGTAGATGCCGAGGACGGCAGTCACCGGAACGCGCACGTGTTGAGAAACGCCGCCGAAGCGCGCGGAGAATTCAATCCATTCGTTGCCGAGCTTGAGGTTTTGCGTCGCCTGCCAGCTCGCATTGAGGGTGATGCGCCCGTCGCGGACATAGGCGCGCGGCACTTCGGCCGTCGGTGCGCTCGCGTCGACGACCAGGTGCGGCGTCTGGTTGTTCGCGGTCATCCACTCGTGCATCGCGCGAACCAGGAAGGGCCGTCGCGAAACCTGCGCCGCGGCCATGGATTCAGTACCTCATCGCCCGCGGGCGATTCACTTCACGTCCTTCCAGTATTCCTTGTAAAGGAACCACGAGAAAGTCGTGAACATCAGGAGGAAGAGAATGACCCAGACCCCGAGCGCCTTGCGCTGCGCCTTGGCAGGCTCTGAAACGTATTCGAGGAAGGCGACTGTGTCGCGCACGAAGCTGTCGAAGGCAGCGGCCGGCATTTCGCCCGGTGTTCCGGGTTCGAGCGCCACCAGGTGCTCGATTTCCTTGCCTTCCTTGTCCACCCTCTTCTCGAATCGCGGGCGCTGCGTACCCTGGCGCGCCGCGAGCACGTTCGGCATGGCGGTCTGCGGCAGCACCGCGTTGTTGGCGCCGGTCGGACGGGAAGGATCCTCGTAAAAGGACCGCAGGAATGTGTACACGTAATCCACGCCGCGGCTTCGCGCGATCAGCGACAGGTCCGGCGGCGCGTTGCCGAACCACTGGCGGGCCCGGTCGGCCGGCATCGCCGATTCCATCGTGTCGTAGATGCGCGTGCCGGTGAACATCAGGTTGGCGCGCACTTCATCTTCGGTGAGCGCGAGATCCTGCGCCACCTGGCTGTAGCGCATATATTTCGCCGAGTGGCAGCCGAGGCAATAGTTGACGAAATTCCGGGCGCCACGCTGAAGCGACGCGAGATTCGACACGTCGGTGTTTGCCTGCTGGAGGGGAAAACCCTCGGTCGCCGCAACGGCCGCCGCCGGCAGCCCGGAGACCACCAGGACCAGCGCGCGCAATGCGTTCAGGACGTCACCCGTGAAGGCTCCGGCTTGTGGCGGTCGATGCGCGAGTACCAGGGCATCGCCAGGAAGAAAGCGAAGTACAGCACCGTGCCGACGACGGACAGCATCTTGAAAGGTTGAACGGCAGGCTTGAGGCCGCAATAGCCGAGCATGACGAAATTCGCAGCGAAGACCATCAGCGCCACCTTGTAGATCGGGCCGCGATAGCGGATCGAACTCACCGGCGAGCGGTCGAGCCAGGGCACGAAGAACAACACGAAGACGGCTGCGAACAGCACGAGTACGCCCCAGACCTGCGTGCCCGCAAAGGCCGGAATCGCGCGCAGGATCGCGTAATAAGGTGTGAAGTACCAGACCGGCGCAATGTGCTCCGGTGTGAGGAGCGGGTTCGCCGGCTCGAAATTCGGCGCCTCGAGGAAGAGCCCGCCCATCTCGGGCGCGAAAAAGACGACGGCGGAAAACAGCACCAGGAAAACGCTGAGGCCGAAGAGATCCTTGACCGTGTAGTAGGGATGGAACGGTATCCCGTCGAGCGGATGGTCGTCCCCTCCCTTCGTTTTCTTGATCTCGATGCCGTCCGGGTTGTTCGAGCCCACCTCGTGCAGGGCGAGGATGTGGGCAACGACCAGAAAGATCAGAACCAGCGGCACCGCGACCACGTGCAGCGCAAAGAAGCGGTTCAACGTGATATCCGAAATGAAATAGTCGCCGCGGATCCACTCGATCAGCCAATCGCCGATCAGCGGGAAAGTGCCGAAGAGGGACACGATTACCTGCGCGCCCCAGTAAGACATGTTGCCCCAGGGCAGCAGGTAGCCGAAGAAGGCCTCGGCCATCAGTGCGAGATAGATCAGGACGCCGAAAATCCACAGCAACTCGCGCGGCTTGCGGTGCGAGCCATAGAGCAGCGCCCGGAACATGTGGAGATAGACGACGATGAAGAACGCCGAGGCGCCGGTCGAATGCAGGTAGCGGATCAGCCAGCCCCACTCGACGTCGCGCATGATGTATTCGACGGAACCGAAGGCCTCCGTCGCCGAGGGTTTGTAGCTCATCGTCAGGAAGATGCCCGTGACAATCTGCAGCGCCAGCACAAAGAGCGCGATCGAGCCGAAGTAGTACCAGAAATTGAAATTCTTCGGCGCGTAGTACTCCGACACGTGCTCTTTCCAGAGCTTCGTCATCGGGAATCGCGCGTCGATCCAGGCGCCGAGCGCCGCGATCCGGCCGTTCGCGGCCGGCGCCTCCCGTCCTTCCATCAGGCGGCGCTCCCCTGCTCGAGCCCGATGACGAGGTGGCCGCTGTCCGCGAAGCTGTAGGGCGGAATCTCGAGGTTAGTCGGCGCCGGGACGCCGCGGAACACGCGACCGGACAGGTCGAACATGGAACCGTGGCAGGGGCAGAAGAAGCCGCCGGGCCAGTCGGCATTCAGGAGGCCATCCGCGCTCGCGCCCGCATTCAGGCGGTTCTGGGGAAGGCAGCCAAGATGGGTGCAGACGCCGAGCACGACCAGGTATTCGGGATTGATGGCCCGCGCGGGGTTCCTGGCAAAGTCGGGCTGTCTTGACTGCTCGGATCCGGGATCCGCGAGCCGCTCGTCGTTGCCTTCGAGCCGGGCGATCATTTCGGGCGTCCGCCTGACGACCATGACGGGCTTGCCGCGCCACTCGATCTTGATCATTGCACCCGGCTCGAGCTTGCTGATGTCGATTTCGACCGGCGCCCCCAGCGCTTTGGCGCGCGCACTCGGTTTCCAGGATGCCAGGAACGGAACCGCGGCGAATGCGACGCCAACGGCACCGGTCAAGGTCGTCGCCACGGTGAGAAGCTGCCGCCTTCCCCTGTCGATTGCGTCGCTCATCGATCGATTTTCGTTCGTTGCAGGGATTGCCGCATTATACACGGCCATGTCGTTCATTCCGGGCTGGTTGCGCTGGGTCTCTCCATGGGTCGCGCTCGGACTCGCGGCCGCGCTTGCATACGTATTGCTTCGGCCCGCGTCGCGGGAGCCGCAGCCCGCAGCTTCGCCGCCCGCGGCATCCGGGGCGCCGGCGCTGACGGCGGAAGAAGCCGGCAATCCAACGGCGGTCGCCGCGCCTCCGCCGCAGTTCGTGAGTTATGCCGACGCCGTCGATGCCGCCGCGCCCGCAGTGGTCAACATCAACACCGAGCGGCGCGTCGTGGTGCCGAATGTCGCGGGACTCCCGCCGCAGTTCGGGCAGCTTTACGGCGAGGTCTGGCCCGAGTATCGCGAGCGAGTCGAGCGAAGCCTCGGTTCCGGCATCATTTACGACGTCCGCGGTCACATCGTCACGAACTACCACGTCATTGCGCGCGCGACCCAGGTCCGCGTCCAGCTGCGGGATGGCCGCGAAGCCCCGGCGACGCTTGTCGGCGTGGATCCCGACACCGATCTCGCCGTGCTCAAGATCGAACTCGAAACGCTGCCGATCATGCCACTCGGACGCTCGGCGGGACTGCGCGTCGGCGATCCGGTTCTTGCGATCGGCAATCCGGTCGGTCTCGGACACACCGTGACGCAGGGAATCGTAAGTGCCACCGGCCGCGGCCACCTCGGCGTCTCGACCTTCGAGCATTTCATCCAGACCGACGCAGCGATCAACCTGGGTAATTCCGGCGGTGCGCTTGTCGACGCCACCGGAAAGCTGGTGGGCCTCAACAGCGTAATCGCGGGCCGACAGGCCGGCATCGAAGGCATCGGATTTGCGATTCCCGTCGATCTCGTGCGCGGCGTCGTCGACGCGATATTGCGGGACGGCAAGGTCGTGCGCGGCTGGATCGGCGTCGTGCCGCGCAACCTCAGTGCGGCGGAAATCGAGAAGACGGGAGTGCCCGACGGATCGGTGCTCGTTCACGACGTGTTCCGCGGAAGCCCCGCCCAGGCGCAAGGCGTCGCGCGCGGCGACGTCATCACGCAGGTCAACGGATCGCCATTGCGCGGCGCGCAGGACCTGCTCGCGCGCATCGCCATGCTGAAGCCCGGCCAGGGCGTGCGGCTCAGGCTGTGGCGACGCGCCCCCACCGAAAGCGACGGCCTGGAGCACAGCGTGCGGATCGAAGTCGTGGAACGGCCGCAGGAAGCGGGGGCCGGGCGCTCCTCCTGAGCCGGCGGTCTAGGTACTTGGACCCGGCACGCGGCGGATGTCGGCGCCGAGGCGGCCCAGCTTTTCCTCGATCAGCTCGTAGCCCCGGTCGATATGGTAGATGCGCTGCACGTCCGTCGTGCCCTCTGCCACGAGGCCGGCGAGCACGAGGCTTGCCGAGGCGCGCAGGTCGGTCGCCATGACCGGAGCGCCGGACAGGCGCGGGACGCCGTGGACCACGGCCGTGTGCCCTTCGATGCGCACGTCGGCACCGAGACGGCGCAGCTCCAGCATGTGCATGTAGCGGTTCTCGAAGATCGTCTCGACGATGGTGGCGACGCCGTCGGCGACGGAATCGAGCGCCGCGAACTGCGCCTGCATGTCGGTCGGGAACCCGGGATGCGGCGCGGTGCGGATGTCCACGGCGGCCGGGCGTCGCCCGCCCATGTCCACCTCGACCCAGTCAGCGCCCACGGTTACGACGGCGCCCGCCTCGCGCAGTTTCGCGATCACGGCGTCGAGGTGGTCAGCGCGCGCGTCGGTCACACGAACGCGGCCGCCGGTAATGGCGCCCGCGACCAGGAAAGTGCCGGTCTCGATGCGATCCGGCAGCACCGCGTACTCGCAGGCGCCCAGGCGATCGCGGCCTTCGATCACGATCGTGTCCGTGCCCGCGCCCTCGATGCTTGCGCCCATCGCCGTCAGGAAGCCGGCGAGATCGGCGACCTCCGGCTCGCGTGCGGCATTCTCGATCACGGTGCGGCCGCGGGCGAGCGTGGCCGCCATCATGAGGTTCTCCGTGCCGGTGACGGTGACCGTGTCGAGCACGATGCGCGCGCCGCGAAGTCGTCCGGCCTTTGCATGGATATAGCCGCTCTCGATCGAAATCTCGGCGCCCATGGCCTCGAGCCCCGCGACATGCAGGTTCACGGGACGGGCGCCGATCGCACAGCCGCCGGGGAGCGAGACGCGCGCTTCGCCGTGGCGCGCAAGGAGCGGACCGAGCACGAGGATCGAGGCACGCATGGTCTTGACCAGCTCGTAGGGCGCAACCGGTTCGACGAGGCCGCGTGCATCGACTTCGACGCGCGACCGTTCGCCGGCGACCACGGCGACGCCCATCCGTCCGAGCAACCGGATCATGGTGGTCACGTCGTGGAGCTTCGGCACGTTGGTGATCGCAACCGGTGAATCGGCCAGGAGTCCCGCGGCGAGAATCGGCAATGCGGCGTTCTTGGCGCCCGAGGCGCGCACCTCGCCTTCGAGACGCCTGCCGCCGGTGATCTGCAAGCTTGTCCAGAAGCCTGCTCCCCTAGCCGCTGCCGCGGGCCGCCCATTCGTCGGGCGTCGGCGTGTCGAGCGACAGGGCGTGGACCTCGCCGCCCATTGCGCCGCCGAGCGCGCGATAAACGAGCTGATGTCGCTGCAGCGCCCGCAGACCGGCGAACTGCGCCGCGATCACGAGCGCGGTGAAATGCACGTTGTCGTCGGACGCGACGCGGACCGTCGACCCGGGCAGTGCAGTCTCGATGCTGCTCCCTGATTTCGGCCGGCGTCATCGCGGCATTCTAACGGTGCGGGCTCTTGAATGGTGCCGGTGTATGATGCCGGACTGCACCGAAATGCCGCGCAAACAAGATGAATGACGCCGCCGACAGCAAGCGCCTGGTCGAGATGGGGCGCGAAGCGCTCCGGATCGAGGCCCGCGCGGTCGCCGCACTTGTCGACCGCCTGGGAGACGATTTTGCGATGGCCTGCCGGATGCTTCTCGATTGCCGCGGCCGCGTGGTCGTCTCGGGCATGGGGAAGTCCGGCCATGTCGGCGGCAAGATCGCGGCAACGCTGGCGAGCACGGGCACACCCGCGTTCTTCCTGCATCCAGCGGAGGCAAGCCATGGGGACCTCGGGATGGTCGCCAAGGGCGATGTCGTGCTCGCAATCTCCTACTCCGGCGAGACCGCGGAACTGCTGACGATCCTGCCGCTCTTCAAGCGCATGGAAGCCCCGCTCATTGCGATGACCGGCAATCCGTTGTCGACGCTCGCCCGCGAGTCCGACGTCCATCTCGACATCAGCGTGCCCGCCGAGGCCTGTCCGCTGAACCTCGCGCCGACGGCAAGCACGACCGCCACGCTTGCAATGGGCGACGCGCTCGCCGTAGCGCTCCTGAAGCATCGCGGCTTCACCGAAGAGGACTTCGCCCGCTCGCATCCCGGCGGCTCGCTCGGGCGCCGCCTGCTGCTGCGCGTGTCGGACATCATGCGTCGCGGCGAAGACCTGCCGGCTGTGACGCCGGGAACGACGCTGCCCGAAGGCCTGCTCGAGATGTCGCGCAAGCGGCTCGGCCTGACCGCGGTCGTCGACAGCGACGGCCGCGTGGTCGGAATCTTCACCGACGGCGACCTGCGACGCGCGCTCGACCGCAGGATCGACATCCACAAGAGCACGATGGGCGACGTGATGACCCGGGGCTGCCGCTCGATCGGTCCGCAGGAACTCGCGGCCGAAGCCGTGCTGATGATGGAGAAGCACTCGATCAACGGCCTGCTCGTGCTCGACGAGCAAGGCGTGCTGGTCGGCGCGCTGAACGTGCACGACCTGCTGCGCGCGGGGGTGATGTGACGCCGGCTGCCGACGTGTCGCTCGTGGTGCTGGACGTCGACGGCGTGCTGACCGACGGCCGGCTCTGGTACGGCCCGGACGGCGAAAACCTGAAAGTCTTCGACGTGCGCGACGGGCATGGCATCAAGATGCTGATCGCAGCCGGCATCGGCGTCGCCGTGATTTCCGGCCGCCGCTCGGCCGCAGTCACGGCGCGCATGCGCGAGCTCGGCGTCAGCGACGTCGCGCAAGGCGTCGGCGACAAGGCGCGCGCGCTCACCGAACTCGTGAAGCGCAATGCGATCGATGTCCGCCGCGTCGCCTGCCTGGTCGACGACACGCCGGATCTCGGCCTCATGGCGGCCGTCGGCCTGCCGGCCGCAGTCGCCGATGCCCATCCGGATGTCCTGGCCGCGGCGGCCACGTGACTCGCGCGCGCGGGCGGCCGCGGCGCCGTGCGCGAGTTCTGCGACTGGCTGCTCGCCGCGCGCGGCGAGCCGAAATGATCGCGCGGATTCCTGCTCGTCGCCGGGACTCGTCGCCCTTATCGCAGTGATCGTGCAATGGCGTCTCCTCGATCGCGACTCCGGCGCCGGAATCGGGCGATGTCCTGAGGCCCGGGATACTTCCTCACTGGCGTCGACCTCGAGGAATTCGGCACGGATGGCGCATTGCGGATCGGGCTGCAGTCCATCTCGGCCAATGAGGACCCGGCGAGCGGCGTGGTCAGTCTTGCGGATGTCGCGGTCGAATACCACGCACCGACCGGGAAACGCTGGAACATGACCGCGGCCGAAGCGCGCGTGCCGCCGGGCGGCAGCGTCGTCGAGTTTGAAGGGGACGTGCGACTGCGGGGTGAGCCCGATGCCGAGGCGCGCACCCCGGAACTGGAGACGGCGCGCATGACGCTCGACACGGTTGCCGAGACCGCGCAGACGAAGAGCCCGGTCGAACTCGCGTTCGGACATGCACCGGATCAAGGCGCTCGGCATGCGTGCAGACCTGAAGGCAGGCAACCTGCGGCTGGAATCGGACGTCAATGGCCACTTCACGCCTTGACGCGCTGTTGCTCGCCCTGCTCTGCGGCGCCGCCGCCATGCGCGTGGCGCAGGAACGCGCCCAGCTTCCGATCCAGGTCGAGGCGCGTTCGTCCGACTTCGACTACCAGAACGGCGTGCTCGTATTCGACGCGATCACGATCACGCAGGGCCAGATCCGCATCACCGCCGATCGTGCGGTCGCGAGCGGCCTCGACTTCGAGGAAAGCAGCTGGGAGTTCAGCGGAAGCGTGCGCATCACGATGCCCGAAGGCGCGCTCGCGAGCGACACGGCGCGCGTGCGATTCACCGGCGGCCAGATTGCGAGCGCGACCGTGACCGGCGCGCCCGCGACCTTCGAGCAGCAGCGCAAGGAGGAGCATGCGCAGGGTCGCGCGAATCGCATCGACTACGACCTCGGCCGCGGCGCCGTGGAACTCGCCGGCGAGGCCTGGCTTTTCGACGGGCGTACGGAGATCACGGGCGCAACCCTCGTCTACAGCACGGCCAACCAGCGCGTCATCTCGCAGGAACCGGTCGTAATCACCATCCAGCCGGAGGACAAGCCCCCGGAAACGCCGAAGCCCCCGTCATGAGCGAGCTCTCGGCGACGGGGCTCGAAAAGAGCTATCGCAAGCGCAAGGTGGTGTCGTCATTGTCGATCTCGATAACCAGCGGCGAAGTCGTCGGGCTGCTCGGCCCGAATGGCGCGGGCAAGACGACGGCGTTCTACATGATCGTGGGTCTCGTGCCCTGCGACGGCGGCCGGATCGAGCTCAACGGCGAGGACATCACGGCGCTGCCGATGCACGCGCGCGCGCGGCGCGGGCTCGGTTACCTGCCGCAGGAGCCTTCGATCTTCCGCCGCATGACCGTGGTCGACAACGTCATGGCCATTCTCGAGACGCGCGGCGACCTCGACGGCGCGGCGCGCGAAGAGGCGCTCGAAGGCTGCTCGAAGAGCTGCATGTCGCGCATCTTCGGGACCACATCGGGCATGAGCCTGTCGGGCGGCGAGCGCCGGCGCGTCGAGATCGCGCGCGCGCTTGCGGCGAATCCCGCATTCATCCTGCTGGACGAGCCATTCGCCGGCGTCGATCCGCTGTCGGTGCACGACATCCAGCGCATCGCGAGGCACCTCGCCGAGCGCGGCATCGGCGTCCTGATCACCGATCATAACGTCCGGGAAACGCTGGGAATTTGCGGCCGGGCCTACATCGTCAACCAGGGCACGGTCCTCGCCTCCGGAACCGCGGACGAGATCCTTGCAAATCCCGAGGTGCGCAAGGTCTACTTGGGGCAGGATTTCAGGCTCTGACGGAGCGGCTTCGCCGAATAGCGGGGCCGCTGCCGAGGCCGCCACCGCCGATGATGAAACCCAGCCTGCAGCTTCGGATCGGCCAGCAGCTGACGATGACGCCGCAGCTGCAACAGGCCATTCGACTGCTGCAATTGCCGACGATCGAACTGCAGGCCCAGGTCCAGCAGGCGCTCGAGACCAATGTGCTGCTCGAAGCCGACGAGGACTTCGAATCCACCTGGGCGCATGGATACCCTGCCAGGCCAGGCAACGGCCGACACCGCGGCGGCGACGAATCCGGAACCGGTCGTCGAGATCGGCGACGAATGGACCGAACCGAATGCCGCGGAATCCGAAACGCCCTGGTCCGGCTCCGGCGAGGGCGACCTCGATCTGCCCGACGAGTCCGGCCGCACGCTGCACGACCATCTCTCCTGGCAGCTCGAACTCGCGCATCTTCCGGCCGAGGCGCTCGCGATCGGGCGCGCGATTGTCGACGCCATCAACGACGACGGTTACCTGACGGAAGCCGCGCAGGCGATCGCCGATACGGTCGCGGCGAACGTGACGGCCGATGCGGCCGGCGTCGAGCGCGTGCTCGCCGTCATCCAGCAGTTCGATCCCGCCGGCGTCGGCGCGCGATCCGTCGCCGAGTGCATCGAGCTGCAGCTCGCGCAGCTCGATCCCGCGACGCCGGGTCTCGAGGCTGCGCGCACCCTCGCCCACCGTCACCTCGAACTCGTCGCCGGCCAGCAGTTCCCGGCCTTGCAGCGCGAAATGCATTGCAGCGGCCCCGAACTGGACGTGGCGCTCGCGCTCGTCCGCAGCTGCCATCCGCGGCCTGGCGCCGCATTCCAGGCGCTGCGCACCGAATACGTCGTGCCGGACGTCTATGCGCGGCGGACGCCGCAGGGCTGGGTCGTCGAGCTGAACCCGATCGGCGCTGCCCCGCATCCGGCTGAACGAGGGCTATGCCGGGAATGATCACGCGCGCGCCCGACCACGCGGTGCTCAGGACGCAGCTCCAGGAAGCGCGCTGGCTGTTGCGCAGCCTCGAGATCCGCAACGACACGATGCTTCGCGTCGCGCGCACGATCGTCGAGCGGCAGCAGGCATTCCTCGACCGGGCGAGGAATCCATGCAGCCGATGATCCTGCGTGACGTGGCGGAGGCCGTGCAGATGCACGAGTCGACGATTTCCCGCGTCACGACCGGCAAGTACCTGCACACGCCGCGCGGCGTGTTCGAATTCCGCTTCTTCTTTTCGAGCCACGTGCCCGGCGAGGACGGCGCCGGCGTTTCCTCGACCGCGATCCGTGCGAGGATTCGCAAGCTGATCGCGCAGGAACCGGCGGATCACCCGCTGTCCGACCAGCAGATCGTGGAAATGCTCGCGGCGGACGGCATCCAGGTGGCGCGGCGGACGGTCGCCAAGTACCGCGAGGCGCTCGGCATCGCGCCCTCGAGCGCGCGGCGACAGGCCGCGGCGCGCTGACCGGACCAAGGGACATGAAAGACAGGAGGATCCGACCATGCAGTTGACGCTGACCGGCCACCATATCGATGTCACGCCGCCGCTTGCGCGACTACGTCCGGAAGAAGCTGGACCGCGTCGCTGCGGCACTTCGAGCAGGTGATCGACGTGCACTGCGTGCTCACCGTCGAGAAGCTCGAGCACAAGGCGGAGGCGACGCTCGGCGTCAGCGGAGCCGTGATCCATGCGGATGCCAGGGACGGCGACATGTACGCGGCGATCGATGCGCTCGCGGACAAGCTCGACCGCCGCCTGCGCAAGCACAAGGAAAAACAGGGCGATCACCACGCGGCGGACGTCGCGCCGGGGCCGGCCGGCCTGAGCCGGATCGCGATGATACGCCTCGTCGTCGTCAGCGGACTGTCCGGTTCCGGCAAGAGCGTCGCGCTCAACATGCTGGAGGACCTCGGCTGGTACTGCATCGACAACATACCGGCGGGCCTCGTCCAGGCGCTCGTCTCGCATTCGCTGCGAACGCGAGGAGCCGATCTACCGCCGGCTGGCCGTCGGGCTCGATGCGCGCAATCGTCCCGACGACCTGGCCTCGATTCCGGCGCTCGTCGCGGATCTTCGCCGCGCGGGACTGCGCTGCGAGGTGCTCTACCTCCATGCGGAGGACGAGGTGCTGCTGCGGCGCTATGCCGAGACCCGCCGGCGCCATCCGCTGGCGGGCGCCGGCAAGAGCCTTGCCGACGCGATCGCCGAGGAGCGGCGCCTCCTCCACCCGTTGATCGACAGCGCGGACCTCGTCATCGACACGTCGCGCATGAGCGTCCATGAGCTCCGCGACCTGATCGCCAAGCGCGTCGAGCCGCAGGCCCCGGGCCGGCTGTCCATCCTGTTCGAGTCCTTCGGCTTCAAGCACGGTACGCCCGGCGACGCCGATTTCGTGTTCGACGCGCGCACCCTGCCGAATCCGTACTGGGAACCGGCATTGCAGCCGCTGACGGGACAGGACAGCCGCGTGATCGCCTTCCTCGAATCGAGCCCGCGCGTCGAGCGCATGGTCGCGGACCTGATCCGTTTCCTCGAAAGCCGGCTGCCGGAGTACGAGGAGACGAATCGCGGCTACCTGACCATCGCCATCGGCTGCACCGGCGGCCAGCATCGTTCGGTGTACCTGGTCGAGCGCCTGGCCGCGCATTTCCGGCAGAAGTATCCGCAGCTCCTCGTGCGCCACAACGCGCTGCCCAAGTGACCGAGGCCGCACCCGCGCGCGGCGATCGCGATTCCAGACTTGCCGCCATCCAGGCGGCGCTGGCAGCCGGACGCATTGCGCGGCGCGGACCGCATGGTGGACGCGCTGCATCCGGCCGAAATCGCCTTGTTGCTCGAGTCGTTGCCGCCCGCGCAGCGCGCGCTCGTCTGGGAACTGGTCGACCGTGAAGTCCAGGGCGACGTGCTGGTCGAACTCTCGGACGAAGTCCGAAGCGAACTCGTCGCCGGCATGCAGCCAGATGAACTCGTGGCCGCGGCCGAGGGCCTCGCGGTCGACGATCTCGCAGACCTGCTCGCCGAGCTGCCCGAGGCGGTCACGCGCCAAGTGCTGCGCTCGATGGACCAGCAGGACCGCGACCGGCTGTCGACCGTGCTCGCTTTCCCGGAGGACACGGCCGGCGGGCTGATGAACACGGACACGGTGACGCGTGCGGCCCGACGTGCCGCTCGAGGTCGTGATCCGCTATGTGCGCATGCGCGGCGAATTGCCGGAACGCACCGATTGCCTGTTCGTCGTGGACCGAAATGACCGCTATCTCGGCGCACTGCCGCTCACGCGGCTGCTGACTGTCGATCCCGGATCATGCCGTCAGCACGGAAATGGATCCGGAGGTCGCGCCGATCGCGCCGGAAACGCCCGCCAGCGAGGTCGCCCGCGCTGTTCGAGATCGCGCGACCTGCTGTCGGCCGCCGTCGTCGCGGACGACGGCAGGCTGCTGGGGCGCATCACCATCGACGACGTGGTCGACGTCGTGCGCGAACAGGCGGAACATCCGGCGCTCGCCGCCGCGGGCCTCGAGGACGAGGACGACGTGTTTGCCGGCGTGCGCAAGAGCGCCCGTCGCCGCGCGCTCTGGCTTGGCATCAATCTGTTGACCGCGCTGCTCGCCTCGTGGGTGGTCGGCCTGTTCGAAGCCACGATCGAAAAGGTCGTTGCGCTCGCGGTCCTGATGCCGGTGGTCGCCAGCATGGGCGGCATCGCCGGCACGCAGACGGTCACGCTCATCATCCGCGGCATTGCGCTCGGCCAGGTGCAGTCCTCGAACGCGCGCTGGCTCTTCTTCAAGGAACTCGCCGTCGGCGCGCTCAATGGCGTCGTCTGGGCCACTGCGGTCGCCGTCGCAACCTGGCTCTGGTTCGGGACCTGGGATGTCGCGCTTGTGATCTTTGTCGCGATCGTGATCAATCTGGTCGCGGCGTCGATTGCGGGCGTCATGATCCCGTTGACGCTCAGGCGCCTGCAGCATCGACCCGGCGCTTGCAGGCGGCGTGATCCTGACGACCGTCACCGACATCGTCGGCTTCGCGGCGCTCCTCGGGCTCGGTACCCTGATCCTGGTCTGAGTGACGAATCGCCTAGTCGAGCTTCGCGCCGAATTCCGAGTCGAGGCCGAGAAACGCGCCGATTTCGGCCCGCCGGGCATTGGCGTCCCGCTCCCCGGCATCGATCAGTTCTCGCGTATAAGCCGACTCGAAGAGCAGATAGGACAGCAGCCTGCCGCCGCGCGCCCCCGCGCGCCGAGGACCCGCAGCAGTGCGCGGAGCGTCCAGGGCATCGCTATCGCGGTGCTCGACCGCGGCCTCGCTCGGGTCCCGCTCTGGCAGCAGCAGCATCGTCTCGACGTGACGCATGCCGAGCGGCGCGGGACCGGGCCGGAGATGACCGAGCAGCGCATTGATCCGGTTGAGGCGTTCGAGATCGGCATGCAGGCCTTCCATGAACAGCGAATCGAGCATGAACCCGAACTGCTCGGCCATGTTGGGCGGCGGCCCGATCGCCACGCCGGTGCGCCCCGGCCGTCGCACGCCGATCACGAGGATCCGCTCCGCGCCGAGATGAATCGCCGGCGCGAGCGGCGTCATCTGGCGCATCGCGCCGTCGCTGAAGTGCGCGCCGTGCCATGGCGACCGGCGGAAAGAGAAGCGGAATGGCCGCGCTCGCCATCAGGTGATCGACATCGAGCTGGGCCGCGACGCCGCATCGCAGGGCGCGATCCCAGGGCATGAAGCGCGCGCGAAGTCTCGACGAACGTGACGGATTCACCGCCCGTGAGCGAGGTCGCCGTGATTGCGACAGAGTCCGTCGTGCCCGATCCGAGCGCACTCCGCAGGTCCGCGAATATCACGTTCTTCGCGAGCAATGCCCGCAGCGGCGCGTTGTTGAATAGCGCGCGCGGCACCGGCAGCAGCCAGCCACCCGTGAGCGAGCGCAAGAAAAAGGTGCAGGCCCGAGCGCAGCATGTCGGTCGCGCCGGCCCGGAATACCTGCTCGATGCGAAATCCGCCCCAGACACGGACGAGCGCCGCGGTCGCCTGCCTCAGATCGCCCGCATGCGCAGCGAGCACGGCCGCGTTGATCGCGCCAGCCGAGGTTCCGCAGAGCACCGCGAAAGGCAGGGTCGCTTTCGGCGGATACCAGCCCGCGATCGCATGCAACACACCGACCTGGTAGGCCGACCGCGCGCCGCCGCCCGGCAGCACGAGCGCGATTCGTGGCCGGTCCCTGCGATCTGTTTGCGTCGACTGGGTCATGCCGGGGAACCCCTGCGCTGCATCGTGGTCATCCGGACGGCGGGCCGCGATACTATGTTAGCCGCACGCTCAACCGGAGGATCCGACATGACGCGTTTCCTGCATGGCGCCGCTGCCATTCTTGCCGCAACCCTGCTGAGCGCCGCTTCGATTCGCCGCGGAGCCACCGGCGGTCGGCGCCGCCGCGCCCGGCTTCAAGCTCCAGGACCAGACCGGCAAGTGGCACTCCCTGTCCGACTACAAGGGCAAGTGGGTGGTCCTCTATTTCTACCCGAAGGACAACACGCCCGGCTGCACGACCCAGGCCTGCGAGTTCCGCGACAATATCTTCGCGTACCGTGAGCTCGGCGCGGTCATCCTGGGCGTGAGCGTCGACGACGTGGCTTCGCACAAGTCTTTCGCCGACGAACACAGCCTGCCCTTCCCGATCCTTGCGGACTCCGCAAAGAAAACGGCGACGGCCTACGGCACGCTGACCAAGTATGCTGTTTACGGCGAATTCGCCCGGCGCGACACCTTCATCATCGACCCCGAGGGCCGCGTCGCGAAGCATTACATGAAGGTGGACCCGAAGGGTCACTCCGAGATCGTGCTCGCGGAACTCAAGAAGCTCGCGGCCGGGGCCAGTTGAAGCGGTTCGAGGGCTCCGACAGCTACGTCGCGACCGGCGAGCTCGCGCTCGCGGTCAATGCCGCGATCACGCTCGGCCGGCCGCTGCTCGTCAAGGGCGAGCCGGGCACCGGCAAGACGCAGCTCGCGCGAGGAAGTCGCGCGCGCGCTCGATGCGCCACTCTTCGAGTGGCACATCAAGTCGACGAGCAAGTCGCAGCAGGGACTCTACGAGTACGACGCGGTCTCGCGGCTGCGCGATTCGCAGCTCGGCGACGAGCGCGTCAAGGACATCGCGAACTACATCGTGCCCGGCATGCTGTGGCGCGCATTCGAGTCGCGAGCGCCGGGCCGTGCTGCTGATCGACGAGATCGACAAGGCCGACATCGAGTTCCCGAACGACCTGCTGCGCGAACTCGACCGCATGGAGTTCTTCGTCTACGAGACGCGGCAAGCTGGTGAAGGCGCGGCGAGCGCCCGATCGTCTTCATCACCAGCAACAACGAGAAGGAGCTGCCGGACGCATTCCTGCGCCGCTGCTTCTTCCACTACATCCGGTTTCCCGACAGCGAGACGATGGAGCAGATCGTCGAAGTGCACTACCCCGGGCTCAAGAAATCGCTGCTGGCCGAAGCGCTCTGACCGCCTTCTACCGGATCCGCGACGTGCCCGGCCTCAAGAAGAAGCCGTCGACGTCGGAACTGCTCGACTGGCTCAAGCTGCTGCTCGCCGAGGACATCCCGCCGGAAGCGCTGCGCTGCCGACGACGCGAAGACCGCGATACCGCCGCTCTACGGCGCGCTGCTGAAGAACGAGCAGGACGTGCACCTGTTCGAGCAGCTCGTGTTCCTGAACCGGCGCGCGGGCCGCCCGGCTGAACGCCGCCCGCGGCCGGCCCATGCTGATCCGCTTCTTCCTGATGCTGCGCGCCGCCGGCGTGCCGGTGACGATTACCGAATTCCTGGCGCTGCTCGCGGCGCTCGAGGCGCGACTGGTCGGCCTTTCGGCGCGAGGATTTCTACTGGCTCGCGCGCGCGGTGCTGGTCAAGGACGAGCGTCACTACGACCGCTTCGACCGCGTGTTCGCGGCGCACTTCAAGGGCGCGCAGGACCTGTTCGAGGCGCTGCTCGCGAGCGAGATTCCCGCCGAGTGGCTGCGAAGAGACTTCGAAATGCGCTGACCGACGAGGAAAAGGCGCGGATCCGTCGCTCGGCGGCTGGGACGAGCTGATGGAAACGCTGCGAAAGCGGCTCGAGGAACAGAAGGCGCGCCACCAGGGCGGCAAGCAAGTGGATCGGCACCGGCGGCACATCGCCGTTCGGCGCGCACGGCTACAACCCCGAGGGCGTGCGCATCGGCCAGGCAGTCGGCGGGCAACGTCGCGCGCGTCAAGGTCTGGGATCGGCGCGAGTTCGCGAACCTCGACGACTCGGTCGAGCTCGGCACGCGCAACATCAAGCTGGCGTTGCGGCGCCTGCGGCGGTTCGCGCGCGAGGGCGCGGCCGAGGAGCTCGACCTCGATGGCACGATCGACTCGACCGCGCGGCAACGCGGGCCTGCTCGACATCCGCATGGTCCCGGAGCGCCACAACGCGGTGAAGGTGCTGCTGTTCCTCGACATCGGCGGTTCGATGGACGATCACGTCCGGATCTGCGAGGAGCTGTTCTCGGCCGCGCGCGGCGAGTTCAAGCACCTCGAGTATTTCTATTTCCACAACTTCGTCTACGAGTCGGTGTGGAAGGACAATCGCCGGCGCCATGGCGAGCGCACGCCGCTGCCGCGCGTCATGCGCACCTATGGCCACGACTACCGGCTCGTGATCGTCGGCGACGCGACGATGAGCCCCTACGAGATCCTGCAGCCGGGCGGCAGCATCGAGCACTGGAACGAGGAACCCGGCGCCGCCTGGATGAGGCGCCTGCTCGCGAGCTACCCGCGTCACGTCTGGCTCAATCCCGAGCCGCGGGAACGCTGGGAGTTCACGCCCGTCCATCCAGATCACGCGCGAACTGTTCGAGGACCGCATGTTCCCGCTGACGCTCTCCGGTCTCGACCGGGCGATGAGGTCCCTGCAGTAGGGATGTGTTGGCGCTTCTACTGCGGCTGCTTGTAGACCACGCCGCCTTTCATGACAAAGCGAACGTCCTCGAGCTGGCGTATGTCTTCGAGCGGATTGCCGTCCACCGCGATGAGATCTGCGAGCAGCCCCGCCTCGATCTTTCCGCGATCCGGTGTGCCGAAAAGTTCCGCGTTTACGATCGTTGCACTCCGGATCGCATGCAGCGGCGTATCGCCCTGCGCGACTCTCGCAGCGAACTCCCGGGCATTGTCCCCGTGCGGGAACACGCCTGCATCGGTGCCGAAGGCGACCTTGAGGCCGTGTTTCAACGAGCGCTTGAAGCTCGCGATCGCGAGCGGACCGAGGTAGGCCTGCTTCGCCGCGAGCGCCGGCGGAAGCTCCGTGGTCTTGAGCGTGTCGATGAGATGCAGGTTTGGCACGACGAAACTGCCGTTCGTCGCGAGAATCGTTGCCGCCTCCTCCGTCACGATCGAGTTGTGCTCGATGCTGTCGATGCCGGCCTCGCTCGAGGCGATGATGCCTTCGGTGCCGTGGGCATGTGCCGCGATCCTGAGGCCATGGCGGTGCGTCTCCTCGGCCGCCGCGCGGAGTTCCTCGAGCGAGTACTGCTGGGCGCCCACCGGCCCCTCGAAGGAGAGCACACCCGCGGTCGCGCAGATCTTGATGACTTTGGCGCCGTGCTTGATCTGGTGCCGCACGGACTTACGACCTCATCGATGCCGTCGGCCGTGCCCGAGACGAAGTCCGGCGGCGCGACACCCGGCCCGAATCCCATGGTCTGGTCGCAATGCCCGCCGCTGATCGATAGCGCATGACCCGCGGGGATCATGCGCGGCCCGGCAACCCAGCCCTTGTCGATCGCGTGCATCAGCGCGACGTCCGAGAAGCCGAGGCCGGTGCCGAGATCGCGCACCGTCGTGAAGCCCGCGAGCAGCGTTTTCTGCGCGTGCGGAATGGCGCGCAGGGCAAAGTCGCCGGCCGTGAAGCGCACAGGCTCAGTCTCCCATCCTTCGCCGATGATGTAGTTGAGGTGCACGTGCGCGTCCATGAGGCCGGGCAGCAGGGTATGTCCGGGAAGCGCAATCGTCTTCGCGCCGACGGGGCGCGCGCGGGATTGACCGCAACGATCTTCTCGCCCTCGACGACGATGACCGCGGGCGACACGAGCCTTCCCGCGACGACGTCGAGGTAACGCGCGGCCTCGACCACGATGGTCTCGGCCTGTAGCGGTGTGCTCGCCAGGGCATACAGCAGAAACAGCCATGCCATGTGCCTGTGCATCGTCATTTTCACTTCGGCGGCGGGTCAGGGAATTTCACGAACGGCCCGGCGGGCGTCTTGTCCGGCGGCACGTAGGCCGGCGCCGGTTCACCCGCCGGTCCGAGGTGCTTCAGGTAGGCATAGATCGCCTTGACGTCGCTGTCCTGCATGTCGCGCAGGTTGAACCACGGCATCGGCGGCCGCAGCGGGCTGCGCGCCAGTATCACGAATTGATCCGCGGTCATGTTCTTGACGGTCAGCCGCAGATTGGCCGGATAGGTGGTTCCCCAGTCCCCGCGCCAGCCGAGACCGTCGCCAGTCAGCCACATGGGTTCTTCAACCTTGCCCGCGGATGCCGCGTAGCCGGCCGTGTGGCAATCATTGCAGCCCGTGATCTGCACCAGGTACCTGCCGCGAGCGGCCTCCGCCGAAAGATTGCCCGACGCCGGCTCCGCGGCCGAAGCGGCGCAGGCGACGAGTGACAGGACCGAGAACATCCCGAGCGTTTTTGTATCAACAGTCATGACTCCCTCCCCCGAACGGATGACAGAATATCAGCCGGCCGGAACGAGGCGCAGTATGTGCGCAGCCCGCCCGGGCAGAAAAGGCGTCGGCTCGCCGTGCACCCAGGCTCGTGCCCGGCACGATAAAACGGCGACAGTGGATGCCCGCTTTGACCGCCGGGCATGTGAAGGTAGCCCTCCGCTTCCCGTCCGGGCGAAACGCCGAAGCGCTCGGACGCGCCGAAATCGCGCGACTGCACGCGCGGCGTGGACCAGTCGCCGGGCAGCGCATCCGCAGGCATGTCGAGAAAACGGGACAGGAACGGCACGGCCTCGCTGATCGGATGATGGATGCCGGCGATGTTCACCTTGCCCCAGTCGCAGGCGGCGAGATCGGCGCACACCGGCGGCAGGTCGCGCACCACCTCTTTCGCCACGCCGACAGCCAGGCGTCCCAATCCGCGAATCGCGGGTCGAGCAGGTTTGCGGGCCGCTCTGCGACGAGCCGCCAGGCAATTTCGGTGAATCGCTGCGGCGCGCGCCAGCGGAAATCAGGCCAGCGTGCGATCGCCTCGATCGCGAGCATCTCGAAAGCGCGGCTCGAGACCTCGCGCTCGAACTCGCGCAGCAGCCGATAGCCGGCGTCATCGATCGCGGCGTGCCCGCTCCAGCCGCGCGACGAGCTCGCCGCCTCGCCCTCGCCCGCTCGCGCGAGCGCGCGCGACAGGATGGGCTGCCAGCGCGCCGCGAAGTCGGCGCGGTCGTCGAGCTGGATCGCGAGCATGTCGGTGGCGCTTCGCGTGTGTGAGCGCGGCGAGCCGGTCGCGGATCTGGCGCGCGCGCGCGGCGGGTGCATAGTCGCCGTCGCCGATCAGGCGATAGGCCTCGCCGCCGACGACCCGCGCATTGGCGCTCCAGGCATAGCCCTGCGGCGGATCCAGCAGGCGCGGCGATTCAGCCTGCGGGACCCAGCCATCCCAGCCGGCGCCCTGCGCGCTGCCAGGACGAGGGTCGCGACGGATCGATACCCTGGCGCCGCGGCAACCGGCCCGAAAGCACCCAGCCGATGCGACCATGCGCGGTCCGCGATCATCACGTTCTGTCCCGGCATGCCGGCGCCGCCGATGATCGCCGCGGCGGCGTCGAGATCGTCCGCGCGCTCGAGTCGAAAGAGCGCCATGTCGGTCGCGCCGCGGACGATGCGCGGTCCAGGCGAGCGCAAGCGCGTGACCGTCGCCGTCACTCGCCGATCACCGGGCCCCAGATCGTCTTCCGGACTACGAGTGTCTCGGATTTCGCCGCCGGCAACCTCGAGCGTCTCCGATTCCAGCTCGAACTTGCGTGGCCCGTCCGCCGTCAGGTAGCTGTCCTCGCCGTCGGGACCCCGCTCGAGCACGGACCAGATCCTGGAAATCGCCGTAGCTGTTCGTGAATCCCCAGGCGATGTGGCCATTGCTGCCGGCGATGATCGCGGGCACGCCGGGCAGGCTCACGCCGCTGACGTCGAGGCCATCGCCCTCGATCACGAAGCGCGCCCGGTACCAGATGTTCGGCACATTGAGGCCGAGATGCATGTCGTTCGCGACGAGCGCCCCGCCGCCTGCGGTGCGCGAGCCCGCGACCGCCCAGTTGTTGCTGCCGACCATCGCGTCGCGCTCGTCGATCCGCGAGCGCCGCCTGGCGGGATTGCCTGCGTCTCTGTCCGCATCCTCGAAAAGACTGCGGTCCAGCCGGCGGAGATCGTATTCCCCGGCGCGTCGGCATCGGCATCTGCGGCGAGCTGGCTGCCGTCGAGCGCGCGCCTCCGAGGCGGGATCCGGCTCGACGATGAATCGGTACAGCGCCTCGCGGCAGTGCCGCCGCAAGTCTGCCGCGACGCTGTTCGTGCCTCGCCTCGAGGCCCTGGAGGTCGATCCACATCGCGTACACGACCAGGAGGCAGTCTTCGGCGCGCCAGGGTTCGGGCGTCTGGCGAAGAAGCCAGTACTCGAATGGACGCGCGCGCATGGCGGCGAGCGCCGCATTGGCGCCTGCCGCATACGCCTCGAGCAGGGCGCGGTCCCCGGCATCGATCGACGGCGAGCGCTTCGACCGCCCGTCGCCTGAACTGGTGCGGGCGGATGTGGCGGTCGGCATCGAGCAGCCCCGCCCCGAGAAGCGCCGACAGCTCGCCGGCGCCCGTGCGTCTCAGCAGATCCATCTGGAACCAGCGGTCCTGCGCGTGCGCATAGCCGGTCGCGCGCGCGACATCCGCTCGGTGGCGCCGCGGATCACCGGCACGCCGGCGGCGTCGCGCTCGATCGCGACGTTCGCGGACAGTCCGCCGACCGCGATCTCTCCGTCGAGGCGCGGCAGGCTCGCGCGAAGCGCGAGCCAGGCGGCGAGCAGCGCAGTCAGCAGGAGACCGGCAGGAATTCCAAGGCCGTAACGGAGAACCCGCCGGGCGCGCGGCGTCATGTTGGCCCGGTCTGGACCTTGACGATCTTCATCGAATTGGTGCCGCCCGAAACGCCGGAGAACTCGCCCTTGGTGACGATGATCAGGTCGCCCTCCGAAGCGAGACCGTCGGCGATCATGCGTTCGAAGATCGCCGCGTACATCTTCTCGGGCCGCGGATGGGTGACGTCGAAATCGACCGGATACACGCCGCGATAGAGCGTGACGCGCCGCTGCGTGCCCGGGTGGCGGGTAAAAGCGTAGATCGGGATGTCCGAACGGATGCGCGACATCCAGAGCGCAGTCGAGCCCGATTCCGTCAAGGCGACGATCGCCCGCACGTCGAGGTGATTGGCCGTGTACATCACGGCCGCCGCAATCGCCTCGTCGGTGCGGGTGAATTCGCGGTCCGCGCGCTGGAGATCGGGCCGGTTGGAGAGCTGCCACTTCTCCGCGCCCACGATCACCTGCGCCATGGCGCGCACCACGCGCCCCGGATGACGGCCGACCGCCGTCTCGGCGGAAAGCATCACGGCGTCGGTGTCGTCCATCACCGCGTTTGCGACGTCCGACACCTCGGCGCGCGTGGGCACCGGCGCGTGGATCATCGATTCCATCATCTGTGTCGCCGTGATCACGAGGCGGTTGCGGGCACGCGCAAGCGCGATGATGTGTTTCTGCAGCCCGGTCAGCTCCGCGTAGCCGACTTCGACGCCGAGGTCGCCGCGCGCAACCATCACGGCAGCGCTCGTCTCGATGATCGGCTCGAGATTGTCGATCGCTTCGCGCCGTTCGATCTTGGCGACGATTCTCCCCTCGCCGCCTGCGGCGCGCATCAGGTCCCAGGCCTCGGCGATGTCGTGGCGATTGCGCACGAAGGATACGGCGAGGTAATCGACGCCCAGTTCCGCCGCCATGCGGATGTCGTCGCGGTCCTTCGCCGTGAGCGCGCCCGCCGAAAGCCCGCCGCCGAGCTTGTTGAGGCCCTTCATGTCGCTCAGTTCGCCGCTCGTCAGGATCCTCGTAATGACGCGGGTGCCTTCGACGCCGGTGACTTCGAGCGAAATCGAGGCCGTCGTTCAGGAGCAGGGTATCGCCGGCCTTCACGTCCCGCGGCAGCGATTCGTAGGCGACGCCCACGATGCGGTCCGTGCCGTTCGCCGGATCGAAGGCCGGGTCGAGCGTGAATGTCTCGCCTTCGACCAGCGTCGCGCGGCCCGTGGCAAAGCGTTCGATGCGCACCTTGGGCCCGCGCAGGTCGCCCAGGATGCCGACGACACGGCCGGCCCTCGACGCGGCCGCCCGTGCGCGCTCGATGCGCCGCGCGTGCTCGTCGAAGCCGCCGTGCGAAAAATTGACGCGGACCAGGTCCGTGCCGGATTCGATCAGGTCCTGGAGCGCCGGCTCGGGATCGGTCGCCGGTCCGAGCGTCGCCACGATCTTGGTGCGTCTTCGCATGTCAGCTCCCGTCAGTGCGGCGGAAAATCCGCCGCGCGCCGCTCGAGCGCCGCGACCGCGGGCAGGGTTTTGCCCTCGACGAATTCCAGGAAGGCCCCGCCGCCGGTCGAAATATAGGAGATATCGTCCTCGACGCCGTACTTTTCGATCGCGGCCAGCGTGTCGCCGCCGCCGGCGATCGAAAACGCCGGGCTCTCGGCAATCGCGACGGCGAGCGCGCGCGTGCCCTCGCCGAACGGGTCGAACTCGAACACGCCGAGCGGGCCGTTCCAGATCACGGTGCCCGCCTTCGCGACGATCGCGGCAATTGCGCTTGCCGAATCCGGCCCGATGTCCAGGATCATTTCTTCCGGTCCGACCGCCGACGTCGCCCGCACCTGGGCCTTTGCCGTCGCCGCGAACTCCTTCGCGACCACGACGTCGGTTGGAATCGGAATGCCGACGCCCCGCTGTTTCGCCTGCGACGAGGAGCCTCTTCGCGACGTCGACCATGTCGGGCTCGTGCAGCGACTTGCCGACGGGCATGCCGGTCGCCGCAAGGAACGTGTTTGCGATGCCGCCGCCGACCACGAGCTGATCGACCTTGGCAATCAGGTTCTCGAGCACGGACAGCTTGGTCGAAACCTTCGAGCCGCCCACGACCGCGACCAGCGGCCGCGCGGGATCGTGCAGTGCGCGCTCAAGGGCATCGAGCTCGCCGGCAAGCAGCGGCCCGGCGCAGGCGACCGGCGCACGGAGCGCAACGCCATGGGTGCTCGCCTCCGCGCGATGTGCGGTACCGAATGCGTCCATGACGAACACGTCGCAGAGCGCGGCCATGCGCGTCGCGAGCGCTTCGTCGTCCTTCTTCTCGCCCTTGAGGAAGCGCACGTTCTCCAGCAGCACGACTTCGCCGGGCGATGCCGTCACGCCGCCGATCCAGTCCTCGACGAAGCGCACCGGCCGCGCCAGCAGTTGCGACAGCGCGTCTCGCGACCGGCGCGAGCGAGAGCGCGGGATCGCGCTCCCCCTCCTTCGGCCGCCCGAGATGCGACATCACCAGCACGCGGGCGCGTCGTTCGATCGCCGTGCGGAGCGTCGGCAGCGCCGCGCGGATCCGCGCGTCGCTCGGTGACCACTCCGTTCGCGATCGGCACATTGAAGTCCTCGCGGATCAGCACGCGCCGGTCCGCGAGATCCAGATCCGTCATCCGGATCGCCTTCATCGGCCTCTTTCAGCCCGCACGCGACCAGGCGAGCGTCGTGTCGAGCATGCGATTCGAGAATCCCCACTCGTTGTCGTACCAGGCGCAGACCTTGACGAGCGTCCCGCCCAGCACCTTCGTGAGCTGCGCGTCGACCGTGCCGGAAGCCGGGTTGTGATTGAAGTCGACCGAAACCAGCGGTTCCTCGGTGTAGTTCGAGGATGCCCTTCAGCGTGCCCTTCGGAGGCCTTGCGCAGGAGGCCGTTGACTTCCTCGGCCGTCGTCGCTCGACTCGCGGTGAACGTGAGATCGACGAACGAGACGTTGATCGTCGGCACGCGCACCGAGAATCCGTCGAGCTTGCCCTTCAGTTCCGGCAGCACGAGGCCTACCGACGCGGCCGCGCCGGTTTTCGTGGGGATCATCGACATCGTCGCCGAGCGCGCGCGGCGCAGGTCCGAGTGATAGACATCCGTCAGCACCTGGTCGTTCGTGTAGGCATGCACCGTCGTCATGATGCCGGCGACGACGCCGAGGCCGTCGTGCAGCGGCTTGACGAGCGGCGCCAGGCAGTTCGTCGTGCAGGAGGCATTGGAGATCACGGTCATGTCGCCGCGCAGCGTCTTGTGATTGACGCCGTAGACGATGGTCGCATCGACGCCGTCGGCCGGCGCAGAAACGACGACTTTCTTCGCGCCGCCGGCGAGATGCTTCGACGCCTTTTCCTTGTTCGCGAAGAGGCCCGTGCACTCGAGCACGATGTCCGCGCCGAGCTCGCCCCAGGGCAGCTTCGACGGGTCGCGCTCGGCGAGCACCCGGATGCGGTCGCCGTTCACGACCATGTGGTTGCCGTCGACGGCGACCTTGCCCGGGAACGGCCCATGGGCCGTGTCATGGCGCGTCAGGTGCGCGTTCGTGTTCGCGTCGCCCAGGTCATTGATCGCGACGATGCCGATCTCGCCCGTGCGCTTCGATTCGTAGAGCGCGCGCAGGATGTTGCGCCCGATGCGGCCGTAACCGTTGATGCCTACCTTGATCGCCATAGTCAATTCTCTCCAGTGTTGAGCAGCGACTCCGCAGCCTCGACGACGGCGGCGGAAGTGAATCCGAAATGCCGGAACAGGTCCTTGCCCGGCGCCGAGGCGCCGAAGCGCGTCATGCCGATGACGCGGCCGCGCGGACCGACGTAGCGCCACCAGCCATCGGGGACGCCCGCCTCGATCGCGACGCGGCAGCGGACGTCGTCGGGCAGGACCGCGGCGCGCCAGGCCGCGTCCTGTGCGTCGAACACGCTCGTGCAGGGCATCGAGACGACGCGGACGCGCCGGCCGCGTCCCGCCAGCGCCTGAGCCGCTTCAACCGCGATCGAGACTTCGGATCCGGTCGCGATCAGGATGCACTCGGGACGGCCCGCGCAGTCGGCCAGCACATAGCCGCCGCGGCCGATGTCCCTCAGTTGCTGGCCGTCCCGCGCCTGCTGCGGCAGCGCCTGCCGCGTGAGCGCAAGCACGGTGGGCGACGTGCCGGCGGCGGATCGCGGCGCCCCAGGCGACCCAGGTCTCGGCCGTGTCGCAGGGCCGCCAGACCTCCAGGCGCGGAATCATGCGGAGCGAAGCGAGGTGCTCGACCGGCTGGTGCGTCGGCCCGTCCTCGCCGAGGCCGATGGAATCGTGCGTCAGCACGAAGATGCTGCCCGCCTCGATGATCGACGCCATGCGCAGCGAACTCCGCGCGTAATCGGAGAAGACGAGGAAGGTTCCGCCGAACGGGATGAAGCCGCCGTGCAGCGCGATGCCGTTCATGATCGCGCCCATGCCGAATTCGCGAACGCCGTAGTGGAGATAGCTGCCGTCGGGCTGCGACCGCGCGAAAGCGGCGCGCACCCTTGATCCGCGTGTTGTTCGAGCCCGTGAGATCGGCGGAGCCGCCGAGGAGTTCCGGCAGGCGGGCGCGCGAGGCCGTCGAGCACCGCCTGCGAGCTCTGGCGCGTCGCGACCGGCTTCGCCGCCGCTTGCGCGGCGGCCGTCGCCCTCCGCAATCCAGCGCGTCGAGTTCCGCGGGCAAGCGCGACTCGCGGCGCGCCGGCTGAATTCCGCGGCGAGTTCCGGGTGCGCCTGCTCGTAGGCCTTGAAGCGCCGGCGCCAGCGGCTCTCCGCGCGCTTGCCTGCGCGCGCGCGCGTCCCAGGCCGCGCGGATCTCATCCGGGATCACGAAGGGCTCGTGCGGCCAGCCGAGCGTCTTGCGCGCGAGCGCGACTTCATCGGCGCCCAGCGCCGCGCCGTGGCACTCCTCCTTGCCCTGCTTGTTCGGCGCGCCGAAACCGATGATCGTCTTGCAGCAGATCAGCGTCGGCTTCGATTTCTCGCGCTTCGCCTTGCGGATCGCCCGCGTGACCGCATCCGGGTCGTGGCCATCGACGGCGCGGATCACCTGCCAGCCATAGGCCTCGAAGCGCTTCGGCGTGTCGTCGGTGAACCAGCCCGCAACCTCGCCGTCGATCGAAATGCCGTTGTCGTCGTAGAAGCAGATCAGCTTGCCGAGTCCCCAGGTGCCGGCGAGCGAGCAGGCCTCGTGCGAGATGCCCTCCATCAGGCAGCCGTCGCCCAGGAACACCCAGGTGTGGTGGTCGACGATCTCGTGACCCGGCCGGTTGAAGGCGGCCGCGAGTTTCTTCTCGGCGAGCGCCATGCCGACGGCGTTCGCGAGTCCCTGCCCGAGCGGGCCCGTGGTCGTCTCGATGCCGATCTCGATCTCGTGCTCCGGATGGCCGGCCGTGCGCGAGCCGAGCTGGCGGAAGTTGCGCAATTCGTCGAGCGCCAGCGGGTAGCCGGTCAGGTGCAGCACCGAATACAGGAGCATCGAGCCGTGGCCGTTCGACAGCACGAAACGGTCGCGATCGGCCCAGCGCGGATTGCCCGGATTGTGCTTCAGGAAATCGCGCCAGAGGACTTCCGCGATGTCCGCCATGCCCATCGGCATGCCCGGGTGCCCCGAATTGGCGCGTTGTACGGCGTCCATGCTGAGGGC
Organism: uncultured Gammaproteobacteria bacterium; assembly: GCA_963775415.1. Taxonomy (GTDB): domain Bacteria; phylum Pseudomonadota; class Gammaproteobacteria; order Steroidobacterales; family Steroidobacteraceae; genus SCUD01. Next base: position 87,846 of record CAVZIO010000008.1, read on the forward strand.
CCGGATGGCATTGGCGAGCTCGCGGCGGCTGGGCATTCAAGCGCTCCGGCGGTAAACCGCCATTGTCTCCGATGCCGTATAATTTTTCGATGTCTGGCGACTTCCTGTTCACCTCCGAATCGGTCTCCGAAGGCCACCCCGACAAGGTCGCGGACCAGATTTCGGATGCCGTGCTCGACGCGCTGCTCGCGCGCGATCCGCGCTCGCGCGTCGCCTGCGAAACGCTCGTCAAGACGGGCGTCGCGGTGGTCGCGGGCGAGATCACGACCGGCGCCTGGATCGACCTCGAGGCGCTCGTGCGCGGCGTCATCTGCGACATCGGCTATACCTCGTCGACGGTCGGATTCGACGGCAACACCTGCGGCGTCATCAACGTCATCGGCAAGCAGTCCGCCGACATCGCCCAGGGCGTCGATCGCCGGAATCCCGAGGACCAGGGCGCGGGCGACCAGGGACTGATGTTCGGCTACGCGACCAACGAGACCCCGGCCCTGATGCCGGCGCCGATCCACTACGCGCACAAGCTCGTCGAGCGGCAGGCGAAGGTCCGCAAGGGCCGCAACCCGAAACTGCCCTGGCTGCGCCCGGACGCGAAGAGCCAGCTCACGTTCGCCTACGAGGACGACAAGCCGGTCGGCATCGAGGCGGTCGTGCTGTCGACCCAGCATGCGCCGGAGGTCCGCCAGAAGGACCTGCACGAAGCCGTGATGGAGGAGATCATCAAGCCGGTGCTGCCGGCGCGCTGGCTCGGCAAGCGCACGAAGTACCACATCAATCCGACCGGCCGGTTCGTGATCGGCGGTCCGGTCGGCGATTGCGGCCTGACCGGCCGCAAGATCATCGTCGACACCTACGGCGGCATGGCGCGGCACGGCGGCGGCGCGTTCTCCGGCAAGGACCCGTCGAAGGTCGATCGTTCGGCCGCCTACGCGGCGCGATATGTCGCCAAGAACCTGGTCGCGGCGGGCCTCGCGAGCCGTTGCGAAATCCAGGTGTCCTACGCGATCGGCGTGGCGAAGCCGACCTCGGTTTCGGTGCAGACCTTCGGGACCGGCCGATTGAGCGACGCGCGTCTCGAAAAACTGGTCGCGGCCCACTTCGACCTGCGCCCCTGGGGCATCATGAAGATGCTCGACCTGATCCACCCGATGTACCGGGCGACGGCGTCCTACGGACATTTCGGGCGCGAACCGGTCGAGATGGACTACGATTGGCAGGACGATTCGAGTGGAAAAGGCGCCCGTCGCCGGACCACATTCACGGCTTTCAGCTGGGAGCGCACCGATCGTGCGGAGGCGCTCCGGAAAGCCGCAGGGAACTCTGAAGAGGGGACAGTCCCCACGGTCTTCGAGGAGCGTTGCAACAGGCTCGCGCCTGCCAGGCTCGAAGATCGCGACAGGTAACGGCGCTCTCGCTCGCAAAGGAGAGAAATGACCATGAATGCCGTAATCAACCGGAAGTTCAAGGACTATCAAGTCGCCGACATCTCGCTCGCCGACTGGGGCCGGCGCGAGATCGCGATCGCCGAAACCGAGATGCCCGGCCTCATGTCCGTGCGCTCCGAATTCGGCGCCAGCCGGCCGCTCGCGGGCGCCCGCATCGCGGGCTCGCTGCACATGACGATCCAGACCGCGGTGCTGATCGAGTCGCTTGCGGCGCTCGGCGCGGAAGTGCGCTGGGCCTCCTGCAACATCTTTTCGACCCAGGATCATGCCGCCTCCGCGATCGCCGCGGCCGGCATACCGGTGTTCGCGCACAAGGGCGAGTCGCTCGAGGAATACTGGGATTTCGCGCACCGCATCTTCGAGTGGCCGGCCGGAAAGAACGCCAACATGATCCTCGACGACGGCGGCGACGCGACGCTCCTGCTGATGCTCGGCTCGCAGGCCGAGCGCGACGCGTCCGTGATCGCAAAGCCGACGAACGAGGAAGAGCAGTCCCTGTATGCCTCGATCCGCAAGCGGCTCGAGTCGCAGCCGGGCTGGTACTCCGCGCGGCTCGCCGACATCAAGGGCGTCACCGAGGAGACGACGACGGGCGTCAAGCGCCTGTACCGGCTGGCCGACGAGGGCCGCCTGCCCTTCCCGGCGATCAACGTGAACGACTCGGTGACGAAGTCGAAGTTCGACAATCTCTACGGCTGCCGCGAATCGCTCGTGGACGGCATCAAGCGCGCAACCGACGTGATGATCGCCGGCAAGATCGCGCTCGTCGCCGGCTACGGCGACGTCGGCAAGGGCTGCGCCCAGTCGCTCCGCGGTCTCGGCGCGACGGTCTGGGTCACCGAGATCGACCCGATCTGCGCCCTGCAGGCTGCGATGGAGGGCTATCGCGTCGTGACCATGGACGATGCCTGCGACAAGGCGGACCTCTTCGTGTCCGCGACCGGCAACGTGAACGTGATCAATCACGACCACATGCGGCGGATGAAGCACCAGGCGATCGTCTGCAACATCGGCCACTTCGACAGCGAGATCGACATCGCCTCGCTCAGGCAATACCGCTGGGAGAACATCAAGCCGCAGGTCGATCACGTCATCTTCCCGGACGGCAAGCGCATCATCGTGCTGGCCGAGGGCCGGCTCGTGAATCTCGGCTGCGGTACCGGACACCCGTCATTCGTGATGTCGAATTCCTTCACGAACCAGGTGCTCGCGCAGATCGAGCTCTTCGCGCACGGCGAGCGCTACGAGAACCGCGTCTACGTGCTGCCGAAAGCGCTCGACGAAAAGGTCGCCCGGCTGCACCTCGATCGCATCGGGGCAAAGCTCACGACGATGACGCCGGAGCAGGAGCGCTATCTCGGACTGCCGGCGAACGGGCCCTTCAAGCCCGATCACTACCGCTACTGAATCGCGCCCGGTGCGACTGCTGCAGTTCACGGACCCGCATCTTCCAGCAACACCGGGCATGCTCGTGCGTGGCGTCGCGACCGATGCGACGCTTGCGCGTTGCGTCGAACATGCACGCAGGCGGCACCCGGCGCCGCGATGCCGTGCTGCTGACGGGCGACCTCGTGCACGACGACGCCGCCGGCTACGCGGCGCTCCGCGCGCAGTTCGGCGCCTCGCGGTCGCCGGTGCATTGCCTGCCCGGCAATCACGACGCAGCGGAACCGATGCGACGCGAGCTCGCCGGCCCGCCTTTCGTGCACGAGTTTGCCGTGCGCTACGGCAACTGGCTCATCGTGATGCTCGACAGCACGGTCGCGGACGCCCACCACGGCCACCTGTCCGGGCCGCAACTCGAGCGGCTCGACCAGTGCGCTCGCCGCGAATGCGGGCGCTCACGCGCTCGTCTGCCTGCATCACCAGCCGGTGCCGCACGGCAGCCGCTGGCTCGATGAGCTGATGCTCGACAATGCGTCCGAGCTCTTTGCCGTCCTCGCGCGCCACGCCGGCGTGCGCGGCCTCGCCTGGGGCCACACGCACCAGCCCTTCGAGGGCATGCACGGTCACGTGCGCCTGATGGGCACGCCCTCGACCTGCATGCAGTTTGCACAGAATGCGGATGAATTCGAAGTCGACACGCGCCCGCCCGCGTATCGCTGGCTCCTGCTCGAGGATGAGGGCGGCATCGAAACCGGCATCGAATGGGTGGATGCCGATGAATGACCGATGCCGGATGGGATTTCTCGCCGCATTCCTTGCCGTGCCGGCGATGCTGCTGGCGCCGGTGCACGGGCGGAGCCGGCCCTCTGGGAAGTGCAGGGTCGCGAAAACACGGTCTACCTGTTCGGGTCCGTGCATCTCCTGCCGGAGGGCGGATTCACGATCGGCGGCGCGCTCGCGGAAGCGCTCGACGAGGCGGAACGCGTCTGCCTCGAACTCGATCCGGACGCCGAGACCGACGCGGAGAAGGCCTCGCTGACGCTCGCCCGCGCGATCGACCCGGATGGCCGCGGCCTCTTCGACCTGCTCGGCGACGACGCCGATCGGGTGCAGCGAGAGCGCAGCCAGCCGCCGGCATCGACCTCGCGCCATTCGCCGCATTCGAGCCCTGGTTCGCCGGGCTCACCGTGTCGCTGATGGCCCTGCAGACGCATGGCTTCGATGTCGAGCACGGCGTCGAGCAGATCATCCAGGCCGCGGCGAAAAAGGACGGCAAGGGCGGCTGCGGACTCGAGACGCTCGACGGCCAGCTCGGACTGCTCGATTCGCTGCCGGCCGGATTGCAGAAGGAAATGCTGCTGCAGTCCCTCGAGGAAGCCGGCGACATCGAGGCGATCATCGGACCGCTGCTGGCCGCGTGGCGCGACGGCGACGAGTCGGGCCTCGAGGATCGCCTCGACGAGGACTTCGAGGACTATCCGGAGCTCGCGCGAAGCGCTGCTCTTCGAACGCAACAGGAACTGGGCGGGCCAGGTGAGCACGATGCTCGAGGGCGAGGACGACGTGCTTCTCGTCGTCGGCGCGATGCACCTGGTCGGCCCGCGCGGGCTGCCGGCGCTCCTCAAGGAGCGCGGCTTCCGGGTCGTCCGGCGCTGAAGGTCCCGCGCGCATGTCGCTTTTCGAGGAGGCTTCGCGCTACATCGCCGGCGGCGTGAATTCGCCGGTACGCGCCTTTCGTGGCGTCGGCGGTGAGCCCTTGTTCGTGCGGCGCGCGCGCGGCGCGTGCATCGAGACCGAGGACGGCCGCCGTTTCATCGACTACGTCGGATCCTGGGGGCCGATGATCCTCGGCCACGCGGACCCGGACGTCGATCGCGGCGGTCACCCGCCGCGCAGCCGACGGGCTCTCGTTCGGCGCGCCGACGGTCATCGAGACCGAGCTTGCGCGCAAGGTCGTGGCGATGATGCCGTCGATCGAGCTGCTGCGCATGGTGAGCTCCGGCACCGAGGCGACCATGAGCGCGATCCGCCTCGCCCGCGGATTCACCGGCCGCGACCGGATCGTGAAGTTCGAGGGCTGCTATCACGGGCATTCGGATGCGCTGCTCGTGAAGGCCGGCTCCGGCGCGCTGACGCTCGGCGTGCCCGATTCAGCGGGCGTGCCCGCGGCGGTCGCCGCGCAGACGATCACGCTTGCCTTCAACGATATCCCCGCGCTCGAAGACTGCTTCGCCGCGTCGGGCGAGCGAGATCGCCTGCGTGATCGTCGAGCCGGTCGCCGGCAACATGAGCTGCGTGCCGCCCGCGGCCGGCATTCCTCTCGACGCTTCGCGAACTCTGCACCCGGCACGGCGCCGTCCTGATCTTCGACGAGGTCATGACCGGATTTCGCGTCGCGCGCGGGCGGCGCGCAGGCGGTTTACGGCGTGAAGCCGGACCTCACGACGCTCGGCAAGATCATCGGCGGCGGCATGCCGGTCGGCGCTTTCGGCGGACGGCGGGACATCATGGAGCGCCTCGCGCCGCTCGGTCCCGTCTACCAGGCGGGCACGCTCTCCGGAAATCCGGTCGCGATGGCGGCAGGCCTTGCGACGCTCGAGGCGATCTCGAGGCCGGGATTCCATGCGCGGCTCGCGGCGGCGACCGGCCGGCTGGTCGAGGGACTCGCCGCCGCGGCGACGGAGCGCCGGCATCCCATTCGCGACCAATCACGTCTGCGGCATGTTCGGGGTTTTCTTCACGGCGGACGCGCAAGTCGACGAACTACCGGCAGGTCATGGCCTGCGACAGCGCCCGCTTCCGCCGTTTCTTCCACGGGATGCTGGATGCCGGCATTTACCTCGCGCCCTCGGCCTTCGAGGCGGGCTTCGTCTCGGCCGCGCACGGCGAGGCGGAAATCGCGGCGACGATCGAGGCCGCCGCGCGCGTGTTCGCGGCGATCGCAAGGGACGGCTGATGCGCGCGCTCGCGTGGTTCCTCGCGGCTATCTTCGGCACGCTCGCTGCTCGCGGCGCTCGTCGCCTGGCCGGTGTGGCTCGCCGTGCATGCCGCTCGTGCCGGAGTTGGCCGTTCCACCGGATCGTCAGCCGCTTCTGGCAGCTCCTCCTGCTCGCGGGGCTGATCTGCGACCTGGGCCGCCTCGGGACTTCGCGGGCGCGAGGACTGGGGCTACGGCCTGCCGCGCCCGTCTTTCCTGCGGCAATTCGCGGCTGGCCTCGCGATCGGCGTCGCGACGATGCTGCCGATGTCGCTTGCGATGGGCGCGCTCGGCATCCGCGCGCTGCGACGCCGGCTTCGACACCGCGATGCTCGCTCGAAGCCATCGCGTCGGGCGCGCTCGCGGGCCTGGCCGTCGCCATTCGTCGAGGAGACTTTCTTCCGCGGGCTGATGTTCCGCGCGATATCGCGCGAATCCGGATTTGCGATCGCCGCGTGGAGCACCGCGCTCGTCTACTCCGCGATCCATTTCCTGGCGCGCGCGCGGATCCCGGCGGACGAAGTCGGCTGGGACAGCGGCATCCGCCTGCTCGGCGGCGCGCTCGCCAATTTCGCCGATCCGTTCGCGATCGCCGATTCGTTCATCACGCTCGTCCTGGTCGGCCTGCTGCTGGCCTGCGTGCGCTGGCGCACCGGCGCCATCGCCGCGTGCATCGGCCTGCACATGGGCTGGGTGTGGGTGATCAAGGCGACGACCGCCGTCACGCGGGTCGACACGGAGGCCCAGGCGTCATCTCTCGTCGGCAGCTTCGACGGCTACACCGGCTGGCTGGTCGCTGGCTGGGCGGCGCTGCTTCTCGCCGCGGCCTGGAACGCAGGCTGGCTGCGCCGGATCGCGGGCCCGCGCGCTAGCTGCGGCTTCGGGTCACTGCCGGCTCGAGCGCCGACAGCCGTTCGAGCGGATCGGCGAGTTCGAGCAGCGACTGCTTGTCCGCGAGCGAGAGCGGCAGCAGTTCCGCGAGGCGATTCGCGATCCAGGCGGCGTCCTCGCGCCGCTCGACGTGACGATACGTGTCGCCGGCCTCGGGCATGACCTGCATCACGACTTCGGTCAGCCAGGCCTGGTCGGGCGGAACCGGCACGACCGGATCCGCGGCGATGTCGAGCACACGCCCGCGATTGAGCCCGTCCGCCTCGCGCCAGGCCTCGACGATCGCGCACGCGCTCGCGGCCGATGCAGCTGATGCCGAGCAGATTGCCCTCGAGCCGGTCGAAATCCACGATCCGCGCCTCGGTCCCGGTCGCCGCGAAGCTCGTCGCCGACGACGCTTCCTCGCCCTCGCCGAGGAGCACGACCGCGAAGCCGGACTGCTCGCGCAGGCAGCGGCTGACCATATCGAGGTAGCGCGGCTCGAAGATCCGCAACGGCAGCGGCCCGCCGGGAAACAGCACGGTGTTGAGCGGAAAGAGCGGCAAGCTCCCGGACTTCGATGTTCACGCGGACCGCGTCCGGAGTGCCGCGAGCAGCCGCTCGTGCAGGCTGCCGAATCCGCCATTGCTCATGATCAGCACGCGGTCGCCGGACTGGAGGTCCGAGGCGAGCGACTCGACGAGCTCCGGCGATGTCGCGCTTCACCGCGGCCTTGGCGCCGAGTTCCGCGGCAACGCCGTCGAGATTCCATTCGATTCCCGCGGGCTGGTAGAGCCACACGCGGTCCGCGCCCGCGAGCGACTCCGCAAGCTCGGCGCGATGGACGCCGAGCCGCATCGTATTCGAGCGGGGTTCGAGCACGGCGACGATGCGCCCCCGGTCCGGCTGCCGCCTGACGCCGTCGATCGTCATCGCGACAGCGGTCGGGTGATGGGCGAAATCGTCGTAGATGCGGATGCCGCGGACTTCGCCCCGCAACTCGAGCCGCCGGCGAACACCCGTAAAGCGGCCAAGCGCGTCGGCGGACCGTGCCGGCGGGACGCCGAGACCGGCCGCGCAGACGATCGCCGCGAGTCCGTTTTCGACGTTGTGCATCCCGATCAGCGGCCAGCGTACGTAACCCGCCGGCCTGCCCACGATGCAGCACCTCGAACGCGGACCCGTCGTCCGAGACGAGGCGCACGCGCCACTCCGTCGCGGCTTCACGCGCGAATTCCACGAGCGGCGTCCAGGCTCCCATCGCGAGCGTTGCCTTGAGCGCGGCGTCGCCGGCATTCCAGGTGATGCGGCCCGAGCCCGGCACCGTGCGCACGAGATGATGGAACTGGCGCTGGATCGACGCGAGATCGGGATAGATGTCGGCGTGGTCGAATTCGAGGTTCGTCAGCAGCAGGTGGCGCGGGCGGTAGTGGACGAACTTCGCGCGCTTGTCGAAGAAGGCCGTGTCGTATTCATCGGCCTCGATCACGAAGGCCGCGCCCTTTCCCGCGCGCGCCGACGTGCCGAAGTTCGCCGGGATGCCGCCGATCAGGAAGCCCGGATCGAGCCCCGCTTCGTGCAGGATCCAGGCGAGTATCGCGGACGTCGTGGTCTTGCCGTGAGTGCCGGCGACGGCCACGACCTCGCGGCTGCTGCAGCACGTTCTCCGCGAGCCACTGCGGACCCGAGGTGAACGGCAGCCCGCTGTCGAGCAAGCGCTCGATCAGCGGATTGCCGCGGCTCATCACATTGCCGACCAGGACGACGTCAGGCTTCAGGTCGAGTTGCGCCGGATCGTAGCCGTCGATCAGCGCGATGCCCAGCGCCTCGAGCTGCGTGCTCATCGGCGGATAGACATTCGCATCGGAGCCCGTCACGCGATGGCCGGCGGCGCGCGCGAGTGCGGCGATGCCGCCCATGAACGTGCCGCAGATGCCGATGATGTGCAGGTGCATCAGGCGGCTACCGCGAAACAGTTTCTGGGAGATGGCAAGGCTTGCGATCGCCCAGGTGACGGCAACGGCGAAGCCCGTCACGAGGCCCGTGTCGAGCGCGCTCTTCAGGATGTGACCGACGATCAGGAGATACCAGATCGTGATGACGGTGGAGCCTGCGTTGGTCAGCAGCCAGACGGCATAGTTCGTCTTGGCCGGTCCGCCCATCAGGATCAGCACCGCCATCGCCGGCGCAAGCAGCATGTAGGTGCCGAACACCGCGCTGAGGGTCTGCGGCAGAGCGATGGCTGCGTCGGGTCAGCACGAGCAGCATGCCAGAAGAACGCGAGCGTGAGGCCGAGGTCGAAGGCCGTGCGCGCGAAAATGCGCTCGGCCTGGTCCACCAATGGCGAGCACGGCATTCGCGGCCGCATAGCCGAGCGCCGAGCAGCGCTGAAAGCAGCAGCGACGCCGGCAGGACGCCCGGGTCCTTGCGCAACAGGGCGATCTGGGCGAGCGAACGCGGCAATCGGGTCATGCTGCCTTGGGCCGCGGGGGCGGCATACGCATAATAAGGTGGTGATGACCACCGGCGAAACTCCCATCCGCGATCCCGAGTCGCTCGCGGCCCGCGTTGCGTCGTGGCCGGCGGCATAGCCCATCGCGCTCGACACCGAGTTCGTCCGCGAACGCACCTACTACCCGAGACTCTGCCTGATCCAGGTGGCCGTCGCCGGCGACGTCGCCCTGATCGACGCGCTCGCGATCGCGGACGGCGGCGCGCTCGATCGCGCCGCTCGCCGATCCCGAGCGCCCGAAACTCCTGCATGCGGCGCGCCAGGACATCGAGGCGCTCCTGCCGCTGACCGGCATCGCCGCTCGCACCGGTCTTCGACACGCAGCAGGCCGCTGCACTGCTCGGTTTTCCCGCCCAGATCGGATATGCGGACCTCGTGCGCCAGGTGCTCGGCGTCGAGCTCGCCAAGGGTCATGCACGCACCGACTGGTCCCGACGGCCGCTGTCGGCGGAACAGCTCGCCTATGCGGCCGACGACGTGCGCTACCTGCCGGCGCTCGTGGACGCGCTCGAAAAGCGGCTCGATGCGGCCGGCCGGCGCGCGTGGCTCGGCGAGGAATCTGCCGACGCTCCGCGAACTCTCGCTGTATCGCGTCGAGCCTGCGGAGGCCTGGCGTCGTCTGAAAGGCCTGGAGCGGCTCGATGCGGCGGCATTCGCCGCCGCGCGCGCCCTCGCGAGCCTGGCGCGAACGGCGCGCGATGGATCGCGACCTCCCGCGCGGCTGGGTGCTGCCGGACGCGGCAATCCACGAACTCGCCGAGACGCGGCCGCAGAACCGAGATGAGCTGTTGCGCCTCGCCGCCGTGCCCCGCGGCACGGCATAGCGCGCCGCCGACGCCATCCTGGCGGCAGTCGCCGCTGCCGGCGACGAGACCGGAACGCGCGACGCGGACGATTCCGCTGCGTCCCGGACCGGAACAGCTGCGCCGGCAGAAACTCCTGCAGAAGCGGCTCACGGTGATTGCGGGCGAACTCGGCATCCAGCCGGAAGTGCTCGCGACCCGGCGCGAACTCGCGGCGCTCGCCCGCGGTTCGCGCGAATCGAGCGTGCTTTCGGGCTGGCGGCGCGACGTAGTCGGCGAGCCGCTGCTCGCAGCGCTACGAGGAATGAGATCCCTATTGCCTTCTCCAGGCGCGCGTCCACTTCTTCGAGACTGCCGTCTGCATCGATGCGCTGCAGCAATCCCGCCTTCGCGTAGTAGTCGATGAGCGGCTGGGTGCGCTCGCAATAGACGGCGAGCCGGCTCGCGCACGGTCTCGTCGTTGTCGTCCGGCCGCTGGAACAGGTCATGCGGCCCGCCGTCCGTGCAGCGATCTGATTCCCGCGGCGGATTCGTTTCAACGTGGAACACGCGGCCGCAGCGGCGGCAACTCCGGCGGCCCGCGACGCGCTTGCGGAGCACTTCGGGATCGATGTCGAACAACACGACCGCGTCGATCGGCTGGCTGAGTTCCTGGAGCAATTGCCGCGAGCCCGTCGGCCTGCACGATCGTGCGCGGGAATCCGTCGAGGATGAAGCCGCGCGCCGCATCGGGGCGCGCGAGCCGCTCGCGGATGATGCCGAGCATGATCCGGTCGTCGACGAGCTGGCCCGCGTCCATGACGATCTTCGCCGCGCGCCCAAGTTCGGTGCCGGCGGCGACCGCCTCGCGCAGCAGGTCGCCCGTCGAAACCTGCGGCACGCCGTGGCGGGCCTGCATGCGTTGCGCCTGCGTGCCCTTGCCCGACCCGGGCGCGCCGAGCAATACCAGTCGCATTTCGTCAAACTCCGCGGGCGACGGCCCGTCGAGGGGCGTACATCCTGCCCGCGGCTTCAAGTCGCGTCAAACCGGCGCGGATCGGCTATGCTTCGCCCCCCACGGGGCGCGTGCCGGCGCCCCAAAAAGCGGATTCAACGATGGCAGCACGCAAGAGCAGAAAGCCAGGACCGCGGAATGCGCTCTACGCGCAGTCGGGCGGCGTCACGGCAGTCATCAACGCGACGGCCTGCGGCGTGATCGAGGCCTGCCGCAAACACCGCAACCGAATCGGCCACCTTTACGCGGGACGCGACGGAATCGTCGGCGCCCTCACCGAGGACCTGATCGACACGAGCCGCGAGAGCGCGGCGACGATTCGCGCGCTGCGCCACACGCCCTCGGGCGCCTTCGGCTCGGCGCGTTACAAGCTGAAGGACCTCGAGCGGGATCGCGCCAAGTACGAACGCCTGATCGAGGTCTTCCGCGCGCACGACATCGGCTATTTTTTCTACAACGGCGGCAACGATTCGATGGACACGGCGCTGAAGCTCAGCCAGCTCGGCGCGCAGACCGGCTATCCCGTCGCCTGTATCGGCATCCCGAAGACCGTTGACAACGACCTGCCGGTGACGGATTGCTGCCCGGGCTTCGGCTCGGTCGCAAAGTACGTCGCCGTATCGACGCTCGAGGCTTCGCTCGACGTCGCGTCGATGGCGCGCACCTCGACGCGCGTGTTCATCCTGGAGGTCATGGGACGTCACGCGGGCTGGATCGCAGCCGCGGGTGGACTTGCCGCGCGCAAGGCCGGCGACCCGCCGCACCTCATCCTGTTTCCCGAAATCCCGTTTGAGCGCGAGCGCTTCCTGGCGCGCGTGAAGGAAACAGTCGAGCAGAAGGGCTATTGCGTCATCGTCGCTTCCGAGGGCGTTCGCGACGCGGAAGGAAAATTCCTCTCGGACATGGGTACGCGCGACGCTTTCGGTCACGTGCAGCTCGGCGGCGTCGCGCCGACGCTCGCATCCATGGTGAAGCAGGCGCACGGCTACAAGTACCACTGGGCGCTTGCCGATTACCTGCAGCGCTCGGCGCGCCACGTCGCTTCGCGTGTGGATGTCGAGCAGGCCTATGCCGTCGGCCGGGCGGCCGTCGCACTTGCGCTCGCCGGCAAGAACGCCGTCATGCCGATCATCCGCCGGAAGTCTTCGAAACCCTACCGCTGGGACATTGGATCGGTCGCGATCGAGGCAGTCGCCAATCGCGAGAAAATGGTGCCGCGCAACTACATCACGCCGGACGGCTTCGGGATCACCGCAGCCGGCCGCCGCTACCTGGAGCCGCTGATCGGCGGCGAGGATTATCCGCCCTACAAACGCGGCATTCCTGCGTACGCGACGCCGCGCAACGCGCGCGTTCGCCGCCGGCTTTCGACGACCTTCGTGATATGATTTTTGTTTCCAGGGAGTAGTTCATGTCCATGCAAAACGCACTCTGGCTCGCAATGCTGGCCGGCGTGGTCGCCATCGTGTATGGCATCTTCATGGCGCGCTGGATCATCGCGCAGCCCGCCGGCAACGCGCGGATGCAGGAAATCGCAGCCGCGATCCAGGCCGGCGCAAAGGCCTACCTGAACCGCCAGTACACGACGATCGCCGTCGTCGGCGTCGTGCTGTTCGTGCTGCTCGGTTTCGCGCTCGACTGGTACACCGCCGTCGGCTTCGCGTTCGGCGCCCTGCTCTCGGGCCTGGCCGGCTACATCGGAATGAACGTGTCGGTCCGTGCCAATGTCCGCACCGCGCACGCCGCAAGCATCGGGCTGAATCCCGCATTGCAGGTTGCATTCCGCGGCGGCGCGATCACCGGGATGCTGGTCGTCGGACTCGGGTTGCTGGGCGTTGCGGCCTATTACGGCGTGATGATGCGCCTGACCGGCGACAGCGATCGCGCGCTGCATGCGCTCGTCGGCCTCGCCTTCGGTGGCTCGCTGATCTCGATCTTCGCGCGGCTCGGCGGCGGCATCTTCACGAAGGGTGCCGACGTCGGGGCGGATCTCGTGGGGAAGGTCGAGGCCGGCATTCCCGAGGACGACCCGCGCAACCCCGCCGTCATCGCCGACAACGTCGGCGACAACGTCGGCGACTGCGCCGGCATGGCCGCGGATCTCTTCGAGACCTACGCGGTCACCGTGGTCGCAACCATGCTGCTCGCGGGCCTTATGGTGAAGGACCTCGGCCAGGCGGCGGTGCTCTACCCGCTCGTGCTCGGCGCAGTGTCGATCGTCGCTTCGATCGTCGGCACTTTTTTCGTCAAGGTCTCCGAGGGCGGCAAGATCATGGGCGCGCTCTACCGCGGCGTGATCGTCTCCGGGGTCATTGCGGCGATCGCTTACTACCCGATCACGCGCTACATGCTGGGCGACGCAGCAATGCCGCTCTACTACTGCGCACTGATCGGTCTCGGCCTGACGGCGGCGATGATCGTGATCACCGAGTACTACACGGCCACCGAGTACAAGCCGGTGCGTTACGTGGCCGAGGCCTCCCGGACCGGCCATGGCACCAACGTCATCGCGGGCCTGGCCGTGTCGATGCGGTCCACGGCGCTGCCAGTGCTCGCCATCTGCGCGGCGATCTGGGGCGCCTACTCGCTCGCGGGCCTGTACGGCATCGCGATCGCGGCGACCGCGATGCTTTCGATGACGGGCATGATCGTGGCACTCGACGCCTATGGCCCGATTACCGACAACGGCGGCGGAATCGCCGAGATGAGCGGCCTGCCGAAGGAAGTGCGCAAGATCACCGACGCGCTCGACGCGGTCGGAAACACGACCAAGGCCGTGACCAAGGGCTACGCGATCGGCTCGGCCGGACTCGCGGCGCTCGTACTCTTCGCCGACTACACGCACAACCTCGAGGTCGCCGGCAAACTGGAGCTGTTCAGCCTGTCCGATCCGGCTGTCATCATCGGCCTGTTCATCGGCGGCCTCGTGCCCTACCTCTTCGGCGCGATGGCGATGGAAGCCGTCGGCCGCGCGGCCGGCTCGGTCGTGATCGAAGTGCGCCGCCAGTTCAAGGAGATCAAGGGCATCATGGAAGGCACGGCGAAGCCCGACTATTCACGGGCCGTCGACATGCTCACGCGCGCGGCGATCCGCGAGATGATCGTGCCGTCGCTGCTCCCGATCATGATCCCGGTCGTGGTCGGCTTCGGCATGAACTTCCTGCTCGGGCCCGGCGCCGGCATCCGCGCGCTCGGCGGCGTGCTGATCGGCACGATCGTCACCGGCCTGTTCGTCGCGATCTCGATGTGCACCGGCGGCGGCGCCTGGGATAACGCGAAGAAGTACATCGAGGAAGGCAACTTCGGCGGCAAGGGCTCGGACGCGCACAAGGCGGCCGTGACCGGCGACACCGTCGGCGATCCTTACAAGGACACCGCGGGCCCGGCGATCAATCCGCTGATCAAGATCATCAATATCGTCGCGCTGTTGTTGGTGCCGCTGCTCTGAGATCGCTGCGTTTCGTTCAGCGCGTCAGCCGGTAGATCAGCACCGCAGCGCGTTGCGCCATCGGCGTCATCGTGTCGAGCGCCATCGATTCGCCCGGCGCATGCGTGTTCTCGCCGCCGCCGCCGCCCAGGCCGTCGAGCCCCGGCAGCAGGTGCGCGATGAAGCCGATATCGCCGGCACCGCGCTTCGCGGGATCGAGCGCCGCGACCGCGCCGAGGCCCAGGTCCCGGCTGGCGCGGTCCAGTTCGCCGAGCAGCGTCTCGTTGCCAGGCGTCGGCGTCATCGGCGGATAGGAGGCGTCGTCGAAGCGGAGCGTCGCCCGCGTCTTTGGCCAGTGACGCGCTGCGATCGCCTGCATGCGCTCCATCGCGGAGCGCTCCTGCTCGAGGCTGATGAAGCGCATGTCGCCGCGCACGAAGGTCACCGGCGCGATTACATTGGTCTTGCCGGCCGCCATGCCGCGATACTCGACGAGTTCCGCGGTCGTGCCGCCGACGATGACGCTGGGATTGAGCGTCAGGTACGGCTCCTTGCCGAGCTCCTCATGGAAGGCGGCGATGATACGCGCGGCCTCGTACACGGCGCCGCTGCCCCGTTCCTCGCCGAGGATCGCGCTCGAGTGGCCGGTCTCGCCATTCACTTCCAGCGTCCAGGAATTAACGCCACGCCGCCCGACAGTGGCGGTACCGTCGATGGCGGCCTCGAAGCTGAGCACCGCGTCGCTCCGGCCGGCGAGGTCCACCATTGATGCGCGCGCCGCCGCCAGCGGCAATCCCACGTCTTCCTCGTCACCAGTCAGGAGCACTGTGATCTGCGCGCCCTCCAGCGCGCCAGCTGCATGCAACGCCTTCAGCGCCTGGACCATCACGACGGCGCCACCCTTCATGTCGGCCGTGCCGGTGCCGTAGGTGCGCGTGCCGTCGCGCCGGAACCGCTCGCCTGCAAGCACGGTGTCGAGGTGGCCCAGCAGCAACAGCCGCTTTCCACGGCTCCCCCCTGTTTCCGCCACCAGATGCCCGGCCCGCTTCATGTTGCCGGGCATCTCGATCCAGCGGGTATCGAAACCGATGGCTCGCAATTCCGCGGCGAAGACGTCGCCCACGGCGCGCACACCCGCGAGATTTTCGGTAGGGCTCTCGATGTCCACCGTCTTTTCGAGCAAGGCCTCTGCGGCGGCCTGCCCTTTCGACACGTGGTTCGCGATTGCGCGCTCGGTGCGATCGAGACCGGCCTGCGCGGCGGAGGCGGTGGCGCACAATGCGAGCGTGGAGACAGCGCGCATCAGGCAACGAAGGGTTTTGTTCATATCAGCATGATCTCCGGGAATTCTCTGCGATAGTATCGCAGTGAAAGGCTCGGCCTGCGGGCGGCTAGTCTCCCGGTCGAGGGCACGAGGGTCAACGTCGACCGGGAGTAGACGATCGAAACCGCAAGTCCGTTTGAGCGCTGGCTCGCCCGCCGCCTCGGCGACGATGCTCCACGGCAATTCGGCAGCGGGTGGATCAGCGGGGTCCTGGCCGTCTTTCTCGGCGCGACGGCATTTGGCGCCGTGGTTGTGCTGCATTTTCCCGACCTGCTGACGACCAGGGATCTGCGCGCCCTCTACTCCGTGCCGGTCATGCGCTCGCTGATCGAGCTCGTCATCGGCATCGCCTTCCTCTGCGCCTGTCTCAGCATGCTGCTGCGGCAGCGAAAGGCGCTTGGCCTCACGGCACTCGCACTGACGCTTGCAGCGGTCGCGCTGGGTGGCGCCGATGTCGAGCTGCGCGGCGATTTCGACCGTGGCATCCACTTCGGGCTCGACTGGTTCCTCTTGAACCTGCTGGTATTCGCCCTGGTATTCGTTCCGCTGGAACGGGCATTCGCGCTGAGGCCGGAGCAACGCGTCCTGCGTTCCGGCTGGGCGACGGACGTCGGTTACTTCTTCGTCAATCACGTCGGCATCCAGCTATTGACCTTCCTCTCGCTCTGGCCCGCGACGACGCTCGCCCGGGCCGCGGGCCTCGACGAGCTGTCGCGGCTCGTCTCGGCCCAGCCCGTGTGGCTGCAGGTACTCGAACTGATGCTGCTCGCCGACCTGGTGCAGTACTGGGTGCATCGAGGGCTTCACCGTCTGCCGCTTTTCTGGCGATTCCACGCGATCCACCATTCGATCCGGGAACTCGACTGGCTCGCCGGATCGAGGCTGCATCTCGTCGACGTCGTCGTGACGCGCGCGCTGGTGGTGCTGCCGGCGTTCGTGCTCGGTTTCGCGGAACCTGCGCTCTACATCTGGCTCGTGATCATCGCGATTCATGGCGTACTGAATCACGTCAATATGCGGTTCCGGCTGCGCTGGATCGAAGGACTCCTGGTGACGCCGCGCTTCCACTACTGGCATCACGCGGTGTCGCCGCCGGACCGGAACTTCGCGGTTCATTTCCCGTGGCTCGATCGATTGTTCGGAACGCACTATCTCCCGGGCGATCGCTGGCCGGATGAACTCGGCATTGCCGGGCATCCGGTGCCGCTGAGCTTTGGCGCGCAACTGATGTACCCGCTGCGCCGGAGCTAGGTCAGGCAAGCACCCGGCCGAGGTCCGGAAAAACAAAGGCCCCGCGAAGGGGCCTTTGTGATCGTTGCCGAATTCGAAGCGCCTGCCGGCGCCAGGATCAGGACTTGCTCAGGTCCAACTGGCCATTCTCGACTGGAATCCGCTTGCCCGGGTCATGGTCCATGCGGACCACACCTTGCGTGCCGTCGAGCACATAGGTGACCTCAAAACCGGCCGGAATCTTCTGATTGTCGTAAACGGTGCCGCACCGTTCTTCCACGACGGTCTCTGTGTTGCGTTCCTGCATGCCCTTCTGGACTTTGCTGCCCGCATAGCCTCCGGCAGCTGCGCCCGCCGCCGTTGCGAGCTTGTTTCCGTCCCCACTGCCGACCTGGTGGCCCAGCACGCCGCCGATGACGGCACCGATTGCCGCGCCGGCAATCCGCTTTTCGTCCTTGACCGGCACTTGCTGCGTGACCGCCTCGTCATTGCAGACGTGCCGCCCAACCTGCTTGTTGTCGAAAGCGGGTTCCACGGAAACGACTTCCGCATAGTCCTGCCAGGGATTCAGATTCGTCCGCGTGCTTGCGTAGGCGCCGACCGCCACGACGGCGACACCGCCGAGAATCAATGCGGCCAATAGGGAATTGTTCATCTGTACTGCTCCTGAAAGTATGCCGGGCACAAGGGTCATACCGGCCCGGACCACCGCGGCTGCGCCCGGTGGCGAGTCATCGGGGGCACCCATGGCGATTTCGCATGGGGTCTGGCCCCGGCACCGCTGCAACTCCGTACTGCAGGAAGATGAGACGACGTCAGAGGTTAGCCTTGATGCCGCAATGCGGTCTGTGCGGGAGCGTACATGGAGCGTGCCTCCGTTGCGTCGTGTCGCGGCCTGCTTATGTAAACAGCCGCTATTTTTTACTCCTCGACGAAAAGTTTTTCGACTGCGAATCGCTAGAATGGGTGAGGCCGCGCGGAGCGTCGGCCGTTCGGGGACACGGATGTCTGTCACTCAGGCAACTCGCCATTCGTCAATTCGCGAACAGATCGCGGATCTGCATGCAGGCAGCGCGCACCCGCGCACCTGGGTGCGCCCCGGTGCGGGAGAGCCGCCCGCGATCTCACTCATCAAGGAGCATCTCAATTCGGCCGTAGTCGCCGGCGTGCTGCTGCTTGCGGCCGCAATCCAGGGCCAACGCATTGCCGGCCTGTATGGCGTGCTCGCGGCAATCTCGTACGCCGTCACGTTCAAGGTCATGAGCCGGCCGCGGCTCGAGCACATTGATGGTTGCAAGATCTGGTTGCGCGACTTGCGCCACCTGACCGTTGAATGGGGCTGCGTGATCGCGGCGCTGCTGCTGGCGGGTCTCCTGTTCGAGGTCAAAGGCCTTTTTTCGCGCAAAGTCCTGCTCGCCTGGTTTGTCACGACACCGATCGTCCTGACCGCTGCGCACGCTGCGGCCCGCAAGTTTACCGACTGGACCCTCCAGCACCGCCGCGTCCAGCGCCGGCAAGTCATCGTTGGCGCAAACAATGTCGGATGCGAGCTGGCAGCGCGACTCGCGGAAGAGCCATGGCTAGGCGTTGTCGAGGGATTCTTCGACGACCGCCGGATCGAGCGGCTGCCCCGCGAGTGCCGGTCGCGCCTGCTCGGCCGCTTCAGCGACTTGCCTGAGTACGCGCGGCTGAACCGGATTCATGTCATTTATGTGTGCCTGCCGATCTCGAAACGACCGCGAGTCCGGGCGTTGCTCGACGGGCTGCGCGATACCACGGCTTCGGTTTACTTCGTACCTGACCTGCTCGCATTCGATCTGATGCAGGCACGACTTGGCGAAGTCGGCGGAATGCCGATGGTCGCGGTGCGGGAGACGCCATTCTGCGGCATGGCCGGCGTGCTGAAACGCACGAGCGACATCCTGCTCGCCACCGGCGCGTTGCTGGCCGCCGCGCCCGTCATGGTCGCAATTGCTGTTCGCGTCCGGCAATCATCGCCCGGGCCGATCCTGTTTCGACAACGGCGTTATGGTCTCGATGGCCGGGAGTTCGTCCTCTACAAGTTCCGCACGATGACCGTGTGTGAAGACGACACGATCACCCAGGCAACACGCGAAGATCCGCGCGTCACGCCAGTCGGCCGATTCCTGCGGCGGACCTCACTCGACGAGTTGCCTCAGCTCATGAATGTCCTGGCAGGAACATGAGCCTGGTCGGTCCGCGTCCCCACGCAGTCGCGCACAACGAGCACTACCGCAAGCTGGTATCCGGATACATGCTGCGCCACAAGGTGCGCCCCGGAATCACCGGACTGGCTCAGGTCAACGGGCTGCGCGGAGAGACCGTCAATCTGGAGTTGATGTATCGGCGCGTGCAATTCGACCTGGAATATCTCAATAACTGGTCTTTGGGTCTGGACATCCGGATTTTGTTCAGAACCCTGTCCATCTTCCTGCGCGATCGAAACGCCTTCTGATAAAGCTAATATGACGCCACACGAAGCCGAACATTGGCCGGCGCCTGGGACCCTTTGTGCGACCGAAAACCCACTATGCAAAGTCAAGCGACGGCTACGTCGCCTACCAGGTCTTCGGCGACGGGCCACGGGACATCCTGTTCATCCCAAGCTGGGCGACGAATATCGACGCCATGTGGGACGAGCCTTCTTGCGCCTATTATTTCCGGCGCTTGTCGAAGATCGGTCGCGTCATATGCTTTGACAAGCGCGGCACCGGAGTCTCGGATCCCGTGCCACTCGCAGAGCTGCCGACTCTTGAACAGTGGATGGACGACGCCTTACTTGCGCTCGATGCCGTCGGTTCGAGCCAGGTCGCGATGGTCGGCGACGCAGAGGGCGGTCCCATGGCGGTCATGCTCGCCGCGACCTATCCTGGCCGCGCCTCCGCCCTGGTGCTGGTCAATACCTTTGCCCGTTGGCGGCGCGCGCCGGACTACCCGTTCGGCATGCCCGATGCGACACTCGAGAAGCTGTTGTCCCTCTACGAGCAGCACTGGGGACAAGACCCGGAAATGCTCGCAATGACCGCGCCGAGCATTGCTGAAGATGCCCACATGCAGGAATGGTTCATGCGAATCCAGCGGCTTGCGATGCCGCCGGGGGCCGCGGCACGCATGTACCGGTGGGTCCTGAATCTGGACGTGCGCTCCATACTGCCGGCGATTTCAGTGCCAACGCTCGTGCTCCATCGCCGCGACAATCAACATTACCGCCTGGCGTCGGGCAGGTATCTGGCGAAACACATTCCAGGCGCACGGCTTGTCGAGTTGCCCGGCGCCGACTGCTTCCCATTCCATACACCCCAGTGCGGTCCAGTGCTCGACGAAATCCAGGAATTCCTGACTGGCATGCGCGCCAGCTCGCCCGCGGACCGCGAGCTATCGACTGTACTTTTTACCGACATAGTGGCATCCACCGCTTGCGCCGCGGAAATCGGTGACGCGCGCTGGCTTGAGATTCGCGCCGCCCATGACACAATCGTAAGGCGCAATCTGGCCGCCTTCAGGGGCCGGGAAATCGAGCGGACCGGCGATGGCTTCCTTGCGACTTTCGACGGGCCGGCGCGCGCTGTTCACTGTGCCACGCGAATCCGAAACGAGATCCGCATACTCGGGCTCGAGATTCGTGCCGGAATCCATACGGGTGAAATCGAGCGCCGGACGAAGGAGATCGGTGGCATTGCGGTCCACATCGCCTCGAGGGTGCTTTCGCTCGCCCGGCCCGGCGAAGTGTTGGTCTCCGGTACGGTGACCGACCTGGTGGTGGGCGCGGGCATGGGTTTCGAGGATCGTGGTGTCACGACACTGAAGGGCGTTCCCGGCACCTGGCGGCTGTTCAAGGTCTCAGACGCCTAGATTTCCCGCAATATTCGGGGCTACCAGCCCTCGCCGTCGGCATAGCCGAGTTCAACCAGCAGCGGCCCGGCGATCCGCTTGAAGATGCGGCGGTCCTTTGCGTCGAGGTCGCGCTGCCAGCGGCTGAGCGAAGCCGTGCTGACGGCGGCAAGTGCCTCGGGACTCTGCGCGAACCGGGTGACATCCCGGAACGGCGCTCCGGCGCCGGCGTGCTCGAGCATCGCCTCGTCCCAGGGTTCCCCGAGAAAGGCCATGAGCCTCTCGAGCACAGGTCGCGCGTTCAGCACGAGGTCCTCATAGCGAACCGTGTGAAACCGCGGGTCGGACCAGAAGGGCCGTGAGTCTTCGATGTCGTCGCGCCAGCGGCGCGCGCAGCCGGCGATCGCCTTCCAGTTGTTGAGCGGAACGAGCTTGCCATTCTCGACGCGATGGCGTGGGTGCGTGCGTAGCGAACAGGCGACGTCCCGACCGTCGCGCAGCACGTGCACGAAGCGCGCCTCGGGAAAGCAGCGGAATATCGCGCCGATGCGGCTGATGTTGCGCGGCGTCTTTTCGGCCCAGCGCGACTTGCCGGCTTTTTCCATGCAGAGCGCCGCAAATCCGTCGATGAACTCCGGTCGCGAGCGGGCGCGGTCGTCGATCGCCCCGACCTCGGCGGGCTCAAAGCCAAAGCGGACGGCAAGATACGACGGGTCGAGTGGCCGACGTCGAAAGACGCTCGACTCCGGGCCGCAGCAGATCCGACGGTGCGAATCGAGCATCATCCTGAGGAGCGTGGTGCCGGATCGCCCGCAGCCGCCGAGCACGATGGGTGAAAGCGAGGACCGATAGCCGGTTGCGAACGAGTCGGCCGAATGGCCGAGCCCGATTGTGGCGCCGATCAGCTTGACGATACGCAATGCGCCCATGCCTGCAACCCGGTTCTGGCCGAACCGGACTGTAAGCCATTCATAGGCAGCGCGGAAACCGCGCCGCCTCGAGGCTAGTGCGCGATCGCGGTGGCGCCCCGGAACTGCTCGATGGCCGCCGTATCGCCGTGCACGGCTGCGATGCGTTCAACCGGCAGACCAAGTTCCTTCAGCCT
The DNA here is from genome assembly GCA_963775415.1 of uncultured Gammaproteobacteria bacterium. Lineage (GTDB taxonomy): Bacteria > Pseudomonadota > Gammaproteobacteria > Steroidobacterales > Steroidobacteraceae > SCUD01. Next base: position 109,771 of record CAVZIO010000008.1, read on the forward strand.
TTGCGCAAAGGACGCGGTCGACGGCTGGGGCGGCCCGAAAGGAGCATCATTATTCGGCACGAAGAAGAGGTCGCCCTGGAATACGACCTTCTCGGCGGGCAGCCAGGCGATGACCATTTCGCGTGCGTGCGGATTCGGGCCGATGTCGATGAGCTCGAGCCGGCGCGTCCCGTCCTGCAGAACCCGCTTGCCGCCCTCCAGCAGGAGGAACTGGGGTTTGCGCGGATTCCTGGCGAGTCGGTCATTCTGCTTCGCAGCCGTCATCGCTTCGATGACCGGCTGGTTCGCGGCCGTGGTGATGACGGTCGCGCCTTCGGCGATGAAGCTGCGCATGCCGCCGATGTGATCGCCGTGGTGATGGGTCATGGCAACGTAGCGGATCGGCTTGCCGGGGAAGAGCTCCTTGATGCGCTTGATGACCGCATCGGCGCCGTCGCTCGAACCAGGCGCTTCGACGGCGGCCACGTAATCTGAAAAGCCCACCGCAAGCGTGTTCTGGTTCTGGCCGGCGACGTTCTGGATCACGTAGACGCCCTCGCCGAGCTTGTCCACCTTCTCCTCGAGATTGGTCGGCACCGGCTTTACGGGCGTATAGCCCGAGGCGGAGACGCGGAAGGAGTCGTCGGTAATCGCCGGATTGAGCTCGACCTGCGCTGCGTAGTCCGCAGTCACTTCACCCGCCTGCCGATTTCTCCAGCGGGCAGGCACCTGGTAGTCGCCGACCTTGCGGTAGTCGCTGAAGATGATCTCCGAGGCCTCCTCTCCGGTCAGCGAATCCACGAAGATCAATTCGTACTTCGAAATCAGTCCAGTGGCTGAATCGATGTAAAGAGCGATCTGTTGCGTATCCGGCATGACGAAGGTCACGACCTCGTGACGGCGGCCCTCGAACTGATCCTCCCCGAGATAGCGAAGTGAATTCGTTCGGTCGAGCGCCTGGCGCAGCAGCAGGTTCGGCAGGCGGCGATGGTACTGGATGAATTGCTGCTGGGTCGCCTGCTCGGCCGGGATCGGCGTGACGGTTTTCGCGCGATTGTCGTAGGCGTTGCCCTCGCCGGCGACGATCGCGACGGTGTTGTCGCCATCGAACCCGAACCCGCCGGTCTTCTGCTCGAGCCGCAGTCGGTTGTTCTCGAGGTCGACGAGAAGCGTCTCGTCGAATTTCCCGCCTTCGAAGGGCGGTGCCGGCGTGGTCATCTGCAGGCGCGGATAGGTCTGGCCGGTGAGCCGGAGCCGCACGACTTCGACGTCGCGGAGCGCCTCGGCGCCGCCGTTGGCGGCGACCGCGCGGTCGAGCACCTCGCGCGCCTTCGATTGGGAGCGCTCGGCCATCGTTTCCGGGTTGTCCGCCACGGATACGGCGGCGCTTGCGAAGAGGATCAGGGCAATGGCGGATCGCAGCATGGCGGGCACTCCCGTGATGGACGCGACAACGCTAGGCAGCCGCATCGGACGTTTCAATGGCAATGCGGCGATCCGTGCGGTGGCGTCGGCAGGACGTGTCTGCCACCATTCGGCCATGCGATCGCTCGTGCTTTGGGCCGCCTTGACGCTAACCGGCCCGAGTCAGGATTCCGGCCTTGCGCCGCCGAAGGGCGTGACGACTCATGCGGATGGGCGCGCGCCCATCGAATCGCTCTATCGCGACTTCCTCAGCCTCATCGATCGGGGATGGCAAGCGGAACTCATCCTCCAGTCGCAGCCCGCAGGAACCACGGCACCGCTGCCCGTCATCGCGCTTCGTTCGCCGGCCGCAGGGCCCGCCGTCTGGATCCTCGCGGGAATTCACGGCGAAGAGCCCGCGGGACCGAATGCGATCGCCTCCGCGATCGACGACATCGCGCGACTCGGCGAGCGGCGACCCGTCGTCCTCCTGCCGCTCTTGAACCCACAGGGCTACGCGCGCAACTGGCGTTACCTGAACGTCCCTGTCTACTCAGAGAACGTCGACGGCCAGAGTGTCGGTGATTCGTCTCACCTGTTGCCCTTGGCGGAGGACCCGGGCAGGCCGCGCGCAGCAGCCGCATCAAGTCGCGAGGCCGATGCGATCACCGCGTTCATTCTCAGGGTCCAGAACGATTATCCGGTGCTAGTCAGCATCGACCTGCATGAAGACAACCTGATCGACGAGGGCTATGTCTACTCCCAGGGCAAGGAAGGCGAAAAGGATGCGCTCGCGATCGACGCCGTCGGCGTGCTTCGAGCGAATGGCGTCCCGATCCGGATGACCGGCAACACGCGGTTCGACGAGCCGATCCGGGACGGCATCATCGGCCCCGTGGTCGACAGCTCGATCGACGAGCTGATGAGCGCCCCGCGCGTGCTGGCGAATGGCCGGGAGCTTCCCGGGCCCGCCGCAAAGACCGTTCTCGTATTCGAGACGCCGGCCTCGGCGCTGCCACTCGAGCGCCGTATCGCCGCGCACGCTGCGTTGATCCGGTTCCTCGCCACCCGATGAACTCGCCGCTCGCTCCCAAGTCGGTATTCGACCAGGCCCTCGGCCTGATCGATGCCGGTGACTTCGGGGCGGCCGAGGCGCGTTGCCGCGCGGCGCTCGTGCGTTATCCGCGCGACGTGAACATCCAGGCACTTCTCGGCGCCCTCCTCGTCAAGATGGATCGTGGGGAAGAGGCCGAGACGACGCTGCGCGCGGTCATTGCCGCCGCGCCCACCTTCGCGAAACCCCACGAGGATCTTGGGCATCTGCTGGTGCATGCGAACCGTCCCGCCGACGCGCTGCCGATCCTCGAGCGCGCGACGCGTCTCGATCCGACGCTCGAGCGCGCGTGGTTCACGCTCGGCAAGACGCTCGCGCTGCTCCGGCGCGGTCCGGAAGCCGACGCAGCTTTCGAGAAATGCTTCGCGCTCTCTCCGGAGCGGCGCCTGATGGCGCTGGCCGCAGAACACCACAAGGAGGGCCGCATCGAAGAGGCCGAACGCCTCTATCGGCAGGTGCTGCGCCGGAGCCCGCGCAACGTCGATGCGATGCGCCTGCTCGCGCTGATCGCGGTCAAGATGGGCCACGCCGACGACGCGGAGAACTTGCTCGAACATGCGATCTCGATCGCGCCGGATTTCCAGTTGGCGATACTCGACCTGGGCCGGCTCCGGAAAAACCAGGACCGCTATGGCGAGGCGCTCGAGTGTTTCGACCGCGCGATCGCGCTCGATCCGTCGCAGGCGCAGGCGCATTACCTGCGCGCCGGAACGCTCGCCCGCGCCTCGTTCACGCAGGAGGCTATCGATTCCTATCGCGAATGCCTGATGCGGCGGCCCGGTCATATCGGAGCTCTTCTCGGTCTCGGCCACGTCCTGAAGGCCGTCGGCGAATACGAGGAGGCCGTCGCGTCCTACAACGACTGTATCCGCCATGCGCCGCATTTCGGCGAAACCTACTGGAGCCTCGCCAACCTCAAGACTTACCGCTTCGACGACGCGATGGTTGCCGAGATGGAGAAGCGTGCCGCCACCGCAGATACGGATGCTGAAGTCGAAGCGGAAGCGAGCGTGCAGTCGGAGGTGAACTTCCTGTTCGCCCTCGCCAAGGCACACGAAGACCGCGGCGATTTCGCGCGCGCCTGGGATTTCTACCGGCGCGGCAACGAAAAACAGAGATCCGAGGTGCACTACGACCCGGTGCAGACCGAGGTCATGAACGACCGGCTCGTCGGCACCTACACCGCCGAGTTCCTCGCCTCGAAGGCGGATGCGGGACACTCCGACTCCTCGCCGATTTTCATTCTCGGCCTGCCGCGGTCGGGCTCGACACTCCTGGAGCAGATCCTCGCGAGCCACAGCCAGGTCGAAGGCACGAGCGAATTGCCCTACATCGGCCGCATGGCGACCTCGCTCAACCGCAATCACGCCGAAGGTGTCAACTATCCGGAATCGATGCACGAGCTCGCGCCGGCGCACCTGGAAAGGCTGGGCGGAGATTACCTCGAACTCGCGCGCATGCATCGACGCAGCGCCGCACCGCGCTTCATCGACAAGATGCCGAACAATTTCCCGAACGTCGGATTCATCTCACTGATTCTGCCGAACGCGAGAGATCATCGACGCGCGCCGCCACCCGCTCGACGCCTGTCTCTCCTGCTACCGCCAGCTGTTCGCGAAAGGCCAGAACTTCACCTACGACCTGACCGAGATCGGCGAGTACTACCTGCAGTACCAGCGGATGATGGACCACTGGGCGCGCGTCCTGCCCGGCCGTGTGCTGACGATGCAGTACGAAGAAGTCGTCGCCGACTTCGAGCCGCAGGTGCGGCGGCTGCTGGAATTCTGCGGGCTGCCCTGGGAAGACGCCTGCCTGCGTTTCTATGAGAGCGACCGGCCTGTGCGCACGCCGAGCTCGGAACAGGTGAGGCAACCGATCTATGACCGGTCGATCGGCCATTGGCGGAACTACGAGGGCAAACTCGGCGAGCTGATCGCCGTGATCGAGCCGATCCGCGACCGCTATCGCCGCTACGAGCCCGGAGACCGCGCCGCACGGGCGGCGGGCGGCGATGCACGCCCCGGAATCGCACCCGGCGGCAGGTAGTCGAATATGAAATTGATCCGGTCCTCGGCGCCCTTGTTCATGACGCTGTGGACCTTCTGGTTGTTGATCTCGTAGGCCTCCCCCACCTGCAGCTGGAAGGGCCGGCCGTCGATCATGAACCGCACTCGAGGATTCGTGATGATCGGCACGTGGATGCGGTGGCCGGCGCCGAACGACGGGTGTGAATCGCGGTGCGGGACGATGCGCCCGCCCGCCAGCAATTTCGCCGCCATCGCACGGATGATGGTGCCGCCAGGCGGGTAGAACTTGCCGATGATCTCGTGCATGACCGGCACCGCGACCTCCGCGAGCCGGTCCCAGCCCGGCTGCTTCGTCACCTCGATCGCGGGCCAGTCCTCGACGTTCGCGAACAGCAGCACGATGGAGCGCGTCTGTTCGTGGACTTCGTAGTCCTTCTGGCGCTGGACGTTCTCGTTCCAGGCCGCATCGTCCTGAGCGAGGATGGCGGCGCCGAGCGCCGCCATGTCGACCTGACCGAAGTTGCGGACCGGAACGCCTATGTCCATGCGCGCATCAGAAATCGTAGCGGAACTGGATTCCGTAGGTGCGCGGCTGGATGATCGACATGCGCGGCTGGGCCCAGCGGTTGTTGCTGAAGGTGACGGCCCGCTCGTCCCAGACGTTGCGGATGAAGAACGCTCCGCTCCAGGCCTCTCCCTCGAGGCCGAAGCGAAAATCGCCCGTGTCGTAGGCGTCCTGCGTCACCACGTCGCCCGCATTGATGACCGACTGGATGCCCTCGAGGCTCGTCACCACCTCGCCGACGTAGGCGAGGTCCGCGCGCACGAAAGGCTGCGCGCCGAGCAGTTCCCCGCGCGGGCGCCATTCGACGCCGAGCGAGGCGCTCCAGTCCGGTGTCAGCGGGAGCCGTGCGCCGTCCGCGACCGGGACGAGGAATTGGTTCCCGACGCCGTCCTCCAGCGTCAGGACGGTCGCCTCGGAAATCTCGGCGTCGTTGTAGCCCACCGTCGCGTCGATCTGCCAGGCGTCGTTGACCAGGTAAGTGAGCTCGGCCTCGAAGCCCGGGATCTCGGCGTTCGGGAGGTTGACGTAGCCGAGCTGGAAGACGTTGTCCTGCGGGTCCTCGATCTGGACGGCGAAGTCGTTCCACTCCATGTAATAAGCCGCGATGTTGAAGCGCAGGCGGTTCTGCAGCCATTCCGTCTTCGCGCCGATCTCATAGTTGTCGAGCTGGTCCGAGCCGAACTCGCGCGGCAGGACCGAATTCGGGCGCACGGGGTTGTTGCCGCCGTTGCGGAAGCCTTCCGAGTAGGTCGCGTAGACCATGCGGTCATCGTCGATGCGGTAGGAGAGGTTCAGCTTCATGACGGAACCGCTTTCGTCGGTATCGACGGTGTCGTCGAGGAACTTGAACCATGTGGAGCCGGGCGGCGACATTCTGTCGCAGGCGGAACTTCGTGTCGTACTCGAACCACCGGCCGCCGGCCGTGATGGTGAAGTTCTCCGTGACGTCGAAGCCGACCTCCCCGAACAACGCCCGCTGCTCGAGGTCGGTGTCGTAGATCCCCTGCCACCACTGGTCGGTCGCGGGAAGCGGGATGCCGCTCAGCTCGTTCACCTCGTAATCATTGAAGTAGGCGAACGCCGGCGTGCCCGCGTAATCCCGTATGAAGCTGCCGAACTCGGTGTGTCCCGTCTCCTTGCTGTAGAACGCGCCCGCGAGCCATGACCAGCGGCTCTCGGCGTCGTTGTTCGACTGCAGGCGGACTTCGAGGGTCTCGATCTCGATGTCTTCGTTGTTCGTGGCGAAGCCGTGCGGGTCGCCTGCCCAGTCGTATGAGGTGTAGTTCGGCGCGCAGAAGGGCGGCGGCGGATTCGCGATCGGAGGATCGGATGTGTCGTAGGCCGGGCAATTGAGGCTGAACTCGTAGTCCGTCGCGTCCGCCTCGTAGGCGAACTTGCGGTCGAAATAAGAGCCGGCCACCACCAGGTCGCCGAACGCCAGCGAGGCGTTGAACGTCAGCGCGAGCTGGTACCACTCGTCGTCGAGGCTCTCGTTCTCGAAGCGCGCCTGTTGCAGGTCGCCCAGCTCCTCGAATCGCCCTCTTGCCACGTTGATGTCACTGTGCCCGTCGGTCGGGACGTCCTGGTAGACGGCGCCGAGCGTGAGGTCGACGTTCTCGGTAATGTCGAAGCGCAACGCCGCGCGTCCGCCATTGGTCCGGACACTGTTGATGTCCTCCTCGACGACGTCCGAGTTGTCGAAGGCCTCCGCGCCCTGGCTCTGTGCGAGCACGTTGTCGATGTAGCCCGCGTCTTCCGCCGTGAATCCAACGAGGCGCAGAGCCACGCGCTCGCCGAGCGGCAGGTTGACCATGGCGCTGAGGTCGTAACCCTCCGAGCCGCCGTCGACGGAGTTCACCTCGGCCGTCGGCCCAGGCGTCGAAGCCGGACGGGTCCGGCTTGTTGGTGATGACACGCAGCGTCCCGGACTGGGAGCTCGCGCCGTACAGCGTGCCCTGCGGGCCGCGCAGCGCCTCGATGCGCTCGATGTCGATGAAGCGCGGGTCGGGGCTGCGGCCGCTCTGCGTGATCGGCTGCTCGTCGAGATAGAGCGCCGAAGACGAAACGCCACCGAATTCGATGCCGGAACTCGCGACCCCGCGGAAAACGAGGGTCGTGCCACCGGGCTGGCGCTGCGCGAGCGAGAGGCCCGGGATGTACTTCGCGACGTCGTCGATCTGCTGCAGCCCGCGCATCGCGATGGCGCTCGTGTCGAAGGCCTTTATCGACTGGGAAACGTCCTGCATGCTCTCGGCACGCTTGGTCGCGGTGACGATGACCTCGTCGAGGGCCGTGGTCTCCTGCGCCGCCGCGGATCCTGCGGCCATCGACAGCGCCGCTGAGACTGCCGCCGCCAGCGACTGTAGAAGCTGCAGGCGACTCTGCGCGATTCGGGTCAGTCATGTCGTTCCCCTCCGCAATCGATCGATAGTACCCACAGCCCGACGCCCGGGCAAACCGCCGGCGACGCCCTGCATCGCCGAAACGTACCAGTTCAGGAAATCCTGCGTGAACGCCTCCATCGGCGACAGCGGCCCGGGTACGTAGTAGCGCGAATCGACGCCCGCCTGGTTGCGCTCGATGATCCGCTTGTCGGCGATCGTCGTCACGTCCCACAGCCAGATGAGGTCGGCGAGCTGGTAGTCCTTTCCCTCGACGGCCTTCTCGTTGACGAGCCAGGTTATCTCGCAGTCCGTCAGGTAATGGCCGCGCGGCGTGAAGCGATAGAGCACGACGTGATCGCAATACGCGAGCCCGAAGGTCATGGGGCCGAGGTGCAGGTCCGTCGTGCCGCCGTCGTAGCCGGTGATCGTGCCGAGGAGCGGCGCCACCGGCTTGCCGTCGCGGCTGCCGGTCTGGTGGCCACGGAGCAGCGGGTAGCGGTCAAAGCTGTACTCGAGGCCGAAATGCTCGGCGTGGAGCCAGGAATGGTTCACATGGTCCTGCGTGAGGCCGACCGCCGGTGCACGCGCCATCACTTCATTGAGCATTGTGGAGCACTCGCCCCTCGGGATCGCGCGCCCGTGACCGATGGAGTACTCCGGGTGCGCAGGCTGGCAGTGATAGCACTCGCAGTAGTTCTCGACAGCGAGCTTCCAGTTGCTCGCAATCGGGTAGTTCTGCCGGTGTGCGACGCGCGCCCGATCGAGTGCGTAAGGGCGCATCGGACCCGCCATGTCGTGTTCGAAGGCGTCGAAGTTCGGCGGATTCTCGTCGAAGTTGATGAAAATCAGGCCGTCGAACACGCGCAGTTGCAGCCGGCGCAGGCCGTGCTTGAGCCCGGTCGAAGCCCTCCGGCGTGCGCGCCGCGGCCTTCAGCGACCCGTCGAGTCCGTAGGTCCAGCCGTGATAGCGGCACACGAGGCGCGATTCGCGGCCCGTCGCCGTGTCGCAGATCCGTGACCCGCGATGGCGGCACACATTCAGCAGAGCGTTGATGCCGCCCTGCGCGTCGCGCACGATGATGACCGACTCGCCCGCCATCTCGAACAGGAAGTAGTCGCCTTTTTCCGGGACCTGGCTCTGGTGGCCGACGTAGAGCCAGGACTTCAGGAAGATATGGCGGATTTCCTGCTCGTAGACCTCGGCATCGCGGTACACGCTGCCGGGCAGCGCGTAGCCCTGCCGGTAGCCTTCCAGTGATTCTGCCATCAATTCACCTCCATGGGGCGGCGCCGGTTCGACACGATCGAAGCGATCGCGACGGCAATCGCAACGAGCGCAATGATGATCGTCGCGATCGCATTGATGTCCGGCGTCACGCCGAGGCGCACCTTTGCGAAGATCAGCATGGGCAGCGTCGTCGCACCCGGACCGGAGACGAAACTCGAGATCACGAGATCGTCGAGCGAGAGTGTGAACGCCAGCAGCCAGCCGGAAACGAGCGCCGGCAGCAGCATCGGCACCGTGACGTCGAAGAACACCGCCACCGGCCGGCCGCCGAGATCCATCGCGGCCTCCTCGAGCGAGTCGTCCATGGCCGAGAGGCGCGAGCGCACGACGACGACGACATAGGCCATCGAGAACGTGATGTGGGCAATCGTGATGGTCGCAGCGCCGCGATTCATCGGCCAGCCGATCAGGTTCGCCATCGAAATGAAGAGGAACAGGAGCGAGAGTCCCGTGATGATCTCCGGCATGACGAGTGGCGCCGTAATCATTCCCGAGAGCAGCAGCCGGCCGCGCAGGCGCGCGACGCGGTGCAGGGCCAGCGCAACGATCGCGCCGAGGGCGGTCGCGAAGGTCGCGCTCATGACCGCGATCCGCAGGCTCAGGAGCGCCGCACCGAGCAGTTTTTCGTCGTGCAGCAGGCTCACGTACCAGCGCAGCGAAAAACCGCCCCAGAGCGTCACGAGGCGCGAATCGTTGAACGAATAGACGACGACCGAAATGATCGGCACGTACAGCAGCGCGAAACCGAAGGCGACGATCGCCATGAGCGGCAATGACCGGGTCCTCATTGCGCTGCCTCGTGTTCGCGGCTCTGGAGCCGCTGGAACCACATGATCGGCGCAATGAGCAGGAGCAGCAGCACGACGGACACCGCCGACGCAACCGGCCAGTCCCGGGCGATGAAGAACTCGTCCCAGAGCACGCGGCCGATCATCAGCGTGTCGGCGCCGCCGAGGAGCGCCGGGATGGTGAACTCGCCGACTGCCGGGATGAACACGAGCAGGCAGCCGCCGATGATGCCCGGGACCGAAAGCGGCAGGGTCACGTCGATGAAGGCCTGCCAGCGCCGCGCGCCGAGGTCCGCCGCGGCGTCGAGCAGGTCGAGATTCAGCCGCTCGAGGTTCGCATAGAGCGGCAGGATCATGAATGGCAGGTACGAATAGACGATGCCGAGATAGACGGCGAAATCGTTGTAGAGCATGGGCAGCGGGCGGTCGATCACGCCGGCCCAGAGCAGGAACTCGTTGATCAGCCCGCGGTTGTTGAGGAGCCCGATCCACGCATAGACGCGGAGCAGGAATGAGATCCAGAACGGCAGGATCACGGCGAGCAGGAACATCTGCCGGCGGCGCGGCGGCTGGCGCGCGATGAAATAAGCCATCGGATAGCCGAGCAGCAGGCAGAACAGCGTCCCGATCGCCGCCATTTTCAGGGACGCGAGCATAGATGATTCCGTAGTACCCGTCCTGGAAAAGGAAGGCGAAGTTCGAGAGCGTGATGCGGAATCCCTCGAAGCCCGCGGCGCCCCATTCGAGGAGCGGCGTGAACGGCGGCTGCGCGACGATGGGCTCGGCGACGCTGATCTTCAGGATGATCAGGAACGGAGCGAGGAAGAAAAGCAGCAGCCAGAAGTACGGCACCGCGACCGCCCTGCGCAGCCAGCGCAGGGAGTGTTCGCCGTTGCCGTTTTCCGTTTCGCTCATGAGCGTAGCAGTATGGTGCTGCCGACTTCCCAGGACAGGAACACTTCGTCGTCCCATTCGATGACGAGCTTTGCCGAACGCCGGAGATTCTGGGCGCTCACCTGCAGGATGACGCCGCTCTTCGTGCGGATACGATACAGCGACTGGTCGCCGAAGTATCCGAGGTCGCGCACGATGCCCTTGACGACATTGCGATCCGTCCCTTCGGGCGCCTGCCGGCTGATCGTGATTTTCTCGGGACGCACGGCGACGCATGACCTCGCCGTTCAAGGCGCCCGGGTCATCGCAGGCGACGCGAGAGATCGGCCTCGAGCGCGTCCGAGCGCAGCGTCAGGCGGCCGTTTGCCGCAGCCGGTCACGCGGCCCTCGATCAGGTTGATGTTGCCGACGAAGCCGGCCACGTAGCGGTTGGCCGGATACTCGTACACCTCGGCCGGCGTTCCGACCTGGGCGATCCGGCCCTCGGCCATGACCGCGATGCGGCTCGCGAGCGTCATGGCCTCGTCCTGGTCGTGCGTGACCACGACGAACGTCGTGCCGAGCTGGTATTGCAGGTTCGCAAGTTCGAACTGCGTGTGCTCGCGGAGCTTCTTGTCGAGCGCCGCGAGCGGCTCGTCGAGCAACAGGAGTTTCGGCCGCTTGACGAGCGCGCGCGCGAGCGCGACGCGCTGCTTCTCGCCGCCCGAGAGCTTGTCGGGCTTGCGCGCCGCAAGCGGTCCGAGCTTGACCAGCGCGAGCATCTCCGCGACGCGCTCGCGGATCTGCGCGGCCGGCACGCGCTCCTTCTTCAGGCCGTAGGAGACGTTCTGCTCGACCGTCATGTGCGGAAACAGCGCGTACGACTGGAACATCAGGTTGACCGGGCGCTCGTAGGGCGGAGCCTCCGTCATGTCCACACCGTCGATCAGGATGCGGCCCGAAGTCGGCTGCTCGAAGCCGGCGAGCATCCGCAGCAGTGTGGTCTTGCCGCATCCCGAACCGCCGAGGATCGCAAAGAGTTCTCCACGCAGGATGTCGAGCGACACGCTGTCGACGGCGGTCACGCCGTCGAACCGCTTGGTGACTTCGCGGACCTGGACGAGCGCCGATTGGAGCCGCGTCGCTCACAGCCCGGTCTTTACCCGCGACCACAGGCGCGAGCGCCTGCGCTCGTCGAGCGGGTCGTGGATCACGCCCTTGAAGAGCTTCTGTTTCTCGGACTCGGGCGGAAATACCGCCGGGTCATTCCGCACCGCGAGTGGCAGCAGCGGTATCGCTTTCAGGTTCGGCGTCGCATAGCGTGTCTCGAGGCTGATCGCCGCCGCGACCTCGGGACGCATCAGGTAGTTGAGGAATAGATGGGCGTTTTCGGGATGCGGTGCGTCGGACGGGATGAACCACAGGTCGAACCAGGCGAGCGTGCCCTCTCTTTGCGTGGTGTACGCGAGCGGCACGGGCCGACCGACCTGCTGCGCGCGCAGCATCGCCTGCGCGTAATCGCCGGACCAGCTCATTGCAATGCAGACTTCCTCGTTCGGCAGGTCGATCAGCATCTTCGCCGAGCTGAAGTAGCGGATGTATGGGCGCACGCCCTTTAGCAGGCGCTCGACGTCCGCAAGATCGTCCGGGTCGAGGCTGTTCGCGTCGTGGCCCAGGTAGACCAGCGCCATCGGGAATCACGTCGGTCGGTTCGTCGAGAAACGTGACGCCGCAATCCGCGAATCGCTTGACGACTTCCGGTCTGAAAAGCATGTCGCCGCTCGTGACGGGCGCGTCGGGCATGCGCTCGCGAATCATCTTCTCGTTGTAGGCGAAACCGGTGGTCCCCCAGAGATACGGCACGCCGTAACGATTGCCCGGGTCCGCCGAGTCGAGCGTCTCTAGCACCCAGGGATCCAGGTTCTTCAGGTTGGGAAGCTTTGACTTGTCGAGCGGCTGGTAGACCCCGATCGGGATCAGGCGCGCGGAGTAGCGTTCTGCGTGTGCCACGACGTCATAGCCGGTGCGGCCGGCCAGGAGGCGCGCTTCGGCCATCTCGGTCGAATCGTAGACGTCGTAGTTGACCTTGATTCCGTACTCGCGCTCGAAGTTCGCGATCGTGTCCGGCGCGATGTAATCCGGCCAGGTGAAGACGTTGAGCACCTTTTCTTCAGCGGCCCCGGCAGCACTCCCCGCCAGGAGCGCCGTAAGCGCAACGAGTGCCGGCAACGGAGGCTCCACGGACTACATCCCCTCCAGCCCGCGCTTGATGAGGGCGCGCGCGATGATCAGGCGCTGGATCTCACTGGACCCTTCCCAGATGCGGTCGACGCGGAGCTCACGGAAGAATCGCTCCGCGCAATTCTCCCGCATATAGCCGCGTCCGCCGAAGATCTGCAGCGCGCGGTCGGCGATGCGGTTCGCCGCTTCCGACGCATAGAGCTTCGCGATCGAGCAGCGGGCGTGCAGCGACTTGAGATCGTCGCCGCGATCGTGCGCGAGAGCCGCCTCGTAAGTGATCAGTCGCGCGGCCCAGAGCTCCGTCACGCTGTCGGCGAGCATGGCCTGGATCATCTGCTTTTCGACCAGCGCCTCGCCGCCGGCCCTGCGCTTGCCGGCGAAGGCGGTCGCCTCCTCGATCAGGCGCGCCGAGGCGCCGCAGCAGCGCGCGGCGATCATGAGCCGTTCGCGGCGAAACCAGCTGTGCGAGAACCGCATGCCGTCGCCCTCGGGCCCCAGGCGCTGCTCCTCAGGCACCAAGACATCGGTGAAGCGGTAAGTCGGGTGATGCGCGCTGAACGTGTGGCTGAAAAGCGGGGACCGCAGGAGCTCGATGCCGGGCGTATTCAGGTCGATGAAGAAAAGCGAGTCCGAGCCCGCGTGCGGACCGTCTGCAAGCCGCGCCTGCAGGATGAAGTAGTCCGCGTGGTTCGCGCTCGTGACGTACCACTTCTCGCCCGAAATCCGGTAGCCGCCGTCGGCGCGCCGCGCGGTTGTCTCGATCTCGACGTCCGAGCCGGAGCCGCTTTCGGTGATCGCGTAACACTCCTTCCGGTTGCCGCTCATAAGCGGGAGGATGAAACGCTCGATCTGCGGCTCCGTACAGGCCTCGAACATCCAGCTCTGCGCCTCGGAGAAACACCAGCAAAGCGCATTCGTCACGCGCCCGAGCTGCTCCCAGACCGCGACCTGGTCGACGATCCGCGCCTGCCTGCCGCCGCGCGCGGCGGGCACATCCATGCCGCTGAATCCGAGCTCGATCGCGAGATTCTTGTGGCGCTTTTCCACGTCCGCTGGCAGCCGCCCCTCGTGCAGCTCCGCCTCGACTTCCCAGGGGATCAGCTCTTCGGTCGCAAATTTCGCCGCGAGATCGCGCCAGGCCCGGGCTTTGTCGTCGAGCGCGATCTGCATGGTCTCAGCCTCGCGCGACGGCTTCGGGCTGGCTGAAGTGCCGCGGGAACGCGTCCGCCAGATACGAGAGTGTGATTCGCCTGGCTCGCTCGCGGCTCATGGATTCGGGCCGCACGAGGAGATCAAGCCAGAGGCCGTCGGTCAGCGCCGAGAGTCCGTCGGCCACGAGCGCCGGTTCGACCTCCGGGTAGTCGCCGCTCTCGCAGAGCTTCGCGCACATCACGCGCACCATGTCGTCGTAAGACCTGTCCCGTTCAGCGCAGATCCGGCGATAAGTCGGCCGGAACCGGCGCTCCCCCCAGAAAGCAAACCAGACGGCGAGCTTATCCCGCGCGCAGATCGTGCGCCGGAAGTCGAGGTCGACCATTGCAAGGAGGCCCGCGACAGGCGAAGTCTCGGCCGCCTCGGCGGCTTCGCGGCAGGCATTGCGGTACTCGTCGGCGATATAGCGAAGCGTCTCGGTCAGGAGCCCGTCCTTGCCCCGGAAATGCAGGTTGACGATGCCCTGGCTGAGGCCCGCCTCCTGGGCAACGGTCGCGATCGTCGTATCGGCCAGGCCGCGATCGGCGACGCAACGGATCGTGGCCTGGATGAGCTGCTCGCGGCGCTGTTCCGGGGGCGCCGTGCGGCGCCTCGGAACGACCGCGAGCTGACGTTTCGCGCTCAACTAAATCCTTTTGGATTCAAAAAGTTAGGCAAGAATGCCGCCCGCATGGAGGGGCCATATTAGCGGGTTCGCGCGGCCATTCCAATGAATGAACACATATTCACTGGAAATGGACGGGGCGTCCCCTTTTATGGGACCCTAGGCGGCCGGAAAACGACCCCTCGGAACGGCAGGAGGCCAGCCCCCATGACCCGAAGCCTCGCGAAATCCAATGCCCAGTTCCAGAAGGCCATCCGGCGCCTCCCGCTCGGCGTTTCGTCGAATTTCCGTTACTGGGGTGAAGACAAGACCATCTACGTCAAGTCGGCCAGGGGCGCCCGCCTGACGGACATCGACGGCAATGAGTACATCGACTACCGGCTCGCCTACGGCCCCTGCATCCTGGGCTATGCGGACCCCCGCGTGGACGCTGCGGCCCGGGCCGGAATCGAAGTCGGCGGCGTCTTCGCCCTTTCCACCGAACGGGAATTTGCGGTCGCCGAGCGGATCGCCAGCATGGTCCCGGCCGCCGAGCTGGTCCGTTTTTCGAACTCGGGCACCGAAGCGGTCATGGCAGCGCTCCGTGTCGCCCGCGCCTACACCGGCAAGGATTCCTACGTCGTCATCGAGGGCGGTTACCACGGCGTGTTCGACGCCGCGCTCTGGACCACTGCCATCGAGGACTGGCACCCGGGACACGGCGACCCGCAACTCGTCCCCTACGGCGCGGGCGTGCCCCACGTCCTGCGGGCCCTGATCCACGCCGTGCCGATGAACGACGCCGACCGCCTTGAAAGCGTGTTCAAGGCCTACGGCGACCAGATCGCGGCCTTCCTCATCGAGCCGATCATGGGCAACTGCTGCTCGATCTCGGCAACGCGCGAGTTCCTGCGCGATGCGCGCGCGCTCTGCGACAAGTACGGGATTCTCCTGATCATCGACGAGGTCAAGACCGGTTTTCGCGTCGCCCGCGGCGGCGTCCAGGAACTCTTCGGCGTGAAAGCCGATATTTGCACCTTCGCCAAGGCGATGGGCAACGGCTACCCGATCTCCGTGTGCTGCGGCCGCGAGGACATCATGCGCAAGTTCGGCAATGGAGTCGTCCACGGGGGCACCTTCACCTGCCATTCGGTCGCGCTCGCGGCGGCCGAAAAGACACTCGAGATCCTCGGCGAGACGCCGGCCCTTGCGACCATCGCCGAATACGGAACGAAACTGCGCGCGGGCATGAGCCAGATTCTCTCGCAGCGCGGCATCAAGCATTCGTTCAGCGGCCACCCTTCCATGAGCGGCCTGTTCTTCAGCGAGAAGCCCCCGCGCGACTACCGGGACTGGGCCTCGAGCGATTACACTTTCTACGAGGCACTGGCCCCGCACCTCCACGACCTCGGTGTGCTCTGCGAGCCGGACTCGAGGGAACCCTGGTTCATCTGTGAGGCGCACGACGAGCGCTGCCTGGGGGAGACATTGCAGCGATTCGAGACGGCCATCGACCTCGTGGTCAGGAACGCCCGCGGGACGACCGGGATGGCACTTTGACGAAATACGATGCGATCGTCGTCGGCGCGGGCCATAACGGCCTGACGAACGCCGCCTATCTCGCGCGTTCCGGTCTCAAGGTCCTGGTCGTCGAGCGCATGCCCTGGATCGGCGGCGCTGCCGTCAGCCGCGAAATCGAGAAAGGCTGGATCTACTCGAATTGCTCCTACGTGTGCAGCCTGTTGCGCCCGGAGCTCTTCCGCGACCTCGAGCTCGCGCGCCATGGCCTCCAGGTCGTGCCCTACGGCGGCGGCGTGTCGATCACCAGCAACGGCGACATCCTCGGCAATTACACGGACGAGCAGGTTCAACGGCGCGAATTCGCCCGCCACAACCCGCGAGACGCGGATGCGTACCACCGGTACTCGACCGACGTGATGCGCCAGTGCAAGTTCATCCGCCCGCTCCTGCTCCGCTCCCCGCCCGATCCGACCTCTTTCAAGCCTCGCGACCTGCGCGAGATGCTTTTCCTCGGGCGCGAGCTCAACAAGTTCGGCGAGCAGTTCATCTACGACACGCTGCGCTTCTACTCGATGAGCATCGCCGACTTCCTCAACGAGTATTTCGAGTCGGACGCCATCAAGTGCCACCTCTCCGGCAGCGGCATCATCGGCTCGGCGATGGGCGTCTACTCGCCAGGCACGGCTTACGTGCTCCTGCACCACTACATGGGCGACGTCGACGGCTCGATCGGCGCCTGGGGCTTTGCGCGCGGCGGCATGGGCGCGGTCTCGAAGGCGATCGCGAATTCGTTCAAGTCCTTCGGCGGCGAGATCGTGACCGACGCGCCGGTCGCGCGGGTGATCGTCAAGGGCGGCCGCGTCGCGGGCGTCGCGACGGAAAACGGCACCGAATACCACGCCGACATCGTCGTCTCGAATCTCGACCCGCGGCGCACGTTCACGAAGATCTTCGATCCGAAGGACCTGCCGGCCGCCATCGTCGAGAAGGCGAAGAACTGGAAGATCCGCGGCTCGTCCGGCAAGCTCAACATCGCGCTCGACGGCCTGCCGGAGTTCCCGGCGCTCGGCAAGAACAATCCCCTCGCCTACGGCGACATGCACTTCCTCGATTCGCTCGAGAAAATGGAACGTGCCTACGATGACTGGAAGAATGGCACCTGGTCGAAAGAGCCCTATCTCGACCTGCTGATTCCGTCGATGACGGATCCGACCATGGCGCCGCCCGGCAAGCATTTCATGTCGGTGTTCGTGCAGTACGTGCCGCCGTTCATCCACGGCCGCGAGTGGACCGACGCCGACCGCGAGGGCTTCAAGAACACGGTGCTCGACCAGATCGGGCGTTATAGCCCGAACTTCAAGTCGCTCGTGCGCCATGTCGAATGCCGCACGCCGCGCGAGCTCGAAAACGAGGTCGGGCTCACCGAGGGAAACATCTTCCAGGGCGAGCTCACGATGGACCAGCTGCTCTTCAATCGCCCGTTCCCGGGCTATGCGCAGTACCGCGGGCCGGTGAAGGGCTTCTACATGTGCGGCTCCGGTACGCACCCGGGCGGCGGCGTGATGGCGGCGCCGGGCGCCAACGCGGCGCGCGAGATCCTGATGGACCTGCGGCGCCCGAACATCGTGCCGGAGGGCTGGCGCGATGACTGACCGCAACCGCATCGTCATCATCGGCGGCGGTCACAACGGCCTCGTCTGCGCGGCTTATCTTGCCCGCGCAGGACGCGAGGTGATCGTGCTCGAGGCCGCGGCCCAGGTCGGCGGCGCGGCCGTCACCCGCGAGTTCGCCAGGGGCTTCCGCGCCTCGGGCTGCTCGCACCTCGCCTACCTGCTCGATCCCGGCATCGCGCGCGAGCTGAAGCTCGCCTCCCACGGCCTGAAGTGGGCGCGGACCGGCCTCAAGACCGTCGCTCTCGCGGCCGTCGGCGATCACCTCGTGATCGACGGCGGCAAGCTCGAGTCGGGCACGCTCCCGGAGAGCGACCGTTCGGCGCTCACCGCCTACCACGCGCAGATGCTCCGCTTCGCGCGCGTGCTCGCAAAGCAGCACAACCGGCAGGCACCGCGGCTCGGCGGCGGCGGGCGCTCCGACCTGATCGGCGCCGCAAAGCTCGGCCTCGACATCCGCCTGATGGGACGCGAGCCGATGCGCGAGTTCCTGCGCATTGCCGGCATCAACATCTTCGACGTCCTCGAAGAGAAGTTCGATTCGCCGCTCTTGAAGGGCGCGCTCGCGCTCGACGCCGTGCTCGGCGCGAATCTCGGGCCGCGCTCGAACAACTCCGTTCTCGCGCTGCTGCACCGCCTGAGCGGCCTGGCCATCGGCAATGAGGGACTGTCGCTGCCGGAAGGCGGCATGGGAGCGATCAGCGAGGCGATGGCCGCCGCGGCGCGCGCCGCCGGCGCGACCATCCGGACCGGCAGCGCCGTCGCGCGGATCACGCTGGACGGCGACAAGGTTTCCGGCGTCGAGCTCGAGAGCGGCGAGAAGGTCGCCGCCGGCACCGTCGTCTCGAATGCCGATCCTGCCAGGACACTGCTTGGGCTATTGGGTGCGCGCCACCTGGAGACCGGGTTCGTGCACCGCGTGCGTCATGTCCGAATGAAGGGCATGGCCGCCAAGCTGCACCTCGCACTGGATGCCCTGCCCGCCTTCGCAAGGCTGCCTTCCGAACTCGCGGGCGAGCGCCTCGTGATCTCCCCGGACCTCGTCTACCTCGAACATGCGTTCGACCATGCGAAGTACGGCCAGTGTTCGCACGATCCGGCGCTCGAGATCACGATTCCCTCGATCCATGACAAGACGCTCGCACCCGCGGGCAAGCACGTGCTGTCGGCGATCGTGCTGTACGCGCCCTACGACCCGCGCGCGAGCGGCGACGCACCGCGTCGCGAACTGCTCGAACGCACGCTCGGTGTGCTGGAGCGACACGCGCCCGGCCTGCGCCGCCAGATCGTCGGCTCCGAACTTCTGCTGCCCGCGGACATCGAGCGCGAATTCCGCATCACGGGCGGCCACTGGCACCACGGCGAACTCGCGCTCGACCAGTTCATGATGATGCGCCCGGTGCCGGGTGCCGCGCAGTACGCAATGCCGGTGGCGGGGCTCTTCCTCTGCGGCGCCGGCTGCCATCCCGGCGGCGGCGTCATGGGATCTGCCGGAAGGAACGCCGCGAACGCGGTACTCGCCACGGAGGGTGCGGCATGAGCATCAAAGACGCCATGAACCACAGGGAACACTTCCGCAAGGCCGTCTGGGAGACGCCGTTCCACCCGCGCACTTCCGCGCTCAATACGCTGAACGAGTGGCACCGCTGGAAGGACTACACGACGGCCGATGCCTTCTTCGACGAGGCGCTCGAGTACGCGGCAATTAGGAATGCCTGCGCCGTGTTCGACCTGACACCGATGACCAAGCACCTGATCACCGGACCCGACGCGCTCGCGTTCCTGAACCGGCTCGTCACGCGCGACGTCGCGAAACTGAAGCCCGGGAGAGTCGGCTATTGCGTCTGGTGCGACGACAACGGCCAGGTGATCGACGACGGCACGATTTTCCACCTGCGCGAGGGCGTCTACCGCCTGTGCTCGCAGGAACGGCAGCTCGACTGGCTCACCCGCTCGGCCTTCGGATTCGACGTGACAATCGTCGAGGACACGCACGACGTCGCCGCGGTTGCGCTCCAGGGCCCGACTAGCTGTGCCGTGCTGAAGGCGATCGGCTGCACGGGCGCAGAGGCGATGAAGCCCTTCGACATCCGGTACTTCCCGTTCGCCGGCAGCGAGCTCATGGTCTCGCGCACGGGCTTCACGGGCGATCTCGGCTACGAGCTCTGGATCGATCCGCCGCACGCGCTCGATCTCTGGGACGCGCTTTTCGACAAGGGGGCCAACCACGGCATCCGGCCGATGGGCACGCATGCGCTCGAAGTGGCGCGCATCGAGGCGGGATTCATCCAGGCGCAGGTCGACTTCCACCCGGCCGACCAGGCGATCATGCTCGACCGCTCGCGCTCGCCCTTGGAGCTCGATCTCGCATGGCTCGTGGATTTCAGCAAGCCGGTCTTCAACGGCCGCCGCGCGCTGCTCGAAGAGAAGAAGAAAGGCTCGCGCTTCCGCTTCGTCAAGCTCGATGTCGAAGGCAACAAGCCGGCGCGTTCGGCCTACATCTACGACAAGGACAAGAATGTCGTCGGCACCGTGACCTCGGCGGAGTGGTCGCCGTCCGCAAAGGCCAACATCGCCTACGCGTCCATGCACATGCCCTGGGGCCGGCCGGGCGACGAGCTGTGGGCGGAGATCTACTACCAGCGCGAACTCAAGTGGTCGCGCGTGATGGCGCGCTGCCGGGTCGTCGAGGGCGCGTTCTGGGATCCGCCACGCAAGCGCGCGACGCCCGCCGCGGATTTCTGACCGCCTCGCGCGGGGCCGGCATGGCTCATCGGCTCGATCCCCTGCTCCGTCCCCGGTCGATCGCCGTGCTCGGCGCGACCGAGCGCGAAGGCACCGTCGGGCGCCACACGATCGAGAATCTATTGAAGGGCGGTTACGAGGGCGGCCTTTACGCCGTCAACCCGGGCCGCAAGTCGGTGCTCGGCGTGGCCTGCTATCCCTCGCTCGACGCGCTCCCCGGGCCGGTCGAACACGTGATGTTCGCCATCGCCGACACGCGCGTCGAGGCGGCGCTTGATGAGGTCATCGCTCATGGCGCCCGCGCCGCGACGATGATGTCCTCCCTCGTCATCGAGGGCGATTCGGACCCGCCGCTCCGCGACCGGATGCTCGCGAAGATCAGGAAATCCGGACTCGTCGTGTGCGGCGCGAACGGCATGGGCTTCTACAATTTCGTCGATGGCATCTGGGGCTGCGGCTTCCGCACCCGCATGCACCGGCGCGGCGGCAACGTCGCTTACATCAGCCACTCCGGTTCCGGCATGTGCGGCATCGTCGACAGCGAGGAGCGCATCGACTTCAGCTTCGTGGTCTCGACCGGTCAGGAACTCGCGGTGGCCATGGACGAGTACCTCGATTTCGCCCTCGACCAGCCCGAGACCCGCGCCGTGGGTCTCTTCATGGAGACGGCGCGGAATCCCGCGGGCCTCGTCGCCGCTTTCGAAAAGGCGCGCGATCGCCGCATCCCGATCGTTGCGCTGAAAGTCGGACGCACGGAGCTTTCCGCGCGGCTCACGGTTTCGCATTCCGGCGCCATCGCCGGCCAGGACGCCGTCTATGACGCAATCTTCGACTATTACGGCGTCCACCGCGCGCGCGACATGGACGAGCTCGCGACGACGCTCATCCTGTTTGCGCAGCCGCACCCGGTCGGCAATGGCGGACTCGTCTCGATCCACGACTCCGGCGGCGAACGCCAGCTCCTGATCGATCTCGCGAGCGACCACGGCGTGCCGCTGACGCAGCTTTCGCCGGCGTCGACCGCGAAGCTCGAGGCGCTGCTCGACCCGGGCCTGCCGGCGGTGAACCCGCTCGATGCCTGGAGCACCGGCGGGCCCGACTACCACCATACGATGGAACAGTGCTTCAGCACCCTCATGAGCGATCCGGGAGCCGCGATCGGCGCAGTCATCCATGACCGCGCCCCGGGCGGCGGCATCTTCGCCGACTACCTCACCTATCTGCGCGCGGGGCATGGCGTTTCGGGCAAGCCCGCCGTTCTCGTCGCAAACCGCCAGGGCACCGGGGCCGATCCCATGATCGTCGAGGCGACGCGCGAAGGATTTCCGGTGCTGGATGGGATGACTTCGTTTCTCCGTGGCGTGCGCCACCTCCTCGATCATCGCGGTTTCAAAGCGCGCACCCGCGAAGACGCGCCCGTGATTCCGCAGGCGGCGCTGGCGCGCATGCGGGCGCGACTCGCCGACCGACGCCGATTCGACGAGAACGACGCCCTGACGCTGCTGGGAGACGCCGGTCTGCCCGCCAACGCAGGCACCATCGTCGAAAGCGAATCGGCCGCGATTGCGGCGGCGCGAGCCATCGGCCATCCGGTCGTGCTCAAGACCGCGAAGCGCGGCCTCGACCATAAGAGCGACCAGCAGGGCATACACCTCGCGCTCGCCGACGGCACAGCCGTCGCTGCCGCTTATCGCGACCTCGCGAAACGAATCGACGCGCGGGTGCTGGTGGCGCCCATGGTCGCGGCGAAGGGTGTCGAGATGCTGCTCGGCATGATCCATGACCCGCAGTTCGGGCCGATCGTATTGATCGGCGCCGGCGGCGTGCACGTCGAGGCGCTCGCGGATGCGGTGTACG
This sequence comes from uncultured Gammaproteobacteria bacterium, assembly GCA_963775415.1. Classification (GTDB taxonomy): domain Bacteria; phylum Pseudomonadota; class Gammaproteobacteria; order Steroidobacterales; family Steroidobacteraceae; genus SCUD01. The sequence continues at coordinate 132,022 of CAVZIO010000008.1, forward strand.
CCGTGCCGCCCTTCGAAGCCGCCGGGGCCGCGCGGCTCGTCGAACGGCTGCGCATCGCGCCCCTGCTCCACAGCCGGCGGCACCGATTGCCGCTCGCACTCGCGGAGTTTTGCCGCGTCGCCGCCCGCTTCTCCGCACTCGCGGCAGCGCTCGGCGACGCGCTGGACGAAATCGACCTGAATCCCGTCATCGTGCACGCGGACGGCTGCGCTATCGTCGATGCGCTCGTCGTCCCACAACCGAGGCAAGCCCAATGAGCATCCAGGCAGTCAGCAAGCATGACCACACCCGCTGGAAGGCGGTTGCATCCAAAGCCCAGAAGAAGCCCGAAACCCGGCTCTTCATCGACGGCAAGTTTGTCGACGCGAAGAAAGGCGGCCGTTTTACCAGCATCAACCCGGCGACGGGCGAGCCGATCGCGGAAGTTTCGGCCGGCACGGCGGCCGACATCGACCGCGCGGTGCAGGCGGCCCGCAAGGCGTTCCGATCCGGCGCCTGGTCGAAGATGGCGCCGCGCGCGCGCATGGAAGTCATGAACCGGTTCGCGGCGCTCGTCGACGCTAACGCCGAGCCGCTCGCCGTGCTCGAGACACTCGACATGGGCAAGCCCATCGCCGACGTCATTGGCATCGATCTGCCGGCCGTCGTCGAAACCATCCGCTTCATGGCCGAGTGCATCGACAAGGTCGACGGCGCGGTCACGAGCACGGAGTCCGGCGTGGTCCACATGGTGCTGCGCGAGCCCTATGGTGTCGTCGGCGCGATCTCGCCCTGGAACTACCCGCTGCTGATGGCGACCTGGAAGATCGCCCCCGCGCTCGCCGCCGGCAACACGGTCGTGTTGAAACCCGCGGAACAAGCGCCCCTGAGCTGCCTGCGCCTCGCCGAGCTATTCGTCGAGGCCGGCGGCCCGGCAGGCGTCTTCAACGTGGTGAACGGCCTCGGCGAGGAAGCCGGCAAGGCGCTCGCGCTGCACGAAGAAGTCCGCAAGATCACGTTCACGGGATCGACCGTCGTCGGCAAGCTGATCCTGCAGTACGCGGGCCAGTCGAACATGAAGCATGTTGCACTCGAGTGCGGCGGCAAGACGCCGCAGGTTTTCATGGCCGACATCGAGGATCTCGACCGCGCGGTGACCGCCGCGTATCGCGGCATCTACTCGAACATGGGCGAGGTCTGCAATGCGGGATCGCGCCTGCTGGTCGACCGCTCGATCCGCAGGAAATTCGTCGAACGCTTCATCGAGCTCGGCGAGGACGCGTTCAAGCCGGGCGATCCGCTCGATCCCGCGACCAACATGGGCCCGCTCGTGACACGCGACGACCAGAAGCGGGTCCTCGGCATGATCGAGAAGGGCCGCAAGGAAGGCGCGAAACTCGAGTTCGGCGGGGACACGCCTGCGAAGCTCAAGAATGGCGCCTACGTGAACCCGACACTGTTCACGGGCGTCAAGAACGACATGTCGATCGCGAAACAGGAAATCTTCGGCCCCGTCGCTTCGGTAATCGAATTCAACGGTGCGGACGAGGCGATCAGGATTGCGAACGACACGATCTACGGGCTCGCGGCCGGGGTTTGGACCCGCGACCTCGACACCGCTTTCCGCCTCGTGCGGGGCATCGAGGCCGGCATCGTCTGGATCAACTGCTTCGACGAGGGCGACATGACCCAGCCCTTCGGCGGGTTCAAGCAGTCCGGCAACGCGCGCGACAAGTGCCTCGACAGCTTCAAGAGCTACACGCAGTCGAAGTCCGCCTGGTTCCGGCTGAAGGAAGGCTGAGCGTGGCCGATGCGCTCGTACTTATAGAGCGTCACGGCGCCGTCGCCGTGCTGACGCTCAATCGGCCCGACAAGCTCAATGCGGTAAACGTTCCGATGATGGACGAGCTCGGCGCCGCGCTCGACGTGGCTGAGCGTGACGACGCAGTCCGGGCCATCGTGCTTGCCGGCGCCGGGCGCGCATTCTCGGCCGGATTCGATCTCGACATGGGACTCGGCGAGGGAAAACCCGAGCCCGCAGCCGTTCGCCGCGCACTTGAGCGGGACTTCGCCATCATCGTGCGCTTCTGGGATTCCCCGAAGCCGACAATTGCCGCCGTGCACGGCTACTGCCTCGGCAGCGGCATGGAACTCGCCCTCGCTTGCGACCTGACGCATTTCATCCGACGACTGCCGCTTCGGCCTGCCCGAAGTGAAATTCGGAAGCGGCATCGTCGCGATGCTCCTGCCGTGGCTGATCGGTGCGAAGCAGGCCAAGTACCTGCTGCTCACGGGCGAGGACCGCGTGAGCGCCGAGGAGGTCCAGGCGATGGGCCTCGTCAATCGCGTCGTGCCGGCCGCCAGCCTGATGGACGAGGCCCTTGCGCTCGCGCAGCGCATCGCAGCCAACGATGCGTTCGCCGTGCGCATGACCAAGAAAGCCATCAACCGCAGCCTCGATATCGCGGGGATGCGGCAGGCGATGCAGAACGCGCTAGACATCGACGTTGTGATTGAGACGTCTGAAACCGCGGAGTCGCGCGAATTCAACGAAATACTGAAACGAGACGGCGCCAAGGCTGCCATCGCCTGGCGAGCCGGGAGGAGTGCATGACCAAGGCGACAAAGCGCGTACCGGACGAGCTCCAGAAATTCCTGGAGAAGTACCCGGACACGCAACAGCTCGAATTGCTGCAACCGGACATGCTCGGCATTTTGCGCGGCAAGCGTGTCGGCCGCGACGAGTTTGCAAAGCCCTTCGCCGGCGGCCTCAATTTCTGCGGCGCCACCGTGCTGCTCGATGCCAAGGGCCTGACTTTCGACCGCATCGACAACGGCGGCCGCGACGGCGATCCCGACGTGATTTCCACGGCGGTGCCCGGCAGCCTCGCGCCCGTGCCCTGGGCCCATGTGCCGACGGCGCAGGTGCTACTCGCGATGGACGACTCTAAGGGTGGACCTTTCTTTGCCGACCCGCGCCAGGTGCTGCGGCATGCCCTGAAGCCCCTTCAGGACATGGGGCTCACGGCGGTTTGCGCCACGGAGCTCGAGTTCTACCTGCTCGAGCCGAACACCGAAGTCCCGAAACCCAGGGTCGGATTGATTCCCGGTACGCGCAAGACCCAGACCGGCCCGCAGTACGGCAGCATGGAAGACGTCGAGGACGCGGATCCCTTCCTCGCGGACCTGTTCAGGACCTGCGAGGCGCAAAACATTCCCGCCGGAGCGACGCTCAAGGAGTTCTCGCCGGGCCAGTTCGAGATCAACCTCCATCACGTGGCGAGCGCCGAGCTCGCTGCGGACCATGGCGTTCTACTGAAGCGCGCGGTCAAGGCCGTGGCGCGCAAGCACGGCATGGCGGCGAGCTTCATGGCGAAGCCCTTCGCGGAATGGGCCGGCTGCAGCCTGCACGTGCACATCAGCCTGGTAGATGCGGGCGGCAAGAACATCTTCGCCGGCACGAGCAAGGACGGGCCGTTTGCGGACACGCTCCGTCACGCCATCGGCGGCCTCGCGCAGGCGATGCCGGAATCCATGGCAATCTTTGCGCCGACTGCGAATTCCTACCGGCGCTACCGGCCAGGCGTCTTCGTCCCGCTCGCGCCCAATTGGGGACGCAACCATCGTGGTGTCGCCTTGCGCATCCCGATGTCAGGTATCGAAGACACGCGCGTCGAGCACCGCCCCGGCGGATCCGACGGCAATCCTTACCTCGTGATCGCCGCCATCCTCGCCGGCGTCCACCACGGACTCACGAACAAGGTCGAGCCGGGGCCGATGGTGGCGCAGGAGTCGATCATCGACGAAAAGATCGGGCTGCCAATCCGTTGGTCAGCGGCGCTCGATGCATACGACGCCGGCAAGATACTTCCGAAGTACCTTGGCGAGAAGTTTCACAAGCTGTACGGCATTTGCCGGCGCGAGGAAGAGGAGCACTTCCACTCGGAGATCAGCGACCGGGATTACGACTGGTATCTGCGCGCGGTTTGAGTCAGGACATGAGTGTCGCGTTGTGCGCGGCCAGAGTTCCCTGCGCCGGCTGCTCGACGAGCCGCGTCACCGGGATCCGCTCGCGAATCCAGTCCTGGAAGCCCGCGAGCACGATTTCCTTGTCCGACAGGATGCCCTGCGAGTAGGCGCCGGATTCGAGCCCGCGCTGCACGGAGGCGGTCAGGATCTCGTCCTCAGCCTGCACGCGCGAATTCAGCCGCGAGCACAGGAAGCGCGCCGCCTTCATTTCGCGGCGGTCATCCGGGAAGCCGAACGAGTGGGCGCGAATCAGGGTGCGGCCCGCGCCGAGCGGCACGACCTGGAAGAAGTCGAGCCATTCCGGGTAGATGTCGAAGAACACATTCGGGTACAGGCCGAAGTAGGTCCAGCGCCGGCGCATGTCCTCTGGCAGGTGCTCGATCACCGGCAGGAACTTCGCGTAACCCTGTGCGCTCCAGGAACGCAACGGCGTCTCGCGCATGCGATGCGAGAGGCGCATCGTGCCGCCGGGAAAAGACTCGCGGTCGTACTGCGCCTCCATCAGCGCGGAGAGGCCCGGGTGGCCGATCGGGAAGTGATAGTCCTCGACGTAATTCTCGATGACGTTCTTCCAGTCGATCGCGACCTCGTGGGTCCACATCTCGTCGAGCGGCACCATCTGGTCGATCTTGTAGTGTGAAAGTTCGGCGACATGTGGCGCCATGCGCTCGGCGACCGAGGGCTCCCCGCCCCGGAAGCGGACGAAGACCATGCCCATGAAGATTTCGAGCTCGATCGGCTTCAGGCCGTACTTCGAGCGGTCGAACTTCGGGAAGGTGTCGGGCGCGCTGATGCTGCGGTTGCGGCCATCCAGGTGATAGGTCCAGCCGTGATACATGCAGGTCAGGAATTTCGCGCAGCGGCCGCGTTCGCCGGAGACCACCGCGTGCGCGCGGTGCGAACACACATTATGAAAGGCGCGGATGATGCCGTCTGCTCCCCGCACCACGAATCCGCGGCGGCCGAAGAACTCGAAACTGATGTAGTCGCCGGTCTCGGCGAGTTCGCTCGTGTGGCCGACGATCTGCCAGGAGGACATGAAAATCCGCTCCCGCTCGAGCTCGTGGAATTCTTCGCTGTGATACGCCCAGGCGGGCAGCGTGAGGCGAATGCCCGGATCGACGGCGGTCTCGGGTTCCGGCCCGCGAATTCGGGCGGGCGCAGCGGCTTCGATGCGCGGCGCAAGCCACGGAAAGACGCTGCAGAGATACGCGCGGCACTGGCGCCGCGCCGCCTCGCGATCGAAGTCATCCCCTTCGAACAGAATGCCCTGCCACTGCTGGTCGATGAGGCCCATGAGCCCCTGCGCGACCGCTTCGGCATTGGGCCACATTCCGTTGCCCCGCGCGGAAATAAGCCGTTTGCAGAGGTCTATGACCATCCGGTTCCACGCCGTATCGCGCTCGCCGCAGATGCGCTGGTAGTCGCCGCGCGCCTTGGACTCGGCAAGAAAGGCATACCAGACCGCAATCTTGTGCGAATCGGAAAGCCCGCGGCCAAGGCTCGCGTCCACGATGCTGAGGAGCGCGCGGAGGTCGTCCTCGCCCGCGTCTTCCAGCACGCGCGTCATGGCACTCGCGAATTCCTCGGAGACTTCGCGGAGCGTCGCGAGCAGCAACGCTTCCTTGCTGCCGAAGTGAAAATTGATCGAGGCCGCGGTGTGTCCCGCAGCCCCTGCAATTTTCGCGGACGTGAGTTCGGACAGGCCGTGCTGCGAAATCGCGGCGACGGTTGCCTGGATCAGGTCGAGCTTGGAACCGCTCGGACGGACGTCGGTGCTGGGTTCGAGATTCGCGGCCATGCTAGCCTCCTCGCCGGATGCCACACATTCTATCCCGCCCGGCAGGAATGACTCAACGGATGTTTAGTTTACTAAATAACGGTTTAATATCGTGTAACTTGTTGTTTTTATTTATTTTTTCATGCCACGCCGTAGCCGCTACGGAAAAGCCCGCGACTTACGGCATGGAAATCCAAAGCGAATGGATCACCCTCCCAGATGGCACTCGTCTTTCGGCGGATCTCTACCAGCCGACCGGTGGCCAGGCCGCCGAGCGATTTCCCGTGCTGCTCGAGTACCTGCCCTACCGCAAGCACGAGGCGCGAAGCCGCAACTGGCCGCTCTATTCTTATTTCGTGCAGCGTGGCTATGTCGTCGCCGCGGTCGACATCCGTGGCACCGGCAACAGCGAAGGCCGGCTGATCCCGCACGAGTATTCGGAGATCGAACAAAAGGACGCCGAGACCGTCATCGACTGGCTCTCGAAGCAGCCCTGGTCGAACGGCAATGTCGGGATGTTCGGCATCTCCTGGGGCGGATTCAACTCGATCCAGATGGCGGCGCGCGGTGCCTCGGCGCTCAAGGCCATCGTCGCGATCGACGCGACCGAGGATCTCTACCAGGACGATGTCCATTACATGGACGGGATCATGCACCTCGATTCCTGGGAAATGAGCATGGACCTCGACAACACGCGGCCGGGCGCGCCCGACTACGTCATTGACGACGCCAACTTCCGGGATCGATTCGACACCGAGCCCTGGATGCTCACGTACAAGACGCAACAGCGCGACGGACCGTTCTGGGACCGCGCCTCGGTGCGCGACCGCTACGACGACGTCCGCATCCCGACGTTTCACATCGGCGGCTGGTACGACGGCTATCGCGACAGCATCCCGCGCATGCTCGAGCACGTGAAGAACGCGCCGGTGAAAGCGATCATGGGCGCCTGGCATCACACCTGGCCGAACGAACCTTACCCGGGACCCGGCATGGAGTGGCGGCACGAAGCCGTGCGCTGGTTCGACCACTGGCTGAAGGGCCTCGACACCGGAATCCTCGACGAGCCGCGCTTCGCGGTCTTCGTGCGCGACTGGCATCCGCCGGGACCGCATCTCGAAAACGCGCCAGGCAAGTGGCGGTACGAAGACGGCTGGCCGATCGAGCGCATCCGCGATCGGGTGTTTTACCCGCAGCCGAATCACACACTTGCCGCGGATGCGCCCGCCGCGGCGACGCACTCGCTCCGCTACATCCCCTCGGTCGGCTTCGAAGCCGGCGGCCCGGTCATGTGGTGGGGCGACGTCGCACACGACCAGCGCGGCACGGATGCGTTCAGCCTCGTTTATGACAGCGCGCCGCTCGAGGAGGACCTCGAGATCCTCGGATTCCCGCGTGTGAACCTCACGGTCGCGGCAAGCGCGACGCGCGCCAACTGGATGGCGCGACTGTCCGACGTCGCGCCCGACGGCACGGTGACCCAGGTTGCGGGCGCCGCCATGAACGGCACGCATCGCGTCTCGGCGCGCGAACCGCAGGCGATCGTGCCCGGCGAGCCCTTCGGGCTCGACGTCGAAATGCATTTCACGTCCTGGGTCTTCCCGAAAGGCCACCGCATCCGGCTCGCAGTCAACAACGCGCAGTGGCCCATGCTCTGGCCGACTCCGGAAGCGATGACGACGGATCTGAAGCTCGGCACCTCGCGCCTCACGCTGCCCGTCGTGCCATTCGAGCAGCGCCCGGTGCCGGACTTCCTGCCGCCGGCGAAGGATCCCGTGTACGCCGGTGTCGAGTCGCTCGAGAGCGGCACGACCTCGGGTTACGGCGAGATCTCGTCGGTCGATCGCAATCCACAGACTGGAACCGTAGTTGCGAAGGCGACGAACGGGTCGGGCACGCGCTACCCCTGGGGCACGGAGAAAAGCTTCGAGACCATCCGCTACGAGATCAAGGACGACGCGGCGGCCGATGCGAAAGTGCTCGGCTCCCACCGCATGGAAGTTGAACTACCCGGCCGCACGCTCGTCTGGGAGGCCGAACTCACTTTCAGTAGCGACCGCGAGAATTTCCTTTACAGTTATCGTCGGCGGCTGACCGAGAACGGCAAGCTGATGCGCGAAAAGACCTGGACCCGAACCATACCGAGGGATTATCAGTGACGAACACCTTGAGCCCGACTGTCCGCTGGCCGATTTCCGCAATTGTCGCCGCCACCGTTTTCAGCGGATGCAACCGGGGACCCGATCCGGCCGACACTGCCGATCTTGCGCTGGCCGGCGGGAAGATCTACACGGTGGACAGCCAACGCAACTGGGCGGAAGCGGTCGCGATCAAGGACGGGCGCATCGTGTTCGTTGGCAAGGATGAAGATGCAAAGGCGCACATCGGCAAGACGACCCAAGTCGTCGACCTCAAGGGCCGCATGGTCGTGCCGGGATTCCAGGACGCGCACGTGCATCCGATCACCGGAGGCATGGAAGCGAATGCCTGCGACCTCAATGAATTCGATACCGTTGACGAATACGTCGCCGCCATCAAGGTATGCGCGGAAAAACAAACCGACGAGCCCTGGGTGACGGGCGGTGGCTGGCTGATGTCGGCATTCGGACCGGGGGCCCTGGCTCGCAAGGAGCTGATCGATGCCGTGGTTCCGGATCGCCCCGTGAAGCTCGATAGCCGCGATGGCCATACGATCTGGATCAACAGCAAGGCACTCGAGATTGCGGGCATCACGAACAAGACGCCGGACCCACCGGACGGCCGCATCGACCGCGATCCCAGGACCGGTGAGGCCATCGGAAGCTTCCAGGAAGGCGCTGACTTGCTGATCGAGGACAAAATGCCGCCTGACTCAGAGGCGAAACGCGAAGCGGGTCTGCGTTACACGATCAAGTATCTGAATTCTCTCGGCATCACGGCAATCCAGGACGCAAACGTCAATGAAATCGATGACGACCTCGCGACCTATCGAAAGCTCGACGAAGCGGGCGAGCTCTCGCTGCACGTCATCGGCTCGATCTGGTGGCAACGCGACCAGGGCGTCGAGCAGATCGAGAATATGAAGCGCCTGCGCAGCGAATACACGAAGGGCCACATCGACGCGGGCACGGTCAAGATCATGCAGGACGGCGTGATGGAGAACTACACGGCGGTGATGCTGGAGCCGTATCTGCTGCCCGGCAAGAAGGACGTCCGGGGAATTCCGATGGTCGAGCCCGAGAAGCTCAAGGAGGCTGTCACCCGCCTCGACGCCGAGGGATTCCAGGTGCATTTTCACGCGATCGGCGACGGCGGGATCCGCCAGTCTCTCGATGCGATCGAAGCGGCGCGCGCGGCGAATGGCGACCAGGGGCATCGGCACCACATCTCGCACCTCCAGCTGATCGACCAGGCCGACGTGCCCCGCTTCAAGGAACTCGGCGTCGTCGCGAATTACCAGCCGCTCTGGGCCTGCGCGGACGAATACGTCACCGAGCTCACGATCCCGTTCCTCGGCCCCGAGCGCTCGTCGCACATGTACGCGATCAACAGCCTCGAGAAAAGCGGCGCGACCGTCGCCTTCGGCAGCGACTGGTCGGTGTCGAGCGCGAATCCCTTCTGGCAGATGGCAACGGCCATGACGCGCCGCTGCGGCCCCCCCGGGCAGCAGACAGAACCCTTTCTGCCGGAAGAGGCCATCACGCTCGCGCAGGCGCTCGACGCCTTCACGATCAACGCGGCTTTTGTGAACCGCCTGGAAAAGGACACAGGCTCGATCGAGCCCGGCAAGAGCGCCGACCTCGTCGTGCTCGACCGGAACCTCTTCGAAATCCCGGTGCCCGAGATCGGGGGTACGAAGGTCCTCGTGACGCTGTTCGAGGGCAAGCCCGTGTATGGTGACCTGGGAGCACTCTGATGAAATTGCCAAGGCATCTCGTCGATCCGGAAGGCCAGCGGCTGCCGATCAAGCTCGACACGACGAGCAATGGCGAGTTCGTGCCGGTTCCACTCGCACCGGCGAATCAATTCGCCAATCGGCTCGCGCAGGAGGCAGCGAGCCACAATTCGCGGCGGCTCGGGCTTGGGCGCCGCGACTTCCTGCTCTCGACCTGCGGCGCCGCGAGCACCCTCCTCGCCTTCAACGCCGCGAATGCGGCGGCGGGACGTACGGGCGGGTTTTTCGACCTGCCGACGGTCGCTGCGACGGAGCCCGCGGCCGCAGCGCCGCTTGAAACGGATGAATTCATCTTCGACGTCCAGGGCCACTACGTGGATCCGACTGAGGCCTGGCTCAAGGTCGCGCCGGAAGCGGCGTTCCGCTGGTCGCCCAAGGCCGGATGTGCCATCGCCGACGCCGACAAGCCGCGCGGTCACCTCGCTTGCCTGACCTCGGAAGAGTTCATCAAGGACGTCTTCCTCGACAGCGACACCGACATGATGGTGCTGTCCTTCGTGCCTTCGCGGCGCGACGCCTCGCCACTCGAGATCGAATCGGCCGACGCCGTGCGGAAAATCGTCGACCGCATGGAAGGCAACCACCGTCTGATGATCCACGGTCGCGTGAATCCCAACCAGCCGGGCGACGTCGAGGACATGTCGCGGCTGCGCGACCAGTTCGGTGTCTGCGCCTGGAAGACCTATACGCAATGGGGACCGGACGGCAAGGGCTTCTTCCTCGACGACGAGGTCGGCATCCGCTTCGTCGAGGAGGCGCAAAAGCTCGGCGTCAAGGTGATCTGCGTGCACAAGGGCCTGCCCTTCGGGCCGCAGTCTTACGAGCACAGCCAGTGCCGCGACATCGGACCCGTAGCGAAGCGCTTCCCGGACGTGAGCTTCCTCGTCTATCACTCGGGCTTCGTCACCGAGGTCGAGGAAAGGGAATACGGCAAGAATGCCGGCGGCGACGGAATCGACACGCTGATCCGTTCGCTGAAGGACAGCGGCATCGGGCCGGGCAGCAACGTCTATGCGGAGCTCGGCAGCACCTGGCGATTCCTGATGCGCGACCCGCAACAGGCGGCGCACGGGCTCGGCAAGCTCCTGAAGCATTGCGGTCCGGACAACGTGCTCTGGGGCACGGACTCGATCTGGTACGGCTCGCCCCAGGACCAGATCCAGGCCTTCCGCGCGTTCCAGATCGCGCCAGCGTTCCGCGAGCGCTACGGCTATCCGGAGATCACGCCGGCACTGCGCGCGAAGATCTTCGGCCTGAATGCGATGCGGCCCTATGGGGTCTCGGCCGAGGAAATGAAGCGCCGCGCGCGGCGCGACCGCGTGGCGGACGAAAGGCTCGCCTACCGCGAGCGGCCCGAGCCGCATTTCCTGACACGCGGGCCGCGCACGCGTCGTGAATTCCTGAATCTCCTCGACTGGAACGGCGGGTCGCGGGCCTGAGAACAGGGGTCTACCTCGCGATTCTCGCCGCGGTTCTCGCTGGCGTCGGCTTCGCCGTTTACGAACGGCGGAATGAGCCGCCGACACTTCAGGCCGGCACGACCCTGCCAAAGCCGTACCCGATCGATGATTTCTCGCTCGTAGACCAGCGCGGCAAGCCGTTCGGCCGCGACGCGCTCGAGGACCGCTGGAGCATTGTGTTCACGGGCTTCACGCATTGCCCGGATATTTGCCCGACAACGCTCGCGCTCTTCGCCGCACTTCGCGGCCGCTTGCCTGGCGATGAAATTCAGTTCGTCTTCGTGAGCGTCGACCCGGAACGCGACACACCGGAGCGTATCGCGGACTATCTCGCGCACTTCGATGCCCGCCTCGTCGGTGCGACGGGCACACGCATGGAGATCGAGCGATTCACAAAATCACTCGGTCTCGCCCAGGTGCGGAATCCCGGCGTCGGCGGCGACTACACCGTGGATCACTCGGCGGCGCTGGTGCTGATCGACCCGAAGGCGCGTGTCGCGGGCTATTTCCAGCCCCCGCACGACGCTGAAGCGCTTGCAGCCGATCTCGCGCCGCTCAGCTCTTACTGAGGTCCATGTCGGCGTTCGCCCAGGCCTTCGCAAATCGATCCGTCGCTTCCTGCGCCTCGGTCTTCTTGCCCTGCGCCTTCAGCGCGAGCGCTAATCCGTGCAATGACCAGCCGTTCTCCGGATTCCGCACGAGCTCGTCACGATAGGCTTTCTCCGCATCGACCGGCTTGCCGGCAGCAAGGAGCACTGCACCGAGTGCCTGCCGCGACGGCCAGTGCCAGGCCGGCGGCTCATCGTAGGGCAAGGTGTCCTCAATCGTGACCGCGGCATTCAGCGCCGCGATCGCCGCGTCATAGTCCTTCGCGGCGCGCGCAAGTTCCGCGGCCACGAATCGCTCGGCGATCCGCACGCCGCCGATCAGCGAATAGCGGCCGAACTGCAGCAACTTCTCAATTTCCGGATTGGTCGTCGCCGGCACGAGCGCTTCGTGAAAGCGCTTCGCATCCTCGATGCGGCCCTGGCGAACCGCCGCCATCCCCTGGGCGTAGTTCCAGATGGCCTGCATGTAAGGCAGGTCATCCGGGGGCTTCGGTGCCTTGACGACCTCCTCCCAGCGCCCGAAACGCACGTCGGCGAGCAGCGGCGACACAGCGAAGTTCTGCGTGAACTCAAGGCCGGGCATGCGCATGAGTTCGGCGTTGTTCGTCTTGTCGGATGTCGTACGGGCTGCATCCAGGGCGATCTTGCTCGCGCCTTCCATTGTCGCGGCAAACCAGAGGAAATGATGGTTGTGCGGCACGTAGCCAAGCGGATAGACGCCAGGCGCCGGCTGGCAGACGACAAGGTAGGAGTCATCCGCCGCAATCGCCTTCTGGTTCGCGATGACGGCGTCGTGGTAGCGGCCGACACGCGCGTAGATGTGCGCCGGCATGTGGACGAGATGACCTGATCCGGGCCACAGCTCGCGCAGCGTATCAGCCGCGGCGACGCCCTTCGAAGGATCGGGTGAGGCCTCCACCGCGTGAACGTAGAGGTGCAGCGCACCTGCGTGCTCGGGATCCCGCTGCATCACCGATTCGAGTTGTTTCACCACCTCGGCCGTATGCCCCTTGGGCTGGCCGCTCACGTCGTAGTAGTCCCATGGTTGAAGGTCCATCATCGATTCCGCATGGAGCGTCACGACGTCGAGATCGTCCGGATACTTCGCGGCGAGCTCGCCCATCGCTGCGGCATAGGCCTCGTCGAGCGGCCGGCGGTCCTCCGGGGGATTCTCCGCGTAACGCGCGGAGAGTGCCTTGATGAAGGCCTGCTCTTTTTCGGTTGTATCGTCCGCCACCGCCTGCGCGCGCTGCAGGCGGTCCAGGGCCTTGGCATTGTTGGCCGGATCCATCGCCGAGTTGACGTGCGGCCCGAGGACGAGCGACGCGCCCCACCAGCACATGGCGCAATCCGGATCGAGTTCGGCGGCCTTCAGGAAGGAACGTTCGGCCGCGTCGTGATTGAAGCCATAGGTCATCGCAAGACCCTGGTCGAACCAGCGCTGAACGTCTGGACCCTTGGCCGTGACGGGCATGCTGTAGTCGCCGAGGCCTTCAATCAGGTTTGCGCCTACCGGCGCTAGATCCGGGGCCGGTGACTCGGTCTTCATCCGACCGTAAAGATAAAATCCGGCGGCCGCCACGACGATGACGACGAGCGCCAACATGAGATTCCGGTTCATGCCGTACTCCGGGGTGTGCTTTGCGAAGGGCACCTGAATACTCCGATTTCGCTTGAAATTCAATTGGCCATGCGGCTTAGAATCCCAGGCCCACCCAAGAAGGCCATTCCATGAAGTATCCCTCGTCGATCCGCCGCCTCCTGCTTGCCCTCGTCGGCGCAACGGCGGTCGCTGCCCCGGCCCTGACCGCCGAATCCGGTCAATCCCCCGGTTACGACGAACTGGCAAAGCTGTTCCAGGACTGGCGCCGCTTCGAGCGTCCGCCGATCAGGGACGGCGCCCCGGACTACTCTGTCGCGACTTTTACGCGGCGCTTGCAGGAGCTGGCGGCCTATCGCCAGCGACTCGACGCGATCGATACGGTCGCCTGGCCCGTCGAAGCGAAAATCGATCACACCCTCGTGCGCACCGAATTGAACGGCTTCGACTTCAATGTCCGGGTGCTTCAGCCCTGGGCGCGGGATCCGGCCTTCTACATGAGCATCTGGAACGACCAGAGCGACACGCCCGCGCACGAAGGCTCGGAGCACCACGGCATCGTCGAGTTGTGGACCTACGACTACCCGCTGTCCGCCGAAGCGCAGAAAAAGCTCGCCGCTGAACTCGCCGTTGTGCCGCCGCTCCTCGCCCAGGCGGAAGCCAATCTGACCGGCAATGCCCGGGATCTGTGGGTCACCGGCGCGGGCACCATGCGCGAGCAGATTGACTCGCTCGATGCGCTCGCAAAAAAGACCGCCGGCAGCGGCCGGACGCTGAGAAAGGCGATTGCAAGCGCGCGCGAATCGACGGTGCGATTCGTCGCCTGGCTCGATGCGCAGGCGCCGTCGAAGAACGGGCCCTCCGGGATCGGCAAAGAGAACTACACCTGGAGCCAGAAGAACGTCCACCTCATTCCGTTGACCTGGGAGGAGGAAGTGACGCTCCTCCGTCGCGAGCTTGCCCGCACCCACGCTTCGCTCAAGGCCGAGGAAGAGCGTAATCGCGGCCTGCCCGAACTGCCCGTGATCCAGTCGCAGGACGAATACCTACGCCGCGCCAATGACGCCGTGACGCGCTATCTCGCATTCCTCGAGAAGCGGAAGCTCTACCCGATGCGAGCCAACATGGATCCGGCGCTTCGGGCGAAGCTCGGGGCCTACGAGCCGATCGAGACGCGCAATTTCTTCGCGATCGCGACCCACTATGAGCCGCTCACTCTCTACACGCATTTCTATCACTGGTGGGACCTCGCGCGCATGCGCGACGAGCCGCATCCGAGCCCGATTCGCCGCGGGCCACTCCTGTACAACATCTGGGACAGCCGCGCGGAGGGTATGGCGACGGCCATGGAGGAGCTGATGCTGAACGCGGGTCTCTTCGACGACTCGCCACGCACGCGCGAGGTCGTCTGGATCATGCTCGCGCAGCGCGCGGCGCGCGGTCTCGCGTCGCTGTACGCGCACGCAAACCTCTTTGATATCCAGCAATCGAAGGCTTTCCAGGTCGAATGGACGCCGCGCGGGTGGATGCGGCCCGATCTCGACCTGCTCGGCTTCGAGCAGCAGCTTTATCTACGCCAGCCCGGCTACGGCACGAGCTACGTGACGGGCAAACTACTGCTGGACGAGCTGATCCGCGTGCGCGCGCAGCAGCTCGGGCCGGATTTTTCGATGTACCGGTTCTTCGACGAGGTGAATAGCGCCGGGATGATCCCGGTTTCCATGATCCACTGGCAGCTCACCGGAGCCCAATCACAATGAGAATTCTGACCTGCCTGCTCGGGTTCTGCTTCGCGGTTGCCGCGAATGCCGACACGACGATCGACTACAACGTGCTATTCGCCGGCAAGAAGGGCGGCGCGCAGCGGACAGTCATGGGTGACGACGGCCGCCTGCGCGTCAGCTACTCGCATCGTGACAACGGACGCGGGCCGGACATCGAGGAGGAAATTGCCCTTGCGCCGGACGGCAGTTTCCGGAGCTATCGCCAGCGCGGCAAGACGACCTTCGGCGCCACGCTGGACGAGCGATTCTCGGTTGCGCGCGGTCGCGCGAGCTGGCGCTCGCCGACGGAGCAAGGCACGCAAGCGCTCGGCGGAGCGGCGATCTACCTGCCCGCCTATGGCAGCCCCGAGGTCATCGCGACCCTCGTGCGCGCGACCCAAAGGGCGCCGGACGGCCGCCTTGCCGCCTTGCCGGGCGGAGAACTGCGCAGCACGAGGCTGAAGGACACGCGGGTGGGTCCGGCCGGACAGGAGCGCGCGGTTGCGCTGTATGCGATTTTCGGAACCGGCCTGCAGCCGAAATACGTCTGGCTCGATGCCGATGCCGGCATGCGCCTCTTTGCCAGCATCAATGCGGGCGGAAGCCACCTCGTCGTCGCCGGATTCGAGAGCATCACGCCGGAACTCGAACGGCTGCAGAAAGAAGCCGACGACGCATACCTGCGCGAAATTGCGAAGCAGCACGCGCAGGCGCTGCCAGGTCCGATCCTCATCCGCAATGTCCGCGCATTCGACTCGAAGACTGCGACCCTCGGCGAGCCGTCGGACGTCTTCGTGCACGAGGGTCGCATCGCCGCAATCTATCCGGCGGGGGTGCCGGCCCGGTCGGCGGCGACGGTCATCGACGGCGCGGGCCGCGCGCTGCTGCCGGGCCTGTTCGACATGCACTCCCACGAGGAGGCCTGGAATTGTCTCCTGCAAGTCGCCGGCGGCGTCACGACCTCGCGCGACATGGGCACGATCGACAATGCCGACATGGCGACGCTGATCGGCGACATCGGGCGCGGCGACGTGATCGGTCCGCGCATCGAACCCACGGGTTACATCGAGGGAGAGAGCCCCTACTCGTCCCGCGGCGATTTCGTCGTGAAGAGCGTCGAAGAGGCGCAGGCCGCGGTCGACTGGTATGCGCAACGCGGCTACCGCCAGATCAAGCTCTACAACTCGATCAAGCCCGAATGGGCCGCGCCCATCGCCGCCTATGCCCATTCCCGTGGCCTGCGCGTCAGCGGCCATGTGCCGGCTTTTTCGCGCTCCGAGCGCGTGGTCCGCGACGGATACGACGAATTGCAGCACATCAACCAGTTGATGCTGAATTTCGTCTCCGATCCCGACACCGACTCGCGCACGCTCGCGCGCTTCCTCCTGGTCGGCGAGCGGGCGCGCACGCTCGACCTGGATTCAGCGCAGGTGCGCGACTTCATCGCGCTGCTCAAGGACCGGGGCACGGTCATCGATGCGACACTCGCGACGTTTGAGGGCATGTACACCCACCAGCAGGGCGACGTGGATCCGACGTTTGCGGCGATCGCCGACCATATGCCCTTCGCCACTCAGCGCGCCTGGCGCATCAACAGCACGGACGTGAGCGGCGGCCGGCTCGAGATCTATCGGTCCTCGTGGGCGCGCATGGTGGAATTCGTCGGGCGGCTTCACGCAGCCGGGATTCCGCTCGTGGCCGGCACGGACAACATCGCGGGCTTCACCCTGCATCGTGAACTGGAGCTTTACGTGCAGGCGGGCCTGACGCCCGGCGAAGCGATCCGCATCGCAACCGGGAACGGCGCGCGGTATGCCGGGGTACTCGACGACCGGGGAACGATCGAGCGCGGCAAGCGCGCCGACCTGATCCTGGTCGACGGCGATCCGACGAAGGACATCTCCGATATCCGCCGCGTGAGTTATGTGCTGAAAGGCGGCGTCGGCTATGCGCCGTCCGATCTCTACGGGACGCTCGGCATACGGCCTTTTGCCGCGCCGCCCGCGATCAGTCGCTGACGGCCTTCACGCCGCCGGCGCCAGCGGACGCGGCCGACCGATCGCGTGGCCCTGCACGAAGTCGATTCCCATCGCGCGCGCGGCTTCGAGCGCCGCGACGTCCTCGATCTGTTCAGCGATCAGCCGGAAGTTCAGGGTGCGCGCCATGCCGACGACGGCGCTCACCATCGCCTGGTTGACCGTGTCGCGACCGAGGTCGCGCATGAATGAGCCGTCGATCTTCAGGTAATCCATCGGCAACTGCTTGAGGTTCGAGAAACCGCCGAGGTCGGTGCCGAAGTCGTCGAGCGCGAACCGGCAGCCCATGCCGTGCAGCACGTCGATGAAGCGGCGCGCCTGCTCGAGGTTGCCGATCACCGAAGTCTCCGCGACCTCGAAGCAGATCTGCGCAGGCTGAACACCGCTGCGGTCGAGCTCTTCCACGACGAACTCGAGGAACGTCGGGTCCGCAAGAGTCTGCCCCGAGATGTTGATCGAGAGACTCCTGCCGGGCGGCAACCGGATTGCGCCGGCGGAAATTGCCGCGAGCGCCGACGCGAGGACCCAGCGGTCGATCATCGACATCAGGCGGTAACGCTCCGCCGCGGGAAAGAATTCGGCGGGCGCGATGGCCTGGCCCTCGTCGTGCAGGCGCACGAAGACTTCCATGGCCGGCCCGCCGGTGGCCCCCGGACGCGTCGGCTCGATCGGCTGGATGTAGAGCTCGAAGAATCCGTCGCGGAGCGCCGCCTGGAGCCGTTGCAGCCATTGGATCTCGCCGCGGCTGCGGGCGACCACCTCGTCGTGCGACGAATAGACGTGCACGTGGCTGTCGTTCTGCTTTTTTGCCACGTAGCAGGCCGAATCCGCCGCGCTCATGATTTCCTCGAGCGAATTGCTCTCGCCGGTGAGCTCGACCAGGCCGATGCTGATGCCGACGCTGAAAATCCGGTCTTTCCAGACGAACCGGTACTCGCTGATCGCGCGCCAGATGTCGTCGGCGATCTGGCGCGCCTTGTCGAGCGGACAGCCGACCAGCAGCACGCCGAACTCGTCGCCGCCGAGCCGCGACACCGTGTCGGAATCACGCACGGCCTCGCGGATGAGCGCCGCGATTTCCCGCAGCATGTTGTCGCCCGCGAGGTGACCGCTCGTGTCATTGACGGCCTTGAAGCGGTCGAGGTCGAGATAGCACATCACGTGGCCCTGCCGGCCGGCGCGCGCGATCTCGAGAGCCTCGGTGAGCCTGCGTTCGAACTCGCGGCGGTTGACGAGCCCGGTCAGGGCGTCATGGCTCGCCTGGTACGACATCTGCTGCGTGAGCCCGCGCAGTTCGCTCACATCGTGCAGCATGACGGCGACGCCCGCGATTTCGCCCCCGCGACCGCGAATCGGCGATGCCGTTGCCTCGACGCCGAGCTCGTTGCCGGACGCCCGGGCAATCAGGAGCGACCGCCGCCCGAGATTGACGCGGCTGCCCGACCCGAGGCACTGCTGCACCGGATCAGGCAGGGGTCGCCTGTCGTTTTCGTCGACGAAGCTGATCATCGCGCCAAAGGCCTGGCCAATCGCGTCTTCGCGCCGCAGTCCCGTCAGTGCCTCGGCGGACTGGTTCAGGTAGTCGATCAGCCCGTGCGCGTCGGTTGTCAGCAGTCCTTCGCCGAGCGAATCGAGTGCAAGTTGCGATCGCGCGGGCACGTCGTCCGCGGCCGCTTCGTCCCGGTGCGGCAGCATTTCCTCGGCGGTGAACAGGACGATTTTCCGCCCGTCCGTCTCGAGCATCGAACCGGACAACTCCAGGCGCGTGACCATTCCATGCGTGTCTGCGAGTTCCACTTCCGCGAGGGCGGGTTCGGTCGTGCCTGCGAGCGCCCTCGCGACCGCAAGCGTCGCAAGTTCGACGTAATCGGCGGACACAAGATCGCCAAGGCTCCGCCCCACGATCTGTTCCAACGGGATTCCGACCAGCGAGGCGAAGGCCGCATTGGCGCACTCGATGCGCTCGCCATGCAGGAGGGCCGGTTCACGCATCGCAGCAAGCATGGCGCGCAGGGGGTCGCCGCGGGGCGCAGACGGCTCGGAAGTCCCGGGTTTCGCCTGTAATTGCCCCAGCTTCCGCCACTGCAACAACGCAATGATGGCGAGCCCAGCGGCGAGCATCGCCAGCGCAACGGCAGCGATCATCGGGACCGTCATCAGGCCTGTCATCCCCTTCGTTTCCGTGGCCGGCGGGACCGTCAATTTCGTTTGATTGCGCGGCCTTTGGCAGCATATCCCACGCTTGTGCTGACGCCCGCGGCGATTCACCATAATGGTGATGAACACAAAAACGGAAGCCGCCCGGCGGCAAATGATCGAACAGCAGGTCCGCACCTGGGACGTGCTCGATGCACGCGTCCTCGAGACCTTCGACTCGGTGCCGCGCGAGAAATTCGTGCCCGATGCCTATCGCGCGGTCGCGTTCGCCGACACCGCGATACCGATCGGCCACGGTCAATTCATGCTGAAGCCCGCGCTGGAAGGCCGGATTCTCCAGGCGCTCGCGCCGGTGCGCGGCGAACGCGTGCTCGAGATCGGGACCGGGAGCGGATTCTTCGCGGCCTGCCTCGCCCATCTCGACGGGCGCGGTGGACAGCATCGAAATTCACGCGGATCTGGCTGCGGGCGCGTTGCGCACGATCGAGAGTCTCGGCATCTAGCCGCATCAAGGTCGGCTCCGGCGATGCGCTCGCGCGCGAGTATGACGCTCGCTACGAGGTGATTGCGGTGACCGGCGCATTGCCCGCGCCGGATCGCCGCTTCGAACGTGCGCTTGTCGGTCGGCGGGCGGCTGTTTGCGGTCGTCGGTTCGGCGCCGGTGATGGAAGCACGGCGGGTCACGCGAACCGGCGAGGAATCCTGGCTGTCCGAGGTCCTGTTTGAGACTTTTATCGAGCCGCTGCTGTAGCCGGCGCCCGTTTCCCGCTTCAAGTTCTAGAATCGGGGCGCAAGTCTCGATCTGGCCCACTTTTCACTCGTCCTGGCGCCTTGCAAGTTGCCAGTTACCACCACCAAGGCCTAAATGGAGTCTCTTGTGACGGGTCAGTTGGTGATATACACTAGTAATACAGTAGTTGTCCTTGTCGACGTTCACCTGAGTGAAGGAATTCCTGCGCATGAACACCCGATTCCTGGTCCACAGCATTCTCGCGGTCGCGAGTCTCGCGAGTTTCAACGCGGCGGCCGCGGACCTCAAAGAGATCTACGAACGCGCGCTCACGAACGACCCGCTGATCCGGGAGGCCGATGCGAATCGGCTCGCAGCGCGCGAATCGAAGCCCCAGGCGATCTCGGCCCTCCTGCCCCAGATCCAGGGCTCGGGCCAGTACCGCGACACCGAGTCGGATGGCACCAGCGTCGACATCAATCCGCCAAATCCGCCCGCGCCTTTCGACCGGCTGACCACGGGCAACAGCACCAGCTGGGACCTGACCTTGCGCCAGAACGTGTTCCGCTGGGAGAACTGGGCGGCGCTGCGGCGGGCGGACTCTGAACAGGCGCAGGCGGAGGCCGATTACGTCGTGGCGCAGCAGGACCTGATCCTGCGCACCTCGGAGGCGTATTTCAACGTGCTCGCCGCGCGCGACACGCTCGAAGCGGCTCAGGCCGCGCACGAAGCGATCGGCCGCCAGCTCGAGCAGTCGGAAAAGCGTTTCGAGGTGGGGCTGATCGCGGTGACGGACGTCCAGGACGCGAAAGCCGCGTTTGATTCCGCGACGGCCGGGCTCATCCAGGCCAAGCGCAATCTCGCGACCAGCGGCGAGATCCTGCGCGAACTGACCGGCGATGCCTACGACGAACTCGAGAGGCCGGGCAGCGACATGCCGCTCGCAGGTCCGAACCCGGCGAACGACGACGACTGGGTCAAGCTCGCCATGGAGCAGAATGCGCGACTGACCGCGAGCCGACTGGCGGCCGATGTGACGCGCCACAACATCAGCATCGAGCAGGGCGGCTACATTCCGAGCATCGATTTCCTGGCGTCGAAATCCTGGTTCGAGTCCGAAGAATCGACTTTACGCGGCACGGTGACCGGCGAAGGCGACTCGGACTTCGAGGACACGGTTTATGGCGTCCAGCTGACGGTCCCGATCTTCACCGGCGGCGCCACGTCCTCGCGCGTCCGCCAGGCGCAGTACCGCAACATCGCGGCCCGCGAGAGGCTCGAGCGTACGGCGCGCGAAACGGAGCGCCTGACCCGGGACGCTTACCTCGGCATCAATTCCGAAGTCGCGCGCGTGCAGTCGCTGAACCAGGCGGTCGAGTCGGCCAAGACCGCGTTGCAGGCGACGGAAGCGGGTTACGAGGTGGGCACCCGGACCTCGGTCGACGTGCTCGAGGCGCGCCGGCGGCTTTTCGACTCGCAGACCAACTATGCGCGCAGCCGCTACGACTACCTGCTGAACGTGCTGCGGCTGCAGCTCGCGGCGGGCACGCTCGACCCAGAGAGCCTCGCCGACATCAATGCCCTGCTGACGGAAAACGTCAGCGTCACGGCTGATCAAGGCGCGTCGATGACGCTCGTCGGCGCGCGCCGCGGCCGCTGCACGCGCGATCCGGTCGGCCACGGCGGCCCAGGATTCTTCCGCCGGGACGGCCTCGACGAGGATGCGTCCGGCGCCCTCTGCATCGAGCTCGCGCAATGCCGCATAGAGCGTGCGGCCGTAAGCCGCGGGCCCCGCCGGCATCCGGCGCCATATGAGCCGGTCGGAGACTTCCACCGCGTCGCTCCGCGCGAGCACCGCGATGCGCAGGCCCGCCGCAAGCGCCGCTTCCACTTCGCGCCGCAGACCCGCGCCGTCTGTGACCGAAAGCGGCGTGCCGGGCGCGTAATGCGAGCGTTGCCGTCCCGGCGCGCGAGGAGCGTTCTGGTCCGGATCCGAAACGGTCCCGACCACATCGGCAATCTGCGATCGCGAAACCGCGCCGGGACGCAGTAGCGTCACGCGGCCATCGAGGCAGGCGACGATCGTCGACTCGAGCCCCACGGCGCAGATTCCGCCGTCGAGCACGAGCGCGACACGGTCGCCGAGCTCTTCGCGAACGTCGGCCGCGCGGGTCGGGCTGATGCGTCCGTAGCGGTTTGCGGACGGCGCCGCAATGCCGCGGCCGAAGGCCGCAAGCAGCGCGCGCGCGACCGGATGCGCGGGCGCGCGGAGCGCGACGCTCGACTGGCCGCCGGTGACGGCATCGGGCACGCGCGCGGACCGCGGCAGCACGATTGTCAGCGGTCCCGGCCAGAATGCGTCGGCCAGGCGCGCGGCCGCGTCCGGCACGCCACCCGCCCACTCGCGGGCCGCAGCGAAATTGCTGACGTGCACGATCAGCGGGATGACTGCGCGGCCGGCCCTTCGCCGCAAAGATCCGCGCGACCGCCGCGGGGTTTGCGGCATCCGCGCCGAGGCCGTAGACGGTTTCGGTCGGGAAGGCGACGAGCTCGCCCGCGCCCAGCAGGCGGGCGGCTTCCTCGATCTGCGCGGGATCCGGCGCACATCAGGCCGAGCGGCGCTTTCGCAGCCAGCCCGTCTCGGTGCGGCGGAGCTCGTAGGCCGGCCAGTAATGCTGGTCCAGCCTGACGGTGATGATCTCGACCGAGTCGTTCCAGCTCACGGTCTTGAGCCTGACGGAAGCGCCGTCGGGCCGGCCGGAGACTGCGCGGATGAAAGCGTCGAGATCGGGAACCGGAATTCCGTCGACTTCCGTGATGCGCCGGCCGGCCCAGAGCTTGTAGCGCGAGGCCGGCGAGCCGTACATGAAGAAGGCGATGAAAACGCCGTCGGGCGCGATGCCGCGCTGCACAGCCATGGCGCGGTGCGGCTCCTGCAGTGTCGCGCCGGCCCAGAGCAGCACGCGATCGACGTCGCGACCGGACAGCACGACCGTCTTCAGCGACACCGCCAGCTCGGCGGCCGCGCGCCACAGCGTCAACCTGACCTCGGGCGCGCGCACGGCGGCGTTGACGTCGCTGAAGCTGTTGACGACCTTGCCGTCGACCGCGAGCAGGAGGTCGCCCGGTTCGAGCAGATCCGCGGCCGGCGTGCCCGCGACCAGCCGGTCGACGGTCAGTACCTGGCGGCGGCGCGGGTTGTGGGCCGTCACGCGGTCGATCCACGCCTCGGGCAGGCCAAGACGCCTCGCTTCCGCGAGCGACAGCAGTCCGAACTCCGCCTCCGCCGAGTAGAGCGTGCGGCCGTCACGCGCGTACTCGAGCATTTCCTCGACGAGCGAGGCCGGCACGCCCATGTTCTGCTGCACGAGTTCGCGCCCCTCCTCGTAGGCGAAGCTCGACCAGAGCGCAACCACGTCTCCGCGCTTGTCGACGATCACGCCGTCGAAATCCGCGGGCCCGTTGACGAGCCGCATGATCTCCAGATTCGCGTCGCGGAACTGCAGCGTCCGCGACAGCGGAAATGCGACCGGACCGATCGAGGCGACCGTCGCCTGCTGCGAGACGACGCGATTGTCCGCCTGCAGCCCCACGACGTGAACCTGCTCACCGGTCGCCGGCATGCGCTCGGCGAATTTCACCGCCTGGACCGGCGTTTCGCCAAGCTGCCTCGGGTCGTAACGCACGACCGCCAGATTGTGCAGCGGATGCACATACTCGACCGTCGCATCGACCTCGATCGTGCCCGCAAAGGTCAGGCGAACGTCACCGAGCGAGACGGGAACCGTGTTGCGGTCGACGGCCACGAGGCCGCGTACCGGATCGAGCACGATGCCCGTGCCGTGATAATTCCGCTCCGTCACGCCGGAGACCGAGTACGGCATCGAGAACTCGACCAGCACGAGCGAAGGCGCGAACTGCGTCGACGAGCCTGTCGCCCGTCCGCGTGAATCGCGTCGTGCCGGGCTCGGGCGGCGGCGCGTCCGGTCCCGCCGCAATCGCTTCGCAGGGCCACAGGCCGGCGGCATCATCGCGCACGCAGTGACGCGCGGGAAACCAGGCGCGGTCGACGCGCAGCGACGTGAACTGCAGCGTGCGCGTGTCCTCCATCGTGTAGTAGCGCAGCGTCGCGCGCTGCCCGTGCCCGAGCCTCGCGAACACGCTCGAGCGCGTCGTCGAGGCTCTCGAGCGGCTTGCCGTCGAGCTCGGTCAGCACTGCGCCCCGCGGGATGCCCGCCGAGCCCAACACGTAGCCGGGATTGGCGACGTAGACGCCGGCGATCTGTACATTCATGTGCCGCGCCATCTGCCACGACAGCGTATGCAGGACGCCGTCGCCGATCTCCAGGTACTCGTCGGGCGTGATCGCATGCAGGTCCTGCACCGGAAGCACGACCTTGCGCGTGCCGCCGCCGCGAAAGACGGACAACTCGACTTGTCCGCCGACGCGGTCGTCGAGGAGCGCGTCGAGTGCCTCGAAATCCGAGATCGGCTTTCCTTCGACCGAAACCAGGACGTCGCCGACCGCGAGCTGGCCGTAGGCGTCTGCACCGGGCTGCACCTCGGTGACGACGAGCATGCCGGTGCGCGTGGGCGAATTCTTGCGCGCCGCGGTCTCGACCGCAGGTGGCAGGCCGAGCCGGCGCAATTCGTCGTACGGCGTATAGCGGAAGATCGCCTGCAGCGTGCCGCGACTGACGGGTTTGCTTCGCCTGCAACAACTCCAGCGCCCGCGCGATGCGGGGCAAGGGCAGGTAGAAACTCGATGCGGCGCCCGTCGAGCCGCCGGCGTTGAGGGCAAGCACGCGGCCCCGGATGTCGAGCACCGGGGAACCCGACGAGCCGCCGGAGGTGCCCGAGGCCGCCTGGTAATAGAAGGTATTGAAGTCGTTGTACCGGCCGACGCCGTACTCGGGCGCCTGGCGGTCGAGCCGTGCGAGCGTCCCGGCAAGGATCGAGAGCTGCTCGCCGGCATCGTTGCCGACGACCCGGATCTCGACGCCGATCTGTGCGCCCGCGGGAAACAGCGGCAATTCGGCGGGCTCGATGAACCGGAGCTTTGACGGATCGTAGCGGTAGAAGCCGAAGTCGTGCACCGGATCGCGATACACGGGTTCGAGCTCGACTTCTTCGCGGTTCAGGAAAGTCGCGAGCGCGGTGACCGGGCCCGGCGTGACGACATGACGATTCGTCAGGATCAGGCCGCGCTCGGCATCGACGACAAAGCCGGTCGCCTGCGCCGACGTGTTCCACTCCGTGTCGAATGCACGCGCGGCGTCGACCTGGATCGCGACGACACCGGTCGAGATGCGTTCGAGCGTTCGAGTCCAGCGCGAGGACTCCTCGAGCTCGATCGGCTGCGGAAGCGGGAGGACCGGAAGTTGCGGCGGCAGCAGGGTTTGCGGCGCGGGCTGGGGTTGCGGCTGCGGTTCTTCCTGCGCCTCCGCTGCGGCGACGGCCAGGAGAGCGACGAGGGCCGCCCCGGCCAGCCGCAGGTTTCGCTCAGTCCAGCCGGTAGTCGAATGTCTCATTAAACCGCTCTTTGAACTCGTCCAGAGTGAATCGATGATGCTGTGTGCCGACCGTGGCAATCTTGATCGCACCCATCAGCGACGCGATCCGGCCGGTCGTCTCCCAGTCGATGCCGCGCATCAGCCCGTACAGGAGGCCGGCGCGATAGGCGTCGCCGCAGCCGGTCGGGTCGAGCACGGCTGCCGCACGCACCGCGGGAATTTCGACGCGGCGGCCGCCCGCGTAGATAACCGAGCCCTGCGCGCCCTGCGTCACTACATAGGCCTTTACGCGCGCCGCAAGTTCCCCGGTCGAGAGGCCCGTGCGCTCCTGGAGCAGCTGGCCTTCGTAGTCGTTGACTGTAACCCAGGTCGCCTGCCCGACGAACTTCCCGAGCTCGGGCCCTTCGAACAGCGTCATCGCCTGCCCGGGATCGAAGATGAAGGGAATCCCAGCGCCCGAAAACTGGTCCGCATGGGCGATCATCCCTTCACGACCGTCAGGCGCAAGCACACCGATCGTGATTCCGCGGTCGGCCGGGACATTCAGCCGCCAGGAATGGGTCATCGCTCCCGGATGAAAAGCCGTGAGCTGGTTCGCGTCGAGATCGGTCGTGATGTAGGCCTGCGCCGTGTATTCCTCTTCGATGACCTTGACGAAGTGCAGTGACATGCCGTTCGCGTTCATCCAGTCGCGATACGGGCCGAAGTCGTGGCCGACGGCGCCCATCGCATGGCCGTCGCCCTCGAGCAGGCGCAGGTTGAAGGCGATATTGCCGGCGCAGCCGCCGTAGTAACGGCGCAGCGTCGGCACCACGAATGACACGTTCAACAGATGGATCTTGTCCGGCAGGATGTGGTCGCGGAAACGGCCCGGATAGACCATCACCGTATCGTAAGCGAGCGACCCGCAGATCAATGCCGCCATGCGAGCACCAGCAACCAGTTCAGACCGAGGAGCAGGAATGCGACGAAGACCGCGGCCGAACCGAGCTCCTTGGCGATCGCCGACAGCGGGTGACGCTCAACGCCGATCCGGTCCACGGTCGCCTCCACCGCACTGTTGACGAGCTCGATCGCGAGCACAATGAACATCGGGCCGATCAGCAATGCACGCTCGACACCGTTCTGCCCGAGCCAGAGACCGAATGGCACGACCAGGATCGCGAGCAGGCATTCCTGGCGGAAAGCCTCTTCCTCGCGCCAGGCAGCGCGGAAACCGCGCCAGGTGCTGCCGAACGCGCGCGAGAGCCGGACCGGGCCGGTGGTGCCCTTGTCGGGACGGTGGTTCACGCGACGGCCGGTTTCCAGGCCACGTCGAGCTGGCGCGCCGCGCGGACGTCGTCGAGCCGGCGGACCGGCATCGTGTGCGGCGCCGTCTTGACGCAGGCCGCATCGGACTCCGCTTCCTGCTTGATCGCGACGAGCGCATCGACGAAGCCGTCGAGTTCCTCGCGCGTCTCGCTCTCGGTCGGCTCGATCAGGAGGCACTCCGGAACCAGCAGCGGAAAATAAGTCGTAGGCGCATGGTAGCCATGGTCGAGCAGCCGCTTCGCAAAATCCATCGCCGTGACTTCCTGCTCGCGCGCCTGCCGCTTGAGCGTGATGATGAACTCGTGGCTCGCGCGGCGTCCCGGGAATGCGGCGTCGAAGCCGGCCTCGGTCAGGCGGGCCAGCAGGTAATTCGCGTTCAGCGTCGAAAACTCGGCGACACGCCGCATGCCGGCCGCGCCAAGGATCCGCATGTAGACCCAGGCACGGAGCAGAACGCCGGTATTCCCCATGAAACCCGAAAGCCGGCCGATCGATTGCGGCAGGTCCCGCTCGTCGAGCCAGCGATATCGTTCACCCTCGCGTGCCACGACAGGGACAGGCATGAACGGCAACAGCCTCTTACCCACGCCGACCGCGCCGGAGCCGGGACCTCCCCCGCCATGCGGCGTCGAAAAGGTCTTGTGCAGATTCATGTGGATCACGTCGAAACCCATATCGCCCGGCCGGACCTTGCCGAGGATCGCATTGAGGTTCGCACCGTCGTAATAGAGCAGCCCGCCCGCGTCGTGCACCCTGCGCGCGATCTCGACGATGCGACGCTCGAATACACCGAGGGTGCTCGGGTTCGTGAGCATGATGCCGGCGGTCGCGGGCGAGAGCGCCGCCTCGAGCGCCGCCACATCGACGTCGCCGTCCGGCAGCGACGGGATCTCGCGCACTTTCATGCCGCACATGGTCGCGGTCGCCGGGTTCGTACCATGCGCGGCATCCGGAACGATGATCTCGTTCCGGGCCGTGTCGCCGCGGGCCCGGTGATAGGCGCGGATCATCGCAACACCGGCGAACTCGCCCTGCGCACCCGCCATCGGTGTCAACGACACGCCGGCCATGCCGGTCACGTGACGCAACATCTCCTGCAGCTCGAACAGGCAGGCCATCACGCCCTGGCCGGTCGCAGCCGGCGCAAGCGGATGCCGGCCGAGGAACCCGGGCAGCATTGCGAGTGCATTGCAGGCCCGCGGGTTGTATTTCATCGTGCACGAGCCGAGCGGATAGAAGTGCGTGTCGATGCCGAAATTGAGCTGCGAGAGGCGCGTGTAGTGCCTCACGGCCTGTAGCTCCGACACTTCCGGCAGCGGCGGCGCCTGCCGGCGGCGGTAGCTTGCCGGAATACCATCCTCCTCGACCGCAGGATACTGCGCCGTCGCACCGCGCCCGCCGCGCGAAAGCTCGAAGATCAGTGGTTCCGGTTTTTTCGGCGGCATGGTCAGGCCGCCGCCGCGCGGCCGAGCAAGCGGCCGAGCGCGCGAGCATAGGTTTCGATGTCCGCGCCGGTGCGCGTCTCGGTCGCGCAGACCAGGAGCGCGTGGCCGAGTTCCGGATAGTCACGCGAGAGGTCGAGTCCGCCGACGATGCCCTCCGCGGCCAGCGATTCGAGCAATGGGGCGACCGGGCGGTCGAGGCGCAGCACGGCTTCGTGAAAGCGCGGACCGGCGAATGCCGCGCGCACGCCCGGCAGGCGCCCCAGCGCGACTACGAGTTCGCGTGTGCGCGCGACACAGGCCTTTGCCACGCGTTCGAGTCCGGCCGGGCCGAGCAGCGCGAGGTGGATGGTCGCGGCACTCATCAACAGGCCCTGGTTCGTGCAGATGTTGGAAGTGGCCTTGCCGCGCCGGATGTGCTGCTCGCGCGCCTGAAGGGTCAGCGTGAAGCCCGGCCTGCCCTCGACGTCGACGGTACGGCCCGCGATCCGGCCGGGCATTTGGCGCACGTGCTCCATACGGCTCGCCATGAAGCCGACATAGGGACCGCCCGATGAGAGCGGCACGCCGAACGGCTGCGCATCGCCGCAGGCGATGTCCACGCCGCCGTCACCCCACACGCCGGGCGGCGCGAGCAGCGCAAGCGAAACCGGATTGACGGCGGCGATCACGAGCGCTCCGTTCGCGCGCGCCCAGCGCGTCAGCGTGTCCACTTCCTCGAGCTGCCCGAAGAAGTTCGGCTGCTGGATCACGAGGGCCGTGACGTCCTGACCGGAGAACCGCTCGAGCGACTGCGGGTCGATCCGGCCCCTGGCCGGTTCGAACGGCAGTGACTCGAGCTGCAAGCCCTGCCCTTCGGTGATGCCGAGTGCGACGCGCCGCCAAGACGGATTGACGGTCGCCGGCAGCAGGATCCTCGCCGATTTCGAGCGGCGATGCGCGCGCACGGCCATCAGGCAGGCTTCCGCTAGCGCGGAGGCGCCGTCGTAGAGCGAGGCGTTGGATACGTCCATCGCGGTGAGGCCTGCGATCATCGATTGGTACTCGTACATCATCTGCAGCGTGCCCTGGCTCGCCTCGGCCTGGTACGGGGTGTAGGCGCTGTAAATTTCGCCGCGAGTCACGAGCGCCCAGACGGGCGCCGGGATGTGGTGCTCGTAGGCGCCGGCGCCGATGAAATTCAGGACGCGGCCATCCGCCGCCGCGCGTTCCGCGGCAAGTCGCGACACTTCCATTTCGGTAAGGGCGTCGGGAACGCCAGGCAATGAGTCGATGCGAAGAGCCGACGGAATCTCGTCGAACAGGTCGTCGATCGAGCGCGCGCCGATGCGGTCGAGCATCGTGCGGATGTCATCCGTGGTGTGCGGGATGTAGGGCAATCAGCCTCCGGCCGCGACTTCGGCCTGATATGCGGCGGCGTCGAGCAGCGCCGCGCCGCGGCCGCCGGACGGTTTCACGCGCAGGATCCAGCCCTCGCCGTAAGGATCGCGGTTCACGAGTTCCGGCTCCGTCGCAAGACGCGGGTTGCCGGAGACGACGGCGCCTGCGATCGGACTGTAGACGTCGGATGCCGCCTTCACCGATTCGACCACGGCGCAGGCATCGCCCGCGGCGAGCGCCCGCCCCGCCTCGGGCACCTCGACGAAGACCAGATCGCCGAGCGTCTGTTGCGCATGATCCGTGATGCCGATCTCGATGCTGCCGTCCGGAAGCGTGCGCAGCCATTCGTGACTCTTCGTATAGCGCAGGTCCGCAGGGGTCATGCTCATGCAGGTCTCCGTGTCAGAGTTCGATCAGTGAACGGCCGTTCCTGACGAACGGCGGCTTGACGATGCGCGCGGGCATCCGCTTGCCGCGGAGTTCGACCTGGACCTCGCCCGCGGCTCCAACCGGCAGGCGCGCGAGGCCGATCGAGCGTTCGAGTGTCGGCGAGTAGGTTCCGCTCGTCACTTCGCCCTCGCCGGCCGGGCCCGCGAAAACCTTCTGGTGCGAGCGCAGCACGCCACGCTCAAGCAGGAGAAGCCCGACCAGATTGCGGGCGGGACCGGCGGCGCGCTGTCGCTCGAGCGACTCCTTGCCGATGAAGTCGCGGTTCCCTTCGAGGACCACGGTCCATCCGAGGCCAGACTCGAGCGGCGACACAGTCTCGTCCATATCGTTGCCGTAGAGATTCATGCCGGCCTCGAGGCGGAGCGTATCGCGCGCACCGAGTCCACAGGGCACGGCCCCTGCGCCCTGCAAGGCTTGCCAAAACTCCGGCGCCGATTCCGACGGGAGCGAGATTTCGTAGCCGTCTTCGCCCGTATACCCTGTGCGCGAGACGAACCATTCGTCGCACGACGCCCCGAAAAAAGACCCAAGCGCGTTGGCCGGCGCACGGCAGGCTTCCGGCAGGACGGTCAGCGCTTTCGAACGCGACTTCGGGCCCTGGACTGCAATCATCGCGAGATCCCGTCGCGGCACCACCGCGACGCCGATCTGTTTCGCGTGTTCCTTGATCCAGGCGAGGTCCTTGTCCGCCGTGCCCGCATTGACCACGAGACGGAACCAGCGCTCCTCGAGGAAGCAGGCGATGAGATCGTCGATCACGCCGCCGTCCGGGCGCAGCATGCAGCTGTAAAGCGCCTTGCCGGGCTGTGTCAGGCGGCTGACGTCGTTTGCGAGCAGGCGAAGCAGCAAGGGCCGGACACCCGCACCGCGCAGGTCGACCGTGCACATGTGCGAGACATCGAACATGCCGGCACCGCGCCGCACCGCGTGATGCTCCTCGATCTGCGAGCCGTAACCGACCGGCATGTCCCAGCCGCCGAAATCGACGATGCGCGCGCCGCCGGCGACGTGCAGGTCAAAGAGCGGTGTCCGT
Source organism: uncultured Gammaproteobacteria bacterium (assembly GCA_963775415.1). Taxonomy (GTDB): domain Bacteria; phylum Pseudomonadota; class Gammaproteobacteria; order Steroidobacterales; family Steroidobacteraceae; genus SCUD01. The sequence continues at coordinate 163,227 of CAVZIO010000008.1, forward strand.
CGTCCCATCCGCGTTTCCGCCGCCCCTCTGTCCTGAAATCTGAGCGTTTTCGGGCGGGTTGCGCCTTCAGCGGGATTCTAGCGGAAAGCGCATTGGTGCACAGGGTATAGTCGCGCCGAAGTCACCACCGGGTTCCGGAGTCCACTCATGTCCCGACCGATTCTGCCTTCGTTCACGCTGATCTGCACGGTGCTGTTCGCGTCCGCTCCTTCCTTCGCCGCCGATGCGACTGCCGAACTCCACGCCCTGTTCGATCGCGAGTGGGAACGCGATCTCAAGGACAACCCGCTTCTCGCAACCTATCGGGGCGACACGCGCTACGACGACCGCTGGCCGGACATTTCACCGGCGGCCCAGGCCGCGCGCAACGCCGCGGATGCGGGCGTCCTCGCGGACCTCGACCGCATACCACGCGATCAACTGTCACCCGCCGAGCAGCTGAATCACGACCTGTTCCGTTATGAATACGAGGACCGCAAGGCGGTCGCGGCATTCCGTCCCGAGTACTACGACATCCGCGCACGCGACGGCCCGCAATCGCTGAACGAGACGGCGGAAGTGATGCCGTTCCAGACCGTCGCGGATTACGAGACCTGGCTCAGGCGCATGGCGGCCATGCCGGGATACCTCGACCAGTACGGGGAGCTGCTGAGGCGTGCCGCACGCGAGAAGCACACCCAACCGCGCGCCATCATGGAACGCGTGCTGCCGCAGCTTGCGATGCAGACGCCGGACGACCCTGAAACCAGTCCCTTCTTCAAGCAGTTCTCGAAGTATCCCGGACGTCGATTCCCGCCGCCGAGCGCGAGCGGCTCTCGGCCGAGGCGCGCAAGGTCATCGCGGAAGTCCGTGATCCCGGCCTATCGCCGGTTCAACGCGGTGTTCCGCGACGAGTACCTGCCCGCCGACCCGCGAGACGGTCGGCATCTGGGACACGCCGGACGGCCGCGCCTACTATGCGAACCGCGCGCGCTATCACACGACGACTTCGCTGACGCCGGAGCGAGATCCACAAGATCGGGCTCGCCGAAGTCGCGCGCAATCGCGCCGAGATGCAGAAGGTCATGGACGAGGTCGGCTTCAAGGGCGCGCTCGACGGAGTTCTTCGAGCACCTGCGCACCGACCCGCAGTTCTATTACAAGACGCGGCGACGAGCTGTTCCGCGCCTATGCCTACATCACGAAGGTGATCGACCCCGAGCTGCCGCGGGTTTTCGGCAAGCTCTACCGCACGCCCTTCGGCCTGCGCCCGATTCCGGACACCAGCGCGCCCGAACACGACGACCGCGTATTACCAGGGTCCGTCGATCGACGGCACGCGCCCCGGCTATTACTACGTGAATCTCTACAAGCCCGAGGTGCGGCCGAAGTACGAGATGGAAGTGCTGACCGTGCACGAGGCGGCGCCGGGCCATCATCTGCAGATCGCGCTCGCGCAGGAGCAGACCGACCTGCCGAAATTCCGCCGATTCGGCGGCCAACGGCCTACATCGAAGGCTGGGCGCTGTATTCCGAGCGGCTCGGCTACGACCTCGGGCTGTACAAGGACCCGTACTCGCGCTTCGGCCAGCTGACCTACGACCAGTGGCGCGCCGTGCGGCTCGTCGTCGACACCGGCATGCACCACATGGGCTGGACTCGGCAGCAGGCGATCGACTACTTCATGGCGAACGCGGCCAAGACCGAGGCCGACATCATCAACGAGATCGACCGTTACATTGCCTGGCCCGGGCCAGGCGCTCGGCTACAAGATCGGCCAGCTGAAGATCCTCGAGCTGCGCGACCGCGCAAAGTCCGCGCTCGGCGACCGCTTCGACATCCGCGCCTTCCACGACACGATCCTCGCGACCGGCGCAGTGCCGCTCGAGATCCTCGAGCGCACGGTCGACGACTGGATCCGGGCGCAGCAGCAGCCGTGATCGACGCGCGCCGCGCCTCGGTCGCGGTTCGCGTCGGCACCGTCGCCGTGGGTGGCGGCGCCCCCGTCGTCGTGCAGTCGATGACCAATACCGACACGGCGGACATCGAGGCGACCGTCCGCCAGGTGCGGGAACTCGCGGAAGCGGGCTCCGAAATCGTGCGCGTAACCGTCAACACGGACGAAGCGGCGGCCGCCGTGCCCCTGATCAAGGAGCGCCTGCTCGCCGCGGACTGCGCCGTGCCGATCGTCGGCGACTTCCACTTCAACGGCCACAAGCTCCTCGCCGCCCACCCGGCCTGCGCAGAGGCGCTCGACAAGTACCGCATCAATCCCGGCAACGTCGGCCGCGGCAGCAAGCGCGACCCGCAATTCGCCTCGATGATCGAGACCGCCTGCCGCCATCGCAAGCCGGTGCGCATCGGCGTCAACTGGGGCAGCCTCGACCAGGATCTCCTGACGCGGATGATGGACGAGAACTCGAAGCTGCCCGAGCCCCGCGATGCGCTCGACGTGCTGCGCGAGGCGACAGTCGCATCGGCACTCGCCTCCGCGCGCGCGCGCGGAGGAACTGGGACTGCCGCACGACGCGATCATCATCAGCAGCAAGGTCAGCGGCGTTCAGGATCTGATCGCGATCTATCGCGCGCTGGCAGCGCGCTGCGATTACCCGCTGCACCTCGGCCTGACCGAGGCCGGGCATGGGCGCGAAGGGCATCGTCTCCTCCACCGCGGCGATTGCGGTCCTCCTCCAGGAAGGCATCGGCGACACGATCCGCGTGTCGCTGACGCCGGAGCCGGGCGGCGATCGCCGGCAGGAAGTCCGGGTCGCCCAGGAAATCCTCCAGAGTCTCGGGCTTCGCGCCTTCCTGCCGCGAGTCGTCGCCTGCCCCGGCTGCGGCCGCACGACGAGCAGCTATTTCCAGGAACTCGCGCAGCGCATCCAGGATCACGTGCGCGACCGCATGCCGGCCTGGCGGCACGACTTCGTCGGCGCCGAGAACATGACCGTCGCGGTCATGGGTTGCGTCGTCAACGGGCCGGGTGAAAGCAAGCATGCGAACATCGGCATCAGCCTGCCGGGCACCGGCGAACGCCCGGTCGCGCCCGTGTACGAAGACGGCGAGAAGACCGTGACGCTGAAGGGTGATCGCATCGCGGAGGAATTCCAGGAACTGGTCGAACGCTACGTCGCGCGCCGCTTTGCGCGCCGGGAGGCTTGATGGAACCGCTCAAGGAGCGCAAGTGCGTGCCCTGCGAAGGCGGGGTGCGACCGCACGACGCGAAGTCTGCGGCCGGGATGATGAGCCTGCTGAATGCCGACTGGAGACTCGTGGAAGACGGCAAGGCCATCCGCCGCGACCTGAAGTTTCCTGACTTCTGGCGCACGATGAGCTTCGTCAACGCCCTGGCCCATATTGCGAACGTCGAGGACCATCATCCGGATCTCGAAGTCGGCTACAACTACTGCCGCATCCGCTACTCGACCCACGCCATCGGCGGGTTGTCCGACAACGATTTCATCTGCGCCGCCAAGGCAGATGCGCTGCTATGAGCCGAAGGGGACGCGCCCCTTCAGGGAGAACGAACTTTCCAGCGGAGATTTCGTTGTCCCCTGAAGGGGCGCGTCCCCTCCGTGCTGGCATCGGCGCGGCGCACCGCCGCGTGATCTTCGCCTCGTCGCTCGGCACGGTCTTCGAGTGGTACGACTTCTACCTCTACGGCACGCTCGCCGTGTTCTTCTCGGCGCTCTTCTTTCCGCCCGGCAACGACACGGCGGCCTTCCTCGCGAGCCTCGCGACCTTTGGCGCGGGTTTCGCGGTGCGCCCGCTCGGCGCCCTGGTGTTCGGCCGCATCGGCGACCTGATCGGGCGCAAGTACACTTTCCTGATCACGATCGTCGTCATGGGCCTCTCGACGGCGCTCGTCGGCGTCCTGCCGACTTACGCGCAGATCGGCATCTGGGCGCCGATCCTGCTCGTGGCCTCCGCCTCGCGCAGGGTCTCGCGCTCGGCGGCGAATACGGCGGCGCGGCGACTTATGTCGCCGAGCACGCGCCGCAGGGAAAGCGCGGCTACTACACGAGCTGGATCCAGACGACCGCGACGCTCGGCTTCTTCCTGTCGCTCGCCGTGATTCTCGCCTGCCGGCTCGGCTTCGGCGAGGAAGCCTTCCGCGACTGGGGCTGGCGCGTGCCGTTCCTGATCTCGGTCGTCCTGCTCGGCGTTTCGGTCTACATCCGGCTCAAGCTCCAGGAGTCGCCGGTCTTCGTCGAGATGAAGGCGGAGGGCAGGCTCTCGCGCGCGCCGCTCACGGAAAGCTTCGCGCGATGGAGCAACGCGCGCATCGTGCTGCTCGCACTCCTGGGCGCCACCGCCGGCCAGGGCGTCGTCTGGTACACGGGCCAGTTCTATGCGCTCTTCTTCCTCCAGAACACGCTCAAGCTCGATTTCCAGACGTCTTACCTGCTGATCGCCGCCGCGCTCGTGGCCGGCACGCCGTTCTTCGTGGCTTTTCGGCCGGCTTTCGGACCGCATCGGTCGAAAGCGGATCATGGTGGCCGGTTGCCTGCTTGCCGCACTCACCTTCATCCCGATCTTCAAGGGCCTGACGCTGTCGGTAAACCCGGCGCTCGCCGAGTTCGAGACGCGCGCGGCCGTGACGGTCGCGGGCCAGGATTGCCGTTTCCACATCTTCGCGAAGCCGGCGACCGCCTGCGACCAGGCGCGCGATTTCCTCACCAAGGCCGGCGTCAGCTACGTGCGCGTGGCGCCCGAGGCCGGGCATGACGTCGTGACGACGATTGCCGGCCGGCGACTCGACGGATTCGACGAAATGGCTTACCGCGAAGCGCTTGCGGCGGCCGGCCATCCCGAGGCCGCGGACCCGGAGCGCGTCAACCGGCCCGTGACATTCCTGCTGCTGACGATCCTGATGATCTACGTGACGATGGTGTACGGGCCGATCGCCGCCTACCTCGTGGAACTCTTCCCGACCCGCATCCGCTACTCATCGATGAGCCTGCCGTACCACATCGGGAACGGGTGGTTTGGCGGTTTCCTGCCCTTCCTGGCGTCGGCCCTCGTCGTGCTGACGGGCAATATCTACTACGGGTTGTGGTATCCGATCGCGATCGCCGCGATGAGCGGCATCATCGGCTTCTTCTGGCTGCGCGAAACCAAGGACGTCGACATCCGCGCCTTGAGTTCATGAGCGGCGGGCGGCGCACGGAGGCCGGCACCTCGCCCGCGACGCCGAGCGCGCGCTGCATGAGCATCCGCTTGAGCGGTCGTGCCGCCTGCACGAAGCCGAGCGCACCCTGGCGGAGCCGGGACTGCGTCGGGTTGCCGCCGAAGAACAGCCGCTTGATGCCGTCCAGGAGCACGATCGCCGGCAGCGCCTCGGCCTTGCGCCAGCGCTCGTAGCGCCGCAACACGCGCAATTCGCCCGGGTCATCGCCTGATTCGACCGCGGCGCCAGCACGTCGACGAGCGCCGCCGCATCGAGGAAGGCGAGGTTGATGCCCTGGCCGGCAAGCGGATGCACCGTATGCGCGGCGTCGCCGACGAGCGCGACCCGGTCCGCCGCATAGCGGCGGGCGTGGAGGAGCCGGAGCGGAAACGAAGCGCGCGGGCTTGCAGGCGTCAGTCGTCCGAGCACCGCACGCCGAGGATTCCGTCACGCGTGCGGCGAATACGCTCCGCGTCGCAATGCCGCGAGCTCCTCCGCGAGCGCCGGCAGCGTCGACCAGACGAGGGACACGCGGCCGTCCGCGAGCGGCAGGAGGGCAAGCGGACCGGTGTCGAGAAAACGCTGCCAGGCCGTATCGGCGTGCGGCCGCTCCGGCTGCAGGTGCGCGACCACCGCCCGCTGGCCGTAGTCCCATCCGCGCACGTCGATACCGGCCTGTCGGCGCACGGCCGACTCGACGCCGTCCGCGCCGACCACGAGTGCCGCCCGGTATTCGCGTCCGTCGTCGAGAGCCGACGCGCATCGCATCGCCCGCGGTTCGAGCGTCGTGAGGCCCGCGCGAAGCAGGACGACGCCTGCCTCCTGCGCCGCGCGGTCAGCGCCGCCTGGATGCTGCGGTTTTCGGCAATGTGCCCAAGATCCGGCTCGCCGAGTTCGGCGGCATCGAAGACGAGCGCGTCAGGCCCGGCAGGATCCATGCGCTCCTCCCAGACCACCATGCGCTGATAGGCGCCGGCCCTCGCAGCGACGGCGGCCATGCGCCGGTGCGCTCGAGCAGCTGCTGCGACGCGCGCGACAGGGCCGACACGCGCAGATCAAGCGGCGCATCGGCGGCCGGCAGAGTCGCGGGCTTCGGTTCGACCAGTGCGATCCGCAGCGAGCGGTTGCGGGCGTCGCCGCGAGCAATGCCGCCGTGCCGGCGCCCGCCATCGCGCCGCCGACGATCACGACATCGAAATCCCGCTTCACGCGCCTCTCCTGGCCAGCGGCAGTCCGCGCACGAGGCGGGGCTGCCGGCCCGCAAGTCCCATCGTGCGGCGCGCGAACGCGTGCTTGACGGGCCGGAGCAGGTCAAAGAGCAGCAGCGCGCTGCCGCGCAGGCCGCGCAGTGGCGCGAGCGGCAATCCGAAGCCGCGCACCAGCGAGTCGGTGAAGCGGATGACCGCCTCGCGGTCCGGCGCGCGCCAGGCGGCATAGCGTTCGAGAAGTGCGGCATCGCCCGGATCGCCGCCGCCCGGGTCCGCAAGCAATCTCCGCAAGCATCGCGACGTCGCGCAATGCGAGATTGAACCCCTGGCCCGCCACGGGATGCAGCGCCTGGGCCGCATTGCCGAGGATCACGGCCCGCGGCGCGATCAGTCGCTTCGAGCGCGTGAGAGCGAGCGGATACGACTGGCGGCGTCCGACGCGCGTGAAGCGGCCGAGCCGGAGGCCAAACGCGCGCTGCAATTCCGCGATGAAGGCTTCGTCCGGCAGCGCCAGCACGCGGCTGCGCGGCGTCCGGCGCGAGCGTCCACACCACGGCCGACCGGCCTTCCGCGATCGGCAGCACGGCGACCGGGCCCGGTGGGCGTGAAGCGCTCATAGGCCGTGTAGTCGTGAAAGCGCGTCGTATCGACGTGCGCGACGATCGCGTGCTGGCCATAGTCCGAAACGCGGGCCTCGATGCCGAGCGCCTTGCGCACCGCGGACTGCGCGCCGTCCGCCGCGACGACGAGGCGCGCCGCGAACGAGTCGCCGGCATCGGTCTCGCAGCAGCACGGCGTCCTCCGCCGGACCTGCACTTCCGCGCACGCCGAGGCGGACGAGATGCAGCCGCGGCACCGCGGCCACGCGCTCGCGCAAGCGCCCGGCCGAGCAGGCGGTTCTCGATCGTGTAGCCGAGCGAGGCGACGCCCTGCTCCGCCGCGGTCAGGCTGGCGGTTCCGAATGCGCCCTGCTCGGAAACATGGATGCGACGGATCGGCGTCGCCTCGGCCGCGATGCCGCGCCAGACGCCGATGCCCTCGAGCACCCGCCGGCTGCCGGACGAGAGCGCCGTCGTGCGCGAATCGAAACTCGGCTGCGCATCGGCCTCCGGCGCGACCGGCTCGATGACGACGACGTCGAGCGGGAGCTCGGCGAGCGCCGCCGCGAGCGACAGGCCGACCATGCCGCCGCCGGCAATCGCGACGTCGCAGCGGCGGGCCGGCCGGATCGCTCACGCCGCCGCCATCAGGCTCTCGATCTCGTCCGGATCCACCGGCATGCCGGCGGTGAGCACTTCCGGCTTGCCCGCTGGTCACGACGACGTCGTCCTCGATGCGAACGCCGATGCCCCACCATTCGCGGCGCACGCCCTTCGTGCCCGGCGCGATGTAGATGCCGGGCTCGATGGTCGTGACCATGCCCGGCTCGAGCAGCCGCCATTGCTCGCCGACCTTGTATTCGCCGACGTCGTGGACATCCATGCCGAGCCAATGCCCGACGCGATGCATGAAGAACTGCCGGTAGGCGCCGTCCTTGATGAGCTTCGGGACCCGGCCCTTCAGCAGGCCGATGCGAACGAGGCCCTGCGGTGATCGCGCGCACCGCGGCTTCGTGCGGGTCGTTCCAGTGTCCGCCGGCGCGGACCTTCGCGATCGCCGCCTTCTGGGCCTCGAGCACGATTTCGTAGACGGCACGCTGGCGCCTGCCGTAGCGCCCGCCGACCGGCAGCGTGCGGGTGACGTCGGACGCGTAGTAGTCGTACTCGCAGCCGGCATCGATCAGCAGGAGTTCGCCGTCCTGCATCTGCCGGCCGTTGTCGCGGTAGTGAAGCACGCAGGAGTTCGGGCCGCTGCCGACGATCGGGTGATACGAGATGTCGGCGCGGCGCCGATGGAACTCGTGCAGGATCTCGGCCATCACCTCGTATTCCATGCGCCCGGGCGCGGTCGCCTTGAGCGCACGGCGATGCGCGTCGCAGGCGATCTGGGCCGCAGCGGCGCATGGTGGCGAGCTCCGAGCGGCTCTTGAAGAGCCGCATCTCGTGCAGCGGGTGATCGAGCGCGACGAACTCGTGCGGCGTGTGCGGTGCCCTGCTTGCCCTGCGAGCGCAGGCGATTGACCCAGCCGATCACGCGCTTGTCGAACTCCGGATGCGCGCCCACCGTGTAGAAGACGCGCGAGCAGCGCTCGAGCAGCCCCGGCAGGATCTCGTCGATATCGCCGATCGGGAATGCGTCGTCCGCGCCGTAGTCCTTGACCGCCCCGTCCGGTCCTGCGCGCGCGCCGTCCCAGGCTTCGCGCGCCGGGTCGCGATCGCGCACGAACAGCACGTACTCGCCCTGCGGGCGGCCCGGCAGCAGGACTGCAACGGCCTCGGGTTCCGCAAACGAAGTCAGGTAATAGAAATCGCTGTCCGGACGGTACGGGTACTCGACGTCGTTGTTGCGGGTCCGGACCGGGGCCGCGGGCAGGATCGCGATCGCGTCCCGGCCCATGAGCCGCATGAGCTGGCGCCGGCGCTTTGCGAATTCATCCTGCTGCATGCGCCCTCGTCCCGACGAGTTCGTCCCAGGCAAGCTGGGCGCCGGCCCGCACGAATTCGACCAGCTCGACGTAATCGCCCTCTGCATCCTCGTCGCGCTCCGGCCCGGCTCGAGTTCCGCGCGCGCGATGTCCGTCAGGTCGCGCAGGAACTCGCTGATGTCGGCCTCCTTCACGATCTCGCCACCGGAGGCGCCCGAGCCGATGCCATACAGGAAACCGTCGCACCAGGCGGCGAGCGCGGCGACGCGGTCGGAAAGCAGGGCCTCATCATCCGGCAGGGCGGGCGAAAAACTGAAGTCCGGCGAGCGCAATGCATCGAGCGTCTCCTCGTGCGCCGCCAGCAGCGCTTCCGGCGGCGCGCCCTCGGGAGCGGAAGCACCCGCGTCTTCCGCAAGGTCGGCGATCCAGGCCCGCACGTCATAGGCCTCGCGCACGCAGAGTGCTCCGCAAAGGAGTCCATGGGCCTCGGCCGCATCGAAGGCGATGTCCATCCCGTCGAGGGCGGACTGAATCTCGCGGTGCGTCATTCCCCAAACGGTAGCAGTAATTGGCGCGTCGTGGCAGCATAAGGGCGCCATGGAAGAGTCCAATAAACCCGGCCTCGAGCGCGAATTCAAGCGCCTCGAACGGCGCCTCGACGAACTGGTCGGGGTGGTCGCCCAGTTGAAGGAAGAGAACCGCGCACTGCGCCAGCGCCAGGACACGCTGTCCGCCGAACGGGCGACGCTGATGCAGAAGAACGAACAGGTCCGGGCGCGTGTCGAAGCGATGATCGGTCGGCTGAAGGCGATGGAGAGCGGAGCATGAGTGCGGACCAGAGCCGGGTGAGCGTCCGGATCCTCGAGAAGGAATACCACGTGGCTTGCCCCGTCGAAGAGCGCCCGGCACTGCTCGATTCGGCCGAATACCTCAACCGCAGGATGCGCGAGATCCGTGACAGCGGAAAGGTCGTCGGACTCGACCGCATCGCCGTCATGGCGGCCCTCAATATCGTCAACGAGCTGCTGCAATCGCGCGGCCATGACGAGGGCCTCGAGACCGACCTGGCCGCACGGATCAAGGCGATGCGCGAACGCGTCGAATCCGCCCTGACGCGGGGCCCGCAACTCGGAAACTGAATACACGGCGCCGGCGCGAAATGCGCGGGCCACCGGTTTGGCGCCGCCTGCGGTGTTCGAAATGGACCTGGGAACCTCTCGACCCTAATGTGAAAAACCCAGGGGCCTGGCTTAGCGGCAGTATTGTGCAAGTCCGCCTCGAAGCGGAAAGCCTTAAGTGCCACGGCCTGCTCCACTTGTTGCTCCGGATCGAGAGCAGCGGTCCAGAACGGCACATGCGGGTGGCGCCTCTACTTTCGAGTGACGGCCATGTCTGACGGTGAGCGGCACGCGTTGCGCCGGCGCCTGCGCGCCGCGCGGCGCGCCGTACCGGCCGCCGAGCGCCCCGCCGCCGCCCTGGCGATCGATGCGGCGCTCCGCCGGCTCGGCTTCCCGCGCCCGCGGTCGCGCATCGCCGCTTATCGCGCGATGGACGGAGAGGCCGATCCCGTCGTCGTGCTTCGCCGCGCGAGGGCGCTCGGTTGCGAGATCCACTACCCCGTCATCACGAGCCTTCGCAGCCGGCGCATGCGATTCGCGACGGTGACGAGCGATCGCATGCCGGACAGCGGTCACTGGCTCGACCTGGTGCTGGTGCCGCTCGTCGGCTTCGATGCCCGTGGCAATCGCCTCGGCATGGGCGGAGGCTTCTACGACCGCCACTTCGAATTCCTCCGTAACCGCCGCGCATGGCTGCGACCGCTCCTGATCGGCATCGCATTCGACGTGCAGCGCGTCCCGCGGCCTCGCCGAGGCCGCGCATGACGTCCCGCTCTGGGGCGTCGTGACCGAGCGCGGCATCTACGGGCGCGCGGCCGGAACCGGGCCGTGAAGTACTGGCTGATGAAGTCGGAGCCCGATACTTTCGGCATCGATGATCTGGCTGATTCTCCGGGAAAAACCGCTGGTTGGGACGGCGTGCGCAACTACCAGGCGCGCAACATGCTGCGCGACGATCTAGCCGTCGGAGACCGCGCATTCTTCCACCATTCGAGCTGCGAGATGCCCGGGATCTACGGGACGATGGAGGTCGTCCGCGCGGGCCATCCTGATCCGACGGCATTCGATCGCAAACACCGCCACTACGACGCGGACAGCGACCGATCGAGTCCGCGCTGGTACCAGGTCGAGGTGCGACTGCTGCGAAAGTTCGAGCAGCCGGTCACGCTGGAAGCGCTGCGCCGGCACGCGTCGGATCACTTGAAGAATCTGATCGTGTTGCGTCGTGGCAATCGCCTGTCGGTGATGCCGGTGACGAGCGGCGAATGGAAATTCATTCACCGACTCGCGGATGAAAATGTTCCTGACGAGTGATCGCGATGAGTCGCGAGCGGTGTTGATGCGCGCGAAGTCGCTACCCCTTGCTTGCAATCCTGTCAACCATGTATATACTCCGACCTCGGATTAACCCGACATATGGAGATCCATCATGGCGACCAAGAAGAAGGCAAAGAAAAAGGCTTCGAAGAAGAAGTAAGTCCTTTGCCTGGTTGATCGGTGGTTGGCTGATCGAAAGACGACCAGCCGCCGGTTCACCAAGAGACGAGACTGTGCCCGCGTAAGCGGGCACAGTTTTTTGTGGAGTCAGTCCATGGATGCCGATTCGAAGAAGAAAGCTGCCGCACTCGCCGCACTCGAATACGTCGAGGACGGCATGACCGTCGGTGTCGGCACCGGATCCACGGTCAATCATTTCATCGCAGCGCTCCAGGACCGGCGAAACCGCATCGCCGGCGCCGTTTCCTCGTCGGAAGCGAGCACGCGACTGCTGAAAGCAGTCGGCATCGAAGTGCTCTCGCTGAATGACACCGGCGACCTGTCGCTCTATGTCGACGGGGCTGACGAGGCAACCCGCCACCTCGCCCTGATCAAGGGCGGCGGCGGCGCACTGACCCGGGAAAAGATCGTCGCCGCAGCCAGCCGGCGCTTCGTCTGCATCGTCGACGACGGGAAGCTCGTCGACGTGCTCGGGCGGTTCCCGCTTCCGGTCGAGGTCATCCCGATGGCCCGCTCGCTGGTCGCGCGAAAGCTCGCGGGCCTCGGCGGTCAGCCGGTTCTCCGCCAGGGATTCAGGACCGACAACGGCAACGAGATCCTCGACGTGCACAACCTGAAGATCAGCGATCCCGCGGCGCTCGAGGCGCAGATCGGGCTGCTGGTCGGTGTGGTCGAAGTGGGCCTGTTCGCGCGACGCGGCGCGGACGTGCTGCTGGTTGCCGGTGACGGCGGCGTCAGGAAACTGACGCGCTGAAATCAGAAGGCCGGCCCTCGCGGGCCGGCCTTCTGATCTCGTTGGCTGGGGGACTAGGATTCGAACCTAGGTTGGCGGAGTCAGAGTCCGCAGTCCTACCGCTAGACGATCCCCCAAATGTGGTTCGTCCCTGGTCAGCGTATCAGCGCTTGCTGAACTGCGTCCCGCGGCGAGCCTTGCGACGGCCCACCTTCTTGCGCTCGACTTCGCGCGCGTCGCGCGTCACGAAGCCGGCGGCGCGGAGCGGCTTGCGAAGCTCCTCGTCATACTGGATCAGCGCGCGCGTGATGCCGTGGCGGATCGCGCCTGCCTGGCCCGTGATGCCGCCGCCCTCGACCAGGACGTTGATGTCGAAGCGCTCGGTCATCTGCACGAGTTCGAGCGGCTGGCGGACGATCATCACGCCCGTCTTGCGGCCGAAGAACACGTCGAGCGGACGGCCATTCACCGTGATCGCGCCCTTGCCGGGCTTCATGAACACGCGGGCCGAGGATGACTTGCGGCGGCCGGTGGCGAGGTTTGCGCTGGATGCCATGATTCGGGTCCTTAGAGCTCGATCTGTTTCGGCTGCTGTGCGGCGTGCGGATGCGACTGGCCTGCAAACACGTGCAGCTTGCGATACATCTGGCGGCCGAGAATCGTCTTCGGCAGCATGCCCTTGACCGCGTACTCGATCGCCCTCTCGGGGTGCTCGGCCAGCAGCTTGCCAAGCGCAATCGTCTTCAGGTTGCCGAGCTGGCCGGGGTGCTGCTGATACACCTTGTCGCGCTTCTTGTTGCCGGTCACCGCCACCTTCTCGGCATTGATGACGATGATGTAGTCGCCACAATCGACGTGAGGCGTGAATTCCGGCTTGTGCTTGCCGCGCAGCCGCATGGCGATCTGTGTGGCAAGCCTGCCGAGGGTCTTGCCGGACGCGTCCACCAGGTACCAGTCGCGTCGGACGCGCTCTGGCTTCGCAAAAACCGTCTTCATCTTGGGCCCCTGAAAAGGGTCGGGTTCGAGAAAGGCCGGCAAGTTTACACAGATGGCGAAGCCTTGCAAAGCCGCGCGGCGCCGCTTGCAAGTCATTGTCGCGACAGGGGAAGCTGCGGGCGTATGGCTATATAATATGCGTCGCATGGAGCCGCGCGCACTTTCGCCCCTCGATCGCCTGCTGGAACTGGCCGATGTTGGCCTCCGCGGCAGCTTCGCACGGCCTGCCAGCGCCCGCCCGACCCCGGGGAAACCGGCGCCCGCGCCGCTCGATTCCGGCCGCCGCCGCCATGTCGCGGGCCTCATGCGGGTCAATCACGCCGGGGAAATTGCTGCCCAGGGCCTCTATCACGGCCAGTCACTTACCGCCCGGTCACCCGCGACGCGCGAGGCGCTGCGTCGCGCGGCCGATGAGGAAGGCGACCACCTGGCCTGGTGCCGGGACCGGCTGGACGAGCTGGGCTCGCGGCCTTCCCTGCTGAATCCGCTCTGGTATGCGGGCTCCGTGGCCATCGGGGCGCTCGCCGGGCTCTGCGGCGATCGCGCGAGCCTTGGATTCATGGCCGAGACGGAAAGGCAGGTCGAAGGCCATCTCGCGGATCATCTCGAGCGACTGCCGCCGGACGATGCGCGCAGCCGCGCGATAATCGAACAGATGCAGGCCGATGAGATCGGCCATGGGCATGCGGCGATCGCCGCGGGCGCTGAATCACTGCCCGAACCGGTTCCGCGCCTCATGCGCATGACGGCCCGGTTCATGACCGGCACGGCTTACTGGATCTGACCGATGTCCGATTATGTCTTGCGGTGCGCGCGAGGCTGTAATACAACGACACGGGTCTTTGGGGGAGAAACATGGAAGAACCCGTCAAGCAACTGACCGATATCCCGGCGATCAATCGCTTCCTGAGCTATTGCCGGGTGCGAACGGTGCCGTCGAAGACCGCACTGATCCACGCCGGCGACCTGCCGGACGTCCTCTACTACATCATCCGTGGCTCGGTCGAAGTCATGATCGAGGACGAGGATGGCAATGAGATGGTCCTTGCCTACCTGAACAAGGGACAGTTCTTCGGCGAGATGGGCCTCTTCTCGGACAGTCAGCAGCGCAGTGCCTGGGTACGCACGCGGACGCAGTGCGAACTCGCCGAGATGACTTATCCGCGCTTCCGACAGGTCGCGTCGGAGAGCCCGGGCCTGGTGTTCGAATTGGCGACCCAGCTGGCAACGCGGCTCGACCGCACCAACCGCAAGCTCGGCGACCTCGCCTTCGTCGACGTGACCGGGCGCATCGCCCACGCGATCATGGACCTCTGCGGCGAACCGGATGCGATGACGCATCCGCAGGGCATGCAGATCAAGGTCAGCCGGCAGGAACTGTCGCGCCTGGTCGGCTGCTCGCGCGAGATGGCGGGCCGCGTACTGAAGGTGCTCGAAGAACAGGGACTGCTGACCGCGCGCGGCAAGACGATCGTCGTGTTCGGCGCGCGTCCCAAGGTCAAGGCGCGCGCGGCTCCCGAGTTCGCCAAGGCCGCGGTCGCCGCGGTCAAATAAGCCGGTTCAGCGGCCCGCAATCCCTTCGTGCAGGCCGCGGATGGCGGCCGCGTAGTCCTTCGCTCCGAAGATCGCGCTGCCCGCGACGAACGTATCCGCGCCGCTGCGGGCGATCGCGCCGATGTTGTCCTGCTTCACCCCGCCGTCGATCTCGAGACGCACCTCGCGCCCGCTTGCATCGATGCGCCGCCGCGCCTCGGCGAGCTTGCCGAGCACGGTCTCGATGAACTGCTGGCCCCCGAAGCCGGGATTGACCGACATCAGGAGCACGAGATCGATCGATCCGAGCGTGTGATCGAGCCAGCCCAGCGGCGTTGCCGGGTTCAGCACGAGGCCCGGCTTGCAACCGGAGTCGCGGATCAACTGGATCGTCCGGTCCACGTGGTGGCTGGCTTCCGGGTGAAAGCTGATCCAGGTCGCGCCCGCCTCGGCAAACTCAGGCACCAGCCGGTCCACAGGGTCCACCATCAGGTGGACGTCGATCGGCGCCTTCACTCCGTGCTTGCGGAGCGCCTTGCAGACGAGCGGCCCGATCGTGAGATTCGGAACGTAATGGTTGTCCATCACGTCGAAGTGGACCCAGTCAGCGCCGGCCGCGAGCACGGCATCCACCTCGGCGCCGAGCTTCGCGAAATCCGCGGACAGGATCGAAGGCGCGATGACGGGTTTCAGCATCCGTGTACTCTAGCGCATGCCGCGCGATTCGCGGACGCGCTCCCAGGCGGCCTGGATCGCCTGGGTCTTCTGCTTCGCCACTTCGAGCATGGATTCCGGCAGGCCGCGGGCCACGAGCTTGTCCGGGTGGTTCTCGCTCATGAGCTTGCGGTAGGCGCGCTTGACCTCGGCGTCTGTCGCGGTCTTCGGCACGCCCAGGATTTCATAGGCGTCTGCGAGCGCGCCCGCGCCACTCGTCGATGCGCCAGGGCGGGCGCCGGCATAGGCCTGGAGGCGGAGCAGCGTTTCGAGGTGCGCGAATTCGAGCGCGCTGATGCCGAGCCGCGCCGCGACCTGGGCCAGCGTCGAACGCGTGACGCCGGAGAGGCCGTCACCCAGGAGCGCCGCGCGCATCTGGATCTCGAGGAACATCCGCAGCACTTCCTCGCGGCCGCGGCAAACGCCCGCGAGCTCTCCGAGCGTCGCCTCGAGATCGAAGTCGGGTGCCTTGCCCTCGGTATAGAACTGCATCGCCGCGCGGGTGTCCGCCTCGGTCAGGTTGAACTGGCGAAAGATGCGCCGCGCCGCGGCGATGTCCTGTTCCGAGACGCGACCGTCGGCCTTCGCGACATGGCCCATGACGCTGAAGGCCGCTCGGAAAAAGGTCGCGCGCACGGTCGCGGGGTCGGCTCGCGGAGCGCCACCGGCACCGCCACGCGCGACGTACTGGTCGTAGAGGTGGCCAAGGATCATGCCGAGCAGCACACCCATCGGGCGGCGCGTCAGAATGAAACCCAATACTGCGCCGATCAGCTTGCCGGTCCAGTTCATCATTCTTTCCATTACCATCGACGCTGGCCATGTTAGCAAGAGCCCGTCGCATGGACTCCGCTGCACTGTTCGAATCGAATCTGCGCTCGCTTCCCCTGCTCCATCGCGGCAAGGTGCGCGACAACTACGCGATTGGGCAGGACCGCCTGCTGATCGTCGCGAGCGATCGGCTGTCCGCTTTCGACGTCGTGCTGCCGGATGCGATCCCCGGGAAGGGACGGGTCCTCACGGCGATCTCGAACTTCTGGTTCGCGCGCACGCGTCGTCTCGTCGCCAATCACCTGACCGGCGAGCCGGTGTCGCGTTACGTCCGCGACCCGGCCGAGTGCAAGCTGCTCGAGGGCCGCGCGGTCGTCGTTCGGCGCCTGGCGCCCTTGCCGGTCGAAGCCGTCGTGCGTGGCTACCTGATCGGCTCGGGATGGAAGGACTATCAGAAGACCGGCCGGGTCTGCGGCATCGCCCTGCCTCCGGGTCTCAAGCTTGCGGCGCGAATGCCCTCGCCGATCTTCACGCCGGCAACCAAGGCGGCCGCGGGGCAGCACGACGAGAACGTGTCTTTCGAGCAGGTTGCGGACGTCATCGGGGCGGGCACGGCAGCGCGGGTGCGGGAACTCTCGCTGAACCTCTATGCACATGCCGCCGACTACGCCCGTGGCCGCGGCATCCTCATCGCCGATACGAAGTTCGAGTTCGGGCTCGACGACGCCGGGCAGGTCGTTCTCATGGACGAAGCGCTGACGCCGGATTCCTCGCGCTTCTGGCCCGCCGACGGCTATGGAGAAGGCAGCAGCCCGCCGTCCTTCGACAAGCAATACGTCCGCGACTATCTCGAGACACTCGACTGGGACAAGCGGCCGCCAGGGCCCCGGCTTCCGCCCGAAGTGATCGCGGGCACGGTGGCCAAGTATCTCGAAGCCGAACGCCGCCTCCTCTAGTTCCCTTTTGAGAAGGCCCAGCGCCGGATGTGCGCATGGATCTCCGCGAGTCCGTCGGTCAGTGCGGCGGGTCCTGGCTGCAGGATGATCGCGGACTTGATCTCGTGCAGTTCGCCGTCGCGGACCGCCGGGATCGCGTCCCAGCCCGGCCGCGCGGCCACGTGCTCCGGGCGGAATTTCTTGCCGCACCAGGATCCGAAGATGATGTCCGGCGCCCTGCGCAGGACTTCCGCCGGATCCGCAATGATGCGATCGCGTCCCAGCGGCATTGCCGCAAGCTCTGCAAAACAGTTGTCGCCACCCGCAATCTCGATCAGTTCGCCGACCCAGCGGATCGCCGCGATCTGCGGCTCATCCCATTCCTCGAAGTAGACGCGTGGCCGTCGCGGCAGGCTGCGAGCGGCCGCACGGACCTGCTCGACGCCGGCCGCCAGCCGGTCGGCAAGCGCCACGGACTTCGCCTCGCAGCCGATCATTCCGCCGAGCATCCGGATCATGCGCAGGATCTCGGCAACGCTGCGGTGATTGAAGAGATGCACCTCGATGCCGGCCCTCGCGAGTTCCGCGGCAATGTCCGGCCTGGAGATCGGAGAATCCGAGCACCAGATCCGGCTGCAAGCGCGACGATCCGGTCGATCTTCGCGCTCGTGAAGGCCGACACGCGCGGCTTCTCGCGCCGCGCCCGCGGCGGGCGCACGGTGAAGCCGGAGATCCCGACGATGCGCCGGTCCTCGCCCAGGAGATACAGCGTCTCGGTCGTTTCCTCGGTGAGGCAGACGATGCGTTCGGGATAGGCGCCCTGCATCGCGGCACTTTATCAGGGCAAGGACCGGTTGATTGCGGGCGCACCGGCCCTGTGCCACGCTCGCGCGATGATCCCGTATGCCGAATTGCGCCGGCGCATCGAGCAAGCTGCTCTTCGAACGGCACCATCTTCCGGTCAAGCCGGCAAACTGGCTGCTCGATCTCCTGCGCTACCCATTCGCGCTGATCCGCGACCTGCTGACCGGGGAACTGAACCTGCGCGCGATGGGGCTCGTGTACACGACGCTCCTGTCGCTCGTGCCGCTCATCGCCTTCGCATTCGCCGTGCTGAAGGGCCTCGGCGTACATCGCGATCTCGAGCCGCTGATCTACGAGTTCCTGCGGCCGATCGGCGAGACGCGCCGGCGAGCTGACGACGCAGATGATGACGTTCGTCGAGAACGTGCGGGGCGACGTGCTCGGTTCGGTCGGCCTCGCCTTGCTGCTCTATACGGTCGTTGCGATGATCCAGAAACTCGAAGAGGCTTTCAATTTCGCCTGGCACGTCGAGCGCCCCCGCTCGTTCATGCGCCGCGTCAGCGAGTACCTGAGCCTGATGGTGATCGGCCCCGTGTTCCTGGTCGTCGTTTTCAGCCTGTTCGGCGCGGTGACGAACCACAAGGCGATGGTCTGGCTCACGCAACACGAGCCGTTCGGGGCGATCGTCCGTGGTCTCGGCATTCTCGGGCCTTATTTCTTCGTGACCGGCGTTTTCACGTTCCTCTACGCATTCGTCCCGAACACGCGCGTCCGGCTGCGCGCAGCGCTCGATTGGCGGCATCACGGCGGGTGCGCTATGGGCGGCGGGCGGCGCCGTGTTCACCAAGATAATCGCCGTCGCGACGCAGATGGTCGCGGTCTACGCAGGCTTTGCGATTTTCCTGGCAGCGCTCATCTGGATCTACGTGAGCTGGCTCATCCTGCTTGTCGGGGCGCAGCTTTCTTTCTACGTACAGAATCCTCGCTACCTGCATGTCGGGCAGGCACCCATCCGGCTGACCAGCGCGCTCCGCGAACGGCTGGCCTTCACCGTGATGCTCCTGATCGCGCGCAAGTTCGTGGCCGGCGAGCCGCCCTGGGATCAGCGGTTGCTGGCCGAGGACCTCGAGATCCCGGGTTCCGCGCTTGCAGTCGTGGTGGGTTCGCTGGAGCGGGCCGGCCTTGTGTCCCTCACTGAGGACGAGGAATTGATCCCGGCGCGCGATCTCGAAGGAATCGCCCTGCACGACATCCTGAGCGCGGTCCGTGACGAGCGTCAGTACAAGTACTGGCTGTTGTGGCGGGCGCGCACCGAACCGGTCGCCGACGCGGTAGCGAATACCGTGGAATCGGCAATGCGCGAACGGATCGACGGGATGACACTGCGGGAGCTGGCGGCCCAGAAGCCGCCCTAGTCCCCGGAGGAATCAAAGGGGACGCTCACCTTTGCTGTGGTGGGGCCCATAGGATTTCCCCTCAGCAAAGGTGAGCGTCCCCTTTGGATTCCTACTCGCCAGCGATCGTCATTTCTTCGATCAGGAGTGAACCACAGTGGATCGCGCCGCGACAATCCACGTCGTCGCCCTGCGCAACGATGCCCCGGAACATTTCGCGCAGGTTGCCCGCCACCGTGATCTCGTGGACGGGCCGCGTAACCTCTCCGCCCTCCACCCAGAATCCCGACGCGCCCCGGGAATAATCCCCGGTCACCGGATTGACGCCCTGGCCCATCATCTCCGTCACGAGCAAACCGGTGCCGAGCATTCGAAGCAGCGTAACGCGGGTCGAGCATATGACCCTGAACGACGAGGTTGTGCACGCCGCCGGCGTTTCCGGTCGTGACGAGCCCGAGCTTGCGCGCGGAATAGGAATCGAGCAGGTAACCGTCCAGCACGCCGTCGACGACCAGCTCGCGATC
Organism: uncultured Gammaproteobacteria bacterium; assembly: GCA_963775415.1. Classification (GTDB taxonomy): domain Bacteria; phylum Pseudomonadota; class Gammaproteobacteria; order Steroidobacterales; family Steroidobacteraceae; genus SCUD01. Next base: position 183,127 of record CAVZIO010000008.1, read on the forward strand.
GCGGGTCGCGACACCTTCGCCATCGAAGGGTGCGGAGCCGAGCGCGCATTTCAAGTGCGGACGCTCGTTCAGGGAGATGGCTTCGGGAAAGACCCGCTGGCCGCCCGCATCGAGCAGGAAGCTGCTGCGGCGGTATTGCGCGGCGCCGCCGATCGCTCCGACGAAATGCCCGATCAGGCCCCGCGCGAGCTCCGGGGCGAAGAGTACCGGCGCCTTTCGCGTCGAGAGCTTGCCGGCGCCCAGCCGCTGCACCGTCTTCTCGGCCGCCTTGCGTCCCACGGCCTCGACGTCCTCGAGACCGCGCCAGTCGCGCGCGGCCGTGTACCAGTAATCGCGCTGCATCTCGCCGTCGTGCTGACCGAGCACGACGCAACTGACGCTGTGCGAAGTCGAAGGGTAGCCACCGACAAAACCGTGGCTGTTGCCGAACACGCGCAGTTTCCGGTGTGTCGATACCGAGGCGCCCTCGGAATTCCGGATGCGCTTGTCGTGTGCGAGCCCAGCGGCCTCACATCTCCTTGCAAGTTCGATGGCCTCCGCGGCTTCGAGATCCCAGGGATGACTGAGATTCAGGTCGGGCACTTCGCCTGCCATCAGCCCGGCGTCGGGCAGGCCCGAGAATTCATCTTCCGCCGTGAAGCTCGCGATCGAGAGCGCCTTCGCGATGGTTTCCTCGACCGCGGCGGACGTCAGATTTGCGGTGCTCGCAGAACCCTTGCGCTTTCCGGCATACACGGTCACGCCGAGGCTGCGATCGCGCTGATATTCGAGCGTTTCGACTTCGCCCAGGCGCACCGTGACCGAGAGGCCGGTCGAAACGCCCACAGCGGCTTCGGCGGCGGCCGCCCCGCCGGCCCGCGCGAGAGCGAGCGCCCGCTCGACGACCCGTTCGAGCGCGGCCTGGTCCGGTTGGGTGGATTCAGCCATGGAACCGCGGATTGTACCGGAGCCCCGGGGCGGGCAATGACGCGCGTGCTAGCATCGTGTGATGCGCCGCCGCGAGCTGCCCGGCGGTGTCCCGCCGCCGACCAAGACCGAACTGAAGCGCCAGGCCAGGGCCGTGCAGGATCTGGCCGATCGGCTGATCGCGGCTCCCGAAAGCCTCGTCGCAGGCCTCGAACTCCCGGACAAGCTCGCGGACTCGATCGCCCTCGCCCGACGCATCACGAGCCGGGCCGCGCTCCTGCGCCAGCGCCAGTTCGTCGGGAAGCTCATGCGCGGCATCGACTGCGAGCCGATCCGCATCGCGCTCGATTCGGAAACCCAGAAAGCGCGAAGCGATGCGGCGCAGTTCAAGCGCGCCGAGCGCTGGCGCGACCGGCTGCTTGCCGAGGGCGACGCCGCAATTGCGGAGTTTTCCGGTGAGTTTCCAGCGTCCGATCGAGCGACGCTCGAGCGGCTCGCCGGCGCGGCGCTGGTTGAACGGCGCGATGGAAAGCCGGCGGGCGCCGGCCGCAAGTTGTTCCGGTTCGTGCAGGAGAGCCTGAGAGACATAGCGGCCGAAGTCAGTACTTGTCCGGCCCCGAGCGCCCCGCGTCCTGCTGTTCGATCGTCAGGATCGATGGCGGGCGGACTTTCTGGAGCCGTGCCGCCGCCAGTTCCGCACCACGCAGGACGCGAAGCACGTTGCCCCTGCGCCAGCTTGATCAGCATCTCGTCGTTCCAGCCGCGCCGGATCAGTTCGGCGAAAAGATGAGGGTAGCGCGAGGTATCCTCCAGTTCCGCCGCCATGAATGACGGGTCGCCGAAGAAATCGGCGCCAATCCCGACGTGGTCAATGCCCGCGACGTCGCGGATGTGCTCGATGTGACTGGCGATATCCCGAATGGTCGCCTTCGGCTCCGGATGAATCGCCGAATACTTCGCCTTCTCCGCGTCATAGCGGGCGTCGCCGATCTTGACCCCGCCGCTGGCAGCTGCAAAACCCGACTGCCACACATCGAAGGCCACGCCCGTCACGTTGAATTCGGAGATGAAGTTGACCATGACCACGCCGCCATTTGCCGGCAGGCGGCGCAACACCTCATCCGGCACGTTGCGAATGCTCGGCGTGACAGCCAGCGCGCTCGAATGGGAAAAGATGACCGGAGCTTCGGCGATATCCAGCACGTCGCTCATCGTTTCGGACGACACGTGCGAAATGTCGACCAGCATGCCGAGCCGGTTCATTTCCTTCACGACTTCGGCGCCGAAATTCGTCAGGCCGCCGTGCCGCGGCGCTTCCGTCGCCGAGTCCGCCCAGTCGTTGCCGTTGAAGTGCGTGAGCGTCATGTACCTGACGCCGAGGCGGTAGTAGGCGCGCAGCACGCCCAGCGAATTCTCGATCGCGTGGCCGCCTTCGATGCCGAGCAGCGAGGCGATGCGTCCCGCCCGGATGGCTTCATCGATTTCGGCCGCCGAGAGCGCGAGCCTGAGGTCGTCCGGGTAGCGCTCGATCATGCGAAGCGCAATGTCGATCTGCTCGAGCTGGATCCTGGCGAAGCCCTTCTTCCCGACCTCCGCGGAACTCGGTATCCACACGGACCAGAACTGGCCTCCGACGCCGCCTTCCCGCAATCGGCCGATATCCGTGTCGCCCGCGGTCCTGCGCTTCAGGTCGTAAGCCTCGACGTCCCTCGGCGGCACGCCGCTTTCGCGAATCACGGCCGGCAGGTCGTTGTGTCCGTCGATCAACGGATTCTGCTTCAGGAACTCCCGGGCCTGCCCTAGCGCTGGATCCCCCGCCTCCTGGGTTTCGGCTGCGGTGGGGGCGTTGAGGACGAGCGCGACCGACGCGATTCCAAGAAAGCGTGTGCAGCGTTCGAAAGAATTCATCGGCACTCCAGCGCAAATGTAGGACGCTGTCGCCTTCCGGAGACAGACCAGGTGTTGTCGACAGGACATGACGCGCTAGCCTGATCGCGTTGCCCAGCGTATCAAGCATCCCCTGATCTTCGGGCATCCCCCCTGCGCCGCGCCACTCCCTGTCGGCGCGGGGGTCTTTCAGGCTCGCGCGGAACAATTTTTCCTTTCCCGAGAAGCACTTGCGCCGGCCGCTCAACCGGTACGAAGGGTCTCCCTGCTAAACTCCCGCGATGAAACCGCTGGTCGGCATCATCATGGGCTCGTCGTCGGACTGGGAGACGATGCGCCATGCGGCGGAGTTGTTGAGCGCCCTCTCCGTGCCTTTCGAGAGCCGGGTCATCTCCGCGCACCGGACACCTGATCTCCTTTTCGAATATGCCGGCAGCGCCGCGGCGCGCGGGCTCGAAGTCCTGATCGCGGGCGCAGGCGGCGCCGCGCACCTTCCGGGGATGACGGCTTCCAAGACGCTCTTGCCGGTGATCGGCGTCCCGATCCAGTCGAAGGCGCTGAACGGCCTCGACTCGCTCCTGTCAATCGCGCAGATGCCGGCCGGCATACCGGTCGCAACCGTGGCCATCGGTGAGCCGGGCGCGCGCAATGCCGCGCTCCTCGCAACGGCGATACTCGCGGGAAGCCACCCACCGTTCAAGGATGCGCTTCGCGCCTTCCGCGAACGACAGACCGCGGACGTGCTGGCAAAGCCCGACCCGGCCGCCGGCTAGAACGCCCCATGCGCATCGGCATCATCGGTGCCGGCCAGCTCGGCCGGATGATGGCACTTTCAGGCATTCCACTCGGCATCGACTTTGCGATGTATGACCGCAGCACCGATGTGCCCGGTGCAGCGGTCGCGCCGGTCGTCGCCGGCGCGTTCGATGATCACCGCAAGCTCGCCCGGTTCGCGCGCAGCGTGGATGTCGTGACCTTCGACTGGGAGAACGTACCCGTCGAATCGGTGCGCGCGATCGGGAAGATCCGGCCCGTCTGGCCGCCGCCGCGCGCGCTCGAAGTCGCGCAGGACCGGCTCGCCGAGAAGTAACTCTTCCGGCGCCTCGGGATGCGCGTCGCGCCCTACGCCGCCGTCGATGCGGAGCGCGACCTTCAACACGCGATCGAGAAGCTCGGTACGCCCGGCATCCTGAAGACGCGGCGCCTGGGCTACGACGGCAAGGGCCAGGCGCTCATCCGCCGTGCCGCGGATGCGGGCGAAGCCTGGTCCCGGCTATCCGGCCAGCCGCTCATCTACGAGCGCTTCGTGAATTTTTCCCGCGAAGTCTCGCTCGTCGCGGTGCGCGATCGTGCGGGCAGCATCCGGAATTATCCGCTCGCCGAAAATTCCCACGTCGGCGGCATACTCGCCGAGTGCCGCGCTCCGTACCGGGACCAGCGGTTGCAGCGCGACGCGGAACGCAATCACCGGAGGCTCATGCAGGCCTTCGGGTACGTCGGCGTGCTATGTGTCGAGTACTTCGTTGAGCGCGGCAGGCTCGTCGCCAATGAAATGGCGCCGCGAGTGCACAACTCCGGACACTGGACCATCGAAGGCGCCGAAACCAGCCAGTTCGAGAATCACGTCCGCGCGATCGCGGGACTGCCGCTCGGCAGCGCACGGGCTCGCGGGCACGCGGTGATGCGAAACGTGATCGGGCGGAAGCCCGTCGTGAAAAAACTGCTGCGGGTCCCGGGCGCGCACTGGCACGACTATGGCAAGACGCCGCGGCCGGGCCGCAAACTGGGCCATGTGACGCTGGTCACAGCCGGGCGCGCCGCCCGCGACCGTGCGGCACGGCAACTGCGACGCGCGTTGAAGCCCTAGCGGGAGCCGGGACTTGCGCTTGTGCTAGCCTAGAAAACGGTATGTACCTCGAACATTTCCAGCTGACGGAATTGCCGTTCCGGTTGAGCCCGGACCCGGAATTCCTCTACCTGTCGAAGCACCATGCGCGCGCCAAGGCGTACATGGAATCGACCATCTGGTTCACTGACGGATTCGTCGTCATCACGGGAGAGATCGGATCGGGCAAGACGACCTTGCTCGAGACCTTCCTGCGCGAGCTGGAGAAAAACGTGGTCGTCGCGCAGATCGCGCAGACCCAGGTCTCACCCATCGAGTTCCTCCAGGCCGTTCTCGTGCAGTTCGGATTCTCGCCCTTCAAGATGCGAAAGGCCGAGCTGATCGCGACGCTCAACCAGTTCCTGGTTGAGCAGTTTGCCGCCGGCCGCAAGGTGCTGCTGATCGTCGACGAGGCTCAGAATCTCTCGAACCGCGTGCTCGAGGAAATCCGCCTGCTGTCCGGCGTCGAAACGACCAAAGAGAAAGTACTTCGCATCATCCTGGCCGGGCAGCCGGAACTCAACGAAAAACTCGATTCACCGGAACTTGTGCAGCTCGTGCAGCGCATACGCCTTCGCTTCCACCTGACTTCCCTCACGCCGGAGGAGACACAGGCCTACATCCTGCACCGACTGGAAGTTGCGGGCGCACACGGCCGGCAGCTGTTCGCGCCGGAGATTCTTCCCGTCATCTTCCGCTACACCGGCGGCGTGCCGCGGCTCGTCAACACTCTCTGCGATACCGCACTCATGGTTGCGTATTCGTCCGAACAGCCGTCGGTCAGCGCAGACGTGCTCAAGTCCGCGATCGATGAACTGCAATGGGTGGAATTCGCGGCGCGCACGAATCGCATGCGCGCGGGCGTTACGGAACCTGACGCGGCGCCGCATCCGTCGACACGGGACGAGGTGCGGGCGCGGATCGTTATCGCGCACGGCGGCGAGCACGTCGAAGAGCGGCCATTGCGCATCGGGCGGCTGATCATCGGCCGCACAGCCGACAACGACGTGCAGATCGAGAGCAAGTTCATCAGCCGGCATCATTGCCAGATCACGACGACGCTGGAGGGCTGTGTGCTCGAGGACCTGAACAGCACGAACGGCGTCTACGTGAAGTCGAAGCGCATTCGGCGGCATCACCTGAATGACGGCGACGTCGTCGTGCTCGGCAAGCACGAGATCATGTACCTCGACGAGCGTTCGGCGCGGGCGCGGGCCCAGCACCACGAATCGACGGGCGATCACGAGGCGCTTGACGAGTCCGGCGACTCGCCGGAGGAATCGGACGATTCGGCCCCGGCCGCCGGAAAGGCCTGATCCGGTCCCCTAGTTCTCTTCCTCGAAAGCAGTGCCGTAGTGGCGCTGCTGGATCCGGTAGTCCCTGCGGCGCAACGCGAGGACCAGACCGCCGAGAATCGCGACGAGCCCTAGCAGGGCCACGAGCACCGACCATTCCGCCACGCGCCAGGCAAACGAGGCGCCTACGGCGGCGATGCCAATGACGATGTAAGCGTAGGGCAGCGCCTCGTAGACCGGACGTGAGATTCGCATTGCGGACTCCTCAGGCCGTGCCGCCGACCGTCAACGCATCGATGCGAAGCGTCGGCTGCCCGACCCCGACCGGCACGGTCTGCCCGTCCTTGCCGCAGCTGCCGATGCCCTCGTCGAGCATGAGGTCGTTGCCGACCATACTGACGCGTGTCAGCACGTCAGGACCGTTACCGACGAGTGTCGCGCCCTTGACGGGCGCGGTGACCTTGCCGTCCTCGATCAGGTAGGCCTCGCTCGCCGAAAACACGAACTTGCCCGAAGTGATGTCAACCTGGCCGCCGCCGAAATTGACCGCGTAGAGCCCGCGCTTGACCGAGCGGATGATCTCCCCGGGCTCGTGCGGACCGGGCAGCATGTAGGTATTGGTCATGCGCGGCAGGGTGGTGTGCGCAAACGACTCGCGGCGCCCATTGCCCGTCGGCTTGACGCCCATCAGCCGCGCGTTGAGCTTGTCCTGCAGATAGCCTTTCAGCACGCCATTCTCGATGAGCGTCGTGCACGAAGTCGGCGTGCCTTCGTCGTCGACATTCAGCGAGCCGCGCCGGCCAGGCAGCGTGCCGTCGTCGACGACCGTGCAGAGTTCGGAAGCGACCCGCTCTCCGATGCGCCCCGAGAATGCGGATGTCCCGCGTCGATTGAAGTCCCCCTCGAGCCCGTGGCCGATCGCCTCGTGCAGAAGGACACCCGGCCAGCCAGGCCCGAGCACGACCGTCATCGTACCGGCGGGCGCCGGCACCGATTCGAGGTTGACAACCGCCTGCCGCACGGCTTCGCGCGCAAGCCGGAGCGGACGTTCTCCCGCGACGAACTCCTCGAGCGAATAGCGTCCGCCGGTGCCGGCATATCCCTGCTCGCGCCGCCCGTTCTGCTCGACGATGACCGAGACATTCATCCGCACGAGCGGCCGCACGTCGGCGGCCAGCGTGCCGTCGCTGGCGGCAACGAGAATGATCTCGTGGACCGCGGCAAGCGTCGCGACCACCTGCTTTACGCGCGGATCGAGCCTGCGCGCGTGACGGTCGAGCTCGGTCAGGAGCGCCACCTTGTCGGCGTCCGGCAGCGAGGCGATCGGGTCGTCCACGGGATAGAGGCGATGCGCCGCCGATGCGCGCCAGGCCTGGACCTGGCCGCGGCCACCCTCACGCGCAATCGCGCGTGCCGCGCGCGCGGCCTCGAGAAGCGCCGCCGGCACGACTTCGTCGGAGTATGCGAAGCCCGTGCGCTCCCCCGCCATTGCCCGGACGCCTACGCCCTGCTCGATGCCGTGGCTCCCTTCCTTGACGATCCCGTCCTCGAGCGCCCAGTGCTCTTCGCGCGCGAGCTGGAAATAGAGATCCCCCGCGTCAACACTTGCGCCCAGCAGCGAGTCGAGCGCCTGCTCGATGCGCCGCTCGTCGAGCCCCGACGGCGCCAGGATGCGGTCGCGAGCGCACTGCATTGCGTCCATGTTCAGCCGACCACGCGATGCTTGAGCGCAGGAAAGTTCATGCGTGTCGCGGCCTGCGCATCGCGATCGAGCGCGGCGATCACGACGCCGCTGCCGCGCGGCTCGCGCGCGAGCACGCGGCCCCAGAAATCGACCACCAGGCTGTCACCGTAGGTCTCGCGATTGCTGTCGTGCAATCCGCTCTGGGCGGCGGCGATAACCCAGCACAGGTTTTCGATCGCGCGTGCGCGCAACAGAACCTCCCAGTGCGCGCGGCCCGTCGGGGCGGTGAATGCGGATGGCACGCTGAAAATCTCGGCTCCCTCCGAAACGAGTTGCCGGAACAATTCGGGGAAGCGCAAATCGTAGCATACGGTCAATCCGAGCCGGCCCGCGGGCGTGTCGACAAGGGCGGGCGTTGCGCCGGGCGCGGCATTGCCCGATTCGCGATAGCCTTCGCGGCCGCCGGGCAGGTCGACGTCGAAGAGATGGATCTTGTCGTAGCGCGCCGCGCGCTTGCCGGCGGAGTCGTAGACGACGCAGGCGTTGGCCGGCCGCGCATCGCCTGCGACCGCGATCGGCTGCGTTCCGGCGACGATCCACAGGTGGAATTCGCGCGCCATTGCCGCCATCGCCTGCTGCACGGGTCCGTCGCCGTCGCGCTCTACGATCTGCCGGCGCTCGGCCTCGTTGCGACCCATGAATGAGAAGTTCTCGGGCAGAACTGCGAGGCTGGCGCCGCGATCGCGCGCTTCCCCGAGAAGCCGCCGCGCGGTCGCGAGATTCCGCGCGACATCCGCAACGGAAGTCATCTGCACGGCGGCGACAATCGGCTGACTCATGGGGGATCCTGCGCGGCCTGGCGGTCGTCCTTCATTTCGCGCGCGTCGATCCGGCGCACTTGCGGGTCGTCCCAGCTGCCCGTGATGCGATAGTAACCGCGCGTAACGCCCTTGAGCGGTTCCTTGAATATCTGCGAGAAGAGCAGCAGCGCCGCACCGACTGCGGGTCCGGCGGCAAGCGCACCCGCAACACCGAGCGAAACGCCGAGCTGGCCGGTGACGACGGCGGTCTGGTCATAAGTCCGGTGGCGCAGGCTGGTGTGGCCTGCGACTCCGATTTCTGCCGCGGAGCCGCGCAGCGTCAGGTTGTCGGTATAGGCGTCGCCATCCGTCAACTGGAACGTGCCGCGCAGCGTGTCAAACGCCAGCCCTTCGCCGGTCAGGTCGCCGAAGTCGAGTGCGAGCCGGCGAGGCAGGTGAGCAAGGCTCATGAGCCCGAAGACGCGGCCGGCGCCCGGCTCGACCGAGGTCAGGCTTCCATTCACGGCGGAGATTTCGAATCTGGCCCGACAGCCGGCTCAAGGCGCTGGCTTCGGGCGGTCCCGGCCAGCTGAGGCGCGCCGATACGCGTCCCTCCTCCCCTTCGACGAGCGCGCCCAGCTGCATCGCGCTGATGAATCCCTGCACGTCGCCGGTTTCCACGTCGAATTCCAGGCGGCATTCGGCGGTCTGATCACGGATCAGCCAGCTGCCGCGGCCTTCCGCGCTGAAAGCCGGATGGCGCATCGTGAAGCGGTTCAGCGTCATCCCGGCCGCGCCGCGCGCGAGATCCGCCTGCACATGCCCGAAGCTCCGCTTGTCGGATACGAAATCGCGCAGGTCGATGCGGACTCGCCGGCAGCTTCCGCGGATCCGGATCGGGACGCTTGCCGGCGCCCGCCGCGCGCTCGCCCAGAATCAGCCGGTCGAGGTCGAGCAGCATCGGCACTTCGCCGGGAAAACTGAACGGCACGACGACACGCCCGCGCGCGGCGTCGCCATTCACGTCGACATCCCAGGCGCGGTTGCCCGGGCGCAGCCGGCCGCTCACATTCGTGAATGCGTAGCCGAGCGCTTCGAAGCGCCCGATCGCCAGGTCCGCGCCGGCGAGCCATTCGTGGACCGGACGTCCGCGCGGCGCGTCCCACTGGAGGTCGAGAAGCTCGGTCAGGCTGGCGGTCTCGATCCGCCCCCTGAGCCACAGGCCCGCGGCACTCGGAAGGGCCTCGGGCGCGTCGCCACCAAACGCCACGATGCCGCGTTCCACGGGCGCTCGCTCCGGCACGGCTCCGCCATTGCAGCAGCGCGCGCACGTCGCGACCGAGCTCAGCCTCGATGCGCGGGCCGCCCGTTCCGTCGAAACTCGCGGATCATGACGAGCGGGCGGGTTGCATCCGCGCCCTTGTCGAAGGGTTGCGGCAATTTCGACGCAAGGCCGCGCAGGTCGCTCCGAAGCTGCAACGTCCCCCGCGCGGGCCGTTTGGGATCCACGTCGCGCTCGACGTCGAGCGCCGCGCGAAAGTTCGGCGCTTCCCGTAATCCCGGCGTTCTTCGGCAGCCGCGCAACCGGTTGCAGTGCCTGCCCCTGGACATTTCCCTGCGCACTGACCTGGGTGCGGAGATTGCCGCTGGCCGCAGTGGTCGTTTCGATCTTCGCCTGCCATCGTCCGCCGAGCGCCCGGCCGGACAATGCGGGCGCATGGATCTCGCGATTGCGCACCCAGAGGTCGCCGGCGATATCGGTCAGTTCGACGGATTGCTGCGGGTGGCGGAGCGTGACGCCGTCGAGGTTCGCCATCACGGTCACGACGCGCCGGTCGAATTCCTTGATCGGCAGGTACATCGCAAGCTCCGCGGACACCGGTCCCGAACCGCCGAGATCCGCGAACAGGGCGCCGAATGACGGCGCAAGCGGCGTGTCCTGCAGCATGCGGATCGCACGACCGGCATCCGTCCGCGGTCGACCCGCGCGCCGCGAACACGGCGATCGCGCAGGTCCGCGCTGTTGACCTCCGCCTGGGTGAATGCGAACGCCGCCCAGGCTTCCGCGGCTTGCGACCGCATGCATCGCCGGCCCGTCGAACTCGAACTCGCTCTCCACACCCCGGAATTCCGGCCAGCCCGGCGCAAAATGAAGGCTCAGGCCCGAGGCACGCCCTTTCGCATGAAATTCTCCCTGGCCTTCGCGATACGGGAATCCGCGCGTCGGCCCGGTGATGGACACTTCGGCCTCGGTCACACGCCCTGCGCGGAAGGCGGCGTCCAGCCAGCGGATCGTCCTGGGCTGCAGGCGCCCCGTCTGCAGGTAACGCCATAGTTGCGTCACGTCGAAATTCGAGGCCGTGGCGCGGACATCCATGAGGGGCAACTCGCCCGGGCGCAGCAGCAAGCGCAGTTTTCCGCGTGCAACGCCGTGCCCGGTGTCGGCGAGCGCGTCGTCAAGCCACAGCCGAACGCCGTTGCCGAAGCGCTGCCACTCGATCCGGCCATCGGCCTTCACGAGCGCGGCGGGCGCCCGCCATTGCTGTGGCCAGTCGATCGTCGCATCCCGCGTCGCGAGGTGCACGACGCCGCCGGCGCCGCGGCCTTCGAGCGCTCCATCGAAGCCGGTGACTCCGGCGCGCCTTTCCGAGCGGGCCGAATCCGATGTCCGTGAAACGGAGCCGGCCCGTGATGTCAGGCAGCCTCTTTGCGCCCGCGTCGACGACGGTGACGTCGAGCCCGAAAAGTTCTCCGTGCGGCGCGAGCGTCAGCATGCGTTCCCGCGTCGCGCCCGGCGGCAGCAGCGCGGCAAATACGGCCAGGTTCTCGATTCGCAGGTAGTCTGCACGCGCCGATACGGTCGCGATGCGTCCGTCCTTCTTCACGAGGCGCGCCTCGAGACTCGTCGGCCGCCAGGCGGCGCCCGCGCGCGACAGCTCGAAGCCGGTCGCCTGCAATGAAATCGCGCCGGCGTCGCGCTGGATACGGATGTCGCCCGCAACCCGCGAAAATTCTTCGGCCGAACCCGCGAAGCGCAGGCCCGACATCCTCGGTTCGAGCCGCAAGCTCGTGAATTCGGCGCCTGTGCCACGTGCGGATGCCCGGATGCGAGCCACGCCCGGCTGCCGGCACGATGAAACTGTCCGGAAGCATCGCCGCCCATTGCTCGAGGTCGAGATTGCGCGCATCGACGCGCAGGCGCCAGGCGACAGAAGCGGTATCGGTGAGTTTGCCGCTTGCCTCCCCGTCAAAATCGATGAATGCTCCGAGGTGCTCCGGCAATTCGACGCGGCCATTCAGTTCAATCTCATCGCCACTGCGCACCACATCGACGCTCGCACCGGTCAGCTGGAATCGTCCCTGCCGCGAGCGAAGATCGAGGACGTCGAGCACGGCATCGGTGACCGCGAAATGACCGCGAGGCAGCCGGTCGAGGGTCAGCCTGGGACGCCCGGCGTCCGGCTGTCGAAGCGCCGACTGGCCGACGAGCTCGATGCGGCCTGCGGAGGTGATCACGAAGTTGAGATGCGGGCGCACAAATGCGACACGCCCGACCTCGATGCGGCGGAACCAGATCGTGCGCGGAATCGAAAGGCTGACCCGGCCGGATTCCGCGGTCAGGAGCGCAAGGTCGCCGGACTCGGACAGGATGCGCGCACCGCGGAACACGACCTCCGGTCCATAGCGGCCGATGCGCGCGTAGACCGAGTCGAACTCGAGCGTCAGCCCCGTCGCCTCGCGCACGCGTTCGACGACCAGTTTCTGGTAGCCGGGCAGCAGGTCGATCGCGAGACGGAACGCCCCGACGCCGAGCGCGAACAGGAGCGCGCAAAGCCCGATGAGCGCGGCGATCCAGCGCCAGAGTCGCTGCGTCCACTGCATCCAGGGATTCATGGCCGACCGTCAGGTTTCAATGCTGCAATTTGGACAAGGCCGCCGCAGGCGGCGTTCCTGGGATTCACGGTGTCTGCCAGCGGCGCACGCCGGCCGCGTCCAGGAGCGCCGCCGTCTCGTACAGCGGAAGCCCCATCACGCCGGAGAAACTGCCTTCAAGCGCTGCGACAAAAACCGCGCCGCGACCCTGGATCGCATAACCGCCGGCCTTCCCGGCCGGCTCGCCGGTGGCCCAGTAGCGCCGGCATTCGTCGGCACCGATGACGCGAAACGTCACGAAGCTCGTCGAAAGCACCGATTGCAGCGCGTCCCCGGCCTGGAGCGCGATGGCGGTCAGCACCTCGTGACGACGGCCGGACAGCGCGGAAAGGATGTCCACGCAAGCTGCTTCGTCTTCCGGCTTTCCATAGATTCGTCCGTCCAGCACGACCGTCGTATCGGCGGCGAGCACCGGACAATCCGGGGGACTGCCGAGCGCAGCGACGACCGCCCTGGCCTTGTCACGCGCGAGCCTTTGCACGTAGACATCGGGTCTCTCGCCCGGAAGCGGGTCTTCGTCGAGATCGGCAGCGTGGGGACGATGGCGTACGCCGATCTGGTCGAGGAGCAGGCTGCGGCGTGCCGACGCCGACGCCAGGACAACGGAGTCGTAACCCATTGAGCGGCGAGGATAGCCTAAGTAAGGCTTCAGGCCCGGTGGTAGGGATGGCCCAGCAGCAGGCTGTGCGCCCGATAGAGCTGTTCCGCCACCATGACCCGGGCGAGTCCGTGCGGCCAGGTCAGCGGCGAGAGGGACCAGCGGAAATCGGCGCGCCTGGACAGGTCCGCATCGAGGCCTTCGGGTCCGCCAATCAAGAACGCCAGGTCCCGGCCCGCGGCCATGCGTGCGGCGAGCCATTGCGATAATTCCGGCGTCGACATGGCCTTGCCCGTGACTTCGAGCGCCACGACGTAATCGCGCCCGCCGATCGTGTTCTTCATGCGCTCGGCCACGCGGGCTAGCGGCAGCTCGACCAGCTCGAACTTGAGTCCCCGGCTGAAGCGACGGCCGTACTCCGCGACGCCTTCATTGATCCAGTCGGGAAGGCGCGTGCCGGCCGCGATCAGCCGGAGGCGCATTCAGGCCAGTTTCGGTGCGCGCCGCGCGGGACGCAGGTCCCAGAGTTTCTCGAGTCCGTAGAACTCGCGGATGCGCGGCAGCATGACATGGACGATCAGGTCCTGGAGATCGACGAGCACCCACTCGCCTTCGCGCTGGCCCTCGACGCCATAAGCGCGGTGACCCGCCGCCTTGCAGCGCTCGATCAACCGGTCGGCGATCGACTTCACGTGCCGGTCCGAGTTGCCGGTGGCGACAATCATCGTGTCAGTGACATCGGTCAACTTCCGCACGTCGAGGACCTTGACGTTGACGGCCTTCATGTCTTCGAGGGCAGTGACGGCGATTCGGGTCAGGGTGCCAGGTGCTCTCCTGGTCTTTTTCTTCTTCGATTTCGTAACGGTCATTCCTTCTTTTCACCTGGCCAGGCGTAGCTGCCCCTGGCGAGGATGATCCTACGCGACGCCTCGGGCATCAAGTAGCGCGGATCGCGGCCCGCCGCCACCACGCCGCGCACGGCGCTCGAAGACAGGTCGAGCTGAGTGCCTTCGCTGACGTAAACGAGTCCGGCCGGTGCCGCGGAGAGGTGGGCGGGATCGTCGCATCGCCGGGCGCGCAGCAGTTCCGCGGCCAGGCCTGCCTCGGGCGTCGTCGCCCGCGGCCGGAGGGCAATCACCAGGTGGGCGAGCGTGAGCAGTTCCCCGGCCCGATGCCAGCGATCGATGCCGGCGAATGCATCCATGCCCATGATCAGCACAATCGGCTGGCCGCCCCGCTCCGCGCGCATCTCCTCGAGCGTCAGGATCGTGTACGAGGGGCCCCTGCGCCGAAGTTCGCGATCGTCCACGAAGAAGCGTGCATCGTCGGCAACCGCCGCCCGCACCATCGCGAGCCGGGTTTCAGCATCGGCGAGCGGCGCCGCCCGATGCGGCGGATCGCCCGCGGGCAGGAAGGCGAGCGTTTCGAGACCGAGAATTTCGTGGAGCTCGTGCGCCGTGCGCAGGTGCCCGTAGTGAATCGGGTCGAACATCCCGCCGAACACGCCGATGGGGCGCATCCAGCCTCAGACGGCCGGGGCGGCGAGCAGGCGCGCGCCCGCAAACGCCGCGACGAGGCCGGTCAGCGAAGTCCACGGCTTGCCCCTGGCAATGCCCTTGATCTGGCGATCGACGCCAGCGGCTGCCGCAAACAGCGGCTCGAGCGGCTGGCCCGACGTGCGCCGGACGGCCTTCTTCATCAGGGCCTCGCGCCGCGCCGCCTGCGGCCCGTAACCCGGTCGCTGGGGTCCATTGCGCGCGTCGGCGAGCGCACGCAGTTCACGACAAAGGGCCCACAGCACGAGTGGCGGCTCGGCGCCTTCGGCGCGAAGACCGTCGAGTATCCTGAGCGCGCGTGGAACGTCGCCTTCGAGCGCCGCTTCGCCCAGCTGGAAGACGTCGTAACGCGCGCTATTCGCAACTGCCGCCAGGACCTCGTCGGCGCCAACCCGCTTGCCGGCATGGAGCAGCGCAAGCTTCTCGATCTCCTGGTGAGCCGCAAGCAGGTTGCCTTCGACGCGCTCCGCGAGAAGTTCCGCAGCGTCGCGGTCGAAACTGAGGCCCTGCGTTGCCGCGCGGGTCGAAATCCACAGTGGCAAGCGGCCGATCTCGACCGGCAGGGCCTGGACGAAGACCCCGTGCTTCTCGAACGCCTTGAACCAGGCACTCGACCAGGTGTCCTTCTCGGGACGCGTCGTCACGACGAGCAGGAGAATGTCGGGGCCGGGGTCGGCTGCAAGCGCTGTGAGCACCGCACCGCCCTCCTTGCCGGGACGCGGCGTCGGCATGCGGACCTCGATGATGCGCCGTTCCGAGAACAGCGACAGCGCGCGGGTCGAAGCGGAGAGTTCCGACCAGTCGAAACTGCGGTCGGTGTTGAAGATCTCGCGGCCGGTGAAACCCGCCGCGCGCGCGCGCGCGCGCACGGAGTCCGCGGCTTCGCCGGTCAGCAGCGCCTCGTCGCCTGCGATCAGCCAGGCGTTCGCAAGGCCTTTGTCCAGCGAGTGAGCCAGCTGGTCGGTATTGATCCGCATCGCGGCTCAATTGTAGCCATTTCACAATGGCAGGATGCCGTGCCCTGTGCGATAGTCACAGGCGCTTGAAATACACTCGCTTGATCGCGCTCGTCTTGCTGATCGCCGCGCCCGCGGCATGGTCGGATGAGCCGCCCGTGTTCCAGACCGCCCTGCACGGAGGCTATCGCGCGGGCGGCAGCCTCGAGGATGCCGACACCGCCGCCGAACGCGATTTCGAGGAAGGCAGCAGCTTTGCGCTCGCGCTCGAACTCCGCTACGCCCCGGGTGACGATCGCTATTACCAGCTCTGGTACTCGCGCCAGGGATCCGAGGTCGATGACGACGTCACTTCGTACGACGTCGATATCGAGTACCTGCACGTCGGCGGCACGCTGCCCTTCGGCGGCTATGAGCGCGCCCAGCCGTATTTCGCAGCCGGACTCGGCGCCACGCGCTTTTCTTCCTCGTCCGCGGGTGCGGACAACCGGACTCATTTCTCAGGCTCGATGGCCTTCGGGCTCGCCGTACCGCTCGGCAGAAGCGTGGCGCTCCGGTTCGAGGCGCGCGGTTACCTCACGCTGGTGGACACGGACGGCGCCATCTTCTGCAAATCGGACCTGGACGGCGGCGTTTGCCGCGTCGTGGCAAGCAGCTCGACGATCTTCCAGGCTGAGGCGCTCGCGGGGATCGCCTTCCGCTTCTAGGGCTTCCGCGCCCCCGACTTCAGCCAGGCTGCGAGCAGGCGGATTTGCGTCTCGTCGAGTCGCGTGCTGAAGGCCGGCATCACGCCGTTACGGCCCGCCGAGATGGATTCGAGCACCTGGGCGCGCTCGCCGCCGTAATTCCAGATCGTGTCGTTCAGCGCCGGCGCGCCGAGCAGTGGATTCCCGCCGCCGTCGGGTCCGTGGCAGGCCTCGCACAATTGCTGATAGCGGACCGCGCCCGGCGAGGCGGCCGCGGCGTTGCCGCCCGAAAGCGCAAGCACATGGTCGGCAAGTTCCCCGACGCCCGCCTCGCCCGCGACCGCGAGCCATCCCGGCATCGCGCCCTGGCGTCCGGACTGGATCGTCTGGACGATCTGAGCTTCGTCCGCGCCCCATTGCCAGGCGACGTCGGTCAGGTCGGGGAACTGCCCTGCCTGGCCTTTGGCGTCCTGGCCGTGACATGAACTGCAGTTGTTGTTGAACACGCGCCAGGCGGAATGCATGGCCGAGTTGCTATCGGCGAGCTCGGCGAGCGGTTGCTCGAGGATGAGACTGCGCTGTGTGCCGAATTGCCCTTCGTAATCGACCAGTCGTTCGGTGATGTGGCCACCCTGCGACCAGCCGAGCGCGCCGCGCCAGGTGCCGAGGCCCGGATACAGCATCACGTAGATGACCGAGACGATCATCAGGGCCAGGATGAACCAGAACCACCAGACCGGGACCGGCTTCGCGCCCTCGCGCAGGGTTTCGTCCCACACCTGCTGCTCGTTCCCGTCAGGGCCGCTGCGACGGACGTCGATGATGAACCACAGAAGCGCAACGAAACTCGCGACCGTAATCGTGGCGATCCAACCGCCCCAGAATTCCGATGGGAGGTCAGCCACGGGTTTCCTCGTCCTCGAGAGGGATGCGCGCTGCGGCATCGAGTCGCTCGCGCGTCGAGCGCATCGAAACCCAGACGACCAGGAGGATCATGAATGCCATCACCAGCATGTCGCCGACGAAGATGAACCAGGTCATGGCCGGGACCGCGCCTCCGAGCCGCGCCCAAGGGATTGCAGGTAGGCAATCACTGCATCGAGCTCGGACTTGCCTTCAAGCGCCGCGGGCGCCGCCGCGATTTCTTCATCGGTGTAGGGATGGCCGAGCCGTGCAAGCGTGCGCATGCGTGCCTGAATGCTGCCGTGGCGATCCGCGGGATTGCCGGCAAACCACGGATAGGCCGGCATGATCGATGCCGGTACGACCGATCGCGGGTCGAGCAGGTGCAGGCGGTGCCAGGCGTCGCTGTAGCGCCCACCCACGCGATGCAGGTCGGGACCGGTGCGCTTGGAACCCCACAGGAATGGCCGGTCGTACACGAACTCCTCGGCGCGTGAATACGGACCGTATCGCTTGACCTCGGCGAGCAGCGGCCGGATCTGCTGCGTGTGGCAAGTGCTGCAGGACTCGCGGATGTAGAGGTCGCGGCCTTCGAGCTCCAGCGCTGAATAGGGCGATCAACCCGGGCGGGGCGTGTCCATGCGCGTCCTCCGTGACGATTGGCAGCAATTGCACCATCCCGCCGATCGCGGACACCAGCAGGATCCCGAAGATCAGCAGCCCGGTATTGCGTTCGAGGCGATGGTGCAGCGACAACCAGCTCATGCGGCCGCCCCGGCACGCATCGCCGCGGGTGGCGCAACGACGATCGTGCGCCGTCCGGCAAAAGTCCGCGCAAGATTCCAGGCCATGAGGACCGCTCCGGCCAGGAACAGGAGCCCCGCGAGGAAGCGCAGCAGGTAATACGGTTTCATCGCTGCCATCACGTCATTGAAGCTGAAGCGCACTTCTCCGAGTTCATCGAGCGACAGCCATAACACGCCCTGAGACACGCCCGCGCCCCACATCGCGAGGGCGTACAGCATCGTGCCCGCGAGGGCCAGCCAGAAGTGGATGTTCGCGAGCCGCGCGCTGTAGAGCGGCGCTCCCGCCATGCGCGGCACCATGAAATAGAACGTGCCGAACGTGATCAGCGCGTTCCAGCCCAGCGCCCCCGAGTGCACGTGACCGATGGTCCACTCGGTGAAATGACTGAATACATTGACGCTCTTGATCGCGAGCATTGGCCCCTCGAACGTCGCGAGACCGTAGAAGGCGAGCGCCAGCACGATGAACTTCAGTGCCGGGTCGGTCTTCAGCTTCTTCGCCGCGCCACTGACCGTCATGATGCCGTTGACCATCGTCGCCCACGAAGGCGCGAGAAGTATCAGGCTCATGACCATCCCGAGCGACTGCAGCCACTCCGGCACCGCGTGGTAATGCAGGTGATGGGGGCCCGCCCAGATATAGGTGTAGACAAACGCCCAGAAGGCGAGGATCGAGAGCCGGTAACTCCAGATTGGCTGCTCGGACTGCTTCGGGAGGAAGTAATAGAGCATCCCGAGGAATCCGCCGGTCAGCAGGAAACCGACGGCATTGTGACCGTACCACCACTGCACGACGGCATCCTGAGCGCCCGCGAACAGCGAATAGGACTTTCCGAGCGTCGCCGGCAGCGCAAGGCTGTTGACGATGTGCAGCATCGCGATGACGATGATCAGCGCACCGTAGAACCAGTTGGAGATGTAGATCGCGTCGACCTTGCGCTTCGCAATGGTGCCGAAGAACACGACCGCGAAGCCGACCCACGCCGCGGTGATTGCGAGGTCGAACGGCCACTCGAGTTCCGCATACTCCTTGCCCGCATTCCAGCCGGCGAGGATCGAGACCGCGCCAAGGACAATGGCGGCCTGCCAGGCATAGAACACCGCCCAGGCGAGCCCAGGCGCGAATAGCCGTACATGCGAGGTGCGCTGCACGCTGTAGAAAGCAGTCCCGATGAGGGCCGATACGCCGAATCCGAAGAGCACGAGTGTCGTATGCGCGGTTCGCAGGCGGCCAAACGACAACGCAGGCCAACCCCAGTCAATCGTCGGCCAGACGAGCTCGGCGGCGACATACACACCGGCTGTCATGCCGAGCAATGCCCAGAACACGGAGCAATACGTGAACGCCGTGACGACGCGATCCTCGTAATGCGTCACTTCAGGATCCGATCAACGGCCCAATGCCGCGGCCCCACAACGCAACCGTGATTCCGAGCAGGCTGACCAGCGCGACCAGCAGGTAGGCGATCAGGGCGGAAGCCATCAGCATTCCGCGATTCGGCCCGGTGCCGAGCACGATCGGCAGTCCGCGGTACAACAGGTACATGCACCAGATGAGCACCGGCACGAGCACCAGCACGTTCAGGAACGCGTGCGGATACAGGTGGACGACGCTCCCGACCGCGAGGGGTGCGCCGACAATCGCCATCAGCGCGAGGCATCGGCCGAGCGATTGACTCGCGTCGTAAGTCGCGGCCATCCAGCGTGCGATCAGTGCGCTGCTCAGGAACCCGAGCAGCAGCGCCGCGAAATACGCGGTGCAGATCGCGAGCACCGCGGATCGCGGCAGAAAGACGGGCTCGACTCCGAGCCGCCAACCAAAATTCAGTGTGCCGAAATAGGCAAAGACCGGAGGCAGCAGACCCACCCAAAGCGCGATCCGGAAGAATACGCGACCTGCCGGTGGAGACTCGAGTGCGACCGCCTGAAAAACGGCATTGGGAGAAAACAGGATCTTTCCCAACTGGAGGATCGAGATTCTGGCCGGCATCGAGTTACCCCCGGCGGAGTCTAAGGCGAATCGCGTTCGGTGGCGAGGATCGCTAGGATGGTCGTGCATGAATCCGCGTCGCGAACTCTACCCCGCGATCGAACCCAGTCGCCACGGCGAACTCGCCGTCGACAACGGCCACGTCATCTACTGGGAAGAATGCGGCAACCCCAAGGGAAAACCGGTCGTATTCCTGCACGGCGGGCCGGGCGCCGGCTGTGATGCACGCGCGCGGCGTTTCTTTGATCCGGCGCGCTATCGCATCTTCCTGTTCGACCAGCGCGGCTGCGGCCGGAGCCGCCCGCACGCAAGCCTCGAGCACAACACGACCTGGGATCTGGTGGCCGACATCGAGCGGCTGCGCGAACTCGCCGGTGTCGAGCGCTGGCAGGTTTTCGGCGGCTCATGGGGCTCCACACTTGCCCTCGCCTATGCCGAGACGCATCCGGCCCGCGTCTCGGAACTCGTGCTGCGCGGGATTTTCCTGCTGCGAAGGGCCGAACTCGACTGGTTCTACGAGCAAGGCCTCGGCGCCAGCGCGATGTACCCGGATCTATGGGAGCATTTCGTGGCGCCCATTCCGCAGGCCGAGCGCCGCGACATGATGGGCGCCTACTACCGCCGGCTGACCGGCAATGACCGGGCGGCAGCGCTCGAGGCGGCCCGGGCCTGGTCAATCTGGGAAGGGTCGACGAGTTTCCTGCTGATCGACGAAGACAACGTGCACCGCTGGGGCGAGCCCGAGTTCGCGCTCGCCGTCGCGCGCATCGAGTGCCACTACTTCGTCAATGCGGGCTTTCTCAAGAGCGAAAGCCAGCTGCTCGACGGCGTCGCCCGTATTCGCCACATCCCGGCGGTCATCGTGCAGGGCCGCCACGACGTCGTCTGCCCGATGTTCACCGCCTGGGACCTGCGCCGCGCCTGGCCGGAAGCGGAGCTGCGGGTCGTCGGCGACGCAGGGCACTCGGCGTTCGAGGCCGGCATCACGGATGAACTCATCCGCGCGACCGACCGGTTCGCCGGCTGAACGCAAGACACTCAACGGGGACGCAGGCGGAAGAGTTCCCCGTCTTCTTCGTCGGTGAGTACGTAGACCAGTCCGTCGGGTCCCTCGCGCACGTCCCGGATGCGCTTCTTCAGCGACCCGAACATCCGCTCCTCCTCGACGAACAGCCCCGACTCTTTTCCCCGGCGCAGGCGGACGATCGAATGTGACACGAGCCCGCCGGCCAGCAGCTTGCCCTGCCAGTCGCGAAACGCCGCGCCGCCATAGACCGCGAGGCCGGAGGGAGCGATCGACGGTGCCCAGTAGAACGAGGAGCGCTCGATGCCCGGGGCAAAAGCACGCTCGGAAATCACGGTGCCGTCGTAATCGATGCCGTGCGTGACGAGTGGCCAGCCGTAGTTCGCGCCCGGCCGGATCAGGTTCACCTCGTCGCCGCCGCGCGGGCCATGCTCATGCGACCAGACATCCCCGGTGGCGCGATCGCGCGCGAGTCCCTGGGGATTGCGATGCCCGTAGCTCCAGATCTCCGGCAACGCCCCGTCGCGCCCGACGAACGGATTGTCGGGGGGCGCTGCTCCGTCCCGGGTCAGCCGCAGTATCTTGCCGAGATGCGAATCCAGCGCCTGGGCGGCGGCCTTGTATTCAAAGCCGTCGCCGACGGTGAGCAGGAAGGTCCCGTCGGGGAGAAACAGGATGCGGCCGCCGGGGTGACCGGGCGCCATCTTGTCGGGCGTGACGCGGAATATCACCCGGCCATCCGACAGGCGCTGTCCGTCATACGTCGCGCGCCAGACCGCGGTCCGGTTGGCGTTCTCGCCACCCTCGGCAAAGGCGATGTAAACAAGGCGATTCTCGGCAAATTCCGGATCGAGCGCGATATCGAGCAGGCCACTGTCCGCCTTCGCGAATACGTCCGGCGGACCGCCCGCGAGCACCTCCGCCAGCAGCCGGCCGTTTCGCATCACACGCACGCCGGCGTATTTCTCCGTGATGAGGATGTCGCCATCCGGCGTGAAGGCGAGGCTCCAGGGCCGGTTCAATCCGCCTGCAAGCCGCTCGAGGACCGCGGATTCGTCGCCCGGAATTTCGACCCGCTCGATCGCGACCGCCTGCTCACGGGCGGTCTGCCCCGGTGCCTGAGCCGCCGCGTCATGAAGGACCAGAACGCATGACAGCGCGCCAAGGAACCACGGGCAACGGGTCATGTTCGGGCACTCGCATCAATGGACCGGAGCGCCAGCCTAACGGACAGAGCGCGCGGAATTCCTGCAACATCGCGCCTGTTGACGCGCAAATTCCGCGCGGCCCCGGAGTGCAACGATGAAGCTCGATGCGATCGACCGGAAAATCCTGTCAGCGGTGCAGGTCGACGCCGGACAGACGGCCGAACGGCTCGCGCTCTGCGCCGGCATTTCACCATCGGCCGCCCAGCGCCGGCTGAAGCGGCTGAAGCGGGCGGGCGTGGTGCGGCAGGAGGTCGCGGTTGTTTCCCACGAAGCTGTTGGCCGCCAGCTCCTGATGATCGTCGAGGTCAAGGTCGAGCGCGAACACGAGCCCGAATCGACCCGGTTCATGAAGAGACTGCTCGCCGCGCCCGAGGTCATGCAGTGCTATTACGTGACCGGGCGCGCCGACTACGTGCTGGTGTGCACCTTCAGGAGCATGGGTGAGTACGACGACTTCAGCCAGAGCCTGTTCGTCGAGAATTCGAACGTCGTCAGCTTCGAGACGAGCGTCGTCATCAAGACCGTCAAGATGGGACTGCAGGTGCCGGTCGAATAGCGCCTCAGCACTCAGGGACGTTCACCGCGAGACCCCCTTGCGAAGTCTCTTTGTAGATCGCCGACATGTCGTAGCCGGTCTGGCGCATGGTCCTGATCACCTGGTCGAGCGAAACCTTGTGCGTGCCGTCGCCGCGCAGCGCGAGGCGCGCCGCATTGATCGCCTTGACCGCGCCCATGGCATTCCGC
The DNA here is from genome assembly GCA_963775415.1 of uncultured Gammaproteobacteria bacterium. Classification (GTDB taxonomy): domain Bacteria; phylum Pseudomonadota; class Gammaproteobacteria; order Steroidobacterales; family Steroidobacteraceae; genus SCUD01. Next base: position 205,988 of record CAVZIO010000008.1, read on the forward strand.
TCGATGCACGGAATCTGCACGAGCCCGGCGATCGGGTCGCAGGTCAGGCCGAGATTGTGTTCCATTCCGATCTCGGCGGCGTTCTCGACCTGCCCGTTGGAACCCTCGAGCGCCGCCGCAAGCCCGGCCGCCGCCATCGAGCAGGCGACGCCAACCTCGCCCTGGCAGCCCATCTCCGCGCCCGAGATCGAGGCATTGCGCTTGTAGAGCAGCCCGATCGCGCCGGCCGTGAGCAGGAATCGGCGTACGCCGGCTGGACTCGCGCCCGCGCAAAGCTTTGCGTAGTAGTGGAGTACGGCGGGAACGATGCCGGCCGCGCCATTGGTCGGAGCCGTCACGACCTGCCCGCCGGCGGCGTTCTCCTCGTTTACCGCAAGTGCCCAGGCATTGACCCATTCCATCGGATCGACCGGCCCCTGCGGCGCCTCGGCATCGAGTTCGCGCCTGAGTCGCGGCGCGCGGCGCGGCAGTTTCAGGACGCCCGGCAGCACGCCTTCGGCGTCGAATCCGCGCTCGACGCAGGCCTGCATGACAGCCCAGATCCGCTCGAGTCTCGCGTCAATTTCGCCTGAAGTGCGAAGCGCGCGCTCATTGACCAGCATCAGGTCCGCGATGGAGATTCCTGCGCGCTCGCATTGAGCCAGCAATTCGTCGCCACCGCCGAAAGGAAGCGGCACTTCCGGCGCCGCCGCCGCCGACGATCCTGTCTCTCCGTCTGACCGTTGCACCGCGCCGCCGCCGATGGAATACATCTCCTCCGCAAGCAGGGTCGCACCCTTCCCGTCCCGCGCGGTGAAACGCATGCCATTCGAATGGCCAGGCAGCATCTGGTCGCGATGAAAGAGAAGGTTCATGGGTTCGTCGAAGGCGATTTCCCGGCAGCCGAGAAGCCGCAGCCTTCCGCTGTCTCGGATGCGCCGGAGCGTCGGCTCCATGACGGCCGGGTCGAATTCCGAGGGATCGTGTCCCTCGAGTCCAAGCAGAATCGCGCGATCGGTGCAGTGGCCAAGTCCGGTCAGCGCGAGCGAGCCGTAGAGCTGGACGAAAATCTCCGACGTCGTTGCGAGCAATCCGCGTGCTTCGAGGTCGAGGACGAAGAATCGCGCGGCGAGCATCGGACCCATCGTGTGCGAGGAGGACGGCCCGACGCCGACCTTGAACACATCGAATACCGACAGGTTCATAGGGCCGCCAGGCGGCGCAGGATCAGCGCCGCGATCTCGTCGGCAAGCGCGACGCGGAGCGACTGCTCTTCGTGTTCCTTCGCCAGCACTGCGGTCTCGTCGTAGCCGTAGTCGCGGGTCAATCTCACGCGCTGGCGCGGCAACAACTCGGTGGTTCCGCTCGAGACCGAGAATTCCGTCGTGTAAAAGACCTCGTATTCGCCCGGCTTGTTTTCGGCGGTGACCGACAGGAGCTCACGCCCGGTCGAGTCGACATGGAGGCTGATCGTGCCGCTCGCCTCCGCCGCGGTCGCAGCGGGCGTCGCGCCCGCGGCGCGAAGCTGCGCGAGCAGGGCCGCGTAGAGCACGGAAAACCGGTCCGTGGCATCGACATACGGACGCGCCATGACCTCGGGAAGCGGCGTCTGGCCGCGCATGTGAAAGCCACAGCCCGATCCGAGGGCGAGTGCCAGCACGACGACGGCCAGGTGCAGGCGGCGCATCAGACCACCACGTTCACGAGCTTGCCGGGCACGTAGATCAGCTTGCGCACGGGCTGTCCGGCCACGAACTTGGCGACGCCCGGGTCTGCAAGTGCCGCCTCGCGCGCAATGGCCTCGTCGGCGTCTGCGGGCACCGGTACGCGCGCGCGAAGCCGGCCATTGACCTGCACCACGATCTCGATCGTGTCCTGGACGAGCGCCGCGGCATCGGCCGCCGGCCAGCGCTCGTCGACGAGCTGCGTCGAATGCCCGAGCGCGCGCCACATCGCCTGCGCCGCATGCGGCACGAAGGGCGAAAGCATCAGCACGACGAGGTCGAGCGTCTCCTGCATCACGGCCCGGCCGCGCGGTGAATCATCCGCGAACCGGATCAGCGTGTTCTGCAGCTCCATCAAGGCGGCGATCGCGGTATTGAAGGTGCGCCGGCGGCCGATATCGTCGCCGACTTTCGCAAGCGTGTGGTGCACCTGCCGGCGCAACTCGCGCTGCGGCCCGTCGAGCGAGGCGGCGTCGAGCGGACCTGCCGGTCCACCGGCAACATGCGAATACACGGTCTTCCAGACACGCTTCATGAAACGGAACGCGCCTTCCACGCCCTCGTCCGACCACTTGAGCGTGTCTTCCGGCTGCACGTTCGACATCATGAAAAGGCGCGCCGTATCCGCGCCGTAGCGTTCGATCAGCTCCTGCGGATCGACGCCATTCCGGCGCGACTTCGACATCGTGCCGACGCCACCGTACTCGACCGGCTGCCCGTCGGACTTCAGGACGCCCGTGTGCGCCTCACCCTCCGCAGTCGCCGTGACATCGACCGGGTTGTAATAGACGACGCGTCCCGACGACGGTTTCCGGAACCAGATTTCATTGAGCACCATGCCCTGGGTCAGGAGGCGCTGAAACGGCTCGTCGAGCGTCGTCAGTCCGCAGTCGCGCATGACGCGCGTCCAGAATCGCGAGTACAGCAGGTGCAGGATCGCGTGCTCGATACCGCCAATGTACTGGTCGACCGGCAACCAGTAGGCGGCGCGCTCGTCCACCATCGCGCGGCCATTGCCGGCCGACGCGAAGCGGAAGAAATACCAGGACGAATCGACGAAAGTGTCCATCGTGTCCGTTTCACGCCGCGCGGCCGCGCCGCATTTCGGGCAGCGGCAATCGAGGAATGCAGCCGACTTCGCGAGCGGATTGCCGGAGCCGTCGGGCACGAGGTCTTCCGGCAGCCGCACGGGCAACTGGTCGTCCGGCACCGGCACGTCGCCGCAGGCCGGGCAATGGATGATCGGAATCGGGCAGCCCCAGTAGCGCTGCCGCGAGATGCCCCAGTCGCGGAGCCGCCAGACGACCTGCTTGCGGCCGAGGCCCCTGGCCTCGAGGTCTTTCGCGATCGCCGCCGTTGCGGCCGCGTAGTCGAGCCCGTCGAAGGGACCGGATTGCATGCAGCGGCCGTGTTCCGCATACGACGGCTGCCAGGCATCCGTCGAATACGGTTTGCCGTCGACGTCGATCACCTGGCGGATCGGAAGCCCGTATTTCTTCGCGAACGCGAAATCGCGCTCGTCATGGCCCGGTACGCCCATCACTGCGCCTTCGCCATAGGCCATCAGCACGTAGTTGCCGACCCAGATCTCGACCGCAGCGCCTGTCAGCGGATGCTGCACGAACAGGCCGGTCGCGATGCCCTTCTTCTCCATGGTCGCGAGATCGGCCTCCATGACGCTGCCACGCCGGCATTCGTCAACGAATGCGCGTACCTTCGCATTCCGCGTCGCCGCCAGTTCCGCAAGCGGGTGCTCCGCCGCCACCGCGACGAAGGTCACGCCCATGATCGTGTCAGCCCGCGTCGTGAATACCCTGAGTTCGCCGCGCTTGCCGTCGATGTCGTACGGGAAAGACAGATTCACGCCGTCGCTGCGGCCGATCCAGTTCGCCTGCATGGTGCGCACGCGCTCGGGCCAGTCGGGGAGCTTGTCGAGCGCGCCGAGGAGTTCTTCCGCGTACTGCGTGATGCGGAGGTAGTACATCGGGATCTCGCGCTTTTCTATCAGCGCGCCCGTGCGCCAGCCACGCCCGTCGATCACCTGCTCGTTCGCGAGCACGGTCTGGTCGACCGGGTCCCAGTTCACGACGCCCGTCGTCTTGTAGGCAATGCCGCGCTCGAGCATCCGCAGGAAAAGCCACTGGTTCCAGCGGTAATAGTCTGCATCGCAGGTCGCGAGCTCGCGCGACCAGTCGATTCCGAAACCGAGCGATTGCAGCTGGACCTTCATGTGCGCGATGTTGTCGCGGGTCCAGCGTGCCGGCGCGACGCCATTCTCGATTGCGGCATTCTCGGCCGGCAGGCCGAAGGCGTCCCAGCCCATCGGCTGGAGCACGTTGCAGCCCTGCATGCGCATGTAGCGCGCAAGCACGTCGCCGATCGTGTAGTTCCGCACGTGGCCCATGTGCAGCCTGCCGCTGGGGTACGGGAACATGCAGAGGCAGTAATACTTCGGCCTCGCGGGATCTTCGCGCGCGACGAACGCGCCGGCGGCGTCCCACTCGCGCTGGACGGCGGCTTCAATTTCCCTGGCTTCGTAGCGTTCTTTCATTTGAATCGTCAAGGATACCGCACGCCGCCGGACGACAGGCTCAGGGGGTCTTTCGCGCCCGCAATCGTGCGATGGCGAAGACCACGAGCAGCACGAAGGAAACCGACAGGATGGGCCATCGCCGGTGCGGGCGTAGGGCGTGAGGCCGGTGCGTGGCTGCACGGTCGCCTTGAGCACGGCGGGCTCGAATTGCGGCGCGCGCGCGGTGACGCGCCCGTCGGGCGCGATCACTGCCGTAATGCCGTTGCTCGTGGCACGCATCAGCCAGCGTCCGGCCTCGAGCGCGCGGAAGCGCGCCATCTGCAGTTGCTGATGCGGCGCCGACGAATCGCCGAACCAGGCGTTGTTCGTGACATTGACGAGCAACGTCGAGCCGGGAAGCGCTGCGAGCTGATCCGAGCCGTAGGCATCTTCATAGCAGATGGTCGCGGCAAGGCGCTCGCCACCGGACGCCAGCGCAGGCTGACTTTCACTGCCGGGCGTCATGTCGTAATACGGCAGGCTGTTCAGCCGCATCCAGCGGCGCACGCTCTCCGGCACCGGAAAGAACTCGCCAAAGGGCACGAGGCGGCGCTTGTAGTACCAGCCATCGCCCGCCTCGCTCATCGAGTAGAGGCCGTTCCTGATCTCTGCGCTTTCGAAGTCGAATCGCAGCAGGCCGATCATGACGTCTGAACCGCTGGCGCGCGACTCGCGCCGGATGGACTCGAGATACAACTCCGCCTCGTGCGCGAGCACCGGAACGGCGGACTCCGGCCAGACGATGATGCGCGCGCCGAGCGCCTTGCGGTTCAGGTCGCGATAGGTATCGAGCGTCTTCGCCCGGTTCTCGACGAGCCATTTCTCGTCCTGCGGAATCGCGCCCTGCAGGAGCGCGATGCCGAATCGGCTCGCCCGCCGGCCTCGTCCACTCGCGGCCAGTCACAAGGTAACCGCCGAGCCAGAAAACGACCGCGAGTGCAGTCGCTGCAAGTCGTGCCCGACCCGCATGGCGGAACACGACGATCAGCGCCGCGGCGGTCGCGACATTCGCAAACGTGACCAGGTGGATTCCGCCGGCTGTCGTCAGCGCAGCCAGCGGCGAGTCACTGTGCGCGTAACCGAGCTCGAGCCAGGGGAATCCCGTGAACAGCCAGCCGCGCAGCCATTCCATGAGGATCCACGCCGCGGGAATGAGGAGCAGCAGGCGCGGTCCCGACGGATCGGGCGCGATCCGCACGACGACGTAGCCGAGCAGCGCGTAATACGCTCCCTTGATTGCGAGCAGCCCCGCCATCAGGAACACGGCGAGCCAGACGGGGGCCTGGCCGAAATCGTGTATCGCCGTGTAGATCCACCAGGTGCCGGCGCCGAACAGCGCCGCGCCGAAAAAGAACCCGGTCCGCGCCGCGTCCCGCGGTGATGCGAATTCCCAGAGCAGGAACAGGATCGCCGGGCCGAGAACCGCAAGCGGAAACAGGCCGTAGGGCGCGAACGCGAATGTCGTAATCGCGCCCGCGGCCGCCGCGATCCACTCGCGGTAGCGCAGCATCATCGAAATGGATCCGCCCGGGGCCGCCACTCAGGTTCCGCGCGGCTCGCCGGGGCGCGCGGGTACCGCTTCAGGGGACGTCACGCGCAGCTGGTCGATGCGGCGCCGGTCGGCCCGCAGCACCTTGAACTCGATTCCGTCCATGGTCACGGCTTCGCCGCGGCGCGGCAGCCGGCCGAACTGGTGCATGACCAGGCCGCCGATCGTGTCGTACTCCTCGTCACTGAATCGCGTCGCGAAGAACTCGTTGAACTCCTGCACGCGCGTCAGCGCGAGAACGACGAACTGGCGATCGCCCTCACGCCGGATCGTCTGGTCCTCGTCGGTGTCGTATTCGTCGGCGATCTCGCCCACGATTTCCTCGATCACGTCCTCGATCGTCACGAGCCCGGACACGCCGCCGTACTCGTCGACGACGATCGCCATGTGATTGCGGCTCACGCGAAACTCCTTGAGCAGCACGTTCAGGCGCTTGCTCTCGGGGACGAATGCCGCGGGGCGCAACACTTCGCGGATGTCGAAGGTGCCGCCCGCACCCTCCACGAAGTAGCGCAGGAGGTCCTTGGCAAGCAGGATGCCGACGACCTGGTCCCGGTCGTCGCCGATGACCGGAAAGCGCGAATGGCCGGACTCGACGACGGCGGGCAGCAGGCTTTGCGGCTCCGAATCGCGCTCGAGCACGACCATCTGCGAGCGCGGAACCATGATGTCCCGCACATGCAGGTCCGCGACACGCAGCACGCCCTGGATCATCGCGAGCGCGTCGGCGTCGATCATCCCGCCCCGCGCGGCCGCCCGCAGCGTCTCGACCAGCTCCGCCCGGTCGCGCGGACCCTCGCGGGTCAGGCGCCGAAGCCATTCACCGGCCTTGCGTTTCGCCATCCCTCAGTCTCCGTACGGGTCCGCAATTCCGAGGCGCGCAAGCAGCTTGCGCTCGCGTCCTTCCATGCGCTTCGCATCCGCGGCACGCTCGTGATCGAAGCCGAGCAGGTGCAGCGTGCCATGAACGATCATGTGCGCCCAGTGCGCGCGAATCGCCTTGCCCTGCTCGCGCGCCTCGCGCGCGACGACGGGCGCGCAGACGACAAGGTCGCCGAGCTGCTTCCCGCGAAGCGCGGGCGCCGCCGGGAACGAAAGCACGTTCGTCGGCCTCGGCCGTCCGCGCCAGCGTTCATTCAGCGCGCGGCTTTCCCGGCTGCCCACGACCCGGATCCCGAGTTCGCCGCGGCGGTCACCCGCGGCAAGCCGCGCCCAGCGGCGCAGGCTCGCCGGCGCGGGCGCCCAGGGCCGGCGCGTGCGATAGCGCAGCACGACGTCGAGCGTCACTTGCTCTCCCCGCGCGCGTCCGATTCGCGCTCGTAGGCCTCGACGATCCGCTGTACAAGCGGGTGGCGCACGACGTCTTTCGCCGTGAACCGCGTAACCGCGATGCCGGCGACGCCATCCAGCACGTCGAGCGCGTGCCGCAAGCCGGACTGCCGGTGCGCCGGCAGGTCGGTCTGGGTGATGTCGCCGGTGACGACCGCACGCGAGCCGAAGCCGATGCGCGTCAGGAACATCTTGATCTGCTCGACCGTGGTGTTCTGCGCTTCGTCGAGGATGATGAAGGCCTCGTTCAGCGTGCGGCCGCGCATGAACGCAAGCGGCGCGACTTCGATCACATTGCGTTCGATCAACCGCGCGACCCGGTCGAAGCCGATCATTTCATAGAGCGCGTCATACATGGGCCTGAGGTAGGGATCGACTTTCTGCGTCAGGTCGCCCGGCAGGAAGCCGAGACGCTCGCCCGCCTCGACCGCAGGCCGCACCAGCACGAGACGCCGCACGTTCTCGCGTTGCATCGCTTCGACCGCGCAGGCGACGGCGAGGTAGGTCTTGCCCGTGCCCGCCGGCCCGATGCCGAAGGTCAGGTCGTGCGAACGGATCGCCTGGAGGTACTGCTGCTGGTTCGCGCCGCGGCCACGGATCAGGCCGCGGAGCGTCTCGACCGCGTGCTCGTCAGCCGCGGGCGCGCCGCCCATGCCGCCTTCCTGGATCGCGAGGTGAACATCCTCAGGCGTCACCGGCTGGCTGCCCGCCCGCTCATAGAGCATGCGGATCACGGCCGCACCCGCGGCGGCATTTGCGCCGCGCACCGAAAACCGGCCCGATCGGCGGCGGATCTCAATGCCGAGGCGGTTCTCCAGAAGGTGCAGGTTCTCGTCGAGCGGTCCGCAGACCGAGGCGAGCCGCGCATTGTCTTCCGCGCCGAAATCGACGCTGGTCTCGGGAGCCGCGTTCAAGCGACCAGCCGGCCGCGCAGGGAGTTCCGCATCGCTTCCGTGATCCGGACGCTCGCAAACCGGTCGACGAGTTCCACGGGCCCGTCGAAATTGACCCAGCGCATGTTCTCGGTGCGCCCGGCGAGCTGCCGCGGATCGCGCCGCGCGGGCTTCTCGACCAGCACGCGCTGCGTGCTGCCGATCATCGCCTCGCTGATCCGTCGTGCCTGGCCGTTCAGTTGCTCCTGGAGCCTTTCGAGCCGCTCCTGCTTCACCTCGTGCGACACCTCGTCCGGCAGCGCCGCTGCGGGCGTGCCGGGCCGCTTGCTGTAGATGAAACTGAAGGACTGGTCGAAGCCGACGTCGGCAATGAGGTCGAGCGTCTGGCGGAAATCCTCCTCCGTCTCGCCGGGGAAGCCGACGATGAAATCCGACGAGAGGCTGATGTCCGGCCGCACGGTGCGCAGCCGCCGGATCTTCTGCTTGTACTCGAGCCGCGTGTAGCCGCGCTTCATCCGCGCGAGGATCGCGGTCCGAGCCGCTCTGCACCGGCAGGTGCAGGTAATTCGCGAGCTTCGGCACGTCGGCATAGGCGTCGACCAGGGAATTCGTGAACTCGAGCGGATGCGAGGTCGTGAAGCGGATGCGCTCGAGTCCGTCCTGCCGCGCGATGTGGCGGATCAGCGTCGCGAGGTCAATCAATGATCCATCCGCCGCGGGACCGCGATACGCATTGACATTCTGGCCGAGCAGCGTGATCTCGCGGACACCCTGCCCGACGAGCGAAGCGACTTCCGCGATGACTTGCGGAAACGGGCGGCTCATCTCCTCGCCACGCGTGTACGGCACGACGCAGAAACTGCAGTAGCGGCTGCAGCCCTCCATGATCGGACACGAAGGCCGTGGCGCCCGAGGCACGCGGCTCCGGCATTCGATCGAATTTCTCGATCTCCGGAAACGACACGTCGACCTGCGGCTCCTGCGTCGCTGCGAAGTTCCGCGATCATCGCCGGCAGGCGGTGGATCGTCTGCGGTCCGAAGACGAGATCGACGAATGGCGCGCGCTCGAGGATGCCCTCGCCCTCCTGGCTCGCGACGCAACCGCCGACGCCGATCACGAGTCCCGGGCGGCGATCCTTCAGGATGCGCCACTGGCCGAGGTGCGAAAAAACCTTTTCCTGTGCCTTCTCGCGGACCGAACAGGTATTGAGCAGGACGACGTCGGCCTGCTCCGGATCGGCGGTGAGTTCGAGGCCGTCGGATTCGCGGAGCACGTCCGCCATGCGCGCCGAGTCGTATTCGTTCATCTGGCAGCCGAAGGTCGAGATGTAGAGTCGGCCGCTCATGTCGTGGGTGGGCGCCTCGATTGGAAAAAGGGCGCCTAGGGTACCGGTTTTGGCGCTCCCGATGAAGCGCCGCGCCGGACCGGGGCCGGACGCTGAATCTGCATAAGATATTGTTTTTACTTAAGTTTTAACTTCAACTCGCGACCGAAAGTACCGGTCGCGACGAAATCGGCAGGCCGCAGGTCGCCGATGACGAAGCGCCCCGTCGCCGTGAATCGCGCGCCCTGGGGGAGCGTATCCGCCATCGTGCGCCGGCGCATCACGTGGACCGAGTGTTCGAGCTCGTGCAGCAGCGCCGGCCTCGAGTAGTAATAGCCCTGTCCGGCTACGCAGCCAAGCTCGATCAGTTCGCCGCTGCTGCTGATTCGAGCTCGATGCCCTCCGCGACGACCTCGAGGCCGAGCGTGCCGCCGAGGGTGATGATCGAGCGCGCAAGCCCGGCGCCGTCGTCGATGCTGCCGAGCTGCTCCACGAACGAGCGGTCGATCTTCAGGATGTCGATCGGGAAACGGTGCAGATAGGACAGCGACGAGTAGCCGGTGCCGAAATCGTCGATCGCGATGCGGACGCCGAGCTTCTTGAGCTGGGTCAGCGTCGCGAGCACGTCCTCGCTGTTCTGCATCAGCACGCTCTCGGTCAGTTCGATCACGAGGCAGCCCGGATCGATCTCGGAGAGGCTGAGCGCCTTCTGCACGTCCGCGCAGATGTCGGACTTCGAGAGCTGCACGGCCGAGACATTGACGCCGACGCGGACCTGCCGGCCCTCCGGCAGGCGTGCCTGCCAGATGCGCACTTCGCGGCAGGCCTGTGCGAGGACCCAGCGACCGAGCGTCACGATCTGGCCCGATTCCTCCGTGACGGAAATGAATTCCGACGGGCCCGAGCAGCCCGCGCTCGGGATGGCGCCAGCGCACGAGCGCCTCGACGCCGAGCAGGTAGCCCGAATGCAGTTCCACGATCGGCTGGTAGTGCAGCAGGAACTGGCTTCTCGGCCAGCGCCGCGTCGATCTCCGCCTCGAGCTCCTGGCGCTTGCTTGCGGCCCGCTGCATCGCGGGCTCATAGACCGTGTAGCGACCCTTGCCCTGCGCCTTGGCGGAATACATCGCGACGTCGGCGTTGCGCATCAGCTCCTCGACGCCGTCGTCCGGCGTCGCGAATGCGACGCCGACGCGAGGCCGCAACGCGCAAGTCCGCGCCCGGCAGGTCGAGCGATTCCTGCAGCGCTTCGACGATGCGCGAAGCGATCTCGATCACCTGTTCCTTGCTCGTGAGGTTCTCGAGCAGCACCGCGAACTCGTCGCCGCCGAGCCGCGCGACGGTGTCGCCGCTCCGCGTCGCCTTGACGAGGCGTTGCGCGCTCTTGCTCAGCACCCGGTCGCCCTGGGCATGGCCGAGGGAATCGTTGATCTTCTTGAAGTTGTCGAGGTCGACGAACATGACCGCGACTCCGCGGCCATTGCGCTTGCTGACGGCGACTGCGTGCTCGACGCGGTCGCGGAACAGCGTGCGATTGCCGAGCAGCGTCAGCGGATCGTGGAAAGCCATCCGCTTCAGCTGTTCCTCCATGCCCTTGCGGTCGGTCGTGTCGCGAAGGGTCAGCAGTCGCCCGCCGATCGCGGGCTCGGAATCCATGTTGGTGCCGTGGACTTCGACGATGCGCTGCTTGTCGTCGCCGCGCGGCACGCGCGCCTCGAGATTGGCCGATGCGCCGTCCTGCCGCGAGATCGCGGGCGAGGAATTCACGGAGACGCGCGCGGTCATCGAATGCGACGAGGTCGTCGAGCAACTGGCCGATCAGGTCCTGCGGCGCGAGTCCGAAGATGCGCTCCGCGGTCGGCGTGACGTAGCTGATCCTGCCATCTGCCGTCGACGATGGCGATGACGTCCGCCGTATTGCGGATCAGCGCGTTGAAGCGCGCCTCTGCCGAACGCGTGGCAAGACCCGTCTGGACTGCGACCGCGAGCGCCGTCGCGATGGCCTGGCGCGCGAACAGGAGGCCCGCCGCGATGCAGACGACCCAGGCAATGAGACCGGCCGGGTCGCCGAAGCTGCCCGAATGCAGCATCAGGAGCGCATAGCCCGCGAGCATCAGCGCGGCATAGGGCGTGAGCGAGCGCGAACGGCGATCCGCGCTCCGCGGCGTCCATCGGCGGCGCGCGCCGCTCGGTGCGCAGATAGTCGAAATGCGCGGCGATCGCAAACGTCGCCATCGCGAAGAGACCTGCAGCGGAGCGGAGAACAGCGAGTTGCGGTCCGTCGGCGGCCGCATGGGCTTCGAGCAGGCGCGCTCCGAGCAGGGCGCCGAGCGCGAGCGCGAAGGCGACGAGCCCCGGCCAGCCTTGCCAGTCCGAGCGGCGAAGCAGCAGGATCGCGGCGAGCACGCCGATCACGGCATCGAGCCCAACGGTCCAGGAGCCGCGCGCCGGCAGCACGTCCGGCGCAAGTTCATGCGGCAACGCAAGCCAGAGGACCGTGCCGACGCAGAGCGCGACCAGGGTCGCTTCGAGCCAGAACTGCGGACCGAATGACCGGCCTCGCGTCGAAAGCAGCATTGCCACGGCGGCTATCGCGACGCATGGGAAGAATGCGAATTGCAGCAGACCTGCCGCGAACTGCAATGCCGGCAAGTCGAATGAACGCGTCGCAGGGACCGCGAATGTCGCGGCCAGCAGGGCGCTCAAGCGCGAACGCCAGCCAGCGCCAGGCACTTCTGCGCTCGGTCTTGAGTTCGCGGAGTTTCGCGGTGCGCCAGGCGACCACGATGGCGGCAACGGTCGCCGCGATACCGGCGAGGAATGCGGCCGATCCGTCGCCGGCGCGCGCCTGCTATGAAGACGATGACCGCAGACGAAAACGGTCAGGCCGATGCCAAGCAGCACCAGCCAGGCCGCTGGTTGGTCAAACCATGGCGCCAGCAGGGCTTTGGGCAGCCCGCTTCCGGTCGGCTGGTTTCGGTCCAGCTCCATCGAGTCATGCTCCCTTCTCCAAAGCGCCTGGACGGGTCCGCAGGCGGCCCGGAGAATCGGCTCGATGGTGACTTAATGTGGCGGGACCGGACGCCAAGCACATCACATAAAGCAGCCGGATTTGCCGGTTGTGGGCCGCTTCAGCGCGGGAAATCAGCTAAAAGTGTGACGCCCGTCCGGGGACCGGCGGAGACATTCACGCTCAGCCGAGGACAGCCCTAGAAAGGAATGTCGTCGTCGAAGGATTCGGCAACGCCGGCCGGTTCCGCGCGGGCGGCTGACTCTTCGTTCCGCTGCGGCGCGCGGTCGGCGGAAGCGCCGCCACTGCGCTCGCCCGAGCTGCGGCCGCCGAGCATCTGCATCTCGTTCGCGACGATCTCGGTCGAGTAGCGGTCATGGCCTTCCTTGTCCTGCCACTTGCGGGTTCGGATGCGGCCCTCGACATAGATATGGGAGCCCTTGCGGAGGTACTCGGCCGCGATTTCGGCGAGGCGGTCGAACATCACGACGTTGTGCCACTCCGTCGCTTCCTTGTTCTCGCCTGTCTGCTTGTCGCGCCACCCTTCGGTGGTCGCCACGCGCAGGTTGACGACGGCCTTGCCGGAGGGCATCGCGCGCGACTGCGGATCCTGCCCCAGATGCCCGATCAGAATGACTTTGTTGACGCCGCGTGCCATGACAGTCCCCGGTTATTGTCCGAAGGCCTCATTGTAGTCGTCCGCCGGCCGCCGGCGCAGCGTCAATTGCACCGGATTGCCGGGATTCTGTGGCTGCCGCCCAGGGCAGCCAGACAAGGACCGCCAGGGCCGCACACAAGAAGATTCCCGCGAGTGCCCAGGGGCTTCCGAGCAAGGCGCCTCCGGCCAGGCCTCCGGCAAATGCACCCGCGAACTGGCAGGTTGCGAACACGCCCATGGCCGCGCCGCGCGATTCTTCACCGGCCGCCTCCGTCAAAGAGGCCGGGAGCCGGGCTTCGAGGAAATTGAAGGCGCCGAAGTAAAGGACGAGCGCGCCGGCCAACAGCCGGAAATCGGCATGCCCCCAGGCCAGGGCGGCCAGCGCGACGACCAGCAGCGCCACGCCCGCCGCCATGACCATGCCCTTGCGGTTCCGCTCCGACCACAGGACGAGCGGCGCCGTCAGGACCAGCGAAGCGGCGAAGACGCCAAGGTAGATCCGCCAGTGATCCGGCGCGGCAATGCCCTGCAGGTCGCGCAGCGCGTGCGGTACGGCAATAAAAGCCGCCGTGAGCGTCATGTGCAGCACAAAGATGCCGGCGTAATGTGGCAGCAAGGCGCTTGTGACCGCGCTTCGCCAGGAACGCGGCGCGGCCGGCGCGGCGCCCCGAGCCGCTTCCGCGGGCAGCGCAAAGAGGACCAGCAGCAGCGCGAGTGCGCCGAAGGCGCCGATCATGGCGAAAACCCCGCCGACGCCGATCGTCCCCGCGAGCAGCGGACCGGCGATCAATGAGACGACAAACGACAGCCCGATGCAGAGGCCAATCATGAACATGGCGCGTGTGCGCGATTCCGGACGGGTGAAATCGGCAAGCAGCGCCATCACCGGGCCGGAGACCGCGCCGAGGCCCTGAACAATGCGCGCGATGACGATCGACACGGCGCTTCCCGCCACGGCACCGAGCGCGGAGCCCGCGATGTGCAGGAGGAGTCCCACCACGATCACCGGCCTGCGGCCGACGCGATCCGACCAGATGCCGAAGGGAATCTGCATCAGGGCCTGCGTCAACCCATAGGCGCCGACTGCGAGGCCCGCGAGCAGCGGCGTTCCGCCGGGTAATTCGCCGGCGTGCAGCGCCAGGACCGGAAGCAGCAGGAACAGGCCCAACATTCGCGTGGCGTAGATCGCGGCAAGCGAAGCGACAACACGGCGCTCGGCGGGCAGGAGTGCCGCGCCCGACGACAGGGCCACTGGAAATCCCTTTGCGGTGCCCGGAATGGGCGGGCTATTCTATCAGGCTCGCCACATGACTCAGACCATCCACATCCGCGGCGCGCGCACGCACAATCTGCAGAGCCTCGACCTCGAGCTGCCGCGCGACCGATTGATCGTTTTTACCGGGCTTTCCGGCTCCGGAAAGTCCTCGCTCGCCTTCGACACGATCTATGCAGAGGGTCAGCGGCGCTACGTCGAATCGCTCTCCGCATACGCACGGCAATTCCTGTCGATGATGGAAAAGCCGGACGTGGACTCGATCGAAGGCCTGTCGCCCGCGATCTCGATCGAACAGAAATCCACGTCGCACAATCCGCGCTCGACCGTCGGCACGGTGACCGAGATTTACGACTACCTGCGACTGCTGTTCGCGCGCGCGGGCATTCCGCGCTGCCCCGACCACGCCCTCGACCTCACGGCACAGACCGTGAGCCAGATGGTTGACCAGGTGATCGCCTTGCCCGAAGGCACGGCTCTGGCGCTCCTCGCGCCGATCGTCTCGGGGCGCAAGGGCGAGCATCTGCAGGTCGTCGAGGAGCTTCGCGGCAAGGGTTTCGTGCGCGCGCGCGTGGACGGCAGGTACTTTGAACTCGACCTGGTGCCGAAACTCGATCCAAAGAAGAAGCACTCGATCGATGCGGTGGTGGACCGCCTGAAAGTCCGCCCCGACCTGCAGCAGCGGCTCGCGGAGTCCTTCGAGACCGCGCTCAGGCTCGGCGAGGGCGTCGCACGGATCGCATTCATCGACGAGCCAAAGCGCGAGGAACTCGTCTTTTCGGACAAGTTCGCCTGCCGGATCTGCGGCTACTCGATTTCGGAACTGGAGCCGCGGATTTTCTCGTTCAACAACCCGCACGGCGCCTGCCCCGGCTGCGACGGACTCGGCGTCAAGCAGTTCTTCGATCCGGACCGCGTCGTGGCCCAGCCGCAAGTCTCGCTCGCAAACGGCGCCGTGCGCGGCTGGGACCGGCGGAATGCCTACTACTACCAGATGATCCAGGCCCTCGCGGACCACTACCGCTTCGATCCCGAAGTGCCCTACGGCAGCCTCCCCGAACGCGCGCGCGAGGTGCTGATGCAGGGGAGCGGCGGCGAGGAAATCGAGTTCCGCTATTTCGATGCGCGCGGGAGAACGGTCAGGCGCAAGCACAAGTTCGAGGGGATTCTTCCGAACCTCGAGCGCCGCTACCAGGAAACTGAGTCACTCGCAGTGCGCGAGGAACTCGCGCGTTACCTCGGCACGCGCCGCTGTCCGGAATGCGACGGCGCACGGCTCACCAAGGCCGCGCGCTTCGTGTTCGTGGGCGGCGCATCCTTGCCGTCGATCTCCGCCCTGCCCGTGCGGCGTGCGCTCGCATTTTTCGGTGAACTCAAGCTCGAGGGCTGGCGCGCCAGCATCGCGGCAAAGATCGTCAAGGAGATCACCGACCGGCTCGGGTTCCTGGTCGACGTGGGCCTCGACTACCTGACACTCGACCGCAGCGCGGAAACCCTGTCCGGCGGCGAGGCGCAGCGCATCCGGCTCGCAAGCCAGATCGGCTCGGGCCTGGTCGGCGTCATGTACATCCTCGATGAGCCCTCGATCGGCCTGCACCAGCGCGACAACCAGCGCCTGCTCGACACGCTGCATCGGCTCCGCGACCTCGGCAACACGGTGATCGTCGTCGAGCACGACGAGGACGCCATCCGCCAGGCCGACCACGTCGTCGACCTCGGCCCGGGCGCCGGCGTGCACGGCGGCCGCATCGTCGCGCAGGGCACGCCCGCGCAGATCGAGGCGAGCCCCGCGTCACTCACGGGCCAGTACCTCTCCGGCCGCAAGCGTATCGAGATCCCGGAGAAGCGGCGGGCGCGCGATCTGAAGCAGCAGCTCCGCCTGCGTCAGGCCAGCGGCAACAATCTCAAGAATATCGACGTGGCTTTTCCGGTGGGGCTGCTGACCTGCGTTACCGGCGTGTCCGGCTCCGGCAAGTCCACGCTCGTCAACGACACGCTCTATCGCGTCGTTGCGCGCTCGCTGGAACTCGTCGCGGAGCAGCCGGCGCCTTGCGCGGGTGTGGACGGTCTCGGCGCCATCGACCGGGTAATCGACATCGACCAGAGCCCGATCGGCCGCACGCCGCGCTCGAATCCGGCGACCTACACCGGGCTCTTCACGCCGATCCGTGAGCTCTTCGCCGGCACGGCCGAGTCGCGTTCACGCGGCTACCAGCCGGGGCGCTTCAGCTTCAATGTAAAAGGCGGACGTTGCGCGGCCTGCGAAGGCGACGGCGTCATCAAGGTCGAGATGCACTTCCTGCCGGACGTGTACGTCGCCTGCGACGTCTGCAAGGGCCGCCGCTACAACCGCGAAACGCTCGACGTGCATTACAAGGGCAAGAACATCCACGAAGTGCTCGACATGACGGTCGAGGACGCGAATGTCTTCTTCCAGGTGGTGCCCTCCATCGCAGTCAAGCTGCAGACGCTGCTGGACGTCGGCCTGTCCTATGTGCGGCTCGGCCAGAACGCGACGACGCTGTCCGGCGGCGAAGCCCAGCGCGTCAAGCTCGCGAAGGAACTCTCCAAGCGAGCGACCGGCCGCACGCTATATATACTGGATGAGCCGACGACCGGCCTGCACTTCGAGGACGTCAAGCACCTGCTCGTCGTGCTGCACCGGCTCCGCGACGAAGGCAACACGGTGATCGTCATCGAACACAACCTCGACGTGATCAAGACTGCCGACTGGGTGATCGATCTCGGCCCCGAGGGCGGCGATGGCGGCGGCTCCATCGTCGCGGAAGGCACGCCCGAGCAGCTTGCGCGGGCTGGCGGTTCGTTCACCGGAAGGTATCTGAAGCGCGTGCTGGCGCGCGGGAAGAAAGCGGCATGAATCGACGTTCGGCGACTGCAATGCTTGTCGCTTGCCTGTTCGCAGCAGCACCGGCACTCGCGGGCGAATTGACCGTGACCAACGCCTGGTCGCGCACCACGCCGCCCGGCGTCACGGTCGGCGTCGCGTATTTCACGCTCAAGAACGGCACGGGCAAGTCTGACCGGCTATTGAAGATCTCGTCGCCTGCCGCCTCGAAGGTGCAGGTTCACCGCACGGAGATTCTGGACGGCATCGCGCGTATGCGCGAGGTGGCGGTTCTCCACGTTGACGCAGGCCAGACGCTGGAGTTCGCGCCGAACGGCATGCATGTGATGCTGATGGGGCTCAGGAAGCCGCTGGTCGAGGGACAGAAATTTGACCTCGAGCTCCTGTTCGAGGTCGGAGGGCCGCGAAGGATCAGCGTGCGGGTACGGAAGGGCTAGCCGCGCGCTACTGCACGCGCCGGACGCGCCAGGCCCCGTTTCGTCCGGGAGTCGAGGCGAAATAGGATCCGAGTGCGCCGCGCCGGATGATGATCGTTTCGCCGGCGCGGAACGACATGACATCCGATACTTCGAGCAGCCGCCATTGCTGGCCATTCTCGAGATCCAGGAGCGGCGGTTCGGGATTGCGCGATACCAGCCTGAGTAATTTCGTCGTGACCTGCCGCGCGACGACGGGAGACCCGGTCTCGCGCCGCCGCTCGTCGCGCTCCGCCTCGGTCAGTCCGAATTCCTGCTCGGCGCTCGACGACGTCACCGGTGAATCGGCTTCCGGCCGGAACAATGCATCGAAGCAGCGCAGACGCTCGCTATCGGTGAGGATGCGGCTGCAGGACGCTGCCGATTCGAGCACCGGTTCGCCTGCATCGGCAATGAACGCAAACGCGAACAGGCTGAGCAGCAGTCCTGGCGCGCCGCCGCGCGCCAGCATCAGCGCACGACCGCCGTCGCCGGCCCCGCGCTCGTGAAACTGTGCGCGATCTCGCCCTGTCCGCTCTTCTCGCGGAACTTGCCGTTCGTGAATTCGGAGACGACGCGGCGCCAAAAGCGGATCGCGCCGGGATTGCGTGACTGCTCGGCGATCGTCCACTCGCCGGCGTAGCGCGCGAAGATCAGCATCGCCGCGCCGCGGCCGACGCCCTTGCTGCGAAACGGTCGCCGGATGAAAAACTCGCTCAGGCGGTAATGCCGCTTGGGATCTTCGCTGCTCGCAAGGCTTCGTTGCACGACTGCGAATCCGACAGGCTCCTGCTCGCGCAGCACGAGGAAGGCCGTGCAGCGGTCGTCGTGGAACCAGCCCTGGATGATTTCGGAAACGCTTTGACCGGTGATTGTGAGCGACGGGAACACGCCGGTCGTGTCGGCGGTCAGGTCGGCGAGATACTCGCCATAGGTGTCTTCGATCCAGTCGCGGTCGGCTTTCGAGGCCCGCGCTTCACGAATGGTGATCGGCATTTCGTGTTCCGGAAAGAGATCGGCCGGGGGAAGTCGCGGGAGCACCGCGCCATCCGCCCGGCCGATCAGGCCATTTGCAGTCAGCTTACTGCGACGGAGGAGTTTCTTCCGTGGCAGCAGCATCAGCAGCAGCGTCGCCCGCAGCGGTAGCGGCATCACCCGCAGCAGCGCCGGCATCGGCAGCAGCAGCGCCGGCATCGGCAGCAGCAGCGCCGGCATCGGCAGCAGCGTCACCCGCAGCAGCAGCAGCGTCTGCAGCTGCATCGGCCGAGGCCTCTTCCTGCTTCGCACCGCAGGCGCCCAACACGAGGGCAACCGCAATGGCGCCCCAGATCTTTGCATTCATCGTCAGTTACCCCAGTTCGTTCAGTGAGAAATGTAAGTGCAGTCCGCGGCGAAAACGGCGCAAATCCCGGCTTTGCTGCCTCGACGCGTCAGCAGATTTTACCGGTATTACTCCGGTAAGCAATGGTCGCAATTTTGCGACAACCGGCTCCGCCGGTTACGCTGCAGGCCTGATTCCGCGGGAGCATCGATGGCGAAAATGTCACATGCCGAACTCTACGGCGACCACCTCCGGGAGCTCATGGCGCGTGCCGACCGGGCTTTGATTGCGGGTGGTTACGACGGAATGATCATCGGCTCCGGAAGTCTCCGTTACCTGTACCTGGACGACAGCACCTACCCCTTCAAGCCGAACCCCCGCTACCGGCAGTGGCTGCCTGATACGACCCCCGATTCCTTCGTCGTGTACCGGCCCGGCAGCCGGCCCGAAGCTCGTTTTCCATCAGCCGGACGACTACTGGTACCTGCCCCCGGCACTCCCGGAAGGCTATTGGGTCGGCCATTTCGACCTGATCGTAGTCCGCTCGCCGACCGAGTTGAGGTCGCAGGTCCGCGCCAAGGGCCGCTGGGCGGTACTGGCTGAACCGGGGCCGGCGACCGAAGGGCTGGGCGACTACGACCCGCCGGGCGTCACCGCGGGCCTTGATTATGCCCGGGCGGCCAAGACGCCCTACGAGATCGAATGCATGGCGCTCGCAACGATCGCCGGAGTCCGTGCCCACCGGGTGGCCGAACAAGGTTTCAGGGCGGGGGCGTCGGAATACGAGATTCACCTGGCGTACTGCCGTGCGGCGGGCGCCCGCGAGGAAGAACTCCCTTACAACAACATCATCGCCTTCGGAACGCATGCAGCGGTCCTGCACTACCAGGTGCTGGACCGTCTGCGCCCGGCGGATGCGGGATCCTTCCTGATCGATGCCGGCGCCCAGCATGCCGGTTATGCCTGCGACATCACGCGCACCCATGCGGCCGCGCCCGGCGAGTTCCAGGACCTGATTCGCTCGCTCGACGCCGTCCAGCAGAAGCTCGTTGACCGGGTGCGGCCGGGCACGGACTATCGCGAGATCCATCTCGAGGCACACCGGGCGATCGCAGGGGTCCTGGTCGCCCATGGCATCGTCAGCGGCACGCCGGAGGCCGCAGTCGAATCGAAGCTCAGTTCCGTCTTTTTCCCGCACGGCATCGGACACTTGCTCGGACTGATGGTGCACGACGCCGCGGGCTTCATGGCGGGCCCGGAGGGCGTGACGCGCGCGAAGCCCGAAGGACATCCCTACCTCCGGCTGACGCGGGACCTCGAGAACGGGTTCGCCGTGACGATCGAACCCGGGATCTACTTCATCGATTCGCTGCTCGAACAGGCGCGCGCCGACGGACGCGGCCGCGCAATCGACTGGAAGCGGGTCGACGCGCTCAGGCCATTCGGCGGGATCCGGATCGAGGACAACGTGGTCGCGCAGGCGGGCGCGCCGCGAAATCTCACGCGCGAGGCATTCGCCCAGGCCGTGTAGGCCGCCAGCTCATCTCTGCCTGAGCAGATCGCGGATCTCGGTCAGCAGCACTTCCTCGCGCGGCGGCGCGGGTGGCGCCGCGGCAGGAGCCGGCTTCTTCAGCCGGTTGATTGCCTTGAGCGCCACGAATATCGCGGCGGCGATGATAAGGAAGTCGACCAGCGACTGGATGAACTGGCCGTACTGAACCAGGACTGGCTCGCCGGTCGCGGCATTGGTGCCGAGCTCGACCGTGAGCTGCGAAAAGTCGACGCCGCCGATCATCCAGCCGAGCGCAGGCATGATGATCGCGTTTACGAACGACGACACGATCTTGCCGAACGCGGCGCCGATCACGATGCCGACGGCCATGTCCATGACATTGCCCTTCATCGCGAACTCTTTGAATTCCGAAAGCAGGCTCATGAGTTTCTCCCCGGGGATTTCGTGACCTGGCGCCATCATGGCAAAAAAAAGCCGGGGATGTCCCCGGCTTTTCCATGGCGACCAGGAGCGGCACTGGGCCGCTCGCAGGATTGGAAATCGTCAGCCTGCGGCCTTCTTCCGCTTTTTCGGCTTGGCCTCGCCCTTGCCTGCGGCCTTCGGCGCAGCCTTCCTGGCGGGCGCCTTCTCCTTCTTCGGCGCGGCCTTCTTCTTCGCAGGCTTGTCATCGGTCGGGGCCGCCGCCTGCGGCGCGTCGCCCTCGACCAGCTGCATCAACGCCATCGGCGCGGAGTCGCCGACCCGCGGCTCCATTTTCAGTATCCGCGTATAGCCGCCCGCGCGACTGCGGAAGCGCGGCCCGATGACGTCGAACAGCTTGTCGACGAGGCCGTCGTCACGCAACTGCGACCAGGCGCGCCGGCGGTAGGGCAGCGAATCGGTCTTGCCGAGCGTGATCAGCGGCTCGACGACCCGGCGCAACTCCTTCGCCTTTGGCAGCGTCGTGCGGATCGTCTCGGCGCGCAGCAGCGCCGCGCACATGTTCCGCATCAGCGCCTTGCGATGGGAGCTGTTGCGCGAGAGTTGGCGTCCCGACAGTTGATGTCGCATGAGTCGTTACCCCGTTTTCGCGCTCAGGCAGTGCGCAGCTCGTCTTCGCGGCGCAGCGACGCCGGCGGCCAGCCGTCGATGCGCATGCCGAGCGTCAGCCCGTGACTCTCGAGGACTTCCTTGATTTCCGTCAGCGACTTCTTGCCGAGATTCGGCGTGCGCAGCAATTCGACTTCCGTGCGCTGCACGAGGTCGCCGATGTAATGGATATTCTCGGCCTTGAGGCAGTTGGCGCTGCGGACCGTCAGTTCGAGCTCGTCGACGGGGCGCAGCAGGATCGGATCCGGAAGCGGGCCCGCCTCGCGGGAGGGCGACTCGCCCTGGCCTTCGAGGTCGACGAACACCGTGAGCTGTTCCTTCAGGATTCCACCGGCGCGGCGGATCGCCTCGTCCGGATTGATCGTGCCGTTCGTCTCGATGTCGATGATCAGCTTGTCGAGGTCGGTGCGCTGCTCGACGCGCGCGGACTCGATGCCGTAGGTCACGCGGCGCACCGGCGAGAACGACGCATCGAGCTGGAGCCGTCCGATCGGGCGGCTCTGCTCCTCGAATTCGAGACGCTGCACAGCCGGACGGTAACCGCGGCCGCGCTCGATCTTGAGGGTCATCGAAAGCTCGACGGCCTTGTTCAGGTTGGCGATCACGAGGTCGGGATTCACGATCACGACGTCGTGGTCGATCTGGATGTCGCCCGCGGTGACGGGGCCCGGGCCCTTCTTCGAAAGGCGGAGCTCGACCGACTCGCGCGCATGCATCTCGATCGCGATCGATTTCAGGTTGAGGAGGATGTCGACGACGTCTTCCTGGACGCCCTCGATGCTCGTGTACTCGTGAAGCACGCCCTCGATCTCGACCTCGGTCACGGCGCATCCGGGCATCGAAGAGAGCAGCACGCGTCGCAGCGCGTTGCCGAGCGTATGGCCGAAGCCCCGCTCGAACGGCTCGATCACGATGCGCGCCTGACGCGCCGCCGTCTCGGTCACCTTGACGGACCGGGGCTTGAGGAATTCCGTGGCGGTACCTTGCATTGCCGTCACCTGCTGTTTATTTCGAGTAAAGCTCGACGACCAGGTTCTCGTTGATGTCCGGGAGTATCTGGTCGCGGTCGGGCAGCGCCTTGAGCGTCCCGCTGAATTTCTTGTCGTCCACTTCGACCCAGTCCGGCCAACCGACCTGGGTTGCGATCGCGAGCGCTGCGGCGATGCGGGCCTGGCCCTTCGACTTCTCGCGCACCGTGATCACGTCGCCGGCTGCGCACTGGTAGGAGGCCACGTTGACCGCGTCGCCGTTCACCTCGATCGCCTTGTGCGCCACGAGCTGGCGGGCCTCGGCGCGCGTCGCGGCGAATCCCATGCGGTAGACGACGTTGTCGAGGCGCCCTTCGAGGAAGCGCAGCAGGTTCTCACCGGTCGATCCCGGGCGGCCCGCCGCCTTGGCGTAGTAGTTGCGGAACTGCCGCTCGAGCACGCCGTACATGCGGCGCAGCTTCTGCTTCTCGCGCAGCTGCACGCCGTAGCCCGACAGCCGCGTGCGGCGGTCGCCCTTGACGCCGCCCGGCGGGACTTCGAGCTTGCACTTGCTCTCGAGCGACTTGACGCCGCTCTTGAGGAACAGATCCGTGCCCTCGCGACGCGAAAGCTTGCACTTGGGACCGAGGTATCTTGCCATTGTCCTCTCGACCTCAGACGCGCCGCTTCTTGGGCGGGCGGCAACCGTTATGCGGAATCGGCGTCACGTCTTCGATGCTCGTGACCTTGAGCCCGCAGGCGTTCAGCGCGCGGACCGCGGATTCGCGGCCAGGGCCCGGGCCGCGCACGCGCACCTCGACGGTGCGCAGGCCATATTCCTGCGCCGCGACGCCCGCCTTTTCCGCCGCGACTTGCGCGGCGAACGGCGTGCTCTTGCGCGAGCCGCGGAATCCGGAGCCGCCCGATGTCGCCCAGGCGAGGGTGTTTCCCTGCCGGTCGGTGATCGTGACGATCGTGTTGTTGAACGACGCGTGCACGTGCGCAACGCCGTCCGACACCTGGCGCCTGACCTTCTTGCGCGCCTTGGCGGCGGCAGGCGCTCCCGCCTTGTCCGCGCCTTTCTGCTCCGCCTTCTCCGACTTCTCGGCCTTCTGGTCCGGCTTCGCGTCGGCTTTCTGTTCCGTCTTTTCTTCGCTCATCGTCAGACCTTGCCCGCCTGCACGTTCGTCTTGATTGCCGCGCGGCGCGGTCCCTTGCGAGTGCGCGCATTCGTGCGCGTGCGCTGGCCACGGGCCGGCAGGCCCTTGCGATGCCGGATGCCGCGGTAGCAGCCCAGGTCCATCAGCCGCTTCAGGCTCATGGAATTCTCGCGGCGCAGGTCGCCCTCGACCATGAAGCGCGTGACCTGCGCGCGCAGCGCATTGACCTCGGGCTCCGTGAGATCGCGCACGCGCGTCGACGGATCGACGTTCGCCGCCTTGCACACGGACAGCGCCCGCGAGCGGCCGATGCCATAAATGTGCATCAAGCCCACCGAGATGTGCTTGTTGACCGGAATGTTTATGCCGGCGATACGCGCCATGGCTACCTGACCTCGACCCGCGGAGAACCGGGAAGTTTACGTGAAAAAGCCGATTTTCTCAACATATCCAGACCCCTGCGCTCAGCCCTGACGCTGCTTGTGGCGGGCGTCGGACGAGCAGATGACCCGCACGACGCCCTTGCGGCGCACGATCTTGCAGTTCTTGCAGATTTTCCGGACCGATGGACGAACCTTCATCTCAGGGACCCCTCTTGCCGTAGCCGCGCAGGTTGGCTTTCTTCATGAGCCCCTCGTACTGGTGGGACATCATGTGGGCGTGCAGCTGGGCCACGAAATCCATGACCACCACCACCATGATCAGGAGCGAAGTGCCGCCAAAGTAGAACGGCACGCGTCCATAGGACATCAGGATCTCGGGCAGCAGGCAGACCAGGGTCACGTAGAGCGCACCCCACACGGTCAGGCGCGTCAGCACCTTGTCGATGTACTCACCGGTCTGCTGGCCGGGCCGGATCCCCGGAATGAACGCCCCGCCCTTCTTGAGGTTCTCCGCGGTCTCGCGCGAATTGAACACGAGGGCCGTGTAGAAGAAGCAGAAGAAGATGATCAGGCCGCCGTAGATCAGGAGATGCAGGGGCTGGCCCCAGCCGAGCGCCGCGGCAACGGTCTGCAGCCAGGTGCCCGCCTCGCCCGTACCGAAGAAGCTCGCAAGCGTCGCCGGGAACAGCAGCAGCGACGATGCGAAGATCGGCGGAATGACGCCCGACATGTTGAGCTTGAACGGCAGGTGGCTGGTCTGGCCCGCGTACATGCGGCGGCCGACCTGCCGCTTGGCGTAGTTGACCGGGATGCGGCGCTGGCCGCTCTCGACGAACACGCAGAACGCGGTGACTGCGCCGATCAGGAGCAGCAGGATGATCGCAAACGCGGGATTCATCTCGCCGCTGCTCACCTGCTGAAAGGTGCCGCCGATCGCCGACGGCAGGCCCGAGATGATGCCCGCGAGGATGATCATCGAGATGCCGTTGCCGATGCCGCGCTCGGTGATCTGCTCGCCGAGCCACATCAGGAACATGGTGCCCGCGGTCAGCGTCAGCACCGCAGGCAGGACGAATGACAGCGTGCCCGGGTTGATCACGACGCCCTGGTTCTGGAACGCGATCGAGGCCGCGAAGCCCTGGAACGAAGCCAGTACCACGGTGAAGTAGCGCGTCCACTGGGTGATCTTGCGGCGCCCCGACTCGCCTTCCTTCTTGATCGCCGCCATGGAGGGCACGACGACCGCCATCATCTGCAGGATGATGGACGCCGAAATGTAGGGCATCACGCCCATCGCGAATATGGACAGGCGCTCGAGCGCGCCGCCCGAGAACATGTTGAAGAGGCCGAGGATAGTGCCTTCCTGGCTGTCGAACAGGCGGGCGAGCGCTACCGGATCGATGCCCGGCACCGGCACGAAGGTGCCGATGCGGTAAACGACCAGTGCGCCCAGCAGGAAGAACAGCCGGTAGCGCATCTCGGTGTAGCGCGTGACTTCACCGAGCGCGAGCGCCGCATTGCCAGCCGTAGTCGCCATGTCGCGGTCCGCGGCCTCAGGCCGCCTTGCCCTCGTCGATACGGCCGCCGGCCTTCTCGATGGCCGCGCGCGCGCCTTTCGTCGCGACGACCGCGGGGCCCTGCAGGGTCACCTTGCGCGAAATCTCGCCGGAGAGGATCACCTTCGCGCGCTCGGTCGTCGACGGCACGACGCTTGCTGACAGGAGCGCCGCGAGATCGATCAGCTCGGCCTTGACCTTCGCGAGGTCGGTCAGAGTCACTTCAGCGCGCGTCTTGTGCATCGCCGAGCGGAAGCCCACCTTCGGGAGGCGGCGCTGCAGCGGAACCTGGCCGCCTTCGAAGCCGACTTTGTGGTAGCCGCCCTTGCGCGCCTTCTGGCCCTTGCCACCCTTGCCGCAGGTCTTGCCCTGGCCCGCCGAGGCGCCGCGTCCGACACGCAGGCGCTTGCGCTTGCTTCCGGCGCCCGGCTTCATGGTATTCAGTCGCATGTCTTCGCTCCTCAGGCCTTCTCGACGCCGAGCAGGTGCTGCGCCGCATTGATCATGCCGCGCACCGCGCCCGTGTCCTCGACCACTTTCGTGTCGCGGATGCGCCGCAGGCCAAGTCCGTAGACCGAGGCCCGGATGTTCTGCAGTTGCCCGTGCACGCTGCGGTTCAGCGTGACCTTGATCTTGCCTTTGCTCATCGTCATCAGCCCGTGATTTCGTCGAGTGTCTTGCCGCGCTTCGCCGCGATGCGGTCCGGCGAAACCATCCGCTCAAATGCATCGAAGGTCGCGCGCACGACATTGATCGGGTTGCGCGAGCCGTAGCTCTTTGCGAGTACGTTCCTGACGCCCGCGCATTCGAACACCGCGCGCATGCCGCCGCCCGCAATGACGCCTGTGCCATCGGACGCCGGCTGCATATAGACCCGGGTCGTGCCGTGACGGCCCTGGATCGCGTAGTGCAGCGTCGCACGCGTGATCGGCACGTTGGTCATGTTCTTGCGCGCCTGCTGCATCGCCTTCGCGATCGCCGTCGGCACTTCGCGCGCCTTGCCGTAGCCGAAACCGACGCGGCCGGCGCCGTCGCCGACCACCGTCAGCGCCGTGAAGCCGAACTGCCGGCCGCCCTTCACCACTTTCGCGGTGCGGTTGACGGCGACCAGCTTCTCGATCAGGTCGTCGCCGGATTGGGATCTTTCGACTCGTGCCATCGCTTGAACCTCGGAATCAGAACTTGAGGCCGGCCTCGCGGGCGGCCTCTGCGAGCGCTTTCACGCGCCCGTGGTAACGGAAACCCGAACGGTCGAATGCCACGGTTTCGACACCCGCGGCCTTGGCACGCTCCGCGATCGCGCGGCCGACCGCCGCGGCGGCCGTCGCGTTGCCAGTGCCCTTCAATTCCTTCGCGACCGCCTCCTGGACGGTCGACGCGACCGCGATCACGCGAGCGCCGTCGGGCGTCGTGACCTGGGCATAGATGTGCCGCGGCGTGCGGTGCACCGTGAGGCGCGCCGTGCCGATCTCGCGCATCTTGGCGCGGCCGCGGGTCGCGCGGCGGATGCGCCGGTCTTTTTTCGTGAGCTGTGCCATGGCCTTACTTCTTCTTGCCTTCCTTCATGACGATCTTCTCGCCGGCATAGCGCACGCCCTTGCCCTTGTAGGGCTCCGGCGGGCGATAGCCGCGGATTTCCGCCGCAACCTGTCCGACGCGCTGCAGGTCGGCGCCCTTGATCAGGATCTCGGTCTGCGACGGCGTCTCGATCGCGATGCCTTCCGGCACCGGATAGCTGACCGGATGCGAGAAGCCGAGCGTCAGGTTCAGGTTCTTGCCCTGCAGCGCGGCGCGGTAGCCGACGCCGACCAGCTCGAGCTTGCGCTCGAATCCCTTGGTCACGCCCTCGACCATGTTCGCGAGGTTCGCGCGTGTCGCGCCCGCCGCCGCGATCCGCTCATTCGTGCTCTTGCCTTCGTCGATCGCGACGAAGAGTTCCTGTTCCTTCTGCGCGACGGTGATGCCGCCGCCGAGCTTGAGCGTCAGCGCGCCTTTCGCGCCCTTCACGGTCACGGTGCCCGCGGCGAGCGTCGCATTGACGCCCTGCGGCAGCTTGACCGGCATTTTTGCGATTCTGGACATGATCCTTGCTTCCTCAGGCCACGACGCAGAGCACTTCGCCGCCCTGCCCGACGCGGCGCGCCTCGCGATCGGTCATGACGCCGGCCGGCGTCGAGATGATTGCGATGCCGAGGCCGCCCAGCACCTTCGGCAGCTCGTCCTTGGAACGGTAGCTGCGAAGTCCGGGCCGCGACACGCGCTCGAGCCGCTCGATGACGGGCTTTCCGGCGTGGTACTTCAGCGCAATGACGAGCTTCGAGCGCCCGCCGTCCTTGCTGACGACGAAATCGCTGATGTAGCCCTCGTCCTTCAGGACGCGGACGATCGCTTCCTTGACGCGCGACGACTGGACGGAAACTTCCGCCTTGCCGGCGCCCTGGCCATTGCGGATCCGCGTCAACAGGTCGGCGATCGGGTCGGTCATGCTCATGGTTCGCTCCTTACCAGCTCGCCTTGCGAAGCCCCGGCACGTCGCCGCGCATCGTCGCCTCGCGCAGCTTCACGCGCCCGAGGCCGAACTTGCTGTAATTGCCGCGCGAGCGGCCGGTGATTGCGCAGCGGCTGCGGGCCCGCCCCGGGCTCGAGTCGCGCGGCAGCTTCTGCAGCGCCTCGATCGCGGCCATGCGCTCTTCCTGCGACGCCTTCGGGTCGCGGATCTGTTCCTTGATGCGGGCGCGCCTGGCGGCATACTTCTTCACCACCTTCGCCCGGCGCTTCTCGCGCTCGATCATGCTGGTCTTCGCCATCGGTCACTTCCTGAACGGAAAATTGAACGCTTCGAGCAGGGCACGGCCCGACTTGTCATTGCCGGCAGAAGTCGTGATCGTGATGTCCATCCCGCGAATCTGGTCGATCTGGTCGTAGGCGATCTCGGGGAAGATGATCTGTTCCTTCACCCCGAAGCTGTAATTGCCCTGGCCGTCGAACGAGCGCGGGTTCACGCCGCGGAAGTCGCGGATGCGGGGCATCGCGACATTGATCAGGCGGTCGAGGAACTCGTACATGCGCGCGCCGCGGAGCGTCACCATGCAGCCGACCGCCTGGTTCTCGCGGATCTTGAACGTCGCGACCGACTTCTTGGACTTGCGCACGGACGGCTTCTGGCCGGTGATCTTCGCGAGGTCGCCGGTCGCCGCGTCCATGACCTTCTTGTCGGCGACCGCTTCGCCGACGCCCATGTTCACCGTGATCTTGGTGATGCGGGGCACCTGCATGTCGGACTTGAGCCCGAGATCCGTGCGGAGCTTCGGCCTCACGGCCTCGCGATATTGCTTTTGCAGCCTGGCTGTTGCGCTCATGAGTCCACCAGCTCGCCATTCGACTTGAAGTAGCGCACCTTCCGCCCATCCTTGAGGGAGCGGACGCCGATGCGGCCGGCCTTTTTCGTGCCCGGGTTCAGCAGGGCGACGTTCGAGGCGTGCAGCGACGCCTCTTTCTGCACGATCGCGCCCTGCACGCCCTTGGCTGGATTCGGCCGCTGGTGCTTCTTGATCATGTTGACGTTCTCGACGAGCACGCGGCCGTCCGCCTGCACGCCCACGACCGTGCCGGTCCTGCCCTTGTCGCGTCCTGCCGTCACGACGACGGAGTCGCCCTTGCGGATTCTCTTCATAGAACTTCCGGCGCCAGTGAAATGATTTTCATGAACTGCACGTTCCTGAGCTCGCGCGTCACGGGCCCGAAGATGCGGGTGCCGATCGGCTCGAGCTTCGGCGTCAGGAGCACCGCGGCGTTACCGTCGAAGCGGATCAGCGAGCCGTCGCCGCGCCGGACGCCAGTCCGGGTGCGCACCACGACCGCGTCGTAGACCTCGCCCTTCTTGACCTTGCCGCGCGGGATCGCGTCCTTGATGCTGACCTTGATCACGTCGCCGACGCCGGCATAGCGGCGCCGCGTGCCGCCCATGACCTTGATGCACATCAGCTCGCGCGCGCCGGAATTGTCCGCCGCCTGCAATCGCGTCCTGAGCTGGATCATGGCCCTGCCCTCCTGCTCTTATTCCGCCGGCGCGCGTTCGATCACGCGCACCAGCCGCCAGGCCTTGTGCCGCGACAGCGGCCGGCACTCGGAAATCGCCACGGTGTCGCCCTCGCGACACTCGTTCTTTTCGTCGTGCGCCAGCAGCTTCGTCGTGCGGCGCACGTACTTGCCGTAGGTCGAGTGCTTGATCAGCCGCTCGACCTCGACGGAGATCGTCTTGTCCATCTTGTTGCTGACCACGGTGCCGGTCAGCGTACGCGCCGACTTTTCCGCGGGCTTCTGTTCCGTTTCAGCCATTACGTCTTGCTCCCGGCAACTTTCGCGCGTTCGGACTCGACCAGCACGGTCTTGAGCCGTGCGATTTTCCCGCGGACCTTCGCGTGCTGATCCGGCCGCGCCGGCTGTCCGCTAGCCGCCGCCATGCGCAGGTTGAACTGCTCGCGCCGCAACTCGCCGAGCTCGTCGCGGAGCCCCTTCAGGTCCTTGCCGCGCAGGCTCTTCAGGAATCGCCCGCGTTCCTTGATGTTCTTCTTGCTCATCAGCGCACCTGCCGCTTGACGAATGCCGTCGCGACCGAAAGCTTGGCCGCGGCGAGCTTGAACGCCTCGCGCGCCGTTTCCTCGGTCACGCCCTCGATCTCGAACAGGACCTTGCCCGGCGTCACTTTCGCGACCCAGTACTCGACGTTGCCCTTGCCGCTGCCCATGCGGACTTCGAGCGGCTTCTGCGTGATCGGCACGTCCGGAAACACGCGGATCCAGATCTGGCCGCCGCGCTTGACGTAGCGGGTCATCGCGCGGCGCGCCGCCTCGATCTCGCGCGCCGTCATGCGCGAGCGATCGGTGGCCTTGAGTCCGAAATCCCCGAACGCGACCGAGCTGCCGCGGTGCGAGCTGCCGGAAAGGTTTCCCTTGAACTGCTTGCGGTACTTGGTCCGCTTGGGCTGCATCATGTCCGTGAATCCTTCAACTCAGCCTGCCGCCGGTTCCGGCGCGGCCGGCTGCTCCGCCGGCTTTTCGGCGTCTTTCGGCGCGGCCTCGGCCGTCGCTTCGATGACTTCCGCTTCCGCCTCTTCGCGGTCGAAGACCTCGCCCTTGAACACCCAGACTTTGATGCCGATGACGCCATAGGTCGTCTGCGCCTCGGCAGTGCCGTAATCGATGTCGGCGCGGAACGTGTGCAGCGGAATGCGCCCCTCGCGGGTCCATTCCGAGCGCGAGATCTCGGCGCCATTCAGGCGTCCGGCGATCCGCACCTTCACGCCGAGCGCGCCGCTTCGCATCGTGTTGGTGACCGCGCGCTTCATCGCGCGGCGGAACATCACGCGCTTCTCGATCTGCTGGGCGATGCTCTCGGCCACGAGCGTCGCGTCGAGCTCGGGCTTGCGGATCTCCGCGATGTTGAGCCGCACGTCGGCGACCGCCATTTTCATGAGCTTCGCCACTTCGATGCGGAGCTTCTCGATGTCCTCGCCCTTGCGGCCGATCACGATGCCCGGACGCGCCGTGTGGATCGTAATGTTGGCCTTGCGCGCGGCGCGTTCGATGTGGATGCGGCTGACCGAGGCCTCGATGAGCTTCTTGCGCAGGAACTCGCGCACCCGCCAGTCGGACAGGATGAATGACGGGAAGCTCTTGGTGTCGGCATACCAGCGTGACGTCCAGTCGCGCGTGATGCCGAGCCGAATGCCGATCGGATTGACCTTTTGACCCATATGCCGCTCCGCTCCCGCTTACCGCGCCTTGTCGGCGACCGTAATCTTGATGTGGCTCAGCCGCTTGACGATGCGATTGCCGCGGCCCTTGGCCCGTGCATGAAAGCGTTTCGCAACCGGCGCCGCGTCGACCTCGATGCGCGCGATCGAAAGCGTGTCGATGTCCGCTTCGAGGTTGTGCTCGGCATTTGCGATCGCCGACTCGAGCAGCTTTCGCACGATGCGCGCGCCCTTCTTCGGCGTGTAGGCGAGCACCGCCAGCGCATTGCCGACGGGCTGGCCGCGCACCAGGTCCGCGACGAGGCGGCACTTCTGCGGCGAGATGCGCGCATGACGCAGCACTGCTGAAACCTGCATCGCCTTACTCCGGAGCCGCCTCGACCTTCTTGGCCGAGGAGTGACTCTTGAAAATCCGCGTCGGCGCGAACTCGCCGAGCTTGTGGCCGACCATGTTCTCGGTGACGAGCACCGGCACGTGCTGGCGGCCGTTGTGCACGGCGATCGTGAGTCCCACCATGTCGGGCAGGATCATCGAGCGGCGCGACCAGGTCTTGATCGGGCGGCGGTCGTTCTTGTCGCGGGCCACCTGCACCTTCTTCGCCAGGTGCAGATCCACGAACGGGCCCTTCTTCAGCGAACGTGACATCTCGCTTACGCTCCCTTCTTGCGCCGGCGCACGATGAATGCGTCGGTGCGCTTGTTCTTGCGCGTCTTCTTGCCCTTGGTGTGCCAGCCCCAGGGCGAAACCGGATGCGGGTTGCCCTGGCCGGAACGGCCTTCGCCGCCGCCGTGCGGGTGATCCACCGGATTCATCACGACACCGCGCACCGTCGGACGGATGCCGCGCCAGCGCTTGGCGCCCGCCTTGCCGAAGCTGCGCAGGTTGTGCTCGTCGTTGCCGATTTCGCCGATCGTCGCGCGGCACTCGACGCTGACCTTGCGCGTCTCGCCGGACTTGAGGCGGAGGATCGCATTGCCGGCTTCTCGGCCCGAATAGCTGGCGGATGTGCCGGCCGCGCGCGCGAGCTGGCCGCCCTTGCCGGGCTTCAACTCGATGTTGTGAACGATCGAGCCGATCGGAATGTGGCGCAGTGCCATCGCATTGCCAGCGCGGATCGGCGAATCGGCGCCCGACTGCAGCTCGTCGCCGGGCTGGATGCCCTTCGCGGCGAGGATGTAGCGGCGCTCGCCATCCTTGTAGAGGAGCAGCGCAATATAAGAAGAGCGGTTCGGGTCGTACTCGAGCCGCTCGACCTTCGCGACGACGCCATCCTTGTCGCGGCGGAAGTCGATCATCCGGTAGTTGTGCTTGTGGCCCGAGCCCTTGTGCCGGGTCGTCAGGCGTCCGACGTTGTTGCGGCCGCCCGTCGACTTGTGACCGGCCACGAGCGCGCGCACCGGCGCGCCCTTGTGCAGGTGCGAGCGGTCCGGACGCAGCTGGAAGCGCGTTCCCGGTGAAGTCGGTTTGAGTTTCTTCAGTGCCATGGTGCTATCCCGTTACGCGACTCAGGCGCGCTCGGCGCCTCCCATCTCGATCTGCTGGCCCTCGACGAGCCGGATATAAGCCTTTTTCCAGTCCTGCCGGCGGCCGAGCGAACGCCCGAAGCGCTTCGCCTTGCCGGGCTGGTTGACGACGCGGACCTTGTCCACTTTCACCTCGAACAGGAACTCGACTGCCGCCCGAATCTCGGGCTTGGTCGCATCCCGTCGCACGCGGAACACGTACTGGTTGCCCTCGGTTGCGATGCGGGCGCTCTTTTCCGAAACATGCGGGGCGATCACGACGCCCGCGAGCCAGTCCTTCGACGGCGTCCTCGTGCTCATGCCAGCTTCTCCTCAAGCATCCTGAGCGCGCCGACGGTCGCGAGCACCTTCGGAAACCGCGCGAGCGCGAGCGGATCGAGGCTCGCGACGGTGCGAACGTCGACGCCCACGAGGTTTCGCGAAGCGAGATGCAGCTTCTCGTCGTAGGCCTCGATCAGTATCAGCACGCTTTCGAGCCCGAGTTCGGCCAGCTTGCCGACCAGCATTTTTGTCTTCGGCGCCTCGAGCTCGAGATCCGCCGTCACGACCAGGCGCTCCTGGCGCGCGAGCTCGGAGAGCATCGAGCGGATCGCGCCGCGATACATCTTCCGGTTCACCTTCTGCGCGTAGCTGCGCGGCTTCGCCGCGAAGGCGCGCCCGCCGCCGACCCAGATCGGGCTGCGGATCGAGCCCGCGCGGGCCTGGCCCGTGCCTTTCTGGTTCCACGGCTTCTTGCCGCCGCCGCGCACCTCGGCCTTGGTCAACTGCGCCTTCGTGCCGGCGCGACCTGCGGCCGCATAGGCGGTCAGCACCTGATGGACCAGCGGCTCGTTGAACTCACGGCCGAAAGTCGCATCGCTGACATCGATCTCGGAGCCATTGGCTCCGCCATTCACCAGCTTGAGCTTCATTGCCAGTGCCCCCGAATCACTTCTTCACCGCGGCGACGGACTTGCGCC
The DNA here is from genome assembly GCA_963775415.1 of uncultured Gammaproteobacteria bacterium. GTDB lineage: Bacteria > Pseudomonadota > Gammaproteobacteria > Steroidobacterales > Steroidobacteraceae > SCUD01. Next base: position 239,847 of record CAVZIO010000008.1, read on the forward strand.
TGCCCCGCGCTGCGGCCTTGACCGACGGCCTGACTACGACCCGCCCGCCCGGCGCGCCCGGAACGGAGCCGCTGACGAACAGCAGATTCCGCTCGAGATCGACCTGAACGACCGTCAGGTTTTCGACCGTGCGATTGACGTTGCCCATGCGGCCCGCCATACGCTTGCCGGGCAATACGCGGCCCGGCGTCTGACGCTGGCCGATCGAGCCCGGCGAGCGGTGCACGACCGAAGCGCCGTGACTCGCCATGCCGCCGGCGAAACCGTGACGCTTCATCACGCCCGCATAGCCCTTGCCGATCGTCGCGCCGGCCACGTCCACGATCTGGCCTTCCTTGAACAGGTCGACCTTGAGTTCGGCGCCCGTCTTCAGGTCCTCTCCCTCGCCCTCGGTGAGGCGGAATTCGACGAGTTTCTCGCCGGGCAGCACACCAGGCTTGGCGTAATGGGCCGCGACCGGCTTGGACAGCCGGGAAGCGCGGCGTGAACCAAAAGTGACCTGGATGGCGCGATAGCCGTCGGCCTTCGAGTCCTTCACCTGCACGATGCGATTCGGCAGGGCCTCGATGACCGTCACCGGCAGGGAGTCTCCTGCTTCGGTGAAAACCCGAGTCATGCCGGCCTTGCGGCCGACCAGACCTATGGTCATGATTTATATCCTTTTTTCACCGCACCGGCTGCAATTGGCCGATGCTGTCCCAACACTTACAAATCAGCCCCGCGAAAAAAGCCGCCCAGTATAGCGGCCCGCGGAATCAGTTCAACTTGATCTGGACGTCCACGCCCGCGGGCAGCTCGAGCCGCATCAGCGCATCGACCGTCTTGTCGGTCGGATTGACGATGTCCATCAGCCGCTTGTGGGTCCGGATCTCGAATTGGTCGCGCGCGTCCTTGTCACCGTGCGGGGAGACCAGCACCGTGAAGCGCTCGATCTTCGTCGGCAGAGGCACGGGGCCGCGTACCGTTGCGCCGGTGCGGCGCGCGGTCTCGACGATTTCACGCGCCGAGGTGTCGATCAGCTTGTGATCGAACGCCTTCAGGCGGATGCGGATGTTCTGACTGGTAGCCATCGTCGTTCCTTACTTCAGCACTTTGGAGACGACGCCGGCACCGACGGTGCGGCCGCCCTCGCGGATCGCGAAGCGCAGGCCTTCCTCCATCGCGATCGGCGCAATCAGCTCCACCACCATCTTGATGTTGTCGCCCGGCATCACCATCTCGACCCCGGCCGGCAACTCGATGTTGCCGGTCACGTCGGTGGTCCGGAAATAAAACTGCGGCCGGTAGCCCTTGAAGAACGGCGTATGACGGCCACCCTCTTCCTTGGTCAGCACGTACACCTCGCACTCGAACTGGGTGTGCGGGTTGATCGAGCCCGGCTTCGCCAGCACCTGGCCGCGCTCCACTTCCTCGCGCTTGGTGCCGCGCAGCAACACCCCCACGTTGTCACCCGCCTGACCCTCGTCCAGGAGCTTCCTGAACATCTCCACCCCGGTGCAGGTGGTCTTGGTGGTCGGCTTCAGGCCGACAATCTCGATCTCGTCGTTGACCTTGACGATGCCGCGCTCGATGCGTCCCGTGACCACCGTGCCGCGCCCCGAGATCGAGAACACGTCCTCGATCGGCATCAGAAACGGCTTGTCGATCACCCGCACCGGGGTCGGGATGTAGCGGTCCATCTCGGCCACCAGCTTCACCACCGACTCGGCACCGAGCTCACCCGCGGCACCCTCGAGCGCCTTCAAGGCCGAACCACGCACGATCGGCGTGTCGTCGCCCGGGAACTGGTACTTCGACAGCAACTCGCGGACTTCCATCTCAACCAGCTCGATCAGCTCGGCGTCGTCCACCATGTCGCACTTGTTCAAATACACCACGATGTAGGGCACCCCCACCTGGCGCGCCAGCAAAATGTGCTCGCGGGTCTGCGGCATCGGCCCGTCCGCCGCGGAGACCACCAGAATCGCACCGTCCATCTGCGCCGCACCCGTGATCATGTTCTTCACGTAGTCGGCATGGCCCGGGCAGTCCACGTGCGCGTAATGCCGCACCGCCGACTGGTACTCCACGTGCGCCGTCGCAATCGTGATCCCGCGCGCCTTCTCCTCCGGCGCCTTGTCGATCTGGTCGTAGGCCGTAAACTCGCCCCCGTTCTTCTCCGCCATCACCTTGGTCAACGCCGCCGTCAGCGTCGTCTTCCCGTGATCCACATGCCCGATCGTCCCCACGTTCACGTGCGGCTTCGAACGTACGAATTTTTCCTTGGCCATCGTCTTTTCCTCAGGAGGCTTTCTTCAGGACAGTCTCGGCGACGTTGTTCGGCACTTCGACATACTTTTTGAATTCCATCGTGAACGTCGCGCGACCCTGGCTCATCGAGCGCACGGTCGTCGCATAGCCGAACATCTCCGCGAGCGGAACGTCGGCGGTCACAACCTTGCCGGAAACGGTTTCATCCATGCCCGTAATCTGGCCGCGGCGGCGGTTCAGGTCACCGATCACGTCGCCCGAGTATTCCTCCGGCGTCACGACTTCGACGTTCATGATCGGCTCGAGCAGCACCGGCTTCGCCTTGGTGAAGCCTTCCTTGAACGCCATCGAGCCCGCGATCTTGAACGCCATTTCGCTCGAGTCCACGTCATGGTACGAGCCGTCGGTCAGGGCGACCTTCACGTCGACGATCGGGAAGCCGGCGATCACGCCGTTGCCCAATTGTTCCTTGATACCCTTGTCCACGGCGGGGATGTATTCGCGCGGGATCGCGCCGCCCACGATTTCGTTGACGAACTCGTAGCCCTTGCCCTCTGCGAGCGGCTCGAGGCGGATCCAGACGTGGCCGTACTGGCCGCGGCCGCCGGACTGGCGCACGAATTTGCCTTCCTGCTCGACCGACTTGCGGATCGTTTCGCGGTAGGCAACCTGCGGCTTGCCGACGGTTGCATCGACCTTGAACTCGCGCTTCATGCGGTCGACGATGATTTCGAGGTGCAACTCGCCCATGCCGGAGATGATGGTCTGCCCGGACTCCTGGTCGGTCGAGACGCGGAATGACGGGTCTTCTTTGGCCAGGCGCTGTAGCGCTATCCCCATCTTTTCCTGGTCGGCCTTGGTCTTCGGCTCGACGGCGACCGAGATCACGGGCGCCGGGAATTCCATCTTCTCCAGCACGATGATTTCGTCCGGATCGGAGAGCGTGTCACCGGTGGTGACGTCCTTGAGGCCCACGGCCGCGGCGATGTCGCCGGCGCGGACTTCCTTGATCTCCTCGCGCTCGCTCGCGTGCATCTGCAGCAGGCGGCCGATGCGCTCCTTGCGCGAGCGGTTCGGCACGTAGACCTGGTCGCCCGAGTTCAGCGTGCCCGAATAGACACGGAAGAAGGTCAGGTTGCCGACGAAGGGGTCGTTCAGGATCTTGAATGCAAGCGCGGAGAACGGCGCCTCGTCCGTGGGCGGGCGGGTGAGCTCCTCGCCTTCCTCGGTCTGGCCCTTGACGTCCGGCACTTCGACCGGCGAGGGCATGAAATCGATGACCGCGTCGAGCACGGCCTGCACGCCCTTGTTCTTGAAAGCGGAGCCGCAGGTGACGATGCAGATCTCGTTGCGGATCGCGCGCTCGCGCAGGCCCTTGCGGATCTCCTCGGTCGAGAGCGTGTTGGTCTCGAGGTACTTGTGCAGCAGTTCCTCGTTGCCTTCGGCGGCCGATTCGACCAGCTTGGTGCGAAACTCGTCGCTCTGCGCCTTCATATCCTCGGGAATGTCCCGGTACTCGAAGCGCATGCCCTGGGTCTCGTCATCCCACCAGATCGCCTTCATGCGGATCAGGTCGACGATGCCGGAGAAATTCTCCTCGGCGCCGATCGGGAGCTGGATCACGACCGGATTGCCCTTCAGGCGCGTCCGGATCTGGTCCACACAACGCAGGAAGTTCGCGCCGGCGCGGTCCATCTTGTTGACGAAGGCGACGCGCGGCACGCGGTACTTGTTCATCTGCCGCCAGACCGTCTCGGACTGCGGCTGGACGCCCGAAACGGCGCAATACACGGCAACCGCCGAGTCGAGCACGCGGAGCGAACGCTCGACCTCGATCGTGAAGTCGACGTGTCCTGGCGTGTCGATGATGTTGATGCGGTGCTCAGGGTAATGGTTGTCCATTCCCTTCCAGAAGCAGGTCGTCGCCGCGGCGGTGATCGTGATGCCGCGTTCCTGTTCCTGCTCCATATAGTCCATCACGGCGGCGCCGTCGTGGACCTCGCCGATCTTGTGCGAGACGCCCGTATAGAAAAGCACGCGCTCGGTCGTCGTCGTCTTTCCGGCGTCGATGTGCGCCGAAATGCCGATGTTCCGATAGTGCTCTATAGGCGTATGCCGAGGCATGATGTTCTCTTGCGACTGCTTTCTTACCAGCGGTAGTGCGCGAAGGCCTTGTTGGCCTCCGCCATGCGGTGCGTGTCTTCGCGCTTGCGCACGGCCGTGCCGCGGTTCTCCGCAGCGTCCATCAGCTCGTGGGCCAGGCGGTGCGCCATCGACTTCTCGCTCCGCGCGCGCGCGGCCTCGATCAGCCAGCGCATGGCGAGCGTCTGGCGGCGGCTCGGCCGCACTTCGACCGGCACCTGATAGGTCGCGCCGCCGACGCGGCGTGACTTGACCTCGACGGCCGGCTTGACGTTCTCGAGCGCCGCGGTGAGCAGCTCGAGTGCGGCATCGCCGCGCCGGTCGGTCTTCTCCGAAATGCGGTCGATCGCGCCGTATACGATGTGCTCGGCGGCGGACTTCTTGCCGCTCGTCATGACCATGTTCATGAACTTGGCCAGCATCTGGCTTCCGAACTTCGGGTCCGGGAGCACGACGCGTGTCGGTGCGGATGTGCGACGTGACATTGCTGTCCTGCCTTATTTCTTCGGGCGCTTGGCGCCGTACTTCGAGCGGCTCTGCTTGCGGTCGCTGACGCCGGCGCAGTCGAGCGTGCCGCGGATCGTGTGGTAACGGACGCCCGGGAGGTCCTTCACGCGGCCGCCGCGGATCATCACCACCGAGTGTTCCTGGAGATTGTGGCCTTCGCCGCCGATGTAGCTCGTGACCTCGTAGCCGTTCGTGAGGCGCACGCGGGCGACTTTTCGGAGCGCGGAGTTCGGCTTCTTCGGCGTCGTCGTATAGACGCGCGTGCAGACGCCGCGGCGCTGCGGCGAGCGTTCGAGCGCCGGCACCTTGGACTTGTAGGTGGCCGCCACGCGGCCGCCACGGATCAGCTGGTTGGTCGTCGACATACCGTCCCTACTTCCCCGCTCCGGCTGGATTGCCGGACGCATGAAACACCGGGCCGCCCTGTGGCGGCCCGGATACATGTTCTTTTGCGATTCCGCCCAGCCCGTATACCGGGGCGGGGGCCGAAAAGGCCCGCGATTG
>CAVZIO010000009.1:0-40581 GCA_963775415.1 uncultured Gammaproteobacteria bacterium
GCGGAGGCCCCGATCCTCCTGAAGGGCCGTCGAAGACTACGGCTGATGGGCTGGGTGTGTAAGCGCAGTAATGCGTTCAGCTAACCAGTAGGCGGGAACCACCAGGATCCCACATGAACCCCCCGACGGAGGTCGGAAGGTTTTTCTTTGTCTTGTGTCAACCGGATGACGGAGCGTCTAGGTCCGACCAATACATGATTTGTTCGTGATTGAAACTCATAGCTATGCGTGACCGCGTCGGCGATAGCCCGTTGTCACGCGGCACAGGGGGATGTCATGAACAGGTCACTCAGTGAAATCATCGCAAGGCTTGCGCGGGGCGCCCGGCCGTCCGCCGCAGTCGCATCGGGCCTTCTAGCCCCGCTGGCCATGGGGGCCCGGGTGATCTCGATCCCGGATTCGCGGACCTCGGCCGACTGGCGCACATCATCGGCTTCGAAGGCCCGGTCTGGTCAGTTGAGGCGCTCGATGACGGAAGCATTCTCGTCGCCGGTGGCGAAGTCGACGTAGTCTGTAGGTCCTGGTATTGCTGGTACGACTTCGATCTGGAAGCGACGAACTTCGTCAGCCAGTTGACCGCGGAAGGTTCGGTCGACCCGGCATTCAATGCGGCACGACCTGCCGACATCGAGCTACGAGATGCCGCCCGGCAATCGGGCGGCGAGGTGATCGCGGTTGGTCGCAGGCTTGTTGGGGACTCGACGGCAAATACCAGATTGGTCGTATACCGCCTCGGGCCTGGCGGCTCGCTCGACACGACTTTTGGCGTGGACGGCATTTTCGAACTGTCAGGCGCAACACATGGCGGTCAGACTGCCGCGGACGCGGTGATTCTGGATCCCGATGGGGACATCGTGGTCGCGGGTTCGCGAGGCGACGAGTTGATTGTCCTCCGGTTGCTGGCCGGTGGGACACTCGACGATTCCTTCGGCGAGGGTGGCGTCTTTATCGGTCCCGCCTACGACCACGGAGCCTACCTAGCGCGCACGGCTGCGGGCGGTTATCGGGTTACGGCTTCGACTGAGACCGCGGAGTCTGCATGCCAGGTCATCGGCCTGACTGCGGATGGGGCGATCGACGCGTCGTTCGGCGCAGCAGGAACCTCGCCCGTTGAGACCCCGCTCGGCAGTGCGATCGCGTGCCATTCGATGGAATCGCTGGCGGATGACCGCTTGCTGCTGACAGGGATCACCAGCGGCTCGGCCTTTGCGGCTCGTCTCCTGGCGACCGGAGCGCCGGATCCTGGTTTCGCGGCCGATGCCATAGCCGGTTCGATGACGGGAGCATCGGCGATCGCCGTCGCTGACGACGGGAAGATCCTGATTGCCGGATCCAACGAAAACGACAAGCTGATCATGCGGCTATCAGCCGACGGCGCGCTCGATCCGTCATTTGGAAACGCCGGTTCAACGCTGATCGACCTGGCTTCCTTGTTCGGGTCGCGACCGTTGGTCCATGACATGGATGTGCGCCCGGATGGCAGTGTGATCGCCGCAGGAGTCGATGAACTGTCCGAGTTGCCCTTCGTGATCCGGCTGCTCGGCGACAACGGCGGCGACAGCCCGGGTGTCCTCAGCGTCGTCGAGACCGGCATCGAGGCGACGGAAGGGGAACAAGTGGTCTTGAACGTGCGGCGCACGGGCGGCAAGGCCGGCAGCGTCAGCGTGGCCTATGTGACGACCTCGGACTATCTTGGTTCAGCCACTGTCGGGCAGGACTATGACGAGGCTTCGGGTGTTCTGACCTGGGCCGACGGCGACATGGGCACACGCGAGATTGTCGTGCCGGTCCACGGCGATGCCGGCGCTGCCGAAGAGTACGAACAATTCTGGATCATGCTAGGCGATGCGCAGGGCGGAGCGGGCACTGGAACGCTCGTTTCGATGATCGACATTCCCGCCGACGGCGCACCGGCTGGGCAGTTTGCGCTTTATGAATCCGACCAGTTTGTCGGTGAGTCCGGGCGCGTGCAGGTCTGGGTCAATCGCAATTTCTACGTCGATGGTCCGATATCCGTCACCGCAACCCCGGTCGCAGGCACGGCAACGGCCGGTTCCGACTTCGTTGCGGATCCGGTGACAGTTTCCTGGGCCGACCAGGACTGGGAAGCGAAGCTCGTTGAGTTCGAAATCGTCGATGACGCGATTCAGGAAGGAAGCGAGAGTTTTACGATCGTGCTATCGGATCCGACCGGTGGAGCGGTCATCGGCCCGTATGCGGTCGACACCATCACGATCGCAGCGAACGATGCGCCCGCACGACGGGCAAATCGTGGCGGCGGCGGGGGATCGGCGGGATTCCTGTCGCTCCTGTTGCTTGGCTTTGCGGAGCTTTTCCGCGCATTGCAGCGGAGGGCCCGGATACTTCGATAGCGGCGATGGAATCGGCGCCGCGAAGCCCGGAATCAGGGCTTCGCGGCGTCGGCGGCGAGACCGCCGAACTGCTGCCCGTTCACCTGGTCCACGATCGGCGCGAGCGCGTCGAGCTTGTGCGACGGATCGCCGCTCACGCGGTGCGTGACGACCAAATTCGTCGCGCCGTCCTTCTCCTCGAGCGCGATCGTGATGACGCCCGTGACCGCCATTTCCTGCAAGGGCCCGAGCGTGGCGTCGAGCCGCAGCATTTTTTCCTTGAGCACCATGACCACACGGCCGTGCTCGACGCTGTTGCCGTCCCAGCGCTCGCAGAAGCAGCCGCCTGTATCGGCGACGAGACTCAGATTCTCGCGCTTGCCGGACCAGGTGTGATCCGACGGCCACCAGCGCTCGGGATGCTGAAGCGATTCCCAGACCTTCGCCGCCGGCGCAGCGATCGTGAAGCGATGCTCGATCTGCATGGAGTCCGGGCCGGCGGACTTCACTTCAGCGCCGGCCCCGAGCGGAATCGAGGCGAATAAGCGCAAGCGCCAGCATCTGCATCCTCATCGCTTCACTCCTTGTATTGCCATTCGTTCTCATCCTTCCGCGCGAGCTCATCGAGGTCGCCCGGCGTCCCCGCAGGATCGTCCACCCATTCCCGAAGCGTCGGCCCGCCGTTGATCAGGTCGATCGCAAGACGCGTGGTTTCGTACTCGTACGGAAATTCGCGCCACAGCGGATAGTCGGGCGCAATCAGCCGAATCGCCTTGAACGCAAGCGCCACGAGCCGCCAGGGACGGAACTTCGAGTGGTTGTAGCCCGGGTCGTCGACGTGGATCTGGATGCCTGCGCAAAGCTTGCCGGCGTGCTTGTGGAATGTCGGCTCGAACCAGCAGGGGCGCAGGCGACAGCCGGAGAGCCAGTCCGGTGCGAGCGCACGCATGTTGGCAAGCAGCTTGTCCGCATCGAGATCGGGAGCGCCAAACAGCTCGAGTGGGCGGGTCGTTCCGCGGCCTTCCGACAGCGTCGTGCCCTCGACCATCACCGTGCCCGGATAGCAGCGCGCCATCGACACGTTTGGCGCATTCGGGCTCGGGTTGATCCACGCGCGCTCGCCCTGCGGCCAGCCGTAGCCCGGCGACTGTCGCGGGACGCCAGCCGTCCATCGCGACCGACTGGTACTCAACGTCGAGCTTGAGTTCGCGCACGAGCCATTCGCCGAGTTCCCCGAGCGTGCGACCGTGGCGCATCGGCATCGGGCCCGCCCCGACGAAACTTTCCCAGCCGTTCTTGAGCAGCAGTCCTTCGACCGGCCGGCCGATGGGATTCGGGCGGTCGAGGACCCACACCGCCTTGCCGGCGCGCGCGGCGGCCTCGAGTGCGTAACGCAGCGTCGTGACGAAGGTATACACGCGGCAGCCGAGATCCTGGAGATCGACCAGCAGCACGTCGAAGGTCTCGAGCATCGCCGGCGTCGGGCGACGCACCGCGCCGTACAGGCTGAATACCGGGATTCCGTAGTTCCGGTCCGCGTCGTCCGCGGTCTCGACCATGTTGTCCTGCTTGTCGCCGCGCAATCCGTGCTGTGGCCCGAAGGCAGCAGTGAGCTTGAAATCCTCGTGTGTGGCGAGCGCGTCGATTGAATGCGTGAGGTCCGCGGTGACTGATGCAGGATGAGCGAGTAATGCGACGCGCCGCCCGTCGAGCGGTTTGCGGACCGCGCGGTCCAGCAGAAGCCGGTCGATGCCGAATTTCATCGCGTCATCCGCAAGGTGAATGTCGCCGGATCGTGAAAATCCGGCGTCGCGCCGCGATGCGCGATCGCCCAGTACGAAAGCCCGCCCTCCGAATCTTCGATCACGGCGGCGAGCCCGGTCTGCAGGTTCCGTGCCTGCGCGATGTCCGGTAACGTGGCGAGCGGAATCGCGACATTCAGTTCGCAGTGATCCGCCTCGCGGCGGAATCCGATCTGCGGTGCCGGCATTGCAGGCGAATCCCGGCCCTCGCGGCGGGATGCGAAGCGGTATGCCGCCCAGTCGCCGGAGGGAGCGAAATTGAATTCGTGGTAACTGTTGCTTGCATCGGCCTTGAAGAATGCCTCGAAGCAGCTATGTTGCCAGAGACCGTCGGTGCGAAGCGCGCTGCCGGATTCGGGCATCTGCAGACGGGCGATATCGCCGTCCACCCGGAAGGATATCCGCAGTTCATGCTGCGGCGCGGCGATTTCGGCGGAAGCGTGGATGCGCCGCACGGCGCCGCGGGGACACGTGGTATGCGGCAGCAGATCGGCGGAGGCGGGTGGCATCTCACGCCACTCTTGCATTCGGCCGCATCGGCGGCAAGCTGTCGATCGTGCCATTCGACTTTGTAATCGTCGGCGCCGGCTCCGCCGGCTGCGTATTGGCCAATCGGCTGAGCGCGGATCCATCGCGCACGGTCTGCCTGATCGAGGCCGGGCCGCGCGACCGATCGGCACTGGTGCACATTCCAGCGGGAATACTCGCAATGCTGCCGACGCGGCACATGAACTGGGCCTACCAGACCGAGCCGCAGGCCGGCCTCCATGGACGGCGCGGCTACCAGCCGCGCGGGCGAGTGCTCGGCGGCTCGAGCTCGATGAACGCGATGATCTACATGCGCGGCCATCGCAGCGACTACGACGACTGGGCGGCACTCGGCAATCCGGGGTGGTCCTACGACGACGTGTTGCCGCTGTTCCGCCGCTCCGAGGACCAGCTGCGCGGCGCTGATCAGTTTCACGGTACTGGCGGCGAACTGACGGTGTCGGACCTGGCGAGTCCGGTGGCTGCCTCGCACGCTTTCGTCGAATCCGCGATCCGATCCGGGCTGTCGCGGAATGGCGATTTCAACGGCGCGATGCAGGATGGGGCAGGGCTTTATCAGGTGACCCAGCGTCGCGGCCGGCGCTGCAGCGCGGCGGTCGCGTTCCTGAATCCGGTGCTTGGCCGTCCGAATCTGACGGTGCTGACAGGACGGCACGCAACGCGACTCGTGTTCGAAGGGCGCCGTGCCACCGGCGTCGAAGTCGAGGGTCCGGGCGGTCGCGCGCGGATTGATGCCGGTCGTGAAGTCATTCTGTCTGCGGGCGTCTTCGGATCGCCGCAGCTCCTGCTCCTGTCCGGCGTCGGCCCGCGCGAAGAACTGGAACGTCACGGGCTTCGCCTGCTGCACGAACTGCCGGGCGTCGGCGCCAATCTCGTCGACCACGTCGATCTGGCCCTGGTTTACGAATCTTCGGACCGGACCCTGATGGGCATCACCTTGGGTACGGCGCTTCGCGCGGTGCCGGGTTATTTCCAGTGGAGATGCCGCGGCACGGGGCTCCTGACGACCAACTTCGCCGAAGCCGGTGCATTTCTGCGCACGCGTGCCGGGATCGATCGCCCCGATGTCCAGCTGCATTTTGTCAATGGCCTCGTGGACGACCATGCGCGCCGGCTGCACTACGGCTACGGAATTTCCTGCCACGTCGCGGTGCTTCGGCCGAAAAGCCGCGGGAGTGTCGGGCTCCGCTCCGCCGATCCCCGCGATGCGCCGCGCATCGACCCGAACTTTCTCGCTGCCGACGCCGACGTCGAGACGCTGCTCGCCGGCGTGAAAATGGCGCGCGAGATCATGGAAGGCGCGCCGCTCGCGTCGCATCGCGGTGCGGAGCTCTTTGCCGACGGACAGAGCGACGAGGCGCTCATCCTGCGCATGCGCCGGCGCGCGGACACGATCTATCACCCGGTGGGAACCTGCCGCATGGGTCACGACGCGATGGCAGTCGTCGATCCGGCACTCCGGGTCCGCGGTCTGGAGAGCCTGTCTGTTGTCGACGCTTCAGTCATGCCGACGATCGTGGGCGGCAATACCAACGCGCCCACCATCATGATTGCGGAGCAAGCGGCGACCCGGCTCAGTCCTGAGTCCGGACACCCCGCATCGTCCTGATCCCCCGCCGAGAAAATCGCGCCAAGCTATTGTCGTTGCTGGAATCGGAGTGAGCCTGCTGTGAGATGGCGCCAGCCGCTTGTGGAGGGCGCGCAACAAGCCAATCGCAAGTCGCAATTCTCGGCCGTCAGGTTGTAACATTCCGGCCCTAAGTTGTTGCAGATGCAATACAGGGGAGCCACCTCCATGTCCGATCCTCGCCGCTCGGTTCGTCTCGCCGCCGCCGTCTCCTCGATCCTCTCGGCGCCGGCTGTTGCGATGGGTGCAGGTCTTGCCGTTGCTCTGGTCGCGCCATTCGCGATCGCGCAGGAAACGACGGCGCAGCTAAACGGCTTCGTCGTCGGCGCCGACGGCCAGCCGATTCCGGGAGCGGACGTGACCATCATTCACCTGCCCTCCGGCACCTCGACGAACACGACGACATCGGCGACCGGGCAGTTTTCCGCGACCGGGCTTCGCGTCGGCGGACCATATCGTGTGACGGCCCAGGCCACCGACATGCAGGAAGCGACCGTCGAGGAACTTTACACGCGCCTTGCCGAGCGGACGTCCGTCACGCTGGTCGCGCAGCCGATCGCCCAGCTCGCAGGCGTCGAGGTGCTGGGCACATCGGAGCGCGATGTGACGATCGGGGCGGGCAGCCGTTTCACTTCCCAGGACGTGCGCGCATTGCCGTCCATCAGCCGTGACATCAAGGACGTGGTCCGCGTGGACCCGAAGGCCTGGGTCGACCCGACCAACGTGGATGCGCTCGAGGTCGCGGGTGTCAACAATCGCTACAACACGATCACGGTCGATGGCGTGCGGCAAAGCGACGATTTCGGCCTGAACAACAACGGTTATCCGACGGAGCGCAGCCCGCTGTCGGTGGACGCGATCGAGGCAGTCTCGGTCCTGACCGCGCCATTCTCGGTCGAGTACGCGCATTTCCGCGGCTCGACGATCAACGTCGTGACCAAGTCGGGCACCAACGAGTTCACCGGCTCCGCCTTTTACTACAAGGGCGACGACAGCATGCTCGGCGACGAGACCAAGGACCAGGAAGTCGACATCGTCTTTGACGAGGAAATCTACGGCGGCACCTTCGGCGGCCCGATCATCAAGGACAGGCTGTTCTTTTTCCTGTCCTACGAGAAGCTCGAACGCGAGGCGCCGCAGGACATCGGCGCGACCGGCTCGGGATTCCCGGTCGAGGTCCCGGGCGTGACGCAGGCGGAGTACGACCAGATCCGCCAGATCGGCCTCGACGTGTACGGCTACGACATCGGCGAAACGCTGGCATCGTCGCCGGAGGAGGACGAGAAGGTCCTCGCGAAACTCGACTGGAACATCAGCGACTCGCAACGCGCGACGCTCGCTTACCAGCGCACCGAAGGCAATGTCCTGGTCGTCAACAGCACGAACAACAACCCGGCGACATCGGTCCTGGGCTCGCCGTCGAACTGGTACGACCGCTCGACCCTGCTGGAAACCGCATCGTTCCAGCTCTTCTCGGACTGGAACGAGATTTTTTCCACCGAAATCAAGCTTGCGCGCAAGGAAGTCGAGACGGCACAGGTTTCGCTGTTCGGGACGGAATTCGGCGAGATGCAGATCCGCACGCCCTCCGGCGGCAGGTTATTCATCGGCTCGGACGAGTTCCGGCATGCCAACGCGCTGACCAACGACCTCGACGCGATCAAGGTTAAGGGCAACTTCTTCCTCGGCGACCATACGCTGACGCTTGGCTACGAGCGCGAAATGCTCGACATCTTCAACATCTTCGTGCCGCGCAGCGAAGGTCAGTGGGTCTTCGGCAGCATCACGGACTTTGAGAACCAGACCGCGACCAGCCTGAGCTACGGAAACGCGTTCACGAACACGGCCGCCGACGGCGCCGCGATCTTTGGCTATGACGTCGACAGCGTTTACCTCCAGGACGAGTGGCAGGCGACGCCCGACCTCAAGTTCCAGGTCGGCGTTCGCATGGACAGATTTTCGAGCGACGACCAGCCGAACCTCAACACGAACTTCACGAACCGCTACGGGTTCAGTAACGTCTCGACGCTCGACGGGCGCGACCTGATCATGCCGCGCATCGGCGTCAACTGGCAGGCGACGCCGGAGACGACGTTCTACGGTGGCTGGGGCCTGTTCGGCGGCGGGACGCCGAACGTCTGGGTTTCGAACAGCTTCTCGGCGGACGGCGTCGCCGTCGGTCGCACCGACGTCAACCCGACGGGGCTCCCGTTCCCGAGCAATCCGCAGCTTGCCGGCGCGTTGGTGGGTGGCGATGGATTCAACATTCCCCAGGACGTGCTCGACTTCCACGCGTCGCTGACTGCCGATGGACCGGTCAACGCCCTCAACCCCGGTTTCGAGATCCCTTCGGCCTACCGCTGGAACATCGGCGTGAAGCACACGCTGCCCTGGGACATCGAGATGACGGCGGACCTCATCTACTCGCGTGTCAAGGAGGAGGTGCTCTGGCAGGACATCCGGCTCAACCAGGTCGGGACCGCGCCTGACGGACGGCCGATTTACGCGCGGAATGCGGGCGACACTCGGGGCACATCGACGCAGGACTTGCTGTTGACGAACACGAGCGAAGGCGAGGGCACGGTCTTCACGATCGACGCCAGCAAGACCTGGCGCACCAGCGCGGGACGATTCGACGCCTACCTGGGTTACGGCTACCAGGACATCACGGACGTCAACCCGGGCACCAGCTCGACGGCGTCGTCCAATTGGGACAACGTCGCCGTGTCCGACCCGAACGACCCGGGGCTCGAGACCTCGAACTACGAGATCGAGCACATGTTCAAGGGCTCCTTCACCTGGCGCAAGGCGTTCTTCGGTGATTACGAAACCAGCGTCTCCCTCTTCGCCGAGCGCCGCGCGGGCCGACCCTACAGTTATACCTTTGGAGCCGGCTCGCTGATCTGGGGCGATCCGCGCCAGGCGTCGCGCCAGCGGCACCTGTTCTACGTGCCGGACGGCGACGTGATCTTCGAAGGGCTTTGCAGCGATGCCGACGTGACCAACGGAGTTGCGGGTTGCGCGTCGAACACTAGTTTCAGTTCCGCGAATGCGGCGGCCGCCCAGTTTGCTTCTGACATGGACACCTATATCCAGCAGGAGGGTCTCGAGAAATGGCGCGGCCGCATCATGTCGCGCAACTCGCATACGAGCCCCTGGCTCACGACGCTCGACCTGCGTTTCTCGCAGGAACTGCCGATCTTCCGCAAGACGCGCGGCATCGTGACGGTCGACATCGAGAATTTCGCGAACATGCTGAACAAGGACTGGGGCCAGCTGCGCCAGGTCAGCTTCCCGTACTTCACGCCGGTTGTCGATGCGAACCGGATTGTCACTGCCGGCTGTCCCGATGGCGCGGCGAGCTGTTATGTGTACCGTCCGCGCTCCGGACAGACGGGCCCGGTCGCGCCGTTCAGGCAGCTCTCTTCGCTGCAATCGGTCTGGCGCGTCCAGCTCGGTTTCCGCCTCGAGTTCTGAGTCGGCGCGTTTGATACGGTGACGGCGAGGCCTGCAACCGAACAGCAATGCGCCGATGCCGTGCTGATGATCCGGCCGCTCTGCTTTGGCGCGAACCCGGAGACGGCCGACTCCAACCGTTTTCAGCAGGGTGGGGCGAACGCCGCTGCCGTTGAAGCCGCGAAAATCGAGTTTGACGGCCTGGTGGCACGGCTTCGTGGCGCGGGCGTCGAGGTCCAGGTCGCCGAGGACACGCCGGTGCCTGCCAAGCCTGATGCCTGCTTTCCGAACAACTGGGTGAGCTTCCACGCGGACGGCAGCGTCGTCCTCTACCCGATGATGGCGCCGAGCCGTCGCGCCGAGCGGCGCGAGGCGCCGATCGCGCAGCTGCGCGAGGCCGGGTTCAAGGTGTCGCGGACGATCGACCTCAGTCCCTTCGAGGCGCGCGGCGATTTCCTCGAGGGGACCGGCAGCCTCGTGCTCGATCGCTGCCATCGTATCGCCTATGCCTGCCGGTCGCCGCGGACGAGCGCCGCGGCGCTCGCCGAGTTTTCCGCGCGGCTTGGCTATCGCATCGTCGCCTTCGACGCGCTCGGGCCGGACGGCAGGCCCGCGTATCACACGAATGTACTGATGGCAATCGGCGCGCGATTCGCCGTTGTCTGCGCCGCGGCCATCCCGGATTCCGGCGAGCGCGCGCTCGTGCTTCGTGAACTGGCCCAGGCCGGCCACGAACCGGTCGAGATCGGCATTGGCGAGATGCACGGCTTCGCCGGCAATCTGCTTGCGCTGCAATCGACGGATGGCCGCCCGCTCATCGCCGCATCCGACACGGCATGGAACAGTCTGCCGCCCGGGACACGACGAAGGCTCGAACAATACGGTGAGGTCGTGACAGCCGCTATTCCCACCATCGAGCGGCACGGTGGCGGCAGCGTGCGCTGCATGATTGCCGAAATATTCCTGCCGCGCTCCCGCACGGACGGCCGGTGCTAAGATCGGCGCCCGTTCGATCGGGGGGCGCAAGGATTGCTGGAACTCGGCGTCAAAACGCTGATCGCTTACTGGCTCGGCTCGCTGATGGGTGCGCTGCTCATGGGCCGGCTCCGCGGCGTTGACATTCGCGAGCAGGGCAGCGGCAACGCGGGCGGAACCAATGCGCTTCGCACCCAGGGCCTCGGGTTCGCCGCGGTCACGGTGTTCATCGACGTGGGCAAAGGCTGGCTCGCGGCGTGCTGCCTGCCGCAATTCGAAATTCCGAGCGTCGCATCCGATGCCGCGATCGACCGCGACTGGCTCGCGGTTTCCTGTGCCGCTGCCGCCATCGTCGGGCACGTCTGGCCCCAGTTCTTCGGCTTCCGCGGCGGCAAGGGCGGGGCGACGCTCGTCGGCACACTGCTTGTGCTTGCACCGGTTCTCGCGGTCGTCGCAATCGCAGCCTGGTTTGTCGTTGTCATGCTGACCGGCTTCGTGGGTCTTGCGACGATCGCGGGCGCACTTTCGATACCCGTGGTCATCGCCCTGACAGACACCGGGGCCGAGTCGCTGTTGGTCTACACGCTTGTCATGGCGACACTCGTCGCATGGGCGCACCGCGGCAATATCGCGCGCATACGAACCGGGACCGAGCCGCGCCTGGATCGGCTCTGGCTGTTCCGGCCGCGGACGCGGGATCGATGAGCCGGCGCGGCGAATTGTTGCGCCTGCTCGCGGATGGCGAGCTGCACTCCGGCGAGGAACTTGCCGCTGCGCTTGCAATTTCACGAGCTGCCGTCTGGAAGCGGATGCAGCAGCTCGGTGACTGGGCCATCGCGCTCGAGGCGCGTCCGGGCGGCGGCTACCGCCTGCTCGCGCCGCTCGACCTGCTGGATGCCGCGCGCATCCGCGACTCCTTGCCGCAGGCCTCGGCGGCCTGTCTCCGCAACCTCGAAGTGCACGAGGAACTCGAATCGACGAGCGATCGTCTGCTCGCTGTCGGCGACTTGCCGCCCGGGCGATTCGACGCCTGCCTGGCGGAATTCCAGAGCGCGGGCCGCGGCCGCCGGGGCCGGCGCTGGGTCGCGCCCTTTGCTTCGGGGCTTTGCCTGTCGGTCAACTGGAGTTATCGCGATGCGCCCGCGACGCTCGGGGCACTGTCTCTTGCCGCAGGCGTCGCCGTGCTCCGCGCACTTCGACCGCTTGGCTTCACCGGCCTGTCCCTGAAGTGGCCGAACGATATCATCCACCGCGACGGCAAGCTCGGCGGCATCCTGATCGACTTGCGCGGCGAGGCGGCCGGGCCCGCCTATTTCGTCGTAGGCGTCGGAATCAATTTCCAGCTCCCGCCGGCAACCCGCGCCGCCCTTTGCGCCGAAGGCGTTCAGGCGGTCGATCTCGCGTCGCTCGGCGCGCTGCCGGGCCGCAATCAGGCGGCTTCAAGCCTGATCAACGAACTGGCGCTCGCGCTCATCGAGTTCGGCGCGCGCGGCATGACGGCCTTCGCAGAGGAATGGCGGAGCGCCGATGCGCTCGCCGGCAGGCCGGTACGCGTGATTCAGGGCGGCCAGTCGGTCGAAGGCCTCGCGCGCGGCGTCGACACTGATGGCGCATTGCTGGTCGACGTCGAAGGCGCACGGCGTCGAATTTTGTCGGGAGAGGTGAGCGTGCGGCCCATGAGGACCAATTAGAGGGTCCTTGGTGATAGATTCGCATCGATGCGCCTGGCATTCGCCCTGCTGCTGTTCGCGAATATCGCCTGGTACGGGTGGACACACTGGATTGCGTCGCCCGGCGACGCGGCGGTCATCGCCACCACGAGTGCGCCCGGACCCGGACTCCAGCTCGCGCGCGAAGCGACACCAAGCAAGACACCGGGACGCGCCGCTCCGCGAGCGGGCAACAACTGCCTGAGCCTCGGGCCGTTCACCGACCTGACCGACGCGGCGCGCGCCTCGACTCTGCTTCGCGAAAACAAGCTGCAGCCGCGCCAGCGCGCGGGAGAGGGCGTCGTGTGGAAGGGTTTCTGGGTGACGCTCGACGGAGTTCCAGACAGGACGGCCGCCAACGCCCTCATCGAGCGCCTGCGGCGATTCGGTGTCGGCGACGCGTATGCGATGCCAGGCGACGGGCGCGACATCACGATATCGCTCGGCCTTTTCAGCGAGCGCCAGCGTGCGCTGCGCCGCCTCGACGATGTCAAGGCGCTCGGGCTCGCGCCGCGCATCGTCGATCGCGAGCGGAGCGGCACCGTGTACTGGATCGACGTCGATGTCGTGCCGCCGGCAGAGCTGCCGGACGCGGCACGGCTGCAGGGCGAGGGCGGGCGTATACTGCGGCTTGAGGTCAAACCTTGTGAGGCATAGGCGCATCGGGCCGTGACCAGGGTTCAAAACCGGATGATGGGACGCGTGCTGGCGCTCGCACTGCTCTTCGCGCAGTTCGGTGCCGGGATCCATGCCTATTCGCATCCGCTCGCGGATCCGGCCGAGAATCTGGGCGCCGCGCGGAGCTGCGAGTACTGCCTTGCATCCGCGCAGTTGCAGATCGCAGTCGGTGCGCCCGCGCCCACGCTGCCGGCACGTTCACTGGCCTGGGTGACGATCGTCCCCGAGCCCGCCGCTTCGGGTTTTCATCAAACACCCTTCCGGGCATTCCGCTCCCGCGCTCCTCCCGCACTCGTCTAAAGCAGGGATTTTCCGTCCGCGTCGCGCGGGCGGCATTCGTTACTTTCAGACGAGGATTCCGTCATGCAAGGTTTCAAGCCCATTGCGGCACTCATGGCCGTCGGCTTCGCCGTCGCGCCCGCAATCGCTCACGCGGACGACAGCGTTGCGGCGTTGCGCGCCGAGTTGCAGACACTGAAGGCCGACTACGATGCAAGAGTCGCGGCGCTCGAATCGCGGATTGGCCGGCTCGAGGACACGGCGACCTTAATTGCGGCACCGGATCCGGCACTGGAGCCGGCCGCTACCGCAACCGCCACGAGCAATGTCTCGGCCTTCAACCCCGCGATCTCGCTGGTACTCGCCGGCAGCTACGCCGACACGTCGCGCGACCCCGGGGACTGGGCGATCGCCGGGTTCATGCCGAACGGCGGAGAGATCGGGCCTGGCGAACGCAGCTTCAATCTCGGCGAGTCCGAGCTCACCTTCGCGGCCAGCGTCGATCCGTATTTCTCCGCGCAGTTGACGGCCGCGATCACCGGCGAGGGCGAGATCGAGGTCGAAGAAGCCTTCTTCCGCACGTCATCGCTGCCAGCGGGATTCACGCTCAAGGGCGGCCGGTTCTTCTCCGGTTTCGGTTACCTGAACGAAGCGCACGCGCACGCCTGGGACTTTGCCGACCAGCCGCTCGCCTACCAGGCGTTCTTCGGCAATCAGCGGGCGCAGGACGGCGTGCAGCTGAAATGGGTGGCGCCTACGGATCTCTACCTCGAGCTCGGCGCGGAAACCGGCAATGGCGACGCGTTTCCGGGCACGCGCCAATCCAGCAACGGATCGAATGGCGCGACACTGTTCGCGCACCTCGGCGGCGATCTCGGTGATTCCGCCAGCTGGCGCGCGGGTGCCGCATGGATCGAACTGGACGCTCTGGATCGCACGTACGAGGACGCGGACGCACTGGGCGCGCCTGTGATCAACGCCTTTACGGGTCGGTCGCGGACCTGGGTGGCAGACGCGGTCTTCAAGTGGGCGCCCGACGGCAACGCGGCCCGCCGGCAACTGAAAATCCAGGGTGAGTACATGAAGCGCGAAGAATCGGGCGAACTCGTCTTCGATACGGAGAGTGCCGCAATCGCAGATTCCTATCGGAGCGACGAGTCCGGCTGGTACCTGCAAGGTGTTTATCAGTTCCGCCCGCGGTGGCGCGCAGGTCTTCGCTACGACTCGCTGGATTCCGGCACGCCGCGCATCGGGCTGGTGTCGTCCGGCGTCCTGCCTGCGGAGGCGTTCCCCGCCCTCTTGCCTGGCGATCCGGGCCGCACGACCGTGATGCTCGACTGGAACCCCAGCGAATTCTCGCGCTTGCGCCTGCAGTACGCCTGGGACGAGGCGCGCGACGACGGGGACACCGACCGGCAGTTGCAACTGCAATACCTGTTCGGCATCGGCGCCCACGGCGCGCACAAGTACTAGGAGTCGCAGGCATGAAGTCCTTCATACGCGGCGCCATGGCGCTGCTGCTTTTCGCCCAGATGCTGCCGGCGCAGGCTGCGGTCCGGATCCTTGCGACGACTGCCGACTGGGGCGCGCTCGCCACCGCGCTCGGCGGCGAGCGTGTCGACGTCTACACGGCGACGAGTGCGTTGCAGGACGTGCATCGTGTCGACGCAAAGCCGAGCCTCATCGCGCGTGCGCGCAACGCGGATCTCGTCGTGGCGAATGGCGCCGAGCTCGAGGCCGGCTGGCTGCCGGTGCTCCTGCAGGAATCGGGCAATGCGCGCATCCAGCGCGGGGCGCCGGGCCACTTCGAGGCGACCGCGTACCTCAAGTTGATCGAGGTTCCATCGAGTCTCGACCGTGCGCACGGCGACATTCACCCCCAGGGCAATCCGCACGTGCAGCTCGACCCGCGGAATATTGCCCTCGTCGCAAAGGCACTCTCCGCAAGATTGTCGGCGATCGATCCGGCAGGTTCCGCTTTCTATGCCGAGCGCGGCCGCGATCTTGCCGAGCGATGGGCGACGGCAATGAGCCGCTGGGAGAGCCGCGCGGCGCCGCTCAAGGGGCTGCCGGTGGTGATCATGCATCGCGACCAGGCCTACCTGTGCCGTTGGCTCGGCTTGAAAGAACTTGCGTCCATCGAGCCAAAGCCCGGTGTGCCGCCGAGCGCAGGCCACCTCGGGCAACTTGTGTCGCGCCTGTCGGAGACGCCACCGCGCCTGATCCTGCTGAACGCATACAACGATCCCAAAGCGGGTAAATGGCTGTCGGAGCGAATCAAGGCGCCGATCGTTGTGCTGCCGTTCTCGGTCGGGGGAACGCAAGCCGCGAAGGACCTCTTCGGCCTCTTTGACGACACGATCGATCGCCTGTTGGGTGCCGCGCAATGAATCTCTTCTCGATGGAAATGAGCATCCTGTGGCCGGCCCTGATCGCGGGCCTTCTGGTTGTCGTCTCGCATGTGCCGCTCGGTCAACAGGTCTTCGCGCGCGGCATCGTGTTCATCGATCTTGCAATCGCGCAGGTTGCGGGACTCGGTGTGATCGCCGCCAGCAGTTTTGGCCTGCCGGTGGAGGGCTGGACGGCGCAGGCGGCCGCGGGCGCCGCGGCGCTCGCGGGTGCGGTCCTGCTGACATGGACCGAACGCAAGCGCCCCGAAGCGCAGGAAGCGCTGATCGGGATCCTCTTCGTGCTGGCCTCGGCCGCGCAGATCCTGCTCCTCGCGAACGATCCGCACGGCGGAGAAAACCTGAAGGACCTCCTGTCGGGGCAGATCCTCTGGGTCTCGGAGACGCAGTTGATCCGCACGGCGATCCTGACTGCTATCTTCGCCGTCGTCTGGTTCCTGTGGCGTGAACGGATCGGGCGGATCGGGTTCTACCTGATGTTTGCGGTCATGGTGACGGCCTCGGTGCAGATGGTCGGCGTGTACCTCGTATTCACGAGCCTAATCGTGCCTGCCGTCGCGACCTACCGGATGGCTGCAAACCGCCAGCTCCTGGCGGGTTACCTGCTGGGAATTGCGAGTTACGTTGCCGGGCTTGCGCTATCGGTCGTGACCGACCTGCCGTCGAGTTCGGTGATCGTCTGGGCGATGGCACTCCTGGGACTCTTCGTGCACCTGGCGAGCGGCAACCGGCAAAGCGCAGTGCCGAAAGGCTAAAATGCCGGCCGCCGCCGGCGTAGCTCAGTTGGTAGAGCAGTGGTTTTGTAAACCTCAGGTCGGGGGTTCGACTCCCTCCGCCGGCACCAGTTGTCGCGCAAGCCGCGGCCGGCCGAGACCCCCTCGCTCGCTCAGCCGGAACTTTATTCGCTCACTCGGGAGTCCCGGCCGTCTCAAGGCCCGCGCCTGAGGGCTTACGCGGGGTCGATGCGATGCACGCGCGGCTGGCCCGCGCGGATTTCGAATGAAGCTGCAATGCTGCGAGCACTGCGAGGATCTTCGCGATTCTCGATCGTCACGATGTCGGCCTGAAGCCGATCGCCGCCGAGTTCGCAGCGCACGTAGCCGTTGTGCAGTCCGTCGTGGAACTTCGCGGCGGGATTGAGCGGAAGCGTCGCGCTCTTGTCGTAGGTGCTGGTTGCGATCGACGAAGCGACGAGTTCGACCGCGACCGGCCGCCCGGCGGCGTTTGCGATCTCATTGACCCAGAAAGAATGGATGTCGCCCGTCAGCACGACCGGATTCGCGATGCCGTGCTTCGCGAGTGAAGCGAGGAAGCGCTCGCGTGCCGGCGGATACCCCGCCCAGGCGTCGCTGTAATGGCGCGGCGAATCCGCAGTGCCTTCGGCAACCGTCATCACCATCACGTTCTGGGCGAGGATGTTCCAGGCGGCCGCGCTTTCTCCGAGAGCGCGATCCAGCCAGCGCTCCTGAACCTCGCCGAGCACGGTGCGTAGCGGGTCCGCGAGCGCGGCCTTGCAGCCGGGTTCCTGCGGGTCGATGAAATTGGCGCCGCCCGCGCCGCCGAACAGGATCTTGCGGCCCCGCTCGAAATCGCAGCGCTGCACCGTCGGCAGGTTCGGGCACACCTGCACCGAGCGATGCTGCCGCGTGTCAAGCACGTAGAAACGCGCGAGCCGGCCCCAGTCGACGGTGCCGTAGATCTGCACGGCCATCTCGGGCGCAAGGCGCGACGGCCGCACCGGCATGTGCTCGAACCAGGCTTGGTAGGCAGCCCGGCGCCGCGCGGGAAACGCATCGCGCACCGTCGCCCCGCCGCAGAGTTCGTGTTCGCTCGTCAGGCCGACGTAGTCGTTGTCCACTTCGTGGTCGTCCCAGGTCACGAGCCAGGGGCAGGCCGCATGCGCAGCTTGCAGATCCGGATCGGTGCGGTACTGCGTGTAGCGGCGACGGTAATCCGCGAGGGTGACGGCCTCCGCGGGATCGAAGAGGCGTACGCGCCGGTCGCCCCAGGCATCCTCATAGATATAGTCGCCGAGCATGACGATCAGGTCGGGCCGGTCCTCGGCCATGTATCGATAGGCCGAGAAGAAGCCCTGTTCGTAGTGGGCGCAGGAAGCGAACGCGAACTTGAGCGCGTCGATCGAGGCGTCAGGAGCAGGACAGGTCAGCGCCCGGCCGACGGCGCTCTCGTAGCGGCCGAGCCGGAAGCGGTAAAAATACTCGCGGCCAGGCAGCAGGCCTCCGACCACGACATGCACCGCATGCGCGAGATGCGGCCGCGCCCAGCCGACGCCTTGCTTCGCCATGCGCGCGAATTCCGGATCCTCCGCGACCTCCCAGGCGATTTCAAAAATCGTCTGCCCGAGATACGCGGTATCGAATGGCTCGGGCGCAAGCCGGGTCCAGATTACGAATCCGTCCGCCGTCGGATCGCCGGAGGCAACGCCGAGCTGGAATGGCGGCGAGGCAAAGCGAACCTGCGAGTGCGAGTCGGCGAAGGGAACCAGTGCGAGTGCGCCCGCCGCCGCCGCCAGGCGGTTGAATTCGCGGCGTGAAATTCTGCGGCTCATGGCCTGGTCGTCAGATGCCGGCGCCGTGTTCGAATCCGTCCTTTTGCGGCGCCGCCTGCGAAACGCGCGAATTCGGCGGCACGCTGTGCGTGAGCCAGACGTTGCCGCCGATGATGCTGCCGCGACCGACGGTGATGCGCCCGAGCACGGTTGCGCTCGCGTAGATCGTCACGTCGTCCTCGACGATCGGATGGCGCGGCACGCCCTTTACCAGCCGGCCCGTCGACTTGTCGACTTGGAAGCTCTTCGCGCCGAGCGTCACGCCCTGGTAGAGCGTGACGCGGTCGCCGACGACCGCGGTTTCGCCGATGACGACGCCGGTGCCGTGGTCGATGAAGAACTCGCGGCCAATCGTGGCACCGGCGTTGATGTCGATGCCGGTACGCCGGTGCGCGTCCTCGGCGACGAGCCGCGGCAGCAGCGGCACGTCGAGTAGATAGAAGATATGTGCGATGCGATGGCGTGTGATCGCGAATACCCCGGGGTAGGCGTAGAGCGCCTCGATTGGGTGGCGGCAGGACGGGTCGTTGCGCCAGGCCGCACGCGCATCGTCGAAGATCTGCTCGCGCAGTTCCGGCAGCTTGGCGAGCAGCGCGTCCGCGACTCGCCGCGCCTCGCGCCCTGCGGCCTCGGCTCCGGGTGCGCCGGCTTCGCCGAGCCGCGCCGGCAGTTCGAATGCGTGGCGAAACTGCGGCACCAGGGCCGCCTCGATGTCGGCAATTTCGCGCGCGATGCGCGCGCCTGGCGATTCGCCATCTCTCGTGTCCGGTAACGACTCCGCCATCAAAAGGCGGTGCAGGCGGTCGATGGCACCAAGCACGACTGCGCGGTCGGGCCAGTAGCCCTCCTGCAGTACGTGATAGTCGGGATCGCCTGAGGCGATCAGCCGCTCGGCGATCTCGGCGTGATTGCCGGCCGGCGTCGTATCAGGCCGGGACGATGCGCGGGGCACTGGCTGGCGCCTCCTCATAGAGCCAGGTCGAGAGGTAGCGCTCGCCGAAGCTCGGGATGATCGTGACGATCAGCTTGTCCTTGCTTTCGGGCCGCGCGGCCACCTGGAGCGCGGCGTAGAGTGCGGCGCCGGAGCTGATGCCGACGAGTACGCCTTCCTCGCGGCCGAGCATGCGCGCGTACTCGGCGGCCTGCTCGTTCGTGACCTGGATGATCTCGTCGTAGATCTTGGTGTTCAGGATCTGCGGAATGAAACCCGCTCCGATGCCCGCGATCTTGTGTGGTGCAGGCTGGCCGCCGGAGAGCACCGGGCTCGCGGCCGGCTCGACCGCGACCACGCGGAAATCCGGCTTGCGCTTCTTGATGACTTCGCCCACGCCCGTGATCGTCCCGCCAGTGCCGATGCCGGAGATCAGGACGTCGGCCGCGCCATCCGTGTCCTCCCAGATCTCCTCGGCCGTCGTGCGGCGGTGGATCTCCGGATTCGCCGGATTGCTGAACTGGCCGACGAGCAGGAAGCGCTCCGGGTCGCTCGCGATGATTTCTTCCGCGCGCGCAATTGCGCCCTTCATGCCCTTGGCGCCCTCGGTCAGCACGAGTTCGGCGCCGAATGCGATCAGCATTCGTCGACGCTCGATGCTCATCGTGTCGGGCATCGTCAGCACCAGCCGATAGCCCTTCGCCGCGGCGACGAAGGCGAGGCCGATGCCGGTGTTTCCGCTCGTCGGTTCGACCAGGACGGTGTTCGGCTTGATGCGGCCCTGCTTCTCGAGCGCCTCGATCATGCTGACGCCGATGCGATCTTTGACGCTCGCGCAGGGATTGAAGAACTCGAGCTTCAGGACGATCTTGCCTGGCAGTTCGCGGCCGATCTTGTTGAGCCGCACGAGAGGTGTGCGGCCAATGGTCTGGAGGATGCTGTCGTAAATTTTCGCCATGGTGCGCCGATGCCTCGTGCCGTGAAAAGAGAAGGGTCCCCGTCCCCCATGGGACCGGGAACCCTGCCCGACATGGAAACCGAGTCTCGCCGGCGCTTCAGCGCGCCGCGTAGCATTCCATTTTAAGGCCAGTGCCGCCCCGCGAGACATGGGCGACGATCGCCTTGCGCCGATGGATCTTGGTGACGGCCCCGAGATTGATCGCGAACGCCAGCTCGACGATGGAGCCCTTGGCGAGGCCGAGGTTTCGCGTCTGGACGAAAACCCCGTTCGCGCTCAGGTTATCGGCCTTGCATAGCGCGCCGCGACGCCCCGGCACCACCACGTAGACCGTGGCGCGGGCCCGATGCCGACTGTGCAGACGGCGTTCCATTCCCCTGATCCCCGCGTTTTTCTGCGTTCAATGCGACTAACCGGATCAGTATGCCGACGGGGGCCTGCCCTGAAAAGCACCGTCCGACAACCGGTTTTTGCAGTGCGGTAAGCCGCTGATTGCAGCCGATCCGATACCATGCCGGGCGATGAACGACCGCCCTGGGCCGGCCCCGCGCCTGACACTTGCGGAGATTCGCGCGGCGCGCGAATTGCTTGGCGATCGCATCCTGAAGACGCCCGTGCAGCCGCTGATCGGGCCAGCGGTCGAAGCCGCCTTCGCACCGGGCACGCAGCCGGTCCTCAAGCTCGAGCTGTTCCAGCGCACCGGCAGTTTCAAGGCGAGGGGCGCACTCCTCAACATGCTCGCGCTCGGCGAGGCCGAGCGCCGCCGCGGCATCTGCGCCATCAGCGCCGGCAATCACGCAATCGCGGCTGCATTCGCCGCCCGATCCGTTGGCACGAGCGCCAAGGTCGTGATGAAAGTCGGCGCCAATCCGTTCCGCGTCGCGGAATGCAGGCGTTATGGCGCCGAGATCGAACTCGCGCCGGATTTTCATGAGGCTTTCCGCCGAGTGAAGGAAATCCAGGACACCGAAGGGCGCACCCTGATCCATCCATTCGAGGGCCTCCGGGTCGCGACGGGAACCGGCACGCTCGGCCTCGAGTTTCTCGAGCAGGCGCCGGATCTCGACGCCGTGATCGTGCCGGTCGGCGGCGGCGGCCTCGCGGCCGGCGTTTCTTCGGCGATTAAGCTCCTGAAGCCCGGGTGCGAAGTGCTGGGTGTCGAGCCCTACGGCGCCGACACGATGTTTCGAAGCTTTGCCGCCGGCTCGCCGCAAGCGATCGAGAAGATCGACACGATTGCCGACAGCCTGGGCGCGCCGTATGCGCTGCCGATCTCCTTCGCGCTGTGCCGCGCAAATCTCGATGACCTCGTGCGGATTCACGACGCCGAAATGATCGCGGCGATGCGGTTCCTGCTGGAACATGCGCGGCTCGCCGTCGAACCCGCGGGCGCCGCGGCGACGGCCGCGTTGCTGGGGCCGCTCCGCGAGCGGCTGGCCGGGCGGCGTGTGGGGCTCATCGTCTGCGGTTCCAATATGGACGCTGCCGGTTTTGCGCGTTTGATCGGCAGCTGAAATGCCCGCCGGGCCGCCGATCATCGCCGCCGTTTTTGCCTGGCTGCACCTGCTGGCCTTCGGCGTGGCCGCCGGACTCCTCCTGACGGAGTACTGGTTGTGCCGGCGCATGCCGGACCGCACCCAGGTGCGGCTCCTCGGCATGGTCGATCTGGGATACCTCCTCGCGCTGATTGCGAGCCTGGCAACCGGGCTCGCCCGCGCCCTTTACTACGGGCAGGACCTGGCTTATTACCTGGCTAACCGGTTGTTCTGGTTGAAGATTGCGATTTATCTCGTCATCGTTCTGGTGGCGCGTCTGCACCGACGCTTCAGTACATCCGCTGGAACCGGGAGGCGCGCACCGCCCCGTCATTCGCACCCCTGACCCGCGAAGTCGAGCGCGTCCGGGTAAGCATCGCCTTCGGCCTCGGCCTCTGGTTGATCCTGCCCCTGCTCGCCATTCTGGTCGTTCGAGGCTACGGACTGCCTTGAAAAAGGGGACGTCCTCTTTTCCAGGATCAGTCACTTAGGGGCCTTTCGAGCGTTGACAGCAGGGGCCGCGCAACCGAAAATACGCGGCTCAATTTGGGAGGGGTACCCAAGCGGCCAACGGGGGCAGACTGTAAATCTGCTGGCTCATGCCTTCGTAGGTTCGAATCCTACCCCCTCCACCAGTGTTGTTCGAACAACCGGTGGCTCGGCTTCTTTGGCGACCCACGTTACCTGCGTATGCGCGGCGTGAAGGAATGCGGGTGTAGTTCAATGGTAGAACCTCAGCCTTCCAAGCTGATGACGTGGGTTCGATTCCCATCACCCGCTCCAGTCGGGTTGACCTGGGCCCACGTAGCTCAGTCGGTAGAGCACGTCCTTGGTAAGGACGAGGTCACCGGTTCGATTCCGGTCGTGGGCTCCATAACGAAAGAGAAGACAGAGGTGTGTCGTGGCTAAGGAAAAATTCGTACGTTCGAAGCCGCACGTGAACGTGGGGACGATCGGGCATGTGGATCACGGGAAGACGACGCTGACGGCGGCGTTGACCAAGGTGATGGCGGAGAAGAACGGGGGCGAGTTCACGGCCTACGACCAGATCGACAAGGCGCCGGAGGAGAAGGCGCGCGGGATCACGATTGCGACCGCGCACGTGGAGTACCAGTCGGCGGTGCGGCATTACGCGCACGTGGACTGCCCGGGCCATGCCGACTACGTGAAGAACATGATCACGGGTGCGGCGCAGATGGACGGCGCGATTCTGGTGGTGTCGGCGGCGGACGGGCCGATGCCGCAGACCCGCGAGCACATTCTGCTGGCGCGCCAGGTGGGGGTGCCGTACATCGTGGTGTATTTGAACAAGTGCGACATGGTGGACGACGCCGAGCTGATCGAGCTGGTGGAGATGGAAGTGCGCGAGTTGCTGTCGAAGTACCAGTTCCCGGGCGACGACACGCCGATCGTGCGTGGTTCGGCGCTTGAAGGCGCTCGAGGGTGCCGCGGGTGAGCTCGGTGCCGACTCGGTGGTGAAGCTGGTGGCCGAGATGGACCGCTACATCCCGACCCCGGTGCGGGTGATCGACAAGCCGTTTCTGATGCCGATCGAGGACGTGTTCTCGATCTCGGGCCGCGGCACGGTGGTCACGGGACGCATCGAGCGCGGCATCGTCAAGGTCAACGACGAGATCGAGATCGTCGGCCTGAAGCCGACCACCAAGACCACCTGCACCGGGGTGGAGATGTTCAGGAAGCTCCTGGACGAGGGTCAGGCGGGTGACAACGTGGGGGTGTTGCTGCGCGGCACCAAGCGCGAGGAAGTGGAGCGCGGCCAGGTGCTGGCGAAGCCGGGCTCGATCAACCCGCACACCCAGTTCGAGTGCGAGGTGTACGTGCTGACCAAGGAAGAGGGTGGCCGTCATACGCCGTTCTTCAAGGGCTACCGGCCGCAGTTTTATTTCCGGACCACCGACGTGACCGGCAACATCGAGTTGCCGGCCGGGGTCGAGATGGTGATGCCGGGCGACAACATCAAGATGGTGGTGGAGCTGATTGCGCCGATCGCGATGGAGGAGGGCCTGCGCTTCGCGATCCGCGAGGGCGGCCGCACCGTCGGTGCCGGCGTCGTCTCCAAAGTGCTGAAGTAAGGGCGCGAAACGACAGGGCAGTAGCTCAATTGGCAGAGCGGCGGTCTCCAAAACCGCAGGTTGGGGGTTCGATTCCCTCCTGCCCTGCCAGCGCTGAATCGGAAACGGATGAACGAGCAAGTCGAAAAAGCCGGCGTCGGACTGGTCGACGCCTTCAAGCTGGTGCTGGCCGCTGCCGCGCTCGTCGGCGGCGTCGTCGCGTATTACTGGTTCGAGGACACCGCGCAGGTGCTGCGCGTGCTGATGGTGCTCGGCGGGCTGATCGCCGGGCTTGTGCTGCTCTACTGGTCGGAGCCGGGGCGCGAACTGTGGAACTACGTCCAGTCCTCGCGCGTCGAGCTTCGCAAGATGGTCTGGCCGACGCGCCAGGAAACCTGGCGCACGACGCTCGTGGTGTTCGTGTTCGTGATGGCGCTCGGCGTGTTCTTCTGGCTCGTGGACATGGCGCTCGCCTGGGGCGCCCGGCACGTGACCGGACAGGGAGGCTGATCTCGTGTCTTTGAACTGGTACGTCGTGCACGCCTACTCGAATTTCGAGCACAAGGTCGCGAGCAGCCTGAAGGAACGCATCAAGCTTCACGGGCTCGACGAAAAATTCGGCGAAGTGCTGGTGCCGACCGAGGAAGTCGTCGAAATGCGCGCCGGCCAGAAGCGCCGCAGCGAACGCAAGTTCTTCCCCGGCTACGTGCTGGTGCAGATGGCGATGGACGACGAGGCATGGCATCTCGTGAAAGAGACGCCGAAGGTGCTCGGCTTCATCGGCGGCACCTCGGAGAAGCCGACACCGATCACGGAGAAGGAAGCGAACGCAATCCTGCGCCGCGTCGAGGAAGGCGTCGAGAAGCCGAGGCCGAAGGTGCTGTTCGAGCCGGGCGAGGTCGTCCGCGTGGTCGACGGCCCATTCAACGACTTCACCGGCGTGGTCGAGTCGGTCAACTACGAAAAGAGCCGCCTGCAGGTCGCGGTTCAGATCCTCGGGCGTTCGACGCCCGTCGAGCTGGACTTCGGGCAGGTGGAGAAAGTCTGAACCGGGGAGCCGCAAGGCGCTTGCACCCGGGAGTGAGGAACGATGGCTAAGAAAGTACAGGGTTACATCAAGTTGCAGATTCCTGCGGGCGGGGCGAACCCGAGCCCGCCGGTCGGCCCCGCGCTCGGCCAGCAGGGCGTCAACATCATGGAGTTCTGCAAGCAGTTCAACGCCGCGACGCAGAAAGAAGAGAAGGGCCTGCCGATCCCCGTGATCATCACGGTGTACAGCGATCGCAGCTTCACCTTCGTCCTGAAGACGCCGCCGGCCGCCGTGCTGGTGCGCAAGGCCATCGGCATCGAGAAGGGCTCCGGCACGCCGAACACCAAGAAGGTCGGCAAGATTTCCCGGAAGCAGCTCGAGGAGATCGCGAAAGCGAAGATGCCCGATCTGACCGCCGCCAGCCTCGAAGCGGCCGTACGCACCATCGCGGGCTCGGCCCGCAGCATGGGCGTCGACGTGGAGGGCGTCTGACATGGCAACCGTGGCAAAGCGGAAGAAGCCCTGGACCGAGCGCGTGAAGCCCGGCCATGCCTATCCGATCGACGAAGCCGTCGCGCTCGTCAAGGAATTCGCGAATGCGAAATTCGACGAGACCGTGGACGTCGCGATCAATCTCGGCATCGATGCGGCCAAGTCGGACCAGCAGGTTCGCGGCTCGACCGTGATGCCGAATGGCACCGGCAAGAAGGTGCGCGTCGCCGTGTTCACCCAGGGCAAGAACGTGGACGCTGCGCGCGAAGCGGGCGCCGACATCGTCGGCTTCGAGGACCTCGCGGAAAAAGTGAAGGCGGGCCAGATGGACTTCGACGTCGTGATTGCGAGCCCGGACGCGATGCGCGTCGTCGGTGGACTCGGCCAGATCCTCGGCCCGCGCGGACTGATGCCGAACCCGAAGGTCGGCACGGTGACGCCGGACGTCGCGGGCGCAGTGAGGAACGCGAAGGCAGGCCAGGTGCGCTACCGCTGCGACAAGGCCGGAATCGTCCATTGCACGATCGGCAAGGCGAGCTTCAAGCCCGAGGCGCTCAAGGAAAACCTGTTGGCGCTGATTGCGGACATACAGAAGCACAAGCCTTCGACCTCGAAGGGCGTGTTCATGCAGCGCGTTTCGTTGTCCTCGACGATGGGTCCCGGCCTCGCCGTGGATCGCGCGTCGATAGGCATCTAGGAAAGTTTCGAACGTCCGGGCTTACACCCGGGCCATCGGAGACCGCAGGCGGGGTTCGGCCCCTTAATGGTTGCCTGCGCAGATGGTGGAACCCGAGTCAGAGCACTGGCCGGTCCCACCGCTAGGAGGGTTGGATGGGACTGAGACTGGAAGACAAGCAGGCGATGGTGACCGAAGTGCAGGCCGTTGCGCAGACCGCGCATTCGGTCGTCGCGGCGCAATATCGTGGCCTGACGGTCTCGCAGTTGACGGGGCTGCGCGCGAAGGCGCGCCAGGCCGGCGTCTACATGCGGGTCGTCAAGAACACGCTGGCGCGTCGCGCGGTCACGGGTACGCCGTACGAGTGCATCGCAGGCAATCTAAAGGGGCCGCTGATCCTTGCGTTCTCCCAGGAAGACCCGGGCGCCGCCGCCCGTGTCGTCAAGGAGTTCGCAAAGGGCAACGACAAGCTGGTCCCGACGCTGGTTTCCCTCGGCGGGCAGGTTTATCCCGCCGCCGAAATCGACCGCGTCGCGAGCCTGCCGACGAAGGCGCAAGCCTTCTCGATGCTCCTGGGCGTCATGAAGGCGCCGGTCACGAAGTTCGTGCGGACACTGGCCGAACCTTGCGCGAAGTTCGTGCGCACGGTGGCCGCGGTCAAGGACACGAAGGCCGCCTGAGCGGCGGACCGGCTGATTCGGGTTACTGACACATATATATATCTGGAGAGATGGCAATGGCTGCTAGCAAGGAACAGATTCTCGAGGCGATTTCGAACATGACGATCATGGACGTGGTCGACCTCGTGAAGATGATGGAAGACAAGTTCGGCGTAACCGCCGCTGCACCGGTCGCGATGGCGGCAGGCCCCGCGGGCGGCGCCGCCGCACCGGCTGCCGAAGAGCAGACCGAGTTCACGGTGACCCTGAAGGCCTACCCGGCTGAGAAGAAGGTCACCGTCATCAAGGTGATCCGCGAGATCACGGGTCTCGGCCTCAAGGAAGCCAAGGACCTGGTGGAAGGCGTGCCCTCGACGGTCAAGGAAGCGTGTCGAAGGCCGACGCTGAGAAGTTCAAGAAGCAGCTCGAAGACGCCGCCGCCACGGTCGAGGTCAAGTAACGACCTCCATGCGAGGGCACTGCCCCGCAGTCCGCGGCCTTGGAATGAGGCACGCCGTCGCCCGTTGGGGCGACGGCCGCCTGCCTGTGCGCGAACCGTTTTGTGAATAACAGAACAGAGTGATGAAGATGGCCTATACGTTCACCGAGAAGAAGCGCATCCGGAAAAACTTTGGCAAGCGCCAGGGCATTCTGGACGTCCCGCCGCTGCTCGCGATCCAGACCGAGTCGTACGCGCAGTTCCTGCAGCTCGCCGAGTCGCGCGCGCTGCACGCAGAGCTGTCCTCGCACTCGGGCGGCCAGGTCGCGGGCGGCCGACTGCTCTCGGAAGAACAGGAAAAGGCCATCATCGACCAGCACCTGCGGCGCGCCGGCCTGCATGCGGCGTTCCAGAGCGTGTTCCCGATCAAGAGCTACTCGGGCCACGCAACGCTCGAATACGTCTACTACTACCTCGGCGAGCCGGTGTTCGACGTCAAGGAATGCCAGATGCGCGGGCTCACGTATGCCGCGCCGCTGCGCGTCCGCTTGCGGCTCCGCGTCATGGACAAGGAGTCGCCGGGCGCCTCGCGCGTCAAGCGCGCGATCGAGCAGGAGGTCTACCTCGGCGAGCTGCCGCTCATGACCGAGAACGGCACGTTCATCGTCAACGGCACCGAGCGCGTGATCGTGTCGCAGCTGCACCGCAGCCCGGGCGTGATCTTCGACCATGACAAGGGCAAGACCCACAGCTCGGGCAAGCTCCTGTTCCAGGCGCGCGTCATTCCCTACCGCGGTTCCTGGCTCGACTTCGAGTTCGACGCGAAGGACTGCGTGTTCGCGCGCATCGACCGCCGCCGCAAGCTGCCGGTCACGATCCTGCTGCGCGCGCTCGGCTACTCGAATTCCGACATCCTGCGGCTGTTTTTCGACCACAACACCGTGCACCTGACCAAGAAGGGCCCGGAGCTCGAGCTCGTGCCCGAGCGCCTGCGCGGCGAAATCGCGATGTTCGAGATCAGCGCAAACGGCAAGGTGATCGTCGAGGAAGGGCGCCGGATCACCGCGCGTCACGTGCGCCAGCTCGAGGAAGCGGGCGTGCGCCGGCTCCACGTGCCGGTTGAATACCTCGAGGGCAAGGTCCTCGCCCACGACGTGGCCGACCCGTCGACCGGCGAAGTGCTCGCCAATGCGAACGACGCGCTGACGACGGCGCTCGTCGAGCGCTTCGTCAATGCCAACGTGCCGGAAATCCGCACGCTGTACGTGAACGACCTGGACCGCGGCCCGTACGTTTCGGACACGCTGCGCATCGACGCGTCCACGACCCGGCTCGAGGCGCTGATCGAGATCTACCGCATGATGCGCCCGGGCGAGCCGCCGACCAAGGACGCGGCCGAGAACCTGTTCCATAACCTGTTCTTCAACGGCGAACGCTACGACCTGTCGGCCGTCGGCCGCATGAAGTTCAACCGCCGCGTGAACCGCGAGTTCCCCCGGCGCTTTCGGGCGCCGAGGCAGAGCGCTGGCTCGAGGAGCCGGGCATCCTGTACGACGGCCGCTATTTCTCGACCGTCGCGGACCTGCGCAAGGACGAATCCGGCCGCGGGCTCGTCGCCAAGTACGGCGAGGCGATGTCGGACATCGTCGACGTGCTCCGCACGCTGATCGCGATCAAGAACGGCGACGGCAAGGTGGACGACATCGACCACCTCGGCAACCGCCGCGTCCGTTGCGTCGGCGAAATGGCGGAAGTCGCCTTCCGCATCGGCCTCGTGCGCGTCGAGCGCGCCGTGAAGGAGCGCCTGACGCTCGCCGAGAATGAGGAGATCAACCCGCAGGACATGATCAACGCGAAGCCGGTGGCCGCGGCGGTCAAGGAGTTCTTCGGCTCCTCGCAGCTCTCGCAGTTCATGGACCAGAACAACCCGCTGTCCGAGATCACGCACAAGCGCCGCGTTTCGGCGCTCGGCGAGGGCGGCCTGAAGCGCGAGCGCGCCGGATTCGAGGTGCGCGACGTGCACCCGACGCATTACGGCCGCGTCTGCCCGATCGAGACGCCGGAAGGACCGAACATCGGCCTGATCAATTCGCTCGCGGTGTACGCCCGCACCAACAAGTACGGCTTCCTCGAGACGCCGTACCGGCGCGTGCGCGACAAGCGCGTCACCGGCGACGTCGACTACCTGTCGGCGATCGAGGAGAGCGAATTCGTGATCGCCCAGGCGAACGCGCCGCTCGACGAGAAGGGCCGCTTCTCCGGCGAGCTCGTCTCCTGCCGATACCAGAATGAATTCACGCTGATGCCGGCGGAACGCATCGAATACATGGACGTGTCGCCGCGCCAGATCGTGTCTGTCGCAGCCGCGCTCATTCCGTTCCTCGAGCACGACGACGCGAACCGCGCGCTGATGGGCTCGAACATGCAGCGCCAGGCGGTTCCGACGCTGCGCTCGTCCACGCCGCTCGTCGGCACGGGGATCGAGCGTACGGTCGCGATCGATTCGGGTGTCGCGGTGATCGCGCGCCGGGGCGGCGCCGTCGACTCCGTCGACGCATCGCGCATCGTGGTGCGCGTCAACGAGGGCGAAGTCACGGCGGGCGAGCCGGGCGTCGACATCTACAACCTGACGAAGTACACGCGCTCGAACCAGAACACCTGCATCAACCAGCAGCCGCTGGTCCGCGTCGGCAACACGATCGCGAAGGGCGACGTACTGGCCGACGGGCCCTCGACGCACCTCGGCGAGCTCGCGCTCGGCCAGAACATGATGGTCGCGTTCATGCCCTGGAACGGCTACAACTTCGAGGACTCGATCCTGATCTCGGAGCGCGTGGTCGTGGAAGACCGCTTCACGACCATCCACATCGAAGAGCTGACCTGCGTCGCGCGCGACACCAAGCTCGGGCCCGAGGAAATCACCGCGGATATCCCGAATGTCGGCGATACGGCGCTTGCCAAGCTCGACGAGGCCGGCATCGTGTTCATCGGCGCCGAGGTCAAGGCGGGCGACATCCTGGTCGGCAAGGTCACGCCCAAGGGCGAGACCCAGCTGACGCCGGAGGAGAAGCTCCTGCGCGCGATCTTCGGCGAGAAGGCCTCGGACGTGAAGGACACGTCGCTCCGCGTGCCCCCGGGCATGGACGGAACCGTCATCGACGTGCGCGTCTTCACCCGCGATGGCGTGGAGAAGGACAGCCGCGCGCTCGCGATCCAGAAGGCGGAGATCGAGAAAGTCCGCAAGGACCTGAACGACCAGCGCCGCATCCTCGAGGACGACCTGTTCTCGCGACTGCGCAGTGAGCTCGAAAGCGAGACCGCGAGCGGCGGGCCGCGCCGTCTCAAGGCGGGCGCCGTCGTGACGACGGAATTCCTCGACGAACTGCCGCGCGAAGAATGGTTTGAAATCCGGATGCGGGACGAAGGTCCCTCGGAGGCGCTCGAAGCCGCGCGCAAGCGGCTCGCCGAACAGCACAAGGAGTTCGAGCGCCGCTTCGAGGGCAAGAAGACCAAGATCACGCAGGGCGACGACCTCGCGCCGGGCGTGCTCAAGATGGTCAAGGTGTACCTCGCCGTGAAGCGCCGCATCCAGCCGGGCGACAAGATGGCGGGCCGCCACGGCAACAAGGGCGTCGTGTCGACGATCGTTCCGGTCGAGGACATGCCGTACCTCGCGGACGGCACGCCGATCGACATCGTGCTGAATCCGCTCGGCGTTCCTTCGCGCATGAACATCGGGCAGATCCTCGAGACCCATCTTGGCTGGGCCGCGAAAGGCCTCGGCGAGAAGATCGGTCGCATGATCGAGGCCCAGAATGCAGTCGTGGAGCTTCGCAAGTTCCTCGACCGCGTCTACAACACGACGGGCGGCCAGAAGAGGAGATCTCTGCTTTCAGCGACGCCGAAATCCTCGAGCTGGCGAAGAACCTCGTCGACGGCGTGCCGATGGCGACGCCGGTGTTCGACGGCGCGAGCGAGGCCGAGATCAAGGGCCTGCTCGAGCTCGCCGACCTGCCGACCAGCGGCCAGACGATGCTGACGGACGGCCGCACGGGCGAGGCCTTCGACCGCCTGGTCACGGTCGGCTACATGTACATGCTGAAGCTGAATCACCTGGTCGACGACAAGATGCACGCCCGCTCGACCGGTCCTTACAGCCTCGTGACCCAGCAGCCGCTGGGCGGCAAGGCGCAGTTCGGCGGCCAGCGCTTCGGCGAGATGGAAGTCTGGGCGCTCGAGGCCTATGGCGCCGCGTACACGCTGCAGGAAATGCTGACCGTCAAGTCGGACGACGTGAACGGCCGCACCAAGATGTACAAGAACATCGTGGACGGCAACCACTCGATGGACGCCGGCATGCCGGAATCCTTCAACGTGCTGGTCAAGGAAATCCGGTCGCTCGCGATCAACATCGAGCTCGAGCAGGAAGGATGAACGAATGAAAGACCTCATGAAGTTCTTCAAGCCCCAGGTCCAGGTCGAGAATTTCGACTCGATCCGGATCGCGCTCACTTCGCCGGACATGATCAAGTCATGGTCCTACGGAGAGGTGCGCAAGCCCGAGACGATCAACTACCGGACATTCAAGCCGGAGCGTGACGGCCTGTTCTGCGCCAAGATCTTCGGGCCGGTGAAGGACTACGAGTGCCTTTGCGGCAAGTACAAGCGCCTGAAGCACCGCGGTGTCGTCTGCGAAAAGTGCGGCGTCGAGGTCACGCAGTCGAAGGTCCGGCGCGAGCGCATGGGCCACATCGAGCTCGCGAGCCCGGTCGCTCACATCTGGTTCCTGAAGTCGCTGCCCTCGCGCATCGGCCTGATGGTCGACATGACCCTCAGGGACCTCGAGCGCGTGCTGTACTTCGAGGCCTTCGTCGTCGTCGACCCGGGCATGACGCCGCTCGAGCGCGGCCAGCTCATGTCGAACGAGATGTACCTCGAGGCCATCGAGAAGTACGGCGACGAGTTCGACGCGCGCATGGGCGCCGAGGCGATCCTCGAGCTGTTGAAGTCGATCGATCTCGCGACCGAGACGGGCAAGGTGCGCACGGAGATCGGCGGCACGACCTCCGAGACCAAGATCAAGCGCCTGACCAAGCGCCTCAAGCTGCTCGAGTCCTTCATCGAGTCGGGCAACAGCCCGCAGTGGATGGTGCTGACGATGCTGCCGGTGCTGCCGCCCGACCTGCGGCCGCTCGTGCCGCTCGACGGCGGCCGCTTCGCGACGTCGGACCTGAACGACCTGTATCGCCGCGTCATCAACCGCAACAACCGCCTGCGCCGGCTGCTCGAGCTGAATGCGCCGGACATCATCGTGCGCAACGAAAAGCGCATGCTCCAGGAGTCGGTCGACGCGCTGCTCGACAACGGCCGCCGCGGCCGTGCGATCACGGGCACGAACAAGCGCCCGCTGAAGTCGCTTGCCGACATGATCAAGGGCAAGCAGGGCCGGTTCCGCCAGAACCTGCTCGGCAAGCGCGTGGACTACTCGGGCCGCTCCGTCATCGTGGTCGGCCCGACGCTCCGCCTGCACCAGTGCGGCCTGCCGAAGAAGATGGCGCTCGAGCTCTTCAAGCCGTTCATCTTCCACAAGCTCCAGTTGCGCGGCCTCGCGACGACGATCAAGGCGGCCAAGCGCCTGGTCGAGCGCGAAGGCCCCGAAGTCTGGGACATCCTCGAGGAAGTCATCCGCGAGCACCCGGTGCTGCTGAACCGCGCACCGACGCTGCATCGCCTCGGCATCCAGGCCTTCGAGCCGGTGCTGATCGAGGGCAAGGCGATCCAGCTCCATCCGCTCGTCTGCACCGCGTTCAACGCGGACTTCGACGGCGACCAGATGGCCGTGCACGTGCCGCTTTCACTCGAGGCCCAGCTCGAGGCGCGCGCACTGATGCTGTCGTCCAACAACATCCTGTCGCCCGCGAACGGCGACCCGATCATCGTGCCGTCGCAGGACGTCGTGCTCGGCCTCTACTACCTGACGCGCGAGCGCGCAGGCGCCAAGGGCGAGGGCATGATCTTCACCGACGTGCGCGAGGTGCATCGCGCGCACGAGACGCGCGAGGCCGACCTGCATGCGTCGGTCCGGGTGCGCATCGTGGAATACACGAAGAGCGCGACCGGCGAACTGACCACCAAGCGCCGCCTGGTAAAGACGACGGTCGGCCGCGCGCTCCTGTCCGACCTGCTGCCGCGCGGGCTGTCGTTCGACCTGGTCAACCAGGACATGACGAAGAAGCGCGTCCAGGCGGTCATCAATTCCTGCTACCGGGCGCTCGGGCTGAAGGAAACCGTGATCTTCGCGGACCGCCTGATGTACACGGGCTTCTCGTATGCGACGCGCGGCGCGATCTCGATCGGCGTGGACGACATGGCCGTGCCGCCGCAGAAGCAGAAAATCCTGGCCGGCGCCGAACGCGAAGTGAAGGAAATCCAGGACCAGTACGAGTCCGGACTCGTGACGAACGGTGAGCGCTACAACAAGGTCGTCGACATCTGGTCGCGCACGAATGACCAGATCGGCAAGGCGATGATGGACCAGCTCCGCCACGAGGAGGGCACGGACCGCAAGGGCCGCAAGGTCCAGCAGGGCTCGTTCAACTCCATCTTCATGATGGCCGACTCCGGCGCGCGCGGTTCCGCGGCGCAGATCCGCCAGCTCGCCGGCATGCGCGGCCTGATGGCGAAGCCGGACGGCTCGATCATCGAGACGCCGATCACGGCGAACTTCCGCGAGGGCCTGAACGTCCTGCAGTACTTCATCTCGACCCACGGCGCCCGCAAGGGCCTCGCGGACACCGCA
This sequence comes from uncultured Gammaproteobacteria bacterium, assembly GCA_963775415.1. Taxonomy (GTDB): domain Bacteria; phylum Pseudomonadota; class Gammaproteobacteria; order Steroidobacterales; family Steroidobacteraceae; genus SCUD01. Next base: position 33,995 of record CAVZIO010000009.1, read on the forward strand.
TTGAAGACGGCGAACTCCGGCTACCTGACGCGCCGACTCGTGGACGTCGCCCAGGACCTCGTCGTCACGCTGACGGACTGCGGCACCGTGCGCGGCCTCGAAGTGACGCCGATCGTCGAAGGTGGCGACGTGGTCGAGGGCCTCGGTGAGCGCGTGCTCGGCCGCGTGACCGCGACCGATGTGCCGAAGCCCGGATCCGACGACGTGCTGGTCCCGGCCTCGACGCTGATCGACGAACAGTGGGTCCAGGAGCTCGAGAACAACGGCGTCGACCAGATCACCGTGCGTTCGCCGATCACCTGCGACGTGCGATACGGCGTCTGCGCCATGTGCTACGGGCGCGACCTGGCCCGCGGACGGCTCATCTCGATCGGCGAGGCGGTCGGCGTGATCGCCGCGCAGTCGATCGGCGAGCCGGGCACGCAGCTCACGATGCGGACATTCCACATCGGCGGCGCGGCGTCCCGGGCGGCCGCGATATCGCTGGTCGAGATCAAGGGCAAGGGCACGCTGCGCTTCCACAACGTGAAGTCAGTGCGGCACGAAAAAGGCCACCTCGTGACGACCTCGCGATCGGGCGAGATTGGCGTCATCGACGAGTTCGGCCGCGAGCGCGAGCGCTACAAGATTCCCTATGGCGCGACCATCGTCGCGAATGAGGGCAACGCCGTGGTGCCGGGCCAGATCGTCGCGAACTGGGATCCGCACACCCACCCGGTCGTCACGGAGGTCGCGGGCTTCATCCGCTTCAACGACTTCGTGGACGGAGTCACCGTGCAGTCGCAGGTGGACGAGGTGACGGGTCTGTCATCGGTCGAAGTGCTCGATCCGAAGCAGCGCGCGGCCGCCGGCCGTGACTTGCGCCCGGTGCTGAAGCTGGTGAACGCGAAGGGCAAGGAAGTCACCTTCGCGAATACCGACATCCCTGCGGTCTACACGCTGCCTGCGGGTGCGCTGGTTTCGCTCGAGGACGGCGCGAAGGTGTCGGTCGGCGACGTCATCGCGCGCATCCCGCAGGAATCCTCGAAGACCCGCGACATCACCGGCGGCCTGCCGCGCGTTGCGGACCTGTTCGAGGCGCGCAAGCCCAAGGAACCGGCAATCCTTGCAGAGGTCACGGGCACGGTCAGCTTCGGCCGCGAGACCAAGGGCAAGCGCCGTCTGGTCATCACCGGCGAGAACAACGAGCGCTACGAGGAGCTGATTCCGAAGTGGCGACAGCTCAATGTGTTCGAGGGCGAGCACGTGGAGCGCGGCGAAGTCATCGCGGAAGGCGAGCCGAACCCGCACGACATCCTGCGCCTGCAGGGCGTCGCGGCGCTCGCCAATTACCTCACGCGCGAGATCCAGGACGTCTACCGGCTCCAGGGCGTGAAGATCAACGACAAGCACATCGAGGTGATCGTCCGGCAGATGCTGCGCAAGGTCGAGATCAAGGAATCGGGCGACACGACGCTGCTCCGTGGCGAGCAGCTCGAGCGCGCACGCCTGCTCGAGCTCAATGACCGCTTCGAACGCGAGAAGAAGGCACCGGCGGTGTACGAGCCGATGTTGCTCGGCATCACCAAGGCGTCGTTGCAGACGGACTCGTTCATTTCCGCGGCCTCCTTCCAGGAGACGACCCGCGTGCTGACCGACGCCGCGGTGCGTGGCATCAAGGACGACCTGCGCGGGCTCAAGGAGAACGTCATCGTCGGCCGCCTGATCCCGGCCGGCACGGGCTTCTCCTTCCACGCCCAGCGGCGCAAGAAGCCTGCCGACGAGGTGCATCGCGGCTTCCTCGATTCGGGCGCCGAGGTGGTCGGCGAGGAACCGGCGGCTGCGGAGGCCGTTGCGGAGTAACGTGGCTCAGCGCTCGATCTCGACCTCGTAGCGCAGGGCGAGCTCCTCGACCCGGCGATCCACCGCCTGCTGGATCTGCGCGGCCAGGAAATCACTCGCCACCTGGTCGCGCACGGCCTCGAAAGGCAGCAGCGCCTCCGGCAGTCGCTCGGCAGGCTGGACGAAGTGCCAGCCGTGCGTCGATTGAATTGGCCCGGTCCACTCGCCGAGCGGCGCGTTCCACAGCGCCGCGACGAATGACTGCCCGAACATCCCGCGCAGCATGCTCTGGCCGTAGCGCCGGAATTCCAGGCCGTATCGGAAGGATTCACCGGAGACCTGGCTTCCATCGCGCAGCTTCGCCGCCAGCGCCCTGGCGTCATCCGGGCGCGCGCTGAAGTAAACCTGCTCGAAACTGATCGACGGCTCGGACTTGTAGAGCTCGAGGTGCTCCGCGTAGTGATTGACCAGCTGCTCGTCGTCCGGGATGGGCAGCAGTCCGGTGATATGCAGGCGCATGAGCTCGACGAGCTGTGCGCGGACCCCAACGTTGCGCAGGTGCATGCCGTCGGCAAGCGCTTCGCGGAACAGCAATTCTTCCGCCACATACTCGCGCTCGATCCGCAGGACGTCATCGGCGCCCGCCCGTTTGCCGGTCAGCGCCTCGTAATCTGCGATCAATACGGCCCGCGCGTCGGCCGAGAGGCGCACCGGCTCGCTGCGGCGCGATTCAAGCACTGCATACGCGGCATAGAGCAGGGCGCCCGCCGCCAGGAATACGAACAGCGGATCGCGGAGCATGCGGGCGAACATTTCAGGTCAGCGCGGCACGGATTCGCGCTTGTGCTCAGTCCCCGGGCTTTTGCCCGGTCCCGTAAAGCGGGTCGACCTTCTCGGTCTTGTCGTCGCGCTCGCCCTGGAGGCCTGCCTCCGGTTGCATGTGTTCGGTCGTAAGCTCGGACAGGAAACCCGGATCGGTGATGCCCTTCTTGCGCATCGCGATGCCGGTCAGGCAGGCGTGCATGATGAAGTTGGCGTTCAGCGCCGAGCGGTAGGTGCTGTCGAGCTGCGGGGCGAGTTCGACAATGTCGAAGCCAACCATGTCTTCCTGCGCGCACAGTCCGCGCACGATCGGAATCGCCTCGCGCATCGTCAGCCCGCCCGGCACCGGGGTGCCGGTCCCGGGAACGAAGGCCGGGTCGAGCACGTCGACGTCGAAGGAGATGTACAGCTTCTTGCCGTCCTCGCGGGCCTCGGCCAGCGCGCGCTTCATGGTCTCGTCCCAGCCGTGTTTTTCGATCGCGGGCATCGTGTGGTAGCGCATGCCATTGTTGCGCATCCACTCGAAGCCTTCGGCCGGCGGCCAGGGTCCACGCAGGCCGACCTGGATGAAGTTCTTCGCTAGCACGTGTCCTTCCTTGATCGCGCGATACACGGGCTGGCCGTGCGTAATGAAATGCGGCCGGTTCTTGCCGGCATCGAAGTGAGAATCGAAGTGCACGACGCCGAAGCTGCCCTTGCCGTGCACGTCGGCAAGCCCTGCGATGTTCGGATACTCCAGGCTGTGGTCGCCGCCGACGATGAAAGGAATGGCGCCAGTGCGGGCAATCTCCGCGACACGCTCGCGGACGTGATGCACCGTCCTCTCCGTGCTCATGTTGTCGACCGCGATGTCGCCGTAATCGACGATGTTCAGTTCCTCCGTCGGATCGACCATCGTGTACATGTCGACGTCGCCCGCGCCGTACTCATTGCGCATCGCCAGCGGGCCGAGACCCGCGCCGCGGTAGTAGGAGCCCATGTCCAGCGGCGCGCCGACGATAGCGACATCGACCATGCCGGCAACGAGGTCTTCCGGGTAGATCGCGACCGGGGCGCCGGCGAAGGTGCGAATGCCGGCCTGCCACGAGTTCGCGTAGTAGCTCAGCGAGAACGGGCCCGGTTCGCGCTTCGGTTCCAGGCTCGCGGGTTGCCGGACTCTCCAGCGGTTGAAGTCCGTCGATTCGGTATTGAGCGGAATCGAAGCCTTGTCCCTGGCCGGGTCGAACTTGCGTGCCGCGACGACGGTCATCATGCCGTCGACATAGGCGGCAATCTCTTCGGGGGATTTGTTCCTGAGGCGCTGATAGAGCTTCTCGCGGGTGCCGGTGAAGCCTGCGGGTTCGTCGGAGAGCAGGAACTCGCGCTGCTCATTGCTGAGGCCATGGGTTTTTTCGGCGAGCCAGGCCGGGAGTTCAGCGGGCTTCGAGGCCTCGGCCGCAAGCAGTTCCTGGGCCAGCACACAGCACAGCGCCGCGCAGGCCATTCCGCGCAAGATGATCAAGGTCGTCTCCCGGGTCCACCCGATGGGTTCAAGAATCAGACCGCCGTGAGCGTCTGCGCCAGCGCCTCGCAGGCCCAGTCGACCTGGTCGCGCGTGATCACGAGTGGCGGCGAGATACGGATCGTGTTCTCGTGCGTATCCTTGGCCAGCAATCCGCGGTCGCGGAGCGCTTCGCAATAGCGGCGCGCGCCGCCTGCGTCGGCGTGCAACTCAATGGCGAGCATGAGACCGCGCCCGCGCACCTCGCGCACCCGGTCGTTCCGGATGTCCTCGAGCCGGGTCTTGAAATACTCGCCCTGCCGTGCGGCGTTCTCGATCATTCCCTCTTCGACGAGGACCTTGAGCGCCGCACGCGCAACCGCGCAGGCGAGCGGATTGCCGCCGAACGTGCTGCCGTGCTGGCCTGGCTTGAGCACGCCGAGCACCTCGGAGTTCGAGAGCACCGCCGAAACGGGATAGAAGCCGCCGGACAGGGCCTTGCCGATCAGCGTGACATCCGCCTCGATGCCTTCGTGCTCTTCGGCGAGCAGCTTGCCCGTGCGGCCGAGGCCCGTCTGGATTTCGTCGAGGATCAGGGTGAGCTTGCGTTCGCTGCAGAGCTCGCGCACCTGCTTGAAATACCCTGTGGGCGGCAGGATCACCCCGGCTTCGCCCTGGATCGGCTCGACCAGGAAGGCGACGGTGTTCTCGTTGATCGCCGCCGAGAAAGCCCCGAAATCGCCGAATGGCACAACGCGGAATCCGGGCGCAAACGGCCCGAAGCCGCCGCGCGCATCCGGATCGGTGCTGAAGCCGACGATGCCAAGCGTGCGGCCGTGGAAGTTGTTGGAACAGACGATGATCTCGGCACAGTCCGCCGGCACGCCTTTTACTTCATAGCCCCATTTGCGTACGGCCTTGACTGCCGATTCGACCGCTTCCGCGCCGCTGTTCATCGGCAGCACCTTGTGGGCGCGCGTGAGCTTCGCGAGGTCTTCGTACAGCAATGCCAGCTGATCGTTGCGGAATGCACGAGACGTGAGCGTCAGGCGCTTTGCCTGTCGCACCATCGCGGCCAGGATCTTCGGGTGGCAATGCCCCTGGTTCAGGGCGGAGTAAGCGGACAGGCAGTCCAGATACCGCTTGCCGCTGGCATCCCAGACCCAGACACCTTCGCCGCGAACGAGCACCACATCCAGCGGCTTATAATTGTGTGCACCGAGGCGTGCCTCGATCGCGATCAGGTCGGTTGCCGCAATTCCTTGCTCAATGATTGCCGTGTTCATGGCCGCTCTCTGATCGCATTGAATTCGGTCCTGTCCGCGCGCGGCCTTCGGAGCTTACCACGGCGCGGATTGCCTGAACTTGCGAGCGCTGCCGTCGTCGCTCACAGTATTGGAAACCAGCGAGAGGGACGCAGCGATGACGACGGCAATCGGGGATTCCGCGAAAAGGGTTTCCCTGATCGGCGCACCGACCGACGTCGGCGCCGGCACGCGCGGCGCGTCGATGGGACCGGAGGCCCTGCGCGTGGCGCAGCTGCAGGCCATGCTCGAGTCGCAGGGCGTCGAAGTGCGCGATTGCGGCAACCTGCAGGGTCCGGGGAATCCCGGCCAGCCGCCGGCGGGCGGCTACCGGCATCTTGCCGAAGTCGCGGCGTGGAACCGCACCGTGCACGACGCATACCATGCCGAACTCGCAGCCTTACGGCTGCCGATCCTGCTTGGCGGCGATCACTGCCTTGCCATCGGTTCGATCAGCGCCGTGGCGCGCCATTGCCGCGAGCGCGGTCGCAAGCTGCGCGTGCTGTGGTTCGATGCGCACGCGGACTGCAACACCAGCGAACTCACGCCGAGCGGGAACATTCACGGCATGCCGGCCGCCGTGCTGTGCGGCTACGGGCCGCGGGAGCTGACCGGAATCGGCGGCACCACGCCCGTCATTTCGCCGGATGTAATGAAGCAGGTCGGCATTCGCAGCGTGGACCTGGGCGAGAAGCGCCTGGTGCACGAGATCGGTTTCGAAGTATTCGACATGCGCTATGTCGACGAGATGGGGATGCGGCAGACGATGCAGGCGGCCCTGGCCGGCCTCGACGGGAATACGCATCTGCACGTGAGCTTCGACGTCGACTTCCTCGATCCCGAGATCGCGCCGGGCGTGGGCACGACCGTGGCGGGCGGGCCCTCCTACCGCGAGTCGCAGCTCTGCATGGAGATGGTTTCCGACACGGGCCTGCTGGGCTCGGTCGATATCATGGAACTCAACCCCGCCTTCGACGTGCGCAACAGGACGGCGGAGGTCGCTGTCGACCTGCTCGCTTCCCTGTTCGGCAAGAGCACGCTGATGCGCCGCGCGGACGGGTAGGCCGCCGTCAGGGCCTGCTGATCCGTTTCAATGAAAACAAGGGCTTGGGTGCGCTCCGGGCAAGGCCGGAGTCCGGCTTGACGGCATAAAGGCCCGG